>NZ_LIQH01000001.1 GCF_001418085.1 Lacinutrix algicola
TAATAAAATATGACATCATGTCACATTTTTTCTAATGGCATAATCATTGTCTTTATGCAATCGTAAATAATTAATATAATTTATTTCGCATTAAGCGGAAAACATAAAACAAATAAAGATATGAGTAAGATTATTGGAATCGATTTAGGAACTACCAACTCTTGCGTTTCTGTAATGGAAGGTAACGAGCCAGTAGTTATCCCTAATGCAGAAGGTAAAAGAACAACACCATCTGTAATTGCCTTTGTAGAAGGAGGAGAAATTAAAGTTGGAGATCCAGCAAAAAGACAAGCAGTAACTAACCCAACAAAAACAGTTTATTCGGTTAAACGTTTTATGGGTAACAAGTATTCTGAGTCTAAAAAAGAAGCAGAACGTGTACCTTACAAAGTAGTAAAAGGAGATAATGACACACCACGTGTTGATATTGATGGTCGTTTATATACGCCACAAGAATTATCTGCAATGGTATTACAGAAAATGAAAAAAACAGCTGAAGATTACTTAGGTGCTTCAGTATCTGAAGCAGTAATTACTGTACCAGCATATTTTAACGATGCACAACGTCAAGCAACTAAAGAAGCTGGTGAAATTGCAGGATTAAAAGTACGTCGTATTATCAACGAGCCAACAGCAGCAGCTTTAGCTTATGGTATGGACAAAAAAGGAACAGATCAAAAAATCGTTGTTTTCGATTTTGGTGGTGGAACGCATGATGTATCTATCTTAGAATTAGGAGATGGTGTATTTGAAGTTTTATCTACAGATGGTGATACGCACTTAGGTGGTGATGACGTAGATCAAAAACTTATTGATTGGTTAGCTGATGAGTTTAACGCTGAAGAGTCTATGGACTTACGTAAAGATCCAATGTCTTTACAACGTTTAAAAGAAGCTGCAGAAAAGCTAAGATTGAGTTATCTGCTTCAGAGCAAACAGAAATTAACTTACCTTATATTACTACGGAGGTGGGGTGGTGGGGTCGGGGCGGTCTCCTCCAAGGGCACACA
>NZ_LIQH01000002.1 GCF_001418085.1 Lacinutrix algicola
CTGAATACTAACTGCAACGATAATTCCGTAAACTAGTGCTGTAATTATATTTTTCATTTTAAAAAATTTTTAAATTTCAGTTACAAAATTCATATACTGTTTTAAATCACCAATAACAGCTTCTTCCATAAGTTTACCCGTTTTTTCTGCGTAAGGTTGGTGAAAGTGAATGTCCCAAACATCAGATTCTTTTCTCCAATGCTCATAAACAGCCAATGTATCGTCTTGGTCGTCTACTGTGTATAAATCAAAAAGAATGTTTCCTTTTTCCTCTTTTCTGGTATGTGTAATGTGGTCTTCAAACTGATTTAAAAGTTGTGATCTAAATTCTGTTTTCAATTTAAAAATGAAGAAAATGATAAATACTTCATCCTCCGGATTTGCAGATTTAGAATGGTCTGGTAACGGATTGGTATCCCCTAAGAAATAAAAATCTGGCGCCATTTGTAACGCTGTTTGCCCTACTTCCATTAACTTTTTGTGTGCGCCTCATTATCGTGAGACGTTATTGCTGCTTTATCTGCCCAACGCTCATAAACAAAAATACATTGGCATCTGCTTTAGATACAAATACTTTAATTTCTTTATTACCAGCTTCTTTTTGTGTTGCTGCCTGTGCTTCTTTTAATGTTGCTGCAAAACTAGTTGCGTGTTCTGGTTTTGCTGTGAATTTTACTATTGTGCTTTTCATAATATGATTTTTTATAGTGTTCTCGTTTATTTTATAATTTGGTAATTATGGTTTCTTCTGAAAATCTCGATTTTGGAAGCTTCGCATTAAAATCGGTATCTTTTCTATATCCTAAAGACACAACAGCTAATGCTGTATAGCCTTTTTCATGTAAGTCAAACTCTTTATCTAAAGCTTTTACATCTACACCTTCCATAGGACAAGCATCAATACCTAAAGCTGCAGCACCTAATAAAAGTGCGCCCATATTTAAATACACTTGCTTTTCCATCCAATGTGACAAATCTTTAAGGTCGTATTTATGAAGGTCTACAAACATCTTACGACCACCATCGAGTGGTGTGGTCGGCGTCTCT
>NZ_LIQH01000003.1 GCF_001418085.1 Lacinutrix algicola
TTTTTTATTATATAAACTTTTTACTATTTAAAAACAGTATTACAAGCTTCTATTGTTTTATCTAAATCTTCATAAGTTAAAGCATCTGTAATAAACCAAGTCTCAAATGCACTTGGCGCAATATAAACACCTTGATTAAGCATACCATGAAAAAAGGTTTTAAACGTCTCGTTATTACCATTTGCAGCAGTTTTAAAATCTATAACTGGTTCTGCATCAAAATGAACAGAAATCATAGAACCTATTCTATTAATAGTATGTGTGATATTATTTTTATCTAAAACCTTAGCCAATCCTTTATGTAAGTACTCTGTTTTTTCTGCTAAACGATTAAAAACTTCTACATCGTTGTTTAACGTTGTAAGCATTGCTAAACCTGCAGCCATAGCTAACGGATTTCCACTTAAAGTTCCTGCTTGATATACAGGACCTAAAGGTGCTAAATGATTCATTATTTCATTTCTAGCAGCAAAAGCACCAACTGGCAAACCTCCACCTATAACTTTACCAAAGCAAACGATATCTGCATCTACTCCATATAATTCTTGCACACCTCCTTTAGCAAGACGGAAACCTGTCATTACCTCATCGAAGATTAATAAAACATCATTAGCATCGCATAAAGATCTTAAACCTTGAAGAAAACCATCTAATGGTGGAATACATCCCATATTACCAGCAACAGGCTCAATAATTATACAAGCAATTTCATTTTTATTCGCATTAATTAATGCTTCAACATTTGTTAAATCATTATAATTAGCCAATAAAGTATCTTTTGCAGTACCTTCTGTAACTCCAGGACTATTTGGGCTACCAAAAGTTACTGCACCACTTCCTGCCTGGATTAAAAATGAGTCACTATGCCCATGATAACACCCTGCAAATTTTATAATTTTATCTTTTCCTGTATAACCTCGTGCTAATCTTACAGCGCTCATACAAGCTTCTGTGCCAGAATTTACAAATCTAATTTTATCAATATTTGGTACCATTGATACTGCTAATTCAGCAATTTCAGTTTCAATTTCGGTTGGCATCCCAAACGATGTTCCTTTTTTAGCTTTCTCAATTACGGCATTAACTACAGGCTCGAAGGCATGACCTAAAATCATTGGTCCCCAAGAATTAATGTAATCAATTAAAGTGTTTCCATCTTCATCGTACAAATAAGCACCTTTTGCTTCTTTAACAAATATTGGAGTTCCACCTACTGCTTTAAATGCTCGAACTGGAGAATTTACACCTCCAGGAATTACTTTTTCTGCTGCTGCAAAAAGAGTGCTACTACGTTTATAAATCATTGTAATTAATCTTTAGGAATTGGCTTAATAAATAACACTTGTCCTACAAACAAGTCGTTAGTATCTAAACTATTTAATGCTTTTAATTCTGCTACTGAAATATTATATTTTCTTGACAAGCCAAATAAAGTATCTCCTGCAACAACAGTATGCTTATCGTTTACATTAGACTCTACTCCTAGAACATCGTTATCGAAACGATATAATTGGTAACGCTCTATAAGGCTTACTAATTTTTGAGGATATTTTCTATCCGTTGCATAACCTGCAGCTCTTAATCCTTTTGCCCAAGCTTCGTAATCACCTTTTCCAAGTTCAAATAATCCGGCATAACGCTTACGCTCTTTTAAAAATAAAGAATGATCTCTAAACGAATATTTTGAGTTTTTATATTTTCTGAAACATTCTTGACTTTCATCATCATCATGATATATTTTACCACCAGTCCAACCTGTGTGGCATTTAATACCAAAATGGTTATTAGCCTCGGTAGACAAACGTCCTTTTCCAGATCCAGACTCTAAAATACCTTGAGCTAATGTAATACTTGCTGGTACTCCGTAGTTACGCATTTCGTCTTGAGCGATATCACTATAAATTGCAATATACTCATCTGTAGGTGTTGCATAACTCTCTGATGTTTCAATAATAGTAACCTCTGGCTGTATTACCGCTTCTTGTTTCTTTTTAGTTCTTGTTTTAACAACACGGTGTGTTTTATTTTTAGACTTTTTTGTTGCTACCTTTTTACTTGATCCGCAACTAGAAACTAAAGCTATTAAGCATAAAATTGTAAATATTCTTTTCATTAACTATTGTATTAATGGTAAATTTTTCTGTTTTAATCTGTTATTCATTCCAGCAATACCTTGTAATCCTCCTGTATGTATTACTAATATTTTAGAGCCTTTAGGAAAATAATTATTATTTATCATGTCTTGAATCCCAAATAACATTTTACCTGTATAAACTGGATCTAGCCTAATATTATTAAGCGCTTTAAACACGTTAATAAACGTTATTAATTCATTATTTATTTTAGCATAACCTCCAAAATGATAATCTGTTATTAACTTCCAATTATCTTGTTTTGCAAATTTACTAATATCTTCTTGTAAAAAGTCTCCTTTTAATGCTGAAAAACCCAAAACTTGCTGATTTGCTTTTATAGAATTTATCAACCCTGCTAATGTACCGCCGGTACCAACTGGTGCACAAATATAATCGAAACTAGAATCTTCTTCTGTTAAAATCTCCTCGCATCCTTTAACAGCTAAACTATTTGTACCTCCTTCCGGAATATTGTAAAACTCGCCAAATTCATTTTTTAAGTTTTCAATAAAATTAAGGTCTTCTTTATTTCTAAAATCTGTTCTACTAATAAACTTAAACTGCATACCGCAGTCTTGAGCGTGTTTTAATGTAGGATTATCTTTAATTTTAGATACTAATTCTTCACCTCTAATTATACCAATGGTTTTTAAATTATAAACACTACCAACTTCTGCTACTGCAGCTATATGGTTTGAAAAAGCACCACCAAAGGTTAAAAGTGTATTTTTACCTTCGTTTTTAGCGGCTTCAATATTGTATTTTAATTTTCTGTACTTATTGCCCGATATAATAGGATGTATAGCATCTTCCCGCTTTACATAAAGCTCAATATCTACATTATTTGGCAAACTTACTCGCAAGTTTACACTGTTTTCTAAATTAAAAATCATGACTGCTAAGATACTTTAAAAAGCTCCAAAGTTTACGCTTTTTTAAATAGCTAAAATTTGTTTGATTACAATAAGCTTCTCTTTCAAAAGAAATATTAACATAAGCAGTATGCCAATTTTTATATTGTATTAATCTTACCATAAATTCTAAACCATAAAAAAGATAAAATGGAATGATTAATAATTCGAGCTGTTGCTTTAAATGTATTTTCTCATGGTTAATTAAAACGGCGTCACCTTTTAAAGATTTACGCTTCAAAAAAACAAAAGGGAAAATAGTTATTCCTGTATAACCTTTAGGCACTATATATTTAGAAAATAAAATCACAAAATATTGGTTTCAAAAATCACTCCATTCTTAATATCTTAAGAATAAAAGTTTATTAGCAACCTTGATTTTATACCAAGGAAACTTTGTTCTAATTTACATTATATTTGTAATATACTTATGAAAAAACACATTCCATTAGAAGAAGGCGACTATTATTTAACGCCTGAAGGCTACAGATGCTTCACCGAGCAATACCACAACAAAAGAGGCTATTGCTGTGAAAGTGGTTGCAGACATTGCCCTTACGGATTTGATAAAAATACTAATTCAATAAAAAAAAGAATTAAAAGTAATGACTTCAACTTTTAAAGCACAAATTCTAGAAGGTATTCCAGAGCAGTTACCTGCTCCAAAACCTTACGACACAACTATAAACCACGCACCAAAACGTAAAGCAATTCTATCTAAAGAAGAGGAGAAACTAGCCTTACGAAATGCGCTAAGATATTTCAATAAAAAAGACCATAAAGAACTCCTTTTAGAGTTTAAAAATGAGCTAGATACTTATGGCAGAATTTACATGTACCGCTTACGTCCAGATTACAAAATGTATGCTAGACCAATAAGTGAGTATCCTGCAAAATCTAAACAAGCTGCCGCTATAATGCTAATGATTCAAAACAATTTGGATTATGCTGTAGCGCAACACCCACACGAGCTTATTACCTATGGTGGAAATGGAGGCGTATTTTCTAATTGGGCGCAATACAGATTAACAATGAAGTATTTAGCAGAAATGAATGATGAGCAAACACTCACCATGTACTCTGGCCACCCAATGGGATTATTTCCTTCTAGTAAAGAAGCACCAAGAGTTGTTGTTACCAATGGTATGATGATTCCTAATTATTCTCAACCAGACGATTGGGAAAAATTTAATGCTTTAGGCGTTACACAATATGGGCAAATGACAGCTGGTAGTTACATGTACATTGGCCCTCAAGGGATTGTGCATGGTACAACAATTACTGTATTAAATGGTTTTAGAAAAATAAACAAAGAACCAAAAGGAAATCTTTTTGTTACTTCTGGTTTAGGCGGCATGTCTGGAGCGCAGCCTAAAGCTGGTAATATTGCTGGTTGTATAACTGTTTGTGCAGAAGTAAACCCGAAAATTACACAAGTACGATTAGACCAAGGTTGGATAGATGAAAAAATCACCGATTTAGATGCATTAGTCGCTCGTGTAAATAAAGCTAAAGCTGAAAAAGAAACCATCTCTATAGCTTACTTAGGTAATATAGTAGACGTATGGGAAAAATTTGATGAAGCTAATGTACATATCGATTTAGGAAGCGACCAGACCTCATTACATAATCCTTGGGCTGGTGGTTATTATCCAACAGGAATGTCTTTTGAAGAAGCAAACGATATGATGGCTAATAATCCTGAGCAATTTAAAACAGAAGTTAAAAAAACACTTTGCCAACATGCAGATGCAATTAATAAACATACAGCAAAAGGCACCTATTTTTTCGATTATGGAAATGCATTCTTATTAGAAGCTTCTCGCGCAGGAGCAGATGTTATGTCTAAAACACCTACAATAGGTAAAGAATTTAAGTACCCAAGTTATGTTCAAGATATAATGGGTCCAATGTGCTTTGATTATGGTTTTGGGCCTTTCCGTTGGGTTTGTGCTTCAGGGAAACCAGAAGACTTAGCAAAAACGGATGCAATTGCTTGTGCTGTTTTAGAAGAAATGAAAAAGAACTCACCTATTGAAATTCAGCAACAAATGGCTGATAATATTCAATGGATAAAAGGCGCTCAAGAAAATAAATTAGTAGTTGGTTCTCAAGCAAGAATACTTTATGCAGATGCAGAAGGTAGAGCAAAAATAGCAGAAGCCTTTAACCAAGCCATTGCAAAAGGTGAGATTGACACTGTTATTTTAGGCCGTGATCATCATGATGTTTCTGGAACAGACTCTCCTTACAGAGAAACTAGTAATATATACGATGGCTCACGCTTTACAGCTGATATGGCGATACATAATGTTATTGGAGATAGCTTTCGTGGTGCCACTTGGGTAAGCATACACAATGGTGGTGGCGTTGGTTGGGGAGAAGTTATAAACGGTGGATTTGGTATGGTTCTTGATGGTAGTAAAGAAGCCTCAAAACGCTTAAAATCAATGCTATTCTGGGATGTTAATAATGGTATCTCTAGAAGAAGTTGGGCAAGAAATGAAGGTGCTGTTTTTGCTATAAAACGCGCAATGGAAATTGAACCTAACCTAAAAGTAACATTGCCTAATGTTGTGGACGATGCTATAATTGACTCGTTATAACCTTTAACATCTTTTTACTATGAAAAAATTAATAAAAAAAACATTACCATTTCTAGCGTTACTTATTATTGCTAGTTCTTGTACTTCGGTTCGGGTAGCTTCCGATTACGATAAAAATGCCGACTTTAATTCTTACAAAACCTTTGCGTTTTTTAAAACAGGAATAGATAAGGCAGAAGTTAGCGATTTAGATAAACGTAGAATTCTTCGAGCTATAGAAACAGAACTTATTGCTAAAGGTTTCACTAAATCTGAAAACCCTGATCTATTAGTAAGTATATTCACAAAAGAAAGACAAGAAGTAAACGTTTACAATAATGGCTACGGAGCTTACGGTTATGGTTGGGGATGGAGCCCATTTTACAACAACTTTAATAACAATGTAAGCACCTCTACACAAGGAAGTCTATATATAGATTTAATAGATGCTAAAAAGAAAGAACTTGTTTGGCAAGGCAAAGGTTCTGGTTATTTAAGCACAACATCTAATGTTGACAAAAGAGAAGCTAGAATTAAAGAATTTGTCTCAGAGATTATGACAAAATATCCTCCTGGACAAGAATAATAAAACACATTAAAAAGCGACTCTTAATTAAGAGTCGCTTTTTTTTCTTACAATAAGTAAGGTTTTGCATGACCATTATCCACCAACCATTGGTTAACATCTAAACCGTCTTCTAAAATAATACTCGCTAAATAGCGCCCGTACTTACCTTGCTTGTCTTTATATGAACGTATGGTTACTTCTTTATCAAGAATCATAGTTCTTACTATATCTCTTACTTTTTTACCTTCTATTTTTTCTGGACCTCTCATTTCTGGTGTATCTATACCATAGAGTCTTAATTTCATTTCTTGAGAGTGAAGAAACCCTAAATCTACAACTGCCGTTACAGTATCACCATCGTAAACAGATATTATTTTTGCTTTATATGTATACATCCTATTTATATTAAATTAATAATTATAAAAATAAGCTTTTTAAATTTCACAACAAACACAACAAACTATAATACAGGTATTTAATCGCATTGTTTCTTTAAGCTTACAGTACTGATAGTACTATTAAAATCAATTAGAAATATCCTATTTAATATTAACTTTTACCATCTACTTAATTAACTTTTCATTAATAACTTATAAGATGAAAGTTCTTAATTTTGAATACGACTACTAATAAAGTTTCATACTAAAAACACAAAATGACAATACTAAAATCTTTTCTAATTTCTTTTTGCACTATCTCACTTTTATCGTGTAACACAAACAATAAAAATCCCGAAAAAATCATAGTAAAAGAAACTATTAGCGCTTCTAAAAAAATAGAATTATCAAAATCTCAAAAAATAATAAATGAAGCCATTACCGCACATGGTGGCGATCTATATAATACTGCACAGTATTCTTTTGGTTTTAGAAATAATATTTATCAATTTAAAAATGCTGGTAGTCATTACGAGTACACAAAGAGCTCAAATAAAGACAATACTGTAATATTTGATGTTTTAAAGAATGGCAATTTCTCACGAACTGTAAATGGAGAAGCTGTTAAACTTTCTGAAAAAGAAATTGTAAGTGGAACTGGAGCTATAAACTCTGTTATTTATTTTGCAACCTTGCCTTATAAATTAAACGATCAGGCTGTCAATTTTAAACACATTGAAAGCACCGTTATTAAAAACAAAGATTATCATGTTATTGAAGTTACCTTTAATAAAGCCGGAGGTGGTGAAGATCATGACGACGAGTATTATTACTGGATAAATAAAGACACTAATAAAATTGACTATTTAGCTTACAATTATAAAGTAAATAAAGGTGGTGTTCGTTTTAGAAGCGCATACAACGTTAGAGTAGTAGATGGTATTACTTTTCAAGATTACATAAATTATAAAGCCGATGTTGGTACACCTTTAAAAGATTTACCAATGCTTTATGAAGCTGAAAAATTAAAAGAACTTTCAACAATAAAAACTGAAAATATAATTAATTTAAACAAAAACTAAAATGAAGAAATTATTATTTATTATGGCTGTAGTATTAGTAGGAACTACTGTTAATGCTCAAAAATTTGCTAAAATGGACAAAAGCACAATGGATCGTGCTTATTACCCAGATGGTGCTCCACATAGAACTTTCGAAAAAGATGAGGCTAAACAAAAAGCACTTACACCACAAATAAGAGTTACTTATTCTCGTCCTGCTAAAAAAGGTAGAGAGGTTTTTGGTAGTTTATTAAAATTTGGTGAAGCTTGGAGAGTTGGAGCTAATGAATCTACAGAAATTTTATTTGTTAACGATGTAGTATTTGGAGGTAAAGACATTAAAGCTGGACGTTACTCTATTATAATCATTCCTACTGCTACAGAATGGACATTAAAATTGAATACAGTACTAGATGGTTGGGGAAACTACGGCTACGATGCTAGTAAAGACATTGCAAGTGTAAGCGTACCAGTAACAAAAAGCAACAAGGAGATTGAGAACCTTTCTATTGCTTTATACGAAGCTTCTGCAAAAACAGTACATTTAAAAATAGGTTGGGACACTACAGTTGCTGAATTTCCTATTACTTTAAAATAATTTCAACATTTATTCACATAAAAAAGC
>NZ_LIQH01000004.1 GCF_001418085.1 Lacinutrix algicola
AAATGTTGAATACTCATACTCTTCCTTTTTCAATATTATTGAAGCATTTATCAGGGGTTATTGTCTCATGAGCGGATACATATTTGAATGTATTTAGAAAAATAAACAAATAGGGGTTCCGCGCACATTTCCCCGAAAAGTGCCACCTGACGTCTAAGAAACCATTATTATCATGACATTAACCTATAAAAATAGGCGTATCACGAGGCCCTTTCGTCTCGCGCGTTTCGGTGATGACGGTGAAAACCTCTGACACATGCAGCTCCCGGAGACGGTCACAGCTTGTCTGTAAGCGGATGCCGGGAGCAGACAAGCCCGTCAGGGCGCGTCAGCGGGTGTTGGCGGGTGTCGGGGCTGGCTTAACTATGCGGCATCAGAGCAGATTGTACTGAGAGTGCACCATATGCGGTGTGAAATACCGCACAGATGCGTAAGGAGAAAATACCGCATCAGGCGCCATTCGCCATTCAGGCTGCGCAACTGTTGGGAAGGGCGATCGGTGCGGGCCTCTTCGCTATTACGCCAGCTGGCGAAAGGGGGATGTGCTGCAAGGCGATTAAGTTGGGTAACGCCAGGGTTTTCCCAGTCACGACGTTGTAAAACGACGGCCAGTGAATTCGAGCTCGGTACCCGGGGATCCTCTAGAGTCGACCTGCAGGCATGCAAGCTTGGCGTAATCATGGTCATAGCTGTTTCCTGTGTGAAATTGTTATCCGCTCACAATTCCACACAACATACGAGCCGGAAGCATAAAGTGTAAAGCCTGGGGTGCCTAATGAGTGAGCTAACTCACATTAATTGCGTTGCGCTCACTGCCCGCTTTCCAGTCGGGAAACCTGTCGTGCCAGCTGCATTAATGAATCGGCCAACGCGCGGGGAGAGGCGGTTTGCGTATTGGGCGCTCTTCCGCTTCCTCGCTCACTGACTCGCTGCGCTCGGTCGTTCGGCTGCGGCGAGCGGTATCAGCTCACTCAAAGGCGGTAATACGGTTATCCACAGAATCAGGGGATAACGCAGGAAAGAACATGTGAGCAAAAGGCCAGCAAAAGGCCAGGAACCGTAAAAAGGCCGCGTTGCTGGCGTTTTTCCATAGGCTCCGCCCCCCTGACGAGCATCACAAAAATCGACGCTCAAGTCAGAGGTGGCGAAACCCGACAGGACTATAAAGATACCAGGCGTTTCCCCCTGGAAGCTCCCTCGTGCGCTCTCCTGTTCCGACCCTGCCGCTTACCGGATACCTGTCCGCCTTTCTCCCTTCGGGAAGCGTGGCGCTTTCTCATAGCTCACGCTGTAGGTATCTCAGTTCGGTGTAGGTCGTTCGCTCCAAGCTGGGCTGTGTGCACGAACCCCCCGTTCAGCCCGACCGCTGCGCCTTATCCGGTAACTATCGTCTTGAGTCCAACCCGGTAAGACACGACTTATCGCCACTGGCAGCAGCCACTGGTAACAGGATTAGCAGAGCGAGGTATGTAGGCGGTGCTACAGAGTTCTTGAAGTGGTGGCCTAACTACGGCTACACTAGAAGAACAGTATTTGGTATCTGCGCTCTGCTGAAGCCAGTTACCTTCGGAAAAAGAGTTGGTAGCTCTTGATCCGGCAAACAAACCACCGCTGGTAGCGGTGGTTTTTTGTTTGCAAGCAGCAGATTACGCGCAGAAAAAAAGGATCTCAAGAAGATCCTTTGATCTTTTCTACGGGGTCTGACGCTCAGTGGAACGAAAACTCACGTTAAGGGATTTTGGTCATGAGATTATCAAAAAGGATCTTCACCTAGATCCTTTTAAATTAAAAATGAAGTTTTAAATCAATCTAAAGTA
>NZ_LIQH01000005.1 GCF_001418085.1 Lacinutrix algicola
CAACTAAAAAGCACTTAAAAAGAAGAGCCTAAAGATGCAGAAGGATTATTATCTAAAAAATTAGACAACTTATTAAAAGATGCTAAAATTGATGGTGAATTAATGGCTAGCTTAGGTAACAGTATCAAAAACTTTGAAGGTGCTGCTAAAGGAATCTCTCCAACAGTAGATGCAATGGCTGCACAAAAGAAGTATGGAGAAGAAATGTCTCTTGCTGCTGCACAAATGGAATCTTTAAATAGTTTATATAAAGTACAAATGGAATCTGCAAGTCGTCAAGCAACGATTAACGAAGAGTCTGTAGAAAATGCAAACAAATTAAAAGAGCAAATGCAATCTTTAGCATCTAACTTATCTTCTTTAAACATGGTGTTCTATTTTAGCATAGTATTTAATATCATCTACAGTTATAGGTTTACCATTAATTTCTCGGTTAAAAGAAGCTGCATAATCCTTCATTATTGCTCTAGTATATTGCTTTAATTCTTGTCTGTTATTTTGTAATTGTCTCAATTCGTATTTGCTAGGACTCACAGTTATGGAATAAAATTTTGGTTCTCCTTTTTTAAGCTTTGCTGTATTTTCGTCAATTTCTATTACAACTTCTGTCGCATTAATCTCATCACCATATTGATTAAAAAAGTGTTCTATTTCTCCTTGTTCTAAACTTTCATTTTCTTTCTCTAGATAATCTACAAAATCTCCTGAGCTTTGCGAATAATTACTTCCTAGTTTTTGCGCTGTAATGGTGATATACATTTCTATAATTTTTATAATTCGTTATCTGTTTCTCGCTTTTCTCGAAAACGTACTGGATTCTTTTGCTCTGGTGTTTTCTTCTCTAAAATCAATTTCTTTATTGGTGGTTCAATCTCCTTAAAAAGAGATTGCATCATGGCTACAGTCGGTTTAGTTTGGTTCTTTTCTATGTCTTTCATTATGGCAATAACACCATTGATTCGTTTCTTAATTAAAGCCTCTAGCGTCTGCATTTTTGGACCTATGGATTCGTGTGGTGAAATTCCATTTTTCTTCAAAAAAAGCAATCATAACTAATAACGTCATAGATTTCGACAGTGACATTTTTCTACAAAATCCATTGAATTTTTTAGCTACCGAAGTTTTAATACTTAAGCTATCAAATCGTTCTTTTTCATATCCTTTATCCATTTTTCCTTGAAAAATTTATTGTTTTTATTGGGCTGACAGCTTTTTCCGTGAAAAACGATGCTTAAATTTCAAAAACCAAAACAATAAATCGCTGTTAAGCATTAATTTTACTAGTGTTTTTTGATAAAATAAAAACTGAAACATCGCGTCAGCGTGTTACCCTCTTGCTATTCCTTTTCGTCCAGCGCGCTGGACAAAAAAAAGTACCATTCCATCCAAAA
>NZ_LIQH01000006.1 GCF_001418085.1 Lacinutrix algicola
TCACCGTGTATAATTAATTGCTTGGTCACTGCCGACTTACGAACATTCCTGCGGAATATTCTATATGTGATTTATTTGCTAAATTACGTGCTTAACCACGCAACTAACCATACACAATCACGTTAGGTGCAAGCTTGACCCGTCCTGAAATAAGGCTACATAATTTTAAACATTATGTATAGAAATGACAAAGTAATTAGACGTTACAGTGAACCTTTTAAATTAAAAATCTTAGCCGAACTTACAATCGGAAAACACACAAAGAGTGAACTTTGTAAACTCTACTCTATTGCACCTACAACAGTAAATGTGTGGATTAAAAAGTATAATCGTAAAGACTTAATGAACACCAGAGTAAAAGTGGAAACAAAAGACGAAATATCTAGAATTAAAGCACTTCAAAAAGAGGTTGAACAACTTAAAAAACTACTACTTAAAAAGGATCTCGATGCTATGGTCCAGGATTGTTATCTGGAAGTAGCTGCTGAAGATCTTGGCTATAAATCAGTTAATGAACTTAAAAAAAAAGCTAAGTATAAAGCCTTAAGTAAAGCCAAAAAGATATCTAAGGGATTTGCTACTTTGACAACTATAACCCATTGTTTTGGACTTAAACGTAATGCTTATTACAAGCATAAAAACAGAGCTGATAAGCGTTTAAACCTAGAACTACAGATTATTAATATCGTTAGAAAAAGACGCAAATCCCTTCCTAGAGAAGGCGTGAGAAAACTTGTAAAATCATTAAATGCAGATTTTAATAAAGCCAATATTAAAGTTGGTAGAGATACTTTATTTAATGTGCTTAGAAAAAATCAAATGCTGACACTTAGAAGGAAAACCAGTGCTAGAACTACGAACTCTTATCATCGTTTTTATAAATATAATAACATCATAAAAGACTTAGAAGTTACTAGAGCTAACCAAGTTTGGGTATCTGATATCACATACATTAGAACCATAAAGGGTTTTTGCTACCTGGCTTTAATAACAGATATGCATTCCAGGAAAATAGTTGGTTATGATATTAGTGATAGCTTGGAACTTAAAGGATGTGTGAGAGCGGCTAAA
>NZ_LIQH01000007.1 GCF_001418085.1 Lacinutrix algicola
AACACTAGATTCTTCACCTAACATGTTTTGATATTTAGGAAGTGCTCCTACAACATCTGCAAGGCCACCAACTTTTGCTACTGGATAACATTCTGCACTAATGTGTATTATTTTCATGTAATTATTTTTAGCAGTTTCTAAAGTACTAATTTGTTTTGACTCTTTTTAATTGTACTAGTATTTTTATTGAAATATTAGCAATCAGTTATATGACTATATTTTATGTATTAAAATCAGCAATAAAATGAATATGTGACAAGTTCTTTTTATATCTTAATTTAAGATTAAAGATTTATTTAGTAACATGAATTTTAATTCTGATAGTTTGTAATAACTGTTGTGTAAAGACAATAATGTATTTGTAATTACGGGTTAGGATACTAACTTTTTGCCATGGAGATTTATAGTTTTGATTGTTAATTATTGAGTAGTAACTCTTTGTTTTGTTTTTGTTTCTCAAGGTTTTTGGGGTGTACTTGTCTGGTATTCAGTATTTTTATTTCGCTCTTTCCTTTTGTGAAACTTTTTGTTTAAAATTTGTATGCTACTTAAATATACTTATATTTGGTAAACCAATTTGGTAAACCAATTTTTTATGCTTAATCATTTTATAATGTAGTACATTGAATTGAGTTCTAAACTTATATGCTTTTCCGTTATTTAAAACAGCTTCTTGTCCAAAAATCATTTGCATTGGAACAAATAGCTGTGCTATTACAACAAGTATAAATAGTGTGAATATGTATTTTAATTTCATCTTCTTAATGTGTTATTTTAATATTTTAGTTTCTTTAGACTTCTGCTTTTTTAGCATTATATAATTGGTTGTAAAAAAACCAATCCCTACAATTACAAATAGCAAACCTCTAATAACAAAACTCATGTTAGTATCGAAAAAACGACAAAATATTAAAGCGGTAATAATTACTAGTCCGTAATTTAAAACACCAAAATGCATTTTATCTACTCCTATTTTTATTGCATTTATACCTAAAACTAATAACAATATATTGGTAATTATTGTAGGAGAAATGTCGTTTTGTAAGCCTATAAAAAACAAAATCGTCATTATTATAAATATGTAATGGAAAAGGTTAAATTTTTCTGCTTGTTTTTTCAGAAATAAATAAATTAAAACACCAAAAGCAACTACAAATAATACAATAACCAAGGTTATTTCTTTTCCTGAGAAAGAAGAGATACGAAATACATCTTCCCAAACCCAACGAAAACTTGCTATCAATAATAAAACAACGGTTCCAAAAGAGCCTAGAACTAAATATCCCTTTTGTCTTAATTTTAAATTATTGAACACTGGGAGTTTTCCTAAATTATAAAACAAACCGAATAGAATAATATAAGACAAGAAAATAAGCTCATCGAATTTTGTTATAAATGCACCTAAAGTAATAATAAGACTTATTGGTAATAACCAATTAAAAATTGATGTAATATTTGCTTTAGGCTTACTTTTAATTAGAGTTATATAATACGGAAGTAGTAATAAAAGTAATACTAAAAATAACCAAGGCGCTTTACTTCCATTAGCATAACCATAATTACACGCATAAACAGTTGCGTAAACAAGATGTAATAATGCAAGTGCATGAGATTTTAAAAGGTAGATTAATGGTGTACAAAGTAAAATCCAAACCAACATATAATTAGTAAAACTTCCTGGAATATTATAAATCTGACTTACCATTGCAATAGAAGCACCAACTGCAAAAAACAGAAATACTCCAGAAGCTTCATTCCATGTTTGGCTTTTTTCTTTAAAATTGAAAAACCAACCAATACCTGTCCTATTATTAACGGCGCAAAAGCAAAGAGTGTTTTAATTGTCTTAGAGAAATTATCCC
>NZ_LIQH01000008.1 GCF_001418085.1 Lacinutrix algicola
ATTGGTTTGATGCTCTGTAAATGACAATGAATCTATAGTGTTAAGCGTGTTTCCGAAGGAAAAGACATCTATATTAAACTTATCTTGTAGTGTTTTGTTACTTTGAATGCTTTGTAAAATAGTAGTAACATTCTCTTCTTGGTTTAAATACTTAATAGAGTTAGAATTATCTACAGCTAATACTAAATTTGGTTTTTCGTTATAAACCTTAACCTGTTCGAACTTAGGATTGATAAGCAATAATAAAACTCCGAAAATGGTTAAAAAACGAAAAAAATCAAAAAGTGCATTCTTTTTAGATGCACCTTTTGCTTTGTATTTATATTGGAACAATGCTAGTAAAATCGATACAACTCCAGCAAGTATAATGTATAAAATATTTTCTGTTGACAATGTTATATGTAGTATTTACAAAATTCATTCCATTGTCTAAAACCGATTTTGTACACACACGTTTAACGCATAGTTTAGAAGTTAGTGTTGTTGGTCGTTCTTTAGGAAGACGTGTTGGACAAAAGATATTAGAAAAACATCCACATTTACAAAGTACTCATGGATACCAAGCGCATGATTTTGGGGCTATTGTAGCAGCAGCAGCTCTAGCACATGATATAGGGAATCCTCCTTTTGGTCATTCTGGTGAAAAAGCGATTGGTGAATTCTTTAAATCTGGAAAAGGAAAAGAGCATAAGGAGAGGTTAAGTGAAAAAGAATACCAAGATTTATGTGATTTTGAAGGTAATGCTAACGGATTTAAAATTGTTACTCAAAGTAGAATAGGTAGAGAAGGAGGTTTGCGATTAAGTTATGCAACATTAGGTGCTTTTACAAAATATCCAAAAGAGTCGTTACCTAAAAAACCAACCAAGCATATTGCAGATAAAAAATACGGGTTTTTTCAGAATGAAAAAGAAGCATTTATAGATGTAGCAAAAGAATTAGGATTAGAAAAGAGAAGCGAAAAAGATATTAGTTACGCTAGGCATCCTTTAGCTTTTTTAGTTGAAGCGGCAGACGATATCTGTTACACAATAATAGATTTTGAAGATGGTATTAATTTAGGATTAATACCAGAAGCTTTTGCTTTAGAGTATTTAATAAACTTGGTTAGAGACAAAATTAAAACAGAGAAATACCACACGCTTTCTAATACCGAAGACCGTATTAGCTATTTAAGAGCTTTAGCAATTGGAGCATTAATTGAAGAAGCTATTGATATGTTTATGAAAAACGAAGAAGCTATTTTAGCAGGTACGTTTAGTGAAGGGTTATTAGATAAAAGTAAATACGAAGCACAAATTGACGATATCATTAAGTTGAGTGTTGAAAAAATCTACCAATCTACAGAGGTTGTAGATAAGGAAATTGCGGGTTATGGTGTATTGAGTACTTTACT
>NZ_LIQH01000009.1 GCF_001418085.1 Lacinutrix algicola
GATTTTACAAGTTTTCTCACGCCTTCTCTAGGAAGGGATTTGCGTCTTTTTCTAACGATATTAATAATCTGTAGTTCTAGGTTTAAACGCTTATCAGCTCTGTTTTTATGCTTGTAATAAGCATTACGTTTAAGTCCAAAACAATGGGTTATAGTTGTCAAAGTAGCAAATCCCTTAGATATCTTTTTGGCTTTACTTAAGGCTTTATACTTAGCTTTTTTTTTAGTTCATTAACTGATTTATAGCCAAGATCTTCAGCAGCTACTTCCAGATAACAATCCTGGACCATAGCATCGAGATCCTTTTTAAGTAGTAGTTTTTTAAGTTGTTCAACCTCTTTTTGAAGTGCTTTAATTCTAGATATTTCGTCTTTTGTTTCCACTTTTACTCTGGTGTTCATTAAGTCTTTACGATTATACTTTTTAATCCACACATTTACTGTTGTAGGTGCAATAGAGTAGAGTTTACAAAGTTCACTCTTTGTGTGTTTTCCGATTGTAAGTTCGGCTAAGATTTTTAATTTAAAAGGTTCACTGTAACGTCTAATTACTTTGTCATTTCTATACATAATGTTTAAAATTATGTAGCCTTATTTCAGGACGGGTCATAATTGGTGGCAACGTTGTTGTATATGGTTTGTTGCGTGTTTCAAGCAACTAATTTAGTAAATAATTACCGACCAAGAAAGTCCGCGAGGACTTTCGTAAGTAGGCGAGAAGCAAGCAATAAATTATATACGGTGTTGTGCGTTCGTTTTTATTCCGATTTATACATATTTCTATAATGTTCAACGTGATGAGGAAATTCCTTTTCATAAAATGGGTTACTTATTCCCAAAATTGAGATTTCATATCCTTCATCTTTCATTCCAGAAATTGCATTTCCGGCAACTCCTTTTATTTCAAGTCCATCTTGTCTGAATACTTTTAATTCTGATATCACTTGAGTATCAATAAATTCAAATTCTGGGTCGTCAGTATTTATTACAATATTATTTTTCAAGCAGTATTCTTTAAAGAATTCGTATGGCGTTTCTATTCCATTGAATTCAATTATTCCAAATGCAACTCCCATTGGTGCATCTGCTTTTTCTAGTTTAGAAGTTCCAATTTCTTTGCCTTCTAAAACCACATTATATTTTGTTTTACAACTGTTTAGTACTTTTTCGTTGTAAAAATCTAAATAATAATCAGAAGCAAGACATTCAAATGTTTCGTCTTTAAAAAAGAAAATAAAATGTTTTCTGTCAGAATTGCTAGTTTGAATTTTCTCAATCGGATTCGGCAACTCTTTATCTAATCCGCTTTTAATTTCATAGAATTCTCCCCAAGGTAATTCGTTGTGATTTGTTCTATATTGTCCGTAAAAATAACCTTCGTCATTGCAAGTATTCAGAGAATATTCCGCACAGTTTTTAAATCGGATTTTAACTTTGTCGCCCTCCTGATATTTGTTGAATTGCAAATGATTGAGATAAATATCCATTATTAAGTCAATTCCGTCCAATTTTAATTCAATTTCAGGTGAAACTGGGTCAGCGTTCCAATCTTTAGTTATTTGGATATAGTCAATTTTTCGAGTTGGAATTTCCTCGACCTTTTTTGTTCCAAATATTTTATTTATCCAACTCAATTTCTTTCGTTTTCGGTTTTTTTCTTAAATGACGCACAACGCTTGATGTATGGTTAGTTACGTGGTTTAAGCAACTAATCTAATAAGAATAAACCGAACGTTAGGGAAATCCGCAGGATTTTCCGAGTACACACAAGCCCAAGCAATTAATTATACAACCTGTTGTTAACCGTTTTTTAGTTTTTTACGCCTTAATTTATCGCTTTTTACGCTGTAATTGTCAAATTCCGATACGAAATACTTGCGTAACACTTGCGTTTCATAATTCAATTCCGATTTGCGTTGTACTTCGCAACATTGCTAAATTCCGATTGTTGCGTTCTATTGCGACTGAGTGAAATTCCGATTATTTTCATTACAATTTTTCGGTAGCCATCTTTGACTTAAATTCAAAAAAAATTGAAAGCTCCGCTTTCATATGAAGAATAAATTTGTCCGCTGCGCAATTAAAATATTACGTGACAATTGCGATACAAGGAAATGGTTTACAACGTTTTTGTATAAGGTTAGTTGCGTGTTTTAAGCGACTAATTTAGTAAATAAAACACGAACCAAGAAAGTCCGTTTGGACTTTCGTAAGTAAGCGATTTGCCAGCAATTAATTTTATACGGTGTTGGCATTAGTTTTTTCTTTTTACATATTCCGAAACTAATTGTTTGCTCTTTCTCCTCATTACAAAACAGCCTTCTAAAGTTTCTATTGTTGGTGATTCAGAGTATACTTTGTCAATCCAATTATTGATTAATTCTTGATTTTTAAAGTCAGATTTATTTTTCATATAATATTCAATCGCCATTAATCTCGTTCCAGAGTTTTTACTATTCATAAGTATTTGGCAAACTTCTGGTGTTAGGCTTTTATATTCTTTCATAAATATTGCTCTATTCGTAAAAATACTTCCTCCATAACCTCCACTAAAACCATATCGAGTTCCTGCAAATGGTGTCATTAAGAATTTCAAATTTTCATTTAATGCAATATCTGTGTCCAAATTTTGTATAGGATTTTCCATTTCCTCAATATTGAAATATCTATTGTGAATCGTATTATTTTCTATTTTAAAAATTCCGGAATAAAACTCTATATATCTTTCGGTTAAATACTTGTTTTTCGGTAATTGAGGTGTGAATTCATAAGATGCTACTTGTCCTTCTTTTAAAATTAAATTGTAAAAAATACTAACATATCCTTTTCCCATACTACTTTCAATTTGCTCGTATCCAAATCCTAATTTAGTTTTCCTATCTTTTTCGTCTATTTTAAAAATCTTTAAAATATCCTTTTCATCTTTTTTTAAAATGCCTTTTAATTCTGACAAGAAAAGAGAATCTTGTTTGACCCAATTTTCATTAATTGAATTTTCCACTGAAGGTTCAAGATATTCATAATATTCAGATATTTTGTTGCTTTTAAAATCTGTAACAACGTCCAAATTATTTTGCTTGCAAGAAACAATTAAAGCAAAAATAAAAATGTATGTAAGTTTGAATTTCATTCGGTTTTTAATTAATGCCAACGGTTAAGTATAAGGATTGTGCGCTTTTGCTTGCTGGGATTTTCCGAAGGAAAATCAGAAGCTAGCAAAAGAAGCACTTGCATTGTTTAAGGACTAAAATAAGCATTATTTTTATACAATGTTGCCGTACGTTACAGGAATTATTTTATCGGCTTAAGAGTTGCGCAAAGCTTGGTAAATCCGTTTAACAAAGATTGCGTGGGAGTGAGGTCAGTCGTACGCAAAGATTGCGCAATTAATGGATCGGAAACCATTATTACTTTAATCGACTTTTGAGTGAATTATCGTTTTTTGAGCCGAGTGAGCAATGGACGGCAACGGTTAAGTATAAAGATAGTGCGTTTTTGTTTGCTGGGATTTTCCGTAGGAAAATCAGAAGCTAGCAAAAGAAGCACTTCCATAGTTTCGGTACTAAATTAAGCATTATTTTTATACAATGTTAGCGCACGTTATTATTAAACCGTTTAAATTAAGCGTTCCTAAAATCATTAGCACGCAACAGTTGCACTTTGCTTTGGTCGGAAGTTCGAAAGTGAGTTTTTTGTAATTTATTTTTTACCGTTCCGATTTACCGTTTCAATAATCAGTCGTACGCAACAGTTGCGCTTTGCTTTGGTCAGAAACCGGTTGAGTGAGAAATATAGGAATCTATTTTTACTTTTTAAACCACTTTAGAACGATTTATTTTTTTGAGCCGAGTGAGCAATGTGCGCTAACGGTTACGTATAAGGATTGTGCGTTTTTGTTTGCTGGGATTTTCCGCAGGAAAATCAGAAGCTAGCAAAAGAAGCACTTCCATTGTTTCA
>NZ_LIQH01000010.1 GCF_001418085.1 Lacinutrix algicola
ACTCGTTACTAAATTCTGTTTTCCACTTTTCAGCGTTTGAGTAAATTCAGTCAGCGTTTATTCCGTAATATTTTTCAATATAGATTGAGTGAGCAATTCCGCAACTTGCTAAATTCCGCACACAGTTCAGTTTCAAATTAAATATTCGAATATTAAACTCGGAAAAGCAACAATGCTCATAATTATTAATAATAATGATATTGAAATTAATATAGTTTTTAATTTTTTTTTAATAGGTGGTTTACTTTTGTAACTAAAGTATAGACTAAGCGAACCAAACCCTATAGCAATTAATTTAAACCAAATTGTCTCATATTTTCCGCTTCTTGGAGCTAGAATGAATATTCCGCCTTTGAATTGTTCCCAAAAGTCAATATGATTCAAGTAACTTATTGAGAAAAAATATAGCCATCCAAGTATTAAAAGAACAATTGAATAAATTAAATATTTTTCTTTCTCTATTTTCATTCTTTTTAATTCCTGATTTCCATTTAGAGTGCGTTCCGCAATGAATGGCAACGGTTACGTATAAGGATTGTGCGTTTTTGCTTGCTGGGATTTTCCGAAGGAAAATCAGAAGCTAGCAAAAGAAGCACTTCCATTGTTTAAGGACTAAAATAAGCATAATTTTTATACAATGTTGCCGTACGTTACAGGAATTATTTTATCGGCTTAAGAGTTGCGCAAAGCTTGGTAAATCCGTTTAATAAAGATTGCGTGGGAGTGAGGTCAGTCGTACGCAAAGATTGCGCAATTAATGTATCGGAAACCGTTATTTACTTTAATCGACTTTTGAGTGAATTATCGTTTTTTAGAGCCGAGTGAGCAATGGACGGCAACGGTTCATGTATGAAATGTGCGACTTAGCGCGTATGATTTTCCGATAGGAAAATCAGCAGTAACTAAGAAGTACAAATCTTCCGGTTTAGTACTAAAGTAAGCATTTTTTATGCATATTGTTAGGTTTTCGTTACGACAGAAAAGAGTAAACACATATCGCCATAATTTTTGCGAAAAACCATTTAGATAAACAGCCAGCCGAAACTATTAGTTTTTGTACGGTAATTTTTTCATAACGCTTATTAGTCCGCTTTTAAGATTCCAGAGCGATTGTCAGAAATCAGCTTGCGAATCAGGCTAAAAGTCGGCGTAACGATTGGTTTTTGAAAGTCAGTTTTGAAATCAGCTTGCGAAACGGGCTAAAAGTCAGCGTAACGATTGATTTTTAGAGTTCAGATTTGCGATCAGTTTTTTTTGCGTAATATTTGGGAGTAATGAAACCTAACGTTGTTGTATAAGCTTTGTTGCGTTGTTTAAGCAGTGAATTTAGTAAATAAAACACGAACGGCGAAATTCCGGAGGAATTTCCCAAGTGAGCTAAAACCAGCAATAAAGTTTATACGGTGTTGGCAAATCGTTTTTTATTTTTCCTTTTCTAACTTTGGAAATAAATCATTATTTTTCCATTCTAATTCTCTACTCGTTTTCTTGATTTCTATCCAATTAGTTTCTTCATCTTCATAATTTCCGATTTCCTTTTGATAAACTATTTTTCCTTTTATTCCATCTTTATCTTTAGGGAAAATTAATTTTTCTTCTAACCAATAAATTCCAGCATCTGAAACTTGAGATATTTCCAAGACTTTTTTCAACTCAGACTCTGTTTTGAAGAAGTAAATTCCTCCACCATCGATTCCACAAGCTTCTGATAAATAATTCACAAACAAAATATTCTCTAAATTATCAATTCCTTTATTATCAAAAATGTCAATTGAAAATTCATAAGTTTCTAAAATAGAAATATTTTCGGTTAGTTCAGATTTTTCATTCAAATGACGTATGATAATTGAGTAATTATCTTCTATTTTTTTATAAGTAAAAAAGTATTTTGAGTTTTTAAATTCCTTTTTTTCTAACGAAATTAATCCACCAAGTAAATAACCAACTTTATTATTGTATTTAACTTTATAAAAAGGTGATTCAATTCCGTTATAATTTAACTTGTTTTCAGTTTTTTCAAGTATTAGTATTTCTGTTCCAATTTTAAGTAAATCAATCACTTCAGATGTTAAATTTGGAAGTTTCCTGAATTTGACATCA
>NZ_LIQH01000011.1 GCF_001418085.1 Lacinutrix algicola
TGTTAAAATTTTCGACAATTCCATTACCAAACTTCGATGTATTCAAACCAACTTAGGTAGAACACTTTACACCTCTACTATTCAACCAAAACATCTAAAAAAAGCTTTAAAGCGTTGCGATGTTGTTATTGGAGCAGTTAGAGGCAAAGATCGCTCTCCTGTTATTGTTACTGAAGATATGGTTGAGCAAATGAAAAAGGGAGCTGTAATTATTGACGTAAGCATAGATATGGGTGGTTGTTTTGAAACAAGCGATGTTACAACACACAAACATCCTATTTTCGAAAAACATGGTGTAATACATTATTGCGTGCCTAATATCCCAGCTCGTTATTCTAGAACTGCATCTGCTTCAATAAGCAACATCTTTACACCGTACCTGCTTAAAATCGCAGAAGATGGTGGTCTAGAACACTCTTTAAGAATGGATCATGGTCTTAAAAATGGACTCTACTTCTATCATGGTATTTTAACCAATCGTGCAGTTGGAGAATGGTTTGACATGAATTACAACGATATAAATCTTCTAATTTTTAAATTCAATTATAATTATGGTTTTCTCTATTATAAACCAGTTTTATTCACGAATTTTGTTGAAAATAACGTTATTCTAAATCATATTCAGAATAACAAAAAGAAGTTTTTAAATGAGTTTACTTAAAAGATTTTCAAAATAATATTGTAAATAATCTTGAAGTTTGTAGCGATACTCCAACGCTTACAAATATAGATTTAACACAATTTAATGCTGAAGTATTAGGAACTCAGAATACAGCAAATTTCACAATTAATTATTTTGAAACACAACCCAATGCAGACAATAACACGAATGCATTAACAAGCCCATATACAAACTCAAATAACCCACAATCTATTTTTGTTAGAGTTGAAAACAATACAACTGGATGTACAATTACTACTATTAACTTTGAAATAATAATAAACATCAATCCCATACTTGTTATTCCTACTCCATTAGAAATTTGCGATGACACTACACCAGATGGTATTAATGAGTTTGATTTAACCCTAAAAAACAACGAAATTTCAGGTGGTAATCCAGCATACGCTGTAACGTATTATTTCACACAAGCTGATGCCGATGCACAAGCAAACCCATTATTAAATCCATATACTAACGTTGTACCAAACATGCAAACTATTTATGTAGGCGTGCAAAATACAGACACAGGTTGTTACGATACCACTTCGCTAGATTTAGTAGTAGAACAAGCACCAGTGGCTTTCACACCATCAAATTTAGAATATTGCGATCCAGACAGTGATGGCTTTGGAGAGTTTATGCTATCGGATACCGAATCAGAAATCA
>NZ_LIQH01000012.1 GCF_001418085.1 Lacinutrix algicola
TAATTGTCGTGATAGCAATAGAAGAATTACCACCAGTATTAGTAACCGTAAAGGTATAAGTAACTTCACTATCAGCATTTAAACAAGAATCACCATTCGTAATTTGCGAAGACTTAACAACAGTAAAGTTATTAGAAGCATCACAGAATTGAGTCGCCGCAATCACCAATGTATCTGTTGCAGTCACTGTAGTGGCATCCACATCAGTACCATTAATTGTTACCGTATTAGAAATAGTTTGTGCATCGTAATCGTCTTGAGTCACGGTGTAATTAGGTGCAGTATAAATCCAAGTTTCTGTTGGATTTAATAAGCCATCAGTATTAGTATCACCACTAACAAGAGTGACATCAGCGGTAATATCACCACCTAATAAAGTATCGTTAATTGAAGTGATAGCAATAGGAACGTTACCATCATTAGTAATAGTAAAAGTATAAATAATTTCGCTATTCGCATTTAAACAAGTACCACCATTTGCAATAGTTGATTTTTTAACAACATTGAAACATGAGTTAGTAATGAATATAGATTGGTTAAATGTACATCCATTGGCATCCAATACAATTATTGTATAATTTCCTTCAGTTAAATCAGTAAAAACACCGTTAGTCTGATAGTTCGTTCCTCCATTTATAGAATAGGTAAGAGGTTCAATACCACCAGAGCCTAACACAGTTACTGAACCTAAACTATCACATAATATATTTGTTTGCTCAGTAATAGAAGCAGATACATTAGTATCAGGTTGAATAATAGTTGCAGAATTTGAAGTTGCACATCCATTAGCATCAGTAATAGTTACAGAGTATGTTCCAGCAATAACATTAATTAGGTCTTCAGTAACACTACCATTATTCCAAGAAAAAGTATAAGGTCCAGTGCCACCATTAACAGCTAAGTCTAGAGATCCGGTAGCATCATCTTTACATAAAATATTAGAGACAGCAATTGCAGAGCTTAGTATATTAGGTTCATTAATAGTTATTGTTGTACTTGTAGTACATTGTGTTGTAGTATCTGTTACTATAATAGTATAATTGCCTGCAGGTAAATTATTAACAGATGTTGTTGTATCAGCTATGGTATCCCAAGCGTAAGTAAAGTTTCCAGATCCACCAGTAACAGTAGCGGTTATACTTCCATTACTATTTCCAAAGCAGACAGCAGGAGTAGAGGTGCCTGTTACAGAAAGGTTGTTACATGTACCAGGATTTACAGTCACTGTAGTAGTATCTGTACATCCATTGTGATCTGTAACAGTTATAGTATATGA
>NZ_LIQH01000013.1 GCF_001418085.1 Lacinutrix algicola
ACCGTATAAAAATAATTGCGGTTTAGTGCTTAATCAAAGGTCGTTGCGTGTTTGTAACGTCTGATTTTCCTGCGGAAAATCCTCGCATACAAACCCGCAACTATTCTTATACATAAACGTTGCCGTCCATTGTGACCCGTCCTGAAATAAGGCTACATAATTTTAAACATTATGTATAGAAATGACAAAGTAATTAGACGTTACAGTGAACCTTTTAAATTAAAAATCTTAGCCGAACTTACAATCGGAAAACACACAAAGAGTGAACTTTGTAAACTCTACTCTATTGCACCTACAACAGTAAATGTGTGGATTAAAAAGTATAATCGTAAAGACTTAATGAACACCAGAGTAAAAGTGGAAACAAAAGACGAAATATCTAGAATTAAAGCACTTCAAAAAGAGGTTGAACAACTTAAAAAACTACTACTTAAAAAGGATCTCGATGCTATGGTCCAGGATTGTTATCTGGAAGTAGCTGCTGAAGATCTTGGCTATAAATCAGTTAATGAACTAAAAAAAAGCTAAGTATAAAGCCTTAAGTAAAGCCAAAAAGATATCTAAGGGATTTGCTACTTTGACAACTATAACCCATTGTTTTGGACTTAAACGTAATGCTTATTACAAGCATAAAAACAGAGCTGATAAGCGTTTAAACCTAGAACTACAGATTATTAATATCGTTAGAAAAAGACGCAAATCCCTTCCTAGAGAAGGCGTGAGAAAACTTGTAAAATCATTAAATGCAGATTTTAATAAAGCCAATATTAAAGTTGGTAGAGATACTTTATTTAATGTGCTTAGAAAAAATCAAATGCTGACACTTAGAAGGAAAACCAGTGCTAGAACTACGAACTCTTATCATCGTTTTTATAAATATAATAACATCATAAAAGACTTAGAAGTTACTAGAGCTAACCAAGTTTGGGTATCTGATATCACATACATTAGAACCATAAAGGGTTTTTGCTACCTGGCTTTAATAACAGATATGCATTCCAGGAAAATAGTTGGTTATGATATTAGTGATAGCTTGGAACTTAAAGGATGTGTGAGAGCGGCTAAATAAGGGGCCA
>NZ_LIQH01000014.1 GCF_001418085.1 Lacinutrix algicola
GTGATACTAATACTGATGGTTTATTAAATCCAACAGAAACTTGGATTTATACTGCGCCTAATTACACCGTGACTCAAGACGATTATGATGCACAAACTATTTCTAATACGGTAACAATTAATGGTACTGATGTGGATGCCACTACGGTGACTGCAACAGATACATTGGTGATTGCGGCGACTCAATTCTGTGATGTTAATCCAGGTATTAATATTGTAAAAACTGGAGTTTTCAATAACGACAACAATAATAATTGTTCAGAAATTGACGAAACAATTACATATACATTTACGATTACTAATACTGGTAATGTATCATTAGAAAATGTAATAATAACAGATCCGTTATTAGATAATACAACTCCTAATGTAGTAATTACTTATATTTCTGGAGATGTCGATAACGATCAGCAAGTAGATTTAACTGAGATTTGGATTTACACAGCTACATATTTAATAACTCAAATAGATATTGATGCTACTGAAGTTATTAATACTGCAACAGTAAATGCTCAAGGAGTTTCAAACGGAACATTAGTTACTTCGACTTCTCAAACAACAACTGAGTTAATTGAGGATACAACTCCTCCAGATACTTCAAATTGCACTACTCTAGATGAAACAATAGAATGCAGCGGTGTTGATAATGAAAATATTGCGATTGCTTGGAATGCTGCAAATATCGCTGCTCTAGAAGCTTGTGCAACTGATGAGTGTGATAATAGCTTTATTATAACTTCAAATTACACTTTTGGAAATCTTATTTCTACTTGTGGAGCTAGTGGTACTATTACTGTTACATATATTCTAACAGATACAACTGGGAACTTTAGCACATTTACCGCAACCCTTACTCTAGAAGATACAATAGGTCCCGATTTAACTAATTGTACTGTGATAGATGAAACTATCGAATGTGGTGGAACCGATAACGAAAACATTGCTATCGCTTGGGATGCTGCAAATATTACAACACTTCAAAACTGTGGTACTGATACTTGTGATATAGATCCTACTAACGTAGTAACTTCTAATTACGACTTCAACAACTTAGTCTCTAATTGCGGTGCAGGTGGTGCAATTACTGTTACTTAT
>NZ_LIQH01000016.1 GCF_001418085.1 Lacinutrix algicola
GATTACTAGAGATAGTAATCGCCTTTTTTTATGTTTTAAAAATAGAATTAATCAAGAATCTCTTCTTGATCTGTTACTATTAAATATCTTTTAAATAAATCGTTACCTAAAGCAGTCTTAATGCTAGATTGTAACTTTTTGTTAACATCAATTACTGCATTATTATAATCTGCTGTTCCAGCTTGTAAATGCTTTTCTATAGATTGAAGTTTACTATCGTTTGCTTGGTATGCCATATAAACCTTCTCTAAAGCAGCGTCATCAAACTTTATTTGAGAACGTAATTCTTTTGCCTTAGCATAAGCAGACTCATTAATCTTAGCAGTATCTTGAGCTAATGCAGACTGAGTACCAATTAACATAGCAAATGCAAAAAAGCAAAATGTAAATAATTTTTTCATTGTTATAGTTGTTATTCGTTTATATCTCAAAGTAAAGCTATTTCTCTAACTATTGCAAATAAAAAAGTGCCGAATAGATTATCGGCACTTTTTTGCTTTTAAAGGTTTTCTATCGAACTATTCTTTCTCTGCCTTTCGCTCTCTTTTTTCCTTTGTTTTTCCTCCTTTTTTATGCTTCATTTTACCATGTTTTCCTTTCATCATCCTTCTTTCTGCCATTTTGCTATATTTTTCATATTGCTCTGCATTTAAGATTTTCTTCATCTCTCTTTTTGTAGCAATTAAATGATCTAGCTTATCATTCTCTTTTTTCAGTTTCTCTTCTGGAGTTGGTTTTTTATCGGCATCCTTCAAAGCTTTTCGCTTTTCCATTGTAACTTTTCGAAGTTGGGCATTTTTAATATTTAGTTTTTCAACTTTATTTTGTTGGTCTTGAGAAAGGTCTAAAGCAAGCGTCATTTTTTTAGTCTTAATTTTTGCCATTTCTATTGGGTCCATATCTTTATGGTGCTCCATTTTCTCTTTTCGGTTCTTTCTGTCTTCTTTCTTGTCTTGAGCTGTTACTTGCAAAGCAAATAACGCTAATACTACTATTAATATTTTTTTCATCTTTATATTGTTTAATTGTTATACACTCTTAAGATAGAAAAAAAATAAAATGGTTTAAAGTCTATTTAACATTTGGGTTTTAATTAACAGTTTGTGCTTTAGCAATCAGCTCTAATGTTACAGTATATAAAGGTTTATTTTCCATTTTGCTTTTAAGCCATGCAAAATAACTCATTACAAAAATATCTTCGCGTTTAGCTTCTACCCAAACAAAGGCGTGTTTTACTTTATTAATAAATTGTTCTGTTTTTATACTATTTGGATTTTTGTAATAGGTTTCAATAAACTGTAAATAGGTTATCACACGTTCTTGATTGATGCTTTTTAAATAAGTGGAGTAATTGCGTTTAAAGCTTAATAATCGAGAGTCTACTAAGTCTATATTTTCTAATTCTATGTGTAGAATTATTTCAATTAAATTCTTTTTAATCACCCATTCTTTTCCAACTTTTGTTTCGTAGTAATTATCTGTGTGGTAGAAAGATTTAAAGAGAGTGTGTGCTTTTTTGTAGTTTTCGTCTTGTATATAATACATAGCCAAGCTTAAATTAATATCAAGTACTGTTTCTAAATCCTTGTGTTTTTTTAATATTAGAGTTTCTAGTAAAGCAATGGCTTCTGTTTGTTGGTTAGAGTAATTTAAATTTAAGGCTAATAGTAAGTTATACTTTAGTTTAAAAGTAGAATAGTGTTTTTTGTTCTGTTTTAACATGTGCTCTTGCATGAGTTCTAAATGCTGTAAAGAGGCGTTAAATTTTTTATTTCTGAATAATGTATTCGCAACTAAATACAATACTTGAATATGGTAATACAGTTGTTTGTCTTTACTTTTATAGTGTTGTAATTTTTGATAGGTTTTTACAAGAAAAGGCTCAATTTTAAAATAGTCTTTTGTTACAAAAACCGAGAGACTAACTATTGTAATTAATTGATAAAGAGATTTAAAAGACATGGACTCATTTAAGCTAATATTGTATTCTTTAAAGATGTCTTCAAGTAGCTTTTCGAAATCTATACCATTTAATTTATGTTGGTCTAGCAATGTAATTTGTCGAATTTTTGCATAAACAATATTAAGTTGGTCTTCTAGAAAATAGTTTTTTTGATTTGCCTTAAATTTTTCAATTAATACATCTAGGTCTTCATTTGGATTAGCATAAGCATATTGAATTTTGGTGTGATATATTTCATTTAAAATAGGAAATAACAAATGTTCGCTGGCTATAGCCTCTGCTTTATCTAAAATATTATAAGCTACTTTATATTGCTCACGGATTAAAAATGTTCGGGATGCTAAAATGTATTTTATAACCTGCATGTCTATAGAATTCTCTTCTTCTAAACTAGTATTTGCAATAAAATCTATAATAGATTGATACAATCTTTTCCTTAAAGCATGGTAAGCATCCTTTTGTTTACCGTTATATAACTTTATAAAAATGCCTTTAGAATCTAATTTGTTTTGAGCTAATAATTTAAAAAGTGCTATGTTTTTAGTATCGTTTCTTTTGTTTCTTTTTTCAAGGTGGTTAACGAAAAGGAGTTTTTCTTCTTTAGAAAAAGTGGTTACTATTTGATTTAGGTTTATCATTTAATCGTCGGTTATAAATCTAATTATTCAATAAATATAGTATTAATTTTATATTTAGTATAAAATATATCGTCGGTTTGTTTAAAATGTAGTTTTCGTTAAACTTTTATTCGGTCGCATATTTGCCTCATAATCATTAAAACAAAAATAATTATGGATTATCAAACAACAGATTCTTTAAAAGAAACAGGAAAAAGAAAAAAAATAAAAAAGAAGATCAAATTTTTGACCAAAAGCCCACAGCAGCATTTGTTGGAGCTTCGTGGACAGCATTAATAATTGGTATCGCTGCTTATTGTATTGGTCTATGGAATGCAGCTATGGCATTAAATGAAAAAGGCTATTATTTCACCATTATACTATTTGGTTTGTTCTCTGTTATATCAGTACAAAAAGCAGTAAGAGATAAAATGGAAAATATTCAAGTAACAGAAATGTATTATGGTATAAGTTGGTTTGCAAGTATAGCAGCAATAGTATTATTGGTTGTTGGTTTATGGAATGCAGATTTAGAGCTAAGCGAAAAAGGATTTTATGGGATGTCTTTTACTTTAAGTTTATTTGCCGGAATTGCAGTGCAAAAAAACACTAGGGACATTGCCTTTATAGATAATAATGAAACAGAAGATATATAGAATTTTGTTTTGATGAAGGTTAGTTAACCTTAAATGGCGTGACTATAAGTTACGCCATTTTAAATTTACAACAACATAGGGAAACAAATAAATTAGTAATGCCTCTTGTTTTATCCTTAAGCTTAAAAAAAAGATTAAATTGATAAAATATTAAAAGAAACACGAATGAATTCTAAACTTATAAAAGAATTGCCAGAGTTGGTAGAAAACGATGTAATATCTCAAGATGTTGCTTTTAAAATTGAGCGTTATTACCAATCTAAAGCAAGCGATACACCAAATAGGTTATTTACCGTTTTTGGAGTATTAGGCTCTATTTTAGTAGGTCTTGGTCTTATTTTAATACTAGCACATAATTGGGATAATTTCTCTAAGACAATTAAAACACTCTTTGCTTTTGCGCCGTTAATAATAGGACAGGTATTGGTTGGTTTTTCAATTTTAAAGAAAAAAAGCCAAACATGGAATGAAGCTTCTGGAGTATTTCTGTTTTTTGCAGTTGGTGCTTCTATTGCAATGGTAAGTCAGATTTATAATATTCCAGGAAGTTTTACTAATTATATGTTGGTTTGGATTTTACTTTGTACACCATTAATCTACCTTTTAAAATCTCATGCACTTGCATTATTACATCTTGTTTACGCAACTGTTTATGCGTGTAATTATGGTTATGCTAATGGAAGTAAAGCGCCTTGGTTATTTTTAGTATTACTTTTATTACTACTTCCGTATTATATAACTCTAATTAAAAGTAAGCCTAAAGCAAATATTACATCAATTTTTAATTGGTTATTACCAATAAGTCTTATTATTACTTTAGGTGCATTTATAACAAAATTCGATGAGCTTATTTTCTTGTCTTATATTATTCTATTCGGTTTGTTTTATAATTTAGGAAAACTCCCAGTGTTCAATAATTTAAAATTAAGACAAAAGGGATATTTAGTTCTAGGCTCTTTTGGAACCGTTGTTTTATTATTGATAGCAAGTTTTCGTTGGGTTTGGGAAGATGTATTTCGTATCTCTTCTTTCTCAGGAAAAGAAATAACCTTGGTTATTGTATTATTTGTAGTTGCTTTTGGTGTTTTAATTTATTTATTTCTGAAAAAACAAGCAGAAAAATTTAACCTTTTCCATTACATATTTATAATAATGACGATTTTGTTTTTTATAGGCTTACAAAACGACATTTCTCCTACAATAATTACCAATATATTGTTATTAGTTTTAGGTATAAATGCAATAAAAATAGGAGTAGATAAAATGCATTTTGGTGTTTTAAATTACGGACTAGTAATTATTACCGCTTTAATATTTTGTCGTTTTTTCGATACTAACATGAGTTTTGTTATTAGAGGTTTGCTATTTGTAATTGTAGGGATTGGTTTTTTTACAACCAATTATATAATGCTAAAAAAGCAGAAGTCTAAAGAAACTAAAATATTAAAATAACACATTAAGAAGATGAAATTAAAATACATATTCACACTATTTATACTTGTTGTAATAGCACAGCTATTTGTTCCAATGCAAATGATTTTTGGACAAGAAGCTGTTTTAAATAACGGAAAAGCATATAAGTTTAGAACTCAACCTGTAGATCCCAGCGATCCTTACAGAGGTAAATATATAACTTTGAGATACGATATAAACGCTGCTGTTTCTGTAGATTCTACTTGGGAAAGAAAACAAGACATTTATGTATACTTTGAAGAAGATAGTTTAGGTTTTGCTAAATTAACAGAGGTAAGTAAAGCACCTTTAGTAAACGCAAAAGACTATGTAAAAACTCAAGTAAACTGGTACAATAAATACGATAGTAATGTGACTTTTAATTTACCTTTCAATCGTTTTTATATGGAAGAAAATAAAGCTAAACCTGCCGAAGATGCTTTTAGAATTGCACAACGCGATACCTTACCAAATAACACTTATGCTTTAGTTTATGTAAAAGATGGTGAAGCCGTTTTAAAAGATGTTATAATTAATGAAATTTCTATTGCAGATTATGTGGAGGAGAAGTAATACTATCTAAATTGTAAAGTAAAAAGAAGATTAAGTGTGTTTGGTTAATTAGTTAATATTAGCAAATCGTTTTTATTCTAATTCGTATTCTTTTCGGAAAACAAATGCAATTGGTTTATCTTTAGATTTCATTCCATTATAGTCAAATAGCATGTCATTGGTTGCATGTTCTCCGTTTTCTCCAAATAAAAACGTAATTGAATTTCTATTTGTTAAATTAAAATTCTTTAATTCAACAATAAGTTCTTCGAAGAAATATTCAGAATCGAGTATGTGTTCTTTATATTCAATGAGTTTATTTAAACCACCAGCTTTCCATAAAATCCTCTTCATAATATTCTAACTCAGCATCTTTTCCGAATTTAGATTTAGAATCATCATCGTTTTCATAATCAAAATTCAGGTAGTTTTTATATAGTTCATTTTCAGATTCAAAGGTTCCAATCCAAACGCATATTACTTTTTTAGGCATCGTTCTTTAAATGTTTGCTAATGGTTTCCTTTAATGCTGATTTTATTGTTTTTGTAGCCAAACCCTAATTTCTTTGCGTAGAGAAACTTCAGGTTTTGGCAAAGGAATTGTTTGTCCAAATTGTTTACTTCTATTAAATTTCGAAAACGTAATTTTATGTTTTTTCCAAACTTCAGGATATACTTCCAAGAATTTATTAAAAAAACTTCGTTCATTAATTTTTCCTTCTATTTTAGAAAGTACTTCTTTAAATTTTTGTTCTTGGTCTATAATCATTGTGTTGTTATATAGTGATAAATAAAACTAATTTTAATTTTTGGTTTATTATGTAGTTAAGCAAATCATTTTTTTAATTCATTTCGCACCAATTTAAAAAATCTTGAACTACAACATCCCATTTCTCTATATATTCTTCATTTTCAGATTGCGGTATTATAGAAAACGAATGGTCTAATTTAGGATATACTTTAAAAGTCAAGTTACTTTTTTTATTCCTAATAAACTCAATTGGTATTAAATATGCTGACTCTATTGGAACAGCTTTGTCTTTTGCTCCGTGTGCAACATATATTGGGATATTAATTTTTAACAAATTATCTATAGATGGTTCTACTGATGAACTCCATTTTCTATAAGAGTGACCTAACCATTTTTTAGTTAAACTATTAGGATGTTCATATATGTCTTTAACTTCATTAATAATCTTTTCAATCAATAAAATTGATTCTTCTTCTGTTGTTTCTCCTCTTTGAACAGATTTTCTAATATCGAGTATAAAATCATAATATTGTGCATTTCCTCCACCTGAAAAATAACCAATATTCGAAATTTTATTATTAATTGTTCCAAGTTTCGCAACTACTTCGGAGCCTTCTGAATGACCTAAAAGGATAATTTTGTTTTGCTTTTTTAAAATATTATCTGAAAGATAATTTACAACTTCATTAGCTTGCCATACTCTATAATTTAAGTTATCATTTTCATAAAATGATTTAGGGATTTCAAAATCATTTCCAAAAATTTCAAAAGGTATATTTTTTTTAGAAATAGCAACTAACAAATAGTCTTTAGAAAATTCTGTTAAATTAAAAGGTAAGGTTTTATGAACCTCTAGATATTTTTTAATTTTTGGTTCTTCATTTTTTGAAGTTTTAATGGTATCAATATGTCTAATTAATTTATAAAAAGGGTCACTCCCTGAACCTTGAATATATAAAAGAACACCTTTTTTTTGTGTCACATCTCCATTTGAGTATGTGTGAAATTTTATTGTGTCATTATCTTTTACTATTGAATAATGTTCAAATTTATTTTCAAAATATTTTTTTTGACCAAAACTTTTACAAGCAAAAACTAAAGATATTATTACTGAAAGAATTAATTTCATAGATTTCTTATTTCCTGTAAAGACTGATTAAATTTTCGAATGTTGCATTAGCCAGAACGTTCATATAAACCAAACTTAATCATTTACAGTCAGTTTTACAACCCAAATAGGTGTTATAACCCAGCTTTTAAAGCTGCTGATTTATATTTGTTTTTAAGGTAGATATATCAACTTTTTGTAGTGTTAAGTAGTAAGATATTTAAAATTTCCTAACTTTACATTAATCCAGAATTAATTTAATTAATCACATGAAAAAAGTAATATACATATTAGCATTCGCTTCTATATTTTCTTGCAAAGAAGAGCAGAAACAAACGGAAGCGAAAACAGAAATTGAAACACCTAAAACCGAAATGCAAACCAATCTTGATAAATACGTAAGTGTAAAACTTACTGCAGATTTAAGTGTATTAACCGAAAAGGAAAAGCAAATGCTGCCTATTTTAATTAGTGCAGCAAATAAAATGAACGATTTGTTTTGGTATGAATCTTATGGAGATTGTGATGCTTTATTAGATGGTATTACAGATAAGGCTACTAAGGACTATGTTAAAATAAATTATGGTCCTTGGGATAGATTAAATAATAACAAACCATTTGTAGAAGGTATTGCTGCTAAACCAAAAGGAGCAAATTTTTATCCTGCAGATATGACAAAAGAGGAGTTTGAAAAGGCCTCTATGGAAAACAAAACAAGCATTTATAATTTTGTAAGACGAGATGGAGAAGGTAATTTGTACACAATACCTTACCACAAGCAATTTGAAGCCGAAGTGAATGAAGTGTCTCGTTTATTATTAAAAGCTTCAGAGTTAGCAGAAGATAAAGGTTTAAAAAACTATTTAGAATTAAGAGCCGCTGCTGTATTAAATGACGATTACCAAAAAAGTGATTTCGCTTGGATGGATATGAAAAATAATACATTAGATATTGTTATTGGACCAATTGAAACTTACGAAGATCAGCTTTTTGGAAATAAAGCTGCGCATGAAGGTTACGTGTTAATTAAAGATCAAGAGTGGAGTGCAAAACTTGCTAAGTTTAGTAGTTTTTTACCAGAGCTTCAAAAAGGATTGCCTGTAGACGCAAAGTATAAAAAGGAAAAGCCAGGTACTGATAGCGATTTAAATGCATACGATGTTGTGTTTTATGCAGGAGATTGTAATTCTGGAAGTAAAACAATTGCCATTAACTTACCAAACGACGAGGAAGTTCAGCTAAAAAAAGGAACAAGACGTCTACAGCTTAAAAATGCAATGCGTGCTAAGTTCGATAAAATTTTAATGCCTATTTCTAATGTTTTAATTGAAGAAAGCCAACGTAAACACATTACTTTCGATGCTTTTTTTGCAAATACAATGTTTCATGAAGTGGCTCATGGTTTAGGAATTAAAAATACTATTAATGGAAACGGAACAGTTAGAACATCTCTTAAAGAACATGCAAGTGCACTTGAAGAAGGTAAAGCTGATATTTTAGGATTATACATGGTGCAGCAATTGCACAAAAAAGGAGAGTTAAAAGAAGATTTAAAAGATAATATGGTCACTTTTATGGCTGGTATTTTTAGATCTGTACGTTTTGGTGCATCTAGTGCGCACGGAAAAGCAAACATGATTCGTTTTAACTTCTTCCAACAAATGGGTGCTTTTACAAGAAATGAAGATGGAACTTATAAAGTTAATTTTCAGAAAATGGAAAGTGCTATGGAAATGTTATCTCAAGTTATATTAACCTACCAAGGTGATGGTGATTATGAAGGTGTTGCTAAATTTGTAGATAACTACGGTAGTATTCCTGAGCAGTTACAAAAAGATTTAAACCGCTTAAGTGCTGCAAGTATTCCTGTAGATGTTGTTTTCGAACAAGGAGTAGAGGCTTTAGGCTTAGAATAATATTATAAAAAGAATATTTAATTAAAAGGCTTCAAATAAAATTTGAAGCCTTTTTTATGTTTTAAATAGAGTGTAATAAAGTAAAGAGTGTTTAATACCATTTAATAAAAATAAAAAAAGGAACTACATTTCTGTAGTTCCTTTTTAATTTATTGAGATTATTCGCTATCGCTCGTAATGAAAAATGTTATTAAACCATCTCAACAAATAAGCCATCATCGGTTTTGCTAACTTTAGCAACACCAAGTTTAGTTAATCCTTTTACGGTTTTATCCCATTTTTTATTACTTAAACCAGATTGGCTTTTTAAGTCGTTTAAATCTATAGGTGAATTTTTCTTTAAGATTTCGAAAACTGCTTTTTCCTCTTCATTCATAGGAACTGCTTTTTTCTCAGGTCTCATTTGAGGGAAGAATAAAACTTCTTGTATAGATTGATTGTTTGTTAAAAACATAATTAATCTATCCATTCCAATTCCCATTCCAGAGGTTGGAGGCATACCATATTCTAAAGCACGTAAAAAGTCTTCATCTATAAATTCAGTTGCTTCATCATCACCTTTTTGAGCCAGTTTTAATTGGTGCTCAAAACGTTCGCGTTGGTCTATTGGATCGTTAAGTTCAGAATAAGCATTTGCTATTTCTTTACCACAAACCATAAGCTCAAAACGCTCTGTTAGTTCTGGATTATCTCTATGTTCTTTACATAACGGACTCATCTCTTTTGGGTAGTCTGTAATAAATGTTGGTTGGATGTAGTTACCTTCACATTTCTCACCAAAAATTTCATCTATTAATTTTCCTTTACCCATAGTAGCATCCACATCTATTCCCATGCCTTTAGCAGCATCAAAAATTTCAGATTCCGTTTTACTATTAATATCAAAACCGGTAAATTCTTTTATAGAATCTGCCATTGTAATACGTTTGTAAGGCGCTTTAAAGTTTACTTTGTGTTCTCCAAAAGTAGCTTCGCTAGTTCCATTTACAGCAATTGCACAATGTTCTAAAAGTTTCTCACAGAAATCCATCATCCAGTTGTAATCTTTATAAGACACATAAATTTCCATTGCTGTAAATTCAGGATTATGGGTTCTGTCCATTCCTTCGTTTCTAAAGTTTTTAGAAAACTCATAAACACCATCAAAACCACCTACTATTAAACGTTTTAGGTAAAGTTCGTTAGCAATTCTCATGTATAATGGAATGTCTAAACTATTATGATGCGTCATAAAAGGACGTGCAGCAGCTCCTCCAGGAATAGGTTGTAATATTGGAGTTTCTACTTCAAAGTAACCAGCGTCGTTAAAGAAATTACGCATGGCGTTAAATAACTTTGTACGCTTTACAAATACTTCTTTTACATGTGGGTTTACAGCTAAATCTGCATAACGTTGTCTGTATCTCATTTCTGGATCTACAAAGGCATCGTGTGCTTTTCCTTCGGCATCAATTTTTGGTAATGGTAAAGGTTTTAAAGATTTACTTAATAAAGTAAAGTTTTTAACTAATACCGTTTTTTCTCCAACCTTAGTTGTAAATAATTCACCTTCAATACCAATAAAATCACCAATGTCTAATAATTTTTTATAGACATTGTTATATTTACTTTTATCTTCTCCTGTGCAAATTTCGTCTCTATTAAAATAGACTTGTATTCTGCCTTCGCTGTCTTGTAACTCTGCAAAACTAGCATTACCTTGAATACGACGAGACATTAAACGTCCAGCAATAACCACCTGTTTACCTTCCTTAAATTCCTGTTTTATCTTTTTTGATGTTTCAGAAACTGGAAATAAATCGGCTGGATATGGGTTAATACCCATTTCACGAAGCTTTGCTAGCTTTTCTCTACGTACGAGCTCTTGCTCTGATAATTGTGACATAATATAATTTTGTTTAAGCTTGCAAAGATAATGCTTTGTAACAAATCGCAATAGTTTGCGTCCTATAATTAAATCATCAATCATCACTGAGCGTTGTTCAGTTTAAAATCAAATCAAATTATGAGTATCTGGAGAGTTATCCTATCAATTATTTGTCCACCTTTAGCAGTCTTAGATAGAGGTTGTGGCTCAATACTAATTACTTTTTTATTATGGCTTTGCGGATGGGTTCCGGGCGTTATTGCAGCTTTAGTAATATTAAATAATCCTAAAAAATAAAATAAAGCTTGTCCTTATTATATATACACATTTCAAACGGTTACTAATTAAGAGTAATGTTTAGTTTAATATTGAAGATATTACATTAAATGAAGTCTAGTTAATCTTGAACAGAACTTGGCTTAGATTATTGTAAAAGGCTGTTTTATTCTTAATTTATTGTAATTTTGTAGTCTATGAATAAAAAAATTGCACTTCAAGATTTAGGTTCTAAAGATTTTAAAGACACTTGGGATTACCAAGAAGAATTGTTTAAAGGTGTTTTAGAGACTAAAATTAAAAACAGAAGAGAAGACGCTGGTTTAGAAACCAATAATTACTTTTTGTTTGTCGAGCATCCTCATGTTTATACCTTAGGTAAAAGTGGAGATATCTCTAATTTATTGTTAGATGAAAAGCAACTGACCCAAAAAGGAGCAACTTTCTATAAAATAAATAGAGGTGGAGATATTACATATCATGGTCCTGGACAAATTGTGGGTTATCCTATTTTAGATTTGGACAATTTTTTTACGGACATTCATAAATATCTTCGTTTTTTAGAAGAAATGATAATTCTTACGCTTGACGAATACGGTTTAAAAGCAGAACGTTCTCCCGGTGAAACTGGAGTTTGGCTTGATGTTGGAACACCATTCGCTAGAAAAATTTGTGCATTAGGAGTTCGCGCTAGTCGTTGGGTAACAATGCACGGTTTTGCTTTAAATGTTAATGCAGACTTAGGGTATTTTGATAATATTATACCTTGTGGTATTAGAGGAAAAGCGGTGACATCTCTTAATGTAGAATTGGGCAAAAAAGCGATTGATGAAGCTGAAGTTAAAAGCAAACTATTAAAACATTTTACCACTCTTTTTGAAGCTGAATTTACTAGCAATTAAAGTTGAGAGACTTTAAACTATACATACTTAATGCTGCTTTAATTTTTGTTGTAGGTTATTATATACTTCCAGATTTTTCGTTAAAAACAAGCAGTTTTTATAAAGTTTCAGATGTACTTTCTTCAGCTAAAATCGAAACTAAAAACGATGGTCGTTCTCGAGAGTATGGTCTTAGAAGTGTTATTGGTAAACGATTAATTTTAAATCTTAGCGATAGAGAGCTTCATGAATATTACATTTCAGATATTTACAAAAAGTATTGGGAGACATTACTAAACCCTAATGCTATTGGTCAAGATCTTGTATTGTATTTAGGAGTAGGCAAAGAACAAGAAGATCCTTTTAGAATTGAACTTAATAATAAAATTGTCTACGATACGGATGTAAGATTCTACAGGAACTTACTAATCATGCTTTTTATTTTAGCATTAACAGTAAGAAATCTATATTTTTATTTTAAAAGTGAAGAAATAATCGATTTTACTACAGATTTAAAAAGCGAAAACTATTCGTTTAGTGCTTTTATAAAACGTAAGGCTATTAGTTTGCGCGATTTCTTTTTGGGCTCTGGTAAACTTTAATTAAAAGTTTTTTTTAATTAGTTATCAATTTACTTTCTTTACTTTAATATTAAATTGTAGTATTATTCTTCTTTTTAGTGATTAAAAAGGTTTTTAATCGGTTTTTTATGTATTTATAACGGTTTTTTCGATTTTTTTACTTATTTTCGTAATCCCTAAATTGATTAAATATGAATATTAGATTGACAGTACTGTCTTTCGTTGTAGTATCCCTTATTACAACAAAGGCGATTTCACAAGTAGGTATTGGTAACACAAATCCAGATGCATCTTCTGCATTGGATATTACATCTACTACACAAGGATTATTAACTCCCAGAATGACAACTACCGAAAGACTTGCTATAGTAAGTCCAGCAGATGGCTTACTTGTTTACGACATAACAGAGAATTCCTTCTTTCATTGGGATGATAGTGCTTGGAATAAACTTTTAACTGGTTCCACTGTGCCAGAAAGTACTAGAGATAATTATAAATTAGTAAAAGATATTTCGGATTTAGCAGATGAGCTAGCAACTGGTTTAGGTGCTAAGTATATTTTGAATGAAGATTATTTATATGAAATAAACGGTGCTATTATTGTTGATCACAGTATAGATTTAAATGGAGCTAACCTTGTTGGTCGAGATACAGGAGAAGATGTTTTGGTAAATTCTTCTGGTACAACTTTATTTAGCGGTGCTAATGGTGGACGTATAAAGGATATTTTAATTAGCGGAGGAGGACAGCAAGTTTTTGATATTACAAGTGATGGTGTACAAAGTATGCTAGGTTACAGTGTAATAATAACTGATGCCTCTTCTTTAGGTACATTAAGTAATTTTAACGCTGTATTTTTTGAAGTATTACAAGTGGTAAATACTAGTAACGGTTTTAATATATCTACAATAAACTCTTTATTTGTTGATAAAGTATTTTGGACAGAAAGTAATAGTGGAACTTTTTTAACACTTTCTGGAACTTTTCAAAATTTGCAAATAGCTAATGGAAGAGTAGCTGTAGGAGCTGGTGAATTCGGTTTAAATGTTAGTGCAAATCCAACTATTGGAACTTCAGCATCATTAACAGGAATTAATTTTACAGGAGCAGGAACTAGGGTAATACCATACACAGCGGATACATACTCGGGTTATAATTTCAGTAATTTTTGGGATGTAGATTGCCAAGGAATTCCTCAAGAAACCGATAACAATGCCATTGGAGATTATAATTTAAGTTTTACTACAGGAACAGGAAATACTACTACTTATCCAGGAAGTGGAACACCAGTAAAAATAGTAGGCACAACTGCTACAAATAATTTATTCAGGTTTAGTGCAGTTGGTAATAATAGGTTGGTTTATGAAGGTAAAAGAACACGATATTTTACAGTAACAACAAGTATTTCGTTTAGAGGTGTTACTAATAATGATGTTTTATTATTTTATATAGCAAAAGGAAATAGTGGAGATGCCACAGCAACACCTGTATCTAACACCGCAACAGCTAGGGAGATTGGTGGAAGCTACGATATTGGAGCTGTAGCTGTTGTTGGAACTGTACAGTTAGCTCCAGGAGATTTTATAGAGTTATGGACAGAAAGAAACTCTGGATCGGGATCATCTGTTTATATAGCATCGCTTTATACAGTAATTCGATAAAAAAAATATAGAAATAAATAAAAAAG
>NZ_LIQH01000017.1 GCF_001418085.1 Lacinutrix algicola
GCTTTTTTTGTTTTAAGCGAGTTGTATAGTATGTGTTTTAAACGCCATAACGTTCTTTTAATTTGTCAAATAAATAAGTGGTATTTGTAATGCCAACCGCTTCTGCAATTTGTTTTTTAGTAGCAAAAGGATCTTCGGCTCTTAAATTTCGTGCTTTCTCTAAACGGGCTTCTTGTATTAATTGACTCACAGTTTGACCTAGTATACTTTTAACTTTCCTGTTAAGTGTGCTCCTAGAAATTTTCATATACTCAGCAATACCATCTACTGTTAATAGTGGCGAATTTATGTTGCTATTAATATAAGTTGTTATTTTAGTATTAAATTTATCGGCATATGCGTTTAAGTTTTTAACTTCTTCCTGAGTATTGACTTTGTCAAATTCCTTTACATTTTTGTAAAGCGATATTGAGTTTTTAACATTCATTAAAAGTTCTTCTTCTATAAAAGGTTTTTGTAAATAGCCATCAATTCCTAAACGCAGCATGGATAGTTTTCCTTGTTGGTCTGAGCGTGCAGTAAGTACAATAATTGGTGTTTTGTTTTGTTCCTTTTTTAGCTGTTTTACTAAGGCTTCTCCATCTAATACAGGCATCATGTAGTCTGTTAAAATTAAATCGAAACTTTTGGTTTTAATAATATCAAGAGCTTCTTTTCCATTTTCAGCTTCAGTTATAGTGTAATTCTTTAAAACTTTTTTTAAGTAGTCTCTCATTTGCTTATGATCCTCTACTAAAAGTATTGTTTTATTATTGGTTTTTGATGTTGCTTTTAACGAGCTCTCTTTGGTGATTGTATTTAATTTATTGGTATCTATTGGTTTTTCTACTGCTTTATCTGTAATGGTTTCTACATAAGTATTAGGAATAAATATGGTAAAACAAGAACCTTTACCAAAACTACTATCTACATCAATAGAGAATTGATGAGCATCTATAATGCTTTTTGTAAATGCTAAACCTATACCACTGCCTTGACTCTTTGTGATATGGTTCTTTACTTGATAAAAACGTTTAAAGATGCTTTGATTGTCTTCTTTTTGAATACCAATTCCAGTATCTATAACATTAATTTTAAGCCCTTTATTGCTAAAAGAAGTATTAATAGAAACACTTCCGTTTATAGGTGTAAATTTTAAAGCATTGCTAAGTAAGTTTGTAATGGCTTTAGAAAACAACTCTTGATCTATTAAAATAGTTGTTTTTAACGTATTGTTGTTAAATGTAAATGTTATGTTTTTTTTTATGAATAGACTTTGAAAATTAATGAAATGTTTTTCTAAAAAAGAGTGTATTTCAACAGGAGTACTTACAAGTTGAAATTGATTACTTTCCATTTTACTCAAATCCATAATATTATTAATAATATTTTGCATTTGCTGGCATTGCTCTTTAATAATAGAGGTTTTTTGAGTGTTTTCTGTTTCAGATTTGTCAAAATTAAGTTGATTCGTATACCCTTGAATTAGTGTTAAAGGCGTGCGTATTTCATGAGATAAATTTACAAAAAAGTGAGATTTAAACTCATTTAACTCTCGTAATTGAGCTTCTTGTTTTTCTAATATCATTTTATCCGAAATAACTCTGTCCCTTTCTAAAGCTAATAGTCTTTCGCTTTTAATATTACTTTCTTTAAAATAATTAACCAAAAGGTGTACTACTAGAAAAATGCATAAGGTTTCTAAAATAATTAAACGATCTACATATTCTTTCGGATATACAACATAAAAGTAATAAGGAGTTAAAAAGAGTAAAAAGCTAATGAATAATGCAAAATAGGATACGCTTTTTCTTTCAAAAAGAGTAATGACAATAAGTGATAATAGTAAAAAATAATACTCAACATAATGTCCTGGAGAAATAATAAGTGAAGCATAACAATTAACAAGAATAAAAACGCAGATAAAAAAGAAGCGTGCCCATTTAAAATGAAAATTCTTATTAAGTATAATTATAATTGGGAGCGAGGTTAGTATAAAGAAATGAGCATAAAAAAAATTGAGATTAATAAAATCGAACGTAATTATGTTTTTTTTGATAAACTCTAATGCTATACCTACAATAACTTCTAGACTTACAAAAATTAAAACGACAATTATCCAAATGATACAAAAGGTATTTAATAAGCGTATTCTTTTATTAAGATTATTCGAGTAGCTTTTTTTACTACCTAACTTTAGAAGGCTTTCGTATTTTTTTTTCATAATACAATTAAAGATCACACCTAAACAGAATTATAGGTGACAATTAATAAGAGAAAAGCAACCATAATTATAAAATTTAAGTGTGCTTATTTCTGTAAATATATCTTTTTTAATGCATTTAATTTACTCTAAAATCTGTTTTGAACCAAATAGTTCAATTTTGAATCAAATAGTTGTTTTGTGGTTCGAATAGATGTTTTATGAATGATGTTAATACTTGTTTCGTAATAGTTTTGTGGCAAACAAACATATTAAACTATATATTATGAAAACAAGATTATTTTTAATGTTACTAATTGTAACATCTCTAGCATTCTCACAAACATTACCAAGTGGTCATTATGGTAAATTTGAATTTACTGCTGGTAGTTTAGAAAACAATTCTGTAGGCCCAGATTTATCAGGTTCAATAGTAGCAGGTACTGACCGTTTTGGAAACGCTACCAATGCTTTAAATAGTTTAAATATATTAACAGGACATACTTTAGGTGCGGGAACAAGTTATACAGATTCGACATTATCTTTTTGGATAAAGAGTAATGCAACAATTAATGGAGAACGAATTATTCAAATTTATGGGGCTAATGCAACTGGTTTTAGACTATCTATTGATAATGTAAATTTATACCTCAGTGCTAAAGCAATATCAAATAATGGTGCACAAGGCACTATTAATAAAATTGAGAATATTGCTTTAGCAGATAACCAATGGCATAATATAGTATTAAGAACTAGCTCTGCAGGTGGTGGTTATTTTATTGCTTTAGATGTGTTTGTAGATGGTGTTTTTCAAACTAATATTTCAGATGTTATTGATCCTCCTGGAAATAGTTTAGCAACTCAATTTTTAGATGAAGGACAAATGATTGTTAATCCAATCGACACATATACAGGTAGTATAGATGATATTTATTTTTATAAATATGCTTTAACCGATGCAGAGATTACAAGTATTTATAATTATGTACCAACAGAGCAAGGCATTTTTTATGTAGATAAAGATGCTACAGGTAGTAATGATGGAACAAGTTGGGCAGATGCTTATGTAGATTTGCAAAGTGCATTAGCTTCTGTTAATGATGATAACCAAATTTGGATTGCAGAAGGAACATACAAGCCACATGCGTCTAGTCGTAATACTTATTTTGTTGTTTCAAATGAGGACTTAAAAATTTATGGAGGTTTTGCAGGTACAGAAGCTTCAATAAATGATAGAATCCAAGGAGCAAATGAAACTATTCTATCTGGAGATTTACAAGGTAATGATGCTAATGTCTCAGATTATACTTCAAATTATGGAAATGGAACTAGAAATAGCGATAACAGTTACCGTATTGTAAATATTACTTCTGGCGGAGAAAACTTATTATTAGATGGTTTAACCATAAGTGATGCTCATACAAATGTTAATGCAACAACAGTTGGTGGTGCTATATTAAAAAATTCAGGAATAGCTAGTTTTACTCTAAAAAACTGTGTTATTAAAAATAATGTTAGTAGAAATTCTGCTGCTGGTATTTATGCCGATTTTAGTTTGTCAAATTTATCTCAAACAGAAACACCTGCTGTTATTATAGATGGTTGTCAATTTATAAATAATATGTCACGTAATGCTTCAGGTCTATATGTTGTGATTAGAAGTGATACAAAAGTGAATTTTACAGTCTCAAACAGTGTTTTTAGAAATAATATAGCGGGAGATTTAAGTACTTCGGTTACAGGAGAGTCAGGGAGTGCTATGGTGTTGCGCTCTTCTGGAAATAACACATATGGGACATTTAATTTATTTAATAATACAATTGTAAATAATGAAGATACTGGTACTAAAGCTATAATAGACGATAGTTATAGAGCACCAGTAATTATTAGTAGCATTGGAAACTATACTAATACTAATGATAACGCTACGGTATCAAACTCAATATTCTGGAATAATACTGGATTGGGAGATGTTCCTGCTACTGGAGGATTAACAAAAGCGATTACAGATATGAACGGTAACCCTTTTAATTCTTTACATGTATATAATAGTTTAGATCCTTTAAGCTTTGCTGAAAGCAGTATTACAAACGCTGTAAACACTATAAATACAGATCCATTATTTACCAATGTAACAAATAACGATTTTACATTAACAGCAGCATCACCTGCAATTGGTGTAGGAAATAATACCTATGTTTTTGGTGCTCAGGATATTTTAGGTAACCAACGTATTTTTAATAGCACTGTAGATATGGGGGCTTACGAGTTTGGTTCTTTGCCTTTAGGTGTTAATAATTTTAGTTTCTTAGAAAATAAAGTAACGCTATATCCAAATCCAACCACTTCAATTTTAAATATTAAAATGGCTAATAACTTAAAACGAGCCAGCATCTATTCTGTATTAGGAACGAAAGTTTTAGAAACAACCTCAAAAACCATTAAAACATCAAACCTGAGAAACGGCGTGTACTTAATTAAAATAGAAGATCAAGACGGAAGTATTACAACAAAACGATTTATAAAAAGATAAAACAAAAATTTAATAACAGAAATAAAATAAATTAAAAGATGAAAAAAACAAACACATTTAAAACTGTAAAGTTAATAGTATTGGCCTTTTTAGTAACGGCATGTAGTAATGATGATGATGTAGACGAGCAGCCAGTAGTTGCTAGTAATGATATCCTTTTGTCAGGAAATATGAGCACTGTAGAAGATGCCTATTTTGCGAGTGCTACAGATGTTGCAGTAGATCAAAATGGAGATGTTTATGTAACCGATACAAATGAAAGGCTAATTAAGAAAATTTCTGTAGCAGACGGCTCAAATACAGTAACTACAATTGCTGGTAATAACATAGCACAAAGTGTTGATGGTGTGGGTACTGCTGCGTCGTTTTTCAACCCTCAAACCTTAACTTTTAATAAAGATTACACAATATTATATGTAGGTACGTGGAATAAAATAAGAGCTATAGATATGGCAACTATGGAGGTGACCACTATAGCGGGTAGTGGTAATTATGGAGATGCAGATGGAATTGGGGCAAATGCAGATTTTTCATTCCCTAAAGATATTGTTTTAAATAATGCAGGAACTACAATGTACGTGTCTGAACATATTGGAGGAGTTATAACAGCTAAAAGGATTAGAAAAATAGATTTAGCAACACAACAAGTGTCAACAATGTCTTGGAATAACTTACCAGATAGTTTTTCGCCACAACAAATGATTGTAGATGCAAATGATGAAAATTTATACTTAGCGAGCACTAATGTTATTTTAAAAATGAATTTACAAACTAATGATGTTACCATTTTGGTAGGTTCTAGTACCGAAGCAGATACTGTAGATGGTATTGGAGAAGCAGCAAGATTAAGAAGTGTATTTAGTTTAGCATTTAGCAAAAACGAAACCTATTTATATTTTACAAATGGAAGTGGTTCAGGAACAAGAGCGCTTAGAGCTGTAAATATGAGTACAAAAGAAGTAACTACAGTAATTGCTTCAGCCGGTTATAATATTTTAGATGGTGCTCCTGGTACAGCGATGTTTAAAGATCTTAAAGGAATGTCTTTTAATAGTGATGGAAGTAAGTTATATATTTCAGATCAATATAATAATGCTATTAGAGTATTAGAATAGTTAAATTTCTTCAAATATTAAAATCTCGTAAGTATTTAAGTTTACGAGATTTTTTTGTTTTAGACTATATCTAAATTTTTAAGTAATTGGTAATAGCTAAAAAAAAACGACTTTCAAAGCGCTATCAAATCATTAAATGTGCTCGATAAGTATAGCTATTCATTCCAAGGTTTTGTTTTTCTTAATAGCATACTATTCTCGTAGAGCCTTATAAAGTTATAACAAAGTAATTGATAGTTAAACTCCTTTAAATGTTGTCATTAAATAGGTTTCATTAAAAGAATCAAAGCGCTTTTTTAAACGCAAAGAACAAATGATTTAAATGGCTACTTTTTGGTTTAAATAGTTACTAAATGACTTAAATAGACGGTTTTTGAATGCTTTAAAGGTCTGTTTATAAATAGTTTTGCAACGAAATAAAAACAAATAGAACAAATGAAAAAAACAATTTTAGCAGTCTTACTATTAGTTACAACAGTAACAATTGCACAAAACAATTTATTTAGCAACATTTCTACTACAGCAAAATATACAGAGTATTTAACTGCTTATGATGAAAAGGGAGATGGCGTTTATAAAATTACAGACAAGCGTTTTCCTGTTTCATTTCAAACAGAATATCTATCTACTGGAGAAGGGTATAAAATAGAAGTTGTTATTGAAGAAGAAGGCAATAATAAAGGAAATGTACAACACAGGTATAATGCTATTGATAATTACTATTTGGCCTCTGGATACCCATACGAATCTGTATTAAAACATAAATATAAAAAAGATGGATTTGTATCTATAGGTAATTACGTAATCTTACTTGGAGGTATTTCTGATGATAATACATCATACAAGAATATTGAAAAAATTTATGTAAAAAAAGGAGCTGAAATATCTTTAAAACCTGCTGAAAAACTAGAAGAACCACAAAAGAAAAAATTATCTTTTTTTGAAAAAGTAAAGGCAAACCAAAAAAAGAGAGCAAAAGCATTTAAAGGCTTAGTAATAAAAGATTTGGGTAAAACTATTACTAATTATTTAGTTGCTATGAAAGCAAAGCAAGATGCCAGAAAACCTGCACAATTAAAAAGTGATAAAAACATAGTAAGAGCAAGAGATAAAGGCGAAGCAGATATAAAAAAATATAATGATTCTTTAGAAAAAACACCTGAGTATATAAAATTAAGAGCTCACCAAGCATTTATGGAGAGAACTTCAGTAACCATTAATAATGAAACAGGTAGAACTATTTACGTGTCTGTAAAAGGAGATAATAATTTTCAGGCAAAAAAAGTATGGGATGGCGGTTCTACAAGAGTAGATTGTAATGATGATTACGTTTATAATTATACCGATCAAAGGACAGATTCAGGAGTTCTTTGTTATACCGCTAACACTGCGTGCGGTAAAAGTATTACAGTAAAATAATAGTATAAGCTTTAAGCAATAATAAAAAAATTGAATAGTACTTAGCTTATAAAAGTTAATTGCTAACAATCAAATTTAAAATAAATATAAATTAATTTAAAACTAAACAAGATGAAATTAAAAGGATTATTATTAGTATTATTTGTAACTACATTAAGTGTAAATGCACAAGATTATTTCCCTAAAAATGATGCGTTTGATGGAAAATATTATTCATTAAATGAAATGGGCATTTCCGGCCAAGAAACAAAAGAAGTATTTCTAGCAGTTGGCGCACCAGGTACAACAAAAATGATGACACTTAGGCTTACTAAAGGCAGTATGCCAGCATATTTTGTGTTTGATGAAGCTACCTCTAAAAAAGCAAAAATAACCATATTTCGTAACAGAATGAATATGGTTTTTATGTACGATAAAAACAGTTTAGTAATGGTTCGAGAAAAAAAAGCAAGAAATGAAGCTGTAGGAGAAACATTGGTAGACTTTTTTAGTAAAGACAAAGCTAAAGTTGCTACTATGACAAAAGAAAAGGCAATGGAATACGCAATGAAATACGTTGGTGAATTTTAATAATAGAAAAAGTAAAAAAAGCAGATTTAAAAAAACAAACAAAGACTATATGGTAAGTATAGCAAAATAATAATAAATAATTAAATTATGAGAAATTTATTAAAAATCAGTCTATTAGCATTTGTACTTTGTATTTCTATGCAAAGTAACGCACAACTTGGAGGTCTAAAAAAAGCGGAAGCAAAAGTGAAAAAAGCAGATGCAAAGGTTGAAAATGCAGAAAACAAAGTAAATACAGCTGTAGATAATGCAGATAGTAAAGTTAACGATGTTTTAGATAAACCTAAGGCTTTAAAATCAAAATCAAAAGCAAAAGTAAAAGCAAAAAAAGCCAAAATTGAAACCAAAGCTAAAGCTTTAGAGGATAAGAAAAATGCAACAAAATCAAAAGCAAATTCTTTAAAATCAAAAGTTGAATTTTAAAGACAATTAAAAATTTATTGAATTCAAAAAAAATCAATAGAAATTAATTTAGTTTGAATCTCGTGAGCGTAATGTTTACGAGATTTTTTGTTGCATTTTTTTTACTAAAAGGACAGAGAATACTTATCGTTGTTTTTGTTTATAAAAAATATGTAAAAAAGTCTAAATGACTCAAATAGACGTTTTTTTTTAATCAGTTAAATAATTGTTTTACAGTAGTTTTGCATTACGAAAAAGAAGTAAGTACTTTTTTAAGCAAAATTGTTTACGGTTTTATATTCTGTAATTATATATGTCAATAAGTAAAAACAAATCAATATGAAAACAATAATTATCGCGTCAAGTGCATTAGTATTTGCCTCTTTTTCAGAGGTAGAAACAAACCTTGATACTATTGAAAAAACTGAAATAGCTATAGCAGGTAGTTTTTCTTTAGTAAACGATACTAAAGAGAAAGTTAGTATTTATACGGGAACAGATTTTGTGTCTTTAAATAAAGGATCAAAAACAAGTATTTCTTGTAATGTAGGTAAAGAAGTGCGTTGGGCAAATAAAGGAAAAAAGGGAGATGTTATTTTTAAAATAAAAAGCGAAATGTGTGGCGAAACCATTAAGCTTTCAAAAGTAATAGGCTAATAATATAAAAGACGCTATTAATCAATTCTTGAAAAAGGGAAGTCTGTAATTGGCTTCTCTTTTTTTTTTTTTTTTTTTTTTTTCGCTTCCGCGGAAGTACTCACCGCATAATCAACCGTTTTAGTTAATAATATACAGTATCAATATTAATAGTTTATTAGAAAGCATTAATTAATAAAAGCAACCAGCCAATAACTAAAAGTAAACCACCAATTGGAGTTACTGGTCCTAGAAAGCGAAACTTTTTTCCTTTGGCACTAGATAAAATTAAGCCATAAATACTAAAAGAAAATAAAACAATACCTATTGTAAAACACCAATATATGGCAGCAGTTATATTTGGAGCGTAAAATCCTAAAACCAATAATACTATAGCATGATACATTTGATATTGTACGCCAACTTCAAAACTGTTTAATTGTTCTGCAGATAAAATCTTCTTTAAGGCATGTGCACCAAAGGCTCCAAAAATGACTGAAAACATACCAAAAAAGGCACCTGTAGCGATTATAATTTCTTGTGTCATTGTGTTTTTTATTTATAAACTATCGGGATAATTTCTCCTTTAGCTAAACAGTATTTTTCAACGTCTTCTTTTGTAAGTCTTGCGGTGTAATCTTCTTCATTAACCATAAAACCTATGTCTCTAAGCTTACTAAAGTAATCGTAACCATAAACACGCACATGATCGTACTGTCCAAATATTTTAGCGCGTTCTTTTTTGTCTGTTATAGTATCGTCTTCAAACGTTGTTATTCTAGATAAATCTTGAGGAATCTGAAATACGCCATAACCACCAGGTTTCATAACACGAAACAGTTCTTGCATGGCTTTAGTATCATCAGGAATATGCTCTAAAACATGATTACATAAAATAATATCGTAACTATTGTCTTTAAACGGAAGGTTGCATATGTCTGCTTTTACATCTGCAATTGGAGATAGTAAATCTGTAGTTGTATAGTCTAAATTATCTAAGGCTCTAAAACGTTTTAAAAAACATTGTTCTGGTGCAAAATGAAGTACGCTTTTTTCAGCAGAAAAGAAATCGGTTTCATTTTGTAAATACAACCATAATAATCGATGTCTTTCTAAAGATAAAGTAGAAGGAGATAGTACATTTTCACGTTGCGTTTCGTAACCATAAGACAAAAAGCTTTTAAAGCTTTTTCCGTCAATAGGATCAGTGAATTTGTTTCCTTTTAAAAAGAATGCTAAAACTGGTCGAGCAATATAACTTAACCTTATTAATAAAGGTCTAGGAATAATATTTAGAATTATTTTGAAGAGTTTTTTCAACTTAATTTACCAATTTAAAAATTCTTTAAATTTATCAGTCGTAAGAATTTTCAATATTAAAAGTATTCCAAAAATTACTTTTATTAATGTCCCAATAGTTAGTATTTCACCTGCGTATGGCCAATGTTGAATTTTAAATAAAGTACCAATAATGTTGAAAATGAATCCAAAAATAATAAATGCTAATATGTGTTTTACTTTCATAAATTAAAGTACTAAAGCCTTCTGTCTAAATTCATCTTCTTCTGTAGAAGTAATACCTAAAGCTTCATATACATAAGCAAAAGTAGATAGTATCTCAGGTTTTCCGTCTAGTATAGCTACATCATGTTCAAAATGCGCACTAGGCTTACCATCTTGAGTTGTAATAGTCCAACCATCTCTATGTTGTTTAATGCGTTGTGTTCCAAGATTTATCATAGGTTCGATGGCAACAACCATACCTTCAATAAACTTTTTACCACGACCACGTTTACCATAGTTTGGCATTTCTGGATCTTCATGCATAACACGACCTAAACCGTGTCCTACAAGTTCTCTAACAACACCATAACCATGATCTTCGCAATATTTCTGTATGGCATAACCAACATCACCAACACGATTACCAACTTTTAATTCTTTAATACCAACGTATAAAGACTCTTTGGTGACTTGTAATAATTTTTCAGTTTCAGGATCTATTTCACCTACAGCAAAAGTGTAAGCATGATCACCATAAAAACCATTTTTTATAGAACCACAATCTATAGAAATAATATCGCCTTCTACTAAAGGTGTATTATTAGGTATGCCGTGTACAACTTGAGAGTTTGGACTCATGCAAAGTGTATTTGGAAAATCATAAAGACCTAAAAAACCTGGTATTGCACCTTGGTCTCTAATACATTCTTCTGCAATTTTATCTAATTCTAATGTTGTTACGCCCGGTTTAACAGCTTTGGCAACTTCTCCTAATGTTTTAGAAACTACAAGTGCAGCTTCTCTCATTAATTCTATTTCTTCTCTTGTTTTTACTATAATCATAATTCGAAATTATTGGCGCAAAGATACTCAAAATAAAATGCTTTTTTTGTTTTCAAAACATGACTTTTGACAGTTTTTAAGAGTTGTACGGGTAGTATTTTTGTACTCTAAAATTAATAATATGTTTTCTCCAGTTACTGCAGCAGAAGCTGTAAAAGTTGTAAAGTCGAATAATCGAGTATATATTCAAGCAGCAGCGGCAGCTCCTCAATCTTTAATACAAGTATTGTCTGCTAGGCATGAGGAATTAGAGAAAGTAGAAATTTGTCATTTACACACAGAAGGTGCTGCACCTTACGCAAATCCCGAATTTCGAGATAGTTTTCATGTCAATTCTTTTTTCATTGGAAAAAATGTAAGACATACTTTAAAGGCTGGAAATGGATCATATACTCCTGTTTTTTTAAGCGAATTACCCTCGTTGTTTAAACGAAATATAGTTGATTTAGATGTTGCTTTTATTCATGTTTCTGTACCAGATCGCCATGGGTATTGTTCTTTAGGAGTGTCTGTAGAAGCAACATTAGCTGCTATTGAAAATGCAACGACTGTTATAGCTCAGGTTAATAAATTTATGCCTAGAACTCATGGAGCAGGTATTATTCATGTTTCAGAAATTGACATTTTTGTAGAAGATCATCAACCGCTTCCAGGCCACGATGTTGTTGCGCCAAATGCTATTGAAGAGAAAATAGGTGAATATGTTGCTAATTTAATTGAAGATAGAAGCACACTTCAAATGGGAATTGGAAGTATTCCAAATGCAGTGTTAACAAGATTAACTAATCATAAAGATTTAGGATTGCATACCGAAATGTTTTCGGATGGTGTAATAGATTTAATTATTAATAATGTTATAACTGGAAATTATAAAGCTATTAATCGAGGTCGTGCATTGTCAACTTTTTTAATAGGTTCTCAACGTTTGTATGATTATGTAGATGATAATCCTTTTGTAGAAATGCGAGCTTCAAATTATACAAATGATGTGTCGATAATTAAACAAAACCCAAAAATGGTTGCTATAAACTCAGCAATAGAAGTGGATGTAACTGGACAGGTTTGTGCGGACTCTATTGGTGCGAATATGTATTCTGGAGTAGGAGGGCAAATGGATTTTATTAGAGGTGCTTCTTTAAGTAAAGGCGGTAAAGCTATTATTGCATTGCCATCTATTACAAATAAGGGTATTAGTCGAATTGTTCCTACTTTAAAAACAGGTGCCGGAGTTGTTACTACGCGTTCTCATGTACAATATGTAGTAACCGAATATGGTGTTGCAGACTTGTATGGTAAAACAATAAAGCAGCGTGTAAAAGAATTGGTAAATATTGCGCATCCCAATCATAGAGAGGCAATAGATAAATCTTATTTTGAAATGATAGGTGGTTAAAATTTAAACCATCCTTTTTTCTTTTTCTTGTTGGGTTGAGGTGTTTCGTTTGTAAGCATTTGATATATTTCTCCCCAACCAAGTATACCTCCAATATTTCTATCGTCTATAAATAAATCGGCATGAATTTTTCTGCTAGCATTTTCTAAAGTTTCTTCTTCAGGAAAACTTTTATTTATGGCATAAAACTCAATACCGTTGGTTTTACAGTATTCGACTGCCTCATCAAGTTTTTTTCCATGGCGATAGGTCCATAAAATTAAACGGTGTCCATCTGCTTGTAAACGTTTTAAAGTATCGAACGCAAATAAACGCTCGTCTCCAATTCCAGGATAACCATCTTCTACAATAGTACCATCGAAATCTACAGCAATAATAAGTCCTTTAGAAATATTCATTTAAATTTTAATTGATTACAAAAATACGATTTAATAATAAATTGTCACTGTCAGTTTTGTTGGAAGTGCAATTAAAAATTAATCAATAAGTACTACATCGATTACTTTGTTTTTATTAAAATTTACATCTAAATGAAACGGAGTCATATATCCAAATTCAATAAGATAATGAAAGTTAATAGCACTACTATCATTAGGTGTGCCGATAAGTTCTAATACTTCAGATTTACTTTTGCCAATTAATATTTTACTTTCAACTAAATCTGAAGCCATAAGACCTTGCTCTCTTGGACTAGCATTTTCCCATTTTGTAGTTTCAAACTTTTTAGGGCTGTTGCTTGTACAGTTTGAAAAGCTAATTAATAAGAGAATAACTATTATTATCTTTTTCATTATTAGACTAACGATTCCTGCGTCATAACTTTAGGTTTTTCAACACCTATAAGTTTTAATATAGTAGGAGCTAAGTCACCTAAAACACCATTTTTAATTTCTTTTAATTCGTTGTCTATTAAAATTACAGGAACAGGATTTGTAGTATGTGCTGTATTTGGTGATCCATCAGGATTAATCATAGTTTCACAGTTACCATGATCTGCAATAAGCAAAGTGGTGTAACCGTTTTCTAACGCAGTTGTTACAACTTTTTCTACACAAGTATCTACAGCTTCACATGCTTTAATGGCAGCAGACATTGAGCCTGTGTGTCCAACCATATCACCATTTGCAAAGTTTAGGCAAACAAAATCTACTTCGCCTTTTTGTAGTTCTGGTACTAAAGCATCTGTTAATTCAAAAGCACTCATTTCAGGCTTTAAATCGTAAGTTGCTACTTTTGGTGAGTTTTTTAATATGCGAGATTCACCTTTAAAAGGAGCTTCTCTTCCTCCAGAAAAGAAAAAAGTAACGTGAGGATATTTTTCAGTTTCAGCAATTCTAATTTGTGTTTTGTTGTTTTTCTCTAAAACTTCACCTAATGTTTCTGTGATATTGTCTTTATCGAAAATAATATGAATACCTTTAAAAGCATCACCATAATTGGTCATTGTAACGTAGTACAAATTCAATTTATGCATGTTTTGTTCGTGGTGATCGTTTTGATACAGAGCATCGGTTAACTCACGACCTCTATCTGTTCTAAAATTGAAGAAAATAACAACATCGTCTTCTTTTATTGTGGCTAATGGTAGCCCTTCAGTATTCGATTTTATAATTGGTTTTATAAATTCGTCTGTAATATTTGCATCATAATGCTTTTGAATGCTTTCTGTTAAATTATTAGATAATTCACCAGCACCATTAACTAAAGCGTCGTAAGCCAGTTTTACGCGTTCCCAACGGTTATCGCGATCCATTGCGTAATAACGACCAGTTATAGACGCTATTTCTGTATTTTTATTCTGTGTATAGTTTTCTAGGTCTTCTATAAAGCCTTTTCCAGATTTTGGATCTACATCACGACCATCTGTAAATGCATGAATATATGTGTTTTTTACACCAGCACTCTCGGTAGCATCTACTAATGCTTTGATGTGGTTAATATGAGAGTGCACACCGCCATTACTAACCAAACCTAATAAATGAATGTTTTTACCTTCCGCTTTAGCGTAATTAATAGCATCTACTAATACTTTTTCTTGTGCTAAAGTGTTGTTTTCTATTGCTAAATTAATTTTCGCTAAGTCTTGATAAACAATACGTCCAGCGCCTAAATTCATGTGTCCAACTTCACTGTTTCCCATTTGTCCTTCTGGTAAACCAACATGTAAACCGTCTGTTCGTAATTGGGCATTTGGGTATTTAGAATACAGACTATCTATAAAAGGAGTATTGGCATTATCTATAGCAGAAACTTTTGGGTCTGGGCTTTTTCCCCAACCATCAAGTATCATTAGGATGACTTTTTTGTTCATTTTCTTAGAATTTGAATAACAAATATAAAAAGAAAAGTCCCGCTAATGCAGGACTTTATATTATAATTAAACGAAAACGATTGCGTTTAGATTTATAGGTTTCTATTATTTTTTTTGAAAAAATAAATTTTTATACCTGTCTAATCACGCTTTAGAAAGTATATGATTACAATAGGTTTGGATTAATATCTAAAATGTTTTCTGCAGTATATTTAGTAATAAAATCTTTAGTGAAGTTTTCGCTACCTAAAAGTTTATCATTTTTAAGAATATTAGCAATATCTAATTTTTTGTAGTCTTTTAAATATTGAGAAGATAGTGGCTTGTAGCTGTAATGCCAAGGTTCATATTTGAAGCCTTTTCTGTTGGGGAAATCAGTATAAACTAAATGGAAACCATAATCTTTTGCATGTATATCCATCCATTCTTTTAATTTGCAAAAAGCACCATTATTATGAAAATTACTTTCCAGTAATAAGCCTCTTGGTTGTTTTACATTGGTTTGATAAATATCGATGTCTGTTCCCCAATGATGACGAGAAGTTCCAGGAATGGTTGAGTATTCTATTATTTTTTTAATGTTTTCTGTAGTGGAAAGACCGTTAGATTTATTGCTATTGAATTTGCGTTCCCAAATACGTTTTTGATGTGAGAAACTTCTGTAACTAGAAACGGCTCCTATTTTTATATTGCTTTTTAGAGCTTCGGCTTGCATCTTTTTAAAAGAAATATAAGCGGCTTCTCTTAACTTGTAACCATCACCAAATAATTCAGGTTTACCTTTACCTATTAATTCTTCTTGGGATATAGTAGTTTGAGCATGACTAAATTGAAAAAAAGAGATAAGAATTATTGTAATTAATATTGTCTGTTTTATAACTGTTTTTCTATTCATAATTTTTTGTGCATTAAGTAATGATCGCCTACGGTTGGTACATCGAAAACATTACCAATGGTTTCGAACCCATTATTTTTGTAGAAATTTAAAGCAATTACTCTAGCATTAAACCATAAACGTTCAATTTCTTTTTCTTTCAAAAAATGGACTCCGTGAGTTAATAACTGCTTTCCAAAATGGAAACCTTGGTACTCTTCTAGAACGGCCATCGCTCTTAATCTATATTGTTTAGATTCTTTAAAAGAAGGAGATTGATCTAATAGAAAAGAGCATACTCCAACTATTTTTTTTGGTAATATAGACCAAAGTGAAAGGAACTATTTAGATTGTCTTCAGGGAATGTGCAAGTTTCAATTGGTTTACCTTTTCGTAATACGATATGTCTTATCGGTATTGTTTCTAAGCCATTTATTTGCTTAATTTCAATTTCTGAGTTATTTATAGCTTCGACCTTTTTAGACATGAAATGTTGTAGTTTTATATTTTCAAATTTAACTAAATTTGTCAAAAATTCATGCCACGCCTTTCAGTTTTAAAATTATTGATAAAAAAGATATAAATACTATTATTCCGTTAATACAAAAATTAACAAATAATAAAAATTCAGATGCTGTTTTAAAAGAGCGATTTGCAGAAATGGTTGAGCAAAATTACGAATGTGCTGGTATTTACGATGAAGAAAAGCTAATTGGCGTTTGTGGTATGTGGTTTCAAACTAGACATTATTCTGGTAAATCTATGGAAGTAGATCATGTTTATATTGAAACTAATTATCAAGGTAAAGGTTTAGGTAAAAACTTCTTTAAATGGCTGTATGATTATGCTAAATCTAAAGGTTGTAATACATCTGAATTAAACACTTACGTCCAAAATTACCCTTCTCATAAGTTTTATTATAATGAAGGATATGAGATTTTTGGATACCACTTTTATAAAACTTTATAATTAGTAATTAATATATATCCAGCCAGAGTAACTTTTGTTTTCTTCTGCTAATTCTAATACATAAAAATAAGTGCCTACAGGTAGCTTGTTACCTTTTGTTCCAACTACTTTTTTGTTAGCAACACCATTGAAAGTGTTTTTGTAATTTTCGACATCGTAAACTACTCTTCCCCAACGGTTAAATATTTTTAGGTTGTTATTAAAAAGTTCTACACCTTCTATTATAAAAACGTCGTTTAAGCCATCATTATTAGGACTAATTCCGTTGTAAACTGTTAAACCATCGCTGCCTATTAAAGCTCCAAAAGTTATAATTTCAAAATCATTTGGAATAAATTCAAACGAGCTAATTGTTCCGTTATTTAAATCGCCAGAAATATCTGTGTTTCCTAAGTCTAGCCATCTTTGTTCAGTTTTGCTCCAACCAACAACTCTTAGATTTAAAAGGTCTTCTACTAAGTTAATGATTTGGCTTTCCTGGTCCCAAGTAAGTGTAACTAATGTTTTATTCTCTCCATTAAAATCCCAAAACTCCTGCGTGCTAATTATATTTATTATGCCTTGAGAATTATTTGTGTTGAAACTTTCTGCAAAAGTAGAAGGGAAGTTTGGGTCTTCGTTAAAATAAGCGGCTTTAAATTTTGAGATTCCTGGTTGAAATGGAATTAGTAAAGGTCTTAATTTGTTGTCTTGCCCAATAGGGAAGGTAAACGATTGATCACTAGTTATAGAAGCATAGCCGTCAACATTTCTTAAGTCGTCTTCTAGAGTAAATATTGCATCATTTAAATAGTCTAAAGAAATATCAGGATTAGTTCTAGGTGTTATAATATCTCCTTCTAAGTAGTCTAGGGCATTTGTAACTTCTGTATTTACTTCTAAAAATAAATGATTACCAACTAAAACTTCAATATTATTAAATCTCGGTGTTTCTGTACCAGATATCGTTAGAGAATTATCTATGTTATAGAATCCTGCTAAGCCTAAATTTTGGTTAAAGGTTCCATCGTTTTCTAAATCGATATGGAATCCCATTTGACCTTGATCATGGATTTGTACATTACCAAAGTTGTGAAAAGATTGTTGAGCTATGCTTACTTGAATAATAAATAGAGCTATGTATTTTATTTTTTTCATATTTCTATATTATTTGTAAGCTGTAAATATTACTAATAAAGCTTCATTATTAATATCTGTTGGTTGTACGTCTGCTAATGGATTTGTGCTATTACTTGTAATTGTTCCATTGGTGTAATTAACAGAAATAGTGAAGCCGTCTGTTGTAAATGCATCAAAAGCACCTTCAATTTTACCTAAACTACTACCGTTTTGATCTCCATATCTTACTCCAATACAGTTAGAGCTACTTGCATATCTAGATATATCGTTAATTGAGTTTCCGTGACCACCTGTGTACATTACTTGTTGGGCTAAGGTGCCTCCAATGTTTCTTACAAAACCATTCATTGTACCATGTGAGTTGTTAATACCTCTATCATTATCACCAGTTCCATTGTCGCTATCAATATTTAAGCTCTCTACATTTGCATTGGCAACAAAAGTAACTTGTGAGGGTTGGAAAGGTATTCCTGATATAGTTGTTGTTCCTTCTGCTGAAATGATAAAAGTTCCAGTGTAGACTGTTGGTCCTAAATAAGCACCTCCATTTGTACCAACTTCTAATTGATTGCCTGTTTCTGAAGCCACAACTTGTGCTTTGTGCTCAACACCTTTTTCGTCTTTGTATGTTATTTCTCCTGTTGCAGCAGGATTTGAAGCTGTAGTAGTGTCATCTTGCTTGAAAGTAGTAACAGTTTCTGTGATATTTGTAGAAGTTCCACTTGCGCTAAGATGAGTTGCGATTGTATTTCCTGTAGTTACAACTGGTGTTACTTCAGAGTCTATGTGTGTTAAAGGAATATTTAACGTTCCATTAGAATCTGTTATTGAAAGATTTGTACCATCTGAAGCAAATGCGGTATTTACTTCGTTAGATGCATCTGTATCTTCATCAGCAGTAATATGATCTGCTATTGCAGTTTCATTGTTTGTAATTGCTGTGTTTTGAGTTGCTTGCTCCGTTTCTAAAGCATCAATATCATCAGCATTCTCTGTGATTTGAGTTTGAATAGCAGTATCATCAAAAGGAGTTACACTTAAATTGATGTTATTGTTCGCGTCTGTAGTTACGTTTACAGAACTGTCTGAAGAAGCTACTGTTTGAATTTCGTTAGTTGCATCTGTATCTTCATCAGCAGTAATATGATCTGCTATTGCAGTTTCATTATTTGTAATTGTTGTGTTTTGAGTTGCTTGCTCCGTTTCTAAAGCATCAATATCATCAGCATTCTCTGTGATTTGAGTTTGAATAGCAGTATCATCAAAAGGAGTTACACTTAAATTGATGTTATTGTTCGCGTCTGTAGTTACGTTTACAGAACTGTCTGAAGAAGCTACTGTTTGAATTTCGTTAGTTGCATCTGTATCTTCATCAGCAGTAATATGATCTGCTATTGCAGTTTCATTGTTTGTAATTGCTGTATTTTGAGTTGCTTGCTCAGTTTCTAGAGCAGCGATGTCTGTTGTGTTAGTTGTAATATTCGTTGTATTACCAGCTATCGCAGTATTTTGAGTTGTTTGTTCTGTTTCTAAAGCATCAATATCATCAGCATTCTCTGTAATTTGTGTTTGAATAGCAGTATCATCAAAAGGAGTTACGCTTAAATTGATGTTATTGTTAGCGTCTGTAGTTACGTTTACAGAACTGTCTGAAGAAGCTACTGTTTGAATTTCGTTAGTTGCGTCTGTATCTTCATCAGCAGTAATATGATCTGCTATTGCAGTTTCATTATTTGTTATTGCTGTGTTTTGTGTTGCTTGCTCCGTTTCTAAAGCAGCGAT
>NZ_LIQH01000018.1 GCF_001418085.1 Lacinutrix algicola
CAAGTGTAGAAACTATAGATGCTGATGATCCATTTTTCTCGCAAGATGTTAATGAGACTACAGCAAATGTAGGTGCAGGTTTATACTTATACCAACCTAACCGTTGGTATCTATCTGCTTCGATGCCTAACATTTTAAATGGAACACATTTAGATAAAGATGGTAGAAAAATAGGATCTGAAACGGAACATTTATTTGCAGCTGCAGGTTATGTGTTTGATTTGTCAGAAAACTTTAAATTAAAGCCACACGCTTTAATGAAGTTTGCTTTCGATGCACCAATAAGTTATGATGTAAACCTAAATCTATTCATGTACGATGTTGTAGAAATTGGAGCAGGATACAGGCTAGACGATTCTTTTAGTGGTATGGTAAACTTTATGGTTTCACCATCAATGAGAATTGGTTATGCTTACGATGCTATTCAATCAGAATTAAACGTAGTTACAGATGCTTCTCACGAGATCTTTATAAACTTCGATATCGATTTACCAAAAAAAGTATCACGTTCACCACGTTATTTCTAAACCACATAAGCTAACAAAAAAGACACGACCAGATGAAACACTTAAAATTAATTATAACACTAGTCATTCTAAGTAGCTTTAGCGTGACAGCGCAAACTAAGGCGACAAAGAAAGCCGATAAGCATTTTGCGAAATATCAATTTGTAGAAGCCATAGAGGACTATACTAAATTAACAGAAAAAGGAGAGGCAGATGCTTACGTTTATGGACGCTTAGCAGAGTCTAATTACAATATTTTTAATACTGTAGAAGCAGAAAAGTGGTACGCAAAAGCCTTAGAAACTTCTCAAGAGCCAGAAATGATTTACAAGTACTCTGAAATGCTGAAAGCAAACGGAAAGTACGAAGTATCTAACACTCAAATGAAAAAATTTGCATCTATGCGCCCAGGAGATGATAGAGCAGTAATGTTTTTATCTAATCCAGATTACTTACCAAAAATATTAAAAGGTGGTAAGAAATTTAATGTTCAGAATATGGATATTAATTCAGCTGTATCAGATTTTGGAGGTACTATTAAAGATGGAAAATTATACATCTCTTCAGCAAGAAACGATTCTAGAAAAAATTACGGATGGAATGAGCAACCGTTTTTAGATATGTATTCTTTTACAAAAGCTGAAGATGGATCTTATCAAGAAGAAACAATGTTAGGAGATAAAATGAATACAAAATACCATGAAGGTCTTATGTCATTCTCTCCAGATGGAAAAACAGTGTATTTCTCAAGAGAGAGTTTTTATGAAAACGTTTACGAGAAAGATTCAGTATCTAACACAAAATACAGTGTACTACACATGTTCCAAGCAACTAAAAGTGGAGACGAGTTCTCTAACATAGAAGCTTTAACAATAAACAGTAGAAATTACTCTATAAAAAACCCAAGTGTAAGTCCAGATGGAAGTACGTTATACTTTGCAAGTGATATGCCAGGTGGTTTTGGAAAATACGACATCTATAAAGCTACTATAGATGGTAATGGACAAGTAGGTACTCCTGTAAACATGGGACAGAAAGTAAATACTGAGGGTCATGAAATGTTTCCACACGTAAGTGATAATAATACACTTTATTTCTCATCAACAGGTCATTTAGGACTTGGAGGTATGGATGTATTCTATACTAAAGAGATTGACGGTAAATTAGCACCAATTAGAAATGTTGGAATACCAATAAACTCTAATGGAGATGATTTTGCATTTTCTATGAACGAAGAAACAGGTGAAGGATTTGTATCTTCAAATCGTGAAGGTGGAAAAGGAGATGATGATATTTATGCGATTAAAAAAATACAGCCACTTTGCGATGTACAAATAATAGCTACAATATTAGATAACAAAACAAAAGCACCATTAGCAGGTTCAACAGCATCTTTAGTAGATAGTAAAGGTAATATCTTGTCTACCAAAACAGCAAATGCAGAAGGAATAGTAGAATACATTGTAGAATGTGAAACAGAAACAGAACTACAAGTAACTATGGCAGATTACGAAAGTAACAAATTGTCTATAGCAGGTAGTAACGAAGAGGAAGTTGCAGTTGAAATTGCATTAGATCCAATCGAAAAAATTATTGAAGTAGAGCGTGTAGTATTAAACCCAATCTATTTTGATTACGATAAGTCTAATATTACAGCTAAAGCAGCTTTTGAGTTGGATAACTTAGTACAAGCGATGAAAAAGTATCCAAACATGGTTATTTATGCAACATCTCATACAGATACAAGAGCATCAGATCGTTACAACGATGCTTTGTCAGATAGAAGAGCAAAAACTACAGTGCAGTATATTATCTCTAAAGGTATCGATGCTATCAGAATTTCAGGAGCTGGAAAAGGTGAAAGAGAATTAGCTGTAGATTGTGGTGATAATTGTACTGAAGACCAACACCAACTAAACCGTAGAACTCAGTTTAGAATTATGAGTGGTGGACCAAGTAATAATTAAAATGTATTAAATAGTCTTTATTAGGCTATCATAAATTAACTTACTTTGTTAAAATAAAAAAGTCGCAACATATGTTGCGACTTTTTTGGTTTTAATAGCATAATATAGCGCTTTATCGTATAAAAATCGCATTTAATCGTAATTCATTAAGAATTATTATGTTAATAAATGTATTTAATCGTTTAAAATGTATGTTTGTGGTGATTTAAGACTTTTTAAGTCTCAGATACTCAAAAACTTATATTATGAAAAAAAGCTACTCAAATTCTTTTAATTCTTTCTATGGAAGATTGTTGATAATCGTGTTTAGTTTATTTATTTTTAACACAGCCTATTCTCAGGTTACTATAGCATCTCAAGCATTTCATGATGGGAATGCTACTGGTGGACCTACAGATCAAAATGATATTGTAGTAGGTCCTACCGGAACAGCTAATGTTACAACTCATGTTGGTACAGATGATTGGGATTATACAGCAACAACAACTAATGGTCAAATTAGAATAGTTAATAGTAATGTAACTACTCCTGCGTCAGATCTTTATAGTCTTCAGATTATAAATTTTTGGAATAATAATGGTAGTGTGGCGTTTGCAGATCAAGATATAACCTTGTTTAGTGATGTTACTTTCTCAGTAACATACCAGGGTGATGGTACTTCAGATAATGGAGAAGATTTATGGTTAGATTATTCATATTTTGTGAGTGGTGCATGGGTAGATTTTAGTGTTAAACTTATTGATGGAACAGATGATGCATTTGATACATTATTGTTTGGTGCATCAGGAGCTCAAGCAAATCCTTATGTTGTTATGGTGCCAGATGTTGCTACTGCCTTTAGAGCTACAGTAAGAGCTACAGGTGTTGATGGTATAATAGGTTCAGCGGGTAATGATTTTTATTTTATAGATGACGTAATATTAGAAGGTATATCTTCTATTGATCCACCAGAAGCATACTGTCAAAACGCTACAGTACTTTTAGATGCTTTTGGTAATGCATCTGTTACTACAGCAGATATAGATAATGGATCTGTTGTATATATAGATACACCAATATTATCTTTAGATATTACAGATTTCACATGTGCAGATGTTGGATCAAATACAGTTACACTTACCGTAGAAGATAGTGTAGGGCAGGTTGAAACATGTACAGCTACTGTAACAGTGCTTGCTTATACTGGCGCTTTAGTTGCACCGCCAATAGCAGATACAACTACCTATTGCTCGTTTACATCTCCAACTCCACCAGATATTACTTATCAATTTCCATGTGTAGTTATTTCTCCAACAACAACAGATCAAACATATTTTGATGTTCCTGGAGTATACACAGTAAACTGGTTGTATTACGATTCTGCAACAGGTAATAGTGACACTGCAATCCATAATATTACAATAAGTGCATTAGCTGCGCCTATTAATGTTGTTGTTAGTAATGTTTTGGTTGATGCAGCTACAGTAGATTGGGATGCTCAAGAAGGGATAACAAGTTATGAAGTAAGATATAGACAAGTTGGGAGCGTAAATTGGATAAATGAAACTGTTGCTACAAATTCAATAGATTTAACTGGGTTATCTGCAGGTGCAGATTACGAGGTTCAGGTTAGTGCATTATGTAATGCTGTTAATTCATCTTTTTCAACTTCAGAAACGTTTACAACTATTGGTGTTGTTTATTGTACACCAGTTGTTTCAAATACGAATTCAAATCAATATATAGAACGAGTGCGTTTTGGATCTTTAGCTCAAAATATAGATAATACTTCAGGGTTTGATAATGGATATGGAGACTATACAACTAGTGTAGCAGATGTAAACAAAGGAAGTACAGAAAATATTAAAATAGATGTAAGAAGAGACCAAAATTGGATGCAAGTTGGTTTTTCTATATGGATAGATTATAATGGCAATGGAATTTTATCTGATCCAGGTGAACAAGTATATTCTCAAGGAGGAACTGGATCTGCAGGAGGAACTATTCAAGGTGATTTTCTTACAGCAGACTTTACAATCCCAACATCTGCAATAACAGGAACAACAAGAATGCGTGTTGCTTTTAGAAATTGGTGGCATCCAGATGATCCTTGTGATGGTTACTGGGATAATAATTTTGGGGAATTTGAAGATTATACTGTAAACTTACTGATAGATGCATCTTCTCCACAGGAAATTGATATAACTAGTGGTAATCCAATAATTGATGGGGCATCGCTTGCAGATACAGATACAGATAACGGAACAGACTTTGGAGCTTATGATGTTTTTGAAGGATCTTTAACAAAAACATATACTATTACAAATAATGGATCTTTAGATCTAGATTTAACAGGTTCTCCAATAGTTGTAATAACAGGTAGTGTTGACTTTACAGTTACACAACCAGCACTATCAACATTAGCAACAGGTGAATCTACTACGTTTACAGTTACATATAATCCTTCAACTATAGCACAACATCTAGCCGAAATTAGCATTGATAATAATGACGCTGATGAAAATCCATATACGTTTGTTGTTAAAGGAGAAGGTATAAGAGCTTTTCCAGATACAGATGGAGATGGAATACCTGATAATGTTGATTTAGATGATGATAATGACGGTATTTCTGATGTTGTTGAAAATGATACTTGTGGGCTCTATTCTTACTCAAATCAGGCAGAAGTTGTTTTTTTAAATGAAACATTTGGTGCATTAGGAGGAGATAGAGTAGAGATAGATGCTTTTACTTCAGATGTATTAACTAGTTATGCTTATGAAGATGGAACAGGTTCAGGTCCATCAGAAGGATCATCGCTAGGAGATGGAGAATATACTGTTTATCATAAGATTGCAAATGGAGATGGAAATGATCAAACGCCTAATAATGAAGTAGCATATTGGGCAGATCAATATTGGTATTTAGGTGAAGATCATACACCTGGTGATACAGATGGTAGAATGGCAATATTTAATGCTGATACTAATCCAGGTGTTTTCTTTGATGCCACTATTACGGGTGTTACTCCAGGAGTACCAATTATTTATGGTTTTTCTGCTTTAAATATTGATAGAACAGATGCGCCAAACATAAGTAATAGAGAGCGTCCGGAAGTACAAATTATTATATACGATCCTAACGGAAATTTAATTACAACAGCTAGTTCAGGTTTAATAGATCCAACATCACCTGCTGGTGACTGGATAGAAGTTAGTGCCTCATTTACTACAACTTATTCTCAGTTTAGAGTGCAATTGATTAATAGTCAATTTGGAGGTCTTGGTAACGATTTAGCGATTGACGATATTTTTGTTAAACAATTATTGTGTGATTTAGATGGTGATGGTATTCCAGATATAATAGATTTAGATAATGATAACGACGGAATCCCTAATGTTGTTGAATTAGGTTTACCTGATAATGATCTTGATGCGACTATGCTAAATGATTCAATTAATATTTGGGTTGATAATAATGGAAATGGTATGCATGATTCTTATGAAAACATTAGTCTTTTAGATTCTGATGGAGATGGAGTTCCTGACTATATAGATTTAGATAGTGATAATGATGGTATTTTTGATAACCTAGAATATTTTGGATTAGGTGATGTAGACATTTCTGGTGATGGAGTAGGAGAAGGAAGTGACGTTGATACCGGAATTGCAACAGATGAGCAAGATGGTGATGGATTATTAGCAATTGTAGATTTAAATGATGATGGAATAGGTAACGATCATGGAAGTTATAATTATCCAGATCCAATTGATACAGATGGTGATGGTATACCAAATTATTTAGATACAGATAGTAATGATGCGACAAATAATCCTGCAAATGGAACAGATATTAGTGAAACTATATATGCAAATTTAGATGCAGATAACGATGGTGTTATAGATGGAAACACAGATTCAGATATGGATGGAATTCTTGATGCTTTTGATACAGATAATACAGCTTATGGTTCACCTAGGGATTTAGACGATTCTTATAGTCTTTTCTTTGACGGAAGAAATGATTATGTAGAAGACAGTAATGTTATTTCAAACGGAAATGCAACAATTACAGCTTGGATAAAATCTGAAGGAGACAATACTTTAAGTTCTAATAGAATTGTAGCAGGTCAAAATAATTTTTATTTAGTTGTTAATGACTCAGACAGCTCTGTTACTGTAATGTTAAATGGTAGTGCTGTTTTAACATCTACAGATATAGTTACTGATGCTATTTGGGTACATGTTGCAGCAACAACAAATGGATCTCAAACTGTTTTATATGTAAATGGAGAAGTACAAGGTAGTCCAACAGGTTCTGGAGGTGTTAATAATGATGCTTCTAATTTTACTATAGGTAGACTTGCAAATACAGATTCAAATTATTTTCATGGAGAAATAGACGAAGTAAGAGTATTCGATATCGCTTTAACCGAAGAGGAAATACAAAGAACAGTTTATCAAGAATTAGAAGAAACCCAAAATTTTAATCAAGGTAAAATTATACCTAAAGATATTTCAGCTAATGCTATTGGAGGTAACTTATTACGTTATTATAAAATGGATGGCTATAAAGGAAATATTACAGATAATAAAGTAACACCAACTATAGATCAAATAACAGGAGCTAAGCTTTATAATATTAAAGATATTTACTTACAAACAGCACCATTACCTTACCAAACAGTAGTAGATGGCGCATGGTCTACAACAGCAACATGGCTTCATGGAGATGTTTGGGATATAACAGACGAAGTAAACAATAAAGCATGGTCAATTGTAGATATTAATAATAACGTAGATACAGATACAAGCCATACAACATTAGGTTTGTTTGTAGAAGCAGGTAAAGAGTTTGAAGTTAATACAGACGCAGAAATTAAAAACACTTGGTATTTAGAATTAAATGGGTTTATTGATCTTGCAGGTGAGTCTCAGTTAGTTCAAACTAACGAAAGTGACTTAGTATTAGGAGCTAATGGTAAATTAGAAAGAGACCAACAAGGAACAGAGAATTTATATACATATAACTACTTTTCTTCTCCAGTACATTCTAATGATATAAACGCTGCAGTAGATGGAAATGAAATTTATACTGTAGGTAATGTTATGATGGATGGAACTGATCCTATTAATCCAGTAGCTATTAATTTTATTGATGGTTACAATGGAAATAATGCGACTTCACCAATTCAAACTGCTCGTTTTTGGTTATGGAAATATGGAAACCTTGCCACAAATTATTTCAACTGGGAACAAGTGTTAGAAACTGGGGATCTAAAAGTAGGAGAAGGTTATTCTATGAAAGGACCTGGAGCAGGAGCAGTTACAAACGAACAAAACTATACTTTTTCTGGTAAACCTAACAATGGTACAATAATACTACCAATAACAGCAGATAATACTTATTTAGTTGGTAACCCATATGCATCTGCACTTGATGCCAATGCTTTTATTTTAGATAACCTAAATCTTAATGGTAGAATTTATTTATGGGAACATTTTGCAGGAGGAACTCATAATACTTTAGGATATCAAGGAGGTTATGGAATCTACAATCTTTCTGGAGGAGTCCCTGCAGTTCAGCACGATTACTCAACAGGAGGAAATCAAGCAGGTGGAGCAGAAAGTATTAGAATACCTGGACGTTATGTTCCTGTAGGTCAAGGTTTCTTTGTGGAAGGTACTAGTACTGGTGATATTAAGTTTGAAAATGATCAAAGAATTTTTGTTAAAGAAGCAGGGAATGATGATTCTATATTTTATAGAAATAACAACAATAACGCTACTAATGAAGATTATACTATAGAAGATTTAAGACCTAAATTTAGATTTAGTTTTATATCTCCAGAAACTTATAAAAGACAACTGCTTTTAACTGTTGATGAGAATACAACTATAGATTACGATTGGGGATATGATGCTGAAATTGATGACGATAATGTTGAAGATATGTATTGGAGTTTTGCAAACGATAAGTTTGTAATACAAGGTGTAAATGAAACTACTGTTACAACAGTATTACCATTAAGCGTAAAAACTGTAAATGGAGGAATTATTGAAATTGGAATCGATGCACTTGAAAATATAGATCCAACTTTAGATATTTATTTAAAAGATAATGACACATATCATAATCTTAGAGATGCAGCATATACAGTTACTGTAGTGGCTGGTGTTGTAGATAATCGTTTTGAAATTGTATTTACTCCAGGTCCAGCACTTTTATCTGTAGAAGATTTTCAAGAAAATAACGATATCACGATGTTTGCAAATGATGGAAACTTTATAATCTCTAATCCTTTAAATAAGGAGATAAATACTGTCCAAGTTATAAACATGTTGGGTCAAATAATATTAGAAGAGCAAGTGGAGTCTTCAAATAGTAAGATTGAAATACCATTACACTTACAAACAGGAGCCTATATTTTTAATGTAACGTCTACTCAATTTTCAATCACTAAAAAAGTAATAATCAATTCTAAATAATAGTTATAATAAAGCATGAAAAAAACTTTACTCTTAATGGCAATAGTTTGCCAAGCATTCTTATATGCCCAAACGCCAATAACAGATGGTGCAGATTGGACAGTAACAAATATTACCAGCGATAATGCTTTAGATTTTCCTTGGGAGATTACATATGCTCCAGACGATAATCTATGGATTACAGAACGTGTTGGAGAAAAAATAGTAAACTTTAATATTACTACAGGTGCTATTACCACAATGATAGATCTTAATGCTAAAATTGCAAATTCTACGCAAGGTGGATTAATGGGTATGGCTATTCATCCCGATTTATATACCAACATTAATACAATAACTAATAACTACGTTTTTGTATCTTATACTTATGATGATGGCGGAACTTTAAAAACAAGAATTGTAAGATTACTTTACAATAGCGTTACAGGTTTATTAACCGAAGATACAAGTGTAGGTAATGTAAATGCTGCTATTATAGAAGGTATGCCAGGAAGTGTAGATCATAACTCTGGACGTTTAATTTTTGGCCCAGACAATAAATTGTACTATACTATTGGAGATCAAGGTTCTAATCAGTTTTCGAATGCTTGTAATCCCATAGTATCTCAAGTACTACCTTCTTCAGCTTCAGATTTTGATAATTATCCAGGAAAAACATTACGTATAAATATAGATGGTTCTGTACCTACAGATAATCCAACTTTAGATGGTGTTAAAACTCATGTGTATACTTATGGACATAGAAATCCACAAGGTATCGTTTTTACCGAAGACGGAACATTATATAGTTCAGAGCATGGTCCAAAAACGGATGATGAGTTAAACAAAATTATTTCAGGTCAAAATTATGGTTGGCCACAAATTGCAGGATATTATGATAATAGAGGGTATACTTATAGAAATGAGTCTACAACTTCAAGTTGTACAGGTTCACCAACAAACGAAGAAGCTACAGAGTATGAGTCTTACCCATTAGCAAGTGGTGCGCCAGCAAACTTCCAAAATCCAATTGGTACTTACAATAGTACGGTAGATGAAGAACCAGAAACTGCAGCAGGATATTTTACATGGCCAGGTGTTGCACCTTCAAGTATAGATATTCATGAAACAGGTAATATTCCGTGTTGGGATAAATCGTTATTAATACCTACATTAAAAAGAGGTACTATTTTTAGAGCTAAATTAACAGCAGATGGAAATGATATTGTTGATGATTATTACGAAGAACTTCACTCTTCTAACGATAGGTATAGAGATGTTGCTATTTCTCCAGATGGTTTAACCATTTATGCAGTAACAGATAATTCTGGTGGTACTTCTGGACCATCATCTACATCAGGAGTTAGTATTGATAATCCTGGAGTTATTGTTAAATTACAATATGTCGGCCCATTATCAACAGATCCTGTTACTAGTGCAACATTAGAAGATGTGGTAAGTTATTGCCCAATTACTATTGATGCAGCAGAAGTTATGTCTAACAACTGTGTTGCTATTGTTGGTACAACGTCAGATCCTTTAACATATAGTTCTGGTACAAATGTTGTACAATGGACTTTCGATGATAATGGAAGTGTATTTACAGCCAACCAAACAGTAATAGTAAATGCTTTAGAAGTGCCATCAAACATTACGGTTGAGCCATCAAGTATTTCGGCTGTTGTGTCTTGGGACCCTTTAGATAATACAACTTTTGATGTTAGATATAGAGAAGTAGGAGCTGCTACATGGTTAATGGAAACAGTGACTACTAACAGTATAACATTAACAGGTTTAACGTTGTCTACAGATTACGAATTTCAGGTATTAACCAATTGTGGTAGTTCACAATCTGCATATAGTCCTGTTGTAAACTTTACAACCTTAGCAATTACATATTGCGATGCTCAAGGTGTAACAGGAGGACATATTAGTAATGTGTTATTAAATGGAGAAAATGGTACGTCTATTAATTCATCTTCTAATACAAATGTAGATTATACAGATTATACTTCTTTAACTCCTGTAGATCTACAAATAGGAGAGAGTTACGATATTGAGGTAAGTACAAGTTATAATGATGCGGGCGTTTCTGTTTGGATAGATTATAATCAAGATGGAGATTTTGAAGATGCCGATGAAAAAGTTTGGGATGATGTAGAAGGAACAACAGCTGCTTCTCCAAGAACTAATTCTTTTGTAGTACCTGCTAGTGCTTCTTTAGGGAATACTAGAATGAGAGTAGCTTCTAGACAATATTATACTATATCTAGTTCTTGTGGAGATGTTGTAGAAGCTAATCAAGATTCTGAAGTTGAAGATTACACCGTTAATATTAATCAAACACTAAGTGTTAATACATTAAGTTTAGAGGTTTTTAACATATCTCCAAACCCATTTAACTCTCAAATAAAGATAAATAAGCCTTCTGCAATAGAAGATTTAACAGTTATTTTATTCGATATTCAAGGTAGAATAATTAGAAAAGAGGTTATTTCTGGAAATCAATCTGGAGCAATTACCATTAATAATTTAGACGTTTTAAACTCAGGAGTTTATTTTATGAGAATGAGTGATGGAAAATCTGTTTCAAGTGCTAAAAAGCTAGTTAAAATTTAATTTAAAGCTATTTATATAGTATTCTATATAAATGGCATTGCTTTATAAAGTAAAAAACCGGAGAAGTTAATTTCTCTGGTTTTTTTATGTCTTTATTATTGATATTCATTCTTGTATAAAAACAAAAAAGCCGCAACATAAGTTGCGGCTTTTTATTTATTTTATTTGATTACCATCTTTATCTAAAAAGTGGTATTCTAAATATGTGTAAGCATCTCTGGGTTGTATTTTAACCCATTTTTTGTGTTCAAAAAACCATTTTGAACGAATAGATGGAAAGCCTTTTGTTAAGAAGGCTGCTATAAAAGGATGTGTGTTTAAAGTCACCTTACTATAGTCTTTTTTTAATAATACCTCTAAATCATGATTGATTTTAGATAATATTCCAATTGGAGCTTCAACCTCTTCAGTACTATTACCACCATTAGGATCTTCCTCTCTGGTTTTAATATTCATTTCTGGTCTTACTCTTTGTCTTGTAATTTGAATCAATCCAAATTTACTTGGAGGTAATATTTTGTGTTTAGCTCTGTCATCTTTCATTTCATCACGAAGATGATTAAAGAGTTTTTTTCTGTTTTCAGCTTTATTAAGATCAATAAAATCGACTACAATTATGCCTCCCATATCTCGAAGACGAAGTTGTCTGGCAACTTCTGTAGCAGAAATTAAATTAACCTCTAAGGCTGTTTCTTCTTGGGAATTAGCTTTATTAGATCTATTTCCACTGTTTACATCAACAACATGCAAAGCTTCTGTATGCTCTATAACTAGATAGGCACCTTTAGCCATTGAAACCGTTTTCCCGAAGGCAGTTTTAATTTGTCTATCGACTCCAAATTTTTCAAAAATAGGAGTGTTAGATTGATGTAGCTTGACTATTGATTCTTTTTTTGGTGCAATTTCTTGCACATAATCTTTAATTTGATTGTAAAGCGCTTCATCATCAACTTGAATACCTGTAAACGAGTCGTTAAAAATATCTCTTAACATTGAAGAGGCTTTGTTTAACTCGCCATGTACCTTAGAAGGATGATTTGCTTTATGTAGCTTTTTACACATTGTGGTCCAACGACCTAACAAATTCTGTAAATCTTTGTCTAATTCGGCTACTTTTTTCCCTTCGGCTACTGTTCGTACAATAATTCCAAAACCTTTTGGTGTAATACTTTTTACCAATCGTTTTAGTCTGTCTTTTTCTGCTTTGTCTTCTATTTTTTGTGAAATAGAAATACGATCGCTAAAAGGGACTAAAACTATATATCTACCGGCAATAGAAAGCTCAGAGCTTATTCTTGGGCCTTTTGTAGATATAGGTTCCTTTACAATTTGTACCAACATTGATTGATTTGACTTTATAACATTGGCAATCTTGCCGTCTTTGTCAATATCTTTCTCAAATGGGAAATCTTTTAATGAGAAATCATTTAATTTACCTGTGCTTACACGTTTTGTGAATTGTAAGAGAGAAGATATTTTTGGCCCTAAATCGTGATAATGCAAGAATGCATCTTTCTCGTAACCTACATTTACAAATGCAGCATTTAGTCCAGGAACAGCTTTACGTATTTTGGCAATAAACACATCACCAACAGCAAAGTTGTTACTATCTTCTTCCTTATGTAATTCAATAAGTTTTCCATCTTTTAATAAGGCAAAATCAACACCGTCAGAATTAGATCTGATAATCAATTCTTTATTCATACTGTTAATTTTAATCTATTATACACTAGGTATAACAGATGGATTATACATTATTTTGTTTGGCAAAAATTTCACCAAACATAATGTCTTAAATAAATAAGACATTCACAGGATTTTTAATAAAAATCCGAAGAACTTAGACTACACGCAAGGTCTTACGTGATAATAGTTAAGTTCGTTTTCAAAGAACGTTGATTTTAGTAAACCAAAAAAGTAGTTATAAAAACTACTTTTTTGAATTACTTCTTCTTTTTGTGACGGTTAGCACGTCTTCTTTTTTTACGCTTATGCGTTGCAACCTTGTGTCTCTTTCTTTTTTTACCGCTTGGCATAAGATGTCTGGTTTTAAATTAATAATTCGTTTTATGTTGTAATTACTTTACGTCAACATTAGTTTTTACACCTTCTACAAAAACTTTTGCAGGTTTAAATGCTGGTATATTGTGTGCTGGAATCTTAATAGTAGTATTCTTAGAAATATTTCTACCAGTCTTTTCAGCTCTCTTCTTTATAATGAAACTTCCAAATCCACGTAAGTAAACATTGTCACCACTTTCTAAAGATGTTTTAACCTCTTCCATGAATGTTTCTACTGTTGCTTGAACGTCTCCTTTTTCAATTCCTAATTTCTCAGAAATTTTTGATACTAAATCAGCTTTAGTCATTGTCTTTCTCTTGTTTTGTTATTACTATTCTTAAGGGTTGGCAAATATAGGAATTAAATATTCAATATTTCAAACCTAATTCATTAAAATTTAATGCTATAAAGAATTACTTTTGTTTGCGAATCTTATTCCATAAATGAACATAACTAAAAAACTAATCACCTGGTACTCAATCAATAAAAGGGATTTACCATGGCGTAATACTACAAATCCTTATTTTATTTGGCTGTCCGAAATCATTTTACAACAAACACAAGTTGCCCAAGGTCTTCCATATTACGTCGCATTTACCACTAATTACCCAACGGTTTTTGATTTAGCTAACGCAGAAGAATCTCAAATTTTAAAACTTTGGCAAGGACTGGGTTATTATTCAAGAGCTAGAAATTTACATGCTTCCGCTAAATATATAGTAAATGAATTAAATGGGCAATTTCCTAGTACTTATAAAGAGATAATAAAATTAAAAGGAGTTGGCGATTATACTGCCAGTGCAATTTCTTCTATTTGTTTTAATGAAACTACTGCGGTTGTAGATGGAAACGTTTATCGTGCCTTATCCAGAATTTACGGAATTTCTACTCCTATTAATAAAGGAGAAGGTTTTAAGGAATTTAAAGCTTTAGCTCAAGAGTTAATAGATAAAAAAGATCCTGCAACTTTTAATCAAGCAATTATGGAATTTGGAGCTAGGCAATGTAAGCCTAAAAGTCCAGATTGTAATATTTGTCCTCTTAATAACAAGTGTGTAGCACTTCAAAAAAATATAATAGCCGATTTACCAGTCAAGCTGAAAACGATAAAGGTTAAGAAAAAATACTTCAATTTTATTGTGATGTTGTCTTCAGATAAAAAAACGATTCTTGAAAAGCGTGAAGGAAAAGGCATCTGGCAAAACTTATATCAGTTTCCTTTAATTGAAACTTTAAAACCATCCGAAGCTTCAGAAATTGAAAATGAACTTTTGGGTCTTTCAGTAGTGAAAAATAAAAAATTTAGTTTGTCTTTATATAATGAATCGGATATTATACACAAACTATCACATCAACACTTATATACTAAGTTTTGGATTGTTACTACAGATCAAAAGCTGCCAGAAGGTGTTTTAGTAGAAAAAATAACAGATTTTCCTGTACCTATATTAATAGGTAATTTTATTGAAAACTTCAATTTTTAGTACTTTAACTTAAATTAGTCTTTCTTTTTTATTAAATTTAAGTTTATCAATAGGTAAAAATGTAATTTTGCACTGTAATTATATAAGAATATGGCTGGAACGTTAAATAAAGTAATGTTAATTGGACATTTAGGAGATGAAGTTAAAATGCATTATTTCGAAGGAGGAGGTTGTGTAGGGAGGTTTCCTTTGGCAACAAACGAAACCTATACGAATAAAACCACTAACGAACGTGTTACTACTGTAGAATGGCATAATATTGTTTTAAGAAATAAGGCTGCCGAAATTTGCGAAAAATACCTTACTAAAGGTGATAAAGTGTATATTGAAGGTAGAATTAAAACTAGAAAATGGCAAGATGAATCAGGTAACGACCGTTATAGTACTGAAATTCAAGCTAACGAGTTTACTTTTTTAACAACTAAAAATGATAGCCAAGCTGCTGATGCTCCACAACCAATCCAGCAACAAAAACAGATGGATAATAATTCAGCACAAACAGGAAAAGCTGCTAGTGATGACGATTTACCATTTTAATCTTAATTTATAACCATTGGATCCTGAACCCACGAGTTTATTAATACAATTTTTAGCTATAGATTTCTCTGCAATCTCTGGTTTTGTTTTACTGTTTGTATTGTTGTTTTTTTCGGCATTAATTTCTGGAGCCGAAGTCGCATTATTCTCATTAACAAGAGCCGATTTAGAACAAGAAGAGTTGCAGTCTAGTAAGGCAATTAAAATTATAAGTAAATTATTAGAACGACCAAAAAAGCTTTTGGCAACCATATTAGTAGCTAATAACTTTATAAATATTGGAATTGTAATTCTCTTTGCATTCCTTGGTAATTTTATGTTTCAAGGTGTTTCTAATCCTGTTGTAAAATTTGTTTTAGAAGTTGTTGTAGTAACCTTTTTGATTTTACTTTTTGGTGAGATTCTACCAAAAGTATATGCCAGTAGAAATAATTTAAAATTTGCTTCTTTTATGGCTTATCCATTAAAAGTATTAGATTTTATTTTTTCACCAATAAGTTTGCCAATGCGAGCAATAACACTTGGTATACATAGTAAACTTGGTAAACAAAAATCTAACCTTAGTGTAGACCAATTATCACAAGCTTTAGAACTTACTAGCGATGAGGATACTACACAGGAAGAGCATAAAATATTAAAAGGAATTGTATCTTTTGGTAATACAGATACAAAGCAAGTTATGAGACCTAGATTAGATATTTTTGCTTTAAATATCGAACAAAAGTATAGCGAAATTATCCAAGAAATAACCTCTAATGGATATTCTAGAATTCCTGTATATAAAGATAATGTAGATACTATTGAGGGTATTTTGTATGTAAAAGATTTGTTGCCTCATGTTGAAACTAAAGAATTTGATTGGACAACATTACTTCGAGAGCCGTTTTTTGTACCAGAAAATAAGAAGTTAGATGACTTAATGACGGAATTTCAAGAGAAGAAAGTCCATTTAGCTGTTGTTGTAGATGAGTATGGAGGTACTTCAGGTTTAGTTTCTTTAGAAGATATAATTGAAGAAATTGTTGGCGATATTAGTGATGAATTTGATGATGAAGATGTGCATTATTCTAAACTAGACGATAATAATTATGTGTTTGAAGGTAAAACAGCGCTGAAAGATTTTTATAAGATTTTAAAAATTGAAGAAGTAACTGTTTTTGAAGATAACAAAGGAGAAGCCGAAACACTTGCAGGTTTTATTCTTGAAATTTCTGGTAGTTTTCCTAGACAAGCGAGCAAAATAATTTTTGAAGATTACGTTTTTACAATTGAAGCTTTAGATAAAAAAAGAATTAAAAGAGTTAAAATAACTATACCTTAAATCCTCACAGCTTATTAGAATCTTTAAAAATTCTATAAAATGTATGGGCGAATTTTTAGGATAGTTCTAGAGTACTAATTTTTATGAAAATAAACTATAAATATATTGTTTTAGTAATTTGTTCAATAGGATTATTAAATTCCTGTAATGAAGATCCTAAACCAAAACCAAAGGCTTATTTAGCTTTAGAATACCCAGAACCTATTTATAAAACGGAAGATATAGCAAAAATGCCATTTACTTTCGATCGTAATGCTTTAGGTAAAAACTTAAGAACCAAAACACTAAAAGGAGAAACTATTAGTTATGGAATTAATATAGAATATCCCAATCTCAAAGGGACCATTTACATTACCTATAAAGCTCTTGAACACAATAAAAAATTATTAAGGACATATCTTATAAATGCACAGAATTTCACTCAAGAGCACACACAAAAAGCCGATGTTATAGATGGTATTGTTTATGAAAATCCAGAACGTAAAGTTTATGGAATGTTTTACGATGTTGGTGGTAATGCTGCTTCACAATCACAGTTTTATGTAACAGATAGTATTAACCACTTTATAACAGGTTCTCTTTATTTTTACGCAAAACCAAATTACGATTCTATTTTACCTGCAGCAAATTATCTACAAAAGGATATTATGAGGATTATGGAAAGTTTAGAGTGGAAGAATTAAGCTTTTACAAATAATTTTCAAGTATATAATCGAGAACGTAAAAAAAATTATTAGGCATAAAAAAACGCGAAACTTATGTTCGCGTTTTTTATTTATGGTGAATAATAAATTAATCAGCTAATATGATTGCCTTATTATCTTTCATTTCTAATGTTCCAGACTTTATTTTTAAAGTTAAAACTTTATTATCATCAGCATGTGGTACAACACTACCATGTAAATCATCAAAAACAAGATGAGTTTGTGTGTGTGTGTTTATTTTAACAGTACCTTCTGCTAACACAGCTACAATTGCTGCGTGATTATTAAGCATCTGAAACTCTCCATTTAATCCTGGTACAGTTACAGCGTCTACTTCACTACTAAATAAAGTTGCTTCTGGTGATACAATTTCTAAATACATAATTTTAAGTATTTAGTAATCAGTATTCAGTATTTAGTCGCTTATTGCTGACTGTTGACTGAGAACTGCTTACTAGTTTTTAAGCTTCAGCTAACATTTTCTCTCCAGACTCAATAGCTTCTTCAATAGAACCTTTAAGGTTAAAAGCTGCTTCTGGTAAATGATCTAACTTACCATCCATAATCATATTAAATCCTTTAATAGTTTCTTTAATATCTACTAAAACACCTTTAAGACCTGTAAACTGCTCTGCTACGTGGAAAGGTTGAGATAAGAAACGTTGTACACGTCTTGCTCTACCTACAGCCATTTTATCTTCTTCAGATAATTCCTCCATACCAAGAATAGCAATAATATCTTGTAATTCTTTATAACGTTGTAATAACTCTTTTACTCTCTGTGCACAATCGTAGTGTTCATCACCTAAAATATCAGCAGTAAGAATTCTTGAAGTAGAATCTAATGGATCTACTGCAGGATAAATACCTAGCTCTGCAATTTTACGAGATAATACTGTTGTTGCATCTAAGTGAGCAAACGTTGTTGCTGGTGCTGGATCTGTTAAATCATCTGCAGGTACGTAAACCGCTTGTACAGATGTAATAGAACCTCTTTTAGTTGAAGTAATACGCTCTTGCATTGCTCCCATCTCTGTTGCTAATGTTGGTTGGTAACCTACTGCAGAAGGCATACGACCTAATAATGCAGATACCTCTGAACCAGCTTGAGTAAAACGGAAAATGTTATCTACGAAGAAAAGTACATCTTTTCCTTGTCCTTCACCTGCTCCATCTCTAAAATATTCAGCAATTGTTAAACCAGATAATGCAACACGTGCACGTGCTCCAGGTGGCTCATTCATTTGTCCGAATACGAAAGTAGCCTTAGACTCTTTCATTATATTTTTGTCCACTTTTTGAAGATCCCAACCTCCTTCTTCCATAGAATGCATAAAGTCATCACCATACTTGATAATTCCTGACTCTAACATTTCACGAAGTAAATCGTTTCCTTCACGTGTTCTTTCACCTACTCCTGCGAATACAGAAAGTCCACCGTGTCCTTTTGCAATATTGTTAATTAACTCCTGAATTAATACAGTTTTACCTACTCCCGCACCACCAAATAATCCAATTTTACCACCTTTTGCATAAGGCTCAATTAAATCGATTACTTTAATACCTGTAAATAAAACTTCTGTAGAAGTTGATAAATCTTCAAATTTAGGTGCGCTTCTGTGAATTGGTAAACCAGCATCACCAGCTTTAGGTAAATCTCCTAAACCATCGATAGCATCACCAATAACATTAAATAAACGTCCGTAAACATCTCCTCCAACTGGCATTTGAATAGGTGCTCCAGTAGCATTAACCTCTGTTCCTCTACTTAAACCATCAGATGAATCCATAGCAATAGTACGTACTGTATCTTCACCAATGTGAGATTGTACTTCTAATACTAATAATGAACCATCAGCTTTCTTAATTTCTAATGAATCGTAAATTTTTGGAAGTTCAGCACCAGCTCCGAATTCTACATCGATTACTGGACCTACTATTTGTGCAACTTTACCTGTAACTTTTGACATTACTTATCTATTTAATATTATGCGATTTAATTGTTTGAAAACACCTTCGGTTTTCGCGTGCAAAGATAGGGGATTTAATTTAAAATAAAAGTTGTTTCCCAAGCTTTTTATGGATAAAAAAACGCCTTCTATTAGAAGGCGTTTTATATTATGTTGTTTTTTTGTTGTTATTATAACAGAGGAGAGTAGTTTACTCCAAAATCATCAGCTTTTGCAACATTTCCAGAAGCTCTAAAGTTAGAACCATATGTAGTGTCAATAGCATCTAAGAAAGAATTAGCCATTAAAGCATAACCTCTAGCTGTTAAATGAATACCATCTAAACTTACTAAACCACCAAAAACTAATCTTGTATCCAAATTGTAACTATCAAATTGAACACCAGTTGTAGTTGCTTGTGTTAAAATACTATTTAAGTCTACTAAAGCTAATCCTTTTGCAGAAGCAATAGCTGAAATTGAAGCGTTGTAAGTTGCTGTAGCATTAGCTATTTCTAATTGTTCTGAAGGTAATAATACCCATTTATCTTCTAAAGGTAAAGTTATACCTTCTACAGAAAATTGTCCAGCCAATGCTTGAGGTAAGCCTTGACCCATTAATACTCCTACATTAGTAGTGTTAACGGTTCCTATTACACTAGAACTAGGTAATACAAATAAATCTTCTTCGGTTGCTTGTCTTGTTTGTCCATAAGTGTTTCCCAAAAGGTTTGCTACTAATGGTGCAGCTGCTGGTGGTAGGTCAAATTGAGCTATAAAAGCAGGGAATGTTGGGCTAGCATTTAATTGTGCTATAATTATTCCAGAGATATCTGCTAAGCTTTCGTCTTTTATAACTACTGCGCTTGCTTCTGTTTCAGAAAAAACAATTGCTCTCGCAGGATCTACAGCATTAAATATTGGGTTTAATGCTCCAAATATTGAGTTTAATAAAGGGATTTGTGGACCAAAACTTGAATCTGTTGGATCTAATGGATTATAAGGTACAGTTGTAAAGTGAGATAAGCTTGTAATATCTGGCAAGTTACCAATAGCTCCTTTAGCTCCATTAGAAGTTAAAGCATTTACAATTGTGTTTAATGAAAAATCAAAAGCTGCATTAGGAGTAATAGGGTTTGTACCGTCACCACCTGTAGTTGCATAGCCTAATACATCATTACCACCAACTTCACTTAGTGTAAAAAATGTTGGATTTTGAGCAGCAGCTAATTCTAGCATTGAGGCATCTGGTGTTGCTCCTGTTAATCTTACTGCATATGGATTTGCTAACCCTGCAGATAAGTTTGCTAAATTACCATATCCGGGAGCAATCATGTGAAAACTTTTTGCACCGGGAACTCCAACATTGTTAAAAGGTCCAGTAGGAGGTGATAATAAATCAGTCCCTACAGTTACTGGGCCTATTGCATCCTCTAAAGGAATTGGTCCTGCTCCTCCAAAAACCAATCTTGGATCTTGAATTCTTGAACCTCCAAGGGCTAGTCCTCCATAATTGTCAGACATTAAAGGTTGCGTAAAAGTTCCTCCTCCTGCATTAGCAAATTGTTTTGCTAGTGTATTTGGGAAAGAGTTTTCTTGAGATGCAATAAATAAACCACCATCTGTAAATCCAGCTGTAAATGAAGCTCCTAGGGCAACATAGTTTGAAAAGTCTACAGAACCTGCGTTTAGTGTTGGTAATACTACTGTAGGTTGTGGTTGCTCATCTAAGAATTCTTCAAAATCTTCTTCATCATTACAGGCTGTTAAACTTACAGCAATTGCTAGAAGCCCTATATATTTTAAGTTTTTAAATGTCTTCATTTTATAAGTTATTAATTGTTAATGATGCGTAGTACATAGATCCTATAAATCCTGTTCCAAACGCTGTAAAATACTCACTACCTGTAAGGTTTGTAGCACCTAATTTTATTACAGATTTTAAACTAGGTACTTTATAGTTTATTTGTGCATCTACTGTATGGAATTCTGGTACAATACCATTTCCAAAAGTTGCTTCCCAGAAATAATCATCGCTAAATCTATATGATACATTAAAACCAAAGTTTGTAAATACTTCTGTATGACCAAATGAAGCCTTAAACTTATGTTCTGGAGTATTAAAACTTGTTTGGAAATCTGGATTAGATGCCCTATCGAAATCTTGTTTTGTAAATGTATAACTTCCACTTAAATCAAAACCATCAAGTACTTTAGTAGATAAACCAAGAGATGCTCCATAAGAATTTACGTCTACATCTGAGTTTGTGTAAGCACTGTATGCTTGGTAATCACCATTAGCAATCGCTCCTGCAGATAATCCTCCATCTCCAGCTATTCCATAGTAAGGTGAAATAACAACTTCCTGAGATATGAAATCTTGATACTTGTTATAGTATGTACTAAAATCTACAATTAATTTATCGAATTTACCTCTATAACCAATTTCCATAGAAGTTACTTGTTCTGGCTTAATAATGTTTGGATTTGCAACTTTTAAAGAGTTTACATCTTGAGTGTTAGCGAAATCTTGTACAGAACTAGCCGAATAAGAATTATTATATGCAGCTGCACCTGTTTGTGTAATTGTTGCAGGTTGACCATATCCACCTTGAGCAGGATTTGTTCCTTGCGCAGCAGTACTTACTTCGAAAGTTCTAACGTATCTGTTCAAGTTGCTTGGCGCTGAACCAACTAATATTGCTCTACCAGCATCTAGACCTATAAATAAATCTTGAGTAGTTGGGTTTCTAAATCCTGTTTGAACCGAAGCTCTAATATTATGATCTCTATTAAGTGTTAAACCTGCAGATAATCTTGGAGAGAAAAAACCATCGAATAATTCAGATTTATCATAACGTCCAGAAGCCGTTAATTTTAATTTCATATCATTATTAAGTTCTAAATCTTTTTGAATTTGAGTATAAACGCCATATTCAGAATATTCAATCGGACCATCTAAATCGGTATAAATACTTCCTCCAGAATTTAAGTTATATTTTCTGTAAGATCCACCAACTTGAATGTCTGCAATATCTACTAAATGACTAAAGTTGTAATTAGCATCACTGTGGAAGTATTTAGAAGCATCTCTAAATTGAGAACCTGTAGCTAAATCTGGATCTTTAATAATTCTATCGAATGCATTTTTAAACTCTGTAGATCCTGGTAAAAAACGACCTTCGTCTGCAACCGCTCTAGAAGCATCGTGTTTTTGTTGTGTTGTTAAACCTTGAGGGTTTCCGGCTAGTTCTATATTTGCATAATTACCTATGTAATCTCCAAACCAATCTTCATCACTTTTCCACGATCTGTTAATGTTAATTCCGGTAAAAACCATATCATAAGAATCACCAGCTTTGTCAGAAACCTCATAAGCTCTTACAAAAAAGTTGTCATTTCTAACTTCTAATTTGTGTTGTTGTTGAAAGAAACCATCAATATTATATCTATTGGTTCCTTGATAAATTGTAGTACCTGTACCAACTTTACCAACATAAGAAAACTCTAAACTATTATCTTCAATTGGTCTATAGTAGAATCCCCAATCTGCTTTAATACTTTCTGCATTATAGTTTGTTAAAGTATTTTCGTTATAACCTGTTCTGCTTACTTCAACATCTGGAATAAATCCAAGTCCAGAAGCTGATCTGATGTTTGTAGAAACTTCATCTCCATAAACGTTGATACCATCATAGTTAGTGTTAGCACGAGTTCTGTTTGGATCAATCTTATCTATTTCACTAGTTGCTTGCCAATCTGTACCTTTCAAGTATCCAAAATTCACTTTTGCAGCAAATTTTTCTGAAAACTTATGGCCCATTGTTATTCCAACATCTGTATATGCATTATCTCCAGCAGCTTCTTGAGAGGTAATACCTCTTTTTAAAGAAACTCTAATACCTTGATGATCGAATGGATTTTTACTTCTCATAAATAAAACACCATTAAATGCATTTGCTCCATAAAGAGCTGAAGAAGCACCAGGTAGCAATTCTACACTTTGAACATCTGTTTCAACCATACCAACTAAGTTTCCAATTGGGAAATTTAAAGCAGGAGTAGAGTTGTCCATTCCGTCTACTAATTGCATAAATCTAGTATTTGCAAATGTTGCGAAACCACGTGTGTTTACAGATTTAAAGGTTAAACTATTTGTGTTTACATCTACACCTTTAAGGTTTTCTAATCCACCGTAAAAATCTGCAGAAGCTGTGTTTTTAATTTCTTTAAGACCAAAACGTTCAACCGTTACAGGAGATTCAAAAATACGCTCTGGAGTTCTAGAAGCAGAAAGAACTACTTCATCAAGAACACTACCTTCTTGTAATACGAAATTTAATGTTTGATTTTTTGAAGTTACATCCATTGTTTCTGTAGAAAAACCAACACTACTAGCTTGTACAGAGAATGGAGGATTACTATCTGTTTTTAATGTAAATTGACCATCAAAATCACTTACATTTCCCGAAGATGTCCCTGTTACTATAACATTTGCGCCAGGAATTGGAGTTCCATTATTGTCCATAACAGTACCACTTAATGTGGTTTGTGCAAAAGCAAATGCGCAAAACAGCAACAATACAATTGATAAGTTTGTTCTCATTTTTTAGATTTAGTTAATTTAATATAAGCCAATATACGTTTTTTAACTATATCTTAAAAAAAAGTTAACAAAAATTATGCGTGCATAATAAAAATATAAAAATAAACACCGTCTTTTTTTATACTAATGATAAAAAAAAACGGTGTTTTTTAAGTATTTGATAATTTAGTCTTATTCTCTTAAAATAGTATTAACAGGTGTTATTCTACTGTAACAGACTTAGCTAAATTTCTAGGTTGATCTACATTTTTATCAAGCATTACTGCTATATGATAAGATAACAATTGTAGAGGAATAGTAGTTAACAACGGTGTTAAAGACTCAATAGTCTCTGGTACTTCAATAACATGGTCTGCAAGATCTTTTACATCTTTATCTCCCTCTGTTACTATACCTATAATTTTTCCTTTACGTGATTTTATTTCTTGAATGTTACTTACAACTTTTTCATAGTGTCCTTTTTTTGTTGCAATTACAAAAACGGGCATTTGATCATCTATAAGAGCAATAGGGCCATGTTTCATTTCTGCAGCAGGATAACCTTCAGCATGAATATAGGAAATCTCTTTAAGTTTTAAAGCGCCTTCTAATGCTACTGGGAAATTATAACCTCGACCTAGATATAAACAGTTTTTAGCATCTTTATAAGTTTGAGCTACTGTTTTAATATGTTCATCTTGTAGTAAAGCTTTTTCTACTTTACTAGGGATAAGTTCTAACTCCTGTAAATGAAGTTGAAAATCGGATTTAGAAATAGTCCCTTTTTCTTTCGCTAATTTAAGAGCTATTAATGTAAGTACGGTAATTTGAGTAGTAAAAGCCTTTGTAGATGCTACCCCTATTTCAGGTCCAGCATGTGTATAAGCTCCAGCATGTGTTTCTCTTGCAATTGAAGAGCCTACAACATTACAAACACCAAAAACAAATGCGCCTTTAGATTTTGCTAATTTTATTGCAGCTAAAGTATCTGCGGTTTCTCCAGATTGAGAAATAGCGATAACTACATCTTTTTCTGTGATAACAGGATTTCTATATCTAAATTCTGATGCATATTCTACTTCAACAGGAATTCTAGCTAAGTCTTCGAATATATATTCTGCAACTAAACCAGCATGCCATGATGTACCACAAGCAATAATAATAATTCTATTAGCATTAAGAATACGTTCTAGATTATCATCAATACCGGCCATTCTTATTATGCCTTCTTTTACTAGCATTCTTCCGCGATAAGTGTCTTTTATAGCTTCAGGCTGTTCGTGTATTTCTTTTAGCATAAAATGATCGTAACCACCTTTTACTATTTGTTCTAAGTTAAGTTGTAACTCTTGAATGTATGGAGCAACTAAAGAATCATCTTTAATTTTTCTAATCTTAATACCTTTTTTTAAACGCACAACAGCCATTTCCTCATCTTCAAGGTAAATTGCTTTTTTTGTATATTCTAAAAAAGGTGTTGCATCACTGGCAATAAAAAATTCATCTTCTCCCACACCAATTGCAAGTGGGCTGCCTAATTTTGCAACTACAATTTCATCTGGCTTATTTTTATCGAAAACTGCAATAGCATATGCTCCAATAACTTGGTTAAGTGCTATTTGTACTGCTTTACCTAATTTTACCTTTTCGTTCTTTTTTACATCTTCGATAAGATTTATTAATACTTCTGTATCTGTGTCAGAAGTGAAAGTGTAGCCTCTTTTTATAAGTTCTTCTTTTATTGAAGCGTAGTTTTCAATAATCCCGTTATGAATTATCACTAGTTCTCCAGAATTAGAATAATGAGGGTGAGAGTTAACATCGTTTGGAACACCATGTGTGGCCCAGCGTGTATGACCAATACCTACAGATCCACTAGTTTGCATACCTTGATTAATCTTATTTTCAAGATCTGCAACCTTACCTTTAGTTTTAGATAATTTTATGTTCTCTCCATCGTACAAAGCAATTCCTGCACTATCGTATCCTCTATATTCTAGTCTTTTTAATCCTTCTAGAATAATAGGATACGCTTCTTTTTTGCCTATATAGCCAACTATACCACACATATATATTTAATTTTCTGGTTCTGTATAAAAAATTTCAAACTCCGCTCTTAATGGTGTGTCGACATTGTCGTTATAACCATGTAAAATTGTTCCCTTAGGACTTAAAACACTTGTGCTTGGCACCATGTCTATTGTAGTGTCGTCCTCATCTCTGTTTATTCCTTGAATTTTAGACTCTGAAAGAGAATTGACATTATTTGCAATAAATAATCCTAGTTTTACATTTGTAGAATCACTTTGTAAAATATTAGTGATGTGCTGAGTTAATCTAATTTTATAACGTACACCATTATCGTCACTATCTCTTGTTAGCATTTCGGAGTAAGCTGTTTTAGAGAATTCAGGTTGAGCAGTATTTGTTGATCCGTCTAAAAAGTAATCAATAATTGGAAGGTTGTTTTTTAAATCGTAAAGTGTTAGTCGGTCAGGTTCATCACCACCAACAAGATCTTGATTAACATAAAAAACTAAGTTAGCTTCGTTAATTAACCATTTATCTTTTTTACTATTAAAATAATCTAAAGTTGGTACCATGTCACCATCTTCATTTTCAATGTTTCCAGAAAATAATTCTAAAACAGCCATAGAGCCATCGATTCCTTTTAAATAAAGATTGTCTTCGTCACCATCATGATCATCAACTACATTAATTTGTTTAAATGTATTTACAATGTTTTCAGTAAATTGTAATGTGTAGATTGTTTCGTTTGAAGAATCATAAGGTTCATCAGCATCTTCCTCTTCTTGATTTGTGTAATCAAAAATAATATTTGCAGAATTAAAGTTTAAATATGTTAAGCTTCCGTTAGGGTTAGCAGAGTCTATTTCTTCAACTTTAATAATTATGCCTCTAAAAAAATCCTTAAAATTACTTTTTGTACTTAATACATCGTTGCCTTGGTTGGCAAAGAAAATATTTTCCCAAAAAGTTCTATTAGTATCTATATCTGTTGGATTCGATTTTAATAAATTAATTCTAATTCCTGGAGCGATACGTTCTGTTACTTCTGAAACACCATCAACTAATTCTTCTACAGTGTGCTCTGTATTGCTTATTTCAAATTCTTCATCTTTATATAATAATTCAGCATTTGTTTCAATTAAATCACCTTGATTAGAGTAGTAGCATTGTGGGTCTTGAAAATTAGAATTAGGATCTAAATCTCTAAGTACATAATTACTTCTGTATATGTATAACTTGAATTTTTGATTTGTTTGACCAATAATAGAATCTAACTGATAAGTGTTTGCACCGTCATCATCTGTACTTTCTAAAGTAGAAAAGTAAGGGATATTTAACCAAATAGATTCAACAGATCTGTTTACATCTCCAAAATCTGGATTATAAGTTAATGGAGCAACTTGGGCAGTTACACTAGCAGCAGTAGCTCCATAGGTAGCCGTTGGACTATTATAAATACCAAAAAGGTTACCATCTAAATCATTTGTTTTAACACCAACAGCATCGTTTGTGCCTCCGGAAAAAGGAGTAAACGTTTTAGTTCGTGTAACAAATGGAAATAATTTACTTGTAGCTTCAAAGTTTTTTATGCCTTGAATATTACTTTCTATATTGGTGAAATCGTTATCACAAGATGTAGAAATCACTAAAATTAAGCCAAGTAGGGCCACAGACTTGAGGCTTTTAATCATTTTTTTCATAAAATATTATCTTCGTGTGTTATAAAACACTTTCATTATAAAAGGTTGTGTAAGCTTCAGCAAACTCATCTTTTTCTTTAAAATCTAAAACAGGCTTATCTGTTTTTGCTAAGTAATCTTCTAATTCTTTTGGGATTTCGTTAGAGCCAATTATTAAAGCATCTGAGTTGTCTATAGCAACCTTCATTAAATTATTGTATGTAGGCTTTTCTAGCATTTTTATTGCATCCTTATCGATGTTATCGAAAGCTACTTTATTAATTAGGTCTTTATTTAACGTATCGTCAAAGCTTTGATTGTATACCGAGGTAACAATTTTACTTTCGTTAAATAGAGGTTCGTCTTTATAAAACTGCTTTAAGTATAGTGGTAGTAAAGAAGCAAGCCATCCATGCACATGAATAATATCTGGAGACCAGTTTAATTTTTTAACAGTTTCAATAACACCTTTTGCAAAGAAAATGGCACGTTCATCATTATCTGAAAACAATTTTCCGTCTTCATCAGTTAAAGTAGCCTTTCTTTTAAAGTACTCATCATTATCAATAAAATAAACCTGAATACGCTCTTTTGGTATAGATGCAACTTTGATAATAAGCGGCATATCTAAATCATTAATAACTAAGTTAATTCCAGAAAGTCTTATTACTTCGTGTAATTGATGTCTTCTTTCGTTAATGTTTCCATATCTAGGCATGAATATTCTAATTTGTCCTCCCTGTTGGTTTACCATTCTTGGAGTTTCAAACGACATTGAAGAAATCTCTGTTTCTGGTAAATATGGCACTACTTCAGACGACACATATAATATTCTCTTATCTTTCATACGTTAGTTTTATTCGATTTATGTTCTAGTTTTTTTGTTTTTTCTTTTAGTGTGAAACACTTAAAAAGTAATTCAACATCAAAAAATGTAATTAAAAAACACGCAAAAGTACAAAATTTTATGCAGTTTGCGACTAATATATTATGTTTGCATCCGTTAATTTTATATTAAAAATGATAGTTTGTACTAATAAATCTGAAATTCAAGACCTGATTACCAAGGAAAAGGCAAAAGGAACAACCTTTGGTTTCGTGCCAACTATGGGAGCATTGCACAATGGGCATATGTCTTTAGTAAAAAGAGCATTGCAGGAAAATGATTTTTGTGTGGTTAGCATCTTTGTTAACCCAACCCAGTTTGATAATGAAGAGGATTTAAAAAAATATCCAAGAACTTTAGAGCGTGATGTTGAGCTTTTAAAAACGGTTTCTAATAAAATTATTGTTTACGCACCTAGTGTTGATGATATATACGAAGGAAATACAAAATCTGAGCATTTTAGTTTTGATGGCTTAGAATTCGAAATGGAAGGCAAGTTTAGGCAAGGCCATTTTGATGGTGTTGGTACTATTGTTAAAAGACTTTTTGAGATAGTAACTCCGGATATTGCTTATTTTGGAGAGAAAGATTTTCAGCAATTAGCAATAATTAAAAAACTAGCTCAAAAATATAATATTCCTGTAACTGTAAAAGGTTGTGAGATTTTTAGAGAAGAAAATGGTTTGGCTTACAGTTCTAGAAACGAAAGATTAAAACCAGACTATAAAAAAGCAGCACCTTTTATTTTTGAAACCTTAACTACTGCCAAGGAAAAGTTTGGCACAAAAAGTGCTAAAGAAGTAACAGAGTGGGTAGAGAAGCAATTTGCAAAAAATAAATTCTTAGAACTTGAATATTTTATTATTGCCGATATTTCAACTCTAAAAACAGTAAAAAGAAAGTCTAAATCTAAAACGTATCGTGCGTTTGTTGCTGCATATGCAGATGATATTAGATTAATAGATAATTTAGCACTTAATTAATTAACTTTGCACCATGCAAATACAAGTAGTAAAATCAAAAATTCACAGAGTAAAAGTAACAGGCGCAGACCTAAATTATATTGGTAGTATTACTATTGATGAAGATTTAATGGATGCTGCTAATATTGTACAAGGTGAAAAAGTTCAAATTGTAAATAATAATAATGGAGCTCGATTAGAAACCTATGCCATTCCTGGACCAAGAAATAGTGGAGAAATAACACTTAATGGTGCGGCGGCAAGATTAGTTTCTCCTGGTGATGTACTTATATTAATTACTTACGGTTTTATGGACATCGAAGAAGCTAAAACATTTAAGCCTTCATTAGTGTTTCCAGACGAAGCAACTAATTTGTTGAAATAATAAATGAGTAAATCAATACTTAAAATATTAAAAATCACGCTCCCAATTTTATTGGGAGTTTTTTTAATATGGTATTCTTTGTCAAAATTATCTTTTCAAGAGCTTTTAGGTTACTTTAAAACAGCAGATTATACATACATCCTTTTGGGTGTTTTTTTTGGCTTACTAAGTCATTTGTCTAGAGCATATAGATGGACTTTTATGTTAGAACCTTTAGGTTATAAAATAAAACTAGGTAATAGTATAATGGCAGTATTTGCAACCTATTTAATAAACTATACTATACCTAGGGCTGGAGAAGTAGCGCGTGCATCTATACTTACTAATTACGAAGGTGTGCCTTTCGAAAAAGGCTTTGGAACCATAGTCGCAGAGCGTATTGCAGACCTTTTAATGATGTTAGTAATTATAGCTATTACATTGTTTTTAGAGTTCGATTTTATCTATAATTTTTTAACCGAAAAATTTAATCCCACCAAAATCATCTTTGCTTTTTTAATACTTGCTATTGCTGCTTTATTTTTTGTTTTTTATATCAAACGAAGCACATTTGCGTTAGCAATTAAAATTAAAACCTTTGTAAATGGTTTAATAGAAGGCGCTTTAAGTATTTTTAAAATGAAGAAAAAATGGGCATTCATATTTCATACAATCTTTATTTGGAGTATGTATGTACTTATGTTCTATGTTACAACTTATGCTATTCAAGGATTAAATCCCATTCCTTTTGGAGCTGTTTTAATAGGTTTTATTTTGGCAAGTTTTAGTATAGCAGCCACAAATGGAGGTATTGGTTCTTATCCAGAAGCTATAGTTATAGCCTTTTTGTTATTTAGTTTGCTAGAAGATCCAAGTCGTGCATTTGGTTGGATTATGTGGACTTCGCAAACAGTAATGATTATTATTTTAGGAGGTTTATCACTATTATTTCTACCTATTTACAATCGAAAGAAATAATTTGTACATTGCATTTTAATTTTATAAATACTACTATGAAACGTATACTATACCTTTTCGTTATATTTCTTTCTGCACAATTTATTGGAGCACAAGTCACTTATAAAAATTTTAATTCAGAAAAACTAGGTGAAGCTAGAGAGGTTAAGATTCAATTACCAAGAAGTTACAATACTAGTGATAAAAGTTATCCTGTAGTTGTTGTATTAGATGGTGATTATATGTTCGAAATTGTTGCCGGAAATGTAGAATATGCATCTTATTGGGAAGATATTCCAGAAGCAATAGTGGTTGGTATTAATCAATTCGATAAGAGAGATAGCGATACTATGTATTCTCCACTAAATTCTTTGCCAGAAGAAACAGGAGCCGCTTTTTTCGATTTTATAGGTATGGAATTAATGCCTTACATAGAAAAAACATACAGAACAGAAAAGTTTAAAGTAGCAGTAGGTCATGGTGCTACAGCAAATTTTATAAACTATTATTTGTTTAAAGAAATACCTTTGTTTAATGCTTACGTCAGTTTAAGTCCGGAGCTAGCTCCAGATATGCAAACCTTTTTAACCGAAAAGTTATCCGGTGTTGAAACTAAAACATTTTATTATTTAGCAACTTCTAATAATGATATTAAAGACATTAAAACAAAAACTGAAGCTCTAAATACAGCTATAAAAAGTATTGATAATAAAAACGTGCTTAGTGCTTTCGATAATTTCGATGGTCCAACGCATTACTCACTTCCTGCACATGCTATACCAAAAGCTTTAGAGAGTATTTTCTTTGTTTTTAAGCCTATTTCTAAGCAAGAATATAAAGAGACTATTTTAAAACTAGAAACATCTCCTGTAGATTATTTAGTTGAAAAATATGCCGCTATCGATGATTTATTCGGAATTGATAAACCAATTTTAATAAACGATTTTAGAGCTATTGCAGCTGCGATAAATAAGTCTCAAAAGTTTGAGTATTTCGAACCTTTAGGAAAGTTAGCCAGAAAACATTATCCAAATACACTTTTAGGAAACTATTATTTAGGACGTTATTACGAAGAAACCGGATCTACAAAAAAAGCTATGAAAACATACCAGTCTGCTTATATTTTAGAAGAAATTGGTGGTATTACTAAAGATCATGTTTTAGAGCTTTCAGAACAAATTAAAGCTGATTTCGGATACTAAATAAATATGTTTTTCGCTTGCGCGGAAGAAATAACTAACTAAATAAAAGTGTTTTTGCTGTTAATACAGTTGTAAAACAAAACCTGTTATGGCTAAAGTTAAAACCACGTTTTTTTGCCAAAGTTGTGGCACGCAATATTCTAAATGGCAAGGACAATGTACAGCTTGTAAAGAGTGGAATACTATTGTAGAAGAAGTTATTCAAAAACCAGAAAAGAGCGATTGGAAAACGCCTTCAAATACAAAATCGCGAGCTTCTAAACCTTTAAGAATTAAAGAAATTGATTCAAGTAAAGAAGCAAGGTTAGATACTTTAGATGCAGAGTTTAATCGTGTTTTAGGTGGTGGTATTGTTCCAGGTTCATTAACACTTTTAGGTGGGGAACCAGGAATTGGAAAGAGTACATTATTACTTCAAATTTCTTTAAAATTACCATATAAAACGCTTTATGTTTCAGGCGAAGAAAGTCAGAAACAAATTAAAATGCGTGCAGAGCGTATAAATCCTAATAACGACAGTTGTTATATTCTTACCGAAACAAAAACTCAAAATATCTTCAAACAAATCGAAGCTTTAGAGCCAGATATTGTTATTATCGATTCTATTCAAACATTGCATAGCGATTATATCGAATCTTCTAGCGGAAGTATCTCTCAAGTAAAAGAGTGTACTACAGAGCTAATTAAGTTTGCAAAAGAAACCAATACACCAGTTATATTAATTGGTCACATTACTAAAGATGGTAATATAGCAGGACCTAAAATATTGGAACACATGGTAGATACTGTGTTGCAATTTGAAGGTGATCGTAATCACGTATTTAGAATTTTAAGAGCTCAAAAAAACAGGTTTGGTTCTACGCATGAACTTGGTATTTACGAGATGCAAGGCTCGGGTTTACGAGAAGTAAGTAATCCTAGTGAAATTTTAATTTCTAAAAAAGACGAAGAACTTTCTGGTAATGCTATTGCAGCAACTTTAGAAGGTATGCGCCCATTAATGATAGAAGTGCAAGCCTTGGTAAGTACTGCTGTTTATGGAACACCGCAACGTAGCGCAACAGGATTCAATGCTAAACGACTAAATATGCTTTTAGCGGTTTTAGAAAAGCGAGCTGGTTTTCGTTTAGGAGCAAAAGATGTATTTTTAAACATTACAGGTGGTATTAACGTAGATGATCCGGCTATAGATTTAGCCGTAGTAGCTTCAATATTATCTTCAAACGAAGACGAAGCATTACCTTCAAATTATTGTTTTGCAGCAGAGGTTGGTTTATCTGGAGAAATTCGTCCAGTTCAACGTGTGGAACAACGTATTCTTGAGGCAGAAAAACTTGGTTTTTCAACTATTTTTGTTTCAAAATATAATAAAATATCACTTAAAGATACAGAGATAAAAATCCAATTAATTTCTAAAATTGAAGATTTGGTAGACTTTATTGTGTAAAAGTGTCTAAGCAAATTAAGTTGCCGAAACCAACTTAATAATTATTAAATCAGGTAGTTGGTCGTTTTTAGTTTAAAAATGCGTTAATGCATAAACTAAACGGTAATTTATGTATTTAATCGAATAATAAATGTTTGTATTTGTTATTTAAACTAATATTGTGGCTACTTTTTACCTTTGACTCCCCAAGTCTATTGGAAATGAATGATTTAACCTATGAATACAACACTACTTAAGAGTGCTTTTTTAGTACTTTTCTTCTTTTTGATAAATAATATTTACTCACAATGTAATAATTGTGATGTTGTAGGTCCTACAACAGGTAATTTTGTTTTTGCGAGTAATACTAAAACTTGTTTTACAGCAAATGCAACACTTACCGATGTTACTTTTCATGATAATAGTTCGGTTTGTATTGCACCAGGTATAACAGTAACTATAAATGGTACAATAGTAACAACGATAAATACTAGCGTAGATATTGATGTACAAGGTTCTTTTATTATTTTTCAACCTGTTGAATTTAAAAGTGAACTAGATTTATTTGTTTCGGCAACGGGATATTTAAAAACTGGATCCTCTGGAAATGTAGATTTTGATTTCAATAGTTCAGGAGCTAATAGTATTGTAAATTATGGCTTAATAGAAATGGGAGCTTTAAAATTTGATAGCCCTTCTGCTAATAATTTCATTGAAAATTTTGGGACTTTCAATATTAATAAAGACATAGCATTAGAAGGTGCAACTAACCTTAGAAACAGAGGTGATTTGAATATAGGGCTAAGTTTTGTTTTTAAGTCTAATGTTATATTTAGTAATTGTGGTAATGTAACTACAGAACAAGGATTTGATTTAGATGGAGGAAAGATAATTAATACTGGACTTTTTATAACAGAATCGGGGACTATTGTCTTTAATGGAGGTGTGTTAGAAAATTATGCAACTATGGATCTTAATTCTGGTATGAATATGTCTTCAAGTTCTGATTATCTTTATAATGAAGGAGAAATGACAATTAAAAGTACTGTTAATGTTACAAATGGTGTTTTTGCAGGTCCAACCAGTAACTCTAAACTTGGATATATAAGATTTGGACAAAAAGCTACTTTTAATAGTGGTACAATAGGCCCAAACCTTGATTTAGAGTATTATCCAGGAACAAATGCAGCAGACAAAGCTAATGTCTACCAAAATTTTAATAACTCTACAGAGTTAGCAAATGTTTCTAAAGCTTGTATTGCTTATGGTAACTGTTCACAAACTCTAATGTTAGATAATGATTGTAGAAATTTTGACGGAACACTAATTGATTATTGTGTAGATGGTGCTATTTTAGGTACAGCAACTACTAATGATCCAGATGGAGATGGGTTAAATAACAGTTGTGATCTTGATAATGATAATGATGGTATACTAGACTTTGATGAATGTGGAAGAGTAGAATTTAGTACTTTTTCTGTTACAAACGGAAACACTCAAACCTTTAACTTGACTGCTTCAACAGGTGGTTATGTAATTGATATTTCTTCGATAGACAATAGTTTTAATTTAATTATAAACGGTACCAAATTAGTGCCTGATGAAATTCAGTTTGATAATACGTGGGCATATACAACTGGAGAGTCTTTAGTACGTTTTGCTTCAGATAATTCTTTATATGGTCAGTCTGGTAATTCTAATGTTTGGTCAATAAATTATAATAATAGTAATCCGTTATTCATTTCATTAAGAATTTTTATATCTCCAAACGGAGAAGTTTCTATTCAGGGAAAACGTACAGCAACTTCAATATTAGAAGATTTAATTATAGACCCATCTCATCCACAGTTTAATACAATAACATGGAATTCGTCTGCAACAAATACTGTTAAGGTTACACAAAAAGTTCAAGGACCTACATTTTTGTATGCAACGGGTTATGGCTTAAATTGTAGTAATGATTTAGATGGAGATAATATCCCAGATTTTATTGACATAGATAGTGATAATGACGGTATTCCAGATAATGTAGAAGCTCAAACAACAATAGGTTATATTGCTCCAAGTGGTAATGGTGCATCAATGATAGATGCAAATAATGATGGAGTTGACGATAATTATGGAGAAGGCTTTGTAAACATAGAAGATACAGATGGAGATGGTACTCCAGACTATTTAGATTTAGATTCAGACAACGATCAAATGTTGGATATTGAAGAAAACGGAATGGCTAATGTAGCAAGTGGTGTAGATACAGATTTAGATGGTTTAGATGATTCTTTTGAAGGATCTAATGTTAATGATTTAGATTATAACGATGAGATAGATGATCCAACTAATTTAACAGTTTTACCAGATGCAGATGGAGATTTATTTACAGTTGGTGATTTAGATTATAGAGATGTTTTTAATGTTAATCCACCATCTTCAGCAACTATCGATTTCGATGGAATAGATGATTATTTAGATACAGCACCTTACATAGAAAACTGGACAGCAGGAACAGTTATGGGATGGGTAAAAATTGGTCATACTTCAAGTGGGAACCTTCCAAATTTATATAGTGTTGCAGGTCAGGAAAATATGAGGTTATACGTAACTAATGGTAGGACACCTGCTTTTTATGTTATTACTCAAGATCAAGTAACAGCTTCTAGTAACTATCCTTCTAATATACAGGTTCAACCAGATTCGTCATTAGGTATTAAATTAGAAAATGATCTATGGTATCATTTAACAGGAGTATTTAATTCTTCAGACCAAACAGTTAAATTGTATTTAAATGGAGAATTGGTTGGTACAACAACAGATTCAAGATTAAATTCTGAACTTTTAACTAAAAATTTTAATGGAACTCCTCATATTTATTCACAAAGAGGATTTACAATAGGACGATATCCAACAAATACAAGCACAGCTGGTTTTGGTCATTTTAAAGGAGATATTGATGAAGTTAGAATTTTTGATTCTGCATTAACAAACGATCAAATAAAACAAATGGTATATCAAGAAATTGAGAATAACTCAGGAGTTTTAAGAGGTACTGTTATACCAAAAGATATTCAAGATTTTAGTACTTCAGAAAAGGTATTATGGAGTCGTTTAAAAGGATATTACCCAATGTCTAACATAATTAGTAATACAACATCTGATTATTCCGAAAATAATAATAACTTAGAACTTCATAATATCACAAGCGTTCAAGAGCAAACAGCTCCAATGCCTTATCAAACAATAGCAGATGGAAATTGGTCAACAACAGCAACATGGCTTCATGGTAATGTTTGGGATATTACAGATGAAGTAAACAATAAAGATTGGTCTATTGTAAATATAAAAAACAATGTAAATACTGCTGTAAATCATACAACATTAGGTTTGTTTGTTGATGCAAATCAAGAACTAGAAATCGCAGATAATGAACTTAAAAACACTTGGTATTTAGAATTAAATGGGTTTATAGATTTAGAAAACGAATCTCAATTAATTCAAACAAACGAGAGCGATTTAATAGTTGGTACTAATGGTAAACTAGAAAGAGACCAGCAAGGAACAGAAAACTTGTATACTTATAATTATTTTTCATCTCCAGTACATTCTAGCAATCCAGATACAACAGTCGATGGAAACGAAAGTTATACTATAGAGAGTGTAATGATGGATGGAACAGATTCTAATAATCCAGTACCAATTGATTTTGTTGGTGGTTATAATGGTGATAATACTAGTTCTCCTATTAAAACAGCTCGTTACTGGTTATGGAAATATGGTAATCTTGCAACAGACTACTATAATTGGGAGCATGTACTTGAAACTGGTAGTTTAAAAGCAGGAGAAGGTTATTCTATGAAAGGACCAGGAACTGGAGCAGTTTCAAATGAGCAAAATTATACTTTTACAGGTAAGCCAAATAATGCTACTATATTATTGCCAATAAGTGCAAATAATACTTATTTAGTTGGTAATCCATACGCTTCAGCAATAGACGCTAATGCTTTTATTTTAGATAACCTTAACCTTACAGGAGTACTTTATTTCTGGGAGCATTTTGCAGGAGGAACACATAATACCTTAGAGTATCAAGGCGGTTATGGAGTTTATAATCTCTCTGGAGGAGTTCCTGCAATACAGCATGACTATACAACAGGAGGAACAGATGGATCGGGAGGGACTGGTATAAAAACACCACAACGTTACGTACCTGTAAGTCAAGGTTTCTTTGTAGAGGGCTCAAGTTCTGGAGATATTAAATTTGAAAATGATCAAAGAGTTTTTGTTAAAGAAACAGGAAATATAAATTCATGGTTTTTTAAAAACAACACTAATAACTCTACCAATACTAACAACGATTCTGCTATAGAAGATCTAAGACCTAAGTTTAGATTTGGCTTTAAATCACCAGAAACTTATAATAGACAAATTCTTTTAACTATTGACGAGAATGCTACTATCGACTATAATTGGGGATACGATGGAAAAATAAACGAAAGTAATAGTGAAGATATGTATTGGGAATTTGCAAATGATAAATTCTTAATACAAGGAACAAATGAAACCCTACCTACAACAGCGCTACCACTAACAGTTAAAACTGTAAATGGAGGTATTATAGAAATAGGTATAGATGCTTTAGAAAATGTAGATCCATTATTAGACATTTACTTAAAAGACGATAGTACATATCATAATCTTAGAGAAGCTAAGTATACAACAACTGTAGATTTAGGAGAAATTACAAATCGATTTAGTATTGTGTTTACACAAGATCCTACGAGTTTGTCAACCGATGAATTTGAAGAGAATAATAATTTAACCGTATTTGTAAAAAACAATTCAGTTTTAACAATTTCTAATCCTTCAAACAAGGAGATAAATACTGTCCAGGTAATAAATATGCTAGGTCAAATAGTATTAGAACAAGAGGTTAATACTTCAATTAATAGAATTGAAATTCCAATACAATTACAAACAGGAACTTATATTTTTAATATAAAGTCTACAAATTTTGTTATTACTAAAAAAGCTATAATTAATTCTAATTAAATCGATATTTTAATGTAGTATAAAAAAGCTTCAGGTTTAACTGAAACTTTTTTTATGTAATAGTATTAATAGCTAAAAACATATTTCTTATTATTGTTTATTAAATAAGAATTATGAATAAACTCTTTTTTATACTGTCTTTTTTAACGCTAAACTTAGCACTTGCCCAAGACCAAGAAGCAACCTTGTTTTTTAGAGATGGAACATCATTAAAAGGGTACGCAAGTATTAAAGATAATTGGATAATACTGTTTAGATTAACCTTAGAAGACGATCCTGATGAATGGAAGGATATCATGGTAAAAGCTATAACATTTCACGGTTTTGATAAAGATGTAATGTGTGAGTATCAATATTTAAAAGCAGATTTGTCTTATCCATTATTACTAGAAGTCATTGAAAAAGGGAATGTAAACCTTTATAAAACAATTGATTATTATCGTTATATTACAAGAGAGTTATTTTCAAATGACGATAAGTTTGGAGGCTCTTATATAGAGGTGTCTAAAAAAAATAAAAACCATTATTATATAAAAAAGCCAGAGCAAGAGTTAATTACTAAACTTAATAATGGTTTTTATAACAAGGAAGCAACTAAATTCTTCGAAGACTGCCCGAGTTTGGTTAGTAAAATAAACAGCGAAAAATACACAAAAAAAGAGCTATAAAAATTGTTGAATTTTATAATGATTTGTGTGACGATGAAATTTTTGTTGAAGATTAAATGATTTGAAGCGTATTTCTGTTAATTAATTATAACCTCTTTTTTACTAAAATTCCTTAATTTCGCTTTTCTTATTAGAAACAGGTCAAATGCTTAGTAATTTGACGATTAGCAATAATAGCTTCTATTGCTTTATTAAACCTGATTTTATAAGAAGATATTACGAACTGAAGAAATTAGAAAAAATGAGCGCAGGATTCCCTGAATATAAAGGACTTAACTTACCAAACATTGCAGAAGAAATTTTAGCATACTGGCAAGAAAACAACATTTTTGAAAAAAGTGTAACTACAAGAGAAAACGCAGAACCTTATGTGTTTTTCGAAGGTCCACCAAGTGCAAATGGTTTACCAGGAGTGCACCACGTATTAGCACGTTCCATTAAAGATATTTTTCCACGTTATAAAACCATGAAAGGTTACCAAGTTAAGCGTAAAGCTGGTTGGGATACACATGGACTACCAATAGAATTAGGTGTAGAGAAAGAATTAGGTATTACCAAAGAAGATATTGGTAAAACTATTTCTGTTGAAGATTATAATGCAGCTTGCCGTAAAGCAGTAATGCGTTATACCGATGTTTGGAATAACCTAACGCAAAAAATGGGTTATTGGGTAGATATGGAAGATCCATATATTACTTACGAGCCTAAATACATGGAAACAGTTTGGTGGTTATTAAAAGAAATATACACTAAAAAACTAATTTATAAAGGCTATACTATTCAGCCTTATTCACCAAAAGCAGGAACCGGTTTAAGTTCTCACGAGGTTAATCAGCCAGGTGCTTACCAAGATGTAACAGATACAACTATTGTTGCTCAGTTTAAAGCTATAGAAAGTACATTGCCAGATTTTTTACAGAACGAAGGCGATATCCATTTTACTGCATGGACTACAACACCTTGGACATTGCCAAGTAATACAGCATTAACTGTTGGACCAAAAATTGATTATGTTTTAGTTGAAACTTATAACCAATACACATTCAAACCTATGAATGTAATTTTGGCAAAAGCATTAGTAAACAAACAGTTTGACGGAAAGTTTAAAAGAGTTGAAGATAAACCGGCACTTTTAGAATATAAAGATGGAGATAAGAAAATACCATATTTTGTTGTAAAAGAATTTTTAGGAAAGGACCTTGTTGGTATTAAATACGAACAATTATTGCCATACGCTTTACCAAACGATAACCCTGAAAATGCTTTTAGAGTAATCGCAGGAGATTTTGTTACGACTGAAGATGGTACAGGAATAGTACATACAGCACCAACTTTTGGAGCAGATGATGCTTTGGTTGCAAAACAAGCAACACCAGAAATTCCGCCACTTTTAGTAAAAGACGAGAATGATAATTTAGTACCACTTGTAGATTTACAAGGTCGTTTTAGACCAGAGATGAAAGAGTTTGGTGGTAAGTATGTTAAGAACGAATATTATGCAGATGGTGAAGCACCAGAACGTTCAATAGACGTTGAATTGGCGATTAAGTTAAAAGAAGAAAACAAGGCCTTTAAGGTTGAAAAATATAAGCACAGTTACCCACATTGTTGGCGTACAGATAAACCGATCCTTTATTACCCATTAGATTCTTGGTTTATTAAAGTTACTGATGTAAAAGGTAGAATGCACGAGTTAAATACAAGCATTAACTGGAAACCTGAGTCTACAGGAACAGGACGTTTTGGTAACTGGTTAGCAAACGCAAACGATTGGAATTTATCTCGATCTCGTTATTGGGGAATTCCATTACCAATCTGGAGAACAGAAGATGGTAAAGAGGAAATTTGTATTGGTTCTGTTGAAGAACTAAAAGCAGAAATGAAGAAAGCAGTTTCAGCTGGTGTTTTAGCTGAAGATATTTTTGCAGATTTTGAAGTTGGAAACAATTCTGAAGAAAATTATGCGAAAATAGATTTACATAAAAACATTGTTGATGAAATTGTATTAGTATCGGCAAGCGGACAACCAATGAAACGTGAAAGCGATTTAATAGATGTTTGGTTCGATTCTGGTTCTATGCCTTATGCACAATGGCATTATCCATTTGAGAATAAAGATAAAATTGACGAAAACAAAGCTTTTCCAGCCGATTTTATTGCAGAAGGAGTAGACCAAACACGAGGATGGTTTTATACGCTTCACGCTATTGCAACTATGGTTTTCGATTCTGTAGCTTACAAAAACGTGGTGTCTAACGGATTAGTGTTAGATAAAAATGGACAGAAAATGTCTAAACGTTTAGGTAATGCAACAGATCCATTTGAAACTCTTGACACTTACGGAGCAGATGCTACACGTTGGTATATGATTTCAAATGCAAATCCATGGGATAATTTAAAATTCGATTTAGAAGGAATAGAAGAGGTAAAGCGTAAGTTTTTCGGAACACTTTATAACACGTATTCTTTCTTTCAACTCTATACAAATATTGATAAGTTTACGTATTCTGAAGCAGATATTGCATTAGAAGATAGACCAGAAATTGATAGATGGATACTTTCTGAGTTAAACACATTAATTCAAAGAGTAGACGAGTATTATGCAGAATACGAACCAACAAAAGCGGCTCGTGCTATTTCTAATTTTACTCAAGATTACTTAAGTAACTGGTACGTACGTTTAAGTAGAAGACGTTTCTGGAAAGGCGATTATCAACAAGATAAGATATCGGCTTACCAAACGTTATACACTTGTATGTTAACCATAGCGAAACTGGGAGCACCAATTGCACCATTTTTTATGGACAAACTTTACTTAGACTTAACAAATACAACACATTCTGAAAACTTTGAAAGTGTACATTTGGCAGAGTTTCCAAAAAGTGATGAGCGCTTTATCGATAAAGCCTTAGAGCGTAAAATGGAAGCAGCACAAACAATTTGCTCTTTAGTATTATCATTACGAGCTAAAGAAAAAATTAAAGTGCGTCAGCCATTGCAAAAAATTATGATTCCTGTGAGTTCAGAAGAACAAAAAGAAGAAATTTTAGCAGTTGCAGATTTAATTAAAAGTGAAGTAAATATTAAGAGTGTAGAGCTTTTAGAAGATGCTGCAGATATTTTAGTAAAACAGATTAAGCCTAATTTTAAAGCTTTAGGACCACGTTTTGGTAAAGACATGAAGTTGATTGCTAGTGAGATACAGAAAATGACTTCGGATGATATTAAAAGTATCGAACAAAATGGTACTATCGATGTCGAGTGTAATGGAAAAAATATTACTTTAGAACGTAGTGATGTAGATATTACTTCTCAAGATATTGAAGGATGGCTTGTAGCTAGTGAAGGAGCATTAACAGTTGCTTTAGATGTAACAATTTCTGAAGGTTTACGCGAAGAAGGTATTGCTCGTGAGCTTGTAAACCGTATTCAGAATTTACGTAAAGATTCAGGTTTTGAAGTTACAGATCGTATATCTATTCAAATTCAAAAGCATGATGATATTACAAAAGCAATAGAAACGAATTTAGAATATATCAAGGCTGAAACATTAACAGATAGTCTTGAGGTTGTAGAACAGTTAAATAATGGTATAGATATTGCGTTTGATGCTATAGAGACCAAATTATTTATCACAAAAAATTAATGTTATGGCAATAGAAAATACAGTTAGATATTCGGATAGCGAATTAGAAAGATTTAAAACTATAATTTTAGATAAAATAGATCACGCTAAACGTGATTTAGAGCTTATTAAGAGTGCGTATATGAATGACCATACAAATGGGACAGAAGATACTTCGCCTCAATTTAAAGCCTTTGATGAAGGTAGTGCTGTTAACAGTAAAGAATCTAATTCTGCTTTAGCAATTAGACAAGAAAAATTTATTCGTGATCTTAAAAATGCACTTATAAGAGTAGAAAATAAAAGTTATGGTGTATGTAGAGTTACAGGGAAATTAATTAATCCTAAGCGCCTAGAATTAGTTCCACATGCTACTTTAAGTATTGAGGCTAAAAATATACAGAAAAGTTAATTACTACACATTAAAACAAAAAAAAGCCAA
>NZ_LIQH01000019.1 GCF_001418085.1 Lacinutrix algicola
TATTTTTTTTGTTTTGTTGAATTTATTTTTAGAACCAAATACTCCAAGGAATTTTTGCTAAAACTAAAATTAGTGCTAGTGTGTAAAATATAGCTAAAGGCTTTAGTTTGCCTGCTGAGGTTAACTTCTTTTTATGTTTAGAATAACCAATAGTAATAAATGCTACTGCAAGAATCATTGCTAAAGGATGCTCAATAGCGTTAGATCTTAATGCTGAATTTCCCATAACTTCTCCTACAGATAGCTCTCCAAAATAATCTTGCGAGAACCATAATACAATACCTATAAGTAATTGAATATGCGATACTATAAGTGTAAATAGTGCAATTCTAAAATCTTTAGGTTCGTATTCTTTCTTTCCAAAGTGTTTAACTAGAGCATTTACTGTGGCAATTATCATCATTAAAAAAACAAGATAAGCCCAGTATGAGTGCAACATTTTAATCATAGTAAGTATTTTAATTAGTTATAAAACAAATGTAGTAATAATTAAGGCATAAAAAAACCGCTTCGTTAAGAAGCGGCTTTCGTTTTTTATCTAAACTAAATTTAGAAATTAAAACGGATACTTGTATTCCAAGTTCTTCCGTAACCAAATCTACCTGTGTTAGATTTGTTTATTCCTTTGTAGTTTTCTGATTCAATTGATGAAGCAGCAGTAGTTCCATTTACAGACTCTAAATAAACTTCGTCAAAAACGTTACTTACGTTTAATCTAAACTGTACTGAGTTTGTTTTATTCTCACCAACTAACATTTTGTAAGATAATCCTGTATCAACTGTATCGTAAGAAGGCATAGATAATGGTGCAGCTCCTAATGAACCTGTAGAGAATGCATCGTTATACCAATTCCATCCACCATCAATACTAAATCTTGGTAAAAATTCGTAGCTACCATTAATACCAGCAGTTACTTGTGCAGCACCACCAACATTGAAACCATCAATAACAATCTCTTCATCAGCACCTACTTGACTTCCGTCGTTATCAAATGTTCTTTGTGTTGCATTGTCTTTAAACTGCCATTCACCTAAAGATATAAATCCGTTAAGTTTTACGTTATCTAAAGGACGTGTATTAACTTCTAATTCCACACCATAATGAACTTGCTTCACACCTAATGTTTGGAAACTTAAGAAATCATCACCAGTTTCTCCGTTACTATTATATTTAGTTACGTTATCCCAAGTAGTATGGTATACGTTTAAGTTTGCAGAGATTTTTCTACCACCATTAAATTGGTAACCAGCTTCAAAACCTGTAATTTTTTCATTTTCAGATTCAGGATCTAATAATGTGTTTCCTCCTCTGTTATCTTGAAATAAAGTATCATGGAAAGGTTGACGAGAATAGTAACCAGCGTTAACAAATACTTTATGTGTTTCGTTTAACTCATAAGCAGCACCTGCTTTTAAGTTATATCCAAGATTATTTACTTTATCAGATTCTTCAGATACTCCTTCAAATTCTGTATTTAAGAATTCTGTTCTTACGTGAGATTGGTTTGAAATTGCTCCTTGAAAAAATGCAGATAACTGATCTTTAGAATATTCTAATTGACCAAATACACCAGCATAGTTAATTTGCTCTTCGTAATCATAACCAAAACGTTGTGAATGATCGTTGTTTGGGTTAAAGAATACATCCCATGGGCTTACTCCTCCAAAAGAATCTGTTAATTCGTAAGATCCTGAATAACCAGAAGTATTACTTACAGAATCTACAGTAATAAATTCTCTTACATCTCTAAAGTGAAAACCATTGTATAAACGTACATCTGCACCAACATTAAAGTTTAAAGTTTCAGATAATTGACTGTTATAATTAGTTACTAAACCGAACCAATCGTGGTTGTTGTTAGATCCTCTTGCATAGGTTACTTGATCTCCAGAAGTTCTTGCCTGTGCAAAACTACCACGACCCATTGAACCGTAAAGCACAGTAGATAATTCAGATTTATCATTAATTGTCCAATCCCAGCTAATATTAGCTACTGGTTTGTGATAAATATTTCTTCCTCCTGGATATTCACCTCCATTTAATGTGTTAGTACTGTTTACTCCACTAAAATTCCAAGAGTTATATTTTCTTCCATTTTCTATAAATGATCCTATAGATCCACTTCCTGCTGCTGCATGAGATTGTGGAGCTCCTGTTAATAAGAAGTTTAATGAATGGCTTTCATTTGGTTGGTAACCAACAGAAAAGAAATACGTTTGTCCTTCACCATCTGTATTGTTAACATAACCATCGCCTTGCCAGTGACCTAATAATCCAGAGAAAGACCATCCTTTTTCATTTACTCCTGTAGAGTAGTATGCTGTAGTCTTAGTGTAATTATCATTACCTATCATTTGTTGTACAAAACCACCTTCTTTTCTATCGATAGTTTTAGTAACAATATTTACTGTACCACCAACTGAAGAAATCGCTAATTTTGAAGCTCCTAAACCACGTTGTACTTGAATTGCATTAGCAACATCCATTACACCAGACCAGTTAGACCAGTACATTTTACCATCTTCCATACCGTTAATTGGCTGTCCGTTTAATAAGAACGCTGTGTTTGTTTGGTCGAAACCACGAATAAACATTTGGCCATCACCAAAACCACCAGATTTAAGGTTTTGTATAGAAGGAGTAGATTTTAATACTTCTGGTAAATCCCAGTTTCCAGCTTTTTGTTGAATTTCTGAAGCTTTAATAGTACTAACAGCAACAGGTGTTTTTCTGTCTTCAGCTAAATCAATAACTCCAGAACCAATAATTACTACCTCGTCTAAAGAAGTATCAGAAGCTAATTGTTTTGTTCCAATGTTTGTGTTACCATTAAAAGCTACAGTAATTGCGTTGTAACCAACAAATGTAATAACAATCTCACCAGATTTAGACTGTGTTTTTAGAGTGAAATTTCCGTCAAAGTCTGTTGTTGTACCATTATTAGTACCTTTTTCTAAAATATTCGCTCCAGGTAAAGGACCGTTAATTTCGGCATCAAATACATTACCTGTAATAGTACTTTGAGCCATAGTGATTGCAGAACTTAGTAGAGCTACTGCAAAAAACAACATTTTAATTGTGTGTTTCATTTTGTGGAATTAAAGTTTATTTTTTTAATTTTCGGCAAAAATACGCATAATAAATGCTTTGGCATTAACTTAATGTTAACAAATTTTAAGAATGTTAATATTTGTGTAAATACCTGATTTTTAGATGTTAAAAAAACAAACACCTTACTTGAATTTTTAATAGATATTATCTAAATTTTTTGAAGAATTCTAAAATATTTCGAGTAGAAGCATCATGATTCTTAAAATTACCAGATTGAATATCTTCTAGAATTGTACTCGCTAATTGCTTCCCAAGTTCTACACCAAATTGGTCGTAACTATAAATATTCCAGATAATCCCTTGTACAAATATCTTGTGTTCGTACATTGCTATTAGTTTTCCTAAGCTTTCAGGAGTTAATTTCTTAATGAAGATCGAATTAGTAGGTTTGTTACCTTCAAAAACTTTAAAAGGTAATAATTCCTTTATTTCAGCATCTGATAAGTTTTGTGTTTTTAATTCTTTTAAGACTTCTACTTCTGTTTTACCGTTTAATAGTGCTTCAGTTTGAGCTATATAATTAGAAATTAGCTTGTCTTGGTGGTCTTGATTACTGTGAAGACTTTTAGCAAAACCAATAAAATCTGCTGGAATTAATTTAGTGCCTTGATGAATAAGCTGAAAAAAGGCGTGTTGAGAGTTTGTGCCTGGTTCTCCCCAAATTAGAGTTCCAGTTTGGTAATTTACTTTATTTCCATTTCTGTCAATAGATTTACCATTACTTTCCATGACACCTTGTTGTAAGTAGGTGGCAAATTGATTTAGATATTGCGAGTAAGCTATTACAGCTTCGCTTTCGGCTCCAAAAAAGTTGTTGTACCAAACGCTTATTAAAGCTAGAACTACTGGAATATTATTATCAAACTCTTCATTTTTAAAATGAAGGTCCATAGCGTTTGCTCCTTTTAACAGTTTGTTGAAATTATCGAAGCCAACAGCAAGACTTATTGTTAAGCCAACAGCACTCCATAGAGAAAAACGTCCACCAACCCAATTCCACATTGGGAAAATATTGTTTTCGTTTATGCCAAAAGCTTTTACTTTTTGTGTGTTTGTTGAAACTGCTACAAAGTGTTTTGCAACATCTTCTTGTTTAGCATGTTTAAGAAACCATTTACGAATTGTAGTAGCATTAGTTAAGGTTTCTTGTGTTGTAAATGTTTTTGAAACAATAACAAAAAGCGTAGTTTCAGGGTTTAATTTTTTCAATACTTCACTAACATGATCGCCATCTATGTTGCTAACAAAATGAGTATTTAAGTTGTTTTTGTAAAATTGTAAAGATTCCACTACCATTGCAGGCCCTAAATCGCTTCCTCCAATTCCAATATTTACAACATCGGTAAATATTTTATCGGTATATCCTTTTTTATATCCTTTTACGATAGCATTGGTAAAGGTTTCCATTTTAGCTTTAACAGTAAAAATTTCTGGCATAACATTTTTGCCGTCTACTAATACGGTATCGCTTTCTTTACCACGTAAAGCTGTGTGTAAAACAGCTCTATTCTCAGTTTTGTTAATAATGTCTCCTGAGTAGTAAGAGGTAATAGCTTCTTTAAGTTTAACCTCTTTCGCAAGGTCTAAAAGAAGTTTAAAAGTGTTCTCTGTGATTCGGTTTTTAGAAAAATCCACATAGAAATCTTCCCAACTCACATTAAACTTATCTGCTCTATTTTTATTTTTAGAAAATAAGTCTTTTATATCTAATTCATTAACGGTGTCAAAATGATTTTGTAACGCTTTCCACGCAGATGTTGTAGTTGGGTTAATTGTCGATAATGCCATTTTTTTTGTTTTCTATATAGTTAGTTTGTTTTCTTGAAGTTGGGTGTTTAAAGTGTCAAGTTGTTTAGTGTAATCAAGCAATTGTAATTGAGATTTTAACGGCTTGATATATTCTAAAAATTTAATTTTTAAGCTATCTGAAATTGGTTTAGCTTCGGGAAGTTTTTGTTTAAATGGATCGACTTCTCTTCCGTCTTTCCAGAATCGATAGCAAACATGTGGACCAGTAGAATTCCCTGTACTTCCTACGTAACCTATAACTTCACCTTGCTTTACAAAATCGCCAACTTTTGCTTTACGTTTTGACATGTGAAAATACTTAGTACTGTATATGCTATTATGTTTTACCTCTACATAATTACCAGCACTTCTACTATATTTAGATTTTACAACGGTTCCGTTTGCAGTAGACATAATTGGTGTCCCTTTTTTTGCAGCAAAATCGGTGCCTGTATGAGGTCTTATGCGATTACCATAAAGAGCAATACGTCGACGTAAATTATATCTAGATGAAATACGACTGAAACTTACTGGTGACTTTAAAAATGCTCGGCGAAGATTTTTTGCTTCATCACTAAAATAATCGCGAATACCTAAAACAGAATCTGTTTCAAATTCAAAAGCATAAAAAGGTTCTTTGTTATGTTCGAAATAAGCTGCTTTTACCTCTTGAATTCCAGCGTAAATAGAATCGTCTATATATTTTTCAGTATAAATAACTTTAAATTTATCGTTTTTTTGAAGTCTTGAAAAGTCTATTGTCCACGCATAAATATCACTCATTTTTAAGGCTAACATATATGGTTTACCTTCATCTTCCATAGATTGAGAAATATTAGATGTAATAACTCCTGTCGCTGTTTTTTCAACGTATTTAATGGGTTTGTAGCTTGTGTAGGCTTTTATAGAGTCTTGAAAATCTATTACTACATAACGTTCTTTTGTAGGTTGATAGATGAAGCATTTTGGTGTTTGAAGTGAATCATTATCGCATAACAATGTGTAAGGTTTCCCTGGGCGAAGGTTTCTTGCAACGTTAAAGGTGTCTTTTGAAGCTTCAACAATTTCAAATATTTTGGGATAACTAATGTTGTTGTTTTGAAGAATAGTGCCAAAAGTGTCGCCACTTTTAACTGTATCTTTTTTTACAATAAAATCTTTTAAGTTAAACCCAAATTCATAAGTTTCTTTTGGTTCTTCAATTAATGCCGTTTTTAGCATGTCGTTATTTTCGACCTCCTTCTTACAGCTTAATATAGAAATAAAGCATAAAGATGCTATTAAACATTTTTTCCCCAATCTTCTAATTCCTGTTGACTCCATAGATCTGGAAAAAAGATTCTTCTTTGATACTTTGGATGCATATATTTTACCCATTCGCTTCCTCCTGTTGCTTCTACTGCTTTACCACCAATGTTAAGATAGTGGTTTGCTGTGTTATAATGTGCCATTACCCAAGTAATATTTACCGTATAATCGTAATGACGCATTGCTTTAATTAAATCTTGATCGTCTCTAACAGCTTGTGGTAATTTTTTAAAAATTGTCCATAAGTTATGTGTGTTAGTAAACTCAGCAAATCTAATAAATTCGTCTTTGTATTTCTCTTCGAAAACTGTTAATGTATATGTTTTTTTTCCAGTTTTATAATCTTTTCCTGCAGCTTGCCAATATAAATGCTCAAAAGCATGCTCGAAAGGTGTGTTTCGGTCTATAGTTTTTCTGAAACGGTTATCGATTAGATTAATAAGTTCTGTAGAGGCAAATTCAATTTTTCTGTACTGTGCGCTTTGGAAGCCACTTGCTGGTGTTAGCGTGTGTCTAAACTTGTTGTATTGCTCAACATCCATTCCGTCTTTCATAACATTGAAAGAAGAGGTTAGCATATCGAAATAACGACTAATACGCATAAGTTTATCTTCGAAAAAAGCAGCAGAAACGTCTTCTTTTTTTGCTACTTGGTCTATTTCCCAAAGAATCATTTTGAATAATAATTCATTTACTTGGTGGTACATTAAAAATACCATTTCGTCTGGAAATACGGTACGTTGTACTTGTAGGTTTAGAAGTGCATCTGTTTGTATGTAATCCCAATAATCTATTGGCTTACTATGTAATAAACCTTCTAAATGTGTGTTTACATTTTGGTCTAGTGATTCGTATTTATCTCTAAGTTGGTCGGTTATTTTTTGATCTATATTCATTTAATTATCTACTACAATTTTAAATGGGTGTTTTAGTCCTTTAAAAGCCTCAAGGTCTGCTCTTAGAGAGCCAACCGCTAAATCGGCCTTAATACGTAAAGGTACTTTATTTTTATCTTTTGAAACCCAAAGCGATAAACTTTCTTCTTCTTTAAACACACGGCCAGCCATAACGTATGGTCTAAATTTTAAAGCTTCAATTTTTCCGAAATCTGTAGTTATAGTTTCTTCTCCTAAATATTTAAGTTTGAAACCATAATTTTCTTCATCAAAAAACATGTCTGTTTTAATTTCGTCACCAGGTTTTAATGTTGATATATTGATATTGTTTCTTAAATAATAATACATAGAAACCATGTCTTGTACATTAGGCTTTGTGGCAATGGTTTTTTTTGTATTGTGTTTTTTGTTGTGTACAAATGCGGTTTTATTATTGTGATCGAAATCTATTTCAATATTTTTTTTATGTCCGCCTTCGTCTATGTTTCTTATAAATTTGTATGGAATAATTTTTTCTACATCTATATAGCTTTCGTAACGGTCTTTAACTTTAAAAAACCATTTAATCATTCCGGTTGTCCATCCTTTTCCTACTACGTGAAAAACAGGTTTTTCATCAAGTTCTGTTTCTTTAACTGTTAATGTAGCATTTCCGGCTTTGAAGAAATTACTATAGCTCATTTTGAATTTAAACCATTCGCCATCTTTAAAGGCGCTTTCTTGAGCAGAAGTAATGTTTAAAGAAGTAATGGCGAATATTATTAGAAGTAGTTTTTTCATAGTTTTAGAGTTATTGTAATGAACTTTAATTTAAAGCACTTATTGCTTTATAAACTTAAGATTACAATTACTATTCCAAAAATATAAAACAAAAAAATACCATCTATAGAATAGATGGTATTTTTTATTTATAATTTAAAATATTGTGTTTTACAGTGTTCCTCTTTTTTCTTGCTCTCGCTCAATAGATTCGAACAATGCTTTAAAGTTTCCTGCTCCAAAACCTTGTGCTCCCATACGTTGTATTATTTCGAAGAATAACGTTGGTCTATCTTCTACTGGTTTTGTGAAAATTTGAAGCAAGTAACCTTCTTCGTCTGCATCTATCATAATTGATAGTTTTTGAAGTTCGTTAATGTCTTCTTTCATCATATCCATGTGCTCACCTAAACGGTTAGGAATATCATCGTAGTAAGCTTGTGGTGGAGGTGGTAAAAATTCTATTCCTCTAGCTTTTAATTGTGATACTGTTTTAATAATATCGTCTGTTGCAACTGCAATATGCTGCACTCCTGAACCTTCGTAAAAGTCTAAGTATTCTTCAATTTGCGATCTTTTAGCAGCTTTAGCTGGTTCGTTTATTGGGAATTTAATACGACCATTTCCATTACTCATTACTTTACTCATAAGAGCAGAGTATTCTGTGTGAATTTGTTTGTCGTCGAAAGATAAAAAGTTTACAAAGCCCATAACATCTTCGTACCATTTTACCCACTCGTTCATTTGTCCCCAACCAACATTACCAACCATATGGTCGATATATTTTAAACCTACTGGTTCTGGATTGTAATCGCTTTCCCATGCTTGAAATCCTGGCATAAATGTTCCAGTATAGTTTTTGCGTTCTACAAACATGTGTACAGTTTCTCCATAAGTATAGATTCCTGCTCTTACTACTTCTCCAAATTCGTCTTTTTCTACGGTTGGTTCCATGTAAGATTTAGCACCACGTTTTGTAGTTTCTTCGTAAGATTTCCTCGCATCATCTACCCAAAGAGCTACAACTTTTACGCCATCTCCATGCTTTACAATGTGGTTGTTGATTTCAGATTTACTGTTTAATGGTGTTGTTAAAACTAAACGGATTTTGTCTTGTTTTAATACATAACTAACAGAGTCTCTAGATCCTGTTTCTAATCCTTTATAGGCATAAGATTGAAAACCAAATGCTGTTTTGTAAAAGTGTGCTGCTTGTTTGGCATTACCAACGTAGAATTCTACGTAGTCTGTTCCTAAAAGTGGAAGGAAATCTTGTGCACCTTCAAATATTTTTTCTAAACCGTAGTTTACTGATTTTACTTCTTTTTTACTCATAATATTTATGTCTTATTCTTTCGTTTGAAAGAGAACCAGCTTAATAAGTTGGTATTGTTATATTGTTTTTACTATTACCTTACAAGTATTTTAGCCCTGATTACTTCACAAGACTCTTATTTATATGGAGTTTAGTGATTGCTTCGCAGTTGAAACGGCATCCTTTTTTTGTTTTTCTCAAAAAAGATATAATATAAAGCAGGAAATAGCTTCTAATGATCTAACCAGGATTTGTGGTAATCTTCATCCGCAATTTTCATGGCTTCTTCTGTAACCATTAAAGGCTTGAAAGTGTCTACCATGACTGCTAATTCTTCGGTTTTGGTTTTACCTATACTTTTCTCTGCTGTTCCTGGGTGTGGACCGTGTGGAATACCTGCTGGATGCAGTGAAATGTGACCTTGGTCTATATCGTTACGGCTCATGAAATCGCCATCTACGTAGTATAATACTTCGTCGCTATCTATATTACTGTGGTTGTATGGTGCTGGAATACTTTGCGGATGATAATCGTACATACGTGGTACAAAACTACAGATTACAAAGGCATCTGTTTCGAAGGTTTGGTGTACTGGTGGCGGTTGGTGAATGCGACCTGTAATGGGTTCGAAATCGTGAATTGATAATGCGTATGGGTAATTGTAACCATCGTAGCCCACAACATCGAAAGGGTGTGAGGCGTAAACCATATCGAAAATGTCACCTTGTTTTTTAACTTTCATTAAAAAATCTCCAGATTCGTTATTGGTTTCTAGTTCGTATGGTCTGCGGATGTCGCGTTCGCAAAATGGCGAATGTTCTAGTAGTTGTCCAAAATGATTTCTATAACGTTTTGGTGTGTAAATTGGTCTGCGAGATTCTACAATAAAGAGTCTGTTATCTTCGGTATCGAAGTCTATTTTATAAATTATACCTCGAGGAATTATTAAATAATCTCCATATTTAAAATCTAGATTACCAAGATGTGTTCTTAGTTTTCCAGAACCTTTGTGGATGAAAATCATTTCGTCTGCATCAGAGTTTTTATAAAAATAGTCTGTTGTAGAATGCTTTGGTGCAGATAGAATTATTGTACAATCGCTATTTGTTAAAACGGCTTTTCTGCTTTCTAAATAATCGTTTTCTGGTTTGACTTGAAAACCTCTAAAACGATAAGATTGTATGTGATTTTTCTTTGCGATTTTAGGCGCAACACTGTATTGTTTTTTAATTTTTTTTACTTGTGTTGGACGTTGTTCGTGGTAAGAGTTTGTGCTCATACCATCGAAACCTATGGTTCCAAAAAGCTGTTCGGAATATAAAGACCCATCTTCTTTTCTAAATTGTGTGTGTCTTTTATGTGGGATGTTTCCTAATTTGTGATAAAATGGCATTTTTTAAGTTTTTGAGTTAAAAATTTAAAGCCTTAAGTTAGACTTTTTACTTTATTAAATGCGGAAAAGGAAAGTACAGGTTACTCTGGATTTCTTTTAATAAGAAACTTTAAAAAGGTTAATATGTCTTGCCAAAAGTGATTCATCATTAACAAATATCGTGATTTTTTTGGAGTTATTAAAATGTAATTTTTAGAACCAAAATCCTAAATTGAAAAACCAATAAGATTCCTTAGTTTCTGGAGAGTAAGTACACTTCCCTTCTATAGGACCTAAAAAAGTTTCTATACCATAGCCTAAAGCGTAACCAGAATAATCTGGTAGTGAAAACCAATCTATATCTTCTGAGCTAAATAAGTTGTCTTCTACATTAGCAAAGTTTGCGGCTAATGTTATGTGGTGTTTGTTAATTACTTCGTAGTCTAAATTTATTGTGCCTTGAATAAAACTGTCTCCAGAAATAGACAAATAATCGTAACCATAAAAGGTTTTAAAATTATTAATAAAGTTGTTGGCATAACCACCTAAGACGAAATCTAAGTAGGCATAGTCTTTACCATTAATTTTTGCTCCAGCTCCAGTGGAAACATGAGCACTTAATTTATTGGTTAATGCGTGGGCATACCCTAAACTTGCTGTTATTGTTGAAAATTGAGTAAAGTTTTTGTTGTAATCTGATGAGTATAGGTATAGATTAAAATCACTATTAAAGTATAAACCACTATTAGGGTAGTATTTGTTGTCAAAAGAATCGAATCTTAAATTTGCGAAGGCACCTACATAATCGCTTTTCTCGAATGTTGTTTTATTTTGGTTTGCATTTGGTAAAACAGTTTCCGATGTTATTTTGTAGCTTTTATGCTGTGCTCCAAGTTTTAGTGTTAAATCGTTTTCATATTGGGTTTGTACAAAAATTTTGTTGGTAATATCTGTGACTTTCATGTCTAACTTGTTGACACCTGCGGCCGTTATGTCTTGATTAGATATTAAAGCTGCAGCAGAGACACCTTTATCGAATTCGTTATATCTAGAGCTCAACCCAACACTCCAATAGTAACCTTTATCTATATAATATTCAAAATTATATCTTACGTTATCACCTACAATTAAATCTAAGGAAGCAGCGTCACTTTTAAATAGAATTTGATTTTTTGTAATATTAGCCAGTAGAGCACTTTTATACAAACCGTCGTAATGTAGACCAAACTTTAAAAAAGTAGTCTTATTGGTTTCTTTAAGCTCTGCGTGTAGATCGTATCCATGGACATCCTCATTACTAATTGATGGTACTAGTTTGTATGTAAAACTGTCGAAATTATTTGTACCTACTAAGTTGTTAGCACCGCTAATGAAACGCGCGTAACTTATTTTTTCGTTTGGTTTAAATTTTAATTTTCCTAAGGCATAAGAAATAGTGTAATTGCTTAAGCCTTTAAATAATATTTGATTTATTTGAAGACTGTCTGGTGTTTTGAGATCAACAAAATTCGGTCTTTTTTTTGTTTGTTTCCCTACTAATTCAGTTAGCTGTTCTGCTTTTAATTTAGCTGCAATTTCTCCATTCTCAATTATTTTTGCGCCATCGTCAAACGAAACAACATTAAACTTTGTAATATCAGGTTTAATGTAAATATCCGTTTTAGGTGCTTTAATCTTCATATCACTGATGGTACGAAAATTATTTATTTGAAATAATATTGCTGGAGCAGAAGATAAGTCGTTTCTGTTAGCAAGTCCGTCTTGTACATCTACACCAATAATTATGTCCATGCCTTTTGCGCGTAGCTCATCTATAGGGTAGTTGTTTGTTACACCTCCATCTATTAGTAATTGTTCATTAATAGCTACGGGTTCAAATAAAGAAGGAAATGCGCCACTGGCTTTTACAGATTGTGCAAGATTACCTTTATCAAGTACTACTGGTTGTCCTGTTTCTATGTTTGTAGCAATGCAAAAAAATGGTATAGGAAGTTTACTAAAGTCTTCTACATTATTAACGTGTAACGTTAATTTAGATAATAAATTAAAAGTGTTTTGCCCTCTAGATAAAGCTGAAGGTAGATGCATTTTGAAATGATCGAAAGGCAATACTATAGCGTATTTTTCATTGTTTTCGCGTTCGTAAAAGGTTTTTGCATCTCTTGGAATTTCGTCATTTAATATTTTATCGAAGTCTACTTTTTTAAAAATAGAGTCTAATTGCTTGCCAGAATATCCAGAAGCATAAAGAGATCCTATAATAGCTCCCATACTTGTTCCTGCAATATAATCGATACGTACGCCTAAGCTATCTATAATTTTTAAGGCACCAATGTGGGCGAGGCCTTTTGCACCACCACCACTTAGTACCAATCCTACTTTGGGCTCTTTTGATGGTTCTTTTTGAGCAAACACGTTAGTATTTAAAAAGAATAATAGCAATATTGCGATGATAAATGATCTCATTTAATCGTTTTCAGTTTTATGATAATGACTATAAATTTTTTCTGCTCTCGAAACACCTATAATCTCTTCAAGCTCGTCTAGCTTTGCATTAGCAATTCTTTTAGCAGATTTAAAAACTTTTAGTAAATCTATAATTGTTTTTTCGCCAATTCCAGGAATGGTTTCCATTTCTGTATTTAACGCTTGTTTGCTTCGTTTATTTCTGTGATGTTCAATACCAAAACGGTGTGCTTCGTTTCTTAATTGTTGTATAATTTTTAGTGTTTCGCTTTTTTTATCTAAATATAGTGGAATTGGATCGTCTGGATAGAATAATTCTTCTAAACGTTTTGCAATTCCTATAATTGCAATCTTGTTTCTTAAGCCTAAAGCGTCTAAGCTTTTTAAAGCTGAAGATAATTGTCCCTTTCCACCATCAATAATTATTAGTTGTGGTAATGGTTCATCTTCATCAAGTAAGCGTTTATATCTTCTATAAACAACTTCTTCCATTGATGCGAAATCGTCTGGACCAACAACCGTTTTTATATTAAAATGCCTATAGTCTTTTTTACTTGGTTTTCCGTTTTTAAAAACCACGCAAGCAGCAACAGGATTGGTACCTTGTATGTTAGAATTGTCAAAACATTCTATGTGTCTTGGTTCTTCGCCTAAAAGTAAATCTTTTTTCATTTGTGCCATAATGCGTTTGACGTGGCGATCTGGATCTGTTATCTTTACTTGCTTAAAACGTTCCATTCTGTAATATTTTGCATTACGAATAGAGAGGTCTAAAATTTTCTTTTTATCTCCAAGTTGAGGTAGGCTTACTTTTATTTCATCTCCAACTTCAACAGCAAAAGGCACATAGATTTCTTTGGAGTTTGAGTTAAAACGAGCTCGAATTTCAATAATAGCAAGTTCTAGTAGTTGTTTATCTGTTTCGTCTAATTTCTTTTTAATTTCTAAGGTGTGGGAACGAATAATTGAACCATAAGATATTTGAAGAAAATTAATATAGCCATAGATTTCATCGCTTACAATCGAGAATACATCTACATTGCTAATTTTTGGATTTATTATGGTAGATTTCGCTTGGTAATTTTCTAATACTTCAACTTTCTCTTTAATCTTTTGGGCGTCTTCAAATAACATTTCTTCAGCAAATGAATGCATTTGTAGTTTGAATTGTTCTAAGGAATCTTTAAAGTTTCCTTTTAAAATAGCCCTTATAGCTTCTATGTTTTTATGGTAGTTCGCTTCCGTTTCTCTAGCTTCGCATGCGCCTTTACAATTTCCTAAATGGTATTCTAAGCAAACTTTAAATTTTCCTGAATTTACATTTTCGTGAGAAAGCTTGTAATTACAAGTTCGTAACTTATAGAGTCCTTTAATTAAACCTAGTAAGGTTTTTACCGTTTTCATACTTGTGTAAGGTCCAAAATATTCACTACCATCTTTAATTACGCGACGTGTTGGGAATACTCTTGGAAAACGTTCGTTTTTAATACAAATCCATGGGTAGGTTTTGTCGTCTTTTAATAAAACATTGTACCGTGGTTTGTGCTTTTTAATTAAGTTGTTTTCTAACAGTAAAGCATCAGTTTCGGTTTCAACAACAATATGTTTTATGTTAACTATTTTGCTAACTAAAACTCTCGTTTTTCCGTTTTCGTGAGTTTTAGTAAAATAAGAAGAGACTCTTTTTTTTAGATTTTTAGCCTTTCCAACATAAATAATAGTGCCTTCAGCATTAAAATACTGGTATACACCAGGTGAATTTGGTAGGGTTTTTAGTTGTATTTCTAACGAAGGATTATCCATTAACCCAAAGATAATACTTAAAAAATATTTTAGATAGTAATTATGATTGCAAGATTAGTTTAATCCAAGTTTTTTATTACTTTGCGGCATTAATTTAAGTTGTAAAAATGCCAAAAAAAATTATAGGCAGAATAGATAAAGTAGATTTTCCAACGCTTGATTTATTTGATATTGATATTAAAATAGACACAGGAGCTTTTACATCTTCTATGCATTGTCACCAAGTAATTGAGGAAGATAATTTACTAAAATGTTTGTTTTTTGATAAAGAGCATCCAAATTATAATAAAAAGATTATAGTTTTTAAAAACTTCTCTACAACTAAGGTAAAGAGTAGTAATGGTATGGTGCAAAAAAGATACATTGTTAAAACCTCTGTTATCCTTTTTGAAAAAAAATATAAAATTGATCTTACTTTAAGTACTCGATCTGAAATGAAATATCCTATTTTAATTGGTCGAAAATTTCTTTCTAAAAAGTTTGTTGTAGACGTTAATTTAAAAAACTTATCTTATACTAAGAAAAGTGATATCGAAATAAAATAATTCTAAATATATCAAATAACACTATTTTTGAATAGTATTAATATATCAATTTAAAACAATGAAAATAATAATTTTATCCCGAAACATTCATTTATACTCTACTAAACGTCTTATTGAAGCCGCTAAAAAACGTAAGCACGAAGTAGAAGTTATCGATCCATTAATGTGCGATATTATTATTGAGAAAAAAAATCCAAAAGTTATTTTTAAAGGAAGAACTTTAGAATGTGACGCTATTATTCCTAGAATTGGAGCATCTGTAACTTTTTATGGTACTGCTGTTGTAAGGCAGTTTGAAATGATGAAAGTCTTTTCGGCGATAGAGTCTCAAGCTTTAGTAAGGTCTCGAGATAAGTTGCGTAGTTTACAAGTGCTTTCTAGAGCTGGTTTAGGAATGCCAAAAACGGTGTTTTCTAACTATGCTAAAGATGTGCAAAGTATGATAGAATATGTAGGAGGTGCACCTTTAGTTATTAAATTATTAGAAGGAACACAAGGTTTAGGTGTTGTATTAGCAGAAACAAATAATGCTGCAGAATCTGTAATAGAAGCTTTTAATGGATTACAAGCTCGTGTTATTGTTCAAGAATTTATTAGGGAATCTAAAGGAGCAGATATTCGTGTTTTTATAGTCGATGGAGTAGTGGTTGGTGCCATGAAACGTCAAGGTAAAGAAGGAGAATTTAGATCTAATTTACATAGAGGCGGAAGCGCTAATATAATTGAACTTACAGACGAAGAAGAAAATGCGGCTTTAAAAGCGGCGAAATCTCTTGGCTTAGGTATTTGTGGTGTAGATTTACTACAATCTGCTCGTGGACCTTTAATTTTAGAAGTTAATTCTTCGCCAGGATTAGAAGGTATAGAAGCTGCTACTAAAAAAGATATTGCATCAACAATTATTCGTTATATTGAACGAAATGTTTAATTATGAATATTGATAATAAAGACGATTTAAACATACTAGGTGAAACTATTAAGCCTGGGCAAAGCGCAGAAATTAGCTTTAATGTTGCGAAATTACATACTAGAACACTAGTAGATATTCCTATTATTGTTGAACGTTCTAAAAAACCAGGACCTGTTGTTTTGTTTACAGCAGGAATTCATGGAGATGAGGTAAATGGTGTGGAGATTGTTCGTCAAATTATTTCAAAAGGCATTAACAAACCAAAAATAGGAACCATAATTTGTGTTCCGGTTTTAAATGTTTTTGGTTTTATTAATATGGAACGTGAATTTCCTGATGGTCGCGATTTAAACAGAGTGTTTCCAGGAAGTAAATCTGGTTCTCTAGCAAGCAGAGTTGCCTATTCTTTTGTTTCAGAAATTGTACCTCATGCCGATTTTATTATGGACTTCCACACTGGAGGTGCTTTGCGGTTTAATGCACCACAAATAAGAATTATTGAAGGTAATCCTGATATGGATATTGCTGCTAAAATTTTTGGAGCTCCTTTTGTTTTGTATTCTAAAAACGTAAATAAATCTTTTAGAAATACTTGTAATAAATTAAACAAGTCTATTCTTCTTTTTGAAGGAGGAAAATCTATTCATATAGATAATGATGTTACAAATACAGGTGTTAATGGAGCAAAACGTATTTTAAATTTTCACGGAATGCTTCAAAGAAAGTTTAAAGTTTCAGAGCCTAAAAAAGCTGTTGTTTTTATAAATGAAAGCCGTTGGATTCGCGCCAGTTATTCTGGAATGTTTAAAGCTTCAATAGCCATTGGTTCTAAAGTAGAAAAAGGACAGGTTATTGGTAATATTACAGATCCATATGGTAAGTTTAATCACTTTGTAAAGACTTCTAATTCTGGATATATTATTAATGTAAACGAATCTCCAATTGTTTATCAGGGTGATGCGCTTTTTCATATTTCAACCAAATTAGTCAAATAATAACAATGGTTACTAAGTTAGAATTAAGACAGAAGTATAAAAACCTTAGAAAGGAATTAACTGAAGATGCAATTGATGATTTAAGTCTTGAAATTGCAAATAAACTATTAGAATTAGAGATTTGGGACTACGAGTTCTATCATGTTTTTCTTTCTATAGCGAGTTTAAAAGAAATAAATACAGATTTTTTGCTAAGTATATTATCTGGGAAAGATAAAAATATAGTGATTTCTAAAAGTGATTTTGAAACTAGGTCTCTTCAGAATTTCCTGTTAACAGATGGAACTAAGATTAAATTAAATAAATACAATATTCCAGAGCCTGTAGATGGTATTGAAATTAATAATTCTAAAATAGAAGTTGTGTTTGTGCCACTTTTAGTTTGCGATAAAAACGGAAACAGAATAGGCTATGGAAAAGGTTTTTACGATAATTTTTTAGCAAGTTGTAATCCGGAAACTGTTAAGATTGGATTGTCTTTTTTTGAACTTGAAGACGCAGTTTTTCCTGTTTTAGAAAGTGATATTGCACTAGATTATTGCGTTACTCCACAAAATATTTATAGATTCTAAACATTGTTTTCCTTCTTAGGGAACGCTTTTTTATTAAAGAATAATAGAATGCTAAATCCAGTTGCAATTGCAACATCTGCTATATTAAAAACAGGTTCGAAAAAAATAAAATTTTCACCTCCTAAAACGGGTAGCCATGTAGGTAGATTTCCTTGCCACATTGGAAAATAAAGCATGTCAACAACATTACCGTATAGTAAGTTGTCGTAGCCACCTTCTTTTGACATAAATGAGGCGACTTGCCCAAAGCTGTCGTTAAAAAAAGCGCCATAAAAAACAGAGTCGAGAATATTACCTAAAGCTCCTGCGAAAATGAAAACTAATGCTAAAAGTAGTGTTTTAGATTGGTGTTTTTTTATAGAACTTACTAGCCAATAGCCAATACCTAAAATGGCAAAAATTCTAAATGTTGTTAAAGATAATTTTGCTGTTCTATCACTTATTAAACTTGGAGCAAAGTCGCTTAATTTGGTTCCCCAAGCCATACCATCATTCTCTACAAAGTAGATTTTAAACCAGCTAAAAATCTCTAAAGATTCATGAAGCTGAAAATGTGTTTTTATATATAGTTTACTAATTTGATCGATTAGTAAAATAATGATAATTAAAAAGGAAGCTTTCTTTAAGGACATTGCAATAGTTTGAAGCTAAAATAAGATTAATTTTTAGTTTTATAGATTTTAATATTTCCGTTAATAGAAGCTATTTTTATTTGGTTTGTTGATTGCGTTATCTTTTCGCTTTTTATTGTTCCTGTTTTAGTTTTTGCTTTAATTTTTGCATTATTAGTTTCTAAAGTAATATTACCATTATGCGTATTAATTGTTGCATTGCCTGCAAAGTTTAAGACTTTAGCATTGCCTTGATTTAATTCTAGAATCAAATTCTTGTACGTGCCGCTAATTTTAGCAGAAGCTATGGCACTTTTAATATATAGACTTAGGTTTTCTGGCACTTCAATAGCGATCTCAATAGAATGTACTTTGTGTGCATTTAATTTATCGTCTGTTTTGGTGGTTAGTTTTGGGTAGACAGATGTTATTGAAAGCACATCATTACTAATTTGGGTTAAAAGGTGAGTCCTTTTAGAATATTCGCCTTCTATTTTAGAAGTTATTTTTATAGCTTTTGTGCTAGTTGTGTTTATGTTAATTTTAAAAATAGCATCATCTTCAATAACAATAGATTTTATGGTGTTATTGTTTATTGTTATTTCTTCGGCTTTTTGTCCGTATAAAGAAATAAAAGAAAGAGAGTATAAAAGGAATACAATGTATTTCATATAAAACAATGTAATAAAAAAAACGCCAACTAAATTAGTTGGCGTTTTAAATTTATGGAGTATTTTTTTATTTTATCTCTTTAACTAAAAAGATATAAACAGGAAAGTGATCACTAAATCCGTCTGTAAAGCCGCCGTCTGCAAAACTTCTAAGAGGATAACCTTTGTAGCGTCCTTTTTTGTTACTTAAATAATTCTTGTTATAAATTCCTGCTTTGTAATATCTGTAAGAAGAAAAATCGGTTTCAATTAATGGTTTAGTCACCATTATTTGATCGAATAAACTCCAAGCGTCTCTATAGGCAGTAGTTCCTAATCCTTGTTTTTTAAACATATTAATAAAAGGATTATAGATTCCTTTAATTGCTACATTTTTTTTCTTCGCTTTTGCTTTAAGTACATCTTTAACACTTGCATTTGTAGGGTCATCGTTTAAATCTCCCATTGTAATAACCTTAGCATAAGGATCTATTACTTGTAAAGAGTCTATAATATGTTTGTTAAGTTTAGCAGCTGCCATACGTTTAGAACGACTTCTTGCTTCACCTCCACTACGAGAAGGCCAATGGCTTACTATAATATGTATAAGGTCTCCATCTAATTTACCAGAAACTAATAGTTGGTCTCTTGTGTAGACACGTTTCTTTGTGTTATCATCATAGATTTTTAACGTATGAGAACTTTTAGAAATAGGCTGAAATAAATCTTTTTGGTACATTAATCCAACATCAATACCACGTCTGTCTGGAGATTCAAAATGAACAATACCATAATCGTGAGATAGTAATAAAGGATCGTTAGCAACATCTTCAACAACATCAACATTCTCAACTTCACATATGCCAATAATAGCAGGTGCGTTTCCTGTAGTCTCAGTACCAATATCAGAAATTACACGTGCCATATTATGGACTTTCTTTTTGTAAATTTCTTCACGATCTGCTTTAATTTCCATCATCGGACTAGCCTCATCGTTTTTCTCTGTATCGTTTACAGTGTCAAATAGATTTTCAAGGTTGTAAAAAGCAACAGTGTGGATTTTATATTTCTTATCCTCTTGAGCATTAGCGCTTACAAAGGCAGAAATAAGTGCAACTGAAAGCCATAGTTTTAAATTCTTCATTAGTTATAATGTTATGTTTATGTTATGCGTGCATTCAAAATTCCTGCCAAAGGTAAATGTTTCTAATAAATAATGTAACTTTGCAAGCCTTAAATAACTATTATTTAATGTGTAAACTATTATTAACTATTATTTCTAGTATGAAAAAAAATTTACTTATTTTTTTATTTGGAATGTTTTCTGTGTTTACAGCCTTCGCTCAAGAAACGGTTGTAAAAGGTAGCGTTAAAGACGCTGTTACAGACGAACCTCTTCCAGATGTAACAATTACTGTTGAAGAAACAGGGCAAACTGAAACTACAGATGGTTTAGGTCAGTTTAAATTTAGCACAGCAGTTCCTTTTGGAGAGCAAATGCTAAAAATCACTAAACCAGGATTTCTACCAAAAAGATATCCTATTATTGTAAACGAAGGAAAAACTGTTGATATCCAAGATATGATTCTTGATGTAGATCAAGGAAGTCAGGCAGATTTGTTTACTATTACACTTTCGGACGATGAATTAAGTGATGATACTAGTGGTTCGGATAATATTTCAGGACTATTATCGTCTTCAAGAGATATTTTCCAACGTACAGCCGCTTTCGAATTTAGCTCTTCTTTCTTTAGAGTAAGAGGATTAGATTCAGATAACGGTACGGTGTTAGTAAACGGTATCAAAATGAATAAGTTTGATACAGGAAGACCACAATGGAGTAACTGGGGAGGTTTAAACGATGTAGTTCGTAATCAAGAATTTTCTCAAGGACTTTCTCCTTCAGCTTATGATTTTGGAGGTGTTTTAGGAACAACTAACATAAACACTAAAGCTTCTTCTTACAGAGAAGGTGGTCGTGTAACATACTCTTCTTCAAATAGGAGTTATACAAATCGTTTAATGGCTAGTTATTCTTCAGGTTTAATGGAAGATGGTTGGGCTTACACGCTTATGGCAGGAAGACGTTGGGGAGACGAAGGTTATCAAGATGCATCTCTTTACGATTCTAACTCGTTTTTTGCTTCAGTTGAAAAGAAAATCAACGATAAACACAGTGTAAATTTTACTTCAATTTACGCACCTAACAGAAGAGGTAAGTCTTCTGCTAATACGCAAGAAGTTTACGATTTAAAAGGTATTAAGTATAATGAGTATTGGGGAAACTTAGATGGCGAACAAAAAAATTCTCGTATTAAAGAGGTTGAAGAGCCAATTATAATGTTAAACCATACTTGGGATATTTCATCTAAAACAGCATTAAATACAAATGTTGGTTATCAGTTTGGTAAAGTTGGAAATAGTAGGTTAGATTATTCTGGCGGTGCAAATCCAAGTCCTTCGTATTACCAAAACTTACCTAGTTACTCTTTAAGAAACGATGATTTAGCAGGTGCTTATGCAAATGAACAAGAATTTTTAAACAATGGTCAGATAAATTGGAATGAAATTATAGATGCTAACTTAACTAATAATATATCCGGAACTAATGCAGCTTATGTATTGTACGAAGATAGAAACGATGATAAGCAACTAACTTTAAATACTGTTTTTAATACAGAATTAAATGAAAACATTTTATTTCACTCTGGACTTAATTATAGAAAATTAAAGTCAGAAAATTTTGCTGAAATTATCGATTTATTGGGCAGTACAACAGGAGCTTTAAATGTAGATTCTTTTGATAATTTTCAATTCGATTTATTAAATCCAAATCAAGTTGCATTTGAAGGCGATAAATTTAAGTATGATTATAATTTATATTCTAACGAAATTTCTGGTTTTGTACAAGCACAGTTTAAATATAATAAAGTTGATTTCTATTTAGCAGGTAGTATTACAAAAACAGATTATCAAAGAGAAGGTCTATCTCAAAATGAAGCAAATGTTACATTCAATGATTTAGGTGAAATAATTGCAGATAATTCTTATGGAAAAAGTGATAAAATAGATTTTACAGGATTTGGAGCTAAAGCTGGTTTTACTTATAAAATTACAGGTAAACACTTATTAGATTTTAATGGAGGTTATATTACAAAAGCACCTTCTTTAAGAAACACTTTTACTAACTCTAGAGCAAATAACGATTATGTTGGTGTTGTAAATGGAGTAAGTATTACTGGAGAAGAAATTACAGAAGAAAAAACAATGTCCATAGATGGAAGTTATATTTTTAGATCTCCTATTGTAAAAGCTAAACTTACAGGTTTTTATACTAAGATAGAGGATGCAAATGAAACTTCTTTTTATTATGCAGATGGTATAGGTGGTTTTGTAAGCCCAGATGGTTTTGTAGAAACTAATGCTCTAGTATCTGAAGTATTACAAGGAGTTGATAAAAAGCATTTTGGTTTCGAATTAGGTATAGAAGCTCAAGTAACACCTACAATTAAAGTAAAAGGAGCAGCATCAGTTGGTCAATATACTTATGATAATAATCCAAATTTATACGTGTCTTCAGACAGTCAAGTATCAAATTTTGGAGAAGCTAACCTAAAAGATTTTAGAATTGCAGGTGGACCGCAACGTGCAGCATCTATTGGTTTCGAATATCGTGATCCAGATTACTGGTGGTTTGGTGCTACAGCAAACTTCTTCTCTAATGCTTATGTAGATGTTAGCCCAATAAATAGAACATCTAATTTTTACCTAGATCCATCTGATGGTCTACCATTTAATGATTATGATGAAGCTATAGCGGAAGAGTTATTAAAACAAGAAGAGTTTGATGAGTACATGGTTGTAAACCTTGTAGGTGGTAAATCTTGGAAAATAGGCGATAAATATATTGGCTTTTTTGCAAGTGTAGGTAACCTATTAGATGAAGTATATAAAACTGGCGGTTTCGAGCAAGGTAGAAATGCAAACTATCAAGAATTAAGAGACGATGTAAGTCTTGAGAAAAGAGTTTTTGGAGCTAAATATTGGTATGGTAGAGGCGCAAATTACTTTGTAAATGTGTATCTTAGATTTTAAAAAGAAAAAGAAAAATTAATTATTATTAATATTACAATTATGAAAACGAATAAATTAATAACATTAGCATTAAGTTTTATGGCTTTAATAGCTGTAACATCTTGTGTAGAAGATGACGATTATTCAGTACCTCAATCTCAAGGAAATGAAGAGAACTCCTCATTAAATACTTTATTAAGTCAAATTGAAGCAGGAGAAGTTCAATTAGTATCTATGGCAGATGTTAAAGCAATGTATCACGAAGATGGTACAGAATCACAACCATTTGAAGTAGATACAGAAATTGCAGTAAAAGGTTATGTAAGTTCTTCTGATGCTACTGGAAACTTCTTTAAAGAGTTTTTTATTCAAGATGCACCAGAAAACCCAACAGTAGGATTACAAATTATTACAAGTACATCAGATACTTATAATAAATTTAATAAAGGTCGCGAGGTTTATATTAAATTAACAGACTTATTTATTGGAGAAACAAGAGTTGGAAATGGAGTAACTACAATAGGTGGTGGAAGTGAGTCTGACCAATATGGTGGAACAGTAACTGCTGTAACTAGTAATCAAGAAAATGCTAGAATATTTCGTTCATCTAATACAGAAGCAATAGTGCCTTTAAACATCTCTTTCTCTGATGCAGGTAATGATCTTGTTGGTGTTTTTGTACAGTTTGATGGCGTGGAATTTGCTGATGATTTAGCAGGTGAACGTTATTTTGATCCTTTACAAGATTATGATACAGCACGTATAATGCAGGCTTGCAATGGTTTTGATTATTCAGAATTTGTTTTAGAAACGAGTGGTTTTTCTTCATTTAAAAATGAACCGTTACCAACTTTAAATGGATCTATTGCTGGTGTAATTGCAAAAACCTATGATGGAAGTAATCTAGTTTTAGCTTTAAACTCTTTAGATGACGTAATGTTTAGTAATACACGTTGTTCAGTTTTAGATATTGCAGATTTTACAGTGTCATACGAAGAAGATTTTGAAAGCTTTGGTGGATTAACAACTGAAGGTTGGACAAATGAAAACATAAGTGGAACAAGTACAGATTGGTTTATTAGTGGTTTTGATAATAATGACTATGCTAGAATTTCTGCATATGATTCAAACAATTCAGAAGCTGATGTTTGGTTAGTTACTCCAGCAATCACTTTAGCTGCTGGTTCAGATAGTATATTAACATTCGATCTTGAGGTGGCTTATTCAAACGGTATTATATTATCGGCTTATATTTCTGAAGACTTTACTGGAGACCCAGAAACGGCAACATGGCAACCATTAAATGCAGCAATTCCTTATGGACCAACTAGCAGTTTTGGTGGTTTACAAGCAGTAAGTGCAGTTAATCTTTCTGCATATAGTGGAGATGTAAATATTGGATTCTTTTATGAAGGTTCAGACCCAAGTGCAACTACAAGATATCATATAGATAATTTAAAGATATTAAATAACTAAAAATATCTTTTTAACTTATATAAGACCTGATAGTTAATTCTGTCAGGTTTTTTACTTTTACCCTATGACAGTTTTCGATAAAATATTTTATTTCATATTCTCTCGTTATAAGCAGACTTATAAGCAAAAGGCAAATACTATTGCATTGTTTTACATATCTACATTGCAAATAACAATAGCGTTTCTATTAGGTTGTTTTTTTGCAGCCTTTTTAAATAAACTACATGTAGATACTATGTCTAGCGAAAAAGCTTGGACTCTATTTATTATGTTATCTATTGGTATTCATTTTAAAAACTGGATTAGCTATAATGGCAATACCAGAAAAGTTATGAATGCAAAGTTTAATAAAAAGAAATCGCGTAAGTTTAATATGCCTATGCTTATAGTGCTTCCTTTTATTTGTATTGGAATGGGATTAATTCTTCTTCAAGCAGCATAAAAAAACTTTATTACTATTACAAAAAAGGCCCACTCATTGAGTGGGTCTTTTTTTGTTTATATATCCAAGCTTACCAATAATCGAGTCAAAAAACATACAATTAAATGGCTTATACATAGGAAGTTGTTTCTGTAATATTTTTTTTATAAAAGAATTTGAAGCGATTTTCTTTAAAATTAATTGGTAATAGTAGGTAACAAAATAGCCGTTAAAGTTATCTAAAAATGTATAAACAAATTAAAACCTAAAATGATGAACAATTTAAAAAACACAATAAAACTATTTGTTGTTGCATTAGTTTACGCTTTGTCGTTTACTACTAACGCACAACAATTAGGAAATGACACAAATTATTTTCAGCTATCGCCAAGAGTTGGTTACGATTTTCCGAGTTATAACAATAACACGCCAGAAATGGACTATAAAGGCGGACTCGATTTAGGACTGTCTTTAGATTATTATTGGAATACCTTTGGATTAGGTTTCGATTTCGATTATATTAAAAATCAACCAGAAAGTACATTTCAAACAGATAATCTTTATGATGTTGGAGGAACACAAATTACTACCACTAATCTTTCCGAAGACGGTATTACAAGAATTTTCTATGGTATAGGACCAAATGCTCAGTTTAGAAGTAATACAGGAAGGTTTAAGACCGAAATTAATACACGTTTTGGTATAGCATCTATTAAAGGCGGAAGAACCTTGTTAGAAAATGCAAATCCAGGAAATGAGATATTAAATTTTCATGCAGGATATAAAGATTCAGGAGTCTTTACTTTTAAAGGGCAAGTACGTTTTACTTATATGCTATATAATAATTTTGGAATTAATGCAGGAGCTTATTACATGCGTCATTTTGGAGCAAAAGAGCTTGTCGATCCAATGTTAGGTGTCTCAGCAGCATATTATGATACTGTTGCATTTACAGGGCCAACTGGTGAGCCTGGAGTTGTTTTAGAACAAGGTGGAATTAACTTAAGAGAGGAAGCTTGCGATTGCGATATTTCTTCAGTGGGAGTTTTTGCCGGAATTACTTATAAGTTTAATAAAAAGGAGAAGGAGGAGGTTTGCGAGGTTTGTGGTGAAGACCACATGCCAAGATGTTGTACAATCTGTGGTTGTGGTGTAACCGTAACTGCAAGAGATAAATATACAAGTGAAACACTACCTTTTGCAGATGTTGTTTTAACAGACTTAAACGGAAATATTGTGCAATCTGGGACAACAAATTCTTACGGCGTGGTTGTTTTTAATGATGTAGCTGAAGCAGATTATATTGTTAAAGGAAAATTATACGATGTTTCTTTAGAGGAAACTTCAATTCAAAAAACAGAATTTATTGCTTGTAAAAAAGATGGGAATAGTATACAAAAGGTAATTGAATATGGTGATTTAAACTTTATTCTAAAAGGAAATGTAGTCGAGTGTAATACAAGCGAAGGTATTCAAGGAGTAGATATTAAGTTAAGAGATAAAATAATACCAGGCCAAAAAAACACATTGTCTGATAATTCTGGAGCTTTTATATTTCATTTAAAACAAGCTTCTACTTATGGGCTTAACGGTAATAAAGATGGTTATTTTTCTAATGAAGTTGAGGTTGCTACTAACGATTACAATAGAAATCAATCTTTATTTATAGACTTAGAAATGTGTGTTAACCCTTGCGGTCAAGCAATAAAATTAGACAACATTATTTTTAATCTTGATAAATGGGACATCCTTGCTGCAGCAAGACCAGATTTAGATTATGTTGTTAAGTTAATGCAAGATAATCCAACAATAAGCGTAGAAATGTCTTCTCACACAGATTCTCGAGGAAGCAACCCTTACAACCAAACGCTATCGCAAAAAAGAGCAGAGTCAACAATTAACTATTTAATGACAAAAGGAATTTCTAGAGATCGTTTAATCGCTAGAGGAGCAGGAGAAACAGAACTACTAAACCGTTGTGCCGATGGTGTAACATGTGAAGAAAACGAACACACAATTAATCGTAGAACAGAATTTAAAGTTATATGCCCTCAATAGTTAAAAGAACAATAAGAGGCTATTAATCAATGCCAAGCCAAGATAGATTTATAATACATTATTAAAGAAATTTTGGCTTATTTAAAACATAAAACGATGAACACAAAAAATGTAATATTAAAAAATAAAGATTTAGAATCTCTGTTTTTTACCGGACTAAAAGTAATAACTATAACTACCATTTTACTATTTACTTACTCATGTAGTAATGAAGATGATTGCGCTTATGGCGCATTAAACCAATGTCCCGAATTAGGATTAAATATTGGAGATGCATGTGACGCTTCTGGTCAAGGAGTATTAAACGGAACAGTAACCGAAGATTGTGAATGTATAGAAGTATTTCCTGTAATAAGAACTTGTCCAGGTTTTATACAGAATGGAGATTTCGGAATTGTAACAGGTAACCCAAATGCAACTGTGGATGAAGATATTGATTTAGCAACAAGTTGGAAGCCTCTATGGCAAAGTGGTAGTCTAGCCGATTTGTTTAACGCCACAACTACAAACTTTGGAAGTTCTTCATTTGCAGCTCCAACACCTTCAAGTGGTGTTTTTGCAGGCATGTGGATTGAAAATTCTACATCAAGTAATGCAACATATAGAGAAGGCATGTTCAACGAATTAACAGCACCAATAAATGCTAACACAGGTAATTATACATTAACTTTTGATTATGCTAATATGAGTGAATTGTTTGTTTCAAATGCTATTAAAATAGGAGTTTACGGTGTGTATCATCCTATTTCTGGTACATTACCAGCAACTCCAACAGGTATTAATACACCTACAAACCTAGATTTGTTTGGTAGTACTAATACCGTATTTTTAGGAGAGGTAACTATAACATCATCTACTACAAATGCATGGACTACTGCAACATTTACAATAGATACCAGTACTTTAGTTATTCCTGCAACTGGTATAAACCATATTATGATTACTAATTCTCACATTCCATTTCCAGATTATGGAAAAATGTATATTGGGCTAGATAATTTTTGCTTAATAAATTAAAACTAAATAAGTAAACTCAAGACCACATTATTTGGTTTTGAGTTTTTTAAATTAGTAAGTGAGTTCTTAGATTAAAGAGGTGATCAATCTTTAGAGGATTATTTTAGCTAAAAGTTTAGCATATTCTTAACAAATTATAATATAACTTTGTACTTATTAATTTAAGTATTAACATGGCAAAGTTTAAGTATATAGTTATGGCTCTTCTTTTGGGCTTGTCTACTTTCTTTTTTACAGAAAGCGAGACTGCTATTGCTATAAAAAACACCTTGCCGCAAAACACAGTGCAAACTAGTACTGGTTTTAATACTCAAGGTATAATTGTAAATTCTCAAATAGATTTTTCAGTTAACCTTTCTCAAGAAGATAATCTTTCATTTTTTAAACAATTAGGTTTAGTAAATGGAGTTTGCAAAGAGCAGAAAGAGAGTTACTTAGTTTATGAAAAAACGAGTGAATTTATTGATGTTAGCTTAACTACAAAAGAAATTATTTTCCCATTTCATTGGTTTACGTAAGCGCAACAGTTTTTTAAAACTATTGCAATACTAATCTTTTTCGTAAAGGTTTAGTATTGATTTACTATACATTAAATCAAAAAATTACAACAATGAAATTATCATTCACATTAATAGAGATACTTGTGGTGTCAAGTGTTTTCGTACCATTCCTTATATTCGTTTACAAAGGACTTAATAACACTTCAAAAACAAAGCAAAAAGCAGAGAAAATCACTAAACTAAGTGGGTTTAACTATAAATTAAAAGAGGTTTGGAACAACAAATTTATAGGTATTGCTCAAGACGATAACATGTTAACCTACATTCAGTTTAATAACGATAACCATAAGATTTATAACCTAAAATTATCTGATATTAAGTCTTGCGAATTAGTTACAAACTACAAAATAGGAAAGGATAAAGTAACAAGATTAGAATATCTAGATTTAAAAATAGCATTTCATTCTTTTAAAAAAGAAGAGGTAACCTTACATTTCTTTAATACAGACGATGGTTATACTGAAGATTACGAAATGCGTAGAATAGAAAACTGGAATAGTATAATTAACGATAATATAAATGCAAGTTTAAAAAAAGCATCATAATTGCTGTTTTAATATTAGTTCAAAAAAAAGGCATCAACATCAATTAATGGGTTGATCTTTTTTTATATTATTTATGCAACTTCAATTGTATTCGTTTTCTAGTAACATCTACTTCCAAAACTTTTACTGTAATTTGCTGGTGTAAATGCACATGTTCATTTACATCTTTTACAAAACTATCCGATAGGTTAGAGACGTGTATCAATCCACTTTCTTTAATCCCAACATCTACAAAACAACCAAAAGCAGTTATGTTATTTACTATTCCAGGTAATAATTGCCCGGAATGTAAATCGGTAATCGATTTAATATCTTGGTTAAAACTAAACGTTTTAGCAGTTTCTCTAATATCGAGTCCGGGTTTTTTAAGTTCTTTAATAATATCTTCAAGCGTTAATAACCCAACAGATTCTGTACAATATTTTTTTAAATTTATTTTCTGAAGAATGGCCTCATTACCAATTAATTCTCGAATAGTAACATCTTCGTCTTTAGCCATTTTTTCGACTATTTTATAACTTTCAGGATGTACTGAAGAATCGTCTAAAGGATTTTTGGCCTCTTTAATCCTAAGGAAAGCAGCACCTTGCTCGAAAGCTTTTCCGCCTAAGCGTGGTACTTTTTTAATGTCATTTCTAGATTTGTAAACACCGTTTTCATTTCTATAATTAAAAATATTTTCGGCTAATTTTGGTCCAATTCCAGAAACTGAACTTAATAATGGAACACTTGCAGTGTTAATGTTAACACCAACGGCATTTACACAATTCTCTACCACAACATCCAATTGTTTTTGTAATTTATTCTGATCTACATCGTGCTGGTATTGCCCAACACCAATAGATTTAGCATCAATCTTAACGAGTTCAGCTAATGGATCTTGTAAACGTCTTCCAATAGAAATAGAACCTCTAACGGTTACATCATAATCTGGGAACTCATCTCTTGCAATTTTAGATGCCGAATAAATACTAGCTCCAGCTTCACTAACTATAAATACTTGTACATCGTTTTTAAACTGTACTTTTTTAACAATAGCTTCGGTTTCACGAGAAGCTGTTCCGTTTCCAATAGCGATAGCTTCAATTTTATAAGTATCGACTAATGATGCTATTTTATTTATAGCTCCAATACTGTCGCTTTTTGGAGGATGCGGATAAATAGTGTCGTTATGTAATAAAGTACCTTGAGCATCTAAGCATACTACTTTACAGCCTGTTCTAAAACCTGGATCGATAGCTAATACTCGTTTTTCTCCTATAGGAGAACCTAATAGTAATTGTTTTAAGTTTTTAGAGAAAACTGTAATTGCGGCTTCGTCTGCTTTTTCTTTTGCATTACTTAAAGCTTCGTTACTTAAAGATGGAAATAATAAACGTTTGTAAGCATCTGAAATAGCAAGTTCTATTTGATCTGCACATCCATTTTTGCTTCTAATTATTTTTCTATCAATATTTTCTAGTGCTTTTATAGCATCTATTTCAATTTTAACTCTTATAAAACCTTCGTTTTCTGCCCTTAAAATTGCTAATAATCTATGGGATGGAATTCGTTGTAAGCTTTCCGACCAATCGAAATAATCTCTAAATTTTTGAGCCTTTTCATCTTTAATTTTGGCTTTAACCACTTTTGTTGAAATTTGAGCATGTCGCTCTAGCTGGTTTCTTAGGTTATTTCTAATATCTGTACGTTCGTTAATCCATTCTGCAATAATATGTCTTGCGCCTTCTAATGCATCATCAACAGAGGTAACATCACCTTTTACGTATTTGTAAGCAATAGACTCTACGTCGTTTGCATTTTGGCTCATTATTATTTTAGCCAATGGTTCTAAACCATTTTTTCTTGCAGTTTCTGCTTTTGTTTTTCGTTTTTTCTTGAATGGCAAGTAAAGATCTTCAAGTGTTATTAAATCTGTGCAACTTTCAATCTTTTGTTTTAAATCTTCAGTTAAAACTGCTTGTTCTTCTAAAGCTTTAATAATAGCCTTTTTACGTTTTTCTAAGGCTTCAAAAAGTTCTTTGTATTTTACAATATCTCCAATTTGAACTTCATCTAAGTTGCCTGTAGCTTCTTTTCTATAACGAGAAATAAAAGGGATTGTACAGTCTTCGTTAAGTAATTTAATAGTGTTCTTAACTGAAGATTCAGGTAAGCTAGTATGTGATAATATGTATTTTAAAAGCATAAAAAAGACCTTATCTTTTTAAGTAAAATAAGGTCTTGTAATATATTTAATCTTGGGTTTATTCCGAAGAAAAAGACGAAAGAATTTTAGTTTTCTCCAGACTCGTTCTTAGCGTCCTCAATCATTTTGTCATTTGGTAAAATAGCAATGTTTACACGTCTGTTTTTAGAGCGTCCTTCTGCTGTAGTATTGTCGTGAGTTGGTTGTAATTCTCCAAACCAGTTTGTTGTTAATCTACCATTACTTATACCGTTGCTAATAATAAAATTTGTTACCGCATTGGCTCTGTTTTTAGAAAGTGTCATGTTGTTTTCTTCGCTACCAACGCTATCTGTGTGGCCCACTACTAATATGTTTGTATCTGGATATTCTTTAAAAACATTTACTAATTTGTTTAAAGTCGCTTGAGATGCAGTATTAACGTTATACTTTGCTGTATCAAAATAGACACCACTGTCTTCGTCAAAAGTTACTACAATTTTGTCATCTATACGCTCTACTGTTGCTCCAGGAATTTCGTTTTCAATTTTCTCTGCTTGTTTGTCCATTTTGTTTCCAATAAGAACACCAGCACCACCACCAATAACACCACCAATAACAGCTCCTAATTCGCCGTTACCACCTTTGCCAACATTGTTACCAATAATAGCTCCTAAAATGGCTCCACCAGCTGCGCCAATAACGCCTCCTTTTTGTTTGTTATTTGCATTTTTTGTAGCACTACAGTTAGTTAATGTAATTGCTAACATTAAAGTTAATGCTATACTTGTTACTTTTTTTATAGTTAAATTCATAATTATTATTGTTTAGAAAAATTCATATTAATTGTAAATGGTTTTCCATCTACAGATACTGTTTGTTGCCACTGCATATCAAATTCAGATAACTGAGCTAGTTTTAATCTAAAACCTTGGTTGGTTACAGATTTGTTCTTAGCATCGGTAGGCTTTAATAAAAAGTCATACAAGCCAGTTTGCTCATCAACTTCTTGTATTGTGAATACAAAGTTTCTTTCGCCGGTTGTACAGTTTTGGTTATTTATGGTATAAATACCAGTATTGTTGTTTGGTATAAAAGACCACGTACTACCTTCAAAACACTCTTTAGAAGCGTCGTTAAGTAACATAACACTAAAGTTGCCTGCTTCACTATAAGAAATGTTATTTAAAAGCCATTGACCTTTAATGGTTTTTTGAGATTGTCTCACAACTTTAGATCCTCCACAAGATAGGAAGGTTGTAACGACTAGAAGTAAAATTATTTTTTTCATGATTTAGTTTTTGAATTGTGTATTACAAATGTACAATCAAAATAAATAAATAATGCTAATATAATATCAATTAATATTTAACTAACAGTATTAATGGTAGTTAAGGTTGATTTATTTGAGGTTTAATCGAAAACAAACAGTCTGTATAAACCTGTTTTGTAATTAAAAGATCCCCAAACATAATCATCCTTATAACGAAATACAGATTGAGTATCTAAGTGGTTGAAGTCTTTTGTGAATTTATTTATTTTATCGAAACCATTTTCAGGAATTAAATTAGAATTGTGGTTAAAATGTTCATTAAATAAGCATTTAATTTGTACAGATTTTGTTTTATTATAATTGTCGAAAGCAGAAAATAAAACACCACCTATTGCTCCTCCAAGCAGACCGCCAACTACAGACATTGTTCCGCCCGTAGCAATCTTGCTTGATCCAATAGTTACAACATAGTTACTACTATCTTTATAAACAGCAACACCCAAGTGTTTGTTGGCTATTTTTCTTAAATATTGAGACGTGTTTTCTAATACACGCACACCATATTTACCATCTCCCACTTTTTGAATCATTTTTGTATTCTTAAAGCCTATTGTTTCATGCTTTCCAACTTTATAGCTTTTAAGCATTTTCATTTCTGGATAAGTATAAACAGAAAATAGAAGTTTATCATTAGTAGCATAGACATTAAAGTAGTGGTTGTCGAAAATAAAGGAGTTAATACCAGATTTTAATTCACCTTTAATAAAGCCTAAATTTTCTACAGCATTAAATTTTAATACTCCATCAGCAACATTAATGTTTACTATAAAAGTGCGTTTTCCAAAAAAGTTATTTGTTAACACGATTTCTCCATCTTTATAAAACACTTTAGTTTGAGCAGTTACGCTCTCTAAAGCCAACGGTTCTCCAATGTCAATTTTCTTAATTTCAGAAGCATATGCAAAAATAAGACTGTTGAAATCGACAGCTAAGTCTGTGTCAGATTTTATTTGGTCTTCTGGTAAGTTAATTTCTTTATTAGTAATATTGGCATTATTGTCTAAAGTATACAGGTTAAGTTTAGAGGTTTTATATACTGATGTTAGAACATAAAACTTATCCTTATCCGAAAAGCTATTTACATACTCTTCTTTTTTAAAATTGATGTCTAAATCATCAACCAACTTAAAAGTACCAGTTTTAAAATTAATTTTTAAATACCCAAATTTTAATGTGGAATTACGTTTAAAGTAGAGAGTGTAACTATCATTCTCTATAGATTGACCAGCGATATGCCTGCTTTTTTTGGGAATATCGTCTATAACTACTTTTGAAACCAGTTCCTGGTTTTGATTATATAAATATGCTACTATTTGCTTTTTTTCTCTTAAAAAGAAAGCAATATTTCCAGATTCTTTATCAATAATTGGCAAAGCATCTTTTAAGTTTGAATATTCTCCTTGCAAACCTGTTTCGATAACAATCCAGTTTCTTTGTGCAGAAACGGTTGTGCCAATTAATAGCAAAAATAGAATTGGAAATAGCTTGTTAAACATTATTTAGCTTATTTGTAAACCGTTAGAGACATTTGCATCATCAGGATTTACGAATACTAATTTTCCATCTGCGTTTTCAGTCATTAAAATCATGCCTTCGCTATCTACACCACGTAAGGCTCTTGGTGCTAAGTTAACCAATACGGTTACTTTTTTGCCAACAACTTCCTCGGCTGTAAAGCTTTCTGCTATTCCAGAAACAATGGTTCTAACATCTATTCCTGTATCTACTTTTAATACTAAAAGTTTCTTAGCTTTTGGCATTTTTTCAGCTTCCAGAATTGTACCAACTCTTAAGTCTAGTTTTGTAAAATCGTCGAAAGCAATAGTGTCTTTTTGTGGTTCAGCCACTTTATTGGCAGCTTCGTTCGCTTTCTTGCTAGCTTCTAATTTATCTAACTGTGCTTGTATTTCGGTGTCTTCAATTTTAGAGAATAATAACTCACCTTTTCCTATTTGGTGTCCAGCAGAAATTAATATTTCTTTAGTTGCAATGTCTTCCCATTTGTTCTCATCACTATTTAAAATGTTTTTTAATTTAGTTGATGTGAATGGTAAAAACGGCTCGCATAAAGTTGATAATGCCGATGCTATTTGTAAAGCAACATACATAATTGTTTTAGTACGGGCTTCGTCAGTTTTTACTAATTTCCAAGGCTCTTCGTCTGCAAGATATTTATTTCCTAAGCGCGCTAAGTTCATTAACTCTTGAGAAGCTTCTCTAAAACGGTAACGCTCTAAAGAACTTTCTATAACACTTGGGAACGCTTTTATTGTTGCCAAAGTTTCTTCGTCTATGGTAGAGAATTCACTTGGAGTTGGTATAATACCTTCGTAATATTTGTTAGTTAAAACAACCACACGGTTAATAAAGTTTCCGAAAATGGCAACTAATTCGTTGTTATTTCTTGCTTGGAAATCTTTCCAAGTAAAATCGTTATCCTTAGTTTCTGGAGCATTGGCGGTTAAAGCATAACGCAATACATCCTGTTTGTCTGGGAAATCTATTAAGTATTCTGGTAACCAAACAGCCCAATTTTTAGAGGTAGACAATTTGTTGCCTTCTAAATTTAAAAACTCGTTTGCTGGTACATTGTCTGGTAATATATAAGAACCTTCTGCTTTAAGCATTGCTGGAAAAATAATACAGTGAAATACAATATTATCTTTACCAATAAAGTGAACTAGCTTAGTATCTTCATCTTTCCAATATGGTTCCCAGTCTTTGTTTTCTCTTGCTGCCCATTCTTTGGTTGCAGAGATGTAACCAATTGGAGCATCGAACCAAACGTATAATACTTTGCCTTCTCCTCCTGGAACAGGAACTGGAATTCCCCAATCAAGATCACGGGTTACTGCTCTTGGTCTTAAACCATCGTCTAACCAAGATTTACATTGACCGTAAACATTAGCCTTCCAATCTTTTTTATGACCTTCTAAAATCCACTCTTTTAAAAAGGCTTCATGTTTATTTAGTGGTAAAAACCAGTGTTTTGTTTCTTTTAAACTAGGTACATTTCCAGTAATTGCAGATTTAGGGTTTATTAAATCTGTAGCATTATGGCTTGTTCCACATTTTTCACATTGATCGCCATAACTTTCCTCATTACCACATTTTGGGCAAGTACCAACAACAAAACGATCGGCAAGAAATTGGTTTGCTTCTGCATCGTATAATTGTTCAGACACTTCTTCAATAAATTCATTTTTATCATACAAAGTCTTAAAAAACTCTGATGCTGTATCATGATGAATTTTAGCAGAGGTACGCGAATAGTTGTCGAAAGTAATACCGAAATCTAAAAAGGACTGCTTAATAATAGCGTGGTATCTATCCACAATTTGTTGAGGCGTAACACCTTCTTTTTTTGCTTTAATAGTAATTGGCACACCGTGCTCATCACTTCCACAAATAAAAGCAACATCGTTTCCTGTTAATCTTTTGTAACGTGCGTAAATATCTGCAGGCACATAAACACCAGCTAAATGTCCAATATGTATTGGTCCGTTAGTGTATGGTAATGCTGCGGTAATGGTATATCTTTTAGGATCTTTCGACATGAATTCTTGTAATTTAACAACAAAAATAATCATTACCTTTTTTAAAATTGAATTCTTAACCTTGGATTTAATAAAAAGGAGTGTTTTTTTAATAGATTTGAGTAGAAAAGTGATGGGATAGTGCTTTTATTCAATATTATGAGGCTAATCTGTTTTTTTTTAAGAAGTACTTCATTTTAATTTTGTAAAATATCGGTTACATTTACATTATGATAGAAAAAATATTAATTATTACTGTGTTATTTTTCTTCGGAAGTATTAACGTTTCGGCTCAAGAGCACACTAATATTAAAATACCCTCAAAATTGATACAACCACCTTATTTAAAAGCAGGAGATACTGTTGCTATTGTAGCGCCATCTGGTGTTTTAAAAAACAGAGCAGACGAAGTTACACGTGCTAAAAAACTATTAGAAAGTTGGCAATTAAATGTTGTAGTTGGTAAACACGTTTTTAGTAGAGATAACCATTTTGCAGGCACAGATCAAGAGCGTTGTGAAGATTTTCAAGAAGCTTTAGATAGTCCAAACATCAAAGCCATTTGGAGTGCAAGAGGAGGTTATGGAACGGTGAGAATTCTTGATAAACTAGATTATTCAAAATTTTTAGAACAACCAAAATGGGTTATTGGCTATAGCGATATTACTGCTTTGCACAACCAAATTCATACTAAAGGAGTGGAAAGTATTCATGGAATTATGTGTGTTAGTTTACCTAAAAATCAAGAAGAAATTAAAGAAAGCATAGACACTTTTAAAGCTTCAGTTTTTGGTAAACCTATACATTACACTTTAAAAGAATCTAAATACAATAGAGAAGGTAAAGCTACCGGGCAATTGGTAGGTGGGAACTTAACAATATTGCATACTATGTTGGGCTCTAATACAAGTATTGATACAAAAGGGAAAATTTTATTTATTGAAGAAATAGGAGAATATAAATACCACATCGATCGCATGCTTCAAAGTTTAAAACGCGCTGGTTATTTTGATGATTGCAAAGGTGTAGTTGTAGGAGGTATGAGTAGAATGAGAAAGAATACAACACTTTGGGGAACTAGCGTAGAGCAACTTATTTTAGATGCTTTAGCAGATTATAATTTTCCAATAGCTTTTAATATGCCAGCTGGACATGAGGATGATAATCGGGCTATGATTATGGGAAGAATTATTGATTTGGAAGTGAGTAAAACAAAATCAACAATTAAGTTTGAAGAATAAATTACTGTTGCATATAATATAAATAGATTAAATTTTAGTTTGTAGGATGAGATTCCTGCCTACGCAGGAATTATGGCACAACACAACGAGTTAGGAAAAAAAGGAGAGCAACTTGCTGTAGATTTCTTGCTGCAAAAAGGCTACGAGATTTTAGAACGTAACTATAGATTTCAAAAAGCCGAAGTTGATATTATTGCTCAAATAAAAGACACATTGGCTATAGTTGAGGTTAAAACAAGATCGAGTACAGATTTTGGTAATCCTCAAGATTTTGTGAAACCAAAACAAATTCAAAATTTAGTAAAAGCGGTTGATGAATTTGTAACCGCAAATAAATTAGATGTAGAAGTTCGTTTCGATATTATTGCTATTGTAAAAGAGAATAAAGAATTTAAGATTGAGCATTTAGAAGATGCTTTTTACCATTTTTAAAGCGTGATAATTTTAAACAAAAAAAGTTC
>NZ_LIQH01000020.1 GCF_001418085.1 Lacinutrix algicola
TATGTTTTGGAAACTATGCTTTAGTTTCCTTAGTACAACAAGCTTTTTTACAATCTTTAGCACAGGCTGCTTTTTCGTCTTCTGTTTTGTTTTTACAGCAGTCTTTTTTGCAGTCTGCAGTACATGCTTTTTTCTCTTCTTTAGAAAAAGATTCAACAGTATTCATGTCTTTTACCTTGTAAGTGTCAGATACGCTAGTAACTGTATTTTCTAAGCTTACAGGAGTTACTTTAGCTTCGTCGTATTCTACCATAGCTAACTCTCTTTCAAAATCTACAGTTGCAGATTTTACACCTTCCATTTTGGCCATCTTTTTCTCGATAGTTTTTGCACATCCCATTGCGCAAGTCATACCTTCAATTTTAAATTCTGCTTTAGCATAAGTAGCATTTGGATCTAATTCAGCCTTTACTACTTTAACTTCTGTTTCGGCAGTTTCAACTGTTTTAACTTCTGGTTGAGCTTCGTTTTTACAACTAAATGCTGCAACTGTAATAATAGCAATTGCTAATATGTTTTTTAATTTTTTCATGAGTTTGTTTTTTTAATTTTTACATGTTATTCACTATTAATAATTCCTTTAAGAATAGAATTTTAACAGCTCGTTTCATGAGTATCGATTTTTGTTATTCTGTTATCAATTACAAAATTAACAATTATATCTGTTTATTGCGTTAAAAATTAGATTTTTGCATAGTTAATCAACGCCTTATTTATATGAAACTATCGAAATGGACTTACCTTGTTACATTGTCTGTTATTTGGGGAACAAGTTTTATTCTTATAAAAAAAGCGTTAATAGGTTTAGATCCTTATCAATTAGGAGCTTTAAGAACAGTTTTAACAGGTTTGTTTTTATTTATTGTAGGTTTTAAAACCATAAAGACCATAAAAAAAGCAGACTGGAAATGGATAGTAATTTCGGGTTTCTTAGGTTCTTTTATTCCTGCTTTCTTTTTTGCAATTGCCGAAACCGAAATAGATAGCGCTGTTGTTTCCGTATTAAATTCTTTAGTACCATTAAATACTATTTTAATGGGAATGGCTGTTTTTAAAATTACCTCTACAAAACGACAGGTATTGGGCGTTATAATTGGTTTTATTGGTACGGCTTTGTTAATATTAAAAGGTGCCGAATTAAATCCACATCAAAATTATTTGTTTGCAGGATTTATAATTGCTTCTACATTAATGTATGCAGCTAACGTAAATATTATAAAACGTTATTTACAAGATGTAAAGCCATTAACCATTGCTGTTGGAAATTATGTGCCTATTGTAATTCCTGGACTTGTAGTTTTGTTTTTTACAGGATTCTTTTCTACTGAGGAGTTTAGTAAACCGGAATTTAAAATGTCTATAGTATACGTTTCTATTTTGTCTTTATTTGGCACCGCTATTGCTAAGGTGTTATTTTTTAAACTTGTTCAAATGTCTACGCCTGTATTTGCATCTTCAGTAACTTATATAATGCCAATTGTAGCTTTAACTTGGGGATTACTAGATGGAGAATCTTTTAGCACTTTGCAAATTATAGCTTCTGCTATAGTTTTAATTGGTGTGTATTTAGCAAATAAAAAGAAGTAATAAATTAAATCGAAATATTAAGCAAAAAAAATCTGAAGCCTTTCGACTTCAGATTTTAGTAAATATATTAAATAGCTTTTTGCTTATTCAAAGTCAGCAGTTGTTAAAGGCTCGTTTACCTTAATTGCTGTTACTTTAAGCTCTACATTTTGTCCTCCCATTGGTACAGAAGTTACGTGTGGAAATTTAATACCACTTACTTCTTTATAATCACCAAAAGTTCTTTCTTGAGTAATTTCTTGTCCTCCTGGACCTTTTCCTTTAGAAACACTTTTTATTTTTAAACCAGAAGTTACATCGTAATAATTTTTAGTAGATTCTCCATCTTTATCTTCAATTACTAAAACATAAGCATCGTTACCATCTACAGTTTCAATTGAATCTAAAGATACTTTTAATGAAGAATTAGTCATTAAACCTAATTCGTCAAATAATGCTGTTTTAGCTTTAGATTTAGCGATAGCGTCAGCAGGCATAGGTTGTTTGTTACCCATTTGTGCCATGTAACCAGTTTCACCATTAAAAGCTTGTTTAAAAACAGATCCCATTCCTATAATACTAACATCTGTAGACATAAGGTTTGGACTTTTTTGCTTAAGAGTCATTGCCATATTTTGTCCTTGAAAAGAAGCACTCATTTCTTGAACTAAAGTAGTTACATTTTGTAATGTAGTTTCACCGCCAATAGCTTTTATATAACCGTCTACTACAGTTTGAGCTGTTATTCCTGCAGGAATAGGCTTAGAGAAGACTGGCTTTGATACAGAGTTTGCAAAAGCATCAAAATATTTAACAGGAATTCCTGTTTTTTCTAAATTAGAAACTACTTCACTACCTTTCCCTACTACTATTACTCTTGCATTTTGCTCAGTAAAGTATTTGTTTGCAACACGTTGTACATCATCTGCTGTTACCGCATTGATTTTTGTTAAGTACGTTTTGTAAAAATCACTAGGTAAATTATTTAACTTAATGTTTAAAGCATATCTCGCAATTGTAGAAGGCTGCTCTAAAGCCAATACAAAATCACCAACATATTTTGCTTTAGCATTTCTTAAATCTTCAGCAGAAACTTTTTCAGTTTTAATTCTTTTAATTTCTTTTAAAGATTCTACAACAGCACTATCTGTAACTGCATTTCTAACTTGTGCTCCAGCTGTAAAACGGGCAGCTCCATAACGGTCTGTTCCAACACTAGAACGTGCACCATAAGTATAACCATGTACTTCACGTAAGTTCATGTTTAAGTAAGAGTTAAAACCACCACCTAAAATTTTGTTTGCAATTAAAACAGCATGATAATCAGGATCACCCATTTCTAATTTCACATTACTAGTTATAGATATGTTAGACTGTACAGCATTTGGCATGTCTACAAAGTTAATTTCTGTAGCGTTTACATTAATGTATGGTTGTGGAATGTTTTTAGTAACATCGATACCTTTATCCCATTTTTTGAAGAATTTTTTAACCTGCTTTTCTACTGTTCTAAAATCTACATCACCAACAATTACTAAATATGCGTTGTTAGGGTTGAAGTTTTCTTGATAGAAAGCACGAACATTATCTAATGTGATATTGTTTAAAGACTCTTCTGTAATAAACTCACCATAAGGATGTTTTTTACCAAAAGATAGAGCATCACCTACACGAGAAGCTACTGCATCTACACTTTTTGCACTAGATTTTAAGCCTTCGATAGCTTTTTCTTTTTCTTTTTGAAACTCTTCTTCAGTTAATAAAGGATTCATTGTAGCATCTGTCATTAATTCTAATATTCTTTCAGAATATTTTGTTAATGAGCTACCAAATGCACTACTAGATCCAAAGCTTAAACTTGCTCCAAGAAAATCTATCTCTTCATTAAATTGATCTTTTGTAATAGAAGTTGTTCCGTTACCTAGCATAGATCCAAGTATACCAGAAACACCTGCTATTTCACCTTCAACTTTTGGTTGGTTATCTATTCTTAAAGAATAAGATACTCTTGGTAATTTGTGGTTTTCTACTACTAATACTTTAAGTCCGTTTTTAAGTTCAAATTCTCCCGGAACTTCCAATGTAATTGTTGGAGCTGGACCTGGTTTTGGTTGCACAGATCTATCTATTTGAGCAGTAGCCGAAAAGGATAGTAAAAACAGTGCTATAATTGCTGTTATTTTTGTTTTCATTTGTCTTATTTGTTTTTTATAATTTGTCAAATGGTGTTTTTAGTTTTTAAAATTCTTATTAAACAGTATTTTAAATTGAGAACAATCATTTGTCTTGTTATTTTCTAAGATATTATTCTTCTTCTTTAGCTACTGGTAAATATTCTAAAACCACACGTTGATTTGGATTTAAATATTTTTTAGCAACCGCTTGTATTTCTTCTCTAGTAATAGATCTGTAGATATTAATTTCGTTATTAATTAAATTAACATCATCAAATAACATGTAATAACGTGCTAAAGAATTTGCAATACCAGAAACGCTAGAATTAGAGCTAACAAAATCATTTTCAAATTGGTTTTGAAGTTTTTGATAATCTCTTTCAGACATTAATTCGTTTTGCACTTTTACTAATTCTTCGTCTATTTCAGCTAATAAGCTTTCTAAAGAATTATCTCCTAAAGGTAAACCGTATAAAATGTACGTTCCGTAATCTTCTTGACTTTGGTTAAAAGCACCAACTTGAAGTGCCATTTTCTTATCGTCAACAAGTTTTTTGTATAATTTTGAAGTTTTACCTGAACTTAAATAGCTAGATAACATATCTAAAACATAAGCATCTCTCTCTGTCATTGCAGGAGTTCTATATGCAGCCATAATTGCAGGAATCTGGATATTAGAATCGTAAGCTTTAGCTTTAATAGTTTCTGTAATTGGATCTTCTTTTGGGAAGTTTCTAACAATATCTTCACCTCTTGGAATAGGTCCAAAATAATCTTCAATCATTTTTTTAGTTGCAGGAACATCTATATCTCCAGCAACAACTAAAACAGCATTGTTTGGTACATAGAACTTTTTGTTAAAAGCTTGAAACTCTTCTAAAGAAGCAGCGTCTAAGTGTGCCATTTTACCAATTGTTGTTCCTTTATATGGATGTTTTTTAAAGATATTAAGTTTAATTTCTTCAATAAATTTACCATAAGGCGCATTATCAACACGTAAACGTTTCTCTTCTTTTACAACTTCGTTTTGTGTGTCTACACCAATTTGATTAATAATTGGGTGCATTAAACGTTCAGATTCCATCCATAAACCTAATTCAAGACTGTTAGATGGGAATACTTCGTAGTAATACGTTCTGTCGTCTGTAGTGTTGGCGTTATTACTTCCTCCATTAGAGGTTACAATTTTAAACCATTCACCACGCTCAATGTTTTCTGTACCTTCAAATAAAAGATGTTCAAAAAAGTGAGCCATACCTGTACGATCTGGTTGTTCGTCTTTAGCACCTACATGATACATTACAGAGGTTGTTACTACTGGAGCAGTGTTGTCTTGATGTAAAATAACGTGCATGCCGTTACTTAAATCATACTCTTCAAACTTAACTTCTTGTGCATTAGCTGCAAATCCAGCCAAGAGCAAAGCTGCTAATGAGAATAAATTTTTTTTCATTGTGTTGTGAGTTAATTAGTGTTAATTGAGGTATAAGTCTATAACTTATATGATTTGTTACAAATTCACAACAAATTTACTAATTGATGAACGGAATGTTTAATATATGTTAAAAAAATTAACACTGAATAATCATTTTTTTGGATCTTTTTTATAAATTTAATAGGAAATACTATTTATTATTAGTGTTATAGATGCATTTTGGTGTTAAAAGCATATTTAAATTATTGCTTTATTGATAGTTCTTTAATGTGTGTTTTTGTTTGATTTTTTTTAAATTTTAAAGCTTCTTTGTAAAATGTTGACTTTTAATACTTAAAATATTAGTAATCATAGGTGAAAACGTTTGCAAATTAATTTTTTAGAAGTATATTTGCATCCGCTTTCTGAGAGGAAAGTAGATATTTTTAATAACAAATTAATAAAAACGTTACGCTATGTACGCAATTGTAGAGATAGCAGGGCATCAATTTAAAGTTGAAAAAGACCAAAAAGTTTTTGTTAACCGTTTAGCATCAGAAGAAGGAGAGACTATGTCTTTCGATAATGTTCTTTTAATTGCAGATGGTGACAATGTTACTTTAGGCGCCCCAGCTATAGATGGAGCACAAGTAAGTGTGAAAGTCTTAAAGCACCTTCAAGGTGATAAAGTTATTGTTTTCAAGAAGAAAAGAAGAAAAGGTTACCGTGTTAAAAACGGTCACAGACAAGCCTTAACTGAAATCGTTATTGAGAGCATTGTAGCTTCAGGAGCTAAGCCAGCAAAAAAGGCTGCTCCAAAAAAAGAAACTAAGAAAGTAGAAGCGAAAGCTGCTGCTCCTAAGGCTTCAAAATCAACAGGAAAAGCTGATGATTTAAAGAAAGTTGAAGGTATTGGTCCAAAAATTGCTTCGACATTAGCTGAAGCAGGAATCTCAACTTTTGCTGAATTAGCAAAAACAGATGCGGCTAAAATTTCTGAAATCATCGCAGGTGTTCGTGGTAACCACGTAACTGATACTTGGCCAGCACAAGCTCAAATGGCTGCTGATGGTAAGTGGGATGAGTTGAAAGTATGGCAAGACGAATTAGATGGTGGTAAAGCTTAATCGCTAACTACTTAATATTAACAAAATAAAACCTTAAGACAATGGCTCATAAAAAAGGAGTTGGTAGTTCGAAGAATGGTAGAGAATCAGAATCAAAACGTTTAGGCGTTAAGATATTTGGTGGACAAGCTGCTATTGCTGGAAATATCATATTAAGACAAAGAGGTAATACGCATCACCCAGCTGAGAACGTATACCAAGGAAAAGATCATACTTTACATGCTAGAGTAGATGGTTTAGTAAAATTTACAAAGAAAAGAAACAATAGATCTTATGTATCTATTGAGCCTTTCGAAGCTTAGTAGTTTTAAATCCTAAAATATAAAAAACGCCTTTCTTTTTAGAATGGCGTTTTTTTGTTTTACTACTTTTTTAGAATATCATCAATAATCTTTAAGTGATGATTTGTATGTAAAACTAAAAAATGAGGCACTCTCTTCTTGTTAATGTGCCCGAATAGTGGATGCTTAAAATAAGCATTCTTGTTTAAATTATTTATACTACCTATATTAGTTTTAGCTTGATGTATTTGTTTGTTGAGGTCTTCTTTTAAAATAACTTCTGGCGGTTTTACGTGTTTTGGAGCTTTTGCTTTTCCTCTAGGAAAGAAGCCTAGTGTAAAGAATACTTTTCCTAATAAACTAAAGTTGTTTTTAAAGGTATCGGGATCTGAATTTTGAAGAGCAATAATTACATTATTAACTACCTTAAGACTATGGTCTATGTGCCAAGCAATATCACTTTTAGATACTTTAGGGTTTGAAAGGTTGTGGTTTTTTATATGAGATTCTAATGTATTAATTACAGAATTGATTTTATCTAAAGACATGAAGTTGTTATTTGTTAAGGTGAAGGTAATTATTTAAAAGCTAAAATAAAGGAAGTGCATTTTAGTAACTGATAATAAAACTAAAAAGATTGTCTCTAATTTCTCTTAGTAAAGATTTTAGATTATTAGCCCGCAATAGCGATTGATGCGGCATCCTTTTTTGAGGTGCGAAAAAAAGATATAGCGGAAAGCGCGGTTGGTTTTGGTTTTTTTTGTCAAAAGCAAATTGCCTAAAATAAAAAAATCCCAAACACGAATGCTTGGGATTTTCTATTTTAATATGATTCCTTTTTATAAAGGAATTTATTTTTAGTATCTGTAGTGTTCTGGTTTGTATGGACCTTCTACTGTTACACCAATGTATTCTGCTTGGTAAGGTGCTAATTCTGTAAGCTCTACTCCAATTTTAGCTAAGTGTAATTTTGCTACTTTCTCATCTAAATACTTTGGTAACATATACACATCGTTCTTATAATTTGCGCTGTTTTTCCAAAGTTCTATTTGTGCTAAAGTTTGGTTAGTAAATGAGTTACTCATTACAAAACTAGGGTGACCTGTTGCACAACCTAAGTTTACTAAACGTCCTTCGGCAAGTAAAATAATATCTTTTCCGTCAATAACGTATTTGTCTACTTGAGGTTTGATAGTGTCTTTAGTATGACCATGTTTCTCGTTTAACCATCCTACTTGGATTTCGTTATCAAAGTGACCAATGTTAGCAACAATTACTTTGTCTTTCATCGCTTCAAAGTGCTCAGCACGAACGATATCTTTATTTCCTGTAGTAGTAATGATTATATCACTATTACCAACAACAGTTTCTAATTTCTTTACTTCAAAACCGTCCATTGCAGCTTGTAAAGCACAAATAGGATCAATTTCTGTCACGGTTACAATACTTCCTGCTCCTTTAAAAGAGGCAGCTGTACCTTTACCAACATCACCGTAACCACAAACAGTTACACGTTTTCCGGCTAACATAATATCTGTTGCACGACGTATAGCATCTACTGCAGATTCTTTACAACCATATTTGTTATCGAATTTAGATTTAGTAACCGAATCGTTAACGTTAATAGCAGGCATTGTTAATGTTCCGTTTTTAACACGTTCGTATAATCTGTGAACACCTGTTGTAGTTTCTTCAGATAATCCTTTAATTCCTGCTGATAATTCTGGGTATTTATCTAAAACCATGTTAGTTAAATCTCCACCATCATCAAGAATCATGTTTAATGGCTTTCTGTCTTCACCAAAAAATAAAGTTTGTTCTATACACCAATCAAATTCTTCTTCTGTCATGTCTTTCCATGCGTACACAGCGGTTCCAGCATCTGCAATTGCAGCAGCAGCTTGATCTTGTGTAGAGAAAATGTTACAAGAACTCCATGTAACTTCTGCTCCTAAAGCTTGTAAAGTTTCAATTAAAACGGCAGTTTGAATAGTCATGTGTAAACATCCTGCAATACGTGCACCTTTTAATGGTTGCTCGTTTTTGTATTCTTCACGTAAACTCATTAAGCCCGGCATTTCAGCTTCAGCTAAATTAATTTCTTTTCTTCCCCAAGCCGCAAGCGACATATCTTTTACCTTATTAGGTACGTAAGCAACTGTTTTATTACTCATATTTCTTTGTCTTAATTTTTTTATAAAATGAAACGCCTTTGGGATTTAGTACTTAAAATAGTTAAATTAGCCATTAAAAGTACCTAAGTCGCCTTAAGCGATGCAAAGATAATCAATAGAATTTAGAATATTAAATGCCTCTTTACAAATCCATTAGTGTAAATTCACAAACTACTGTTAAAATCTGGAAGATTGAAGAGTCTTATACAGAGTTAATTACTCCTTTAAATTTAAAAGAAAAAAGCTTAAACCGTGTCAATGGAATGAAAAGCCAATTGCATCAGCGTGGCTTTTTAAGTGTTAGGCATCTTTTACGAGCATTTGGTTATACCGACCAAGATTTATTTTATGATGATAATGGAAAACCACATTTAAAAGACGGAAAACATATTTCTATAACGCATAGTTTTACATTTTCGGGTGTTATTATTAGTGATAAAGAAGTTGGAATAGATATAGAGAAACAGCGTGATAAAATAGCCGTTATAGCAAAGAAATTTGTGGATTATGAATTTGAGTATTTAAACGAAGTAGATACCGATTACATAAATAGGTTAACTGTAATTTGGGGAATTAAAGAATCCCTTTATAAATTATTTGCTACTCCAGGCATGTTGTTTAGAGAACACTTTTTGGTGATTCCTTTTATGATGGAGGATAAAGAAACCGTGTGTTGGATAGATTATAAAATGAAAAAATATAGATATAATTCTTATTTCTTAGAATTTGAAGGTTTCACTTGTGCTTACGTATTAGGATAAATGAAGTCTATTCTAAAATACCTTAAAACCTCAGAAAAAGAAAACCTTGCTGTTTTAATAGATCCTGATAAGTTTGATTTAAAAAAGGCATCGCAATTTATAGATAAAGTAAATAAATCTATAGCTACGCATGTATTTGTTGGAGGAAGTATAGTTGAAAAGGATGTAACCGAAGCATTACTTTTAGCAATAAAACCATTAACAAACTTACCAATTGTTTTATTTCCAGGAGATGTTATTCAAGTTTCAGAAAAAGCTGATGCTATTTTATTTCTGTCTTTAGTTTCTGGTAGAAATCCTGAGTATTTAATTGGTCAGCAGGTAAAAGCTGTTTCGAAATTGAGAAATAGTAGTTTAGAAATTATCCCGACAGGTTATATTTTAGTTGATGGAAAAAAGGAGACTGCAACTCAAAAAGTGACTAAAACAAAGCCTTTAAATAAATTGCAAGAGATTGTAGATACCGCAAAAGCTGCTGAGTTTTTAGGGATGCAGTTAGTCTATTTAGAGGCTGGAAGTGGTGCAAAACAAGAGGTTAGTGGTGCTGTAATTTCTGCTGTTAAATCAGAAATTAATATACCTTTAATAGTTGGTGGAGGAATAAGAAGTAAATTTGCAATAGATAAAGCGTTTAAAGCTGGAGCAGATTTAGTTGTTATTGGTACAGCATTTGAAGATGATGAATCCTTTTTTGAAGAGATAAGAAAATAAAATAAGCAAAGAACCTAAGGTCATGAATATATCTATAGATTTAACATTATCACCATTACAAGACGATTACGAAAAACACGTTATAGATTTTATAAAGGTGCTCCGAGATTCTGAGTTTACAGTTTTAGAAAACCCATTAAGCACTCAAATATATGGTGATTTTAATAGTCTGATGCCTTTTTTAACTGAAGCTATTAAAAATTCTTTCGAGAATCAAGACATTTGCGTGCTTACAATGAAAGTGGTAAAAACCGATAGGAGCGACTATGAACCAAATTTTTGATTTTTTTCTAGATGCTTATAAGAATGCATCAGCCACAGATATTGTATTAGAGATTATTGTCTTTGTTTTTGGTATTGCAAGCGTAATCTATGCAAAGAGAGAAAATATTCTAGTATATCCAACAGGATTAGTAGCAACTGTTATAACTGTTTATCTACTTTATAAAGCTGAGTATTTTGGAGATATGATGATGAATTTCTACTATTCTGTTATGAGTCTTTATGGCTGGTGGAATTGGGCAAGGAAAAAAGAAAACGAATATATTCTTCCTCTTTCTAGAACGAATATTCAAGAGAAATTAATAGGTATAGCCTTGTTCTTTATTACAATGTTTGTAACCTATTTAGTTTATAGTGTCTACAATTATAAGTTAGAAATCCCTAATTATATAGATATTTTCACTTCAGGTATTTTCTTTACTGCAATGTGGTATATGGCGACCAAGAAATTAGCGAATTGGACTTTATGGATAATTGCCGATTTAATAACTATACCACTATACGCTTATAGAGGTTTAGGGATTTTATCATTACAATATTTAATATTTACCATTTTAGCTATACAAGGTTATAAACAATGGAAGAAAAGTATAGACAACAAGAAGCAAATTGTATAAAAGTTGTGTTGTTTGGTCCAGAATCTACTGGAAAAACAACATTAGCAAAACAATTGGCAGCTTATTATAATTCGGTTTGGGTACACGAGTTTGCTCGAGAATATCTTCAAGAAAAATGGGATAATGAGCGTGAAATTTGTGAGCCAAAAGATTTATTGCCAATTGCTGAAGGACAAATGCTTTTAGAAAACGAATTAGCAAAAAAAACAGATACTGTTCTTATTTGTGATACCGATTTGTTGGAAACTAAAGTCTATTCCGAAGTCTATTATTCTGGAATGTGCAATCCTGAATTAGAAAAATATGCATTAGAAAACAGTTATGATTTGTACTTTTTAACGTATATTGATACGCCTTGGGAAGCCGATGATTTAAGAGATAAGCCTGAGGAAAGAGAAGCTATGTTTAAAGTGTTTGAAGCGGCTTTAAAAAAACACAATCGACCTTATGTTTTACTAAAAGGAGATGAAAAAAAACGTCTCGAAACAGCAGTTAAACATATAGATAAATTAATAACAAGAAAAAGTGAACTTCACCAAAGCACAAATAAAACAAATAGAAAATAAAGGGTTAACTGTAGATAAAGTTTTAAAACAAATTGAAACTTTTAAATCGGGATTACCTTTAATCAATTTAGAATCTGCTGCGATTTTAGAGCATGGAATATTGAGTGTTTCAAAAGATGAAAATAAAGAGTATTCAGAGTTTTATGATAAGCAAAAGGAAGAGTTAGATGTTTTAAAGTTTGTTCCAGCTTCTGGTGCTGCAACTAGAATGTTTAAGTTTTTGTTCGAGTTTTTAGATATGTATGACCATGAAAAAGAAACGGTTAATGGTTATATTAACAAACATAAAGCTAACGATTTGTTAGTGTTTGGTGTAGGTCTTGAAAAATTTCCTTTTTATAATGATGTAATTAAAGAGTGTAAAAAACATGTTCCAAATTTCGACTCATTATCTGCAGATTTAAAAGTTGTAGAGTTTGTAAAAACCATGTTAAATGAAGATCGTTTAAATTATAGTTTTTCACCAAAAGGATTACTACCTTTTCATAAATACAAAGATCATATAGCTACTGCTTTCGAAGAGCATTTATTTGAAGCTGCACTGTATGCAACATCCAATAATATAGCTGCGATTCATTTTACAATATCAGAAATTTACAAAGATATTTTTGATGAAGAGTTTAAGAGAATTCAAAGCATAGTAGAACAAAAAACGAACACAAAATTTAGTATATCTTATTCTTATCAAAAAGAAGAAACAGATACTATTGCAGTTTCTGCAAAAAATGAACCTATAAAAGATGTAGATGGGTCTTTACATTTCAGACCTTCTGGACATGGTGCATTGTTAGCTAATTTAAACGATTTTGATGCCGATATTATATTTATCAAAAATATAGATAATGTAGTTGTTTATAAATACGAAAATGAAGTTGCAAAACATAAAAAAGTACTAGCAGGAATTTTACTTAAAAATCAAAATAAAGCTTTTAAATATTTAAAAGAGTTAGAAGCAGACAAGGTTGGTGAAGATGAGTTAATTGAAATAGCACGTTTTTTAAGAAAAAAAATGAATGTTATTATTTCTCACGAATTCGAAAAATACTCGTGTAAATATCAAATAGAATATCTAAAAAATAAATTAAATAGACCAATTCGAGTTTGCGGAATGGTTAGAAACGAAGGAGAGCCTGGAGGTGGACCATTTTGGGTTAAAGACGAAAGTGGTAACGTGTCTTTGCAAATAGTAGAATCTGCACAAGTAGATAAAAAGAATAAGCATCAAAAAAGTATTTTAAAAAATGCAACGCATTTTAATCCTGTAGATTTAGTTTGTGGGATTAAAAATTATAAAGGAGATAAGTTCGATCTCTCAAAATATGTAGATTATAAAACAGCTTTCATCACAATGAAAACTAAAACAGGAAAAGACATTAAAGCATTAGAATCTCCAGGACTTTGGAATGGAGGAATGGCAAATTGGAATACTATTTTTGTAGAGACACCTATAGTAACTTTTAATCCTGTAAAAACGGTTACAGATTTATTAAAGGCAACACATCAATTATAATGTTTAACGAAGAAGCTCTTATTAAAGAATTTAATTTTAAAGGCATCAGGAGTTCTGGAGCTGGAGGGCAGCATGTAAATAAAGTATCTTCTAAAATAGAATTATCCTTTAATATTCAAGAGTCCTTTGTTCTAAGTAAAAAACAAAAAGAAGCTATAGCATATAAGTTGTCTAATAGAATTACTAAAGATGGTTTACTAATACTTCAATGTGGTGAAAGCCGAAGTCAACATAGAAATAAAAACATTGCTATAGTAAGAGCTATACAACTTCTTAAATCTACTTTGTTTGTAGAGAAAAAACGCATTCCAACAAAAATTCCAAGGACAGTAATTATTAGAAGACTTAAAAGTAAGCGCGCTAATAAAGAAAGAAAAGCAAACAGGCGTAAGCCTAATTTAGATTAAAAAAAGATTAAAACGTAAAACGTAACTCAAAAATCTATCATACCTTTGCGCTGTTCTCAAAAAAGGGGTGCCATAAATTAGGCTGAGATCATACCCATTGAACCTAGAACAGGTAATGCTGTTTAGGAATTTGTAGAAATACAATTAATAATGTTAGTCATCTTATTTAAAGATAAGAATCAAAAAAAGACTACATAATGTATTGATTGTATTTTGAAAAAAAAATAATTATTATAATTGAATAATTACCTCTTTTTATTCGTGATTTAAATGTATTTCGAATGAAATCTATAGTTAAAAAAACAACTTTATTTTTAGCATTTACTGTCTTAGCTTTAAATAGTTTTGCACAAGAAATTAAACAAGACTCAACAAAAATTGAAACTTTAGATGAAGTTTTAGTTTCTGCGGTTAGAGTAAAAGCAGATGCGCCCGTAACGCATTCTAATTTAACAAAAAATCAAATTGCAAAGCGTAATTTAGGACAAGACATCCCTATTCTATTAAATTATTTACCAAACGTAGTGTCATCCTCTGATGCTGGTGCAGGTATTGGTTATACATATATGAGTGTCCGTGGATCAGATGCTTCAAGAGTTAATGTTACTGTAAACGGAATCCCTTATAACGATGCAGAGAGTCAAGGCACTTTTTGGGTAAATATGGGAGATTTTGCTTCGTCTACAGAGAGTCTACAATTACAACGTGGTGTTGGTACATCTACAAACGGTTCTGGTGCTTTTGGTGCTAGTTTAAATATTTTAACTGATGCTGTTTCTGAAGAATCTGGAGGAGAGATTTCTAATTCTTTTGGTTCTTACGGTACAAGAAAACACAATGTAAAGTTTACTACAGGAAAAGTAAATGAACATTTCGAATTTGCTGGTCGCTTGTCTAATATTCATTCAGATGGTTATATTGATAGAGCGTCTACCGATTTAAAATCATATTTTTTACAAGGAAGTTATACTGATGAAAACACCTTAATTAAAGCTTTAGCTTTTGGAGGAAAAGAGGAAACATACCAAGCTTGGGATGGAATTTCGGCAGAGCAATTGGAAGAAAATAGAAGACAAAATCCATTAACTTACGATAATGAAGTAGACAACTATCAACAAGATCATTACCAGTTACATTGGAACGAGAAATTGAACAATAATTGGTCAACTAATGTTGGTTTAAATTATACTAGAGGTAAAGGGTATTTTGAGCAGTTTAAAGACGATAGAGATGCAGAGGATTATAATAACTTAATAGAAGATGGTAGCGATGTTATTGTCCGTCGTTGGTTAGATAATCATTTCTATGTTGGTAATTTTAACGCTACTTATAGAAAAGATAGATTAGAAATTATTTCAGGTGTGTCTTACAGTGATTACGAAAACGACCATTATGGTGAGCTTATTTGGGGAAGTGAACTAGCAGACGATACAAATATAAGAGATCATTATTACGATGGGAAATCTACTAAAAGCGATCTTAATGTTTTCTCTAAAGTATCGTTTGGTCTTACCGAAAAATTAAAAGCTTTTGTAGATATACAAGGTAGATTTGTAAACTATAAAACAAACGGATTAACATCTAAAAGAGTGCCATTAAATGTTGATGAAAATTTTAGTTTCTTTAATCCTAAGTTAGGGTTAACTTATAGGTTAAACAATGAAAATAGTTTTTACACATCGTTTGCAAGAGCAAATAGAGAGCCTAATAGAGATGATTTTAAAGCTGGTGTAAATACTCACGAAAGTTTAAACGATTATGAGTTGGGATGGCGTTTAATGCAAGAAAATTTTAAATTAAGTACTAATATTTATCTTATGGATTATCAAAACCAATTAGTACTTACAGGAGAGATTGATGATACAGGAGATGCTTTACGTGGTACTAGTGGTAATAGTTATAGATTAGGTTTAGAGATTGATGCAGATATCCGTTTAAGTAATAATTTCTCTGTAAGACCAAACATTTCTATTAGTAAGAACGAAAATGTTGATTATGTTACAAATAGAGACGATGCTATACAAGAATTAGGGAACACTAATATTGCAAATTCACCAAATACTGTTGCTGGTAATGCGTTGGTGTATCATCCATCGGAAAGATTTCAGGTTGCCTTTTTGTCGAAATTTGTAGGAGAACAATATCTAAGTAATACAGATACAGAGGTTTCAAAATTAGACAGTTATTTTACTAGCGATTTAAACGTAATGTATGAGTTTAAAATGGAAAGCGTTTTTAAATCTATTGTACTTACTGCTTTAGTAAACAATATTTTTGATAAAGAATATGTAGATAGAGGTTATATTTATTTAGATACATGGTCTACGCCTGGAGAAACGCAAGAAATACAAGGATACTATCCACAAGCAACTAGAAACTTTCTTGTTGGTGCAACACTTAAATTTTAAGTTAAAAACTACTTGAATACTAAAAAGCGGCTCGATGCCGCTTTTTTTATTGCGAAAAGGATGGAACGGTATGTTTGAGCTCCTCGAAGAGAGCGAGTAGTGAGAGCCTGGTTTTTAATGCTTTTAATAGCATTAAAAATTTGCCCTAATTGTATACGCGAATAATGCTTCCGTTTACTTCTACATTGTAGCGCGTCATTGTGTATTGTCCGCCATCTTGTTTGGTGCCATTTAAAATTTCGTAGGCATTCTCGTCTGCACAACCGCAAGTTGCAATAATACCATTAACAGTTAATTTAGAGCAGCTGCTAATTGGGTGGTTTGGGTCGCTAAGTTCGAAAGCACTATAATCGCTTCCAGAATAATAAAGTACTACACCTTTAATACCATAATTGCTGTTTAAAAGAATATAGTTTCCGGGAAATTGCATTTGGTTATATTGCGGTAAATTGGTGTTAATTAATGTTTGGGTGTCAAAAGAGACGTTGGGAATGTTTGGGTTGTTATTTTGGTTGTTATCGTCGTTTTTACTACAAGAGGTTAGTAAAAAAGTAATTAGTAATATAGATATTGTGTGTTTTAAATTCATTTTTCTTTAATCTTTTTTAGCACTGCAATTTACAACAAAAGTAAATTACGAATTAAATATTTTGTATATTTGTAATACGATCTCGTGTATGCGGGATTTTTTTATGCTAAATTAATTTTAGCATCTCTTCTTTTAAATTAAACAAAGATAGAGGCATAAATTGACTTAGAATTAGTACTAAAACGAAAAAATCATGAGTAAAGTATCATATTATACAGCCGAGGGATTAAAAAAGTTAAGAGCAGAGCTAGCGCAATTAAAAGATGTGGAGCGTGTAAAGGCTAGTAGAGCCATTGGTGAAGCACGTGATAAAGGTGATTTAAGTGAAAATGCTGAGTACGATGCTGCCAAAGAAGCTCAAGGTATGTTAGAGATGCGTATTAGTAAATTAGAAGACCAATTAGCTGGAGCTCGTGTAATAGACGAAAGCCAGATGGATACTTCTAAAATATTAGTATTGTCTAAAGTGAAAATAAAAAACCAAACCAATGGTATGGAACTTAATTATACTTTGGTTGCAGATGGTGAGGCAGATTTAGCTGCAGGTAAAATATCTGTAAACTCTCCAATTGGTCAAGGTTTACTAGGTAAAACTGTAGGTGATGTTGCAGAAATAACAGTGCCAAGCGGTGTTATTAAGTTTGATATTGTTGAGATTTCGAGATAGTTTTAGTCTTTCGCTTTCGCGGAAAAACATTATTATAATTAATATTCCTGTTTATTCTGAAATAATTTTCAGTTTTGCAGGAATCTTTTTTTATATTGAATTCCGAAAAGACCGAAAGGTCTATAAATGTACTTTAAAATTAAAATTATGGCATCTATATTCACAAAAATTGTAAACGGAGAAATTCCATGTTATAAAGTAGCAGAAACTGAAGAGTTTTTAGCTTTTTTAGATGTTAATCCAAATGCTAAAGGTCACACATTGTGTATTCCTAAAAAGGAAACTAACAAAATTTTCGATTTAGACAAAGAAGAGTACTCTCGTTTAATGGAGTTTTCTAGAGTCGTTGCAATTGCTTTAGAAAAAACAGTGCCTTGTAAACGTGTAGGTTTGTCTGTTATTGGTTTAGAAGTGCCACATGTTCATGTGCACTTAATACCTTTAAATTCGATGGAAGATGCTCGATTTGTAGATAAGGTGTCGCTTGATAAGGCTGAATTTGAAGCATTAGCTAAAGCTATACAGGCAAATTTGTAGCCGCTAAAACAATAGTTGCAATTATTACGACTGCTACAATACCAATAATAATCCAGAAATTAGATTTATACTTCTTAGATGCTTTTTTAGGTGTAAAAGCCTTCATTTGATAGTCGTAAACACGTTCAATATCTTCTGTCCAATTTACAGGGTAAATTGGTGTATTGCAGACATTACAAAACATTTCGGTTGCAATTTCTTGAGTTATAGATTTAGAGAATTTTGTTTCAATAAATTTTTGCTTAAAAGTTAGTTCTAAACCTTCTTTACTAAAACATTCTGGGCAGTTATTGTTCAAGGACACTTCCTTTACAGTAATTAGTTTTTCGCTCATAATTAAACTGTTTTTAATGCAATTTGCATTATTGTTCCTTTGTCTATTTGAGATTGAGCAACTTTAATTTTTCCACCATGAAAATCTTCTACAATACGTCTTGCAAGAGATAGGCCTAATCCCCAACCACGTTTTTTTGTGGTGTAGCCAGGCTCGAAAACACTTTTAAATTGGCTTTTAGTTAAGCCTTTTCCTGTATCGATAATGTTAATTTTCACGCTGTTTTCTAATTGTGTTATTACTATTGTAAGATCGCCTTTACCTTTCATGGCATCGATTGCATTTTTTACTAAATTTTCGATAGTCCAACTGTATAATTGCGGATTCAAATTTACATAAACAGGTTGTTCTGGTAGCTTTAAATTAAAGTTAATTAGCTTCGAGGATCTTGTTTTTAAGTAATCGTAAGTATTTTGAGTTTCTTTTACAATATCTGTTTTTTCTAGCTTAGGAAGAGAGCCAATTTTACTAAAACGCTCTGTAATGGTTTGTAATCTGTCAATGTCCTTTTCTATCTCTAAAATATATTCCGGATTTACATTTTCGGTTTTTAAAATTTCAGCCCAGCCAATTAAAGACGATAAAGGCGTGCCTATTTGATGTGCCGTTTCCTTTGCCATTCCAGACCATAATTTGTTTTGTGTTGCAATTTTAGAGCTACGGTAAAAGAAGTAAACAACAAAGGCAAATAAGAATATTATTAATAATAGTGCTAATGGATAGTACTTTAGCTTGTTTAATAATGGAGCATTACCATAGTATAGTTTGCTTGCTAGAATTCTTTCTTGTGTTTTAGAATCTATATATGAAATTTCAATTGGCACATTTTCAGATTCAAACTGTCTAATAAGTTTGTCTTTATTTTGTGTTACATATTTAGTAGAATCTTTACCATTAAAATCGATATTGTTAAAGTTACTAATAGTGCCATCTACATTAATAACTAAGATGGGAGTAGTGTTATTGCTATTTAAAATTGTAACAAGAAAATTAAAATTTGGATTGTTTTCATCACTAGAAAATATTTTTTGGGCGTTAGACCATATTTCCATTTTAGCACGTTCCTCGTCTTTAAACTTTTGAAAGAAAGTATATGTGTTCCAAAGAATCAAAGAAATGATTGCAAAAGAAGCGATTATTATAATCCAGCGAACAAGTTGTCTGTTTTTAGTGAAAAACATGAAGTGATTTTTGTGTTAAGATAATTAAAAACTATATAATGAGCTATTGTTAATAATATTGTGCAAACGTAGAATAATCTTCTTTTAGTTCGGGCGTTATTTAAGTACATTTGTTGAAAATTATAGAGCTAATGACATCTTTCGAACCTAAAGACATACCAACAGCAAAATTACATGGCTATTTGTTAAGTGCAGTTGCACCAAGACCAATAGCGTTTGCAAGTACTATGGACGAGAATGGAAACGCGAATTTGTCACCATTTAGCTTCTTTAATGTTTTTAGTGCTAATCCTCCAATTTTAATATTTTCTCCAGCACGTCGTGTTAGAGATAATACTACAAAACATACATTGGAAAATGCAGAAAGTATAAAAGAGGTCGTGATAAATGTTGTAAATTATGATATTGTACAGCAAATGTCATTAAGTAGTACAGAATATGCACAAGGTGTAAACGAGTTTGATAAAGCTGGTTTAACAATGCTTAAAAGCGATATTGTAAAGCCGTTTCGTGTAGCAGAATCTCCAGTACAGTTCGAGTGCAAAGTAAATGAGATTGTAAAGTTAGGTACAGAAGGTGGAGCAGGTAATTTAATTATTTGTGAAGTTGTAAAGCTTCATATTAACGATGCTGTTTTAAATGAAAGCGGTAGCATAGACCAAGAAAAGCTAGATTTAGTAGCTCGTGCTGGTGGAAGTTACTATAGTAGAGCAAAAACTGGTTTTTTCGAAATACCAAAACCTCTATCAACTTTAGGTATTGGTGTAGATACATTACCAGAGAGTATTAGAAAAAGTACTGTTTTAACAGGAAACGATTTAGGTTTACTGGGTAATGTAGAAGCTTTACCAACCAAAGAAGCTATTAACGCTTTCGCGGAAAAACATGACAATATTACATTAACTGAGGAGGAAAAGCATAAGAAGGCACAAAATTTGCTTAGTTTTGGTGATGTAGAGAGTGCATGGAAAGTATTGTTATCGTAAAATAACAATAATAAATAAGACGAATATTTAATAATTATATAGATAATGGAAGTACAAGGTAAAGTAAAATTAGTAGGAGAAACACAAACGTTTGGAAGTAACGGTTTTAGAAAGAGAGAATTAGTTGTAACAACTGATGAGCAGTATCCTCAACACATATTAGTGGAGTTTGTTCAAGATAAATGCGATTTATTAAACAATTATAAACCAGGTCAAGATGTTAAAGTAAACATCAATTTACGTGGTAGAGAGTGGGTAAATCCTCAAGGAGAAACAAAATACTTTAACTCTATTCAAGGTTGGAGAATTGAAGGAGCACAAGCAGGAGCTCCTGCTGGAATGCCAGAAGTTCCACCAGCAGCAGCTTTCGAACCAGCAGCAGATTTAAAAGAAGAAGATCACGACGATTTACCTTTCTAAATCTATTTCTGCACAAGCAGGAATCATATAAATATAACCTCAATGCTAAATGTCATTGAGGTTTTTTATTTTAGTAAAATAAAATTATGCACATACTTAACCAAAATATAGTATTTCCAAATGTACAAGAAGCCGATGACGAAGGTTTACTTGCAGTTGGTGGCGATTTATCTGTAGAACGTTTACTATTAGCTTACAAAAGCGGTATTTTTCCTTGGTTTAATGAGGATGAGGTTGTTTTATGGTGGTCACCAGATCCTAGGTTTGTATTGTATCCCGAAGATTTAAAGGTTTCTAAAAGTATGAGGCAATTTCTTAGAAATTGTGATTTCGAAATTACTATAAACAAAGACTTTAAATCTGTAATTACAGAATGTGCAAAAGCAAAACGAGACGGTCAAGCAGGAACTTGGATTACAAATAACATGATTGAGGCGTATTGCAAACTACACGAACAAGGCTATGCTAAATCTGTTGAGGTATGGAGAAATAACAATCTTGTAGGTGGTTTTTACGGAGTAGATTTAAATAACGGTGTGTTTTGCGGAGAAAGCATGTTTGCAAAAGAAAGTAACGCAAGCAAAGCTGCTTTTATTACTTTTATTCAAAATACAGACTATAAGGTAATTGATTGCCAAGTATACACAAATCACTTAGCAAGCCTAGGTGCAGGAGATATTTCTAGAGATGAGTTTATGGAATACCTAAAAGCTTAGACTTTAAACGTCATTATATCTATAGCATTCTGTTTCATGGTCATTAACCATTCCTGTTGCTTGCATAAAGGCATACATAACTGTACTGCCAACAAATTTAAAACCACGTTTTTTTAAATCTTTACTCAAAGCATCGCTTATGGGAGTATTTGCAGGTGCATCTTTGTAGATTTTCACCTTATTCTTAATTGTTTTATTATCTACAAAAGCCCAAACATATTTACTGAAACTGCCAAACTCTTTCTGAATTTCCATAAAGGCTTGTGCATTCGTAATTGCCGATTTTACCTTTAATTTGTTTCTAATAATACCAGCGTTTTGAAGTAGCTCTTCCTTTTTGTCTTCATTATAATTGGCTATCTTTTTATAATCGAAAAAATCGAAAGCTTCACGAAAATTTTCACGTTTACGTAAAATAGTAATCCAACTTAAACCAGCTTGAAAGGTTTCAAGAATTAAAAATTCGAATAATTGGTGGTCGTCATGAACCGGGACTCCCCATTCATTATCATGGTAATCTTCGTATAACTCATCGCCAACACACCATCCGCATTTATGTTTTTTCATTCTCTTTTGTTATATAGTTAATCAATGTTGTTATAAATGAAACTATCACAAAAACACCTTTTAAGTCACTAAATATCTCTGAACTGGTAGTTGGATAACCTTCAAAATAATTAAGTTTTTCAATAGCTAGAAAAGTAAACCATCCAATTATACAAACAAGTTGTATGATAATAAAAGAATGTCTTTTAAGTTTCATTGTAAGGATTTTAAATTTATACTACTAATGTAACAACTGTTACTTAAAAATAAACAAAGTATCAGTATTTTTATATTATGGAAACACTACAAAACACAGATTTAAAAAATATAATAAATGATAGTTTAGAAAAAGCTATTACTTATCAAGATTATAGAATTTTAGTAAAGGATTTGGTTGCAAAAGAATCTAGCACTGGAACCGAGCAAAACGAAGCTTTAGCAAACTATACTATGCTTAACGATAGAAGAATGAAACGTTGGGATAAAACGGTGAAAGTTGCAGAAGCAGTAAAAGAACAAGTCTCTAATATAGAGATTAACCAAACTTGGTTAGTGCTAACTGAAAGCTGGTGCGGAGATGCTGCGCATTTAATGCCAGTAATGAATAAGGTTGCTGAGTTAAACGATAATATCAATTTTAAAGTTGTGCTTAGAGATGAAAACGAAGCTTTAATGAATCAGTTTTTAACTAATGGAGGACAAGCAATTCCTAAGTTAATTATGATTGATAATAACACAAACGAAGTGGTTAATACTTTTGGTCCAAGACCTACAGAAGCTACTAAATTAGTGAACGATTATAAAGCAGAACATGGCGCATTAACGCCAGAGTTTAAAGAAGATTTACAAGGTTGGTATAATAAAAATAAAGGCCAAAATGCTATTAATGATTTGGTTGGTTTAATGTCTTAGGTTGTTATTCCTGCGTAGGCGGGAATCTATTTTTAGTTTAATTTTAGATTCCTGCTTTTGCAAAAAAATAAAACTAATTCTTCCCTTCAAAATTAAAAGTAATAGTGCCAATTTGGGAAGCTTTTTTTGATGTATCAAAATGTGCTTCTTTTGCATATTGTAAAGCATGCTTTTTTAGGCAGGCATTATTAGATGTTGAAGAAGAATTTATGGCAGTCGAAACAACTTCACCAAAACCATTAACAGTAATATTTACTACAATTTTACCATTAGCTTCGCATAAGTAAATAGGAATAGGTAAAGCAGTGTCTGTTCTTCCTTTTAATGAGTATATAATACTACTATTTTTATTTACAGAAACTTCATTGTTTGATTGTTGAGAGGCTTTTCTACTTTTATTTAAAATAGCACTTACGTTTTCAAAAGAAGTAAGTTCTTCATTATTTACATTAGAATTAGTTTCACTTTTTGAAATCTCCTTGTTTTCTAAAGTATTTTCGGTTCTATCTCTTAACCTAGGATCATCATAATCTTTTGGTGGCGCAATGGGCTTAAAGGCTTGCGCAAAATGTTTGTATTCTTTAGTGTCGTTGTAGGCTTTGTTTGTTTTTAGTACATTATTTTCTAACTCATTTTTTTCCTGAATAACGTCCTCAAATAAATCTGGAGGTGTTATATCTACTAAGGTTTCTGTTACTGTGTTATTCTGTTTAATAAGAGAGTAATTAAAAAGAGAAAGCACCACACAGCCTGCAATTAATAAAGAGATGGCTAACGCCTTATGTGAGTTGTTTAATTTCAAAATTATTAAATAAGTAAAGTTTACTGTTTAAAACTGATATTTATCATTTTACAAAATTAATGTTATAAGTAAATTTATAGTCATCAAAATAGTTGATCTATGAAAAAAACACAAGAGTTACTTACGCAGATTACTCAGTTAACGTCCAATATAGAAACTAATTATCCCGAGTTGTATTCTTTTTTGTTAGAAGAACCAATAACTATACCATCGACACAACATCCAGAAATAAATCTTACTGTTTTGCAAGATTATTTACAAACATTAAAGGAAGAATTACATCATCATATTAAAACTCATAAAGCGAAATAAATGGCATTTATAGATTATTATAAAACGTTGGGAATTTCTAAAACAGCGACAGAGAGTGATATAAAAAAAGCTTATCGAAAATTAGCTCGTAAATATCATCCAGATTTAAATCCGAACGATAAAGATGCGGAAACAAAATTTAAAGAAATTAATGAAGCGAATGAAGTATTAAGCAATGTTGAGAATAGAAAGAAATACGATGAGTATGGAGAGCATTGGAAAAACTCTGAGGCTTATGAGCAAGCAAAACAGCAGCAGAATCAAAATCAGAACGCTTATCAAGGACAATCTGGAAGCTATAGTGAAAAAGATTTCGAAGATATTTTTGGCAATATGTTTGGAGGTCAATCTTCAAGGAGAAGTCAAGCGAATTCAAGGTTTAGAGGTCAAGATTTTAATGCAGAACTTCAACTAGAACTTGAAGATGTTTTTAAGGCACACAAACGCACACTTACGGTTAATAATAAAAACATACGTATTACAATTCCTGCTGGTGTAGAAAACGGACAAACTATAAAAATAAAAGGACACGGAGGTAAAGGTGTTAATAAAGGTCCGAATGGAGATTTATACATTCAGTTTTTAATTAACAACCATTCAAAATTTAAAAGAGATAAAGATAATTTATATACAACTGTAGATTTAGACTTATACACCGCAATGCTTGGTGGTGATTTAATGGTGGACACATTTAATGGTAAGGTTAAATTAACTATTAAACCAGAAACACAAAATGGTACAAAAGTTAAGTTAAAAGGAAAAGGATTTCCGAAGTATAAAAAGGAAGGACAATTTGGAGATTTATATATAACCTACCAACTTAAAACGCCTACTAAACTTACAGATAAGGAAAGAGAATTATTTACACAACTTCAAAAACTAAGATAATTATGGAAATAGGAGATTTAATTTCTATAACAACTTTTTGCTCTCATTATAATGTGCCAGCGACGTTTATAGACGATTTACAAGATTATGAACTTATAGAAATTGTAGTTTCAGACGATATAAATTATATAAAAATAACCCAAATTAATGAGGTTGAAAAAATGATGAGATTGCATTTCGACCTAAATATAAATTTAGAAGGTTTAGACGCTGTCTATAATTTATTGGAGCGTGTAGAAAGCATGCAAAACGAAATCATAACACTTAATAATAAGTTGAGATTGTATGAAGATTTATAGGTAATGGAAAGAATACAGCAATGGTTTCAAGATTATCCGCTTTTGCAAAGTATTATTAAATACTTAGCAATTGTAGTATTTGTATTATTCTGTATTCAATTTATTAGACGTTTTTTAAAACGAAAGATAGAGAACGTTTCTATAAGATATAAATCGCAGAAAGGAATAGAGGTTCTGGGCTATTTTGTATTAGCATTTGTAACTATTTTATACTTTACAGGAAGTATTAAGGATTTCACTTTAACGTTAGGTTTGCTGTCAGCAGGATTAGCTTTTACATTACAAGAGTTAATTTTAAGTATTGCTGGATCTGTATACATATTTATTGTAAAAGTATATGCTCCAGGAGATAGAATAGAAATTAATGGTATAAAGGGAGATGTAATAGATGTTGACAGTATTTATACAACAATGATGGAGATTGGGCAATGGGTTGAAAGTGATAATTATACTGGTAGAATTGTAAAACTAAGTAATGCTTTTGTCTTTAAAGGACCAGTTTATAATTACTCTAAAGACTTCCCATTTATTTGGGATGAATTTAATTTACCAATACGATATGGCTCAGATATTGAATTAGCGAAGTCAATAATTATTGAGATAGCAACTAATATTCTATCAGAATATACACAAGCTTCTAGAGAACGATGGACAGAAGTAGTTTCTAAATATTATATAGAAGATGCAATGGTAGAGCCTACCTTAGCAATAACTCTCACAGATAATTGGGTAAAATTTAATTTAAGATACATTGTAGATTATAAAAAAAGACGATTTACAAAACACTTGTTGCACGATGCTATTAGAAAAGAAATTGAAGCTACAAATGGTAAAGTTGTTTTAGCATCTACAACTATAGAGTTAATAAAAATACCTGAAATTAAAATTGATAATTCTAACACTACAAAACACTAAAAGCTATGTTTAAAAATTTAGAAGATAAAGAAATCGAATATATTTTAGAAAATAATTATATAGGTCAATTAGGTTATATTTTCAACAATTTGCCTTTTGTTGTGCCTATTACTTATTTTTTTGATGCAGAAAGCAATGCAATAATATGTTATTCTGGAGATGGACACAAAATGAATGCAATGCGTAAAAACCCAAAAGTTTCTTTATTGGTTTCAAATATTGAAAATGTAACCCATTGGAAATCTGTTTTAGTGCATGGTGTTTTCGAACAACATTTTGGTAGTGATGCAAAAGCCTATTTGCATAAGTTTTCCTTAGGTATCAAAGATATTATTTTAGAGAAAGAACAAAGTAAAGCTAGTTTTATTAGCGACTTTTCTAGTAAAATTTATAAAGATGATGTGCCAGCAGTCTTTATTATAAAAATTGAAGAAATAACAGGAAAAAAGCGTTTAGATTTTAGAACGTAAATATTACTCTGCTTTTTGAGGTAAAGCGCTTATAAAATCTTCCATTGATAAAGCATTATCAACATGGAAATCTCCAATTTTTGTACGTCTTAAAGCAGAAAGGTGTCCGCCAGAATTTAATGCTTTTCCAAAGTCGTTGGCTAGTGAACGAATATAAGTGCCTTTGCTACAAATTACTCTAAAATCGACCGAATTACCATCAATTTTAGTGATTTCGAACTCGTTTATGGTAATTTTACGTGATTTTATCTCAACGGCTTCGCCTGCTCTTGCATATTCATACAAGCGCTTTCCGTCTTTTTTTAATGCAGAAAACACAGGAGGAAATTGGTCTATTTCGCCAATAAACTGTTTTGTTGTTTCGTGTATTAATTCTTCGGTAATATGATCTGTTGGGAATGTTTCGTTTATTTCAGATTCTAAATCGAAAGAAGGCGTTGTGCCTCCTAAAACAATAGTACCTGTATATTCTTTAATCTGTCCTTGAAAGGTGTCAATTTGCTTGGTCATTTTACCAGTACAAATAATTAATAAGCCCGTTGCTAAAGGATCTAAAGTTCCTGCATGACCTACTTTTATTTTTTTATGTTAAACGCTTGGCGTATTTCCCAACGTAGTTTGTTAACCACTTGAAAAGACGTCCAGTTTAAAGGCTTGTCTATAAGTAAAACTTGTCCGGCTTGGTAATCTTCAAGAGTCATAAAATTAATTTAAAAGTGAAAAACCAATTGCAAGTAATCCCACAATTACACAGTAAATAGCAAAATAAGATAATTTACTTTTCTTAACTAATGCAATCATCCAAGTACACGCAAATAAGCCAGATACAAAAGCTGCTACAAATCCAGCGCCTAAAGCTGTTATGTTCTGACTCTCGAAAGATAAATCTCCGCCCAAAAGGTCTTTTGCAATTTTACCTATAATTAAAGGCACAACCATTAAAAAAGAAAAGCGTGCAGCTTTCGTTTTATCGTTACCTAATAATACAGAGGTTGATATTGTAGCTCCACTTCTAGAAATTCCTGGAAGCATAGCAATAGCTTGAGAGATACCAATAATAAGGGCGTCTTTAAAACCGACTTTCTTTTGAGTGTTTTTAGCTTTGTCTGCTAAAAATAAAAGAGCAGCAGTTACTAAAAGCATGCAACCCACTAACATAATGTTACCTCCAAAAAGTTGCTCGAGTTGTTCTTCAAAAAATAGACCGACTATAACTGCAGGAATCATAGAAATTATAATTTTTCCGGCAAAGCGTTGGTCTTCGTTAATGCCAGGTTTAAATAAACCTTTAATAATATCGATAATATCTTTTCTAAAAATTACAATGGTACTTAAAGCTGTTGCAAAGTGAAGAATTACAGTAAATAGTAAGCTTTCTTGAGGCACCGAATTGTCTCCAAGAATGGCTTTTCCTAGTTCTAAATGTCCACTAGAAGATACAGGAAGAAATTCCGTTAGTCCTTGAATAATGCCTAAAATGATTGAGTCGATAATGTTCATTCGGCAAAAATATCAAAATTGAATGACCAATAGGTCGTTTGTAGTTAATTTTTAGAATCGGAATCTTCTTTACGCGTTAAAATCGCATAAATCTGCATGCCAAAACCTATAAGAATTAATGCTGGAGCTAGTCTAATACGTCTCCAATGAAAAATATCTTCATTAAAAACAGTTGGGTCATCGTTACCACCACCAGACATTAAAATAAAACCTACTACAATAAAGGCTAAACCAATAAACATAAATTTATAGTTGCGTTTACCAAAGATAAATTCACCTTTATTTTCCGAACCGATTTCTTTACGTTTTTGCTCTCCCACTTTATGTAGATTTTATAATTTGTGTAATATGTTCACTAGTAATTTTACTACCCAATATTCTTGGTAAGTGCAAAGTAACGGTTTTATTTAAAACTTTTACTTCTAATGAATCTAAATTTAACCCATGCTCATGACTATAATTTTTTTAATAATCATTAAACATAATACTATATGCGCTGTTTAAAGGTGTGCCTTCTGTTATTCTTGTAACCTCTTCTGTCTTAAATTTTCTGCTTTCAGAAGTCTTTTTGTCAAATTTAATAGACAAAAACAACTGATAAATTAAAAAAATAACCCAAGAGATTATAATAAAAGCACTAATTACAACAATCCCATTTTTTGTTTTTCCTGACAAACTCAAAATGTTAATCTAAAAGTCCTTTAACGTAGTGTTTACTAGTATCTACCTTAACTACTTTTGTCGATTTATCTTCTATATTGTTTGGAGATAACAATACAAAACTTGTTATCGCTACAATACCTATAAATACAAATGTTATTCGTTTCATAATTTTTAAATTAAGAGATTTATAAATGTAATGGTATAGTCAATATATCTGGTTTTTTGTTATGTAAATATAACCTCTAACTTTCCTAAATATTGTTAAGGCTAAAGTTAAAGAATGTTAAACTTAATAAGAAGAAAAAATCGAAGCGCTTTTAGTAGTAAAGCTTATCTGTGTTAAGGTTTAAAAAACGTTGAGTAGCGAAAAATGTAGAAATCCAGGTAATAAATATACCAAGAAAAAACACTATTGTAAAGAGCGCAATAATAAGAATAGGTGTACCTAATAACTCTAATTCAGGGAATGTTTTGTCTATATAATAAAGCACAACAGCCATCCCAATTAGTGCTAGAATAGCACCAAATATTCCTAATTTAACACTTCTCCATACAAAAGGTCTTCTAATAAAACGCTTTGTTGCACCAACCATTTGCATGGTTTTAATGGTAAAACGTTTAGAATATACTGCTAATCTAATCGAGCTGTTAATTAATAAAACGGCGATTAATGTAAATAGTCCAGTTATTAGTAAAACCCAAAAACTAATTTTCTTAACATTATCGTTCATTAAGTTTACAAGGTCGTTATCGTAACTAACCTCTTCTACAAAGGTTTTGGTTAAAGCTTCATCGGCAATAATTTGTAATTTTTCTGAGGTTACAAAATCTGCTTTTAAGTTTACATCAATCGAATTCTTTAATGGGTTACTCCCTAAAAAGTCCATAAAATCCTCACCACTTTCGGCTTTCATAAATTCGGCAGCCTGCTCTTTAGAGACAAAAGTTGTCGATTTCACGTAATCTGCCATTGCTAAACTTTTTTCAAGTTGTTTAATTTCAACATCCTTAGCAGTGTCTTTTAAGAAAATAGTAACGGTAACTTGCTCTTTAAAATGATCTGCTACTTTTTTTGCATTCAATACCAAAAGGCCTAACAGGCCTAATAAAAATAAAACGAGACCAATACTTAACACTACAGAAAAGTATGAAGAAATTAAACGACGTTTTTGGTATTTATCAAAAGATGAGCTCATAAAAAGGACTTGGTTTATGTTGTAAAAATAATAAAGAATTCAAACAATACTACTTTACAACGTTTAAACTTTTAATTCTGTTGTAATACCTTTAAATTTGAAGCTTTATAAGCGGAAAAACAACACCATGCAATACGATTTTAACGACATTGAAGCCAAGTGGCAAAAATATTGGGCAGAAAACCAAACGTTTAAAGCCTCAAATAATAGCGATAAACCTAAATATTACGTACTCGATATGTTTCCTTATCCATCTGGAGCAGGTTTGCACGTTGGGCATCCTTTAGGCTATATTGCCAGCGACATTTATGCACGTTACAAACGCCATAAAGGTTTTAATGTATTGCATCCTCAAGGTTACGATAGTTTTGGTTTGCCTGCAGAGCAGTACGCAATACAAACAGGACAGCATCCTGCAATTACTACGGAAACTAACATAAAAACGTATAGAAGACAATTAGATCAAATTGGTTTTTCTTTCGATTGGAGTAGAGAAGTACGCACTTCAAATCCAGAATATTACAAATGGACACAATGGATATTTATTCAGTTATTCGAATCGTATTATTGCAATAATGACAATAAGGCTAAAGATATAAAAGAATTAACTTCAATTTTTTCTTCGGAAGGAAATGCCAATGTTAACGTGGCTTGTGATGATGATATTGAAGCGTTTTCAGCTGAAGCTTGGAATAGTTTTTCAACTGAAAAGCAACAAGAAATACTATTAAAATACAGATTAACATACTTAGCTGAAACCGAAGTAAATTGGTGTCCAGTTTTAGGAACTGTTTTGGCAAACGACGAAATTGTAAACGGTGTTTCAGAACGTGGTGGACATCCAGTTGTACGTAAAAAGATGACACAGTGGAGTATGCGTATTTCTGCTTATGCAGAAAGACTTTTACAAGGACTGGAAGATGTAGATTGGACGGATTCTTTAAAAGAAACACAGCGTAACTGGATTGGAAAATCGGTTGGAGCAACAGTATCTTTTAATGTAAAAGATCATGACGAGAAAATAGAAGTCTTCACCACAAGACCAGATACTATTTTTGGAGTAAGTTTCATGACTTTAGCACCAGAACACGAATTAGTATCTAAATTAACAACAGCAGACCAAAAAGAAGCTGTTGAAGCCTATATTGAAAAAACCGCAAAACGTAGTGAACGTGATCGTATGGCAGATGTAAAAACCATTTCTGGTGTATTTACAGGTGCTTATGCAGAACATCCTTTTACTAAAGAGCTAGTACAAATTTGGATTGGCGATTACGTATTAGCAAGTTATGGAACAGGAGCAGTTATGGCTGTGCCTTGTGGAGATCAGCGTGATTACGATTTTGCAAAACATTTTAATATTGAAATTCCAAACATTTTTGAAGGTGTAGATATTAGTGAAGAGGCTTTTACAGGAAAAGACAATGTAAAGATTGCTAATAGCGATTTCCTAAACGGAATGAACTACAAAAAAGCAAGTAAACGTGCTATTTACGATTTAGAGCAACTAGGTCAAGGTGAAGGTAAAACAAACTATAGATTACGTGATGCTGTATTTTCTAGACAGCGTTATTGGGGAGAACCATTTCCAGTATATTATGTAAATGGAATGCCACAAATGATAGATGCACAACATCTACCAATACAATTACCAGAAGTAGAAAAGTATTTACCAACCGAAGAAGGAGAGCCGCCTTTAGGTCGTGCCGATGTTTGGGCTTGGGATACTAAAAATAACAAAGTCGTTTCTAACGATGCTATTGATAATGAAACTGTGTTTTCATTAGAACTAAACACAATGCCAGGTTGGGCAGGAAGTTCTTGGTATTTTTTCCGTTATATGGAAGAAGCAGCCAATAGAGGAGGTGTTTTTGCAAGTGAAGATGCGTTGAACTATTGGGAAAATGTAGATTTATACATTGGTGGAGCAGAGCATGCTACTGGTCACTTATTGTATTCTCGTTTTTGGGTGAAATTATTAAAAGATCGCGGTTTTGTAAATGTTGAAGAACCTTTTAAGAAGTTGATAAACCAAGGTATGATTTTGGGAACTAGTGCTTTTGTGAAAAGAATAGGTTTTAGAGTTGCGGATTTAAATTTAGAGATTTTAAAAGGAAGCAAAGAAGATAAGGATAATTATAAAAGTCTTCAAGAAAGACTTAGTCTTATTAAAGAAATTTATATATCTGATGACTTAATAAAGTATTTAAAGAAAGGGTATAATTCTGATAATGAGAGTTATGGTGATAAAGAGAGAGAGCATAATGAGAAAAGAAAAGAAATTTTGGATAACTTTTATCCTGTAATTGAATATGAAATAAATAAGCTTAATTTAAAAGGTAAAGTCTCTGTGGATACTTCATTACTGAATTTTTATAAAACTCACGTAAAAGTACAATACGTCAATGCTTCAGATGAATTAGATATTGAAAGTTTAAAAAATGATGCTGAATTTGGAGCAGAATATAGAGACGCTGAATTTGTTTTAGAGGATGGTGTTTATAAAGTAGGTAGAGATGTTGAGAAAATGTCTAAATCTAAATATAACGTAGTAAGTCCTGATCAAATTTGCATCGATTACGGAGCAGATAGTCTTCGTTTATACGAAATGTTCTTAGGTCCATTAGAACAGTACAAGCCATGGAATACTGCAGGTATTACAGGAGTTCATAATTTCTTAAAGAAACTATGGAAATTGTATGTAGACGACAATGGTTTAAAAGTAAACGACGCAGAACCAACAAAAGACAACTTAAAAACATTACATAAAACCATAAAGAAGGTACAGGAAGATATCGAGAATTTCTCTTTTAATACTTCGGTGTCTACTTTTATGATTGCTGTAAACGAACTTGGCGCTCAAAAATGTACAAGTAAAGAAATACTTGAACCTTTATTGGTTTTAGTATCACCTTACGCACCACATATTGCTGAAGAGTTGTTTAGCAAGTTAGGAAATAGTGCATCTATTTCTACTGCTGATTTTCCAGAATTTGAGGCAAGCCATTTAGTAGAAAGTAGCAAAAATTACCCAATTTCGTTTAATGGTAAAATGCGTTTTACGTTAGAATTGCCAATGGATTTAAGTAAAGACGAAATAGAAAAAGCAGTTATGGCTCACGAAAAAACCATAGCACAATTAGAAGGTCGTACGCCTAAAAAAGTAATTGTAGTTCCTGGTAAAATTGTAAATATTGTAGGCTAGAAAAAAGTTGGCTTACTAAATAATAGAATGGATTCTTTTATAAGAGAGAATCCATTTTTTTATACTTGATATTTAAATAGGGTTATTCAAATTTTTCTATTTATTTTTAGGGCTACGCTTTGGTTTTTCCGCGAAAGCGCAATACAAATTGTTTTTATTAAAATGATTTAAGTAATTACAATAACAGTAAAAAAGGAGATGGGTTTTAAAATAAAACGGAACGACCAAATAGGAATGTTTTTCTTTGCAGCATTTGTAATAGGCACATCTTTAATATGGTTTTTCGAGGAACGATTTAATTCGAAGCAATGGAAATCGAGTCCAGGAATGCGGTATAAAATTGTAGAAGACCTTTTAGACAATAAATTAATTGTTGGCAAAAGAAAAGCAGATGTTATTGTTTTATTAGGAGAAGGAGAGGTTTACAATGTTAACGGAAAAGAACACATGGAATACCGTTTAGGTATAAAACCTACTTTTTTTGAAGAAAAACGAGAGAGGTTAACTGTTGTTTTTGAATCTGATTTGGCTACAGAGGTGATTCATTCTAAAGAGAAATTAAAATAATCCGTTTATTAGCTGACATTTTTTCTATTAAATACATTGGCTTACTTTTTGTTATATTTATAACTAGAATTAATATTTAAAATTATGATGGGAACAGGTTATATGGGTTACTATGTTATTATTGGAATAATATCTGTAGTAAGCTGGTTGGTTAGCAGTCAATTAAAAAAGAAATTTGCTAAATACTCTAAGGTGCATTTAAGAAATGGAATGAGCGGTGCAGAGATTGCTAGAAAAATGTTAGCCGATCACGGTATTAGAGATGTTGAGGTTATTTCTACTCCTGGACAATTAACAGATCATTACAATCCTGCAAATAAAACGGTTAACTTAAGTGAGGTGGTTTATGGCGAACGTAACGCTTCGGCAGCGGCTGTTGCTGCACACGAATGTGGTCATGCGGTACAACATGCTACGGCTTACAAGTACTTAACCATGCGTTCTAAATTAGTACCGGTTGTTCAAGTAACATCTAATATTTCTCAATGGGTTATTTTTGGAGGTATAGCATTAATGGCAAGTGAGGCTATGGGTGCTGCTGGTAAATATGTGGCTATTGCTGGTTTAATAATGATGGGTTTTGCGACACTATTTAGTGTGGTAACTTTACCTGTAGAATACGATGCTAGTAACCGTGCATTAGCATGGTTAAAAAATAAAAACATAGTAACACCAGAAGAATACAAAGGTTCGGAAGATGCACTTAAATGGGCTGCAAGAACATATTTAGTGGCTGCTCTTGGAGCAATTGCTTCTTTGTTGTACTTTGCTTTAAGAATATTTGGATCTAAAGATTAAAAACTAAAAATAAGACAAACAACTATATGGAAAACTCTTTCGAAAACCCAATGCCACAACAACGTATGGCGCTTAGTGCTGTAGCACAAGAAGAACGCGTAGCATTTTATAAAAAAACTTATGCGCATGTTGCTGTAGGTGTATTAGTATTTATATTTTTTGAATACCTTTTTTTACAAAGTGAAGCTGTAGTAAATTTTGCGTTATCAATGACCGAAGGTTTTAAATGGTTATTAATGTTAGGTGGTTTTATGTTTATTACCAACTATGCAGAAAATATGGCACTAAAAACGCCGGATAAAAACAAGCAGTACTTAGCTTTTGGATTATACATTTTAGCTGAAGCCTTTATTTTTATTCCAATGATTTATATTGCTTTAACGTATCTGCCACAAGGATCGGAAATGATACAGCAAGCAGGAATAGTTACTTTGGCTTTGTTTTCTGGATTAACAGCGGTAGTGTTTGTTACTAAAAAAGATTTTTCTTTCTTAAAAACAGGTTTAACAATAGGTTTCTTTATTGCATTAGGTTTAATTGTAGCAGGAACACTTTTTGGGTTTAATATGGGATTATGGTTTTCTGTAGGTATGTGTTTACTTGCTGGAGGTTCTATTTTATATCAAACTTCTAACCTTGTTAAAAAATATACAATAGACGATTATATTCCTGCAGCTTTAGGATTGTTTGCGTCGTTAATGTTATTATTCTGGTATGTATTAAGAATATTTATGTCTAGAGATTAATCTCCTATAAAATTATAAATTAAAAAGCTCCTCTAATTAGAGGAGCTTTTTGTTTATATAATATTTAGTTTTTAGGTTAAAATGAATTGCTGTCTAAAGAAACAAGTTTGTTTTTTAGTGCATATATTACTAATCCTGCAACGTTTTTGGCTTCGGTTTTTAATAGTAAATTATTACGATGTCCTTCTACAGTTCTTGGGCTTATAAAAAGTTTTTTGGCGATATCGCTTGTGGTCATTTGTTTACAAATAAGCTCTAAAACTTCTATTTCTCTTTTTGTGAAATAATTAGCATCAAAAGTAGATTTTGTTTTTTTGTCCTTAGGGTTTACTAAGCTTTCATGGACATACTGTAATACTTGCTCATCGTAATGAAAACCTTTTTCGGCAACTTGTTCTATGGTTTTAATCATTAATGCAGGTGTGCTGTTTTTTGCTAAGTAAGCAACAGCTCCAATAGAAATCATATTTAAAATAAAAGGCTTGCTAAAGTAGCTGGTTAATGCAATAACCTTAATATTAGGAAATTCTTTTCTAATAATTTTTGTTACCTCTATACCATTTAATCCAGGCATTTTTAAATCGGTAACAACAATTTCTGGATGCGTGTTTGCACTACGTAATTTGTTAATTAAATCATCACCATCTTCGGCATGAAAAAGGATGTCAATATTTTCTTGGTTACCTAAAATAGCTAGTAAACCTTGTCTAAAAAGTAACTCGTCGTCTGCTAATACTATTCTTATTTTATTCATTGTATTTGCAATTTATAATAAAATGACTTCCATTATTTTGAGTGCTATCAATTTTAAGTTTTCCATTTAAAATTTTAACTCGACTTTTAATATTCTGTAATCCAATTCCGGTTTTTTTGTGCAGTTCTAAAACATTAAATCCAATACCATTGTCTTGATAATGTATTACAAAACCGTTAGCATCTTGCTCCATAAATACGGCAAGTTCTTTTGCTTTTCCATGTTTAATTGAGTTGTTTATTAGTTCTTGAATAATCCTGAATACATGTAGTTGATTGTTATCATTAAGCATATGTAGCTCTTCAATATTATGTTCAATGTCTATAGCCGTATTTGTAGAAATATCATCAAACAATTCTTCTAAGGCAACTTTAAGTCCAAATTGATCTAGAATAGGAGGCATTAAATCGTGAGCAATTCTTCTGGAACTTTGTAGTGTGCCAGTGGTAATCTCTAATATTTGATTTAAAGATTCGCGTTGTTTTATATTAATAGTTTTATCACACAAAAGTACATTTGTACTTAGGCTAATTATATTTAATTTAGAGCTAATAGCGTCGTGTAGATCTTGTGCTATACGGGTGCGTTCGGCTTCTTGAATAGCTATAGAGGTTTGTAATATTTTTTGTTGATTTTCTAATTTTAAAGCTGATTTCTCAAGTTCCTTTTGAACTATTTTTTGTCTAGAATAATGAAAAAACAGAATTAACCCAGTAGTTACTAAAACCAAAAAGATGATGCCGTAAACTAAAGCCTGAATTATTAATTTTTCGTTTTCCATAAACTCTTTTTCCATTCTATTAAAATTAGTATTAAAAAACCTAAATAGAACAATCTATTTAAAAACCAGATATTAAAGGATAGCAACCTGTCTACAGTATTAAGTAGGTTTCCTAAAATAAAAATAAGAGTACTTGTAGATAGATATATTAATACTCCAGCGTTTATATACATAAATTTCCCTGGTTTGCTTAGCAAGTTATATAAGTGAAATATAGAATATAATATCAAAGGAAATGAAGTGATAAATATTTCTAACAAATTAAACTTAGAAAATAAACCGGGATTTAAAGAGTATTGAATTATTAAAATTGAAAAAATCAAAGCACTTATTATTTTTACATATTTTTTCTGATTTGTATTAAATAGTTGATTGTAAAATAAAGACAAGAAAATAAATTGAAAAATAAAATAAAAATGTGATAGGTATAAGTTGTTTAATTTTAAATTATATAACCTCTGAATTTTCACTATTTGATCACTGCCAATTGAAATACATAAACTAAGAACTAAATAAAAAACAAAATACCTAACAGCTTTGCTTTTGTTCCCTTTTAAGTAGCTATAAATATATAATGTTGCGTTTATAAAAAGTATTATTAAGCCAAGCTGTTTTAATAGATCATCAATTTCTTTCATTCCATTTTCTAAGGATTATATAAAGGGCTGTTTGGGTCACATGTGCTAGGACAAGGTGAGGTAAAGTCGAATACGCCACTCCCTTCTAGAGCAGCTACTGCTTTTTCTGTTTCTTCATCAGGACACCCTGAAGATTTTTCGTCTTCAATAATATCTCGGTATATCCCATTACAATCTTTTACTGTACCTACAATTAGTAGTTTTTCTGTTTTAGCGCTTGGCGGATCGTTTTTAGATTTCTTAATAGCCATATAAGCACGCACTCCAGAGTCTGTAACATTCTCTATTGCATAGTGACCATCATCTTGTTTTACAAGCACATTCATTTCTTCTAAACATGCAATTAAATCGTTTGAAGGGATTAGAAAAGCTTTAGCATGTGTTGGGTTTTCTTCCTGCCATTTACGTGCATAAATAATTGCGTCTTCAAGGTCTATTTGTTTTGCTTTCATAATAATATTTGTTTGAGTTGGTTATTATCTAAAAGTACTAAAATATTGTTATTGAATAACATAGTAGATTAAAAACAGGTGTAAACCCCTGTTTTTTAATATGAGTAAAAATGCGCTAAAAAAAGAGAGTTATCTAGAATACATTTACAGTATTAATCAACTAAAAACAAAAATTATGGAACAGTTTATTGGACAAATTATGATGTTCGGTGGAAATTTTGCACCACGAAATTGGGCGTTTTGTAACGGTCAATTATTGGGAATCTCTCAACATCAGGCGTTATTTTCACTTTTGGGAACTAATTATGGTGGTGATGGTAGAACCACATTTGGTTTGCCAGATTTAAGAGGCAGAGTGCCAGTACATGCTGGCAATGGTCCGGGATTACCTCCTGCAAAATTAGGGCAAAAAGGAGGAGCGGCAACGGTAATACTTGATATTAATCAAATTCCAGCACATGCTCATAGCGCTGCTATAGAGGCTGTTAATCCGCTTCCAAGAGGAGAGAATGCCGTAACAAACCCAACCGGAGCGTATAATGCTTTAGGAGGAGCATATGCAATGGGTAAAAACACAAAAATGGCAGCAGATAGTGTGTCTGTTGGGCAAACAGGAGGTAATCAAGCACACGATAACATGCAGCCTTATCAAGTTGTAAATTATATAATTGCTTTAGATGGTATATTTCCATCAAGAAGCTAATTAAAAATTTAATCAAAGGTAAATCAAATGTGATTTTTGCCTTTGGTTTTAACTTCTAAAACTTATTATTATGAAAAAAAACTACACTTTAAAAAAGGCAACATTAGATAGCATTTTTTTTGTTGCTTAATCATGTTAAGTTATAGCGTAAATGCACAAGTATTAAATTTTACTATTGATACGGCAGTAGATGATGGAGTAAGTGTTACCGAGACACTTACTACAGGATCTGATACTTATGTATTGCTAATTGACGTTCCTGGTTCAGGAGCTGAAACTGTAGTACCTTTATCTGGTGCCGATTTAGTCTTCTATTTTGGAAGTGGAGCAGCTATAAACACCTTTACTTTAACACTTACTAAAAATGGTAATCCTATAAATTTTAAATTAAACGGAATGGATTATGACACTTTAGAAACAGGGAGTATTTCTCTTGTAAACCAAGATGATGAAGTCATTTCAATAGAGCAAGAATATGTAGTAGGTGCTGGTGCTATACCTATAAATAATCCAAGTAATGCTGTAGATATTACAGCATTTAAGATTCTTCAGCCAGATGTGAGTGATAATACAGATTTTGCATTTCACAATATAGAGGTAGATGTTCTTGATACATTAAGTACGGAAGCGTCTATATCTTTAGATAGTCAAGTTGTTATTTTTCCAAATCCATCTAATGGAGACATAACGATTAAAAGTTCTGGTGTAACTTTATATACAGCTGTCGTTACAGATATTAACGGTCGAACAATTGAGACTATCAATTTAAATGGAATAACAACCAATAAAAACTTAAATTTAAGTTCTAAATTATTTTCAGGGTTATATTTTGTTTCAATTGTATCTGAAAAAGGTACAATTACTAAAAAGTTAATTATTAAATAAATAATTTAATTTATTGTAGGAAAAAAACTCTTAAAGTGATTTAAGAGTTTTTTTTGTTAGTTTGATTTGATACATTTTATATCTTAATCTGTCTATCAATTTGCTGGTTTAGAGAAATAAAAGTTTCTGTTCTCGATACACCTTCTATAGACTGAATGTCTTTGTTTAAAACATGCATAAGGTGCTCGTTATCTTTGCAAAGAATTTTAATAAAAATACTCCAATTTCCTGTGGTGTAATGACATTCTAAAACTTCGGGTATTTTTTTTAGTTGCTTTACAGCTTCAGGATTACTCATAGCTTTGTCTAAATAAACACCAATATACGCCATGGTAGTGTAGCCTAATACTTTTGGGTTTATAATAAATTTAGAACCTGCTATTAATCCAGATTTTTCTAGTTTTTTTAAACGCTGGTGTATTGCTGCTCCAGAGATACCTACTTGTCGGGCAATCTCTAAAACCGGCGTTCTTGCATCTTCCATTAAAGCACGAAGTATCTTTTTATCGATACCATCTATATGTATGTTTTGGTTTATAACCTTCATTTAAATGTTTTTTTAGTACCGCTACAGCGGAAAATCTATTACTGTTAGAGTTTATTGCTTTTTAAGTACAATAAAACTCTAATTTAAAACATAAATGTACTAAAATAGTATAAAACTAAAACTTTAATGCTATTACAGAACTGAGGTAAGTGCGTTAAGGATAGAAGTGGCATCCTTTTTTTGCTGCCATATATGGCAAAAAAAGATATAACGTAGAGCCTGACCAAGACAATGCCCTTAGGCATGTCTTGGTAACGCCCAAATATTATACGTGTAAAGGATTGTAGCCTAAATAAGGTACTTTTTTCTCTTTAAAGATAATGCCATAATCTTCTAGTTCTTCTAGAATTGGTTCGTAAACTTCTTTGTTTATTGGTCTTAAAACACCAGGAGTGGTGATTTTTTTGTTAAGTATTGCCATTGCAGCCATTGCTACAGGTAAACCAACGGTTTTAGCCATTGCGGTATAGGTTTGATCTTCTCCTAAAGTTACCATTGTAGCATCTATTTGGTATTTTTTACCATTTAATTGGTAGCCAAATTTATGATACATTACAATCATGTCTTTATCTGTAGGGTCTAGTGTCCAGCTATCCATTAATATTTTTTGTAATATTTGTGCTGGAGTTGCTTTATCTAGAGTTACCATTTTTGTAGGGCTAAAGATATCTAGCTCTTCAAATTTATCCCAAACAACATCATCTTGGTCTATTTTTAATGCGTGTCTAAATTTAATTTCTACAGAGTCTGTAGGACTGTATGGTAAAAATGAGTTTACAAAATCGCGATAGCTCATGTTTTTGCTATCGTCTATTGTGTAGCTATCGTCTGTCATGCCTAACGCAGCAAAAACATTCCAAGCACGACTAAAACCAACTCGTCTTATAGTTCCGCGATATAATGTTTTAACATCGTCTATGCCATAAATGCTTTGGTATTTTAAAGAATCTCTGTTAGCGTAGGCTTCAAAACGACCAAAACCATCAACTTCTAAAAACTCTGTTCGTCTAAATAAACGGTTGTACGGTATGTATTTATATGTACCTTCTTGTAAAAATTTAGCAGCACTGCCTTGTCCTGCTAAAACTACATTTCTTGGGTTCCAAGTAAATTTGTAGTTCCATAAGTTATTGTCGCTTTCTGGAGCAACTAAACCACCGGTAAAAGATTCGAATAAAATAAGTTTTCCACCTTGAGCTTTTATTCTATCTATTACGTGCATAGCACTCATGTGGTCGATTCCTGGATCCACACCTATTTCATTCATAAAAACTAAGCCTTTTTCTTTGGCCTGTGCGTCTAGTGCTTGCATTTCGTCACTAACATAAGATGCTGTTACCATGTTTTTATTATAGGTAATGCAGTCTTTTGCAACTTCTATATGAAAACGTGCAGGAAGCATAGAAATTACTATGTCTGCAGATTTTACAGCCTCAATTCTAGATTTTTTGTTAAAAACATCTAAAGTTATTGCGTTTGCGTTTTTATGATTATTTGTAAGTTTTGATGCGTTTGCTATATCTAAATCACCAACAGTTATTTGTAGATTTTCTGTTTCAGATTTGTCTAAAAGATACTTTATTAAATAGGATGCAGATTTTCCTGATCCTATAACCAAAATGTTTCTCATATTAAGAATTGTTATGTAATTTTGTATTTAAAATACGAATGTAATAAATGCTAACGTTATTTAAACTCAAATAATACATTTATATGAATAAAAGAATATTAATTCTAGCCACTGTTTTTGGCTTTTTTGCAGTAGTAATTGGAGCTTTTGCTGCTCATGGATTAAAACCTAAAATTTCTGCCTCTGCAATGCAATCTTTTGAGACAGGTGTGCGTTATCAAATGTATCACGCACTATTACTATTGTTTGTTGGTAATATGGACGGCATATCTGCCAAAGCAAAAAAAATAGTGTTTTATTTAATAGGTGTTGGCATCTTGTTTTTTTCGGGTTCAATATATAGTTTGGCTACCAATAGTTTAACTGGTTTCGATTTTAGCGTAATTGGTTTTATTACTCCAATTGGAGGATTATTACTTATTTTGTCTTGGGTAGTCTTATTTGTGGAATTTGTAAAAAAATAAGATAAATAACTTGTATTTTTATCAGTATCTCATATTTATGTGTAATTTTACACTCTAAACAATAATCTAAATTATGGTAAACCATACACAATCTGCGAAATCGATTTCGTTAGAACAATACGGTATTAAGAACGCTAATGTTCAATACCAATTATCTCCTCAAGAATTACAAGATATAACAATCGAGAAAGGACAAGGCGTGAAAGCGTCTTCCGGAGCTTTAGCTGTTAATACAGGTGAGTTTACTGGGCGTTCTCCAATGGATCGTTTTATTGTAAAAGACGATATTACAAAAGACCGCGTTTGGTGGGGAGACATAAACATTCCTTTCGATTCTGATAAATTTGATAAACTTTATAATAAAGTTGTCGATTATTTATCTGAAAAAGAAGTATTTGTAAGAGATAGTTATGCTTGTGCAGACGAAGATTATAAATTAAATATTCGTGTAATCAATGAGTTTCCTTGGAGTAACATGTTTGCATATAATATGTTTTTACGCCCAACTGAAGAGGAGTTAAAAGATTTCTCTCCAGAATGGACTATCGTAAATGCACCAGATTTTATGGCAAATCCAGAAGAAGATGGTACACGCCAACATAACTTTGCTATCTTAAATTTTGAAAAGAAAATAGCTCTTATAGGTGGAACTGGTTATACTGGTGAAATTAAAAAAGGTATTTTCTCTGCATTAAACTTTATACTTCCGGTGTTTAAAAATACTTTACCAATGCACTGTAGTGCTAATGTTGGTAAAAATGATGATACCGCTATTTTCTTTGGACTATCAGGAACTGGAAAAACAACTTTATCTACAGATCCAGACAGAAGTTTAATTGGTGACGATGAGCATGGTTGGACTGCAGAAAACACTGTCTTTAATTTTGAAGGTGGTTGTTATGCTAAAGTAATTAACTTGTCTCAAGAACAAGAACCAGAAATATTTGCAGCTATAAAAGAAGGTGCAATTCTGGAGAATGTAAAAATGAATGATAAAGGAGAAGTAGATTTTGAAGATACTTCTATTACGCAAAACACACGTGTAAGTTACCCAATTTATCATATTGAAAATATTAAGAAGCCATCTATAGGAAAGAATCCTAAAAATATATTCTTTTTAACAGCAGATGCTTTTGGTGTATTGCCTCCAATTTCTAAATTAACTCCAGCTCAAGCAGCATACCACTTTATTTCTGGTTATACAGCTAAGGTTGCAGGAACAGAAGCAGGAGTTAAAGAACCACAGCCATCATTTTCAGCTTGTTTTGGAGCGCCTTTTATGCCATTGCATCCAACAAAGTATGCAGAGATGCTAAGTAAGAAGATGTTAGATGCTAACGTTAATGTATGGTTAGTTAATACAGGATGGTCTGGTGGATCTTACGGTGTTGGTAAACGTATGAAATTAAAATATACACGTGCTATGATTAGTGCAGTGTTAAATGGTGATTTAGGATTGTATAATTACGATGATTACCATATTCACTCTGTATTTGGAGTTGCGCAACCAAGATCATGTCCTGGAGTACCAACAGAAGTGTTGAGTCCTAGAGCAACTTGGAAAGATGATAAAGCATATTATGATACTGCCTTTAAATTAGCAAACGCATTTAGAAAAAACTTTGAACAGTTTGAAGATAATGCAAGCGAAGAAATAAGACGTGGTGGACCACAACGTTATGCTTACTAAGTATAACTAAACTATAACTAAAAAAGGCTTCTCGATAGAGAAGCCTTTTTTTATGAGATATAAAATAATAAGTGTTATTATTTTTTATTTACAAGCGTAATGTATTTTTTTAAAGCCATTGTCATAGAAGGTGTTTCTGGTGTTGGAGCAGCAATATCGACTCTTAAACCTTTTGCTTCTACAGCTTTTATTGTTGTGTTTCCAAACACTGCAATTCTCGTATCTTTTTGTTCGAAATCTGGAAAATTATGAAATAAAGAATCAATACCACTTGGGCTAAAGAATACTAATATATCATAAGTAACATTTTCTAAATCAGATAAATCACTAATTACAGTTTTATAAAAAACAGCTTCTTTCCAGTTTACACCTAAACCATTTAAAACTTCTGGCACTTCTGCTTTAAGTTTATCAGCTGCAGGTAATAAAAATGTTTCGTCTTTATATTTTTTAATTAAAGGAGAAAGTTCTGAAAATGTACGTTTACCAACATAAATTTTACGTTTTCTGTATACTACGTATTTTTGAAGGTAGTAGGCTACGGCCTCAGACTGGCAAAAATATTTCATGCTGTCTGGCACTTTAAAACGCATTTCGTCGGCTACTCTAAAAAAGTGATCGACTGCGTTTCTACTGGTTAGTATAATGGCTGTAAATTTACCAAGATCGATTTTTTGTTGTCTAATTTCTTTAGAAGGGACACCTTCTACATGAATAAAAGGACGAAAATCTATTTTAACTTTCTGTCTTTCTGACAAGTCGAAATATGGTGAGTTTTCTATTTTAGGTTCCGGTTGCGATACTAAAATGGTTTTTACTTTCATATTCTAATAGCTTTTTAAGACCTTATTGTAGTGTATATAACTTATACAAAACTAGATAAGGTGAAATTTCAAGTGCGCAAAGATACAAAATAAAATAGAGCCAATTCTTTTTTATAGTTTTAAGATTATTTTTTATAAATAATAGGATGCCATAAACGTTAATTAAGGCCAACAATACTACAAAAATAGAGGTGTTTGTATGTGTTGGATACCAAGAATACATTAGGATAGCATTAATCGGTATTAGTAATAGACCTAAGAAGTTTTTATAACTCACTTTTAAAAAAATGTAGTTATCAATAATAGCATCCATATTAAGAATGCTACTTACTAAACGTTCTAATAGTATTTTAATAAGAAATAAAATACTAATACCAAAGGCTAGTTTTGGTGGCGTTATGTATTCAGTTTTTGGAAGGTTTACACTTAAATTAAAGCATAGTAATGTAAAAACGGTTAAGCTAATAATGAGATTTAAAAAAAGTAAGCCTTCAAACAGGTCAAAAAACTTCTGTTCTCTAGAATAAACTTTTAAATATCTAAAGTTTATTAATAATACTTGAAAGTCTCTAAAACGTTTTGGGAATAAAAGTTTAGTGATTGCAACAAGAACAAGACAAATTACAAGTAATATGGTATATAGTTCGGTTGAAAGGACTTCTCTTAGCATGCCGTAAAATTATTATAAAATTCTCAAGGCGATGCATCATTTATTAAGAAATTTTTATAAAAAAGCAATTGTCAAATTATGTACATTTGCCAAGAACTTATTTAAGCTTTTTCTATTGTAGCTAAAATTAGTGCTAAAAGAGAACTACTTAAAGTGTTTTTTTATGTTTTGTAGTCTAAGCTATAAACAGAAAAGAACCAAAGAGTGGTTGAATATTGGCATTTTTATCAAACAATAAAAAGGAATGAGTTCGTTTAATTAAAGACTTTTAATGCAAGACGCTGTTGTAATTATACCCACTTTTAACGAAATTGAAAACATCGATGCTATTATCGAGGCTGTTTTTAGTCAAGAAAAAGCGTTTCATGTTTTGGTGGTAGACGATAATTCTCCAGATGGGACTGCAGATAAAGTAAGGGAGTTACAAAGTAAATATCCTGATGCTTTATTTTTAGAAGTTAGAAAAGAAAAATCGGGTTTAGGGACTGCTTACATTCATGGTTTTAAATGGTGTTTGGAAAGAACGTATGAGTATGTTTTTGAAATGGATGCCGATTTCTCTCATAACCCTAAAGACCTAGTAAGGCTTTATAATGCATGCCACGAAAAAGGTGCAGCATTAAGTATTGGATCACGTTATGTAAAAGGCATAAATGTTGTTAATTGGCCTTTAAGCCGAATTATATTATCTTATGGAGCCTCTATTTATGTGCGTTTAATTACAGGAATGCGCATTAACGATAGTACAGCAGGTTTTATTTGCTACCATAGAAGTGTATTAGAAAGTATTAATTTTGATGATATAAAATTTATAGGTTACGCTTTTCAAATAGAGATGAAATTTAAAGCCTATTTAAAACATTTTAAAATTGTGGAAGTTCCAGTGATTTTTACAGACAGAACAAAAGGACAATCTAAATTAAGCACAGGCATTATTTCTGAAGCAATATTTGGAGTAGTCTCAATGAAATTTAAAAGTATATTCAATAAATAAGATAATGAGCGATAAAATAACACTTATTAAAAATGCCAAGATTGTAAATGAAGGCACAATTTTTAATGGAGACATATTAATTGAAGGTGAATTTATTACCAAAATAGATACGTCTATAAGTGCAAAATCTGCAAACGTTAATGTATTTGACGCCGAAGGAAAGTATGTTATTCCTGGAATGATAGACGATCAAGTTCACTTTAGAGAACCTGGTTTAACACATAAGGCAAATATAGAAACCGAGTCGCGCGCAGCAATTGCTGGTGGTATTACTTCGTTTATAGAAATGCCAAATACAAACCCACAAACTACAACTATAGAAAAGTTGAACGATAAGTTCGCTATAGCAAAAGAAACAGCTTATGCTAATTATTCTTTTATGTTTGGTGGGACTAATGATAACCTTGAGGAAATTTTAAAAGTTGATCCAAAACAAGTTGCTGGACTAAAATTATTTTTAGGTTCTTCTACAGGAAATATGCTGGTTGATAATCCAGAGGTTTTAGAAAAAATATTTAAAAGTACAGATTTGCTAATTTCTGTTCATTGTGAAGATGAAGCAACAATTAAAGCAAATACTGCAGTTTATATGGAGCGTTATGGAGATGATATTCCTTTAAACTTGCATCCTATAATTAGAAGTGAAGAAGCGTGTTATTTATCGTCTTCTAAAGCTATCGAATTAGCAAAGAAAACTGGAGCAAGATTACATGTATTCCATGTGTCTACAGGTAAAGAAACAGAGTTGTTTAGTAATAAAATACCGCTAAAAGATAAAAAAATCACAGCAGAGGTTTGTATACACCACTTGTGGTTTAGCGATAAGGATTACGACGAGAAAGGCACTTTAATTAAGTGGAATCCAGCAGTAAAGACAGAAAAAGATAGAGAACAATTATTAAAAGCATTGCTTGACGATAGAATAGATGTTATTGCAACAGATCATGCACCACATACAATAGAAGAGAAAAATAACGTGTACACTAAAGCGCCTTCTGGAGGACCATTAGTACAACACGCTTTACCAGCTTTATTAGAGATGCACCATCGCGGACAAATATCTATTGAGAAAATTGTTGAGAAAACAGCACATAATCCTGCTATATTATTTAATGTAGAAAAACGTGGTTACGTTAAAGAAGGTTATTATGCAGATTTAGTTGTTGTAGATTTAAATAATCCATGGACCGTTAAAAAAGATAACATTTTATATAAATGTGGTTGGTCTCCTTTTGAGGGTACAACATTTAAATCGCGTATTACGCATACCTTTGTAAATGGAGGTTTAGCATATAAAAACTTTAAGTTTTATGATACTAAATATGCAAAGCAATTAACGTTCGATAGATAGAAATCTGGAATAGTAGATGGTTTTGTTATTCCGAAAAGGAATAATTAATAAAAAGTATAGCCTTTAATGGTTAGTGAAGTAACTATACCATTAAAGGCATTAAATATAAGCACATGAAAATTACACACCTTTCATTTTTAGTATTGTTTTTAACATTAAGCTCGTGTTATACTTTTAGTAAACCAGAGAAACCAGAAAATCTTATTTCTGAAGATAAAATGGTTAGTGTCTTAGTAGATATGGCTATAATGTCCGCTTCTAAAGGTGTTAATAAAAAGAAGTTAGAAGATAATGGTATTGTACCAGCCGAATATATTTACAAGAGAAACAATATAGATAGTATTACTTTTGCTGAAAGCAATGCATATTATGCTTTTGATATAAAAACATACGACGCAATTTACAAACGTGTAAAAGATAGTTTAAGCGTTACAAGAGATAAGTATAAAGCTATCGAGGAAAAAGAAAAAGCAAAAGAAGCTGAAGAAAAAGAAAAAGAACGTAAAAACGATACTTTAAAATCGAGTAAAGGCAAGCTTTTAAAACGTGTAGATAAAAAAGACTAGTTCTTGTCTTTTAAATAGAATTTACAAGTCTCCTTTATTTCTGTTTCTAAATCTGAATATTCAAAATCTACGTGTGCTTTAATTTTATCGCCATTAAATTGAGATTCCGATACTAAAGAGTCTGCAAGTTGCTTTGTTAGTATTCTTCTTTTACCGGTAACTTTATGTTTTAACCAATCTAGTCTCCAACCTATTTGCAATAACCAATTTTTAGCTTCTTTTTTAGGTGTGTTTACACTTAAAGCCTCTGCACAAATAGCTAAGAATTTTTTATAAGTCCAATTTTTAGATACTAAAATAAAACGTTCGTTTTTAACATCGCTTTGCATAAGTGTAAAAAGGGCATTCACAACATCGTTTACTGCAACATAGCCCACACTGCCTTTAGTATAATATTTTAAACCATTAGCTACTGTTTTTATAATAGAACCGCTACCATATTTCCATATTCCAGGTCCAATAATAACCCCAGGATTTACAATTACGGCATCTAAGCCTTCTTGTGTACCACGCCAAACTTCTAGTTCTGCACCATACTTTGTAATAGCATACACACTATTATCTGTTTCAGGATTCCATTCGGTGTCTTCTGTAGTTATTTCTCCTGGTTTTGGTTCTCCAATAGCAGCAATAGAACTTATATAACACAATTTTGTAACATTAAAGGCAATAGAAAGATTAACAATGTTTGCGGTACCTTCTACATTTGTTTTTAGTAATAAGTCGAATTTATCGGGCTCGAAAGATACAAATGCTGCACAATGGTAAACGTGTGTTACATCTTTAAAAGCTTCGGTTAAAGCAGGAATATCGTTTAAATCGGCTTCAACCCAATCGATAGAGTTAAAAAGAGCTTCGGCGGTATTAGAATAATAAGAGAAAATACGTTTTATAGTATTAAACTTTTTTTCATTTCTATAAATAGCACGAACAGTTTGCTTCTCTTCTAATAATTTAAAAAGCAAATGTGCGCCTACAAATCCGGTTCCTCCTGTAACTAAAATCATAAGTCGAAGGTAATAAATATTCAATATAGCATCTTAAATTATATAGCTATTTTTATCTTTGCGAATCAATACACAAAATCAAGCATAAAATGGCTAATACATTTGTAGAAGAATTACGTTGGAGAGGTATGTTACACGACATCATGCCAGGAACAGAAGAGCAATTGAATAAGGAGATGACGACAGCTTATATAGGCTTCGATCCTACTAGCGATTCGTTACATATTGGTAGTTTAGTCCCGATTATTTTATTAGTACACCTTGAAAAAGCAGGACATAAGCCTGTTGCTTTAGTTGGTGGTGCTACCGGAATGATAGGTGATCCTTCGGGAAAAAGCGACGAGCGTAATTTATTAGACGAGGTTGCCCTAGCTCACAATGTAGCCGGTATTAAAAGTGTTTTATCTCGATTTTTAGATTTTAATTCTACTAATAAAAATGCTCCAGTTTTAGTAAATAACTACGATTGGATGAAGAATTTTAGCTTTATCGACTTTGCTCGCGACGTTGGAAAACGTATTACAGTAAATTACATGATGGCTAAAGACTCAGTTAAAAAACGTTTATCTGGAGACGAAGGAAACGTTGGTATGAGTTTTACAGAATTTACATACCAATTAATTCAAGGTTACGATTTTCACCACCTATACAAAACAATGGGTTGTAAATTGCAAATGGGAGGAAGCGACCAGTGGGGAAACATAACTACAGGAACAGAGCTAGTAAGACGTATGCACGATGGTGAAGACCAGGCAAAAGCGTATGCCATGACGTGTCCATTAATTACAAAAGCAGACGGCTCTAAATTTGGTAAAAGTGAAGGTGGTAATGTATGGTTAGATACAGACAAAACTTCGGTTTACAAGTTTTACCAATTTTGGTTAAATACTACCGATGATGATGCTGCAAAGTATATTAAAATATTTACGTTTTTAGATAAAGCGACTATAGAAGCGTTAATTGCAGAACATACTGAAACACCACATTTACGTTTATTACAAAAGCGTTTGGCAAAAGAAGTAACTACGTTTGTACATTCTGAAGACGATTTTTTAAATGCTGAAAAAGCCTCTGGAATTTTATTTAGTAAAACTTTTAACGAAGACATTAGAACATTAAACGAAAGTTTATTTTTAGATGTTTTTGAAGGTGTACCACAAGCCGAAGTTACTAAAGCAGATTTAGAAGAAGGATTAGATATGATTGCTGCTCTTGCAGATAAAACTAATTTTTTAAAGAGTAATAGCGAAGCTAGAAGAGCACTAAAAGAAAACGCTGTTGCCGTAAATAAAGACAAGGTAAAAGAAGATTATAAAATAACAACTCAAGATTTAATACACGATAAATACGTAGTATTAAACAAAGGGAAAAAGAATACTTATATTTTAAAAGTAGTATAAAACAATATTCTTTTTAAGTCTATATGCCTCACACGTTTTTTAAACATGTGAGGCTTTTTTTGTTTTCTGTCATTCCTGCGAAGGCAGGAATCTATATTATGAAAGTGGATTCCTGCCTTCGCAGGAATGACAGAATAGTAATACCTCAAAATCTTTGTAGGAATAACGAAACTTTAAGATCTTAAACCTTCACGATAACGACAAAACTGTAAAATCTCAAAATAAATTTGCGATTTATTCTACTAGCTTCCTAATCTTAAATTTGTAAAGTTTAACAAATAAAAAAAAGCCCGAATGCAAAGCTGCAATCGGACTTTTTATAAAAAATTAGCTAACCAACTAAAAACTAATTTTTCTTTTTCATAACTATTAAAGATTCAATTAACAAATCAATAAATTAATCTTCTTTACTAATAGTCTTCCAACCTTGGTCGGCTTCTTTTATTAAACCTTACAAATAAAAAAAAGCCCGAATGCAAAGCTGTAATCGGACTTTTTATAAAAAATTAGTTAACCAACTAAAAACTAATTTTTCTTTTTCATAACTATTAAAGATTCAATTAACACTTCATTAAATTAATCTTCTGTACCTATAGTCTTCCAACCTTGGTCGGCTTTTTTTATTAAACCTTTCACATCTTTTTTTAACCACGATTTTAAAGTGTTATTTCCCCAAGAATTATAGAATAAATAGAGCTTATTGTCTCTAACTTCAAACGTTTCTGGGTCTATGGAAACTTTCTTTCCGTTTTCGGCAACTGCATAAGCGCAATAACCACCATATTGTGGCACGTACTTATTTGGGTTTGCTGTAAATGTATCTAAATGTGTTTGAGATATAAATTTATATTTTGCACCATCGTAAGTGGTGGTAAAATCTTTATGTCCTTCTATGGCTTTATTATCGAAATAGGAAACTACATCGTAACCTTCGGCTATAAAACCTTTTTTTGTATTGTAATCTGTTTGCGCTTGGCTTGTTATTATTCCGAAGAAAAAAAAGTATAGTATATATTTCATATCTCATGTGTCGAAATACATACGAAGAATTTACAAAGGCGGTTTTGTTTTTTTTGTAGTAATTATAAAACCATAAGGTTGCAGCCTCTAATATCGCTAGTATCAAAACGTCCAATAACCTCAAAAGAACCATCGTTATTTACACGACCTAAATCTTGTGTAGCAATAAAAGAACAAGAGTTAATGTTTGCCAAATCGATAACATTAATACCGCCAGTTTTACCACGATCTTGTATGGTTAAAGCATCTTCGGTATCGCGTGTAATAATACGCATCCAGTTTGGACAATTAAAAACACCATTACCTTTAGAGTAGCCTTGGCTTAAAAGCTCGGTCATGCCGTATTCGCTATGTATTGCATCTACGCCAAAACCAGTTTTTAAAACACGGTGGAGCTCTTCTCTAATTAATTCTTTACGTCTGCCTTTCATGCCTCCAGTTTCCATAATAATGGTATTGTTGAGGTTAAAAGTATAAGCTTCTACTAAATCTAGCAATGCAAACGATACACCAATAAGTAACACCTTTTTTCCTTCGCTATCTAAACGTTTTAAGGTTTCGCTTAAAGCGGAAAGATTATCCAGGTAAAAGCCACTTTCTGGGTGATTAGAGTCTTTAATCAAACTATCTACCATATAGATAAGAGACGAGCCTTCGCGCTCTAAATAACTTGGTAACAATGCCAATACTACATAATCCTTAATATCGCCGTAAAAGGCATTAAAACCGTAGTTAAAGCTGTCTTCGTAGACTTTAACATCTGTAATATAATGCTTGCTAGTTACGCCACCTGTGGTACCGCTACTAGAAAATGTTTTTACAATGTGGTCTCTAGAACTTAATATGTGGTGCGACTTAAAAAACTGTATAGGTAAAAACGGAATGGCTTCTACTGTTTTTATATCGCTTGGGTTTTTGTAAAGTAAATCGCAAAACGAACGATAGACAGGATTGTTGTCAAACTGAAATTTAAACACTTGCAAGGCCGCAGTATTAAACTCGGCTTCGGTTTTAATGTTAAAAATTTGGTTTGGGTCTATCATTTTTAAATACTATAGTCGTTTACTAATACACAAAAGTAGTAAATAATGCTTGTAAAAGTTAAAGAACAGCTTGTAAAAAAAACGGACTCTATTTTACAAATTTTCATTAATAATAAGGGACAGTGTATAAAAAGAAAAAGAGCGTTACCAATGGCAACACTCTTTTTAAAAAGTATAAAAAAATAGTGATTATTTAACCATTAATTTTTTAGTAGTTACAGTGTTACCTTGAGATAATCTTACTGCATAAACACCAGCATTCAATTTAGAAACGTTTAAACGCTCTCCATTTAATGTAGTATTAATAACTTGTTTTCCTAAAATATCGTAAACGGCAACTTGTGTTGCTGCATTGTTACTTGTTTTAATGTTTACAAAACCATTACTTGTTGGGTTTGGGTACATAGAAAAAGTTGCTTTTTCAACTTCTTGAGTTGAAAGAGTTGCAGTAGGAACTAAAGTAGCATTGTCAATTAAAACTCCATCACCACTTGTATTTCTAACAGAAAAGATAACTTCTAAGTTTCCTGCATCTGGAGTGAAAGTATACTCCATTAAAGTCCAAACTGTAGTGTTTACACTTGTGTAAGAAGTGTAAGATGAATAACCTCCATCATGAAAAGCATTTCTTAAATCTCCATTTCCTTTGTAGTAGTAACTTAATTTGTATTCCTCGTTAGTTGCAGTTATTGCTCCATTTGTAAAACGTTTATGGCTACTTCCACCAGCAACTAATGCAACAGAAGAAGATCCGTCTTGAGCTTCTGTAGATTGATTTACTGAAGATGTAGAGATGCTAGATCTATCACCGTGCCAATCAGTTGGCACACCTCCTGTAAAAGTTTCAAAACTTCCATTAGTAAATTCGTTTTGCCCAAAAGCGGCAGAAGTAATTAAAACAGTTAATAATAAAGAGTAAATTTTTTTCATGTTGTTGTTGTTGTTGTTGTTGTTGTTGTTGTTGTTGTTGTTGTTGTTGTTGTTGTTGTTGTTGTTGTGTTTAGTTAGATTAATTAGGCCAAATATATGTATAAAAAAAAGGCTGATAAAAAATTATCAGCCTTTTTAACAATTACTTAATATGGGTTATTTAATCACTAATTTCTTAGTAGTTGTAGCACCATTTTGGTTTAATGTCATTATATAAACACCAGCGTTTAAAGTAGAAACATTTAAAGTATTGTTGTTTATTGTTTCAGTTAAAACTTGCTTTCCTAATATACTAAAAACAGTTACATTAATTGCTTCGTTAGCAGTTGTTGTAATGTTTACAAAACCTGTGTTTGTTGGGTTTGGGTATACAGAGAAATTAGTTGTAGTAAAATCTACTATAGATAATGTACTACCATCGTTATTAATACCAGGTGAAAATAAAACAGGATTAGATATAATCGCTGTATGTTGTACAAAAGCACCAGTAAAATCTGGTTCGCGAGCAATAGATTGGTTGTTTCCAGCTCCAGAGTATGTGTAAGAAACTAATTCTGCACCAACATTATCTTTTAATACAATAGTTGCTCCACCGTTAGTTAAAGATAATCCACTAGTACCTTCGTTAGATACTTGTACTTCACCAGGAATACCTGTAGGTGTTCCTCCTCCAAAAACAGTAACAAAACTACCTGGTTGTATAGTGTAAGCTGTAAAAGTGTGGCGTAAAGTACCATTTACTTCTATTGTATAGTTGTCCATAACAATAGGTGTTAAACCTGTGTTGTTGAACTCAATAAATTCATCTTCACTAAAATCTGCAGTACCATCACCGTTAGCATCACCAACTTCACCTGCAGCATTACTTGGATCTGCATTAATTTCGTTAATAACAATAATTTCAGGATCACATTCTCCAGCAGCTACTGTACCAGAAATTGTTGTTCCGTCACAATCACCACCATTAATTGTTAAATCCCATGCATCACCTTCAGTAAGTCCTGTAATTGTAATAGTACCATCTGCAATAGTAGTTGGGTCGTCTCCAGCTATAGTTCCTGTAGATGTTGTAGTTATAGATGTAATGTTACTTTCTACTCCAGTATAAGCAATCTCTACAGTAACACCATCGTTATTAGATCCAGCAGTATTTGCAAGACAAGTATAAGTTTCTGTTTGTAAAGTTACATCGCAAACAATACAGTTAGAAGTTGGTCTTGCTCCTAAAGTTGGGCAAGTTCCAAAAGCATTTAATGCTACGTTAGATAATGTCCAGTTAGAGTAACTATCTGTACCGTCATCTAAATATTGAATACCAATAAAAACTTCGGTTCCAGCAGCAGCAGAAACATCTACACTAGCAGCACCTGCATCTGTAATTGTTTGTGCAGTTGTCCAAGTAGATCCAGAAGGACATCCAGAATAAGCAGCTGTATAGGCAACAACTAAATCTGTTGTTCCAAATTGCTCTGCAGCATTAAAATCTAAAGTTAGGTTTGTAACACCTGTCATATCTAATGGTCCAAATACTAACCAGCTTTCTGTAGCTTCAGCGCATCCGCCACCACAATATCCATTTGCACTGTAAGAACCAGCATTTTCTTCCCAAGTTCCATTATTGTTAGAGCCACTATTTGGAGTGATTGCTACTAATTCAAATAACTCAGAACCTGTACTTAAATCGAAACAAGTATTAGGTATTGGGTCGCATTCTGCAGCAGGTACAGTTCCAGAGGCGCTAATAGCACCACAATCTCCACCAACTAAAGCAACATCCCAAGCAGCACCTTCCATAAGGCCTGTAATTGTAATAGTTCCATTTGCTACAGTAGCAGGATTGTCTCCTCCTATTGTACCGCCAGAAGTTGTTGTTACAGCAGTAATAGCTGCATCAGAACCTGTGTAAGGAATATTAATAGTTACAGAATCGTTATTATCTCCAACAGTGTTGGCATTACAAGTATAGCTTTCTGTACTAAATAAAACACCACAAGCAGTAGAAAAGCCTGTCCAAGAAATATCATCAATAATTATTTGCTTAGTTGTTGGGTTTACAATTTCTATAACAACATTTCCAGGAATATTAATTCCAGTAACATTAAATGTTTGTTCAGTATTATCATCAAAAGCTGTAGATAATCCATAAGAAGTACCGTTAATAAACAATTCTACTTGTCTATCTCCACCACTTGTAAATCCTTTGTAAAGTTTTACAGAAAAATCTGCAATACCTCCAGATATTGTGCTAGAAGTAATTTTACTTCCTTCTGCAACTCTTCTTAGCATTAAAGCTGGTAAGTTTATTCCAGAGCCGTTGTTGTCTCCATTGGCATCTCTAGAATGGATATAACTCCAAGTTACACCATCGTTTCCTACAAAACTATCGTCTGCATAACTTCCTGTAGCTAGTGAGTTCGTGAAATCTTCTAAACCTTGCCCGAAAGAAACAGATGAGATTAAAAGAGTTAATAATAAAAAGTAAATTTTTTTCATAATTATATATTTATATTAAGTTACAAATATAAAAATAATTTATTGCTTTGTGCTAACATTTAGGTAGTTATAGTTCTAAATTAACGATTAAATAATATATAGATAAGATAACTTGTTGAGTTGTAAGGTTAAAGATTTTCTATGTTATTATAATGTTACTAATTTGTAATTTTTATAGAAGTATTTTAATATTTTTATCTTTGGCGCAAATAATAATACTTAAATAAAGATTTCTAATGAATAAAAAAGACATTAAAATACTACTAGTAGACGATGAGCCAGATATTCTAGAAATTGTTGGTTATAATTTAACACAAGAAGGGTACCAAGTATTTACTGCAAGTAATGGTATAGAAGGTGTTGCTTTGGCTAAAGCCGAAAAACCACAACTTATTGTTTTAGATGTTATGATGCCTGAAATGGATGGTATCGAGGCTTGCGAACTTATTAGAAAAGTACCTGAGTTAAAAAATACGGTGATTACATTTTTAACTGCTAGAGGCGAAGATTACTCTCAAGTAGCAGGTTTTGATGCTGGTGCCGATGATTATATTACCAAACCTATTAAACCAAAAGTGTTAGTTAGTAAAGTGAAAGCTTTATTAAGACGTGTAAAAACTGAGGATGCTAGTATTCCTGTAATAAAAATTGGAGACATTATTATTAATAGAGAAGAATACAAAATATCTATTAAAGGTAAAGAAATTGTATTGCCAAGAAAAGAGTTTGAGTTATTGTCTTTATTAGCTTCTAAACCTGGAAAAGTTTACAAAAGAGAAGAGATTCTTGATAAGGTTTGGGGAAACGATGTTGTTGTTGGTGGCAGAACAATAGATGTGCACATTAGAAAACTACGTGAGAAAATAGGTGATGCTTCTTTTAAAACCGTAAAAGGCGTTGGTTATAAGTTTGTGGAATAAATGAAAATTAAAAAGACCTATAAATTTGCGTTAAAAACATCTTTACACATTACAGTTGTACTATCGTTAGCTATGTGCGTGTTTTTGTATGCGTTTTATACTATAAATTGGTTTTATCTCTTTTTGTTTGTTTGTGTTTGTTACGGGTTATCTTTTTCTGTAATACAACACCGCGCTCAAAACTTTATTTATAAACGTATTAATAAAATATACGAAGATCTTACTCTTTTAGAGTCTACTACTTTTAGAAAAAGACCTGTTACTACAGATATGGCAACACTTACTGCCGAAATAGATAGGTTTGCCAGAGATAAAAAACTAGAGATTGAAACATTAAAAATTCGTGAAGAATACCGAAAAGAATTTTTAGGTAACGTTTCGCACGAATTAAGAACACCATTATTTACAGTGCAAGGTTATCTAGAAACATTAATAGATGGTGCTGCCGAAGATAAAAATATAAGAGATAAGTATTTAGATCGTGCAAGTAAAGGTGTAGAAAGACTGGTTTATATTGTAAAAGATTTAGACATGATTACTAAGTTAGAGGCTGGCGATGTTCGCATACAAGTACAGACTTTTAATATTATAGAACTTATAGAAGATGTGTTCGATTTGTTCGAGATGAAAGCATCTAAAAAGAATATAACACTTACTTTCGATAGAGATTATGTAAAGCCAATTATGGTAATTGCCGACAAAGAAAAAATACAGCAAGTGCTTAGTAATTTGGTAGTAAATTCTCTTAAATACGGTAAAGAAAAAGGAACTACAGAAATTAGTGTAGAAAACCTTATTAAAAACAAAGTTATTATTCGTGTTACAGATAATGGAGAAGGTGTAATAAAAGAGAATATTCCAAGATTATTCGAGCGCTTTTTTAGAGTCGATAAAAGTGGTTCTAGAAAAGAAGGTGGTTCTGGTTTAGGTTTGGCTATTGTAAAGCATATTATAGAGGCTCACGATGAGAAAATCTATATTGAAAGTGATTTTGGTGTAGGTAGTGAGTTTTCTTTTACACTAGAAAAGGCCGAATAACACCTTTAAATCTGGCGCGTTATATTCCATATTTAAGCCTTTAAAAGTTTTAATATCTTTTAATTTATTTAAGTTAAATTCTTTTTGCGCACAAGAAGGCACTAATTTTAATGCTGTAAAACGTTGTGCTAAATACTCTTGCTCATATTGTCCGGGAGTAGGTATAAAAAAAGCACTCTTTCCTATTTTTGCTAAATCCATAACGGTAGTGTAGCCAGAACGACAGATAATAGTTTTACTGCTGTTTATTGCTTTTTCTAATGCTTCAGAAGTCATAAAATTATAAACAGTAAACGCTCCATTTGTAGTTTTGGTTTGTTCTGGTTCTATTATTCCTTTTACAAATAAAACCGAACCTTTAAAATAGTGTAACTCTTTTACTAATTTATTTTCTAGTAACGAGCGCTGAGGTTCTGGACCAGATAATAAAACCATAAGATCGTATTTGGTTTCGGTTTCGGTTTTGTTTAGTCTACTTAACGGACCTAAAAACTTGATTTTTAACTTCGATTTTTTTGTAAAATGTCCAAGCCTTCCGCTTAAATTAGGATTGTTTTTAAAGTCGGGAATCCAAACTTCGTTAAATTTTTTAAGCTGAAGCTGATTTAACCTCGAACTAAAATAAGTTGCATTGCCACTTAATACATTTAATTGATGCGTAATAATTACCGACGGAATGTTTTTACTGTAAACACCAAAACGACAATCGGAGATTATGCCATCTATTTCATGCGTATTAATAATATGTTTAATAGCTTTTTTCTCGGCTTTTAGTGTTTTTAAAATATGAGGTAACTGCGTAAATAGTTTAAAATCTAGGTGTTTTCCTTTTTTTTGATAGGTAATATTTAAAGCAGGTAATGCTATAGATTCCAGATTTGGAAACTCTTTTTGTAGTAATAATAAGGCGTCTCCATCGCTCGCAATTATTGGCGTAAAGTTGCTGTTTAAAAGCCAATTAATTATTGGGATACAGCGTGTGGCATGGCCAATTCCCCAATTAAGTGGTGCGATTAGAATTTTTTTCATCATAATAAATAACAAAGATAATCATTATCAAGCTTTCTTATAATTAGGTTTTTAAAAGTGAAAAAGGTCTATCGGTTTTATGTTTGCGCAAACGTGAAACTAAGGAATACCTTTATTGCGCTGTCTTGAGGATAGTTGGTTATAAAAAATTCTTTATTTTTGCCAAAAATTAATTTACAGCAGTGGGAAGTAAAAATAAGCTTAGGCGATTTAACGAAAACGAAACGTTCTCTAACGTATATCAACCAAAACGAGAAGATTTAGTTGGTACAGATTACGAAATGAAAGGCCATTGGAACGAGAAACATTTTAAAAATAATAATCCGTTAATTTTAGAATTAGGCTGTGGAAAAGGAGAGTACTCTGTAAATCTTGCCAAAAAATATCCAAACAAAAACTTTATTGGAGTAGATATTAAAGGTGCGCGTTTTTGGAGAGGTGCAAAAACAGGAATTGAAGAAAACATTCCTAATGTTGCTTTTTTAAGAACACAAATTGAACTTATCGATCATGCTTTTGCTGAAAATGAAGTCGATGAAATCTGGATTACTTTTCCAGATCCGCAAATAAAATATAAGCGTACAAAACATAGAATGACGAATGCTGTGTTTTTAGAACGCTATAAAAAGATTTTAAAAGCAGATGGTGTAATGAACCTAAAAACCGATAGCGAATTTATGCACGGTTATACACTTGGGTTATTACATGGTGCAGGACACGAAGTATTGTATGCAAACCATAATGTGTACAAACAAGAAGGAAGTCCAGAAGAAGTTACTAGTATTCAAACGCATTACGAAAGCATCTATTTAGAGCAAAACAAACCAATTACGTATATTAGATTCAAAATTAAATAAATTTGGAGATAACTTTAACTTTTTGTATTGCTTTACTTGTTGCGTTTGTTGGCGTAATTCCGCCGGGATTATTAAACATGACTGCTGCTAAGGTTAGTATAAAAGAAGGGCATACTAGAGGTTTAGTGTTTTCTGTTGGTGTTTGTGTAATTGTTATTTTACAAACGTTAATAGCACTTGTTTTTGCAAGATATTTAACTAGCCATCCAGATGTTGTAGATATTATGCAACGTGTTGCTTTTGTGTTGTTTGTGCTTTTAACTATTTATTTTTTAGTAGTTGCAAAAAAAACAGATAAGCCTAATGTGGAGTCTAACGTTAAAAGTAAAAAAAGTCGCTTTTTTCAAGGTGTTTTATTATCGGCTTTAAATGTATTTCCAATCCCATACCAAGCCTATATGGCTATTACTTTTGTGTCTTTTAAATGGATTAAATTAAATCCAGTAGGTATAACAACTTATGTTGCAGGTGCTGCTACGGGAACTTTTGTTATGCTTTATATTTATGTTTTCTTTTTCGAAAAAATAAGTAGTAAAAAAATAAAAAGTCAAAAAGGAATGAACTTTACTATTGGAGTTATTACAGGAGTAATTTCGATAATAACATTGGTAAATATTATTAAAGATATGTAGTTAAATCATTTTTATAAATGATTAATTACTAAAACTATAGCAAACCCACAAATGAAACCAGAAACGCTTAATTTCTTCGAGAAAGTTTACGAAGTAGCAAAGCTAATTCCTTACGGAAGAGTAACCAGTTATGGTGCTATTGGTAATTATCTTGGTGCGCCAAGAAGTGCAAGAATGGTTGGGTATGCTATGAATGGATCTCATGCTAAAGATGTTCCAGCACATCGTGTAGTAAATAGAAAAGGATTACTTACAGGAAAGCATCATTTTGAGGGTACAAACTTAATGCAACAACTGTTAGAAAATGAAGGAATTGTTGTAGTAGAAAACCAAATCCAAGATTTAAAATCGGTGTATTGGGATCCAACAAAAGAGTTGCTATAATACACAATATCTTGCTGTACTACAAAGTCTTCAAACCTTACAAATAATGAGCAGTTTTAGCAATTGGTTTTGATTATTGTGCCATTTAAAAATCTTCAAACAACCACTTTATTCTTCAGCCTTTAAATAGTATCTTTGCTTTTAGAATCATTCTGAATTAAATTATAATTAAGAGCAGGCTTTAGAGCATTTAGTTTTTATCTATTTTCTCTTCTCAAATCTCTTTTTCTAGATATAATATGAAAATTACAAAACAAGAGGTATTAAACGCACTAAAAACGATAACAGTTCCTGGCGAAGGACAGAATATGGTAGATAGTGGAGCAGTTAAAAATGTAGTTACTTTTGCCGATGAGGTAATTGTAGACATCACAATAAAAAATCCAGCTTTACAAGCACGTAAAAAAACAGAGGTAGAAATACTTAAGGTTATTCACGAAAAAGTGCATCCAAAAGCACAAATAAAAATTAACATAAAAGTAGAAGCTCCAGAAAAAGCGGCTACTAACGAAATAAAAGGAAAGACTATTCCTGGTATTAAAAACATTGTTGCTATTGCTTCTGGAAAAGGAGGAGTAGGGAAATCTACTGTGACAGCAAATTTAGCAGTAACATTAGCAAAAATGGGCTTTAAAGTAGGTGTTTTAGATGCCGATATTTATGGGCCATCAATGCCAATTATGTTCGATGTAGAATTAGAGAAACCATTATCTGTAACAGTAGATGGTAAATCTAAAATGAAGCCTGTAGAAAACTACGGTGTAAAAATATTATCAATAGGTTTCTTTACAAAACCAGATCAAGCGGTCGTTTGGAGAGGACCAATGGCAGCAAAAGCATTAAATCAAATGATTTTTGATGCAGCTTGGGGAGAATTAGATTTCTTACTATTAGATCTTCCTCCAGGAACTGGAGACATACATTTAAGTATTATGCAATCGCTTCCAATTACTGGAGCCGTTGTTGTTAGTACACCACAAAATGTAGCTTTAGCCGATGCTAAAAAAGGAGTTGCAATGTTTCAGCAAGAAAGCATTAATGTACCCGTTTTAGGAATTATAGAAAACATGGCATACTTTACACCTGAAGAATTGCCAAATAATAAATATTATATCTTCGGAAAAGAAGGTGCTAAGCATTTAGCCGAAGATTTAAGTGTACCACTTTTAGGAGAAATACCTTTAGTACAGAGTATACGTGAAGCAGGAGATTTTGGTAGACCAGCAGCAATGCAAACAGGAACACCATTAGAAAAAGCTTTCGAAACGATTACTCAAAATGTAGTGCAGGAAGTGGTAAATAGAAATGAGAATTTACCAGAAACTGAAGCAATAAAAATTACAACAATGGCTGGTTGTTCAGCTGTAAAAAAGTAAATATGAGCGAAGAAGATTTAAGATTAAATGTAGAGAAAGCACTCGACGAAATTCGCCCGTTTTTACAAAGTGATGGCGGAGATATTTCGTTATTATCTATAGAAGATGGTACATTGGTAAAAGTACAATTACAAGGCGCTTGCGTTGGTTGTAGTGTAAACCAAATGACATTAAAATCTGGCGTAGAAATGACTATTAAAAAATACGCGCCGCAAATAGAGCAAGTAATTAATATAGAAGCATAATTTTTGTAAAGACAATATTTTTACAAAATGGCTTTAAGTTTTATTTTTCTAAGGAGGATTATTAGTTTTTAAAATAGTGACAATTGTCATAATCTGTACCAGATTTTTTTTAGAAATTTGTACTCTACAATTAAGTTAAAACACCTGTTTTCAGGTTTAAAATAATAGGCAGAAATTATTAGTTTCCTGCCTTCGCAGTAAAATATGATTAAAACAGATATTCTAATTATTGGTGCTGGACCTACAGGTTTATTTACCGTTTTCGAAGCTGGCTTATTAAAATTAAAATGCCATTTAATAGATGCTTTACCTCAAGCTGGTGGGCAATGTTCAGAATTATATCCTAAAAAACCTATTTACGATATTCCTGCTTATCCAGAAATTCTTGCAGGAGATTTAACCTATAAGTTATTAGAGCAGTGTAAGCAGTTTGAACCTGGTTTTACATTAGGTGAGCGTGCCGAAACTATAGATAAGCAAGAAGATGGTAGCTTTATTGTAACCACAAATAAAGGCACAAAACATCAAGCTCCAGTTGTAGCTATAGCTGGAGGATTAGGAAGTTTTGAGCCAAGAAAACCTTTAATTCACAACATTGCAGATTTTGAAGACAAAGGTGTGGAATACATGATTAAAGATCCTGAAGTCTATAGAGATAAAAAAGTAGTCATTGCAGGTGGTGGAGATTCGGCTTTAGATTGGAGTATTTTTTTAAGCGATGTTGCTAAAGAGGTAACTTTAATACATAGAAGAAACGAATTCCGTGGACATTTAGATTCTGTAGATAAAGTACAAGAACTAAAAAATGCAGGAAAAATTAACCTTGTTACTCCTGCCGAAATAACAGGGATTTTAGGTACAGATAAAGTTAAAGGTGTTGTTGTAAAGCAATCTGCGCATATAGAAAAAGAATTTGAAATTGAGTGTGATCACTTTATTCCATTATTTGGTTTATCTCCAAAATTAGGACCTATTGCTAATTGGGGATTAGAGATTGAGAAAAATGCGATTAAAGTGGATAATAGTTTAGACTACCAAACAAATATTCCAGGCATATTTGCAATAGGAGATGTAAATATATATCCAGGTAAGTTAAAATTAATTCTATGTGGTTTCCACGAAGCTACATTAATGTGTCAATCTGCTTACAAAATTATTAATCCAGGAAAACGTTACGTATTAAAATATACAACCGTTGCTGGTATTGATGGTTTCGATGGAACAAGAAAAGAATCACCAAAGGCAGTAGTTAAGAAAATTGAATAATAGTAAGTACTAACTGCATGTTGCTAAATATTAGTTACTAAAATAATGGAACAAGACATAAACATTACAATTACAGATAGAGATGGTGTAGCGCATAAAGTGTTAGCGCCAACAGATATAGCTATGAATTTAATGGAAGTTGTTCGCTCTTACGAACTTGCTCCAGAAGGCACTATTGGTATTTGTGGAGGCATGGCAATGTGTGCTTCTTGTCAGTGTTATGTTACTAGTGATACTAAACTTCCAGAAATGCAAGATGACGAAGAGGCGATGCTCTTTGAAGCTTTTAATGTTAAAGATAATTCGCGTTTAGGTTGCCAAATACAAATGACTCCAGAAATGGAAGGCTTGGTTGTAGAGTTGGCTCCTGAGAGTTAATTTCCTTTTTTTAATATTTAATTTTCTAAAACCCTAATGCTATTTTCTTCGTAAATGAAGTATAAATAGACATTATGGCCTCATTCGAAATCATATCATTTAAACCCACAGATTATAGAGTATTGTATAACAGTACAGACGCAATAGAATTTACAAGTATTGCCTGCGAATATAAAAACTTATGCCTAAGATTAATTGCTTCTATTAGACGTAACAGTATTAAAAATACTGCTTTCGAAATGAGACAACTAAGTTGTGGTAGCTGGTGTTTCTTTCTTAAAAATCCAAATACTAATACCGTGTTAGGTAGAAGTAAAACTTATATAGAAAAATCTATTTTAGAAGAAAAACTAATGTCAATTAAATCAAGTATGGCTAAAGCTGAGTTTGTGAGTAAGCGACATATATTAATCTAATTGGTTTTGTAATCTGTAAGAGGCGTTGGTCCTTCTAGTAAAACTCTTACAATTTGCAAAGTACCATCATCTGTAGTAGCTATTTGCCATTTAATAAGTGAAATGGCTCCGTTTTCAATTTCAATACCAGTAATACTTCTTGGGTGTACACAACTACCATCGTTAAAAAAAGCAATATCTCCTGGGTTTGGAAAACGTGGTCTATGTGTATGACCAACAACTGTAATTAAATTATTGTTTTCTGTAATCCATTTTTTTGTTCTGCGTTCTACTTTAATAAGTTCTTTGTAGTTTTTAGCAGGAGTTGTTGGGTCTGCAATACCCATAACGTTTAAAGGTTTCCATAGTACTCTCACTAAAAACCTACTCCATTTCCAAAAGGTGTAATTCCACCAATCTGCTTGATGTCCATGTGTTAAAAACACTTCTTGATCTGTTAGGCAGTGTTTTAAAATAATACCTTCATGGTATTTAATATCTTTAAACAACTCGACATTCTCACCAGTTTTAGGATCGAAAAAAGTAGATAAATTCTTTTTTACGTATTCAGGATCTCTATAAACCATATCGTGGTTTCCCCAAATCATATGCAACCTATTATCCTTATGAAAGAGTTTCATAAGCATATAAACATTTTTGTGTGCGTTTAAAATAGAATCGAAAGAAAGGTTCTCCCAAAGCTCATCTCCATCACCAATTTCACAGTAGCTATAACCTTCAGCAAAATAATGCTTTAAAGCATGAAAATAAATATTTCGGTTATTAGCAAAATCGTCTGCGAAACTATTGTCACCTCTATGGCAATCGCTAAATAGTATAATTTTACTATCATTATCGAATTCGATAATTTTAGCTTCTTTGTAAGCGCGGTCTAATCTTTTTTTAGATGATAACATAAACGAATTTACCTAAAAAAAACCACTTAATTATTTAAAATAGGACTCGCTTTTGGTTGCAGTTGTCTTTCAATAGCATTCCATAAATCTATTCTAACTTTTAGAGCTTCTTTAGAAATAGTTGTTACTTCCTCCCATTTTGCATCATCGTCTTGGCAGAGTTCTTCAATCATTTTCATGGCCATTGGTCCGTGTTCATCTTCATCTAGTTCAATATGCCTTTCGAAATAATAGATGAGTTGATTAAGGTTTGTGTCAGGAAAGTTATGCTGTAGTTTGGTAAGAATTTCAGTAAACATATTTGGTATTAACTCTTCTCTACCAAAAGTAAAAGCAGCAGCTATTTCATGAGGTTTACCCGTTTCTATAGTCTTAAAAGTAAATCTTAAAAAGGCTTTTAGAGCTTCGTCTAAAGTGCTATTCTCAATTGTGGTATTAATATTTTTAGTGCGACTTAAATCGTTTAAAAAATTATCGATTAGCGTAGTATTAGTCTCGCACTCTTTCATGGCGTCTAAATACATTTCAAAATGACTTTTACGCGCTCCTTTTAAGTTTACATCTGTTTCTTCGGCTAATACAATTTCGTTAATTAAATAACGTGTTTCTGGATTGCCAATAGGTATCCAAGGTGTTGTAGTACAGGTTAGTTGTTGTTGTAATGCTTTTAGTAAAGACATAAAGTCCCAAACAGCAAAAACATGTAGTTTTAAAAATACCGATAAATCCTCGGTGCTTTCTATTTTACCGTATAAACTATGGTTTATTAATTGCTCTCTTAAATTTGAAAGTTCCGTTTTTACGATCCTAATTCTCATGTTGTTTTTTGAAAAATAAAATGCACCTCTAATTTAGAAGTGCATTTTTATAATAATTAAGTAATAGATTTTTATTATTTAAAGGCGTTTAATCCAGTAACATCTAATCCTGTAATAAGTAAATGGATATCGTGTGTACCTTCGTAAGTAACAACACTTTCAAGATTCATCATGTGTCTCATAATAGAGTACTCACCACTAATTCCCATACCACCTAACATTTGTCTCGCATCACGAGCAATAGTTAAAGCCATATCAACATTATTACGTTTTGCCATTGAGATTTGAGCAGAAGTTGCTGTTCCGTTTTCACGCATAACACCAAGTCTCCATGCTAAAAGCTGAGCTTTTGTAATTTCAGTAATCATTTCAGCTAGTTTCTTTTGTTGTAATTGAAACTGTCCAATTGGCTTACCAAATTGTAAACGTTCTTTACTATAACGTAAAGCAGTATCATAACAATCCATAGCAGCACCAATTGCTCCCCAAGCAATACCAAAACGAGCAGAATCAAGGCAACCTAATGGCGCTCCTAATCCAGATTTGTTTGGTAATAAGTTTTCTTTAGGAACTTTTACATTGTCAAAAATAAGCTCACCAGTTGCACTAGCTCTTAGCGACCATTTGTTATGCGTTTCTGGAGTAGTAAAACCTTCCATACCACGCTCTACAATTAAACCGTGAATTCTTCCTTCTTCATTTTTAGCCCAAACCACAGCTACATTACAAAATGGTGAATTAGAAATCCACATTTTCGCACCATTTAAAAGGTAATGGTCACCCATATCTTTAAAGTTTGTTACCATTCCAGCAGGATTACTACCGTGGTCTGGTTCTGTTAAACCAAAACTACCAATCCATTCTCCGCTAGCTAATTTTGGTAAGTATTTATTACGTTGTTCTTCGTTTCCGTATTTCCAGATTGGGTACATAACTAAAGAAGATTGTACAGAGGCAGTACTTCTAACACCACTATCTCCACGCTCAATCTCTTGCATAATTAAACCATAAGAAATTTGGTCTAATCCAGCACCACCATATTCTTCAGGAATGTATGGTCCAAAAGCACCAATTTCTGCAAGTCCGCTAATAATAGATTTTGGAAATTCAGCTTTTTGAGCCGCTTCTTCAATAATAGGAGAGACGTCACGCTTTACCCATTCTCTGGCAGCATCACGTACTAATTTATGTTCTTCTGTTAAAAGTTCGTCAAGATTATAATAATCTGGAGCTTCGAATAAATCTGGTTTCATTCTAATTTCGTTATTTAAGGCTTCTAATTTTGAGAATTCATCAAAATAGAAGTCGTTATTTTATAAGTTTAACAAAAATAATGAAATCCTTTCCATTGCCCAATATAAATATCACATTTTAAGATAAAAATCTTTGGTCAAATTTATATAGTCTTCAGTGTAGTCGTGTCGTGCATTTTCAATAACTAATTCGTTAATTTTAATATCGCTTTCGCGGAAAGACATCGCGATTAAAGATCTTTTTATGTCAGAAGTATTTGTACCGCGAACACGAGTGATTTTGTTTGCTTTTAAGTTTACAGCAGATGCTAATGCAATAAATTTCTCTTCTTCTTTAAACGGAATAATAGTACAAAAGGTACCATCTTCTATTAGTAACTTCGAAACACTAGCTACCAAATGTTCAAATGGCATAGCGTCTTGAAAACGTGCCAAATCTCTTTGTTCACTTTCGGTTTTATAGTCTTCAGAATAGAAAGGAGGATTGCAAATAATAAGATCGTATTGGTCTTCAATTTCTTCTGTAAATTCTGCTAAATCTGCATGATAGCAAAACAAGCGGTCGCTCCAAGGTGAGCCTTCAAAATTTTCCACACATTGCTCGTAAGCTTGTTCGTCTATTTCTAGAGCATCCATAACTTCAGCGTCGCAACGTTGTGCTAGCATTAAAGATAGAATACCAGTTCCAGCTCCAATGTCTAGGGTTGCAAAAGGTTGTTTTTCAATAGAAGCCCAAGCACCAAGTAAAACACCATCTGTACCAATTTTCATGGCGCATTGGTCTTGGTTGACTGCGAATTGTTTAAATTTAAAAGGTTTGCTCATGTTTTGTCATTCCTGTGAAGACAGGAATCCATTTTAAGTTAGGTGTTTTAATTGTAGATTCCTGCCTTAACAGGAATAATAAATTTTATTCTTCCAAGTATAAATCTATAAGTCCTTCGGGAGTGTCAACAAAAATAATTTTATTCACTTTATCTACTTTCTCTATAAACTCATCATTCATAGGTATTAAAATTTCAATACCATCTCTATCTATTTCAAAAAGGGACTGAGAAGTAGAGTCGTTTACGCCCTTAATAACGCCAACATCTCCAAAATTTTTATCTTCTACTTTGTAACCTATTATTTCATGAAAGTAAAACTTATTATCTTCTAACTCTGGTAAAAAGGTTAAAGGTAAATAGCATTCGCATTTCATTAAAGCATCAGCATCTGCTTCTGCATCGACGTCTTCAAATTTTACACGAAGCAATTCGCTTTTATGTAATTGAGAGCGTTCTATAAAAAACGGAATTAAATTACCACGTAAATCTATAAATATAGCATCTAGATCATCGTATAAATTAGGCTCGTCTGTATCTAATTTTATTAGCAGTTCGCCTTTAAAACTATACTTTTTAACAATTTTACCTAAAAAGAAACACTCTTCTTTAGTCATCTAAAAATTTATTTATTGTTTCCGCTTAGACGGAAATCTTATTAATATATAGATCCTATTTTTTAACAGGATATGTGTAATGGTATGTTCTGCAATTTCAGAATACTATTTCACATAAAAAAACTCCGATAAAAAAATTATCGGAGTTTAATAAGTATAAAAAAAATAATTTTCTATTCTTCTTCTTCGCTTGCTGCTTCAGCTGGAGCTTCCTCTTCAACAACTGGAGCGTTAGCTGCAATTCTTGCTTCGTTAGCTACTTTTTCAGCTGCAAATGCTTTTGCTTTAACGTCTGCTTCCGCTTTAGATAAACCATCTTTTTTAGCATCTACTTTACCACCTTTTTCTTCTAACCAAGTAGCGAATTTCTTCTCAGCTTGCTCTTCAGTTAAAGCACCTTTACGAACACCACCAGCAAGGTGATTTTTCAATAAAGCTCCTTTGTAAGATAGTAATGCTTTGGCTGTATCAGTTGGTTGTGCACCATCTTGTAACCATTTTACTGCTCCGTCAACATCTAATTCGATAGTTGCAGGATTAGTGTTTGGATTATAAGCACCTAATTTCTCTAGGTATTTACCATCTCTTTTCGCGCGAGCATCTGCTGCTACGATCCAGTAATAAGGTTTTCCTTTCTTACCGTGTCTTTGTAATCTTATTTTTACAGGCATAAAAATTAATTTGTGAGGTTCGCGACCTCTATTATTAATAAGTTTGCAAATATACAATATTTATTTATATACCAAGTTTTTTATGTAATTGCATCTCATTGTGATTTTTTATTTTATTTTTGAGTCCTTGAAACATAAAAACTATGAAAAAAATTATTGCTTTAATTTTAGTAACTATTACTTTTTTCGGTTGCGGAGAAGATTTAGAATTTAAAACACCATCATTTCAAGGAGAGAAAGATGGCAATTTATGGGAAGCTGCAAGCTTTAGAGCTAATATTAATGCTTTAGGAGTGTTAACTATTGTAGCTTCAGACAATTTTGAAACAATAACATTAGAGGTAGACTCACCTTCAATTGGTATTCATGACATAGTAGAAACAACATCTACTGGTGCTTTAGAAGATATTGATGGTATTTTTTACTCTTCAAATAATTCGCCAGATCCAAGTGTGCAATTATATCCTGCTGCGGGCATGATAGACTTAAAAGATGTAAACCTTGAAGAAGGTTATGTGTCTGGAGAGTTTTATTTTAATGCATTTAATAGTTCTGGATTAACATCTATAAATGTTAATAAAGGCTTTTTTCATAAAGTTCCTTTAATCGTTAGTTCGGTTATTTCTGGATCTGTTAGTGCGGCTTGCTCCTCAGCATCAGCTGTAGCTGCAGCTACACTAATTAATTATAATGCTGTTGCTCCTGGTGATGCTAATTTTGTAGATGTGTGTAATGCATACAAAACTGCATTAATAAATGAAAAAGCAACTTGTGGAGACGATGATGGTTCTATACAGACAATTATTAATGGTCTAACTTGTTTATAATATATTTTATAAAATAATATAAAGCGCAGACTAAATTTTAGTCTGCGCTTTTTTTTTGTTAAAAATTCTTAAACTAACTTTAAATACTCATAAACTCTGTTAAATCACTTGACATCACTTCCTGTTTCCATTATATTGATACTGTAGATGCGAAACAATACACATCTTAAAAGAAGGTATTGAAATTTAAATGATAAAAGATATTATGAAGTACACAGAAGAAATTTCAAACAAGTTAAACGAATTATTAGAGAAAAACTATGATGCTGAAAAAGGTTACATAGACGCTACAAAAAATGTAGAAAGTAATAATTTAAAAATGTTTTTTAAACGAAGAGCAACAGAGCGAAGTGAGTTTGCTAAAGAGTTAAGAACAGAAATACTGCAATACGGAGAGATTCCAACAAATTCGGGTTCCTTTAAAGGCGCTTTACATAGAAATTGGATGAATTTAAAATCAACTTTTGCATCCAACTAAGAAGCTGTTTTAGAGGAAGCAATACGAGGAGAAGAAGCGAGTTTAGAAGAGTATAATAATTTAATTGCCGAAAGGAATTTACCTCCTACAATCGATGGGTTAATTGCAAAACACAAAATAGCAATTCAATCTGCTATTAATACAGAAAAAGCAAAATTAGAATTAGTTTCGTAGAACAAACTATTTTATAGTATAGAAAAAGCAGTCCAATTTGGACTGCTTTTTTCGTGTATAACTAATTTCGATTTTAACTTTTAAGACTTATATTTTTTTGTACTTTTATAGGCCAATATTTCCTCACAGGTTTATCATTAAAACAACTCAATAACAGCTATTTATGTATTTAATTTTTGATACAGAAACAACAGGTTTACCCAAACGCTGGGATGCACCAATTACAGATACAGATAATTGGCCTAGGTGTATACAGATTGCATGGCAATTGCATGATGAGATGGGAAACTGTGTTGAAAGCCAAGATTATTTGGTTAAACCAGAAGGTTTTAATATTCCTTATGATGCCGAGAAAATACATGGTATTTCTACAGGATTAGCCGAAGAGCAAGGTGTTGCTTTAAGCGAAGTTTTAGAGAAGTTTAATATTGCATTGGGTAAAACCAAATTTGTAGTTGGACAAAATGTAAAATTCGATCTCAATATTATGGGAGCCGAATTTGTGAGAGGAAATGTTGAAAACCAATTACAAGAATTACCAGTTTTAGATACCTGTACAGAGCATACAGCAAAGTTATGTGAGCTTCCTGGTGGTAGATATGGTAAGTTTAAATTACCAACATTAACAGAATTACATCAATATTTATTTAACCAACCATTTGGTGAAGCGCACAACGCAACAGCTGATGTTGAGGCAACAACACGTTGTTTTTTAGAGTTAATTAGAAGACAGCAATACACAAAGGAGCAACTTGATGTTGATCAAGAATACTTCAAGAATTTCTCTGAAGCAAATCCGCAGCCAATAAAATTAATTGGTTTAAAGCATATTAACCTTAAAAAGGAAAGTGCTAAAATTAATGAAAGGCTTTTAAAAGCGCAAGCGGTAGAAATTTCTTCAGAAGAAATAAAAGAAAATATTGCCGACTTACAAGAGATAGATTTTGTGCATTTACATAATCATTCTCAGTTTTCGGTATTACAATCTACAATGAGTGTTGTGGACTTGGTAAATGTTGCTGCACAGCATAATATGCCAGCAGTGGCTTTAACCGATCATGCAAATATGATGGGTGCTTTTCACTTTGTTAATGCGGCAAACAAGCATAATAAAGCTGTTGAAGCAAAAATAAAGGAAGCTGAATTACTAGGTAGAACAACGTCGGCAAAAAAAATAAAGCCAATTATTGGCTGTGAGTTTTTTGTGTGTGAAAACCACTTAGATAAAAGCAGAAAAGATAATGGTTACCAAATTGTATTAATTGCAAAAAACAAAAATGGTTACCACAATCTAGCAAAATTATCTTCTCATGCCTTTGTAAATGGTTTTTACTATTTGCCAAGAATCGATAAGAAATTAATAGAAGAATATAAAGAAGATTTAATCTGCTTAACAGGAAACTTGTATGGTGAGGTGCCAAGTAAAGTTTTAAATGTAGGTGAAAATCAAGCAGAAGAAGCCTTAATTTGGTGGAAAGAAGCATTTGGCGACGATTTGTATGTTGAGCTAATGCGCCATGATCAGGAAGATGAAAATCGTGTAAATCCAACATTAATTAAGTTAGCTAGAAAACATGAAGTAAAGCTTGTTGCATCAAACAATACCTATTATGCAAAGCAAAGCGATGCTAATGCTCACGATATTTTATTGTGTGTAAAAGAAGGTGAAAAACAGGCGACACCAATAGGTCGTGGTCGTGGTTATCGATATGGTTTACCAAATCAAGAATACTATTTCAAGTCTGGTGAAGCCATGAAAAACATCTTTAAAGATGTGCCAGAATCGATTAGTAATATTCAGGAAGTAGTCGATAAAATTGAAGGTTATCAATTAGCCAGAGATGTATTATTACCTGCTTTCGATATTCCAGAGCAATTTGTACATATTGAGGATACTGCAGATGGAGGAAAACGTGGAGAGAATGCTTTTTTAAAGCACCTAACATACGTAGGAGCAAAGAAACGTTATGGCGAAGAACTTTCTGAGGACGTTATTGAGCGACTAGATTTCGAGTTAAGCGTTATTGAAAAAACTGGATATCCAGGTTATTTTTTAATTGTAGAAGATTTTATTCGAGAAGCTAGAAAAATGGATGTTTCGGTAGGCCCAGGTCGTGGATCTGCAGCTGGATCTGTTGTAGCATACTGTCTTTGGATTACTAATATCGATCCAATGAAGTATAACTTACTTTTCGAGCGTTTCCTGAATCCGGATCGTGTAAGTATGCCCGATATTGATATTGATTTTGATGATGAAGGTCGATCTCGTGTTATGGATTATGTAATCGATAAATACGGAAGTAATCAGGTGGCCCAAATTATTACCTATGGTACAATGGCTGCTAAGTCTTCTATTCGAGATACCGCTCGTGTATTAGATTTACCATTGTTTGATGCTGATAGGATTGCTAAGCTAATTCCAACGATGTCTAAGTTGGGTAAGATTTTTGGTTTATCTGAAAAGGAACTAGGAGCAAAATTTAGAGCTGAAGATTTAGAAAAAATAAACGAGCTTATAAGTATTTCAGAAGGACACGATTTATCTGCCGAAACTGTAAACCTTGCAAGATCGCTTGAAGGTTCGGTTAGAAATACGGGAATTCATGCCTGTGGTGTAATTATTACGCCAGATGATATTACTAAGTTCGTGCCAGTGGCATTGGCAAAAGATTCCGATTTATATGTTACTCAATTTGATAACTCTGTTGTAGAAGACGCAGGTTTATTAAAGATGGATTTCTTGGGATTAAAAACACTAACTCTAATTAAAGATACCGTAAAACTTGTAAAAGCAAAACACGATATTTTATTAGATCCAGATAGTTTTCCGCTTGATGATGAAGAAACTTATGCCTTATTTCAAAGAGGAGAGACTGTTGGAGTATTCCAGTATGAATCTCCAGGAATGCAGAAACACCTTAAAGATTTAAAACCTTCTGTTTTTGATGATTTAATTGCCATGAATGCATTGTATCGTCCGGGACCAATGGAATATATCCCAAGTTTCGTTCGTAGAAAACACGGAGACGAAGATATTGAGTACGATTTACCAGCAATGGAAGAGTATTTAAAGGAAACCTATGGTATTACGGTTTATCAAGAGCAAGTAATGCTACTGTCGCAAAAACTAGCAGATTTCACAAAAGGTGAAGCCGATGTCTTGCGTAAGGCTATGGGTAAAAAGCAGATTGCTGTACTTGATAAAATGAAACCAAAATTTATCGAGCAAGCAAGTGCCAAAGGACACGATGCCAAAAAACTTGAGAAAATTTGGAAGGATTGGGAAGCCTTTGCAAGTTATGCCTTTAACAAATCTCACTCTACATGTTATGCTTGGATTGCATACCAAACAGCATATTTAAAAGCACATTACCCAGCCGAATATATGGCTGCCGTATTGTCTAATAATATGAACGATATTAAGCAGGTAACATTCTTTATGGAAGAGTGTAAACGTATGAAGTTACCAGTACTTGGTCCTGATGTAAATGAGAGTTACTATAAGTTCTCGGTAAATAAAGATAATGCCGTTCGTTTTGGAATGGGAGCTATAAAAGGTGTTGGACACGGAGCAGTAATGACAATTGTTGACAACCGAAAAGATGACGGGCCATACAAATCTATTTTTGATATTTCTAAACGAATAGATTTAAGAGCGGCAAATAAAAAAGCATTCGAAAACCTTGCTTTGGCAGGTGGTTTCGATTGTTTTGAAGATGTACATCGTGCGCAATATTTTCAAAAAGAAGGTAGCGATTTAACCTTTTTAGAAAAGGCAATTAAATATGGTGCCAAGCATCAAGAAAATGAAAATTCTGCACAAGTAAGTTTGTTTGGTGGAGCTAGCGACGTGCAAATTGAGGAGCCATTGGTTCCGCCATGTGAAACTTGGGGGACTATGGAGAAGTTAGCCCAAGAGCGTGAGGTTGTTGGTGTTTATATTTCTGGACATCCGTTAGATGATTTTAGAACAGAAATGAAAAACTTCTGTACAGGTACTATTAGTTATTTCTACGACTTAGCGGCGCATGTAAATAAAGACATAACGTTTGGTGGTGTGGTTACAGATGTGCAGCATCGTGTAAGTAAACAAGGAAAAGGTTGGGCATTATTTACTATTGAAGATTATACAGATAGTTACGAGTTTAGAATTTTTGGAGAAGACTATTTAAAGCATCGTCCGTTTTTATTACAAAATACCTTCGTGCATGTTAAGAGCTTTGTGCGAGATGGCTGGGTGAATAGAGATACGGGTAAAAAGAGTGATCCTAGATTGCAGTTTAATAGTTTTCAATTACTTCATGATGTAATGGATAAGTATGTGCGAAAGCTGTCAATACAACTTAATATTAAAGAATTAGATTCTGATAAGATTAGAAATTTAAAAGATTTAATTTCAATGCATCCAGGAAGTCATTTGCTTGATTTTGTGATTTATGATAATAGAGAACAGATTAAATTAGAAATGCCAAGTAGAAAACAAAAAGTAAAAGTATCTCAAGAGTTATTGAATGCTTTGGAAGAAGACCAAGTACTTTATAAGTTGAATTCTTAATTAGGATGGTTGGTTTAAACACTGTAGCGGTTGTAAGTGCTCGCGCAAAGGATTGAACGACATGTTTGAGCTCCTCGCAGAGAGCGAGTAGTGAAAGCCTGGTTTATGCGCCCAAATAAAATAAGCCAAATTGATACTGTTATAAAGGAAACAAATTGGAAGGTTGTAAGTTTTAGTAAAATTTTTGACTAAGTTTGTATATTAACAGTGAATACATACACAATTAAATTATAAATATTATGGCATTAGAAATCACAGATGCAAATTTTGAAGAAACAGTATTAAAGAGCGATAAGCCTGTAGTAGTTGACTTTTGGGCAGCTTGGTGTGGACCTTGTAGAATGGTTGGGCCAATTATTGATCAAATTAGCGATGAGTACGAAGGTAAAGCTGTTGTTGGTAAGTTAGACGTAGATGCAAATCAAGAGTTTGCAGCCAAATACGGTGTAAGAAACATACCTACAGTATTAGTATTCCAAAACGGAGAAGTTGTTGGAAGACAAGTTGGTGTTGCACCTAAAACTGCATATGCTGAAGCTATCGACGCTTTATTGTAGAAATATATTTCATAAAGAATTGAAAAAGGTTTGCTGTAATAGCAAACCTTTTTTTATTTTAGTAAAAAAGTAAATTATAATGAGCAAAATAACAAAAGCGCAAGACGCAATAGATAGCAAATTACTAGGCGAAAGAAAAGTATTTCTTTGGGGAATGGTAGACGATAAGAGTGCAAAGCATGTTATCGATAGGTTAATGTACTTAGATAGTTTAGAGACTAAAGACATTACATTATATATTAATAGTCCTGGAGGTTACGTAACGTCTGGATTTGCAATGTACGATACTATTAAATCTCTAAAGAGTGATGTGTCTACAGTATGTACTGGTTTGGCTGCATCTATGGGATCGATTTTATTATCGGTTGGTACTAAAGGAAAACGTTTTATCCAACCTCATGCAAGAGTGATGATTCACCAGCCAAGTGGTGGAGCAAGAGGACAAGCAAGTGATATTGAAATTACTGCTAAAGAGATTGTAAAAACAAAAGAATTAAGTGCTAAGATTTTAGCAGATAATTGTGGAAAATCTTTTGAAGAAGTAATGAAAGATTTTAACCGTGACCATTGGATGGGAGCAGAGGAGTCTTTAGCTTATGGTATTGTAGATGGTATTATAGAATAAGAAAAATAATAACTAAGATATTTGAGAAAGATAAGAGATTGTAGCGTGTAAGTTTAGCGTTTATCTCTTATCTTTTTTTTGTTACTATAAATGTGAAACGGTTTAGTTTTTATAGAAAAAGATGAATTTACAAGACGAATTAAATAAAGCTGGCGGATTTAAAAATCTTGAACACTTGGCAAAACAAGTTGTTGAGGGTTTTATTTCTGGAATGCATAAAAGTCCGTTTCATGGTTTTTCGGCAGAGTTTGCCGAGCATAAAATTTATAATCCTGGCGAAAGTACGCGCCATATAGATTGGAAGCTTTTTGCAAAAACAGATAAGTTGTATACTAAACGCTACGACGACGAAACAAACTTGCGTTGTCATATTATTATAGATAATAGTAGTTCTATGCATTATCCAGAGATGAACAACTTCTCGATAGACAACTTAAATAAGATTGCCTTTTCTGCTTTAGCATCTGCATCGTTAATGCATATTCTTAAAAAGCAACGCGATGCTGTAGGTTTAAGTATTTATAGTGATGCTTACGATTTTTACTCTAGCGAGAAAGGTAGCGAACGCCATCACCAAATGCTTTTAGCACAACTAAGCCAAATGGCTTTAAGTAAGCCTAAGAATAAGCAAACGAAAACCTACCAATACTTACACCAAATAGCAGAGAAGATACACAGGCGCTCTTTAATTTTTGTTTTTACAGATATGTTTCAAACAGCTACCGATGAGGATAAGTTATTTGAAGCGTTAAGACATTTAAAACATAATAAGCACGAGGTAGTGCTTTTTCATGTGTTTGATAAGAGTAAGGAGGTTACTTTCGATTTCGATAATAAGCCTAAACGTTTTATTGATGTTGAGACTGGTGAGCATGTAAATCTATATAGTGAGCAAGTAAAAGACAATTATGAAGCTTTAGTAAGTGATTATTTTAATGATTTAAGAGTAAAATGTGGTCAAAATAGAATTAAGTACGTTGAGGCCGATATAAATAAAAATTTTAATTCTATCCTAACTAGTTATATGTTAGCACGTAATAAATTAATTTAATTTTTTTTGAAAAAAAAGTCAAAAAAATGTTTGTAGTATTGATAAAGCGTCTTATATTTGCACTCGCAATACGCAACGGTCTGGTAGTTCAGTTGGTTAGAATGTCGCCCTGTCACGGCGAAGGTCGCGGGTTCGAGTCCCGTCCAGACCGCAAATTGCTATAAAGCTTCAAAGAAATTTGAAGCTTTTTTTGGCGAAAAATTTAGTTGTGTTGTTTTGATGGGTGTAGTAGTCCATCAAACTGGTAGAGAGCCATTTAAATGGTTTTAACCAATGAGAAGCTTTCCTTTTTTCTTCCGTTTTACGGAAAAGAAAATCGGGATGCTTTTTTGTTTTATAGAACTTTTGTTACTTCTTAACGCTTTTATTGCGTTTTAATCGTGTTTTTACACGTTTTAATCACTGATTAAGAGCTGTTTATCGAAAATATTTATTTTTTTAATATCTTTAACACTATATTCGTCATTAAATTCTTATTGAATCCCTCAGCTACAATTCGCTTCATTAAGAAATCCATTGTGTAGACTGTTTGTCTGCTTTACTAATTGCTTGTTTTGTAGTGCTACGATAGTGGTAATTTACTGTCATTTATTAAGTTAAAAATTAATAGCAACATAAAATAAATAATTATGAAATTCCTTAAACCAACCTTATTAGCACTTTTTTCAGTTACATTATTAACAGCAGTTTTACCAACTAGCGAATCAGAGCCAGCTACAGAAACAGTAAATCACGAATTATCTAAGCCAAGTATTGATTTAACAGCATTTATCGAGATAAGAGGAAAAAGAAAGGTACCGTCTCAAGGCTAAACCTCACTATAATTTAGATTTCAAAAAACATTAATAGCAACATAACATTACAAAACATGAAAACCCTTAAACTAACATTAATTGCACTTTTTTCAATAGGATTATTAACAGCAGTATTACCATCTAACGATACAGATGTTGTTACAGAAACAGTAAATCACGAATTATCTAAGCCGAGTATCGATTTAACAGCATTTATCGAGATAAGAGGAAAAAGAAAGGTGCCGTCTCAAGGCTAAACTTCACTATAATTTAGATTTCAAAAAACATTAATAGCAACATAGCATTACATAACATTACATAACATTACAAAACATGAAAACCCTTAAACTAACATTAATTGCGCTTTTTTCAATAGGATTATTAACAGCAGTATTACCATCTAACGATACAAATGTTGTTACAGAAACAGTAAATCACGAATTATCTAAGCCAAGTATCGATTTAACAGCATTTATCGAGATAAGAGGAAAAAGAAAAGTGCCGTCTCAAGGCTAAACTTCACTATAATTTAGATTTCCCAAAAAAACATTAATAGCAACATAACATTACAAAACATGAAAACCCTTAAACTAACATTAATCGCACTTTTTTCAATAGGATTATTAACAGCAGTATTACCATCTAACGATACAGATGTTGTTACAGAAACAGTAAATCACGAATTATCTAAGCCGAGTATCGATTTAACAGCATTTATCGAGATAAGAGGAAAAAGAAAGGTGCCGTCTCAAGGCTAAACTTCACTATAATTTAGATTTCAAAAAACATTAATAGCAACTTAACATTACAAAACATGAAAACCCTTAAACTAACATTAATTGCACTTTTTTCAATAGGATTATTAACAGCAGTTTTACCAACTAGCGAAACAGAGCCAGCTACAGAAACAGTAAATCACGAATTATCTAAGCCAAGTATTGATTTAACAGCATTTATCGAGATAAGAGGAAAAAGAAAGGTGCCGTCTCAAGGCTAAACTTCACTATAATTTAGATTTCAAAAAAACATTAATAGCGACATAACATTACAAAACATGAAAACCCTTAAACTAACATTAATTGCACTTTTTTCAATAGGATTATTAACAGCAGTATTACCATCTAACGATACAGATGTTGTTAGAGAAACAGTAAATCACGAATTATCTAAGCCGAGTATCGATTTAACAGCATTTATCGAGATAAGAGGAAAAAGAAAAGTTCCGTCTCAAGGCTAAACTTCACTATAATTTAGATTTCAAAAAAACATTAATAGCAACATAACATTACAAAACATGAAAACCCTTAAACTAACATTAATCGCACTTTTTTCAATAGGATTATTAACAGCAGTATTGCCATCTAACGATACAGATGTTGTTACAGAAACAGTAAATCATGAATTATCTAAGCCGAGTATTGATTTAACAGCATTTATCGAGATAAGAGGAAAAAGAAAAGTTCCGTCTCAAGGCTAGAATCTATATTTCGCGCTTTGAATATCGAAGTGTGTTTAAAACAAGTTTTTATATTTTTTAGTTTAAATTTGATAAAATCAAAGACTAAACCTTGAAACAATTCTTTATTTTAATTTGTGTTTTTTCATTCTATTTTTCTTTTGCTCAAAAAGGAAAATCGAATATTGAGTTAGACTCTATATATACTTATAGAGAATATTCTAAAAATACAGATCTATCATTTAACAAGCGTATTTTATATGCTAAAAAAGCCATAGAACGCTCTAAAAACTATGGAGAAGATTCAACTATAATTAAAAGCCAAAAGGCTTTGTCTTCAATCTATTTGAATCAATTAAATACCGAAAAACTTAAATCGGTAAATTTTGAAATTATAAAAACAGCTAGCAAAATCAAAGATTCTGCGGCTTTAGCAAATGCAAATTTTATTTTGGGTTATGCTTATGATGAAGAATCTAAGCAAGATAGCGCATATTTTTATTATTCAAGAGCAGTAAAGCAATACGAAGCTTTGGGTGATACTAAAGACTATATTAATGTATTGTCTAATATGAGTTATATTCAGCAGTCTGAGAGAGATTATATTGGAGCAGAAATTAATTTGGTAAGAGCTCTAAAGACTTTAGAAAAGCTACCTAGTAATGAAGAAAATAATTACGATAAATGGGATAAATATAATTTATTGGGTATCATTTCTGGTGAGCTTAAGAACTTTGACAAAGCGCTAGAGTATTATAATCTTTCTATAAGTGTTTTAGAGGATGACCCTAATGCTTATTATTATATTTTATATTCTAAAAATAATATAGGATCAATTTATAGAAGAAAAGGAGACTACCCAAGTGCTATTAAAATTTTTAATACTCTTCTTGAAGATGAAAGCTTATATGCTAACGATCCTGAGTCTTATGCTAATATAAAAGCAAACTTAGCCTATTCTAATTTTTTAAATAATGATTTTGTTTCAGAAGAAATAAGTGAGATGTTTAGCGAAGCATTTAAAATATCCAGCATCATGGAAGATGAAATGGGTGTTATGGGAACGAGTTCTTATTATGCTGAATTTTTAAATAAAATTGATGAGGTAGATTCGGCTAAAAAGTATGTTGATCTGGCATATAAGATTGCTAAAAACACAAAAACGAATAGTTTTGTTTTTAAAACATTAATTACAAAATCTGAAATTGAAAAAGACTCATCTAATGTTTTTTTAACCGAGTACATAAAATTAAACGATAGTTTGATAACTGCAGAACGCTCTATTAGAAACAAATTTGCAAGAATAGATTATGAGACAGATATAATAATACAGGAGAAAGAAGCTATCTCAAAACAGAACCTTTGGTTAGTAATTACTTCAATAGTACTCTTACTTTCTATATTACTTTTGTATATTATTAAAACACAACGAGAAAAAAACAAAGAGCTTGAACTTGCACAGCAGCAACAAGAGGCTAATGAAGAGATATATAATCTTATGTTGTCTCAACAAGACAAAATGGATGAAGCTAGAGCTGTCGAAAAAAAGAGAATTTCGCAAGAAATACACGATGGAATTTTGGGCAGATTATTTGGTACAAGACTTAGTTTAGATAGTCTTAATATGGTTAATACTAAGGAAGCTATTATTAGTAGGGAAAACTACATTAAAGACCTAATGGATATAGAGAAAGACATTCGTAAAGTTTCTCATGATTTAAATACCGATTTTATTTCGCATGCTAGTTTCTCAGACATGATTAATACACTTGTAGAAACGCAATGTACAGCCTATGATTTAGATTATAAAATTAAAATAGAACATGAAATAAAATGGGATAATTTAACCAATAAAACTAAAATACATATTTACAGAATTATACAAGAATCGCTTCAAAACATTTACAAACATGCAAAGGCAAAACTTATAAATATAATAGTGAAACAAGAAGATAATTTAATATCTTTATCAATAATAGACGATGGTATTGGTTACGACATATCTAAACAAAAAGAAGGTATAGGTTTAAAAAATATCAAATCGAGAGTGAGTGCTATTGGAGGAAAACAAAAAATAAATTCTCAAATTAATAAAGGCACAATAGTAAATATAGAAATCCCAATTTAAGATAGAACACATTTAAAATGCCGGAAAAAAATATTAAAATATTAATGACCGATGATCATCCTATGATTATTGAAGGTTACCGTAATACTTTGTTAGCTACAAAAAAAGAATCTCAAAATTTAACTATCGATTTTGCTACAAATAGTGACGAATCCATAGATTTAATAAATAAATCGATTGCTATTGGAGAGCTTTATACTGTTTATTTTTTTGATATTAGTATACCTCCTTCTAGTGATGGTAGGTATAAGTCTGGAGAAGATTTAGCAATGTATGTTAGAGAAAAATCACCAAAATCTAAAGTAGTTATGCTTACTATGTTTAATGAATCTTATCGTATACATAGTATTATAAACAATATTAACCCAGAAGGTTTTTTAATTAAAAGTGATTTAACCTCAAGGGAGCTTGCTAGTGCTTTTCAAGCGGTATTAAATAATCCGCCTTTTTATAGTGGTACAGTAAACCAAATAATTAAAAAAACAAGATTTAGTAATTTAGACGTAAGCGAAGTAAATCATCGTATTTTATATCTAATTTCTAGAGGAATTAAAAATAAGGATATTGCGAAGGAAATGAATCTTTCTTTAAGTAGTATAGAGAAGAAAAAGAAACAATTAAAAGAAATTTTTAGTATTGAAGAAGGTGACGAAAAATCGCTGATTGAGAAAGCTAGAGGTTATGGTTTTATAGATTAAACACAGTTTTTTCCTACGATATTGTTAATTTTTTTAAAAATCAAGATTATTTAAATAACATATAAATCACTGTTTTTATTGATGTTTTGAGAGGATTCAATTTTTTGATTACGGTAAAAGCCGTAATCGTATAATTTTATTTTACTTAAATTTATTTAATCAACAATCATACATGACTGAATTCATAATTCAATTAGAATTTAGTTGGTAATAGCACATTTACACAAAACCTTGCTTTTTCTATATGAAATAGCAAGGTTTATTCTTTTTAAAAAATGATGGTTTTATAGTCCCAAAAGATCTTAATAAATAAGCCAAAATATATTATAGCAACAATAAACTTAATAAATGTTCCTGTTATAAAACCTAAAAAAGAACCAAAAGCAGCTTTTAATGCTGTTTTAGAATCTGCTTTGTTAGATAACTCACCTAAAAGCGCTCCTACAAATGGACCAATAATTATGCCTCCAGGAATTGGAGCTAAAACACCTACAATAAGTCCAATGGTGGTGCCTATCATTCCTGCTCTTGTACCTCCAAACCTTTTTGCGCCTATTGCAGGAATAACGTAATCTAAAGCAAAAACGAGTAATGCAATGGCTAATGTTATGCCTAAAAAAGTCCAATTATTAGGTATGGCATCTGTAAGATAAAGTAATAGTAATCCAACCCAACTTAAAGGAGGTCCAGGTAATATGGGAAGAAAGCTACCTATAAGGCCAAAAATCATAAAAAGTAAACCAAGAATGGTTAAAAAAATATCCATAGTAGTGTTTTGTTATAAGACGATGAAAATGAATAAAAGTTACATTTTTAACTAAAAAATTAGTTTAAACTAAAATAATAGTTATATTTGAACTAAGAACTTAGTTTAAAATACTAAGCTCTAATTTAAAATACATCAAACAAAGATGAAACAACTTACAAAAGCAGAAGAAGATATCATGCAAGTACTATGGCAATTAAAAAAAGCCAACGTAAAGCAAATAATAGAAGAGTTACCAGAGCCAAAACCTGCCTATAATACGGTGTCTACTATTGTTAGAATTTTAGAGAGCAAAGGTTTTGTAGATTATGAAAAGAAAGGAAAAGGGCATATTTATTTTCCTCTACTAGAAAAGCAAGACTACAGTAACCAGTCCATTAATAAACTGGTAGATAATTATTTTCAAGGTTCTTTTAAAAGTATGGTTTCGTTTTTTATGAAAAAAAATGACATCAATTTAAACGACTTAGAATCGGTTTTAAATGAAATAGATAAAGACACAACTAAAAAATAAAATTATGTTGCATTATATTCTACAAACTATCGTGTTTCAGTTACTGTTTTTAATGGTTTACGATGTGTTTTTAAGGAAAGAAACCTTCTTTAATTGGAACAGGTTTTACTTATTAGCTTCAGCTTTTTTATCAATAGTGTTACCTTTTGTAAAAGTAGATAGTTTTAAAACTGTAATCCCAGAAAGATTCATTTATACTTTGCCAGAAGTTATTTTAGGAAAAAGTAGTACAACTGTAATTACTGGTAAAGAGTTGTTAATAGATGCAAGTACTGTTAATAGTTTTACTTTTAGTTGGATTTATGTTTTGTATTTGGGTAGTGCATTTGCCTTAGTATTATTTACTATTAAGTTTTACAAGTTAATAGCAATGACTTATAGAAACCCAAAAGTTAAGTTTGAAACCGCTTTTTTAATCGAGTTGGCTAATAGTAAACATGCTTTTTCATTTTTTAATTATATTTTTTTAGGAAAAAATATTAATAAGGAAGACAAACAAACCATTTTAACACACGAGTTACATCACGTTAAAGAGAAGCACAGTTTAGATTTATTGTTTTTCGAAGTTCTAAAAATCTTTTTTTGGTTTAATCCATTAATCTATATGTATCAAAAGAGAACTGCAAATTTACATGAGTTTATAGCAGATTCTAAAGCAGTAAAGTTCAGTTGTAAAGTTAGCTACTATCAAAATTTATTATCTCAAGTTTTCGATACCCAAAAGGTATCATTCATCAATCCATTTTTTAAACAATCATTAATCAAAAAACGAATCATTATGTTAAGCAAATCAAAATCAAAACAAATTCATTTAACAAAGTATTTACTATTGTTTCCAATGGTAATAGGCATGCTGTTTTATACGTCTTGTTCAGATAAAACAGAAAATGGAAGTGAAATTAGTAGTTTAGAACAGTACTCCTATTCATTAAAACTAAATGAAGAGATGTCTGATGATGTAAAGATTATACATCAAAAGTATGAGTCTTTTTTGAAAGAAAATAAAGACTATGTAAGTTGGTCGATAATTGATAAGAAAGCAGGGTTAGTTTCCTATAGTGTTCATGCTAAGGCTGAAAAAAGACCAATAGGTATGCATGAAACAACAGTTAATTCTACAGATGGTGGTAGTTATTTATCATATTTTAATTTTGATGGTTTAAAAACAGAAAAAGAAGAATATACTGAAACAGCATTTTTAGATGATGAGTCACTTAGTTTTGCTAATATCGACCAAGTGCCTGTTTATCCTGGTTGTGATACTTCATTATCGAACAAAGATCAAAGAGTATGTTTTAGTGATAAACTAAGAGAATTAGTGTTTAGTGATTTTAATTTAGATCTAGGTAAGTCTCTTGGTTTAGTAGGGAAGCAAAAAATATTTGTTGATTTTACAATTAATAAACAAGGAGATATTGTAGATGTAAAAGCTAAAGCTGAACATCCAGAATTAGAAATTGAAGGTAAAAGAGTCGTAAATCTTATTCCTAAGTTAGAACCAGGAAAAATAGACGGTAAAGCAGTTAGTGTGGGCTTTACATTACCAATAGTATTTAATATTCAAGAATGATTAGAGTATTTATAATAGCAATAATGCTAATATCTTTTAAAACCGAAGCTCAAACTTCGGTTTTAAATGTTTCAGATAGTTTAATGGCAAATGGAAACTTCTCTAAAGCTATAGCATTACTTGAAAATAGTGGCACCGAAAACTCCGCGTACAGATTAGCAAGAGCATACAATGCTATTGGTAATTACGACAAATCTATTCTAAGTTTTAAAAAAGCGATAGAAAGCACTCCAGAGAACATTTTATTACAATACGAATATGGAAAACTATTAAGTAAAGTAAAAAAAATATAACGGCTGTTACTATATTTAATAATCTAAAAGCAACAGATAGTACAAATCCAAATTACCATTACGAATTAGGTGTAGTATTAGAGCGTTTAAAAAAAACAAAAGAAGCTCAAGATAATTTTGAAGCGACTTATAAGTTAGATAAAACACACCAAAAAGCAATATATAAATTAGCAAAGCACAGTCTTAAAAGTAAAGATTTCGAAAGATTAGATACTTTAATTACGGTGGGCTTAAAGAGTTATCCAAAAAATGCTGCTTTAACAAGTTTAAAAGCGCAAAGCCTGTATTTACTGCAGGATTATACAAAATCGATTGTTTGGTTCGAAAAACTATTGAAATTAGGGGATAGAAGTCAGTTTGTTTTCGAGAAATTAAGCTTCGCATATCGTAAAGACTTAGAGTACAAAAAGGCAATAGAAAATATGGAGCAAGCTTTGCTTTTCGATTCTAAAGACGCTGAAAATTTATACCGATTAGGAGGTTTGTACCAGTTGGTTAAAGATTATAAAAATGCAGAAAAGTATATTAAATTGTCACTTGAAATTCGAGATGTGCCTTTAGATAATGAATATAGAAAATTAGCAACAATTTATAACCGTTTAGAAAAACCACAAATAGCAGTTAAATATTTTAAAAAGGCGCTTAAAGAGAATCCAGATGATGAGTTCGCTAAATTTTACCTTGTAACTACAAAAGCAAGTTACTATAAGGACATGCAAAGTAAGATTGAGTTGTTTAATGTTTATATTAAAAACAATCCAGAAAGTATGTTTGTGGAATATGCAAAAAGAGAAAGATTAAAACTAAAGCAAGAAGCATTTTTAAAAGTTGAAGAGCATAAAGATAAGAACTAGTATTCTTGCTAATTGATATACTGTATTTTAAATGTTTTTTGTGGCAGATAAATGTTAGTTAACCTAAGTATTTGTAAACCGAAGGCATAAGTTTTCGGTTTTTTTATTTTTAAGATAATATATTGTACTTTTCGGTTTTATATCAATCTAAATTGGTGTTAATTAAAGCCATGCAAAAACTATTTGTTTTTTTATTAATTATATGCGCAACTTCTTGCGAGTATTTTAATGCAAAAAAAATAACATCGGAAACTATTTATAATGAAGAATTAAAAATGGTTAATTGGAATGCTGTAGATACCTATCCTACATTTTCTATCTGTGATACTTTTGAAACAAAAAACGAAAAGAAAATGTGTTTTGAAAACACATTATCACAACACATAACTTCAAGCTTGCAAAATGAAATAATTATAGTTTCTCAAGATATTGATGATACTGTTATTTTAGAATTTCAAATTTCCGAACTAGGAGAAATTACAATTAAGCATATTAATTTAAACGCAGTTACAGCGTTAGAAATACCTGAAATTGAAAGCATGATAGCAAGTAGTCTAAATACTTTGCCTCAGGTTTTTCCAGCAATTAAACGTAACCAACCAGTAAAAACAGAGTTTAAATTACCTATTCTTATTACTGTAAATTAAGTTGGAAAAACTATTTTATTAGTTTCCAATCTTAGTTTACAATCAAATACATAAGGTTAATTACGGCTTATAAATTAAATTTATATCCAATAGCAAAATCAACTGGAAAGTTGTCTTGGGTATCTAAAAAAGCAGCGAGAACAGAGTCGTAAACAACAGTCAAATAACCATTGCCTAATTTAATATCAGCACCTAAGCCAAATATAAATGGTGCATCGAATGCTGTAGAGCTATCTTCTAATGTTATAAAAGCAGTCGAGTCACTAGGATCTACAATTGTAGATGATACTTTAGAGCTTGTAAATGTTGCAAACTTAGTTTGTGCATATATATTAAATTTCGCTTTACTAATAAAACGATAACGATATCCTAAAGCAATTTGAGTTGCCGAATATTGGAAATCATCACTTTCTGTAGTGTGTCGTATATTTAAAAATGCTGCATGTCTAGAGTCTGTATTGTCTGAAAGCGCTTCAAGTTCTGTTCCAAAAAGAGCTGTGCTTTTGTTGTTTGGGTTTTTGTTAAATGGACTATTAGTTATACCTCCAAAAATACCTAATCGTAATTTTACTTTAGATTTCGGGTTGCTTGAAACATAATTGGAATCTGTAGAACTATTGTATTTATCAATAAAAGATTTAAGACTATAAGTTGTTAAGTTTACTTTAGAAACATTCATAGAGGTCAAGTCTGCTAACACTTTCTTGTATTCTTCTTGATATTTGTTATCTGTATTTTTAGTGTTTTTAAGCTCTGTAATGTTACCGTCCTCAGTTTTTATAAAATAGCGATATTGTTCGTTTATTGTATTCCAAAGTAAATCTAAGGCACCTTCTGTTTCGGTTTTAAGTTCTAGAGATTCATTTCCAATAGTATAAGTTTGTTGAGCAAATGTGAAACTGCTAAAAGTAAGTAGGCATAGTAGTAAGACTATTTTTTTCATAATATAAGTAGATTGGATTACTATGTAAAAGTAAATATTTTAAGCGACTTATTTATTACTTCTTAAAACTTCTACCTTTCCATTTGTATTCTGTAAATAATGAAATAAAGGCAATGTAAACGCAAAAGAAAGGATACATAATACCCGAAAACAGAAAAATGGATAATTGCTTTTCTTGTTCAAAAAAGCGAGCTGTTTTAAAAAGTAACAGAAAATCTACAAGATTCTTAATAATAAAAATATAGAAAATTGTTTTAAATTGAAGTAATCCTAGCAAAGCAAGTGTGAAACCACAAACTAAAGCAGCATTCATTAATAAAACAATTAAACCAATTAGTTTTCCAAAAGTAGAATTATAACTCGATGTTTTTGCTGCCCAGCGTTTACGTTGTGAAATTAAAGCATATATATTGGGTTGCGCTTTTGTTTTTACAATAACAGATTTAGATTTTAAAAACTGAACATTACTTTTATTATTTTTAATTGCTTTTTGTAACAGAAAAATGTCGTCTCCACTTGCAATTTCATTATTACCATCAAAACCATTTAACTCTAGAAATAACTCTTTTTTGTAAGCCAAGTTTGCTCCATTACATAAAAACGGTTTTCCTATTCCAAAACCACCAATTGTAGCACCAATTAAACTTAAAAAATCAAGTAATTGAAAACGTTTTAAAAATGAATTTATATGGTGGTAAGTAACAGGAGCAACAATCATTTTAGGTTGTTTTTTCTGAATGAAACAATCTAAAGCGTCTAACCAGAATTTTGGTAATACACAATCTGCATCTGTGGTAACAATCCAATCGTATTTTGCTATTTTTATAGCTGAAGAAATCGCGTCTTTTTTAGGAGAATTAGATGTTCTAACGTTTTTAATAATCTTTATGTCAGTTTTAGTAATATCGATATTTATCGGAATTGAATCGAGAACTTTAGAAACAATATCCACAGAATCATCATTAGAATCATCATCAACAAATATAAATTCGTAATGCGATTTTAGATAGTTAAACTCACGAATTGAAGCTAGTAATTCTGGTAAATTTTCAGCTTCATTTCTAAACGGAATAATTATCGAAAATTTTGTTTTTACTTTTATGTCTTCAACTTTAAAATCTTCAACTTTATCAAAACCCAAAGCAAGTGCTAATATTAGCAATAAGTACAAAACCGTTATAATTATTAATAGTAAAATCATAATGTCTTATTTTGTTTTTCAAAGTTGAAATTTAGCACATAATAGCTTCCTAAAAGACTTGGTAACACAAAATTAAATAACCACATTATAGTAATAATACATAAAATAATAACCTCGTTTACTTCGGCAAAAGAAAATAAATAGACGGCAACACTGCCTTTTACAACAACATCCAGTATAAAAATAGATGGTATAACAGAGGCTAATAAATACATAGATGTTATAATTACCATTGTATCGATGTAATTTAATTCTACTGCAAAAAGTTGTAATAAAAAGTAAAACTGAAATGAAAAAACGAAGTAACGTAACATTGATATTATAAAAGTAAACACACTAATTTTTAATGGTAATGCTTTTATAAATTGTTTTAATTTTTCAACCGAAAATCCTTTTATTGTATACCTTTTCTGTTTTATTACAAATAAGGATAAACTTAAAACAATTAAAATAATAATTAAAAGTTGAGATACTTTATATGCATTAATTTTAATAGGATAATACTGTGTAAATAAAAAGAAACCAATAGCTCCAAAAAGCATAGTAACAGCCATTTGCATTATATTACCAATTAAGTTTAAAAGTAAAATACGTTTTCTGTATTGCTTGGTAAAATAGACGGCTTTTGCACCGTATTCACCAATGCGATTGGGTGTTAAAAGAGATGCAGTAAGTGAACTTAAACTTTGTTTTAGAGCATGATAAAAAGTGATGTTTTTAATAAAAGACGTTAGTTTCTGCCATTTTAATATTTCTAAAAACCAATTTAAAATGCTTAGAAATAATAGAAAAACGATATTTTTTAATGAAAAAATGTTATTTTCTTTCAAAGTATCAATAAATTCATAAAAATGTAAAGCACTATTATTTGCTAATTTGTTGTAAATAAAATAAAAAGCACCCGCAACAATGCTTAATTTAATAAGCACAAAAAAGAATTGTTTAGTTTTGTATGATAAAGCGTTGTGCAAAGCGTTATAGAATAGTGAATGCAAATTAAACCAAATATTACAGAATGGAGTCCAAATTTAATTACTATTGTCTTTTAGTCTTATTTTTAGTGAGTGCTTTCGGCTTTTCTCAACAAGAAGAAAGCAAGTGGAAAGCTTTAATTGCCTTTGGTGTAAATAGCCCATCGCAATCGGGTTTATTAGAACCATTTGAAGCAAAAGGTGTCAATTTTCCAACTATTAATTTAGGTGTTCAGCACATGTTTAAACCACAAATGGGTGTTAAAGTCGATTTTGGTTACAATCGTTTTTCTAATGCGGGTAATTCACCAGATTTTAAAATTAATTACACAAGAATAAATGCTCAGTTTGTTTACGATACTTCTAAGGTTTTCTTTTTTCTACCCGAAGAAATGAGTTTGGTATTTCATGCTGGACCAGGTTATACCATGATAAAACCATTAGATATTTATAGAGAAAATAAAAACTCTTATTTAAATGCAATGGCAGGTGTAGAATTGCATTATGGTATTTCTAGGGCCGTTTCTTTATTTGTAGACGGTTCATATATTTTGGGTTTTGCAAAAGATTTTGATCCGGTAATAGAAGGCGTAGGAAGTTTTAATGGAAATATGTTAACAGTAACCGTTGGCGTTTCAATTTCTTTAAGTGGTTGTAGAACTTGTAATTAAATGGCTGAAGAAAAAATAATTTTAGGTATCGACCCTGGAACAACAATTATGGGTTTTGGACTTATAAAAGTGGTGAATAAAAAGATGCATTTTTTGCAGCTTAATGAACTCGATTTAAAAAAGTACGACGACCATTACCTCAAGCTTAAACTTATTTTCGAGCGTACTATCGAGCTCATCGATACGCATCATCCAGACGAAATAGCCATTGAAGCACCATTTTTTGGTAAAAACGTACAGAGTATGTTGAAGTTAGGTCGGGCGCAAGGTGTTGCTATGGCTGCAGGTTTGTCTCGTGAGGTTTCAATTACAGAGTATGCTCCAAAGAAAATTAAAATGGCAATTACAGGAAATGGTAATGCTAGTAAAGAGCAAGTAGCAAAAATGCTGCAAAGTATGCTTGGACTTAAAACCATACCTAAAAACTTAGATTCTATGGATGGTTTGGCTGCTGCAGTTTGTCATTTTTATAATCAAGGTCGTGTTGAGATTGGTAAGAGTTATTCTGGTTGGAGTGCTTTTGTAAAACAGAATGAGAAGAGAGTTAAGAAATAGCTTTGTCATTCCTGCGAAGGCAGGAATCCATTTTTAAATTTATATATGAAATATTTTATTTTAGTATTTGTAGTCATACTCTCTGTTAGTTGTAATAGAAAAAAATCCGAATCAACTAATAAATCAATTTACTACACAGATACAATAAATAGTGTTTATTTAAAAGAGCTTAGGCTTCATAATATTTATTTACCAAAAAACTTTGATAAAAATAAAAACTATAAAATTGTTTTTGCCACTGATGGAAGCAAAATCTATGAAAATAGTTTTCGAAAGAAAATGTTAGATTCTTTAATTGATAATAATATTATTCCCCCGATTTTATATGTTGAAAGTTTTTATAATAAAAAAATAGCAGATAGCACTTCCATGACAACTGGAGATGGTGAAAAAGTAAAATTAAATTATAGAAATTTTGAGTACGTAGAGGATCAATATAACGAGGGTGCTGATATTAAACTTAAAGATAGGTTTAATAATCATATGTTATATTTTGAAGAAGAATTTATTCCAATCGTTGAGAAAGAACTTGGTCTAAAAAATAATGAAAATTCAAGAATTTTTTATGGCTTCTCTAATGGTGCTGGTTTTGGCGTCAGTTTGTTAAATAGACACCCAAATTTAATTGGAACTTATATTTGTTTTTCGACTATGGGATTTAATTCTTCTGATGAAAAATGGAATAAAAATGTTGAATACCCAAATCTATATTTAAAGTATGGAGAAGAAGAGTCTTTTTTAGATTATATCCATGAAAATATTAAAGAAAATTATAAAGTTTCAAGCTCATTTGTAGATATAGAAGTTTATGATGGTGGTCATGATGGAAAAATATGGGAAAAGAAATTTAGAGAAACTTTGATTCAGGTCTTAAAAAACTAAAATGTCCGGAATATACATACACATACCATTTTGCAAGCAAGCTTGCCATTACTGTGACTTTCATTTTTCTACTTCAATGAAAAAGAAAGATGAGCTAATAGATGCATTAATTCATGAAATTGAATTAAGAAAAAGCGAGTTTAATAACACAACTGTAGAAACCATTTATTTTGGAGGAGGAACACCGTCGTTGTTAACTTCAGAAGAAATAAAAAGAATAATAGATTCGGTTTACAAAAATTATAAAGTTTCAGATGAACCCGAAATTACGCTGGAAGCCAATCCGGACGATTTAAACAACGAACGAATAATCGAATTATCTAAGAGTCTTGTCAATCGATTATCAATAGGTATTCAATCCTTTCATGAAAAAGATTTAAAACTCATGAATCGTGCGCATAATACAAAAGAAGCCATACAATGTTTAGAAGAAGCGACTAAGCATTTTAATAACATCTCACTCGATTTAATTTATGGTATTCCAAATACTACAAATAAAGAGTGGGAAGAAAATATAGACATTGCTTTAGGTTTTGGTGTAAATCATATTTCAAGTTACGCACTTACTGTCGAGCCAAAAACAGCATTGGCTTCTTTTATAGAAAAAGGTGTGATAGAAAATGTAGACGATGCTTTGGCACAAGAACAATTTCATATTTTAGTAGATAAATTAGGAACTCAAAATTTTGTGCATTACGAATTATCTAATTTTGGTAAGCCTGGTTTTTTTAGTAGAAATAATTCGGCATACTGGCAAGGTAAAAAGTATATTGGTATTGGGCCTTCGGCGCATTCTTTTAATGGAAAAGAACGAGGATGGAACGTAAGAAATAATACAAAATACATAAAAGCCATTCAAAATAATGAGTTGCCAATTGAAACTGAAATACTTACAAAAACCGATCAATATAACGAGTATATTATGACGGGTTTAAGAACTGTTTGGGGTGTTTCAATTAAAAAAATTAAAACAGATTTTGGCATTACTTTTGAAACCTATATGTTGCAACAAGCACAGAAGCATATTGCTGAAGATTTGTTGTATATTGAGGATAATAAACTAAAAGTGACTAAAAAAGGCAAATTTTTAAGCGATGGAATTGCAAGTGACTTATTTAAAATAAATGTAGATTGATAACAACAATACAAATAAAATCGAAAAAAATAAAAATAGATTTATCTAAACCGTTGGATATTTCTATGCCATTACGAGCTACTGCAAAAAATGCAAATGCATGGTATATAGATGGCCCAAAAATTGAACCAGTAAAAATAGACGAATGGGTTGCTAGTGTAAAAGAAGGAGCAGATATTAATTTTAATAATATCTCTTTTAATCCGCATGCACACGGCACACATACAGAAAGTGTTGGGCATATAACAGAGAAACCACATAGTATTAATAAATGTTTAAAACGTTTTATGTTTACAGCAGAGGTTATTACACTAGCTCCCGAAGTAATTGGTGAGGATAAAGTAATATCCAAAGCTCAAATTCAATATTTATTAAAAAGAAAACTGCCAGAAGCGCTTGTAATACGTACAATGCCAAACACAAAAGATAAAAAATCTAGGCAATATTCGCATACCAATTGGCCATATCTTACAGAAGAAGCGGCTCATTACATTAGAGAAAAAGGTGTTTTACATTTGTTAATAGATTTACCAAGTGTAGATAAAGAAAAAGATGAAGGACAGTTGTTAGCACACAAAGCCTTTTGGGATTTTAATGGAAAAATAAGAAAAGAAGCTACAATTACAGAGTTTATTTATGTGCCTAATAAAGTTGAAGACGGGAGTTATATGCTAAATCTTCAAATAGCACCTTTCGAGAACGATGCCACACCAAGTAAACCTGTTTTATACAAGATAGAGTAATGGAAATATTTTTTGCAATCATATTTGGCGTATTGTCAGCTTTGGGTGTTTCAACTTATGTAAAACATATTCAGGGTAAAAAACTAGCACAAACACAATCTGTTGTTCTTTTAGATAAGATTAAAAAAGTGTGTAAAATTATTAGTGTAGAAGGCGATTTTGCAGAGATCTATCATTACGAAGATGTCAAAGAGCGGTTCTTAAAACTAGTATCAAGTAGAAAGAAAGCACTAGTAATTATAGATGCTAAAGCCCATGTAGGCTTCGATTTATCTAAAATAGTTATGGATGCTAATCCAGAAGCAAAAATGGTAACGTTAAAACATTTTCCGCAAGCGGAAATACTTTCTATAGAAACTAATTTAAAGTATTACGATAAGCAAGATGGTATGTTTAATAAGTTTCAAGCTAGTGACTTAACAGATTTACACAACGAAGCTAAACTTCATATTAGAGATAAAGTACCACAAAGTGGTTTGTTTCAAATAGCGCAAAAGGAAGCTTTAGATTCTATATTAATTATTGAAGGTTTAGTGCAAACTATAGGATGGAAGTTGGATTATTCGGCATTAGAAATTAAAAACGAAGTTACTCCAGAATTAAAAAAATAGTAGGTAGAAAGACAGTGAATGTGTTACTCGTCGTCAATATTTGTATTTTATCGATTTTTATCATATAAGAGTATGATAATCTTATAGTTAGTTGTTATTGATATAGCTTTACTACTAATTATAAGCACTATATCAAATGAACAAATTTTTACTTTACATTAACGAGGTTTTAGAAAGTTTAGATATTCTTACAACTACAAATGTTAAGAACATTAAATCATCTGCAAAAAGATATTCAAAAGACAATTATTTAGAAGAGAAATAAGTTTTTTTCTTGTAAATTTATTACATGAATATTGAACAAGTCCGAGAGTATTGTCTTGGTAAGCCTTATACAGAAGAAACTTTTCCATTCGACCAAAACACGCTCGTGTTTAAAGTGGCTGGTAAAATGTTTGCATTAATTCCATTAGATAAATGGGAACAAGGTTTGGCTTCTTTAAACTTAAAAGCAAACCCAGATTATTCTCAAGAACTAAGAGTAGAATACGAAAGCATCGAGCCAGGTTGGCACATGAACAAAAAGCACTGGAATTCTATTTACATTTATAAAGGCGAATTACAACCTAAATTTATTATGGAATTAATAGATCATTCTTATAATATGGTAATAAAAGGGATGACAAAAAAAATGCGTGAACAACTTGGTTAAAACAACCCATCTAAGCTTTATTGCTTTTTACCGACACAAAACCTATAGTCTAAAGAATAAAAAATATTTAAGGAGCATATACTATTAATTTTGAATTATAATTAATTAATAACCTCCTCAAATATGAAACTTTTTAATAATAGTATTCTTTCTAAAATATTTAGAGTTAATAGAGATTGTTTTGTAATAAAGATTAACAATAAAAAACAAGTAAAGGAGAGCTTTAAATCAAAAGATTGTAAAAATTTAGATAATTGCTTAAAGCAATTAGAGTTCATATCTTGTTTAGAAATGACGTTAGATAATAAAAAGGAAGATAATTATTCTTTAAACTTTCTTTTAGAGTTAAGTAAAATCAAGCATCATGCAGAGTTAAATACTTTACGATCTATAAATTACTGTAAAGGTTAAAATAGTTCATTTCCATTCGTCGACACTTAAAGGTTATTGGCCGACACTTAAATAATTCTAAACGAAATTTAAATTTTAATTTTTTTAATAAACGTAGTTTTGGAGATATTTAAAACAATACCCTCACAATGACTAAAAACCTTAAAATTCTTCTAATTGAAGATGACATGATTGAAATAATGAAATTGAATAGAACAATTTCTACCTTAAAATTAGACCATAAAATTATAGAAGCTAATAATGGTGAAGATGCTTTAGGTATTTTAGAACAAAAAGATAATTTACCTGATATTATTTTATTAGATTTAAACATGCCAAAAATAAATGGTATTGAGTTTTTAAATATTTTAAAAAAGGATGATGTATTAAAATACATACCAACAATAATCTTAACGACTTCAAATAATCAAAAAGATTTGTTAGAATGTTACAAAACAGGAGTTGCTGGTTATGTTTTAAAACCCTTAAAATATGAGGATTATGTTAGTAAAATTGAAAAATTATTAGCATATTGGAGTATAAACGAATTAATAGTAGTGTAATAAATGAAAGGAATAGTTTTTACGGAGTTTTTAGAGTTAGTAGAGGATAAGTTTGGTCTAGAAATGGTAGACAACATTATAACAAATTCTAAATTAGAATCTGAAGGTATTTATACAGCAGTAGGAACTTATAGCTTTTCAGAAATGCTTCAATTATTACAGCATTTAAGTGAGAATACAGGAATATCAATAGATAATTTATTATTGGTTTATGCGGAGCACTTTTTTAGTGTTATAGAAAAAAGTTATCCTGGTCTTTTGGCAACATATAAAGATCCAATTGAAATGATTTCGTCTATAGAAAACCATATTCATGTTGAGGTAAGAAAAATATATCCAGACGCCGAATTACCAACTTTTGAAGTCGTCGAAAAAACAGAAAATTCATTAGTAATGATATATACATCAAGTAGAGCAATGCATCATTTTGGTCTAGGATTAATGAATAAAACTTTTGAGCATTTTAATTCAACTGCAAAAATTGAATTAGAAAAAATTAAAGAAGACGGAACTGAAGTTAGATTCATTATTCACAAAAACTAATGGGTCAAGAACAACTTGAAATATTACAACGTGCTTTAAAAAGAGAAAAAGCGGCAAGAAAAGCTGCTGAAAAAATTCTTGAAGAAAAATCAAGAGATCTTTACTCAACTTCCCAAAAACTAGAAGAACTTCTAAATCAAAAATCTTCACAACTTCAAGGTGTATTCGAAAACATTGTAGATGCATATGTTGTTATGGATTTACAAGGAAATTTTATAAAATTTAATGAAGCAGCAACCAAATTATTTGGTTACGATATAAGTAGGGATAAGGTAAACGTTGTAAATCTTATTTATAATGACGACTACCAATACGCAATGTCTTCTTTTCTAGAATTACAAACCAAAGGCTATTTTAAAAATTACGAAGCTAGAGTCTACACTAAATCTAAAGAAGTTAAATGGGTGCATATAAATGCTAGTGTAATTTTCGATAAAAACAGAAAACCTATTGCAGCTCAAGGTATTGTTAGGGATATATCTCACCAAAAAGCATCTGAAGAAAAATTAATAGAGTCTGAAAATAGATTAGCATCACTTGTTGTAAATCTAGATAGTGGTATTGTTTTAGAAGATGAAAACAGAAATATAGTACTTACCAATAATAAGTTTTGTGAGCTTTTTGGAATAAATGCAAGCCCTGAAGATTTAGTAGGCATGGATTGTAAAGCAGCTTCAGAACAAAACAAAGTTTTATTTAAAAATCCTGATGCTTTTATAGAAAGAATGCGAGCTATAGATACTGATAAAAAAATAGTACTTGGTGACGAATTAGAGATGTTGAATGGTAAAATTTTAGAACGTAACTATACACCAATAGTAATTGGAGAAAAGTCTAAAGGATATTTATGGACCTTTACTGATGTTACCTTAAAACGTACCTACAGAAAAAGTTTAGAAGCACAAAAGCAAAAATATTACAATATTATAGCGAATATGAACCTAGGGATGGTGGAGTTGAATAATAACGACGAAATCCTAATGGTAAATCAAAGCTTTGAGAAAATGTCTGGTTATACAGAAGCAGAAGTTATAGGCAAAAATGCAAGGACGCTTTTTGCTGCTGAAGATGCAGATATATTAAAAAAAGAACGCGAAAAACGAAAAGAAGGTATATCAAACTCTTATGAGTTTAAAGCCATTTGTAAAAAAGGAAAAACAAGACATTGGTTAGTTAGTGGCGCACCAAATTACAATATAGATGGAGAAGTTATTGGGTCTATAGGAATACATTTAGATGTTACTGATACTAAAAGCTTAGAACTTCAAAAAGAGAAACTTTTAGAAAAGTTAGAAAAAAGTAACGACGAACTTCAAGAATATGCACACATTGTATCGCACGATTTAAAATCGCCTTTACGTAGTATTAATGCTTTGGTTAGCTGGTTAAAAGAAGATAATCAAGGGAGTTTAGATGCTACAAGTCTTCAAAATTTTGCACTTATCGAGTCTACTTTAGAAAAGATGGAGCAGTTAATAACAGATGTTTTAAATTATTCTAGTGTTGGTGCAGATAATTCTGTAAAAGTAGATGTAGATTTAAATAGTATGGTTAACGAGTTGGTTAGTATGTTATATATACCCGATCATATTGAAATAAAAAGTCTTAATATATTACCAAATATAAAAGGAGATAGAACGAAGCTGCAGCAAGTATTTCAGAATTTAATTAGTAACTCTGTTAAGTTTATAGATAAAGAGTGTGGTAGCATAATTATTGATGTAGAAGATTTTAAAAGTCACTACAAATTTTCAATAAAAGATAATGGAATTGGTATTGAAAAGAAATATCACAACAAAATATTTAAGATATTTCATTCCTTAAAGAAAAGTAAAGACTCTTCGGGAATAGGATTATCTATTGTTAAAAAAATCATCAATTTACATGAAGGTGAAATATGGTTGGATAGTGAGCCAAATGTTGGTACCACCTTTTATTTCACATTAAAAAAATAAAAATGAAAACAGTACAGTTAGTTAAACATAAAAATAAAGATTGGGAATATGTTATAGAAAAACAAAATCTAAAAGAACCTTTAGTATTGGTTTTTGGTAACAGATATATGTTAGAAGACGATGCTGTTTATACAGATATTAAACAATTGTTTCCAGATGGACATATTGTTTTTGCATCTTCGTGTGCCGAAATATCATCAGACACAGTAAACCAAGATAGTATTACTATAACAGCTATCGAGTTTGAAAAAAGCAAGTTTGTAATTAAAACAAGTAATGTTTTAAATGCAGATTTAGATAGTTATAAAACAGGAAAAGAACTTATTGAGCAATTGCCACAAGAAGGTTTAAAATACGTATTTGTGGTTTCTGAAGGCAGTTTTATTAATGGTAGTCAACTTACCAAAGGTATGAGCGCTTCAACAAACGACAATTTAGTAATAACAGGAGGTTTGTGTGGTGACGATGCACGTTTTGAAAAGACATTAGCATCTTACAACGAAAACCCAAAAGAAGGAGAATTAGTGGCTATTGGTTTTTATGGAGATAGCTTAGAAATTTCTTTTTCAATACATGGAGGTTGGACTCCTTTTGGGCCAGAGCGTATTGTAACAAAATCTAAAGGCAATATTTTATATGAGTTAGATGGTCAACCTGCTTTAGATTTGTATAAAAAATATTTAGGAGATAAAGCTAAAGATTTACCAGGAGCAGCTTTGTTGTATCCTTTAAATGTAACTTCTACAGATGAAAAACAATCTATTGTTAGGTCTATTTTAAATATAAATGAAGAGGAGAATGCTGTAATATTAGCAGGAGATATTAAAGAAGATTCCAAAGTACAGCTAATGATGACGAATGTGGATAACATTGCAAACGCATCAGAACGCGCAGCAAAACAGGCTTTAGAGTACAGAAAAAATAAACCGGAATTAGCAATATTAGTAAGTTGTATTGGTAGAAAGCTAGTGCTGGATCAGCGCGTTGAAGAAGAAATAGAAGAGGTTATAGAAGTTATAGGTAAGGATGCGGTAACAAGTGGCTTTTATTCTTATGGAGAAATTGCTCCTTTTCATGGAGAAACTAGTTGTCAATTACACAATCAAACCATGACCATAACGCTAATAAGCGAATAATGAATTCATTATTAAAAAGGCAAATTCGTAAATTTTTAAGCGACGAATTTAAAAACAATAAAGACATAGCAGAGTTTATTGATGCTGTAGACTTATCTTATAATAATTTTGATGAGCAATCCGTCATGATTCAAAGAGCAATGGCTATTAGTTCGGATGAATTATATATTGCTAATAGAAAATTACAAAAGGAAGCAGACGAGCAAAAAGAAGTTATTGATAAGCTTAAAAGCGTTATCGATACATTAAAGTTTTATAATTTAAAAGAAGACGAAAAAGCAGACGATGTAGAGTTAACAGGGGCTAATTTGGTAGATTTTATAGATAATCAAACCAAAGAAATAGTTCAGGTTAACAAGCAAAAACAATCGATGTTAAACGAGCTTGCTCATCAAAATCAAGAACTTAGTGATTATGCACACATGGTATCTCACGACTTAAAATCACCATTACGTAGTATAGATGCATTAACAACTTGGTTAGCTCAAGATTATGAAGAAATCTTCGATGATAATGGGAAAAACACACTAAAACTAATAAGAACTAATGTTGAAAAAATGGATACCTTAATTAGTGGTATTCTAGAGTATTCAACCATTGGTAAAAATAGAATAGAAGTTTACGATGTAGATATAAATAATCTTATTGAAGATATATTAAAAAGCATTCAAATTCCAAGTCATATTAGTATAACAAAATCTAATTTACCAATAACCAAAGGAGATAAATATAGGCTACAGCAGTTGTTTCAAAATTTAATTGGTAATGCGGTAAAGTATAATGATAAAGCTGAAGGAACTATAGATATTGGTTTTGAAGATCAAGGTGATTATTGGCAGTTTTATATAAAAGATAACGGAAAAGGTATTGAAGAAATTTACTTTGATAAAATATTTAAAACTTTCGAAAAACTAGAAAACAACCCAGAGTCTTCGGGGATAGGTTTGTCTATAGTAAAGAAAATTGTAGAATTATATGGTGGTAAAATATGGCTAGAATCTCAAGTTAATATTGGTACCACTTTTTATTTCACCTTAAAAAAAATCCCAAATGGAACAACCTAATCAATCTTATATTAATAGTTTATCTGGAGGAGACGAAGCTTTTAAGCAAAAACTTATAGATGTTATTAAAAGCGAGTATCCAGAAGAAAAAGAAGTCTACTTTAATAACTATAATGCCCAAAATTATAAGTTAGCAGCAGATAATGTGCATAAACTTAAGCATAAAATTAGTATTTTAGGGCTCGAAAAAGGTTATGAAGTTGCTGTTGCTTACGAGAATAATTTAATAGATGGTAGTATAGACCAAAAAGAACAATTTGAAGCAATATTAGACAGCATTACTAACTACTTAAAGACTCTTTAAATATTATTTATGAATTGTATTATTATTGATGATGAAGCTACAGCAAGAATGATTATTACTCAATTATGCACGCATGCACCAAGTCTTAATGTTTTAGAGGAGTTTCCTAATGCAATGCAGGCCATAAAATATTTAAATCAAAACAAAGTAGATTTAATTTTCTTAGATATACACATGCCAGATTTTACAGGTTTCGATTTTATTGAAACACTTAAAAATCCACCAAAAATAATACTTACAACATCAGATCCTAACTTTGCAATTCAAGCTTTCGAGTACGATTGTATTGTAGATTATTTAGTAAAGCCAATTACACAAGAACGTTTTTTGAAAGCAATAGATAAAGCTGAAGCGAAGCAAGAAACGGCAATAAAACCAGAGTCTAAATCTCAAAATGTAGAAACTACTTCTGGTAATGATTTATATGTAAATATAGACAGACGTTTAATTAAAATAGATATACCAAGTATTTATTTGGTTGAGGCTAAAGGTGATTATATACAGGTTAAAACGGAGGATAAAAACTATACAGTGCATTCTACACTTAAAAAAATTGAAGAAAAACTACCAGACAGTTTGTTTTTAAAAGTACACAGGTCTTACATTATTAACATCAAAAAAATTATTGATATTGAGGACAACAGTGTTTTAATTAAAAAAGATGTTATTCCGGTAAGTAGATCTAATAGACCAGAATTAATGAAACGTCTAAACCTACTATAATCATGTATTTTGTCGGTTATTCTAGTGCTTTGTCTTAAGTAGTTTTTCAAACAAATTTAAAAAATAACAATCACCTCTTAACATATTACTTTTACAGTGTTATCATTTAAGGGATTGATTGATTACCAATTTAAAAAGACAGAAATTTTAATTTCTGTCTTTTTTTATGCAATAAACTTCCCTGATTATTTCATTTTTATGTGTATTGTTTTGTGTTTAGTATTGTAATAATAGATTAATAGTATTTTAAAAGGTTCAACTTTAGTATTCTACCATTCGTCTACACATAAAACTACACTTGTCGAAAAATATAAAATTAAGGAGTGTTTCAAATTAGTTTTGTCATCAAATTAAACCAACCACGATGAAAAATATAATTTTAATAGCTGTTTTATTTAGTACGTTTTTAATGTCTTGCTCAGTTGAAGAAGAAGCAAACATACCTAATGAATATAATTCACAAAACATAAATGTAACATACACGCAGCTAGATTATGAAATTACAGAGCTTATTAATGCTTATAGAATTTCTCAAGGTCTTAATGCTTTAAATATAGTAAACGAAGTATCTAGAGAGGCTATTAGTCATAGTCAGTATATGGTTAATCAAGGAGAATTAAGTCATGATTATTTTCATTTAAGATCTCAAAATATAATTGATGCTGTAAATGCCGAAAACGTTTCAGAAAATGTAGGCTTTGGCTTTACTAATGCACAATCGTTAGTAAATGCTTGGTTAAATAGTGAAGGGCATAGGCAAAATATTGAAAACCCTAATTTTACAGACTTTGGTATTTCAACACAACAAGACGAAGAAGGTGAAAATTACTTTACTAACATCTTTGTAAAGTTATAAAGTAAAAGTGTTTATCTACAGAGAATTACCATTCGTCTATACTTAAATTACACTAAGCGAAAAACAACATTTACGGCAAGTTATAAAAGTAAATTTGTACTATAATTAAGAAATAAATAAACCATGATAACAAGACTATACATATTAAAAAAACAAACAGTATTACTTTTAGTAGTATTGTTAAGCTTAACAACTCAAGCTCAAAATATACCTTTTAATTGCGATTATAGTGCTTATTTATTTCAACGTAATGATGTGTACGCAATAGACCTAGCTTCTGGAAACTCTTACCTTGCTGCAACAGACATAACACCTGGTAGTATTAATGCAACGGCTTATAATCCTGCAGATGGTTTTATTTGGGGATATTTAAGTTCACCTTCTAAAACTATTGTTAGAATTGGTAAAGATTTTCAAACTACATCTTTTACAATACCAGAATTAACAAATGGTAATAAATATGTTGGTGATATTAGTCCAGATGGGATTTATTACTTTAAATCTGGAGGAACAAGTTATTTCAAAATAGATCTAAATCCAAGTTCTCCTACATACACACAATATTTATCTACAGAGAATTTATCGCAAAACATTAGCATTCATGATTGGGCTTTTAATGCTGTAGATGGTTATTTATATGCTGTAGAAAAGAATACTAATATTTTATATAGAATTAATCCAACTACTAGTGTTGTAACACCTTTAGGTATTATTCCAATTTTATCTGGATTAAGCTACACTTACGGCGCAGTTTATTTTGATGCAGATGGTCGTTTTTATGTATCGGCAAACGAAACAGGAACTGTTTATGCAATACAAAGTGTTCAAGGTTTAGATGGAATAAATGTTATAGAATCTAACTTATTTGCATTTGGACCTTCAAGTTCTAGTAACGATGGTGCGCGTTGTCCTACAGCTCCTGTTGCACAAGAGATTTGCGATAATGGAATTGATGATGATGGAGATGGTTTAATTGATTGTGAAGATCCTTCTTGTTCTGGTTTTGGTAATTGCGAAGTTATTGCTCCTCCAACAACTGCTAATGATGGTGGTCTAGAAAGTAACGGAAGATTATCTGATGCTATTAATAAGCGTAACTATAATCGTGCTAAAAACAGTTATAAGTTTAACCAAAAAACAGCAAAACGTGTAACTAGAGATTCTAGCAAAAATGCTAATAAAACATCATTCACAGGTTTTCAATTACAAGATTTTGTGCCATTAACAACAATTAACGAAGATTACGCTATAGATTCTACACCACAAGATTTATTAAATATTACTAATGCTACCGAAGTATATTCTGTGGATTACATGCAAAACGATGCTTCTATAGCTTCAATATTAGCTTTAAAAACTGAGAATGGAGTATACGAACACACAAAGTATATATGTGATAGATTATTAGGAGCAGAACTAATTTCGGTTTCAACAATAGATATTAACGATCAAGCTTTTATCAAGTCTATTATTAAAAATGCAGATGGTAGTTTTGAATACGTTTTAAGCTTATCTGCCAAAGTAGAAAATAACGATGCTAATTTTGCAATAGAAAGTCATTGGAATTTAGATTTATATGAAGAGAATGTAACTTTTTACAACTTTCAAATCTGGTCAGACTCAATAGACGATTTATATCTTTTAGCGGAGGAAGTATTGAATCTTTTAAATACAGAAAAAACAATTTCAGGTTACCAGTTATCTACACCTCCAACAGTTTTTGTTAGAAAAGGAAAATATAACAATGGTGCTTTAGATCTTCAAATAATAAATACAAATGCAACTGAAGATGTAACTTTCGATTCAGGATTTAGAGTTACAGAAACTAGCGATTTTAATTACACATCGTCTAACATAAACTTAAACGAAAACTACATTACAGATATTCAAGTGCCAACAGGACATTTATTTGATGTCGGTTTTAGAATTGGAGATGGTGTAAACACGCCAGACGATTTATTTATGTCTGATGGACCTTGGGGAGTTGATGATTCTCAAGCTAGCACAACGGTAAGTGATTATGTTATCTCACCAAATACTAACGATTTTGATACTCAGGATTTTCCAATAGAAAGAAATTTAAATATTACAGCAACTACAAGCACTTATTTTGCAGCTTATAGAGCAATTACTCCACGTTTTAAAGCTGTAGACTTAACAGATTTTAGTAGCTTAAAATTAAGAGCAAAAGGAACAGGTAATTTAGAAATTACTTTAGTAAAGCAAAGTATTACTAATTGGGATGAGCAGTACAAAACAACTATTGCATTAACAAACGAGTTACAGAGCTATGCACTTTTATTCTCAGATTTCACATCGCCTTTGGCAGCGTTTGATGCTAGCGATATTGTAACAATTGTATTTACAATGGTAAGCGAAGATGGTACAACTACAACAAAAGAAATGAACTTACAAAATGTGCGTTTCTCTAGAGGAAATACATTATCGGTTAATGATTTTGAAACCAATATAACAACTAATACACTTGCTGCATATCCAAATCCAATGGTAAATGCATCAAACATACAGTTTACATCTAATAAAACAGAAACAGTACAACTAGTAATTTACAACCAATTAGGAGCAATAGTTTACCAAAGAGCAGTAAAAGCAGAGCCTGGAAAAAACCAAATAGCAATAAGTAAACAAAACATAAGTTCAGGATTATACATCTGTAAATTATCTGGAACACAAACACTTTACAATCCCTTGAAGTTACTCGTTAAGTAACAACTAACATTTAGTTTTTTATTATTGATAGCGTAGAAATCTTAGGGTTTAAATAGCACTTTAAATTTGGTTTCTACTAATGGGCAAAAGAGTAATCTTTTGTCCATTTTTTTATTTTAGTTTGAATTATTAATGAATGAAATAATTGTAGATAGATTTTCTAATGAAGATATTGTATTGTTTAGATGTAGCTTAGAAAATGCTCTATTATTTTTTTATGTTTTTTTTAAGATTGATAAAATATGTACTTGAAAAGAACAGCAGAAGACAATTAATATTTTTTTTTAATTAAACCTTTTCTATTTTTCAAAGTCTAAGTAACTAAACGTAGATTTTGCTAAATACCATAATTTCAAAACAAGCTACAAAGCAATTATTTTACATACTATTATTGGTGTGTTTTAGTGTAAGTTGTAACAACATTAAAAAAGAAACAGTAACAACAAACAAAATATTTACTACTATTAACGATAGTATTCCTGTTTATAATTTTGAAGAAATAGAACCTTTATTATATACGGATACTAATAAAACCTACATTGTTAATTTCTGGGCCATGTGGTGCTCACCTTGCGTTAAAGAATTACCATATATCGAAGCCTATGCAGATAAACATCCTGATGTTGAGGTGTTGTTGGTGAGTATGGATTTTCCAAAAGATATTGAAACTAAGCTTAAACCGTTTTTAAAGATAAAAAATATAACTAATAAAGTGGTTATTTTAGATGATCCAGATTCGAATACTTGGATAGATAAAATAGATTCAAACTGGTCTGGAGCAATACCATTTACAATTATTTTTAACAATAATAAACGTGCTTTTTTCGAGCGCTCGTTTGAAAGTGTAGAAGATTTGGAAACAGAAATAAATAAAACAATTAATAATTAAATAGTTTTAAAATGAATAGAATACGTTTAGTATTGGTAATGCTTGCTTTATCTGTAGGAGTATTAATGTCTTGTAAAGATAAGGAGAGTAATAAAAATGAAACTGCTTTAGAGCATGATGGTAGAGGTCATGGACCAGAAGGTGATCATAAACATGGAGACCGAAAAGGACCACCACATGGAGGAGATAGAAAAGGACCACCAAAAGGAGGAAGTCCAGAACAAACAAAAACTTTAGAAGAAATTGGAGGTTATAATATAGGAGATGTAGCTACAGATTTTAGCCTTAAAAATGTTGATGGTTCAATGGTTTCTCTAGCTAGTATTGATAATGCTAAAGGTTATATTGTAACATTTACTTGTAACGAATGTCCTTTTTCAAAATTATATGAAGACCGTTTAATCGAGTTGCATAATACGTATGCACCACAAGGTTATTCGGTAATTACTATAAACCCTAACAGTCCGGAAAACGAAAAAGAAGGTTATGCTGCAATGCAAGCAAGAGCCAAAGAAAAAGAATTTCCGTTTGCTTACTTAGTAGATGAAGGCCAGGAAATTTATCCACAATATGGAGCGGTAAGAACGCCACATGTATTTTTATTAGATAAAGATCGTAAAGTTCAATATATAGGTGCAATAGATGATAATTCTAAATCTCCCGAAGATGTAAAAGTTAAGTATGTTGAAGATGCAATAAAAGCTTTACAAGCAGGTAAAAAGCCAGAGGTTACTTTAACCAAATCAATAGGTTGTCCTGTAAAAGCTAGTAGAGGATAATTAATAGCAGATTATATTTTATTTAAAAAAAACACAAGCGTAAGGCTTGTGTTTTTTTTATGTCTTATTTTAAATGTTATTTATTTTAGTCTCTAAATACGGGCTTTTCAAATAGTAGCCATTTAAATCTTACACCAATCTCATTAAAGGTAAATCCTGCAGCAGTTGCAGAGGCAATATTACTTCGTGTACCAAATAGGTTTGCCATACAACGCTCTGAGAATTTATAACCCAATTTACCTTGTATTCTATAGGTGCTTTGCTGTTCGTCGTCTTCAATGTATTGTAATCCTGTTGCCGCAGTTAACTCATAATACCATTCTTTAGGTTTTGCGATGTTTTCGTCTTTAATAATATTAGCAAATACCTCTACAGCATTAAATGTTTCTGGAGAGAAATAGATTGTTGGTACTTGATTTTTAAACGTAATGTATTGGTAGTTTAAACCAGCTTTAAGCGAAGGTTTTGGTAATATATTATAGTATAAAGATGTAAATAATAAATTTCTAGCATTACTATCGCTTTGACTGGTGTAAAAGTATTGTGTAAACCAACCTAAATTAAAATTAGTGTTTAAACTATAGTTTGCATAAAAGTTATTTTGTACAATTTCACGATCTAATAACTCTGCATTAAAGCTTTGTAATTCACGTTTGTAACCAACGGTTAAGTCTTGTAATTTAAAAGGTTTAATATTAAAAGAGACATCTGTTAATAGTTGTGTGTAATCATTGGTGGTTGCTTTTGCCGATGTTAATCCTGCAGTACCTTTAAAGGTTAAGTTTGGTAATAATTGATAAGATATACCTGCACTAAAGTCATTAGAGGTAGCATCGTTATTAGTAACAGCATTAGTTGTACTTCTGTAATTATAACTTCCTAAAATTTTAAATTTTGTAGAAAAAGGGAACTCAACACTATTGTTAAAAGCAAATGCTTCGTTATCTCCATTATCAAAAGTATACGATGTTTTTCCTTCGTAAGAAGGTGTAAATGTAGTGTTAAGATTTTTTATAAAGTTAGTAGCATCTTTCTGGTTCTTGTAAAATTTTAGTGTGTTTTCGGCAGAAGTATAAGCGTCATCATATTTACCTAATGCTTTTAAGGCATTTGCGTTTCCAAGATTGCCATCAAAAGATGTACTGTCATTAACCAAAATTTTATCGTAATCTTTTACACTCTTTTTAAAATCACTTTTATAAATATTAAGTGTGGCGCGTAAGGCAAGTACCCAATTGTCGTTGGGTTTAGTTTCTATTAATTTAGCTATAAGCGTGTCTGCTGTTTTATATTTTTTATTCCAAATTAAAGCCTGTGCATAACGCTCTGTTGTTTGTTGTGTAAGCGTTGCATCTGTTGTGTCATTTAAACTATTATAAGCTTGCTGGCTTAATTGTAGAGCATCTTTTTCTTTTCCGTTTAAGTGAGATACTAATGCTAAACCATTTAACGACGTAATTTTATTTTCAGGGTTTTCGGCTAAAATAGCATACGTTGCTTTAGCATCTTCTAACCTGTTTGCTATTAAATATAGGTTAGCTAAGTTTAATAAGGTGTCTTTGTCATTATTAAACAATGTAAGATTTTGTTTTAATAAGACTTCTGCTTCATCGTATTGTTGTGCTTGTTGTTTTTGGTAAGCGTATCCTAAATACATATACTTTTTAGAGGTTAATGCGTTTGGATTTCCTGGTAATACCTCCAATGCTTTATCAACATATTTTAAAGCATCTTCATATTCTTTTAAATTGGATAAGGTGTTAGCATAACTTAATAATGCCGGAAAACTTTTAGGGTCTTCATCTATTAAACTTTTAAAATAAGTTTTTGCTTTTGGGAAATTGCTATTCCATAATAACGACTCTCCATAATTTAGTTTCACTTCAAAATCTGTTGGATAATCTGCTAATAGATTAGTGAAAAGAGTGTTTGCTTGTTCTGGTTTTCCGTTTAATCCAATGGCACGACCATAACATAGTCTAGCAGTTTTGTTATCTGGATGTTCTTTTAGTACGGTTTTAAAAAACGTTTCAGCTTGAGCATATTTACCGGTTTCTAGATAGGTAAAGCCTTCTTGCATGTCTTGAGAATAGCCAAAAATAGCAGTTAATAATAATGTAAGTAGAAGTATAGATTTGAGTTTCATGTTCTGGTTTTAAATCATTTGCAAGTTAAGCATTCATATTCAATCATTCGTCTACACCAATGGTTCACTCATCGAAATTCAAAAGTCTTTGAGAGGTTTACGTCGCATCTTTGTATCAGAAATCAAACACAAACAATTTAAAAATAACAATTATGGCATTAACAATTTCACAACAAGACAATACAATTACTTTAGAAGGTAAATTAAACGCAACAACGGTAAGAAACTTTAAAATGCATTTTGGATTAATTCAAAATCCTTTTAGAAACTTAACAATAGACTTTGATAAGGTTACTGAAATGGATGAATCTGCATTATTCACATTAAAAGAAATGTATAAAAATGAAGCGTTAAAAAGCAATCCGTTTTTTGTTACAGGATTTAGAAGCGAAGAAATCTACGAAGATTATCAGTTCTCTAATATAGCCTAATAAATAATATCAAACACACTCAATAAGATGCAAGCTCTATCTCTTTCAATACCAAAAAAAATATCTCAAGAACAATTGTTTATGCTAAGCGTATTGGCAGTAAATGGAGGGAACTATTTGTATAATCTTATTTTAGGTCGTGTGTTAGGTCCAGCACAATTTGCAGATGCAGCTGTATTAATTACCTTTTTATTAGTCTTGTCTTTTGTAGCGATGACATTTCAATTAGTAACTGCAAAATTCTCGGTAGTTTTTGAAAATGAGACATTCAAGAATTTTATCTCAAAAATTTATAAAAACGCAACAATTGTAGGCTTAGGGTTAGGAACGTTAATTATTGTGTTTGCAAATCAATTGCAAGCGGTTTTTAATACGTCGTCTTCTAGTATGTTTACCATTTTTGGAATTGGAGTGCCTTTATACTTTCTAATGAGTGTAAACAGAGGTGTGTTTCAGGGTAAGAAAGAATTCAAGTCTTTATCAATTACCTATCAAGCCGAAATGTTAAGCAGATTGATAATCACGTTAGCATTAATCTTCTTGTTTGATATACAATCTTCGGTTGTGATTGCTATCGGAATTTTAATCTCTTTTGGATTTGGTTTAGTGCCTTTCAAATTTAAAAACTTAAACTTTAAAAAATCAATTGCTATTGAAGCTAGTCAATCTAAACAGGTTAAAAGCTTTTTTATAATTACAGCGTTTTATGAGCTGACACAGATTATAATTAACAATAGTGATATCTTATTAGTAAAACATTACTTTGACGCTTACGATGCGGGATTATATGCATCATTAGCCTTAATAGGTCGTATTGTATACTTCGTAGCTTGGATGTTTGTTATGTTATTATTGCCAACCGTAGTTCAGCTTAAAAAAGAAGGTAAACCAACAACACCAATTTTATTTAAATATGTTGGTTATATCGCAGCAATTGCAATAGCAATAGTTATTGGTTGCGCTTTGTTTCCAGAAACAGCAATTACCTTATTATTTGGAGATAGTTATTTAGAAATGGCGCCTTTATTATGGAAGTACGCATTAGCAACAGGTTTGTTTGCCATATCAAACATCTTTGCATACTACTATTTATCGTTAGATAAATTTATTCCTGTAGTAATTTCAGGAACCTTCGGAATGCTTCAAATGGTATTAGTTATCTTTTTTCATGACAGTTTAGAGCAGGTAGTACACATGCAGATTATAGCAATGGTGTTATTGTTAGTAATGCAATTGTCGTTCTTTATTTTTAATATGAAGAATGATAAATAAGAACTAAATGTAATTATATTTTATTAGTCTAAATATATAAAAAGACTGTAGTTGTATACTGCAGTCTTTTTTGTTTTAGTATCCAAACACAACCATCGATAAAAAGTAAAACGACACTTACTTTCCATTCGTCGATAGCAAAATGCAAACCACCGATACTCGACTGTTTTACTGTGTTTTATGTTGCAAATTTGTAGTGTAATTAGGAAATAACATATTAAAATATATAAAATGAAACTAGCAATCGTAACAGCATATCCACCAAGTAAAGTAACCTTAAATGAGTATGCTTACCATTTAGTAAAGCACTTTAGACAAAAAGATAATGTGACTGAAATTGTTTTATTAACGGATAAAACAGAAGGAGCTAAGGACATTGCTTTTACAGAAGATGGTTGTAAGATTACAGTTAAAGAGTGTTGGGCTTTTAATAGCTACACAAACATTTTAAATGTAACAAAAGCGATTAATAAGACTAAGCCAGATGCGGTGTTATTCAACTTACAATTCATGAAGTTTGGAGATAAAAAAATAGCAGCAGCTTTAGGGTTAATGTTACCGTTGGTTTGTAAGCTGAAAAAGATTCCTAATATCGTGTTATTGCATAACATATTAGAAGAAGTAGATTTAGGATCTGCAGGATTTACAAGTAGCAAAATCATGCAAAAAGTATATGGTTTTATAGGAACAAGTTTGACAAGGTTGATTTTACAAGCAGATACGGTTGCGGTAACCATGCAAAAATATGTTGACATTTTAGAGAAAAAATATAATGCCAAAAATGTGACTTTAATTCCGCACGGAACTTTTGAAATTTCTGAAGAAACACCAGAATACGATTTACCACAAGGTCCTTTACAAGTTATGACTTTTGGTAAATTTGGAACCTACAAAAAAGTAGAAGGGATGATTGAAGCGGTGGAGAAAGTAAGAGCCACTACAGGATTAGATTTGGAAGTTGTTATTGCAGGAACAGACAACCCAAATGTTCCTGGATATTTAGCAGATGTACGCGCAAAATATATGCATGTATCGCAAGTCCGTTTTACAGGTTATGTAGAAGAATATGAAGTGCCAACCTTATTTAAAGAAAGTGCCGTAGTTGTATTTCCATACACATCAACAACGGGAAGTTCAGGTGTTTTACACCAAGCAGGAAGTTATGGTAAAGCTGTAGTGATGCCAGATTTAGGTGACCTTGCATTATTAGTAAAAGATGAAGGTTATAAAGGTGAATTTTTTGAGCCTACATCTGTAGAAAGTTTAGCAACTGCAATTGAAGAAATAGTTACAAATGAAGCACATAGAGTAGCATTAGGTAAAGCAAATTACGAAGCTGCAACAGCATATCCAATGGAGAAAATTGCAGATATGTATTTAAATAAATTTGATGCTATAATTTCAAAAAAATCTCCAAGTAAAACAGCTATAAAAATAAAAGAAAAAGCAATGGTTTTAGAGCCAACAACATTAGATTAATATAAGTAAACGATACCTTTTTTGTCCCAAGCAAATAATATATCAAGTGTCATTTTATTGACATTATTATCGAACAATCTCAAAATTAATCTACTTAATTTGAGATTTTTCGTTTTTATAAGACTAAAAAAATAGTTGTAAAACAGACAATTACTAGTGTGTAATATATTTAAACGATGCCTTTTTTACACCGTTTTTGTTAATAAATCCAAACTTTTTCTGGGTATTACGTCTCCAAGGTCTGCGTCCAACTACAGCAGTTGGTACGTCAACAAAATCATATAAAGTCCAAGACATAAATTGCAACTTATTAGAAGCAATAATCTCTTGGATTTTTTTGTGGTAATTAGCTTGATCTTCTTCAGAGCTTCCAAATGGTTTCCAAAACCCACTATAGGATGACATTCCAAATTCTTGCAATACTAACGGTTTGTTTGGTATTTCTATTTGCATTGTTTTAATAGCAGCATCCAATTCGCTTAAGCCTTCATAATAATGAAACGATACAATATCTACTTTGTCTTTTAAAATGGGTGCGCTTTGTGTGTTGGACCAACCAATAGTTACAGGATGCACATTATCTATAGATTTTACTAAATCTATCATATTGTCTAACCAAGCAATAACCATATCTTTTCCTCTAGATTCAAAATCAAGGTTTGGCTCGTTTTTAATATCCCATGCAATAATAGCGCTGTGGTCTTTAAAGGTAGACACGATAGTTTCTGCGTGACGTTGGTTTAAGGTCCAATTCATCACAGAATAATCGCCATAAAAATCAAATAATGTTACTACTACTTTTAGGTTTTGCTCTTCTGCAGCATCTAAAGTTTGTTTTAGTTTTTCTAACTTTTTAGGATCGACATCAGCTTTTCCAAAGTCATCATATTGCACAAAAATCCTAACCGAATTTAAGCCTGCATTTTTAATAACCTTAAAGTCACTAATAATGGTGTCTTTCGCGAAAGCGTCACCAAACATGTTCCAAGGTGTCGCTTTTGGATAATAATTAATCCCTTTAATAACTAAACTATCAGTTTCAATTTTTGCTATTTCTGGTAAGTACGGTTTAGTGCTTTCTTTAACTAAATGCCTAATACGCCAAAAGCCATCTTCTAATAAAAACACCATTTTATAAGTTGAGGTTTCTGTGGTTTCTAGTACTAGTTTTTCATCTTTAAAAACCCGTTTATATTCTACAACATTTCTATCAGTAATAACCGCCAATTGTCCGTCTTCGCTAAAAAACTCTAAAGTTGGTTTGTGGTTTAATGTTGTGGCTTCAATGGTTGTGTTTTCAGCTTTGTTTAATTCAATAAAGGCATATAAGTTTTCTCTAGCACTGTCTGTGTAATAATCTTTTATACCAGCAGTTTTATTGGTTTGATATGCTATTTGTTTAACGTACCAAGCGTCTAAATAGTTGTTTTGAAGTGCGTTTAGGTTTTCGTTATCCATTGGTCTGCCTTCGTTATTTAAAGGTTCCCAAATTAATTTTGGCGCATATTGTTCTACTTTTTGTATTTCGGTATGTAGCATTGTGCTTCTGTCCGCTCCCGTATTTAAGTAGCTAAAAAGCGCACTTATACCAGATATAATCAAGGCTACAATCATAATATATGAGATTATTAATATGGTACGTAGTATGTTTTTGTTAAGACCTACCATAGTTTTTTGTTATTAAATGTTTTGTTTATTCCAGCGGTTTCAACACTAAAACTATACGTGTCGTTTTGATAAACAGCAGGCTTTAAATTAAAAGTAACGTAGCCATTAAAAGAGGTCTTAATAATGGTGTCAATAAGCGTGTTGTCTTTGTAAATTAAAAGTTTGACGTGCAAGCCATCCGGAATCATTTGCTCCATAAAACTTTGTAAAGGACCAACTAAGATTTTACGATTTTTATTAGCAAAAGCAACGTCAAAATCTTCAATAACACTTTGATAACTTAGTATAATTGTATCACTTTCTGCCATACCATCAACATAGGCTTTAATGCTCCAGTTGTCTTTAAAATCAGGATGAATAATTTTAGAGTGTGCAACACCTTCAATGGTGGTACCAGTAGTTTTTAGAATATTTCCGTGGTCGTTGGTTATAAAAAAGGTAACAAATGTACCATCACTAACCACATTGTCTTGCTTATCTTTAATTACAGAGGTATTAAAAGTGGTTACTTGATTTCCGTCTGCGTAGTTGTGTGGTCTTTTTGCCGAAATTTTAAAATCTGTAGGAATTGCTGCCCATACATTAATGGTGAATTCTTTAGAATTAATTCCCAAACTTTCTGAAGAGACTAACATGCGTCCGCTTTCTCGTTTAGAATTAATGTTTCTCCAGGAAATTAAATTATTAGTAAATATATCGTCGTTTTCTTCGGAAGCTAAAAACTGAAACCTCGCATTCACTTTTGTATTTGTTGGTACAGGATTATCTAAAGAATCTGTAGGTATAACAACCAACATGGTGTAATCGGTTCCTCCGGCTTCAATACTTGGAGGACCAATATAGGTTTCCATAGTTGCGACTTCTGCTTTTGGATTAATATTAAATTGACCGGTAGCAGATTTGTTTTTGTCTAATAATGCCCAGTTTACAACACCAATTTTTTTGGTTATGTTTTCCGGAATTATATATTGAAGTGTACCATCTTCGGCTATAGCCGAAACTAAAGTAGAGCCATAACTATTAGAACAATACAATAATGGTTTTTGATCGTCTGAAACTGTAAACTTTAAAACAATAGGTTTACCAACATTATAATCTGTTTGCGTTGTGACTAATTTACTAGGATTAGTAGCGTCATTATGTTGCACAATAGCAAACGATGATAATAAAATCAAACCTAAAACAAATATGTATGTACGTTTAAGTTGCATTAATTTGGGCTTCCTATGTATGTGTTAATTTCTATTTTTATATAACTAAAATCAGGATGGTCAATTTTTTGCAATTGGGCGTCGCTATGGTTTTCAATTCTGTTAGGGACAACTTTACCCGCAATAGCATCGTTTGGCAAACCATTTACAAAAATGTTTTTCATGTCTGTATTTACTATTTTTACTTGACCATCTTGTAATATATGATATTCAAAATCTTGCTTACGTTGTTGCCTTACACCTTCTTTTACAAATAGATGATCTACCCAAACCATGTCTTTATTTTCGTCATAGTAAGTTACTAAAAGTTGAGGTATTGTAATCTCTTGGATGCCACTATTAAATAAGTTTCCGTTTATAATACTGTCTTTAATGCTAATGGCACTTAACACCACGTTTTTGTATAAGTCAGAGCCCGATACATTTCCTGCAACTTGCAAGTTGAATTTGGTTGGTTGTTCTTCAAATTCGATAGGTGTAAATTCATCTGGATTAAATGTGTCCGGAATAGAATCTTGAGTTCTGGACCAAGCAATACCTTCAAAATTAATACGAAAACTACTAGATTCTTTAGGCATTAATTTATGCTTGACGTGGTACTTTGCATTGTACGTTGCTAATTGCTTGTTGTCGTCATTATACAGCGTACCTTTTAAAATAACATCTGCTGGGACATTGTCTACATTTTGGACTTCTCCAATAATAGCATAACTACCATCATACTGTACTAATTTAGCAGCAACGACTTCTAAAACAGGCTGCTTTAAAATATCTTCATGATGGGTTGCTTCTGTTGTAATACGCCTACGACCTTGATTAAAATACTTGGTTGCGTTATCAGAATAAAGTTGATCTGGTGGTAAATCGTTATTTAAATCGTCTGGTTGTAAATACCATTTACCTTTGCGTCTTGAAAGGGATTTATAGTCTATTTTTTCAATTTTTTCTAAAGGCGTAATCCACTGGCTAGTCACTTTTGCAGAGACAGTACTATCGTTGCGTTTTGTAATTTCGGTTTCAATAGCATCCATTTTAGCATAGCTACTTAGTAGACCATCGGTTACCGATATCTCTAGCATGTATTGCGCTATTGGCAACTGGTTTTCGGGATCTATTAAGCTATGTGCTTTTTCAAATTCTTTAAAGTCTAAAGCATCATAATAGGCAATAATGGCATTTTCTGGACTGCGTTGCGAATCGTTTTTTAGGTAGAATAAATAGATGCCATAAAACACAGCTACAGCAAGAATTAATGACCAAAGATGCGTGATGCGTAATACGTTTCTATTAAACTTATTATAAGTAGTCGGAAATTTTAAAAATTCAGTAATTGGTTTTACGCGTGTTTTTAAAGCATTAACCCATAACATTTGAATATTTAATACAAACGCAACTAAAACCGTCATAAACGGTATGACTCCCCACATTATTTTGACCCATTTAGCAACATCCTCTTTAGGTAAAATAGCAGCTACAGGAGGGATGTTAAGTCGCTCCCAAACCATAATTCCGTTCTCTAATTGTCGTAAGCGTTGCCAGCCACAAAAGTATAGGATGGGATCATAAAACTTATCGTTAGAAAATATGTACTTAAGATTATATTTTTCTGGTGTTGTTAAAAATTGCTGTAAAGATCCAATTCCTGCAACTCCTTTAAATTTTGAGTTTTCTAAACGCTCGATTGGTCGTGTGGTTAATTCTGGTAATCGTCTTGCAGAATGGTAGTTTCCGTCCACTGTCATAGCATTAGTTTGTGCACTTAACCAAGCCATTTGATCTCCAAAACCTAGCGTTAAAAAGCGCCATTTATCGTGATCATCTTGATTTAAGAAATTAACAATAGGTAACATCTTAATTTTTTGTGGTTGTGACGGTCTAAAGTAATTTAAACTCATGGTAAATACAATCATAAATACCATAAGTCCGGCTAATATTCCGCCAATAATACGATGGTAAACAGCACCAAATTTAGACTGAATAAGCTCTTTTAAATCACCTTCAACAAAACGATACACAAATTCGCCCATTAAAGGAATAGATAATATGGAGGCCCAAAGCGTAAATCTATCTAAGGTTAAAATATTAAATGCGGTTTCGCCTAACATTTTTAAAGGCACAGGAGTGGTTCCTCCGGTCCCTAAAATAGTGCAAATGGTTATTGATAATCCAAAAAACAGATAGCGTTTGCTGTAATATCTATAAAAAATATAGGGTAATAATATTAGTAAAATTCCCCACGGAATTAAAAAGAACACCAATCCTGAGGATGTGATTTCTAAGAAATTATCACGAGAACCATGCGGAATGGGAACCTGAGTAATCGGGTTGGCTTTGGAGTTTAGCCAATATGGAAAAATACATCCAACGATTAAGACTAATGATAGCATTCCGAAGCTTACAATACGTTTAAAAAGTTTAAAAAAGCTATTCAAAAATATTTTGAAAGTCACTTCTTTCATGGTATTGACTTGCTCACGCGAAACATCCATAATTACCATTCCTATTAAAGGAAAGATAAAAAATATCATCCCGAAAATAGGCGTAACATGATGCGAGGTTACCGTTACAGCTATTAAAGATAAGGAGGTTGCTAAATACCATTTCTTACCAGTTTTTAGCCATAAATAAATTTCAGGTAGTGCATGCATTAATACTGACACACCAACTATACTGGGTAACTGTCCAAAAATGTGCAGTGTTTCTACAAACGAGGAACTAAAAACAGCTAATACACAAGCATAACCTGCGACTGTTTTATTAGCCGTTATCATTAAAGAAAAACGATATGTACCAGTAACAAATAGTACAATTGCAATTAAGGCAACACTAAACATTCCAAATTTTAAGCCACCAATCATGGACAGTAGTCCAATGGTTTGATGTACTAAAGGAGGGTAACTTTGTACGGTAAAACCGGTGTACCACTCGTAGTTCCAAGGTTCAAACCAACTATTTGCATAATGATCTGCAAAAAATAGGTGTATTAATGCGTCATAAGTAGTTTCCAAAGTAAAAAATATGGCACTACCATGAAACGCCAATGCTAAAAGAATGGCGGTGATTAAGAATTTGTTTGAGGTTTCCTTCATATAAAGCCTAAGCAGTAATAATACGGTAAAGATAAATAAATATAATAGGGGTTTGATTTTTAATTATCTACAGCAATCTACCATTCGTCGACACATAGCTATAGGTTAAACTAAATTACAAATTTAGGGCTGTCTTCTCTTGTACATTTGTACCATCAACAACACGTAAACACACTTATTATGAAAGTTTTAGCAATAGATGACCAACAATTAGTATTACTGCCTTTACAAAAAAGATTAATCGAATTAGGTTACGAAGTAAAAATAGAGACAGACGCCAATAAAGGTTTAGAGTTATTTGAGTCTTTTAATCCAGATCTTGTTATTGTTGACATTAACATGCCAGGTGTTTCTGGTTTGGAAGTTGTAAAATATGTAAGAATTACAAAAAACTCTCAAACTCCAATCATGGTTTTATCGGGAGATACTAAAGACGAAACAATTACTGAAGGTTTTGATTTAGGTATTAATGATTATATGAAAAAACCATTAAGCTTAAACGAAATTAGTGCACGTGTAAAACGATTAATTGGTGCTCCAGAAGGACCAAACACAGTGATTAAAAGTGATGTAATGATACAAGAACGTTGTGTTGGTGTTGTTATCCCTTGTTATAACGAAGAAGAGCGTTTATTAAGTGAGGAATTTATTACTTATATAGATAAAAACTCAGGATACCATTTATGTTTTGTGAACGATGGAAGTAAAGATAAAACATTAGAAGTTTTAAAAGAATTACAAAAAGGAAGAGAAGATTTTATAACGGTTTATGATTGTGAAAAAAACGGAGGAAAAGCAGAAGCTGTACGTTTAGGAATGTTACACATGGCTAAAAAAGAAGATTTAGATTACATCGGCTTTTTAGATGCAGATTTATCTACGGACTTAGCAGATTTTGATGATTTGGTAAAGACTATCGAAACTTCAGACTTTAAAATTGTAAGTGGTTCTCGCATCTCTAGAATGGGAGCAAATATTACTAAAGAATCTGCTAGAAAAGTAATTAGTTTAACTATTAATTTTATTATCAGAAAGATTTTAAAAATGGACTTTAAAGACACACAATGTGGTGCTAAAATCTTTCATAAAGATGTAATTGATATCGCTTTTGGTAAAAAGTTTGTAACACAATGGATTTTTGATGTAGAAATTTTTAAAAGAATGAGTATCCACTTTGGATTAAAAGAAGCAAAAGCAATGCTTTGTGAGCAACCATTAAAAAGATGGATTCATGCAGATGGTTCTAAACTATCAATGAAGGACTCAGTAAAAATTGTTGGACAATTAGGTCAAATTGCTTGGGTTTATAGAAACAAAAAGCAAAATGTAAAAAAAGCTATTTCAACTGAATTAAAAGTAGTTTAATCACCAACTTTCTAAATCCCTAAATCATGAAAACAGGTATCATAATAATTTTTCATAATAACGAAAAACACATAGACACAACCATTTTTATAAAACAACTTAGTCAAGCTAAAGATATTCAATTTTGTTTAGTGAATAATGCAAGTAAGGACAATACAATTTTAGCATTGCAAGAAATAAAAGAGGCTAGATTACAAAATGTATCTGTAGTGGATATAAGAAAATTTAAGTCAGACGTTTCAGCAGTAAGAGCAGGTGCAAGATTTATGTTTAGTCAGTTTAACTTAAAGCATTTAGGTTATATTTCTGTCAATTTACTAAATATTAAATACAAAGGATTAAATAGTTTAATAAAAGCAATAAGTGAAAACCATGAGGTTATTGTCGATTATAATGCTGAAGCTCTAAAAAGGCGTGATATAAAGCTTACTCTATTTCAAAGTCTATTTTCTGTAATAGAGTATTTGAAAAAAACAAAGGTAAATAATCAATTTATTGACCGTCAATGTTTAACTCAATTCTAAATCAATTCTAAATCAATTATTATGAAAGTATATCCAATAAAATTCAGTCCAATATTAAAAGAGAAAATTTGGGGAGGTAATAAATTAGGAAACCTTTTAGGGAAAGATACCGATAAAGATAATGTTGGTGAAAGCTGGGAAATATCTGACGTAAACGGAAATATTTCAGAAGTAAGTAATGGTGTTTATAAAGGTGCGAGTTTAAAAACGTTAATATCAGATCATGAAGCAGAACTTTTAGGAGTAGATAATTTCGCTAATTTTGGTTACAACTTTCCATTACTAATTAAATTTTTAGATGCAAAAACAGACTTATCTGTACAAGTGCATCCAGATAATAAAATGGCTAAAAAGCATCATAATAGTTTTGGTAAAACCGAAATGTGGTACATTATGGATAGTGATGATAATGCAGATATTGTATTAGGACTTAAAGATAAAAGCGTAAATCCAGAAGTTTTAAACCATATTAATGCTAGTAATGTAGATGCTGTTTTTAACAGAGAGCAAGTTAAAAAAGGCGATAGTTTTTTTATTCCAGCTGGAAAAATACACGCTATTGGAGCAGGTGTTTTAGCTGCCGAAATACAACAGACTTCAGATATTACATACCGTGTTTACGATTGGGATAGAACAGACGATTCTGGACATAAAAGAGAGTTACACACGCAATTAGCAGAAAAAGCAACAAGGCAATTCGACTCAAACGGAAAAGCAAATTATACTTTACAACCAAATACTAAAACAAACTTGGTTAACTGTGAGTATTTTACAACTAATATATTGAACATTACAAAGCGTCAAGTTAAGGAGTATTCTAATTTAGACTCATTTGTAGTTTTTATGTGCGTAGAAGGAGAAGCGGAAGTTACTGCAGGTTTACATACAGAGACTGTAAAAATGGGAGAAACTATATTAATTCCAGCAAATACAAAAGAAGTAACATTTAATTCAAATAATGCTAAATTACTAGAGGTTTATGTAAAGAGTACTTTGTCTGAAAGTATACAACACGCATCTTAGTCCTCTTTTTATGGCATAACACAAAGCAATTGTTATATTTGTAAATATCAAAAATAATATACCAATGAGCGTACTTCAAATGTTACAAGATAGAAGCAATACAACTTGCGAGTTATGTACTTCTAATAAAGATACAAGACAATATAATATTCCACCATCATTAACAGAAACTGTAGATACTTGCGTTTTGCTATGTGCAAATTGCGAGGATCAAATAGAAAAAAAGACAGAGATGGATGTTAACCATTGGAGGTGTTTAAACGATAGTATGTGGAGCGAGCACGTTGCAGTGCAAATTATGGCTTGGAGAATGTTACAACGTTTAAGAGGTGAAGGCTGGCCTAAAGATTTGTTGGACATGATGTATCTTGATGATGATGCTTTAGCAATTGCAAGACTAACAGACGAGCATAAAGATGAAGCAGATAAAATTATCCATAGAGATGTTAATGGAGTAATTTTAGATAATGGAGATTCTGTTGTTTTAATTAAAGATTTAAAAGTAAAAGGTTCTAGTATGGTTGCAAAACAAGGAACTGCTGTTAGAAACATTCGTTTAGATAGAGACAATGCTACTTTTATTGAAGGTAAAGTAGGTCCAACTCAAATTGTAATTATAACAGAATACGTTAAAAAATTATAGATCGTTTTAAATTATAATAAAAAAGGCTTACCAATTTGGTAAGCCTTTTTTTATTACAGTAACTTCTTTTGTCCGTTATAAAAAGCATCAGCTTGTAATTGCATTAATTCCCGTGCTTTTTTACGTTTGTATTCATACAATTCATCTTCTTCAGCAATGTCTGTGTAAACACGATCGTTAATTATAAAATCTGTTTTTAGTGCTAGTTTGCGTTCTGCTACTTTTTGGTCTACTAAAGTTTTAATAGCTGTTTCTTGATCTTCTAATTTAAAATCATATTCACCTTTTGGTGATAGTAGTTTTGCGAAAATAGGAGAAGTTTCAATAGCTAAAAATAGTAGGAAGATAAAGAAAGAAGGTATCCAAGGTAAAGTGTTTAAAGCATTAACTCTAGCCATTAAACCATCGAAACCATCAATTATTGGTTGCGATGTGGTTACTTGTGTATCGTAATCTGTTTTTAGGTTGGTAATTGCAATTTCTGTAGCTGTAATCTTTTCAGCATTTGTAGTTTTTAGTTGTTGTAATTCTGCTAAAGCAGTATCGTGTTTATCACGTTTTTCTTTATAAACAGGTCCTTTACCTAAACGGTTTGTTCCGGCAGTACCTTCGGCTTCATTAATATAAACAGCGTAAAGTGCATTAACTTCGGTTTCTTTTGTGACTATTTCATTTTTTAAAGTCGAAATTTCCTGTTCTAAAACTTTAGTTTTTGGATTAAACTGAAGTGCAATTTGGTCTTGGTTAGCAAGCGTAAGTTCGTTTTTTTGCTCTAGTAATACTTGGTTAATTTCTTTTTCAAAAATCTTTAATTCTAAAGGTTTAGAAATAACAATAGCAATAATTAATGCTAATACTAGTCTTGGTAATGCTTGAATAATTTGATCTATAATACTGCCTCTTTTTTTTATAGTTGAAACAATAAAACGGTCTAAATTAAAAATAAGTAAAGCCCATACAAAGCCAAAGCCAATGGCTGCAAAGAGATTATCGAAAACAGTAAAAAGCGCATAGCTAGAAGCTATAAAAGCCATAACAGCGGTAAAAAATACAGTAGCGCCAATGCCTGCGTATTTGTTTTGTTCGCCGTTAGAACTGCTTTTAAGAATGTCTGTATCTGCACCAGAGCAGGTAATAAAAAAGTGTTTAAGCATGATGATTGATTTTGATTGATGATTAGACTATTAGAACGCTAAAACATGCTTTTTGTTACACTATTTAACAAAAAAAAAGCCTCTGTGAAGAGGCTTTAATCAATCTTAAAAATAAATGAAGGACTATTCTTCTTTTTTCACTAGTTTACCATTAACCGTGGTAATCCCTTTTTTAGATAAATGAACTGTTGACACTCCATTATTAGTTTGCATTGATACATTTAATTTTGGATTTTCTTTTACAAGTGCAATAGCTTTTGCTTCAGAGATTTTTTCGCCTTCGTAGAAAAAGGTTGTTCCGTTAGCTTCCATGCCTTTAAATTGTTCAGATAGAGGTCTTCTAATTTGATTTCTTCTGTTTTCTAGTATTTCTTTTCTTTCCTCAAGCAATGTTTCTCTTTCTTTTTTTCTGTCTTCAACCAATGTTTTTCTTTCTTCAAGGATTTTCTTACGTTCCTGAATCCTAGCTTTTCTTTCATTTTGGTAGGTGCTTTTTCTGTCTTCAAAAAAAGAATCTTTATTGTTTTTGTTAGAAGTTTTTAACGCTTTACCATTTTTATCAACTTCAGCGCCAGATGTATTATAGTATCGGGTTATTCCATTTTTTATAGAATAAAAATGTCTTTCTCCATTTATATCTAGAGATCCTGTTTGGGGTTCATTATTAACAACTTTACCATTTACTGTCGTAATAGGTTTGTTTGATAGATTCACAGTTCTTTTTCCATTATTACTATGGGTTGAAATGTTCATTTTAGAGTTGTTCTCTAAAAGTTTTATTGCTTTGTCAGATGAAATTGATTTGCCATTATAATAGAAATCAGCATTTATGTTAGCCATTTCTTTTGCATGCTCAACAGTAGATTTTGGAGGAGCTGGAGGCGCAGGAGGTGGTGGAGGTAATATTTTTCCGTTTTCATCAGTAATATAGCCATCTTTATTATAATATGTTTTTCTGCCTTGATACACAGTAAAATAATGCGATTCACCATTTTTTAACATTTCGAAACCAGATTCTACTCCTTCAGGTGTTTTATCAATAATTTCATTCAAGGTTAGCTTTTTACCTTTTATATATTGAGGTGCTTTTGTTGGAGGTGGTGGAGGTGGTGGTAATATAGATTGTTCACCTTTTTTTACTATTGGGGAATGAGAATAGTTTATATCATCTTTGTCTACAATTGTGACTATAACAGGTTTTAGTTTTTGTTTTGTAGCTGTTTTAATATCAAAAAATTGAACAACATCACCTTTTTTAGCAGCTGTTATATAAGCTACTGCTGTTTCATTTAAAACATTTCCTTTAATACTTTCTGTTGGCTTTCCTGGATATTTAAATTTAAAGCTTAAAATATTTTCTCCAGTAGTTGTAGATAGAATAATGTTTTTAATGCCTTCTTTAGATAGGTTTAGTTGGCAACCATCACAAGTAATTCCGTTTACTGTAAGTGTTGGGTTTTGACTTGAGTAATCTGTATTGTCATGTATATAGGCTTCCTCAGATAATTTGATGTTTATTAGATAATCTTTAGAGATTATTGACATTATACTTTTTATAATATCGTAATCTACTGCTCCTTTTGCTTCAATTTTTAAAACAGATTTATCTCCATTAGTTACTTTAATAAAATCTTCTTTAATTGTAGTTAAAGATGTTTGTTTTCCATTTAGGATTAAGTTTAATGGATTTTGTTTAAGTTCTAAAACAGGAATGTTAGTCGTTGTTTTTTCTTCTCTTGTAATTGACTTTATACTTAGTTCGTTAGATAGGTTTACGGGAGAGTTAACTTTTAGTTTGTCTTTGTACTCTAAATTTGTATAAATTTCAACCATTTTTTTGTGAGACATTAATATAGCGTTTAGATTGTCTTCACTTTTGTTTTGATAATAATTATATGAAATTTGGGCGTAGTCTTTTTTACTGATTTTATACTCTTGAATAGTTGGAGTTTTTATTGTAATAGACTCAGCGTCCTTCTCAACCTGTTCTCTTCCGCTAAAGCTAAAAAGTAATCCACCTAAAAGAGGTAGTAATAATAAACTTCTAAGCCATATGGCTTTTCTTGAGGTTTGTGTTTTCATAATTGTAAATCGTTTTTTGATTAATGAATAATTGATGGCATGCGCTAAAGGCATTTGGTTTGCAGTAGAAGTAAATTGAAGCAATGTTTCTTGGTAAGTTGATGAGTCTATACCTTGCTTTAAAACAGCTTCGTCTGCTAGAAATTCGTGATTAAGTTTTATGTCTTTTTTTATTATATAGAGTAATGGATTAAACCAGAATACAATTTGTAAGAGCTCAATAAATAAAATATCTAATGTGTGTTTTTGTTTGGCGTGTGTTTGCTCGTGTAATAATACTTCCTCAGGTATTGCCTTTGTTTCAAACTTTGTTTTATTCAAAAAGATGTAGCTAAAGAAGGTATGAGGTACAATTAAATCGTTTAATAAAACTGAAATAAAATTGTTGTGTTTTTGTTTTTCGTTTCTATTAATTTTCGAAACGATACCAAATAGGTTTATAGCAAATTTTGATGCAAAAAGTAAAGCACCAAGCCCATAAATACTCCATAATAGTATTGGTAAATAATTTGTTGGTTCTTCTATTATTGTTTCTGTTGGAAAATATTGAGGCATAGTAAACGAATTTGTTACCAAAGTTTCAACGTTGTAAATAGGTTCTATATATTCTACAAACGTAATAAACGGAATCACAATTGAAATGACCAATGCCGCTAATAAATAAAAACGTTTAAATTTATGAATGCTTAAACGCTCTAAAAACAATTTATAGAAGGCTATTAAAATAGCTAAGCATGCTGCCGATTTTAAGATTAAGATTTCCATAATTACTTGTTTTTAATTTCAGTATCTATTATTGCACGTAGTTCTTGTAATTCTTGCTTAGAAAGATTAGTCTCTTTTGTGAAAAACGAAGCAAATTGTGAGCTGCTATCGTTAAAGAAGTTTTTAATTAAGCCGTTTACATGTTTAGAGAAATAATCTTTTTTCTTTACTAAAGGGTAATATTCACGAGAGTTGCCAAACAAATTATAAGCTATAAAACCCTTATCTGTCATGCGTTTTAAAAGTGTAGCAACAGTTGTATTTGCAGGTTTTGGTTCTGGATAAGCTACTAATAAGTCTTTCATGAAAGCTTTTTCTAGTTTCCATAAATAATTCATTAAATCTTCTTCGGTTTTTGTAAGCTGCATGTTCTACATTTTTAGATTGTTCTCTACAAATGTAGAGCAAATAATTCTATTCTACAAATGTAGAGCATGAGAATGTTTTAATAAAGAGTATCTTTAGCCAAAAAAAACTCAAAATGAAACATATAATTGTTGTTCTAATATTTATTTTCTCATTACAAAGTTCTGCTCAAACAGTAGGAGATTTAATAAATCAAGTAAGTCTAGATAATCTTACGCTTACCTTAAACGAGTTTAGTGGAGAAGTGCCAACAACCGTTAATGGTAATGCAGTTACCATTATTAATAGAGAGCAAGCTAATAATGATTTAGCAGCAGATTATTTAAAGGAGCAGTTTCAGAAATTAAATAATATTACAATAACAGATCAAGCATTTAATACTAATGGAAGAAATATAATTGCGACTCAGTTAGGTAAAACAAACCCCAATAACATTTATATTATTTGCGCACATTACGATTCTGTAGATAATTATTGTGCAGATGATAACGTAAGTGGAACTGGAGCTGTTTTAGAAATAGCTAGAATTTTGTCTACACAATGTACAGATAATACTATTGTTTATGCTTTGTGGGACGAAGAGGAGTCTGGTTTACTAGGTGCACAACATTATTCGAATTTAGCAAATGCAAATAACGATAATATACTTGGTGTTTTAAACATGGATATGATGGCACATAACGATATAGATGCTAGTGATAACGATTTTGATATAGATGTTAGACCTATTGCAAATTCTATTGCCATGAAAGATGATTTGCTTTCTTTATTAAACACCTATAATTTTAATTTAACAGCTAATGTTGTAAATCCAGGAACATCTGCTAGTGATCATTCTAAATTTTGGAGTAATGGATATTCAGCACTTTTAGTTGGAGAATCTTGGGAAACTGGAGACCAAACGCAACATTATCATAGCGCAGGAGATAGAGTGAGTACTCTAGATTTGCCTTACTATCATGAAATAACAAAATTAGTAATGGCTTATACAGCTACAAAAGCCGGATTAATTAATATAGAAAATACCGTAACAGAAAACGGAACACTATTAACAGCAGATCAAACAGGAGCAACATACCAATGGATAAATTGTGATACTAATATAGATATAGTTGGAGAAACAAATCAGTCGTTTGCAGCAATTACTAATGGTAACTATAAGGTGGAAATTACTAGTGGTAGTTGTATAGAAACTAGTGAGTGTGTTTTTGTAAATACTTTAGGTATTGAACGTTTTAATGCTGAAGGCTTTAAAATATATCCAAATCCAGTTAAAACCATTTTAAATATTGAATTACCGGTGTTTAATAATGCGGAATTAAATATTATTAATATAAACGGTCAGGTAGTAATGGAACAAAGTATTGAAGAAACTTCGACTAAATTGAAGCTTTCTGGTTTAAATAATGGTATTTACTTTGTTACTTTAAAAGTTGATGGAAAAGAGATTAGCCAAAAGATAATTAAAGAATAGAAGCACTTAAATTAAAAAATGCCACTATTTTTTACCTTATGGAAAGTAAAAAGTAGTGGCATTTTATTTTTATTTAGACATTTCTGTAAAATGCTTGTAAAAACCAGGAATAGTTTCAATTCCTTTTAGGTAATTCCACACTCCAAAATGTTCGTCTGGTGAGTGTATAGCATCACTATCTAGACCAAAGCCCATTAAAATAGTTTTACTTTTTAGCTCTTGCTCAAATAATGCAACAATAGGAATACTTCCTCCACTACGCTGTGGTATTGGTGTTTTTCCAAAAGTTTCCTCGTATGCTGCACTTGCTGCTTTATAGCCAATACTATCTATTGGTGTTACGTAGCCTTGTCCACCATGATGAGGTGTTACTTTTACAGTAACACCTTTAGGAGCGATGCTTTCGAAGTGGTTTTTAAATAATTCGGTAATATTTTCCCAGTCTTGATTTGGCACTAAGCGCATAGATATTTTTGCAAATGCTTGGCTTGCAATTACAGTTTTTGCGCCTTCGCCTGTGTAGCCTCCCCAAATTCCGTTAACGTCTAAAGTTGGTCTTATAGAGTTACGCTCGTTAGTGGTGTAACCTTCTTCGCCGTAAACCGACTCGATATCCAGTGCTTCTTTATAATCTTTTAAAGAAAATGGTGCTTTTGCCATTTGAGCACGCTCGTCTAAAGATAGCTCTTCTACATTATCGTAAAAACCAGGAATAGTAATGTGATTATTTTCGTCATGTAACGAAGCAATCATTTTTGTTAAAACGTTTATTGGGTTTGCAACAGCTCCTCCATAAAGGCCAGAATGTAAATCTCTGTTTGGACCTGTAACTTCAACTTCTACGTAGCTTAGTCCACGCAATCCTGTCGTAATTGAAGGTGTATCCTTAGCAATCATTCCAGTATCAGAAATTAAAATAACGTCGTTAGAAAGTTTTTCTTGATTTTGTTTTACAAATTTAGCAAGGTTTACACTTCCAACTTCTTCTTCTCCTTCTATCATAAACTTAACGTTACATGGTAGTTGGTTTTGCGTTGTCATAAATTCCATGGCTTTAACGTGCATGTACATTTGCCCTTTGTCATCGCAAGCACCACGTGCAAAAATAGCACCTTCTGGATGTAATTTTGTTTCTTTAATTACAGGTTCGAATGGTGGTGACGTCCATAACTCTAATGGATCTGGTGGTTGTACATCGTAATGTCCATAAACCAAAACGGTTGGAAGGTTTTTATCTATTATTTTATGTGCATAGATAATTGGGTAACCTTCTGTCTCGCAAATTTCAACGACATCGCATCCAGCTTCTTTTAAACTTTTAGCAACTACGTCTGCAGTTTGTATAGTGTGCTTTTTGTAAGCAGAGTCTGCGCTTATCGATGGTATTTTTAGTAATTCTATTAATTCATCAAGAAAACGTTGCTTGTTTTCTTGAACGTAAGTTGTTATGTTTTTCATTGAAAATAATTGAGTTTATGTAAAAATACAAAAAGGATGATAATTTTGTTTATAGTTATTATGAATATTCAAACTATTGTTTATATTTGCACTCCGAATTATCGGGATAAGTTGCGGGCGTGGTGGAATTGGTAGACACGCTAGACTTAGGATCTAGTGCCGCGAGGTGTGAGAGTTCGAGTCTCTCCGCCCGTACAGAATAAAAAAAGCTTCAACATTGTGTTGAGGCTTTTTTTTTATAACTATAGTGAGGCTTTAAGAGTGCTATTGTTTAATTTATAGGAATAACTTTTTTATTTTTTTGATAGAATAAAAAAATTTCCAACTCAGATAAAAGAAGAAATATACTGCTGGACGCTTTTATTATTAAAAAACGCGTCATTTACTCAATGAAAACGCGACTAACCATTATAAAGCGTATTTTTGTACATATTTTATAACAATGATTCAAGACCTAAACGACAATATTAATTTACCTTTTTCGTTACAGATTAGTTTTAACAAATTAATTGAGCGTTATGAGGAATTAGCTAATAGCAGCGATCCATTTATTGCAGCTAAGGCTAATCGTGTTTTAGAAATACGTAATTTATATCCAATATTAAGTGAAGGATTTAGTAAAACCTCAGTTTTAAAAAAGCACGAAAAGGAAATCGAAATTTTATTGCAAGATTCTTTTAGTGAAGTTTTAAGCTTAAATGAAATAAAAACAGCAAGTGTACCTTATCATAATTTTATTTTCAATGCATCAAAACGTTTTGAGAATATTATAAAAACTGCTGGACCAGATTTTCAATTAGTAATAAAAAATATGCCAGAAAACGATTGGTATATTTTAGGTTGCACCATTATAATGAGTCTTTGTTATAAGTTTAATGCTAATTTTAGGCGACCATTATACTACGAGATTCCAGATGCTAATGGTATTGTAAGAACTTATAAGATTTTGTATAATGCAGATTTTATGGAAATTGTTGCCACAGATAAAGCTCCAAAATTAACAGAAGAAGATTTTGAAGAATTATTAGACAATTTTGATAATATAGAAATTTGGAAAGAAAAATTCCCACCTAATAGTTACCTTTCAAAAGGATTTGTAATTTCTAATATTTTTGATGTTACAGATGATCAAGCAATATCTAGCATTAAAACCACCTTAATAGGAAATAATAAACGTAAAGACGAAGGCTTTATGGGTGATTTTCAGAAGGTGTTTAGATCATTATTAAATATTACGGATCTAGAAGTAGGTTTTTCTATATATAATAAGGAAGAAGATACATTAATGAAAGTGCACGATTCTAGCATTAGTAGTTATTTATTAAAGGCTAAAGAAGAGTTTAAGTGTGATAATTTATTTTGTCATTACAGTTATGATAAAATAATAAAAGAGAAAACAAACTTCGCTATATCCGATGTCGATAGGAGTTTTAAAAAATCTAAAGGTCAGGCACCTCAAGTAAAAATTTTAAAACAACAAGGTGTAAAAAGTGCCATTTTTGCTCCTATAGCAGAAAACGGTGAGTTATTAGCAGTTTTAGAGTTGGTATCTAAAACACCTAAAGCTTTAAATAGTATAAACTCTAATAAACTGGTAGATGTTATGCCATTTATATTATCTGCAGTAAAACGTTCTAAAAGAGATGAGGAGAATTTAATTCAAGCCATCATTCAAAGAGAATGTACTTCAATCCATCCAAGTGTAAAATGGAAATTTGAGAATGCAGCAAGAAAATTCATGCAAGAGGAATATGATGGGACTGATAACCCAACATTTAATAGAATTACCTTTAGTAATGTATATCCTTTGTTTGGACAAATAGATGTGAAAGGATCATCTGACGCTAGGAATAATGCAACTCAAAAAGATTTATCACTTCAGCTTAAAATGGTTGAAAGAATTATAAAACAAGCTTTTAAAACAGAAAAATTACCAATTTTTGAACAACTTTTATTTCAAATAAAAATCTACAAAAAAGCATTAAAAACTGATTTTAAAGTAGACAGTGAACAAATAATTACTCAATTTTTTAAAAATGAAATAGAAACGTTTTTTAAATTTCAATTAAGAACAAAAACATATTTAACAGAGGATATTGAGGATTATTATAGCAAGATTGATGAAGATCTTGATGTGCTTTATTACTATAGAAAAAACTACGATGATACTATAAGTTTAATTAACAAAAACATGTCGTCTCTGTTAGATAAAAAGCAAATTAATGCACAGGTAATGTATCCTCACTTTTTCGAACGGTTTAAAACTGATGGAGTAGAGCACAATATGTACATTGGAGAATCTATTACCAAAGAGGATTCTTTTAGCGAAATTTATCTTTATAACCTGCGTTTGTGGCAAATGCAAGTTATGATTGATATGGAAATTGCGTTTTATAATAAACAACATAAATACCCAATAGCTTTAGATGTTGCTTCCATGATTTTAGTGTTTAACCAACCGTTATCGATTAGGTTTAGAACAGACGAGAAGCATTTTGATGTTGACGGGACATATAATGCAAGATACGAAGTCGTAAAAAAGCGAGTAGATAAAGCCAATATAAAAGGTACAACAGAACGTATTACAACTAAAGGGAAATTAACTATTGTATACTCTCAGAAAGAAGATGAGTTAGAGTATTTGCAATACATTAACTTTTTACAGTCTAAGCGTAAGCTTGGAGATGAAGTTGAAATTCTTGATTTAGAAGACTTACAAGGTGTTACAGGTTTAAAAGCTTTACGAGTTAATATTTTATACCAAAAACAGTCTAAGGAAAAACAATCTAGCGAAAAAGAATATTATACATATAACGATTTAATGGAACAGATTAAATCTTAACCACATAATCGTTTTTTAATGTGTTAGGCAATTTTGTTTGTATTTGAGATGTAGTGTCTAACACGTCGTTTAAGTTAACTCCAGGATTATTTTTAACAGCAATTCCAAAAGAGATTAGAGAAATAATTATACCAATCATAAAAACGGTATAAGTAATTCTAAGCAATCTGTATTTGCGTTCTAGCACTATTCCTAAAAAGTATAAATCTTTAGTTAACGATTTGTAAATGTACTCTTTGTCGTTAATCATTTCGTTAATTGCCCATTCAAACTGTTTAAGATCCATTTTATGGAAGTTTCCAAAAAAGGTTAAATTAACTTCTTTATTTTCTACATCTTCCTTTGTAAATTGACCACTTGTAACATTTGGTCTTGTTGCAATAATAGACATGACCATAGAAATTACACTAAATAAAGTGAATATTACTGTTGGCCAAGTGAGATAAGGGTTAGTGTCTAATTTTGAAATTAAATTAGCTAAAACCACAGAGATAATAATAGCATTTACAGATAGTAATATATTGGCTTTAGTATCTGCAATATCACTTAATTTAATATGATTACGTAAAGCAGTTCGGTAAAAAGATTGAATAGCACGCTCTGGGCTTTCGTTTTTATATTGTGCTTTGTACTTTGCTTTTAGTTTTTCTTTATCCATTTGTGCCTTGCCTTTTTTCTTCTTTTTCATAAGCTTAGCTATATTTTTATCTTTTATAGGCTGCCAATGTTTAATGGCATATGGCGTGTAATAGCGATGGATTTGGGTTAATACTTTTATGTTTTCCTCTCTCCATTCTTTTGCAGTATATTTTTTTATATCCTGCACTTCGTATTCTTTTCTTAGGAATTCGCTAGCTTCACTAAAATACTCTTTAGCAAAATGAGAAGAATCTGCATCACGAATAATTTCTTCTAGTTTAGAGTTTGGCGAATCTTTAAACTTTGTAGCCATAATACATTTGTTAACACCAGCAATTATATCTTGGTCAATATTTTCAGAGGTTAAAAATTCTGTTGCGATTTTAACGCTTTCTTCTTCGTGTCCCTCTCTAACGTTAATATATCCAGTATCATGAAATAAAGCAGCTAAAAGTAGAATTTGTTCTTCATTAACATTTATTTCAGAATTTTTTATTATTTCTTTTGTACTTTTAAACACACGTCTTGTGTGTGTAAAATCGTGATAAATAAATGTATTTGGAAGATTTTCTTTAAAAAGGTCCAAAACAAACTTTTCTGCTTTTTCAATAATTATAGACATATTATCTTTGAGATTTTAAGAAAACCAAATTACTAAAAAAAAAATCGGTAAATTCCCTTATGAATAAAAATAACATAACTCTAACAATTTTAATTTTATTAATCGTTTCAAGTTGTGCCACTTTCAAGGCTCAATATAGTGATGAGGTTAATGCTATTAATCCATTACCAAATAAAGAAATAAATAGGAAGTTTTATCTTATTGGTGACGCGGGTAAATCTCCAAAAGATGAAATGTCCTTGGGTTTACAAGCTTTTAATAAGCATATTTTAAATCAAGACACTAAGAAAGATTTTGTTGTTTTTTTAGGAGATAATGTTTATCCAGATGGTTTGGTAGATAAAGAAAATTCTGGACGTGAAAATGCGGAAAATGCTTTAGATGCGCAAATTAAGTCTGTGGAAGGATTTAGAGGGAGCACGGTTATGATACCAGGAAATCATGATTGGTATGCAGATGGAGTCTCAGGCGTAAAAAGAGAAGAAAAATATATAGAAGAAGTATTGGGTAAAAACACATTTCAACCAGAAAATGGTTGCCCAATAGAAAGTATAGACGTTAGTGAAAAAGTACAATTAATTATTGTGGATAGCCAGTGGTATCTTGAAAACTGGAATAAAAATCCAACGATTAACGATAAATGTGAAATAAAAACAAGAAAACGCTTTTTTGAAGAATTAGAAGGTGAACTTAAAAAAGCACAAAATAAGCGTGTCGTTTTTGCCATGCACCATCCCATGTATACAAACGGTACACATGGTGGTTTTTACGATGCTAGTAAGCATCTTTATCCTACTCAAAAAAAAATCCCTTTACCTATTTTATCATCTTTATTAACTCAGGTAAGAACACAAGGTGGCGTATCTATTCAAGATAGATATAACGAAAGGTATAACGAACTAATGAACCGTATAGAAACTATGGCATTAGAGTACGATAATATTGTATTTGCTTCCGGACACGAGCACTCTTTACAGTACATTGAGAATAATGGGATTAAACAAATTGTTTCGGGTTCTGGAGCAAAAACATCTGCTGCTGCATTAAGTAAAAATGGGTTGTTTTCTGTTGGGCAACAAGGTTTCGCAGAGTTAACAATTTTTAAAGATGGTAGTACATGGGTTAGTATGTATGTGTCAGAAGACGGGAATCCTAAATTAATGTTTACCAAAGAGGTGTTGCCAAAAAATAGAGATGTTTTTAATACAGATGCATTACCAGACACTTTTTCGCAAACAGTTAAAACTTCAATTTACACAAAAGCAGAAACAGAGAAAACTGGTGTTTATAAAACCTTGTTAGGAGACAGATATCGCGAACTTTATAGTACAGAAATAGTTGCTAAAGTAGCTACTTTAGATACTCTTTATGGAGGGCTAGAAATTGTAAGAGCAGGAGGAGGCCATCAAACACGTTCTTTAAGATTAAGAACTAAAGATGGTCGAGAATTAAATATGAGAGCATTAAGAAAAAGCGCGACTCAATATTTGCAAACAGTATTGTTTAAAGAAACGTATATAGAAAATGATTTTGAAAAAACTAAAGTAGAAGATCTTGTTTTAGATTTTTATACAGCAGCGCATCCTTACGCCTTTTTTGCAGTTCCAGATTTGTCGCATGCTGCAGGTGTATATCATACCAATCCAAAGTTGTATTATATTCCAAAACATAAGTTTTTGGGAGACTATAATACCGAGTATGGAGGTGAGTTGTATATGATTGAAGAACGTCCTGAAGAAAATTATAGTGATGAAAAAAACTTTGGTTATGCCGATGATATAGAGAGTACTCATGATATTATTGCAAAAATAAGAGAAGACGAAAAGTATAAAATAGACGAAAACTCATACATAAGAGCAAGATTGTACGATATGTTACTGGGAGATTGGGATAGACACCAAGATCAATGGCGATGGGCTCAGTTTAATCAAGAGAATGGAGATAAATTATTTAAACCAATTCCAAGAGATAGAGATCAAGTGTTTTCTAATTTCGATGGCGCATTATTAGATGTTTTAAAGGTTTTGTCAGGTTCTACTAAGCAACTACAGGTTTACGATTCTGAACTAAAAGATATAAAGTGGATGAATAGCGCAGGAATTAAACTGGATAAAGTTTTAATTCAAGATTCAGATAAAGCTGCATGGATAAAGCAAGCTAAACATTTAATGAAAAATATTACAGATGAAGTGATTGCCGATGCTTTTTCTAAAATACCAACTGAAGCTAAAGACGAGTCTTTAAAAGAAATTCAAAAGCATCTTAAAGGAAGAAGAGATAATCTTTTGGATATTACAGAGCGATACTATAATTATTTAAACGAATTAGTAATAGTTACCGGAACAGATAAAGATGATTATTTCGAGATTAATAGAATTGGTGATAACGAAACCAATGTTAAAATTTCAAGAATTATCGATGGTAAAAAAGGTGAGGTTTTAGTAGATAGAACTTATAATAAAGATGTTACAAAAGAATTATGGATTTATGGTTTAGACGATGATGATGTTTTTGAAGTTACGGGTAAAGCTAATAATTTAATTTTTACAAGAATTATTGGTGGTCAAAACAACGATACTTATATTATTAAAAACGGAAGACGAGTAAGAGTTTACGATCATTTATCTAAACCCAATACAATTCAGGAGAATAATGGAGCGAAAATAAACTTCACAGATGTATATAATAATAACCTTTTCGATTTTAACAAGAGTATAGTTAAAACAGGTACAATTACACCAAGTTTAGCATACAATCCAGATGATGGTATATCTCTAGGTGTTTCAATGATTAAAACAACTAAAGGCTTCCAGCGTAATCCATATTCTCAACAACACCGTTTTAAAGGTGGTTACTTTTTTGCAACTGATGGATTTAGTATTGGATACGATGGAGAGTTTGCAAACCTTTTTAAAGATTGGAATTTGCATGTAGCAGGATTAGTTACTAGTGAGAATTTTACGAATAACTTTTTTGGATATGGAAACGAAACAGTAAACAATGACGATGAACTAGATTTAGATTATAATAGAGTAAAAACAAGTACTTATTTAGCTAGCGTTGGTATTATTAAAAAAGGTGATTTTGGTAGTGATTATGGTTTTAAATTAGTTTTTGAAGGAATAGAAATTGGAGAAACAACAAATAGATTTATAGAAACTTTTTCACCTTCAAGTCTAAATAACAGTTTCTATAATAGACGCTTTTTTACAGCTTTAGAAGCAAATTATAATTATGCCAGTTTCGATAACAAAATTGTACCAACTCGTGGTATGACATTTAATATAGATTCAGGTATTAAAACAGAGCCAGACGACACAAAAAACACCTATGGTTATTTTAATTCTAATTTAGGTTTTTATAATGCTTTGTCAAAAAATAGAAGATTAGTTTTAAAAACAGATTTACGAGGACAAGTAAGGGTTGGAGATGATCTTATTTTTTATCAAGCCGCAAATATTGGAGGTGAAAACGGTTTAAGAGGATTTAGAACAGAGCGTTTTACCGGTAGGAACTCTCTTGTAGGTAGTGCCGATTTTAGATACAGTTTTAAATCTTTTAAAACTTCAACATTACCATTGCAAATTGGAGTGTTTGCAGGTGGAGATGTGGGTAGAGTTTGGCTTAAAGGAGATTTCTCAGATAAGTGGCATAATGATTACGGAGGTGGTTTTTGGGTGTCTGCAGCAGATTCTGTTCAGGGAACATTTAACTTCTTTAATAGTGTTGAAGGCTTAAGATTCTCTTTCGGTTTTGGTATTGCATTTTAAAGATTAAACTTATAAATATTACCATCATGCTTATTGGTTTCATCAGTAATTATGATGGTTTTATTATTTAAAAAGCTAACACCTTCTTTTTGTGTATCATGTTTAAAAGGTAACGCTTCTATATCTCCACCAAAAAAATCTTCATCTTTAAAATTAGATAACTGCCATACTTTTTCATGGTTTAAAAGCACTATGCTTTTGCCATCATTACTAATATCTGCCGATGTAATTTTGTTGCTTTTTTTGTCAAATTTATAACTTGTTATAAAAGATGCTTCATACTCACCTTTCTTGTTTTCTACCTTAAGAACATCTGTGTGTTTATTATTTTTAGAAAAAATATAGAAAGCATTGTTCCATATAAAAAAGCTTTCAAAATCTTGAGATTTTAAATCTTTAGGTAGTGTAAAAGTTGTTATTTCTGCTTCAGTTTTATTTTTGTTAAGTTCAGATTTTAAAACCTTGTAAATTTTAAATTCTTTTCTTTTATGGTTGTTGTTTCCAAAGTCTCCAATATAAATATTGCCACTAGAGTCTGTTGCTAAATCTTCCCAATCTTTATTTTTAGCATTAGTAATTGTAATGTTTCTTTCAATATTACCTTTATTATTAAGAGCATATAAAATATTGCTATTTCCTGCATCTTCAATTACCCAATATAGACTAGAGTTGTTTGTTATGGCTATAGCCGAAACCTCCTCTAAAGATCCATCAATATCTGCTAAAACTTCTAGGTTGCCAGTGTTGCAAGAAAAGAAAAGTAAACTTAAAATGAATATAGGTTTTAATGTAAATGTCATAAATTGTAATTTATATTTGTAGCGCATATATCAAGCCAAAATTAGAAATTAAATCATAAACTATTATTAAAATGTCAAAGCCTTTAAAATTTGGACATAGGGGAGCAAAAGGACATATTGCAGAGAATACTACAGAATCGATTATAAAAGCAATTGAGCTAGGAGTAGATGGAATTGAGATAGATGTGCACAAATGTAAATCTGGAGAGTTAATTGTTTTTCATGATTTTACAGTAGATAGGCTTACAGATGGAACCGGAGAAGTCTCAAATTTTACACTTTCAGAACTAAAGGCATTTAATGTGTTAGAGCATTTTAAAATACCAACGCTAACAGAGATATTAGATTTAATAGATGAAAAATGTATTATTAATATCGAATTAAAAGGTAGAAATACAGCTTTTGAAACTGTTGCAATTATTAATAAATATATTGAATACTCTGGATGGGAATATTCAGATTTTATAATTTCAAGTTTTCAAAATAAAGAATTAACAGACGTTTATAATAGTGACAAAAATATTCCTTTAGGAGTACTTACAAAAGCAAATCTTGATGAGGCTATAGATTTTGCTAAAACAATTAATGCAGTTGCAATACATCCTAATTTCTCGTTATTAAGTAAAAATAATGTGCAAAAAGCACAAGAACAAGGTTATAAAATAAATACTTGGACGGTGAATACACCACAAGCAGTTAAAAGAATGAAATCGTATAATGTAAATGCTATTATTGGCGATTTTCCAGATAGATTATGATAGAAAAAGACGTAATAATAGTAGGAGGAGGCGCCTCTGGTTTCTTTGCAGCAATTAATATAGCAGAGCAAAATCCAGATGCTAAAGTAACCATTCTAGAACGTGGAAAAGAGGTGTTAACCAAGGTTAAGGTTTCTGGAGGCGGACGTTGTAATGTTACACATGCAGAGTTTATTCCTCAAGAATTAGTAGCTAATTATCCAAGAGGAGAAAAAGAATTATTAGGTCCTTTTCATACGTTTATGACAGGTGATACAATTGCTTGGTTCGAAGAGCGTGGTGTAGAGCTTAAAATTGAAGAAGATGGGCGCATGTTTCCTGTTTCTAATAGTTCTCAGACTATTATAGATTGTTTCATTTCTGAAGCTAATAAACATAACGTTGAGGTGCTTAAAAGTGATCCAGTAATAAGTCTAGAGCATAAAGAAAATAGTTGGGTAGTTAACACAAAAACAAATCATTTTACTTGTAAGAAACTTATTGTAGCTACAGGAAGTAATCCTAAAATATGGAAAGTATTGGAGGATCTTGGACATACCGTAACTCCTCCTGTTCCATCTCTTTTTACTTTTAACATAAAAGACGATCGTATAAAAGATATTCCTGGTGTTGTTGCTAAAAATGTTAGTGTTAAAGTTGTGGATTCAAACTTAGAGTCCGACGGACCATTACTTATCACACATTGGGGAATGAGTGCACCTTCTATTTTAAAACTCTCTGCATTTGGTGCTTTAGAATTAGCTGAAAGAGCTTACAAATTTTCTATTGAAGTTAATTTTATAAATACAGATTATAATATTGCAATATCACAATTAAATGAGATTAAGAAAGAGCTTAATAAAAAGAAAGTGATAAATTATACGCAATTCGATTTGCCAAAACGATTGTGGTATCAATTAGTGTTAGCTTCTCAAATAGACACAGAAACAAGATGGGCAGATTGTACAAAAGTGCAAATAGAAAATTTAGCAAATCAACTTACAGAAGCTATTTTTAATGTAGAGGGTAAAAGTACATTTAAAGAAGAGTTTGTTACAGCCGGTGGTGTAAATTTAAAGGAAGTAAATTTTAAAACTTTTGAAAGTAAATTACATGAGAATTTATATTTTGTAGGAGAGGTTTTAAATATTGATGCCGTTACTGGTGGATTTAATTTTCAAAATGCTTGGACAGGCGCTTATATTGTATCTCAAAATATTTTTAAGAAATGAAAACATACATCGCGTTAATAAGAGGAATAAATGTTGGAGGTCATAAAAAAGTACCAATGGCAGTTTTACGTGATGTATTAGATAGTATCGGTTTTAAAGATGTAAAAACATATATACAAAGTGGTAATGTGGTTTTTCAGTCTTCAGAAAATAATAATAGAAATTTAGAAGGTGCTATTAGTAAGGGTATTGAGTCTCATTTTGGTTTCAATGTACCTGTATTAGTAAAAACAAAAGAAGAGCTTCAGCTTATTTTTGATTCTTGTGTCTTTTCAGAAGAGAAAAAAGTTAAAAGCTATTTTATTCTATTAGATCAAGTTCCAGATGCTAATCTTGTTAAAGAGGTACAAGCAATTATAATTGAAAATGAAACATTCTCAATTGTAAATAACTGTATTTATTTCTACTCTTCAGTGGGTTATGGTCGTACAAAATTTAATATGGCTAGCATTGAGAAAAAGCTTAAAGTAAACGCTACTTCAAGAAATTATAATACAATTAGCAAATTATTAAAACTTGATTAATGCTTTTCTGTATTTTTTATGGAATCCCAAGACATTTCTACTGCATCTTTAATCTGTTTATTTGTCATTTCTAGCTCATTTTTAAATTTAAGTCTATTTGCAGAAATTACATTTCCAAAAACCATTTGCATTATTAACCTTAAGTTTACATCTCTAAGATCTTTGCTTAATATAGCTGCTAAGAAGAAATCTCTAATATGAATGAAATGAGGGATATTTTTTATTCTAATTTCTGATGTAATAATTGGAGGCACTCCAACAAACTCTATAAATTTAAAAGCTAAAGGGTTTCCTACAAAGTAGTTGTATAGGTTAATCCACATAGTTTCAAATTGTTTTTTTACATCTTCTTCTGGCACGTTAGCCATCATTACAACTCCAAAATCCTGACAAATCATCGAGTAAATTTCTTCAATAATTTGTTCTTTATTTTTAAAGTAGTGATAAATAGTTCCAACAGCTACACCAGCTTCTTTAGCAACTTGAGACATAGGTGTTGCATTTACACCTTGTTCAACTACTAGCTCTAGCATTGTAAGAATAATTCTTTGTTTTTTATCCATTATAGTTTTACCCTGTATATAGGGTTGTTAAAGCTTCGAGTTGAGAGAATTTAAGGGATCTCTAAAAGCTAATGTTAGTTTATTTTGCTAAGAATTAATTAATCTAACTTACAATCAAATTTTAGATTTTATGTAAAATTTCATCGATAAACATCACTAAACCGAATGAATGTAGGTTATGATGGCAAAATAGAGATTTTTAAATAGAATTAAAAACTATATTTGTGGAAATTCATTTTCGTATGCCTATAAATAAGTTTATTCCTACAAATTTATCAATAAAAGAGATTAATGGTACAATTTCTTGGTCTTCTCCAAGTAACATTGCTTTGGTAAAGTATTGGGGGAAGAAAGAAAACCAAATACCAGAGAATCAATCTATTAGTTTTACGTTAGATGCTTGTAAAACAATAACGAAATTAACGTATTCTAAAAGAGAGAAGAATAAGGAAAACTTCTCTTTTCAAGTGTTTTTAGATAGGGTTCATAAACCTGATTTTGAGCCAAAAATCACTACTTTTTTTACAAGAATTGAACAGTACTTGCCTTTTTTAAAAGAGTTTTATTTTAAAATTGAAACAGAAAATACTTTTCCACACAGTTCAGGTATTGCGTCTTCTGCATCAGGAATGAGTGCATTAGCTTTGTGTTTAATGAGTATTGAAAAAGAGTTGAATCCTGAGATAACAGAGGAAGATTTTATTAAAAAAGCGTCGTTTTTAGCAAGATTAGGTTCAGGAAGTGCTTGTAGGAGTTTAGAAGGCGATTTGGTTGTTTGGGGAAAGCATGATGATATTGAGGGAAGTAGCGATTTATTTGGTGTAAAATACCCTTATAAAGTTCATGAGAATTTTAAAAATTATCAAGACACCATTTTATTAGTAGATAAAGGAGAAAAACAAGTAAGCAGTACTGTTGGACATGGTTTAATGCATGGGCATCCTTTTGCTCAAGAACGTTTTAAGCAAGCAGATGAGAATATAACAAAAATTAAAGCTATTCTAGAATCGGGAGATTTAGACGCTTTTATTGCTCTAGTTGAAAGCGAAGCACTAACGCTTCATGCTATGATGATGACGAGTATGCCTTATTTCATATTAATGAAACCGAATACTCTCGAAATAATTAATAAAATATGGAGTTTTAGAAAAGAAACAGGCTTACATATTAGTTTTACCTTAGATGCAGGTGCAAATGTACATATTTTGTATCCAGAGAATGAAACTAAAGCAATTATTGAGTTCATTAAAACAGAGTTAGTTGCATATTGTCAAAACGGTCATTATATTTGCGATAGAATTGGTTTTGGTGCAAAACAATTGTAACTTTAAAACCAAGAACTTAAATAACATATGAAAGGTCCACTTTTCTACTCAAAAATCCTACTTTTCGGAGAATATGGAATCATTAAAGATTCTAAAGGATTATCAATACCATATAATTTTTATAATGGCGCTTTAAAGACGGATGAAAATCCTAATGAAGAATCTAAGAAATCTAATGAGAGCTTAATAAAATTTGCTACATATTTAGACAATATAAGTGAAGATTTAGTGGTTTTTGAAATTGAGAAACTAAAGGCTGATGTAGCTGATGGAATGTATTTCGATTCGTCAATACCTCAAGGATACGGTGTTGGAAGTAGTGGTGCTTTAGTAGCTGCTATTTACGATAAGTATGCACTTAATAAAATTACTGTTCTTGAAAATTTAACGAGAGAGAAATTACTACAATTAAAAACTGTTTTCTCTGAAATGGAATCTTTTTTTCACGGTAAATCTTCTGGATTAGATCCTTTAAATAGTTATTTAAGCTTGCCAATACTTATTAATTCTAAAGATAATATTGAGGCTACAGGAATACCAACACAAAGCACATCTGGAAAAGGAGCCGTGTTTTTATTAGATAGTGGTATTACAGGAGAAACTGCTCCAATGGTTAGCATTTTTATGGAAAACATGAAACAAGAAGGTTTCCGTAATATGCTTAAAACACAATTTATTAAGCATACAGATGCTTGTGTTGAAGATTTTTTAAAAGGAGATATAAAGTCTCTTTTTAGTAACACTAAGCAATTGTCTAAAGTGGTGCTTAACAATTTTAAACCAATGATTCCAGCTCAGTTTCATGAGCTTTGGAAAAAAGGTATTGATACTAACGATTATTACCTTAAGCTTTGCGGTTCTGGTGGTGGTGGTTATATTTTAGGTTTTACTCAAGATATTATAAAGGCAGAAAAATCTCTTAAAGATTATAAGCTTGAAGTAGTGTATAATTTTTAGACTACAATTTTTGTAAAATCTAGACGTTCAGAGAATACCCAATATCACATAAAATTATCGATAAAAGTTTATGTTCACTAGAAAGCAGAAACACATTCTACTCAAGTTCTTTAGTTTGTTTTCCGTTGTTCGTGGTTACAATATTCTTGTTATTGTAATTGCGCAATACCTAACATCTGTTTACATATTCGCACACAATATCCCTGTTAAAAAGGTGTTGTTAGATTTAAATTTATTAATGCTTGTATTGGCTTCGGCTGCAGTTGTTGCAGCAGGTTATATTATCAATAATTTTTACGATTCCGAAAAAGATTTAATCAATAGACCTAACAAAACTATGTTAGATAAATTGGTAAGTCAAAACACCAAATTGTCGTTTTATTTCATTTTAAACTTTTCGGCAATTGTTATGGCAAGTTATGTGTCGTTTAATCCTGTGTTATTCTTTTCGGCTTATATCTTTGCGATTTGGTTTTACTCTCACAAATTAAAAAAAATGCCCATAGTTGGTAATATTGTATCAGCTCTTTTAACTATAGCTCCGTTTTTTGCTATTTTTATCTATTATAAAAATTTTGATACAGTTATTTTTGTTCATGCCTCTTTTTTATTTTTAATTATTGCTATTAGGGAGTTAGCAAAAGATTTAGAAAATATGAAAGGAGATTTGGCGTTAAATTACAGAACCATTCCTGTGGTATATGGTGAAAAGACGTCTAAAAAAATGATTACTTTTTTAATTGTCTTAACACTAATTCCACTATACCTGTTAATTACCAAATTCGAAATTGGTTACATGACATATTACTTTTATTTAGCTATAGCTTTACTTATTATTTTCTTAATTTTTCTTTGGAAATCAACAACAAAAACACATTATGTTATTTTACATAATATATTGAAAGTTATTATTGTGGCTGGTGTATTTGGTATTTTACTAATTGATGTTAATTTAGTTTTAAATCGTATTTTATAATGGAAAGCACTTTAAAAATTGCAATGGCACAAATTTCTCCTGTGTTATTGAATAAAGTTGAAACACTAAAAAAAGTAGAACACTCTATAATTGAAGCAGGTAAAAATGGATGCGAACTTATTGTTTTTGGAGAAGCACTAGTGCCAGGATATCCATTTTGGGTAGCTTTAACAGGTGGTGCAGAATGGGATACTAAAGTAAGTAAGGAATTACATGCAGAGTATGTAAGAAACTCTATTCAAATAGAAGCAGGCGAGCTTGACGGTATATGTAAATTAGCGAAAGCTCATGATATTGCTGTATATATAGGTATTATGGAGCGTGCAAAAAATAGAGGAGGACATTCAATATATGCTTCACTTGTTTATATTAATGCATTAGGTGAAATAAAATCGGTACATAGAAAACTTCAACCTACCTACGACGAAAGATTAACATGGTCTCCCGGAGATGGTAATGGATTACAGGTGCATAGTCTAAAACAATTTACAGTTGGCGGACTTAATTGTTGGGAAAACTGGATGCCTTTACCAAGAACAGCTTTGTATGGTTTGGGAGAAAATCTACACATTGCAGTTTGGCCAGGAAGCGACCACAATACAAAGGATATTACACGCTTTATAGCAAGAGAATCGCGTTCTTTTGTGGTTTCAGTATCTAGTTTAATGACCAAGGAAATGTTTCCTGAGAACATGATACACCTTGATAAAGTATTAGAAAAATGTCCTGATGTTTTAGCAAATGGAGGCAGTTGTATTGCTGGACCAGATGGAGAGTGGATTGTAGAGCCAGTATTGCATAAAGAAGGATTAATAATTCAAGAAATAGATTTTAATCGTGTTTACGAAGAGCGTCAAAATTTTGACCCAGTAGGTCACTATTCACGCCCAGATATAACAAAACTTTCAGTAAATAGAGAAAGACAATCTACTGTAGAATATAAAGATTAATTACTCTCTTTATTTTCTCAGGTAAACTAAAGTGTTGTTTTGTAATTAGAAATCAATAAGTTATACTAAAGGGTTAATTAAACAAAGCATTAATTAAGTATAGTAGATGTTAAATTATAAACTATCTTTGCACCCTCAAAAATAGTTGAGAATAAAATTAGAAGCAATGAGTAAACAAGGCGGACAAAGACAAGGAAAATCTGCTCCAAATGGAGGAAAGAAAGCTTACAAAAATAATTCAGGAAAAGATAATACTGGAATAAATAAATCGAACTCTAAAGGAAAAAAAGCAGTTCAGCCTAAAAAAGGAGCTGTTTCAGACGAGATTCGTTTAAATAAATATATTGCTAATTCAGGTGTCTGTTCACGTCGTGATGCAGATGTGCACATTGCAACTGGTTTAGTAAGTGTAAATGGAAAGGTAGTCGTAGAAATGGGCTATAAAGTAAAAATAGATGATGAAGTTCGTTACGATGGATCAAGAATAACTCCTGAGAAAAAAGCTTATGTTCTATTAAATAAACCAAAAGGTTTTGCAACCACAACAAGTGAGCATAAAGGTAGAACAGTTATGGATCTTGTAGCTAATGCTACACCATCTCGTATAAAGCCAATAGGGCGTTTGGGTAGAAATTCTACAGGTTTATTATTGTTTACAAACGATTCTAAAGTTGTATCTCGTTTTACAAGTTCTAATAAAGGTGTTGAGCGTTTATTTCATTTAGAATTAGATAGCAATTTAAAACTAGACGATTTAAAGAAAATTCGTGAGGGTGTTCGTATTGAAGGAAAGTTAATTACTGTAGAAGAAATTGACTATGTAAACGATAAGAAAAACGAAATAGGTATAAAAATTAAGAATACAGGTAACACTGTGTTACATACTATATTCGATTATTTTAAACATGAATTAGTAAGAATAGATTGCGTGCAAATAGCACATTTAACTAAAAAAGATATTCCTAGAGGTAACTGGAAAATATTAACAGAGCAGGAAGTGCAAATGTTAATGATGATGTAAACTATTACGTCAAGAAAGATTATAAAAACCGAGCGATGCTCGGTTTTTTTTGTTTTAAAAAATTATGTTAACAATTGTAAAACAATAAGTTAAAACAGTCTTAAGGATTGGTATTAAGACAAGAAGTGCCATTATTTTTATGTAATTTTAGATAGCATTCAAAAGCCATTTATTTGGTTTGGTACTAAAAAATAGTGCGTTCTTAACTTTAAAACATGACTATGAAATTTTCTAATCTTTCAGTATTGTACATAAATTGTACATTAAAAAAATCACCTCAAAAAAGTCATACAGATACTTTAATGAAAGTCTCTCAAAGCATTCTAAAAAAAGAGAATGTAACTTTCGAAACTATTCGATTAATAGACGAGGATGTTGCAACAGGCGTTTATCCGGACATGACAGAGCACGGTTTCGATAAAGATAGTTGGCCAGGAATTTTTGAAAAAGTAATGGCTGCAGATGTACTTATAATTGGAACTCCAATTTGGTTGGGAGAGAAATCTTCTGAAGCACAAAAATTAATAGAGCGTTTGTATGCAATGAGTTCTCAAACTAATGATAAAGGACAATACATATTTTACGGTAAAGTAGGAGGTTGTATGGTTACTGGTAACGAAGATGGTGTTAAACATTGTGCAATGGGAATACTTTATGCTATGCAACATGTCGGTTATTCTATACCGCCACAAGCAGATTCTGGTTGGATAGGTAAAGTAGGTCCAGGACCAAGTTATGGTGATACAGAATTTGGTGGAGAGAAATTAAAATCTCCAGTTGGTTTCGATTCTGATTTTACAAATAGAAATACCACATTCATGACATATAATTTACTGCATTTAGCCAAAATGATGAAAGCAAATAATGGTTATGATAATTATGGGAATTCTAGAAAAGAATGGGATGATGGTACACATTGGGCTTTCGAAAATTCAGAATACAGATAAATAATAGGTGATTTTTATTGTGCTAACACATATATTATTAGTGTGTTAGGAGTGTTTGAAATGGTTTTGTAAAAAATAATAACTTTTTTCATTGTAATTCAAAAAAAAGTATTTCATTTGTCACGACAAAAATAACACTTGTTTTTTGCAAGTTTTATAGCTGAACAAATTGAACCATGTTTATACGTTCGGGCTTTTGGACATTAGGAAGTCATTTTCAAAAGCAGCTTATCGATTAAGCAACCGAATTTTAGAGCTAACTTCCGCTTTAACTACAATTGTTGCTAGCCAGCATAATTATGGCTTTGTGCCTACAACAGACCTAATTATACAGGTCTGAATTCTTCACTATTATTTAAACTGAACTAAATTTCAGTCCTTTTTTTAATTGTTTTCAATTTTAACATTTTTATTAAATAATAATGAATACTAAATATATTGATTTAATCAATCAAACTTTCGATTTCCCACAAGAGGAATTCACACTAGAAAAAAACCAATTACAATTTCATGGTATCGATCTTATGAAATTAGTAGAAGAATACGGTGGGCCTTTAAAATTCACTTATTTACCACAAATATCTAATAACATTCAGCGTGCAAAACAATGGTTTGCAAATGCAATAGAAAAGCATAATTATAAGGGTAATTATAATTATTGCTATTGTACTAAGAGTTCACATTTTAAGCACATTTTAAATGAAGCTTTAAAAAACGATATACACATAGAAACATCATCTGCTTTCGATATTGATATTGTAGAAAATCTGAAAGCTGAAGGAAAAATAAATAACGATACTTTTATAATTAGTAACGGTTTTAAGCGTGCACAATACATTACAAACATTGCACGATTAATAAATGGCGGACAGAAAAACTGTATTCCAATTATAGATAATTACGAGGAAATCGATTTATTGTCTGAGCAAGTAAAAGGAAAATATAACATTGGTATTCGTATAGCATCTGAAGAAGAGCCAAAATTCGAGTTTTACACGTCGCGTTTAGGTATTGGTTACAAGAATATTGTACCTTTTTATAAAAACCAAATTCAGGATAATAAAAAAGTAAACCTTAAAATGTTACACTTTTTTATTAATACAGGAATTCGCGATAATGCCTATTACTGGAACGAATTACAAAAATGTCTAAAGGTTTACACTAGCTTAAAGAAAATTTGTCCAAGTCTAGATAGTTTAAATATTGGTGGTGGATTTCCTATTAAAAACTCATTAGTATTCGATTTCGATTATGAGTATTTAGTAGATGAAATTGTAAATCAAATTAAAACAACCTGTGAAGAAGAAGGTGTAGATGTGCCAAATATTTTCACAGAGTTTGGAAGCTTTACAGTTGGAGAAAGTGGTGGAGCCATTTACGAAATTTTGTACCAAAAACAACAAAACGATCGTGAGAAATGGAACATGATAAACTCTTCTTTTATCACAACATTGCCAGATACTTGGGCAATTAACAAACGTTTTGTAATGCTACCTCTTAACAGATGGGAATCTAGTTACGAGCGTGTTTTACTTGGTGGTTTAACTTGTGATAGTGACGATTATTACAATAGTGAACAACATATGAATGCTATTTATTTACCAAAATACAACAAAGAAAAACCATTATATATTGGCTTTTTTAACACAGGTGCATACCAAGAAACTATAGGTGGTTTTGGAGGTTTGCAACACTGCCTAATACCGTCACCAAAACACATTTTAATAGATAAAGATGCAGACGGAAATATAACAACAAAACTATTTAGTGAACAACAAAAAAGTGAAGACTTACTTAAAATTTTAGGTTATGCAAAGTAAAACTTATGCAGGTATTTCGGAAGAGTTTTCGAAACTTGATACAGCAAAAATCGTATTAATTCCTGTGCCTTACGATGGTACTAGCACTTGGCAAAAAGGTGCAGATAAAGGTCCTGAAGCATTTTTAAATGCATCAGAAAACATGGAGCTTTACGATATTGAAACAGAAACAGAAGTTTATAAACAAGGTGTTTATCTTGCAGATTCTGTAACTGAAAATACTTCTCCAGAAGCAATGGTAGAAGCGGTACATAAGGCAACAAAAAGCTACATAAAAAAGAACAAGTTCGTTACTATTTTTGGAGGTGAACATTCAATTTCTATAGGTACTATTCGTGCTTTTAACGAAATGTATAAAAACCTTACTGTATTACAATTAGATGCGCATGCAGATTTGCGTACAGAATACGAAGGTTCTAAATGTAACCACGCTTGTGCAGTATACGAAGCTAGCCAGACTACAAATTTAATACAAGTTGGTATTCGCTCTATGGATGTTATAGAAACTACGGTTATGGACAAAGAAAAAACATACTTTGCTCATGAAATGGCTATCGATGATACTTGGGTGGATTCTTCAATAGATCAAATGACAGAAAATGTTTTTATTACTATAGATTTAGATGTTTTCGATCCTTCAATTATGCCAAGTACTGGAACTCCAGAACCGGGCGGTTTATTATGGTATGAAACATTAGAGTATTTAAAGCAGGTTTTCGAAGAGAAAAATGTTGTAGGATTTGATATTGTAGAATTATGCCCTAATAAAGACGAAAAATCTTCAGATTTTTTAGCAGCTAAATTGTACTACAAAATGCTGAGTTATAAGTTTAAAAGTGAAGATGTTAAAAACGACTTTGATAATGAATATAAGACTTTAAAAGAAAAAAATAACAGTGCCAAATACAACGAAGACGATGAGTACTAAAGGACCAATTTCTCAATTTATAGAAAAACATTATTTACATTTTAATGCGGCAGCTTTGGTTGATGCAGCAAAAGGTTACGAAGCACAACTAGAAAGTGGTGCAAAAATGTTAGTGTCTCTTGCAGGAGCTATGAGTACTGCAGAACTTGGAAAAAGTTTTGCAGAAATGATTAGACAAGACAAAGTGCAAATTATCTCTTGTACAGGTGCAAACCTTGAGGAAGATATTATGAATTTAGTTGCGCACTCACATTACAAACGTGTGCCTAACTATCGAGATTTAACACCTCAAGATGAGTGGGATTTACTTGAAAAAGGTTTAAACCGTGTTACAGATACTTGTATTCCAGAGGAAGAAGCATTTAGAAGGTTGCAAAAGCATATTGTAAAAATCTGGAAAGATGCAGAAGCTGCTGGTGAGCGTTTTTTACCACACGAGTACATGTACAAAATGTTATTATCTGGTGTTTTAGAAGAATACTACGAAATAGATTTAAAAGATTCATGGATGTATGCTGCAGCAGAAAAAAACTTACCTATTGTTTGCCCAGGTTGGGAAGACAGTACAATGGGTAATATTTTTGCTAGTTACGTGCTTAAAGGCGAACTTAAAGCTAGTACTGTAAAATCTGGTATTGAGTACATGACATTTTTAGCAGATTGGTATACTGATAACTCATCTAAAGGAATTGGTTTCTTTCAAATTGGAGGTGGAATTGCAGGAGATTTCCCTATTTGTGTAGTACCAATGTTATACCAAGATATGGAGCGTCCAGAAACACCATTTTGGAGTTATTTCTGTCAAATAAGTGATTCTACAACAAGTTACGGTTCGTATTCTGGTGCAGTACCAAATGAGAAAATTACTTGGGGAAAACTAGATATTGATACACCTAAATTTATAATAGAAAGTGATGCTACAATTGTTGCACCTTTAATATTTGCATACCTTTTAGGTGAGTAATGGAAGAGCATAAAATAGAAAATATAGAATTAAAGTACTTAACTGTTGACGATTTTGAGGAATTAAAATCGGCAACACTTGAGTCTTATGGTGGTGTACTTGATTCTTTTTGGAAGAAAGATCACATCGCTCGCTTAACTACTATTTTCCCAAAAGGACAAGTAGTTATAAAAATCGATGGAAAGTTAGCTGGTTGCGCTTTGTCTCTTGTTGTAGACTACGATAAGATTGAAGATAACCATACTTATGCCGATATTATTGAGGGCGATAAATTTAAAAACCACGATCCAGATGGCGATGTGCTTTATGGAATAGATGTTTTTATTAAGCCAGAATATAGAGGTTTGCGTTTAGGTAGACGTTTATACGATTATAGAAAAGAAGTTTGCGAAGAATTAAACTTAAAAGGAATTGTTTTTGGAGGTAGAATGCCAAACTATCATAAGTTTCAAAGTGAGCTTACACCTAAAGAATATATAGAAAAGGTTAAGCGTAAAGAAATTCATGATCCAGTTTTAAACTTTCAAATTTCTAACGACTTTCATCCTTTAAGAATTATAAAAGGTTATTTAGAAGGCGATACAGCATCAAACGAATATGCTGTTTTAATGGAGTGGGATAACGTTTATTATGTTAAACAAAATAAGAAGGCAAGTACAGTAAAAACTGTTGTTAGATTAGGTTTAATACAATGGCAAATGCGCACCTACAATAGCTTAGAGGAGCTTATGCAACAGGTAGAGTATTTTGTGGATAGTGTTGCGGCATACAGATCGGATTTTGCACTATTCCCAGAGTTTTTTAATGCACCGCTTATGGCAAAGTATAACCATTTACACGAGCCAGATGCTATTAGAGAATTAGCAAAATATACTAAGGTTATTGTAGAGAAAATGCAGCAACTGTCTATCTCTTATAATATTAATATTATTACTGGTAGTATGCCAGAATTAATAGACGATAACCTTTTTAACGTAGGTTATTTATGTCGTAGAGATGGAAGTTTAGAACGTTACGAAAAAATACATGTTACACCAGATGAAGCTAAAGTTTGGGGAATGCAGCGTGGTAATAAATTACAAACGTTCGAGACAGATGCAGGTAAAATAGGGATACTAATTTGTTACGATTCGGAGTTTCCAGAGTTGTCTCGATTACTTTCAGATGAAGGTATGGATATTCTCTTTGTTCCGTTCTTAACAGATACTCAAAATGGATATTCTCGTGTACGTTTATGTGCGCAAGCAAGAGCCATCGAGAACGAGTGTTATGTTGCCATTGCAGGAAGTGTAGGTAATTTACCAAATGTAAATAACATGGACATCCAATATGCGCAATCTGCCGTATTTACACCATGCGACTTTTCGTTTCCAAGCAATGGAATTAAAGCTGAAGCAACTACAAATACAGAGATGATTTTAGTTGCGGATGTAGATTTAAGTTTACTAAGAGAATTACATTCTTTTGGTGCAGTAAAAAACTTAAAGGATAGACGTAAAGATTTTTATAATGTTGTTAGAGTTAATGATAATAAATAGTATTTTTAAATTAATAAAAATATGATTTTCGCTTCTGCGGAAATAAACAAAAATAGTAATGAAAAACAGAAACGAAAATTTAAAGCGAGTGATAGTCGATTTTAAAAAATTGACTCCTGAAATTCTAGCGATGTTAGTAGATAAATTCCCTGATGGTTACGATGATCGTGATATTGTATCTTTTAAAAATGCAAAGAACGAACTTATTGAAGCTGTAGAGCTTATTACCGAAGACACAAAGTATTTGGTAAAAGTAAGTGCAAAGTTAGAAGTTACTATGGATAATTACGACGAGGACGATTACGAAGATTTCGATGATAATGATCCAGAGGCTGTACAAGATCCAAAAATGGATGAAAGTGATGATGATTTTTAAAAATAGAACTATTTTAATAATTTTAAAACGATAAAAAGCGAACATATTATAATACTATTTTAGGCAAGAGATTACGGTGTTTTACTAGAAGTAAAATGTAGTTTTCAAAGATTTTTAAATAACAATTAAACTATTCAAAATGAAGTCAAAAAATATAGTACAAGTAGTAATGGTAGCTTTCTTTATGTTAGCACTATCAAGTTTTAAAGTTGAAACTAAAAAAGTTTCTATAGATCAAGAAGAGCAAACAATCTCAGCTATTTATGATGGTGCTGAAGATTACGGTTATAATTTTATTTTTACTAACGACGATGAAGATGAAAGTACAATAACGTTTCAAAATGTTAATGAAGATGTTTTAAAAGCATTCGATTTAAAATCTGAAGCATTAATAGGTACTAACATGAAAGTAACTTATTCAATTGTAGTTGAAACAGAAGAGGATGAGGATGGTTTTGAAAGTGAAACTGAAATTCTAACAATTACAAAATTGGAAAAAATAAAAAAGTAATTTACTTTATACTCAGACTAAAGGCTACCAATTGGTAGCCTTTAGTTTTTTACAGTAGAAAAACACTTGTTAAGTGTAGTTTTATTTTATTCACTTTTTTTAATAACGAATGGTAAATTGCTTGAATTATCTATGTAATACGCATTAATAAACTGTTTTAAGCTTTTATCTGTTTCCATCATTTTATATAATTTGTTTTTAGCTAATTTTGATAAAGCATCATTATTTAAACTATCAGGATTTTTTATTGCTTCTAAAAAGTAAGATCTAGTATTGGCTATAAATTTTGGTTGTCCGCTTTTTTCTTCATCAAAGGCAGTTATTATAGCTTCGTAAGTTATAGCTTCTATTAATGTTACATCCTTAGTACTGTTTAAATCGTTAAACTCATTTTCGCTAGAACAAATTTTTAATTTTAGTGTATTTTTAGAATTTACAATTAGAAAAAATCGAGAAGCAACTTCCATAACTTCTTCTGTAGAATAGAATGGTTTATTTTGTTTTTTAACATTTACTAAGCTCTCGAAATTAGAAACAAAGTGTTTGTCGTTAATCTGTTTTAAGAATGCTTTTTTAATTTGTATGGTATCAGGATACATTTTTATAAGAGCATCTAAATCTGTTTTTGATGAAAAGAAGTAAGTAAATCTTTGCTCATGATTTTTAATAAATTTTCCAATACTATCGTTAGAGCCTTTAATTTTTGTTTGTATTTTACTTAAAACTTTATCGTTAGTAGGTTTTTTTTGATATTCTAATTCTATGTAGTTTTCTGGATTTACAGTGCTTTCTGTGCTACAGCTAATTATTGTGAAAATTAGTAATATTAAAGTCAGATTTTTTAAATTCATTATATGGTTTGTTGGGAGAATTACTGTTTTTAAATTTGTTATAAACGCTTAATAACAAAACTAAGGTATAAATTTAAGATTCAATTTTAGAAGATAGTTTTTTCTTACTAAAGAATATTTCTTTAATAAAAACACTAAAAACAATTAAGTACTCTAGTCCAATAATCCAAAGATTCTCAGTGTTATCTGCATTCGCATAAGCGAGATAACTAATAATAACAATAAAACTCCACACCAATGGGAATTTGTGATTAGTAAACACGCTTAAAATTAAAATGGTTGCAATGTACCAAGGATGTACAGTTGTACTTAGAAACAAGTAAATAGTAAAACTAAAAAGCATAGTTGTAATTAGTTTTTTTGTGTTTATTTTTTTTGTAAAAAAAGATAAGCTAAGAATATATAAAACGGTAATAACAGGTAGTGCTTTGCCAATAATTGCAATCTCGTTGTAACCTCTAAACCAATAGCCAATTTCTCTAGCAATGTAATAAATACTTGCGTTAAACTCGAAATTACCAAACCATAAGCCTACAGTTTTACTATAGTTATTTATAAATTGAGTCGAGAAAAATGGAGCAAAAAGAAGTAGTGTTGTAAGTATTACAATGGAATAAAAACTAATGAGCCTTGTTATTCCTGCGAAAAAGGAAACGCGCTTTTTGTTTTTGGTTGTGTTAAGAGCTAATTCTGTTTGGTTTAATGTTGTATTGCGTTTTGAAAACCACCAAAAGAATAAAGGTAGAAACATAAGCGGAACTAGTTTAGTTGTAATTGATAAAGCAAAAACAACAGCTGCCCATTTCCATTTGTTACAATGTAATAAGTATAAACTCCAAACAAGAAAAAAGATCATGACACCTTCAAAATGCAAGTTGCCAGTAAGTTCTATTATTATAAATGGATTAAGTATGTACCATAAAATGTTGTGAACCGGAAGGTTAAGTTTTTTTAATAGTTTTTTACCAAAATAGAGCGTTCCAAAATCGGCAGCAATAATTAACAGTCTTAAAACCATTGCTGCTCCAACAATACTTTTATTCGCAAAAAAACCTGCGATAATAAAGCATAATTGATTTATTGGAGGATAGTTTGTAAAATGGCTTCCGTTTAATGGTCCCATTCCTGCATATAACTCTTCAGCTTGTGCAATTGGAAATTGATTATTTGTGATAAATAATTCTGGTGTATAGAGATAAGGATTTAGGCTTTCAAGAATAATACGTCCATCCCAAATAAATCTATAAAAATCTTGAGAAAGATTGGGTATTGCAAGTATAAATATAGCTCGGAATATAAAAGCTGTAAGTGCTAAAAACTTAAAATTATATTTATTTAGCTGTACAAGTTTATAGAATATAAAGAATACAGCAGTATATAATATAATGAGTTTAAAGTGTGCTGTACGTTCAAGGTTGTATGCAAAAACAAAATAAAGTACTGCGCTTATTAAGACTAATAATAGCGGTAATTTTTTTGTTTTTAATACTATTGAGTTGAACACGGTTAAAGCTATTCTATTAATTTAAGAGCTGAATTTTGGTAGACAGCGTTAACGATTGATGCGGCATCCTTTTTTGCCACTAAAAGCAAAAAAGATATAGCGGAAAGCGTGGTGCAGACTTTTTTGTCTGTAAACGCTCATAATAAAATTAAGCTTTAGAGGTTAAAGATTTAAAGAATACAAAACCAAAACCAATACAAAGCATAAGGTGAAAAGGGAATAAACCAAAATCTCCGCCTTGATCTCCAACTACAAAAGCGCTGTACATACCAAATGCAAAATATAACATTAGTAAGCCTTCGAAAATAACATTAATTGAAATGTTATTTTTTATATACTTGTTGCCTTTCCAGCTGTCTTTAAGTGTTTTGATATTAAATTTAGGTGTTCGTACAAATTCACTGCGTTTTCCTATATGTCCTTCTATAACAGCTATAGAGTTGTGCAAGCTAAAGCCCATTGCAATTGAGAAAAAAGTAAAAAACATTCCAATATATTTAACAAAGTTTTTAAAGCCTCCGCCATATGAGCGTTTGTACATATGCCAATAACAAATAAAGAAAATGATGGTACTTACCACAAAGAAACTCATTACATAAAAGTAAGGTTTTAAGTGTGCATATTCGTTTTTAATGTAAAGCATTGGGATACTTAATATACCTACAATAAGTACATTTAAAAACATGGTACTATTTAATAAATGAAGTAAACCATGAAGTTTTGTTTTAGGAGATAAGTTTTTGCTTTTTAAGACTCTCCACATCATTTTTCTAAAATTCTCTGCACCACCTTTATTCCAACGAAATTGCTGTGAGCGTGCGGCACTAATAACCACAGGTAATTCTGCTGGAGTTACAACATCTTCAAGATATTCGAATTTCCAATTTTTAAGTTGTGCTCTATAGCTTAAATCTAAATCTTCGGTTAAGGTGTCGCCTTCCCAATTTCCGGCGTCTAATATGCATTCTTTACGCCAAACACCAGCAGTACCATTAAAATTGATAAAATGACCTTTAGAGTTTCTGCCTACTTGTTCTAGTGTAAAATGTGCGTCTAAAGCAAAGGCTTGAATTTTTGTAAGTGTAGAGTAATTTCTATTTATGTGTCCCCAACGTGTTTGTACAACACCAATGTTGCTATCTGTAAAATGTGGAATTGTTTTTTTTAACCAGTCTGTTTGTGGTAAAAAATCGGCATCGAAAATGGCAATAAATTCTCCTTTTGCAATTTTTAAACCTTCCTTTAAAGCACCTGCTTTAAAACCTTCTCGGTTTGTTCTACAAATATGAACGATGTCTAATCCTTTTGCTTTAAGCGCAGCAATTTGAGAGTGTGTAGTTTCTACGGTGTTGTCTGTAGAGTCATCTAGCACTTGAATTTCTAATTTCTCTTTTGGGTAATCTATAAGAGCTATGTTTTCAAGTAAGCGTTCCATTACATACTCCTCATTAAAAACAGGTAACTGTATAGTAACGAAAGGAACTTTTTCTGGATTGTTAAAATCTAAAAAAGGTGTTTTTACTTTCTTTTTTTGAGCAGAAAGATAATTAAATAGTAAATTTAATTGAGCCAATGCATACATGAAAATAAGTAGCAATGCTATAGAGTAAATAATAATAATGACTAAGTTTAAATATATCACTTTTTGAAACTGTATTTAAAAATCCAACCTAATATCTTAAAACCTGCAAATATAGTACCTTTTAAGGTTCCAGAGACTTTAGAAACGCCTATTCTTTGTTTATATCTTACAGGTATTTCTATATAAGAGAGTTTTTGCTTTAAAGCTTTAAGTTGCATTTCTACTGTCCATCCATAAGTTTTATCTTGCATGTTTAAAGCTAATAACTCTTTATATTTAATTGCTCTAAAAGGCCCTAAATCTGTAAATTTTGCTCCAAAAAACAGCTTCATTAAAAAAGTAGCTAGCCAATTACCGAAAACTTGTTGCGGTGTCATTGAGCCACCTTCTCTAAGTTCTTTAACTCTAGACCCAACTACAAAATCTATATTGTCGTTTATAATTGGTGCTACAAGTTTTGTTAACTCTTCTGGGTAATCGCTATAATCGCCATCAAGAAAAACAATAATATCTGGTTTTTTACTAAGTTTAGCAATATAATCCATGCCTTTTAAGCACGCATAACCATAACCTTTATTGGTTTCTGTAAGTACTGTTGCTCCTGCATTTCTAGCATTAATAACTGTGTTGTCTGTAGAGTTGTTGTTTATAACAATAACTTCTTCTACACTATTTGGAATATCTCTTACAACATTCGCTATGGAGTCTTGCTCGTTATAAGCAGGTATAATTACTTTTATTTTGGGCATTTATTTAAGATCACTTAATTTATTTTCTTTCTTAAAAGTGGCCAAATCGGTCCACGTTTTAATTTTTTTTCCTTCGGAAAACTTACTTGCAGCTATTAGTTTTTCTTGTTTGTACATTAAACAATAGCCATTTTTTAGATTGTTTTTTAATTGACACCTATGGTTTATTTTTTCCATATTATCGTAAAACAACCACCAATTGGCTTTTGCACCATTTACAAAATGACCTTCTTTTTCTTTAGTACCATTATTTCTATAGAATTTCCAATAGTTGGTTTCTAAGCCAGATTTATAATCGCCTTTTTTTTCTAGCTTACCATTCTCGAAATAATAAGACCAAAAACCATCTTCTTGTCCATTTGTTAAATGACCTTCAGATTGTAGGTTACCATTATTATAGTAGTTCGCCCAATATGCTACAGGTTCTCCGTTTGCAAAGTTACCTTCTTTTTTAGTTTACCACTAAAGTGATAGAATTTCCAATAATTAGTAAACAAACCTTTACTATAGAAACCTTCGCGCATTAAATTACTATTGGTAAAATATTCTTTCCAGAATCCGGTTTCGCTTCCATTATCAAACTCACCAATTTTTTTTATCGTTTTATCTCTATAAAAGTAAGTCCAAAAACCTGTACGATTGCTGTTTGTAAAATGACCTTCGGATTCTAAGTTTTTATTATCGTAATAAAATTTCCAAAAACCTACATATAAATTGTTATTAAATTCACCTGTTTTTTCTAAGTTTCCGTTGCTGTAATAAAATTTCCAATGCTCTGTTTTAAGTTCATTTTCAATCCAACCTTCAGCTTTTAAAGTACCATCTTTATAATGTGTTTTTATATAGGTTTTTTCCGCGAAAGCGTTAAAACTTATAAATAGTATTAATACGAATAGTGTGTTTTTCATTGTAAGCTAAAACGCGATTAGATATATAAAGGAAATTTAGTTTTTGTTTAATAAGTCCATTAAATCTACATCGTTTCCTAATAATACTTCTGTCGGATTAATTCTTCCATCCATACTATCATTCTCTAATTTTAATACACCTCTTGGGCAAACAGCGCTACAAACACCACAACCTACACAACTAGAACGTACTATGTTTTCTCCTTTTTGTGCATAAGCACGAACATCTATTCCCATTTCGCAACTGTTAGAACAGTTACCACAAGAAATACATTGTCCGCCATTGGTTGTAATTCTGAATTTAGAGAATAAACGTTGTTGGATTCCCATAATAGTTGCCATTGGACAACCCATTCTACACCAAGCTCTGTTTCCTAAAATAGGATAGAATCCTGTACCAATAACTCCAGAAAATATAGAGCCAATTCCAAACCCGTAAAAGCTTCTTAATCCACTATCAAAACTATAAGTATTTTGGTTTAAACCAAAAGAGAAATAGCTAGCATCAATTTTTATTTGACTTAAGTCGAAAAATGAATAGAATACTAAAAAAGCAATAGTTAAAATGTAGTAACCAATAGCGCCTCTAAAAGCACTTTTGTTTAATTCTTTTCTTTTGTAATAAAGTATTCCTGCTAATAATAAGGTTAAGAATACACCAATACTAATTAAAAAAGCATTTTTAGTAAACCAGTATTTTTCTGAGTCGTAACCTAAATATGTAGAGATTACTGCTACTGTTGTTACTATAGAGAATACAAGTACAGAGTTAATCATCCATCTTTCAAACTTCCATGCTTTAACACCTTTGTTGCTTAACTGCCTGAAAGAATCTCCTGCTGTTTCTGCTAATCCGCCACAACCACAAACCCAAGAACAATACCAACGTTTACCGTATTTGTATGTTAAATAAGGCGAGATTACAAAAACCATTACAACACCTAAGATTAAGAAAAATAATCCTACTGTTTGTGCATTTATAAATTGGTCTACTCTCCATTGATCGAAAGCATAATAATTTAAAGGCCACATGTTTTTAAGATCGTTATATGGTAACGAAAAATCATCTGAGTTTAAACGCGCCATTAATTCTGGAATTACAAAAGCGAATGCTGTTTGAAAAAACATTACCGAACCTGTACGTAATTGTTGGTAACGGTTATGTCTGTATTTTAACATAAACTTGTATCCAAAAGCTAAAATAGCAACGGTATATAAAGTTCCGTAAACAAACCATTGACTGGCATTGTTACCACTTAAGAGATTACTTAAAGGATCGAAAAGAGCAATAAGTCCTGTATTTGCTTCTCCATTGGTTCCTAATCCTAATAATGCAGGAAAAAAGTAAAGTACAATATAAAATACGGTTAATACAATACCTAATGACCAACCTAAAACACCTCGTGATGTTAAAGATTTAAACCAAACACCATCGTTTTTTATACCTTCTAATTTAGTTAGGTAAGCTTCTCTAGAATATACAATAGTACCTCCTATAACTAAGCCTAATGACAGTGTTAAAAAAACAGCTCTATTTGGGAAATCTACATTAAATAAAGCGAGTACTAGTATAAATAATCCTATTAGGCCAAAGGCTAAAGCTATCTTTTGTTTTGTGGTTATGTTTAAAGCATCTGGTGATGCTAAAGACATACTGTGATCTATTTTATTGCTCATTTTATTGGATTATACTGTTTGTAATTGTTTGTTGTAAGATGCTAGAATGTCTTTTTCAAAATGTTTATAGAATTCTGGATCGAAGTTGGCTTCTGGTAGATTTTTTATTACATAATCTACATCTCGTTTTTCGGTTAACCAGCGATCGAATGTTTCGTGTCGCATTCTAATACCAAAAGTGTTTATTCCTAAAAATTGTTTAGTGTCTTTATGGTAAGCTACGGTTATACATTTTGTGTCATCCTCATGAATCCAATGAAAATGTTCTTCGTATTCAGGGCGACCACGATCTGCAAATACCCAACCGTAAGTTTGATACTCAATGTCTAAAAACTTAGCAGAATTAAACCAATGTCCTGGCTTATACTCAAGAGGATTACCACAAATGGTTTGTGCTAATACTTCTCCCATCATTCTGCCAGTATACCAAACGGCTTCAATTGGTCTGCGTTGTCCAATACCACCATCGCGTTGCTCGGCACAATCGCCAATAGCATAAACATCTGGAATATTTGTTTCTAATTGCCTGTTGACTAAAACACCTCTGTTAGTTTCGATATTAGATGTTTTAATAAAATCGATATTAGGTGCAACTCCAGCAGTTAAACCAACGACGTTACATTCTATTTCTTCTCCTGTTTCTGTAATGACTATAGATTTTACTTTTCCGTTTTCGTCAGATTTTATTTCTTTTAAGTTAGTCGATAAACGTAAATCTATGTGATGATTTTTAATATGCCTGTTAATCATGGCACTTTCACCTTTAGGTAAAACACCATTCCAGAAGCTATCTTCTCTTACTAAAAAGGTAACAGGTATGCTTCTAGAGTTTAACATTTCGGCTAATTCAATACCAATTAATCCGCCACCAACAATTACTGCACGTTTACAGGTTTTATTATCTGGAGCATTACGCTCTATACTATCAAGATCTTGTTTACTATATAGACCTTGTGCACCATCTAAATCTTGTCCCGGCCAACCAAACTTATTAGGTTTACTACCAGTTGCAATTACTAATTTATCGTATTGTAATGTGTCTCCTCCAGCAAAACGAAGTGTTTTAGATTCTGTTTCTACTGTTTCTACAAAACCTTTTTTAAGTTCGATACGGTTTTTTTTCCAAAACGAATTCTCGTAAGGTTGCGTATGCTCGAACTTCATGTGTCCCATATATATGTACATTAATGCAGTGCGCGAGAAAAAGTAATCGGTTTCGGCAGAAACGATAGTAATCTTTTTATCAGAATTTTTTCGAATGTGTCTGGCAACAGTTACACCCGAAATTCCATTTCCTATAATAACTACATGTTCCATATTGTTGGTTTGTTTTTTAATTCTATTCTTACTAGGTCGAGTTACAAGATAAAAACTTAATATTAAAATGGTATTTAGAATAGATATAAATTACTGGTGATTGTAAGGTTGATAGGATGGATGAGACGTTAATTTTTTTAACATTTTTTTGAAAGTTTTTGAAAGGGTTATAGACTGAAGCAAAAGTTATAACGATTAGAACGTAAATTTTATCTGAAGTTTTTCAGAAATATTAAAAGATTAAAAAAGACTGAAATGAAAAATATAATAGTAGTAGCATTAATTTTATTAGGAGGCTTTTCCGCGAAAGCGCAAAACCTAGATGTATTTTATAAACAAGCAGATGCTTTTTTTAAAGCGAATGTTTTAAATGGTAAAGTGGATTACGATGCCATTAAAAAAGATAGAAGTGCTCTTAACGAAGCATTAAAAACAGCAGCTGGAATTAATGTAGCTAAAAGTGATGCTAAAAATTACCAAGCCTTTTGGATAAACGCATACAACTTATCTGTAATTAAAGGTTTAGTAGATAATTATCCTACAAAATCACCTTTAGATGATAAGGGTTTTTTTGATAAAACAAAACATAGTTTAGGTGGTAAAAGTACAGTGTTAAACGATATTGAACATAAACTTTTAAGAGCTCAGTTTAAAGATCCTCGTTTTCATTTTGTATTAGTCTGTGGAGCCGTAGGTTGTCCTCCGTTAATAAATAAAGCTTATTTGCCAAGTACATTAGAGACTCAATTACAAAAACAAGCAAAATTAGCTTTAAATGGTACTTATTTTATTAAAGTGAATGCTAAAAAGAAGCGTGTTGCAGGTTCTAAAATTTTAGAATGGTATAAAGAAGATTTTATTATGAATGGTAAAACAGAGATAGAATACATTAATACTATTAGAACAGAGAAAATACCAACAGATTATAAGCTAACGTATTTTGAATACGATTGGAGAATAAACAAACAATAATAAATTAAGACTAAAATAAAACCAGAAAAATGAAAAAAATTATAGCACTAACGTTAATATTAACGATTAACTTTTTAGGATTTTCGCAAGAAGATGAAGAAACTACAAGAAGTAATGTACAAGAATTTACACCTAGTAAATTATTAAATAAAGGACAATGGGATATTAAATTTTTTAATAGTCTTTATACGCAAACAAAAAGTACAGGAGAAGGCACAGGAGAATCTTTTGATATTGACAGACAAAACTTTTTTACTAATACTACAGAGGTTTACACAGGTGTAAGTAATGATTCTAGAATTAACGTTGGTTTAATTGTACAGGTTAGAGCAAATAATTACGGAGGACAAAGTGCATTTAGTGTTTTCGATTTCGATAATAATGGTACCGATTCTAGAAGTGGTTTTACAACTATTGCACCATCTATAAGAGTTCAACCTTTTGCAAGTGTGCCTAATTTTTCTATTACTAGTTCTCTTTACTTACCAATATTTAAAGATGAAGCAGTTTCTGCATATTTAGATAAAAGAAGTACGTTTTGGGAAACTAAGTTTTTCTACGATAAAACTTTTGGAGGTGGAGATTGGCAAATATTCACAGAGGCCGATTTTGGTTTTAACTTTGGAGAATCTAGTACAGATGCTATAGAAAGTGGTGAAGCCGTTAATATTGGAGAGCGTTTTGCAAACAATAGTTTGTTTTTGCCTGTAAGTGCTTTTTTAAGTTATTTTCCTTCAGCTAAGTCTACATTATTTGTTAATGCACAACAAGCATTTTTAATAGATTTGGGTAACGAATTTGAACAAAATTATACACAATTAGGTTTTGGTGGAAAGTACCAATTAACACAAACATTAAATCTTGAAGCATCTTATGGTAAAATTGTAAGAGGTAATAATTTTCAAGGATTGGGGAATACTTTTAGCTTAGGTGTTAGAGCTTTATTCTAATAAGTTACATTTTAAATAAAATTGTATAGATAAATTATCCCGCTTTATTAGCGGGATCTTTTTCTTATATTTCGTGAATAATTGAACTCTATGAAATACATTAAACTTCTTTTTTTATCTCTATTTTGTATGTTGCAATCTTGCACATCGCAAACAAAAATTAATGGTGTAAGTTTTGTCGCTTCTAGAACAGCAATTACAGAGGAGCATGTAAATCCTGTGGTAGAAATCAACGCCAATTTTGCAGCAGTGATGCCTTTTGGGTTTATTAAAAATTTAAATAATCCAGAAGTTATTTACAATACCAAACAACAATGGTACGGTGAGAGTAGAGTAGGTGTAGAGCAGTATGCAAAAAGTTTAGATGCTAAAGGCATAAAAATAATGCTTAAACCTCAAATTTGGGTATCAAGAGGTCAATTTACGGGCTATATACAAATGGAAACCGAAAATAATTGGCGAAAGTTAGAAGAATCTTATTCGGGTTTTATTTTAGAGTATGCTAAGTTGGCACAAGATATTAACGCAGATATTTTTTGTATTGGTACAGAATTAGAGCAATTTGTAAGTAATAGACCAGAGTTTTGGAATACATTAATTGTAGATATAAAAAAGGTTTACAAAGGGAAATTAACTTACGCAGCCAATTGGGATGAGTTTAAACGTACTCCTTTTTGGAGCGAATTAGATTATATTGGAGTAGATGCATATTTTCCTGTTAGCGATAGCAAAACACCAACTGTAAAAGAGTGTTTAGAAGGGTGGAGAATGCATAAGCCAGTAATAAAAGAAGTATCAGATAGAAATAAAAAACCAATTTTGTTTACAGAATATGGGTACAGAAGTATAGATTATACAGGTAAAGAGCCTTGGAAATCTGATAGAAGTGACGGTTTTGTAAATCTTGAAGCACAGAATAATGCTACTAAAGCTCTTTTTGATGCTTTTTGGAAAGAAGATTGGTTTGCAGGTGGTTTTGTATGGAAATGGTTTCATGACCATGCTAATGTTGGTGGTGAGAAGGACAATAGATTTACACCACAAAACAAGCCTGTAGAGAAAATAATTAAATCACATTTTGAAAACCAGAAATGAGAATATTAACATTAATAGTAATTAGTTTATTTTTTGTCTCATGCTCTAATGATGACGATGATATTGCATTAGATTCAAATGTGTTATCTGAGTATATGAAAAATCGAATTACAGAAATGGGATCTGTAATTGCTTGTGCTGCGAGTGCTGAAAATGATAGCAATACTATTTTAACTTTTTATTATCCGGAAACAGGAGCAACAGATGTTCGTTTTTATGAGACTGAAACAGCTACTGTTAATAAATTTGAGTATTCTAAGTATAAACGTGTTGTTATGGAAAGTGATGCTTTTTTTAATGGTTATTTAGGTCTTTTTACAAGGCAGACTTCTACAGAAAAATGGATTGTTGTTACATACGAATTAAATAACGAGATTAAAATTTCCAATCCTATTCGTACAAAACAAATAGAAAAGGCAACCGTTTGGAATGCTGCTATTACTATTGATTTAGAGGAAGCATTAATGCCTCATTTTTCCTGGGAAGCAAATGCAATTGGAGACAATGCCATATACTTTCAAGTTGTTTCTAATATTAATGATGATTTGGTTTCTGGAACTTATACTTATGAAAATAATTTTAAGTTTTACGATGTTTCAAATGTGGTCTTAAATATAACTGAAGGTTTTCCAGAATTAGAAAACAATTTAAATTATAATTTTACACTAATGGATGTTAGCCTAGATAATTGGGTTAATTTAGTGTCTCAAAAAAGCTTTTAACACAAAATGAAATATAGTATAGCTCTTCTTTTCTTATTTAGTTTTTTTTTCAACGTTACTATTGCGCAAGAGAAAGTGATTTTAGATTTAAAGGTTCAAGGTAATAAAAAACTGAAGTCTTCATTTGTAAAAAAAATATCTAAAGCGAGAACAGGTGCGGTATTGGATTCTACAATTTTAGATGAGGATATTAAAAGATTAAAGCGCTTACCAGCTGTTGCTCATGCCTATTATCAAGTTTTTCTTTCAAATGATGATAATTATAATGTGTTTTATAATATTGAAGAGAATTTTACTATTATTCCTTCAGTAAATATTTATACTACCAACGATGATGAGTTCGCATATAGATTAGGATTATATGAGTTCAATGCACTTGGACAGAATATTGCTTTTGGTGGTTTTTATCAAAAAGACATTTTTAGTTCTTATGGTATTAATTTAAGAGCACCATTTCTATTTAGCAGAGAGTTAGGTTTGGCTATTAATCATCAAGATCTAAATACTAAAGAACCTGTGTTTTTCGATAATACAACGTCTGATTATAAATACAGAAACAAATCTTATGAGTTGCTTGCATTATATCAACCAAATTTTAAAAACCGTTTTGAGTTTGGAATTAATTATTTTCTTGAAGAATATAATTATTTAAGTGGAGCAACTAATCCATCTGTACCTCAAGAGTTATCTGTAAAGAAACTATTGTATAAAGGTATTTATGAATATAATAATTTAGATTATTATTATCAATACATTTCGGGTTTTAAAAGTGTTTTTAATGCGCAGTATGTTACATCTACTAGTAATGACTTACCAGAGTTTATTATTGCTTGGAATGATTTCCATTATTATAAAAGAGTGGGAGATAAAGGTAATTGGGCAAGTAGATTGCGTGTTGGTTTTTCATCTAATGACGAGACGCCTTTTGCGCCTTTTTCTGTAGATAATAATCTAAACCTAAGAGGCGTTGGAAACACAATAGATAGAGGTACAGGAGCTGTTGTTGTTAATACTGAGTATAGGCATACAATTTATGATAAAAGCTGGTTTGCACTTCAAGGTAATGCTTTTGTAGATGCCGGCTCATGGAGAAATCCAGGAGGTGATTTTGGAGATTTTGGGAAGTCTCAAAATATTAGAGTTTTTCCAGGTTTAGGTTTACGTTTTATACATAAACGTATATTTAATGCTATTTTTAGAATAGATTACGGTTTTGGTATTACCAAAGGAGAAACACAAGGTTTAGTTTTTGGTATTGGGCAATACTTTTAAAAAAAAGCTTCTTTATAATACGACTTTAGGCAAATTAGTTTTAGTTGAAATGAAAATGTTAGGCTATGTTTTTTTTATAATAAACATGTAAATCATTAGCACTGGCACCAAACCATTTTTTTAGATAAATTACCCAAAAATGATATTGTAGTTTCCATATGCCATGACGTTTGTAAAGCCTATCAGAAGTTTTTATTTTCTTATTGATAACTACAAATTCATTACGTTTATAAAGCTCGTTAATTAAGATGTTATCTTCATAAATGGTGAATTTTTCATTAAATCCACCAATATCTTCAAATAATGCTTTGGTAATAAACTGACTTTGATCACCACCTCTACAAGCACGCCAAGAAAATTGTGTAAGCCAGCTTGCTAAACGTAACCACCAATGGTTATTATTGAAGGTTAGACGAAAACAACCTGCTTGATTGTTCTCTTTTACTTCATCTATAATATATTTATCGTAATGGGTTGGAGGAAAGGAATCTGCGTGTAAAAAGTATAAAATCTCACCTTTTGCTACACTTGCACCAATATTCATTTGTTTGGCTCTTCCTTTTTTAGAGTGAATAAGCCTGACTTTTAAATCTAAACACTCTACAATCTCTTGTGAGCCATCTGTACTGCCGCCATCTACAACAATAATTTCTTGTATGTTTTGTAACGAAGCATTATCGATAAGATGAAAAAGAAGTTTTTCAATAGTATCGGCTTCATTTAAAATAGGAATTACTATCGAAATCATAAGTTTCACCTTCTGTCATTCCTGCGAAGTCAAGAATCTGCTTTTAAGTTTTTTGTTTTGTGAATACCTGTCTTCGCAGGAATGACAAAGTTTTAATTATTTAAATCCCAATTATAATCTAAATACGATTTGTTTGCTTTTTCTGAAATTGAAATATCCGAATACTTATTTAAAAAGTCTATTAAAGAACCATTTTGTTCGAAATCTTTTTTAAACCATTTAAAAATTTTAGATAATTTAAGATCGCTTTGAGAGATGTCGTTTCTGTTTTTATCAGATAAAAATTCTTTAGTAGCATTCGTTAATTGAGTATCTAAGTTTAAAGCTGTAAAAGCTTCGTTTTGTAATTTAGGACAAGAAAATGAAGCACATACAATAGCAAAATGAATTCTTGGTTCTTCCATTTTACGTAGTATTTGGTGTTCTATTTCTTCTAAATTATACCATTTATCACCTAGTTTCCATAAACGTTGTTCCCAAGGATCTTTGATGTCTTTTATACTTTGTAACGGATAGTTTCTAAGAATTAAGTCTATTGTTAATGCGTTATAAGCGTTAATCCAGTATGCTAATTTATCTTCTTTTTTCCATGTGTCTATAGGCATATTTTTTCCTAACGATGTAATGTAATTGGTCAAAGGCTTTCTATTAGACTTAAAGCTTTTGTAATCTACATTCCCTGCATCAGATACATGTTGTGTTAGTAGCTTGTGCCATATATTGTGATTAAAAGCTTCCGTACTAGCAATTATAGTTTCTTGTACAGTGATGTCTTTAACCTCGGTAGTAACTTCAGTTTTTTCTGGAACTTCGGTCGTAACAGGAATGTCTTCAACTTGTGGTGTTGCTTCATTTTTAACTTCAACCACTTCTTTACTCTCTTGTTTTGGAGTGTTATCTACTATCTTTTTTGTGCTGGAACACGATGATAAAATTAAAGCAAATACTAATAATATTAAATATCTCATTTTTTTAATGGGTATAATTCTTGACTGATAAAATCTTTTGGGAATGTTTCGTCTCCATCAAAACCAAGCTCTATATCTCTACCGTTATGTGGTATGTAGTCTGTTTTAAATAGGTAATCCCAAGTGCTTAATGTTAGTCCGTAGTTTACTCCAAACCTTGCATGTTCAGGTAGTTTTTTTACATGATGCCAAATATGCATTTTCGGATTATTAAAAACATATTTTAAAACACCATAATCCCAACCTAAGTTAGCATGATTTAAATGACCTACTGTAATACTAAAGAAATGAACAATAGCAACATGTTGCGCATCAAAACCACCAATTATAGCAATAGGAATATAAAGTAAAGATTTATATAGAATAGGTTCTGCCCAATGGTAACGTAAATGTGCAGCAAATCCCATTTCTTTTACACTATGGTGAACTTTATGAAAATTCCAAAGCCAAGTAAAACGGTGTAATAATCTATGTGTATTCCATTGAGAAAAATCACTCACAATAAAAAAGATTAGTAAGCCTAACCATAATGGTAAATCATCAACATCAAACAACTGAAAACTTGAGACTGAAAGTCCTACCAATCCTAAAATATCATTAAAAAAAGCTGCAGTAGTGTCTGTTAACGCAATGAGTATTATAAGATTTAAAATAAAGAAATTAAAGAACATGTAAAATGTATCTAACCAAAAATCTTTTCTAAAAATAGATTGATCTTTTCTCCAGGGAAATGCGATTTCAAGTATCCAAACTAAAATTGAAATAAAAATTAAACCATAAAAATAATTATCCCAATGGTTTATTGTAATAATTTCGTTTTTAAGATAATTCCAATAGCCAGAATAAGCATTTTTTATGATGTCTAAATATTTTTCCATATAACAGTTCTGTCGTAGATTTAAAGTAAAAATAACATATTTTTGTTGTAGGTTTCTTTGAAACCATTCATTTAATAAATAGTAGTATGAGAAAAATAGATAGTCTTTTAGCTGAATATGGAGAAAGTCACCAAACAAAATTTAATAAAATTGTACATTACTTTTGTGTGCCAGCTATTTTCTTTAGCCTTATAGGACTGTTTTCTGCTATACCAATAGGTTCTTTTTTGCAAGAAGTTGTACCAACTTGGTTAGCTCCTTTTATGCATTTAGGAACTTTAATTATAGTTTTGGGCTTGTTTTATTACTTACGTTTGTCTGTAACGCTTTTTATAGGAATGTTAGTTTTTTCAGCTTTAGTCCTTTTAGGAATAAATGTAATTGCAAGTGCTAATATTGCACCAGTTTGGGTGATAATGGTTGCTATTTTTGTAATTGCATGGATTGTACAGTTTGTTGGACATAACCATGAAGGAAAAAAACCATCATTTTTAAAAGATGTTCAATTTTTAATGATTGGTCCTGCTTGGACAATGAGCCATTTGTTTGAAGCATTAAAAATCAAGTTTTAAGAATTATAGAAATCTATATAAAAAAA
>NZ_LIQH01000021.1 GCF_001418085.1 Lacinutrix algicola
TTTTGTTTTTATTTAAAGTTGTTTACTAACAACATCCTCCACCATCGTAATGGTAAGTAGATTCGCTAATAAAAATATCGTCTCTTCCTAAAGCGGCGATATCTCCTGCTGTTTTATCGCAAATAGCAATAGGTTGGTTTTTTAATAGAATGTGTCCTTTTTTATCGTCAAAATAATCTTCGCTTCCATAATAAATAGCTGCTTTACCTGTAAAAATACATGGTCCATCTTCTGGCATTGGATCTTTAATGGCTGCAACTTCAATAGACTCTATGTAAATTAATTCTTCGGTAGGATAATTTTTAGGATCTAATATTCTATAAGGTTTACGGGCTCTAATTTCTATAGTACCAAAACCAGCATCTGTTAACGCCTTTACGTATTCAGCAATTGGTAAGCTTCCGCTTAAGCATAAAGCACGTAATCTATCGTCGTTACGTAAAGTATCATTCATTGGTTGCTCGCAAGTAGGATCACTCATTACAAGTTTTCCATGAGGTTTTAAAACGCGATACATTTCTTCTATAGCTTTCTTTAAATCTTCAGCTTTAAAAATATTGAATAAACAGTTTTGTGCAGCGACATCTATAGAACTGTCTTCAACATTTAAATTCAAAGCATCTCCTTTTACAAGATCTACAAATTCACTTTTAAACCAATCGTTTTGTGCTTCGGCTTCTAAAAAGTTTTTCTTTGAAGCTTCTAGCATTTCATCTACAACATCTACACCAATAACGCCTCCTTTCTGACGGTTAAAATATGCGAATTGTAACAACTCCATACCACCACCAACACCTACGTAAAGCATTTTTGGGTTGTTGGTTAAGTCTCTTGCATTTACAGTGCTACCACAACCGTAATTCATTTCCTGCATTATTTTTGGGATCTTTAAACCTGGTAATTCCCAAATAGGATTGGTTGTACAGCATAGCCCAACATCAGGAGTTAGTGCTGCTTCTTTGTATAAATCGTTTGTTGCGTCTAAGTAGCTCATTTTTTTATTTTTTTGTCATTGCGAAGAATGAAATGACGTTATAAACTTTTTATTAAATTTTTAAATAATGTAATCATATCTGGTTCTGCTTTACCTGCCATAGCAATAATTTCGCTAATATCTACAGGTTTAAGGTTGTCTGGATCGCATTCGTCAGTTAATACAGAAACAGCAGCTACTTTTAGATTTAAATGATTAGCTACTATAATTTCTGGTACTGTGCTCATTCCAACAGCGTCTGCACCAATAAGTTTAAGCATTCTATATTCTGCTCTTGTTTCTAATTGTGGACCAACAACACTTGCATAAACACCTTCGTGTAATGTTATGTTATTTGCTTTAGCAATGGCTTTAAATTTAGCATTGATTTCTAAATCGTAAGGCGCACTCATATCTGCAAAACGTTCGCCTAATGTTTCAACACCTTTAAATGCTAATGGAGAGCCACCTTGTAAATTAATATGGTCATCTATAAGCATTAATTCACCTTTTTTATAATCAAGGTTAATGGCTCCAGAGGCATTAGAAACCAATAATGTTTTAATACCTAGTTTTTCCATTACACGAACAGGATATGTTACATCTTGTAATGTATAACCTTCATATAAATGAAAACGACCTTGCATAACAATTACTGTTTTACCTTCTAAGGTTCCATAAATTAATTTGCCTTTATGGAATTCTACTGTTGCAGTAGGAAAGTTTGGAATATGGTTATAGCTAACTTCTTTAATAATTTCAACTTCATTGATAAGTTGACCTAAACCGGTTCCTAGAATAATTCCAATTTCAGGACTTTTAAATCCTTTCTCTTGTAAATATTCTACAGTTTCATTTATAAATTTTATCATTAATTTATTGCTTAACAAGCTTCTTTGTAATACGCTTACCTTCGGCTTTAATTTCTACCAAATATACGCCAGAATTTAATGAAGATAAATTTATAGTTTGATTTCTTAGAGAAATAGCATTAGTTTCTAATACTTTTTTACCAAGTATATTATATAAGTTTATGTCTAAATTTAACTGTTTAGGATTCGAAATCTCAATCTGATTGTTTGTAGGGTTTGGGTAAAAAGAGACGTTGTTTAACAACTCATTTTCGTTAATACTTAATGAAGCGCAATTGGTAGAGTCAAAAGAAGTAAAAGTTCCTAGATCCCAAAATTGGTCAAATGAGAAGCAGTAAAAAAATACTTTGTCGTAATCTTCTATTGTATCACCACTTGGTATTGAGATGGTAAACGATTTTGCACCATTAATAGATGTTGTATTATCACCAACTATTCCAAATTCTATAGTATCTAAATTAGTAATTAATGTGTTTTTTATTGTAGTATCCGATGCGCCATTAGATTTTACAAAATAAGCTCTTACATCAGGACCATCAGCAGTCATGAAATTATCACCTAAATCTAAAGTTACTGTATTATCAGTATTTACTGTAACATTAACATCTCCCGATATATTGTACATTGGTACAGATGTATTGTTATTAAAGCCACTTACGTTTTCTACGCATTGTGCATGTGTTAATTGAAAAAAAGCCGCAAAAAATGCAGCTAAATAAAGTAGTTTTGTTTTCATAGTCGTTTTGTTTTATTTTAAATATTTATTAAAAATATCGTAAGGCTTTAAGTCTTCGACATAATCTATGTCGTTTAAAGTCTCTAAAACATACAGACTAGATGTTAATTTTGAGATGGTTTGTTTGTAAACCGTTTCGGTTCCCCAATTTTCAATATCGAAAACAGATGGATTAAGTGTTTTCATACCTAATAGATAATAACCACCATCTTCTGCAGGACCAATAACATTATCGTGAGTATCTAATTGTATAAAAGCTTGATTTATTATTTCTGTATTTAAGTCGTATAAATCGCTACCAACAATTATTATTTTTTCGTAACCTTTTTTAAACCCATTTTCGAAAGCATTTTTCATGCGTTCGCCTAAGTCGTTACCAAATTGTTGGTGTTTAGAAAATACTTGTGAATCCCAAATATCATTCTCTCTAATTTTAACCGAATAATAAACCGCTCTATCACAATCTAATTTAGACAAGACCTCTTTGGTGTGTTCTAATAAAAATTTATAAACCTCTAGAGCAGAAGCTTCTCCAATGCTTTTTGCTAAACGCGATTTTACCTTGCCTAATTCAGGATTTCTAGTAAATGTTATGATGAGGTTTTTGTGCATTCTCGTTTAATTATTTTTTAGACTTTTTATTTTTATTTTTGCTTTTCTTTTTAGATTTAGGCTCTTCTTCATAAATTTTCTCGCCTTTTTCTAACCATTTACTCCAATCTTTATTGAAAGTATGTACTTTTTCTGTTTCTTTTTCTTCGGAATCTAAAACAATGAAATCTTTGTTTTTCCATTCAAAAATTCCTCCATACAAATTATAAACATTTGTGTAACCTGCTTTTTTTAGTTTTTCGCCAACGGTTTCACTTCTAATACCTAAAGAGCAATACACTACTATTTTTTCATCTTTATTAGGGTATTGTTTTTCAACTGAAGCAATATCGAAATCATCATAACCCACACAAACAGCATTTTCTATATGGCTAACTTTGTATTCTTTAGGTTCTCTAGAGTCAAAAAGTATGGCTTCTGTTTTTGGCATTGCTAGTTCTTCAACTGTAATGTAAGGCACGCCTTTATCATTATATTGTTTAAGAAGAGCGTCTAAGTTTTTTTGAGCTATTGCTTCCGCAGAAAAAAAAGTAAAAAAGAGTATCAGTATGTATTTCATAATAATTAAAATAATGATTTATAGTGTAATCCCAAAACCTTGTAAGCCACTTTCTACAGCAGGTAATATTTCGGTATTATCCCAAATACCAGTAATTATTGTTCTGGCATATTCTTCGGGTAATAAACCATTTTGCATGAGTTTATTAGTAAGCTTATAGTTATAGTCGAGATTATGGTGCGAGAATTTCATTTCTCCGTTACTATCGTCTAAAATAGCATACCAAACTTGTGGAGAACCATCGTTTGCAGGCATGCCAATAACACCAGGATTTAACCATAATTTATCGTCTTTTTCTTGGTTAAATGGCAAACCGCAATGTCCAGCAATAATGACATCGCTTTGCGTTTTTTTAAAGTTTTTGGCTTTTATTTCCCAATCGGTAGACTTAAAAATAAATTCTGAAACATTAAAATAATCACCATGTACAACAATTGCTTTTTTTCCAGCATAAGTAAACGTAAGATGGTCTGGTAAGGTTGCTAAATATTCTATTGAATTTTTAGATAGTTTACTCTGTGCAAACGGATACCATAATTTTGAAAAACCATCGCAACGCGAGCCTTCGGTAAAATCGCAACCACAATCTTCGGCATTTTCGCCTAATTGTATTTCTACGTTACCTAAAATACCTTTTGCTTTCCAGATTTTTAATAATTGTACAGTCTCTTCAGGCTGCGCACAATAGCCAACAATATCTCCTGTGCAAATACAGTTTTCTGCAGGAATGTTTTCTTTTTCGGCAATAGCTTTTAAAGCTTCAAGTGCTTGTAGATTACTATAAACACCACCAAAGAGCAATGTTTTTCCTTTTAATACGCCTAAATCTGTTATTTTTTTATCCATATTTATTTACTTAACCACTTTGGTATAAAATACACTGTAATACAACTTATAATGCCCCAAACATTTACCCAAAGTAAATCGGCATACTTTCCTTCTGTAAAAATTAATGCTTGTGGAAAGGCTTTAAAAACTAATAGAAAACCAAAAATTAAGCCACAAAATGTACTTAGATAGAAACTAATTTTTGGAACTTTAATATTCCAAAACAGAAAAACTGGTGTTAAACCAATAACCATGGTTCCAGAAATTGTTGTTGCTGATAGGATTTCGGCATCTAAAAAAACCGGTAATGTTCCTAAAATTGCAATTGCAGCCATAGATGCTCTTCCAAAAGTAAGATCTTTTACCATGCCTAAGTCTATCGCTAATAATTTTGAAAATGATGAAAATGTAGAGTCTAAAGTTGATGCAGCAGAGGTTATCATTATAAAATTAATAACTAATAATATAACGACTCCAAATGCTTTGCCAACTTCTACGGCTGCTTGACCTTTAAAACCTTGAGTTTGCGCATACACGCCAATGACACTAAAAAGGATAATGCAAATAGCACCTAATAAGCTGGCCCATAAAAAACTTTTACGTGTTACTTTTGGTGAGCTTATAAATGCTCGGTCTGTTAAAACGGGATCGTGAAACGGATAGCTAAAAGACTGAATAATGGCTGCGAAAAACAAGTTCAACCCTAATTCGAAAGTCCAAGAACCAGAACTAACAATATCTGAAGTACTAAAATCTTCGATTGAAAAAATATTCCATAAAATGACTATTAGTAAAACAGCAAATAATACCATTTGTATAATATCTGTAAAAATAGAACTGCTTAAACCACCTTTAATAGCATAAGCTAAAGTTAATACCGTAAATACGATAATAGCTAAATAATAGTTTTTACTACCGGATGCTCCAAAATAACTACCAATAACCATAGTGTTACTCCAGACTTCATTAAATAAACGAATAGCAATAAGAATGGAAAATAAAGCCATAGCTCCTTTACCAAATTTTGTAGTTAAGAACTGATGAATACTTTTAAATCCACCAACGGTTCTCATTTTATAAATAAGTAAACCGGCTACTGCAAAGGACAAATAATAACCAGCATAAGCTACGCCACCAACAATACCAAAATCTAAACCTAAATTTGCGGCATTGGTTATGCTTTTGGCAAAAATCCAAGAGATAATAAGGCTTCCAGTTAGTACTAAAGTATTTGGCGCTTTCTTTTTATGGACTGCCTTAAAAAATTCATCTGTAGTTTTTGCAAATGGAGACAATAGAAACAAGATTAAACTTGATCCTACTACTAAAATCCATTGCCATGTTTCTGTACTCATTTTTTAGTTTTCGTCCCACCAAACTGGGACATTAATACTGTTACTATTTGTAGCACTTGATGCTTCTTGATAGTTTTCGGCATTTAAAGCTTCTTCTTCTGCAGGATAAGGCATGCGAACTGGAATTAAATTATTATTTAAACTAGCAGAAATAGCATTAAATTCTGGGAAACCAGTACGTCTGTATTCTACCCAACCTTCATATCCATTAATAATATTTGCAATCCATTTTTGAGTAATAATCTGCTCTAAAGGTGTTGTGTTTGTTGCATTAAATGCTGCATTTCCAGTTAAGTAATTTATAGGCATTTCTGTTTGCCAATACTCAAAAGCTTGCGTGACTCCGGTTTCGTATAAATCTTGTGCATTTCCTGTTGTTAATCCTTTTTGGGCAGCTTCTGCTAAAGCAAAATGGACTTCCCAAGAAGTGATGAAGTTAGCATCTAAAACAGAAGTGTCTTCTCTAAAAGCACTACTTGCTAAAGAATAATCTGATAAAGCAATAGAAGTAGAAGAAGCGTCTATACCATTAATTAAACCATTAAATTCTGATGCTGCAGCGTTTGCAAAAGGTTTAAAAAAGGTGTTTATTCTTGAGTCATCTAAATCTATTAAAATGTTTTCCATGGTTTCGGATAAAACAAAATTATTAAAATCTCCAATACGTAATTGCGCTAAGCGAAAACTATTAGGATCTGTATTGGTGAAATTAAAAATAGCATTCTCACTATTTGAAGAAATATAATTGCCTTCTGTTGCAATAGCTTGTAGTTGTGAAGAAACATCTATTTTGTCTGATATTCTAAGCAACGCTTTAATTTTTAAAGCATTTGCAAATTTCACCCAAGCTTCTAAATCACCATTAAATAAAATATCACCTTCTAAAGAAATACTTTGCGAGTAGTTTTCTATGGCAATAATACCTTTATCTAAATTATCTAAAATACCATTGTCGTCCATATAAATAGATTCTTGACTATCGTAAGTTGGTGTTGCAGTACCTTCAATACCATTAAAGGCTTCAGAATAAGGGACATCTCCAAATAAATCTGTTAAGCCAGCAGCCATATAGGCTTTTAAAATTAGAGCAGGACCTTCGTAGACTGCAAAGGTGTTAATGCTTCTAGATTGATTTAAAATAATTTCATTGTCGCGTAAATTAGTGTAAAATACAGGCCAAGGATTACCACCTAATTGTGGTGATTTTAAAGCATGACGATCGAATAGGTTAAAATCTAAAGCGGTTCTATGTTGCGATAATAAATCGCCAGCAACAAAGCCTTCATAACTCATTTGCTCTCCAAAATCGTATATCACTTGTCTTAGTAATAGACTAGGTTGTACCGCGTTTGGAGCATTAGGATTTGTATTAATGTCTTCAAAATCTTTTGTGCAGCTTGTTGTTAAAACAAGCGCAAAAAAACTAAATAAGTATAATATGTTTTTCATTTGTATCTTTTTAGAAATTTAAACTTGCTTTAAAACCAAAACTACGTGATGAAGCATAACTAATATCTTCTACACCACTTACAAAGCCAGTGCCTTGTACAGCTAGTTGTTCGGGATCAAAATGCGGATTCTCGGTAATTACGAAAAGGTTTTTTCCTATTAATGCTAAATCAATTGTACCACCTTCTTTTAAGCCTAAAAAACCTTCTTTTAATTCAAAAGCATAGCCAATTGAAAACTGACGTAATTTTAAATACGAAGCATCATATACATTGTTTTCTTCATGGTTTCTATCATAAAACTGTCTGTAATAACTTTCTGCAGAAATAGCAACTGTATTTGGTTCTCCTGTTTCAGTAACACCTTCGGCAACAATTCCACCATCTGGTCTGTATTCTGTTTCTGCTAATTGTCCACCAACGTTTCCTAAAGCGCTTGTTCTAGAAACAATTTCTCCACCTTGTCTCCAGTCGAATAAAAAGCTTGCTTTCCAATTTTTATAATTAAAATCGTTATTCCAACCTAAAGTAAAATCCGGATTGTAGTTTCCAAGTTTTTGTAAATTATTATCTGCTATATAATTTCCGTTACTGTCAATAATAAACTGTCCATTGTCGTTTTTTAAATAACCAGTTCCATAAAAATCACCAATTTTTCCGCCTTCTTCCACTTGAAACCAAACCGTTTGATTTTGGCTATCGTAAATTCTGCTATAGGCTAAGGTTAATCTACCATCTGCTAGCGGTAATTCTTTAATAGTGGCTGTGTTTGTCGCAAAATTAAAAGTGGTATTCCAAGAGAAATCATTAGTTCTAACTGGTGTTATTCCTGCAATAATTTCTATTCCTTTAGATTGTACTTTTCCGCCATTTACAACTTGTTGTTCGTAACCCGAAGAAATAGGGATTGGCAATGAAATAATTTGATCTTTTGTAGTTGCGTTATAGTATGTGAAATCGAAACGTAAACGGTCTTTTAAAAAGCGTAAATCTGCTCCAAACTCATAAGAGGTTGTACTCTCAGGCTTTAAATCTGCATTCGGTATAAAATTTTGATCACTAAATGTTGGTTCGCTATTAAAAGGTGTTTGAGATACAAAAGCGCCAGATGTTTGGTAAGCATCTGTATCATTGCCAACTTGCGCAACACTGGCTCTTAATTTTACAAAAGAAATACTTTTAGGTAACTCTGTAACATTAGATAAAATAAAACTTGTTGAAACTGAAGGATAAAAGAAAGACGTATTGTCTACCGAAAAGGGAGTAGCCAATGCGCTCGACCAATCATTACGACCAGTAATATCTAAATACAAATAATCTTTATAGCCTAATTTAGCGATTCCGTAGAAGGAATTAATACGTTTTTGAGATTCAAACTGAAACACTTCAATAGGAGATGCAGCATTATTTAAATTAAAAATACCAGGTTGTGCTAAACTTACTGTTTGAGATTGTTTTGTAGAAGCTTTTTGGTCTAATCTGTTACCACCAACCGAAAAATCTAATTTAAAATCGCCAAAGTTATTATTGTAATTAAAAAGGAAATCGGTATTGACTTCTCTATAAGAAACATCGTGTTCTGCATAAGCACCACTTTGAAAACGATTACTGGAATAGGCGCGTATAAGTTGTCTGTTTTCGTAAGAATAATCCATTCCTGTTCTTACTTGTAAACTAAAATTATCTGAGAATTCATGTTTTAAGGCAAGGTTTCCAAACACACGATCACGATTAAAAGAGTTTCTGTTTTCGTATAAAATAAAATATGGATTATCGAAAAAAGTATAGTTAAAAGAATACTGTTGCACGCCTTCTAGGCCAGGTTGCCAATAGTCTTGTAAATTATTAATGTTAAGACTTCGCGGTCCCCAAGCGACTAAAGAATAATTTACATTTTCGCTACCATAACCATTAGATGGTCTGTTGTCACTACTAGAATTTGTATAAGAAATAGAAGAAGAAAAAGTAGTGTTTTCTGTAGGTTCAAAATTAAGTTTTGTAGCTACTGTTTGCCTATCTAAATTAACACCAGGAATAATAGATTCGCTTCTTAAATCTGTAAAAGATAATCTATAGTCACCTTTATCAAAACCATTAGAAATGGCAATATTATTAATAGTTGTAATTCCTGTTTTGTAAAAATCTTTAAGGTTGTCTGGGTTAGATTTTAATTCTGTGGGTGTAATAGCATTACCAGAATATAAAGCCGTATCACCACCACGAACAATTGTGCCATTGTCTAAAAGAACAGGACTATCAAACTGAGATACAAAAACACCAGCATCTAATTGTGGTCCCCAAGAATAGGAAATGTTGTCGTTTACTCCACCACCTAGGCCATCGATATATTCAAACTGTCCAGAATTTCCTTGACCATAAGTGTTTTGAAAATCAGGCAATCTAAAAGCAGAATCTACAAACAAAGAGGTGTTAATACTTATGCCTAAACCTTTGGTTTTTTTCCGTCTTTGGTCTTAATTACAATAACACCATTTGATGCTCTCGAGCCATACAATGCAGCTGCACTTGGACCTTTTAATACAGATACTTCATCAATATCGTCCGAATTAACTTCCATAGCGCCATTTCCAAAATCTATTTCTTGAAAACCTGCAGCAGCTTCGTTTGTAAAATTAAAAACGGTGTTGTTATTAATAGGAATACCATCAACTACAAATAATGGGTTGTTGTTAGAAAATGAAGCTTCACCACGAATGGTTATTTTAGAAGACGAGCCAACTCCGGTTGCGCCTTGAGAAATAGTAACACCTGCTAGTTTTCCAGATAAATTATCAAGAAAGTTAACCGATTTTACTTCTGTTATGTCCTCAGATTTTAACGATTGTACAACGTAACCTAATTCTTTGGTATCGCGCTCAAGACCTAAAGCTGTAATTACAACTTCGTCTAAGGCAGAAGCATCTTCGGTTAGTTTAATGTCAATTTGTGTGTTGTTGCTAACAGTAATGGTTTGTGTTTTAAGACCTAAATAAGAAAACTTTAATTGGCTTAGTTGATTGCTAACTTCAATAGTATAAAAACCATCTTCGTTGGTTGTTGTACCTTGATTGTTTTCTGTTGTAATGTTTACAAACGGTAAAGTGGTACCATCATTTTTACTGGTTACTGTACCAGAAATTATAATTTGTGCAAAGCTAAAACTTGATATAAGTAGCAATGCGCACAAGTAAATGTGTTTCATTAAAATATATTTTCAATAGATTATTAAAGTTGAAACGAAGTGTCTCGTTTCTTTATATGTCTATGCCGAAAATATAAATGGAGAGCCTTTGTTGTAATTTAAAGCGGTTAAATTCAGCTTTAGGAACTGAAATATATGTGTTGTTTTCGCTTTCGCGGAAGTAATAATTAGTAATAAAATACTTTTAATTAAAGTAGAAATACTTCTGAAGCTGTCTGTAATTTTTTTAGCATCAGAAAAAGTGTCAATATCAGTAAGTGTTTCTAATAGAGAGACTTTAATGTTTTTTAAGGATAGTAGGTTGGTTATGCGTTGCCTTAATTTAGAGCTTTGCCATGGTAAAGTTTTAAACTGTTTTGCATTAAATTGTTCTTTACTTATTCCCATAAGATAAAAACCACCATCTTGAGATGGACCTAAAACTAAAGTGTTAGTCTTAAGTTTTTTGTAAGCACTATTAATATGACTCACTTTTAAATGTGGTGTGTCATTACCAACAGTAATTACATTGTCGAAACCTTTATTAAAAACAGATTGAATAGCATTTGTAAAACGCTCTCCAAAGGTGTTTCCTATTTGTTGGGTTTCAGAAACAATAAAATAAGGCAATTTTGTTTGCTTTACTTTAGCTTCGATTTGTGTGTTTAAGGCTTGAAATAAAACAGTAGCATGTTGGAAAGGTTTGTTTAAACCTTCCGCTTTTGCAGAGTTTGCAAATATTAATATGGCTGTTTTATTTGTCATAAATCATCTCCATAATAGAGATTTTATGTGTTTTGTTTTTCCACGTAAGCGGTAATATTTTGATTTATTTTAAGCTACAACACCTTGGCAGCTACTTCCTGCTCCAGCAGTACAACCATAACAATGTTGAGAAATCACGATGTTTCTACCTTCTAGTAATTCTTCTTGGTATTCGCTAATGTGTTTAGATTTACTATTCACTGGTAATTCTAACATTTGGTTAAAATCACAATCAAATAAATAACCATCCCAACTTACAGACAATGTATTGGTGCACATTACGTTTTCTACAGCAGCCGGATTATAAGCTTCAACCAAAGCATACATGTAATCTTCGTAATTTTCTGAAGCAATTAAATAATCTAAAAAACGAGCGATTGGTAAATTTGTGATGGCAAATAAACTATGGAAATTAATTCCAAAATCTTCCATCAAAGCTTTTTTGAAATCTTTTTCCATTGTGGCTTGGTCACCAGGTAAATAAGCGCCATTAGGGTTGTAAACTAAATCCAACTTTAAATGACTACCAGGCATGCCATAACCGCGTTCGTTTAATTCTTGTAACGCTTTTATAGACATATCAAAAACACCTTCACCTCTTTGTTTATCAGTTTTACCTCTTGTCCAGTGTGGCATAGAAGACACAACATGAATGTTGTATTTTTTAAAAAAGTCTGGTAAATCGTAATACTTTTTATTAGCACGAATAATGGTTAAATTAGAACGTACAATAAAGTCTTTTACACCAACTTTAGAGGCTTCCTCAACAAACCATCTAAAATGTGGGTTCATTTCTGGCGCTCCACCTGTTAAATCTAACGTGTGTGCTCTAGTGGTTTTTATAACATCTAGAATTTGTTGCATGGTCTCACGCGTCATTATTTCTTTTCTATCTGGACCTGCATCAACGTGGCAATGCTCGCAAACTTGATTGCACATATAGCCAACATTAATTTGTAAAATCTCAAGCTTTTTCGCTTTTAAAGGAAACTGATTTGTTTCCGAAATCTTATTCTTGAATGTTGGTAATTCACCATTCGCAAAAATACCGTTAGATAAAATATCTAATTGCTTATTGCTTTTTGCTAAATCGCTATCTCTTTTCTGTAATGACTGTGTTTTTAATTTACCCATTGTTAAGTTTAACTGTACTGTTTACGTAAAATTTGAGGTTTTAGTTTTAGGTCGTTAGATTTATTGCTAAAAAAGTAAAAAATGGTTTCTACTTACATTTCTAGTTTATTCACTTTATTCATCATCTGAACACCGTGAACTAAAGTTGCTCCACTTTTTATAGCAGCACCAACATGTAAAGCTTCCATCATTTCTTCTTTGGTAATACCACGTTGTAATCCATCTTTAGTATAGGCGTCTATACAGTAAGGACATTGTTCTGTGTGTGCTACAGCGAGTGCTATAAGTGATTTTTCTCTTGCGGTAAGTGCACCTTCTTCGAAGACTTTACCGTAATAGTCAAAAAACTTATCACCTAACTCTGGATTCCATTCACTTATTTTTCCAAATTTTCTTAAATCTGCTGGATCGTAATACGTTTTGCTCATTATAATTTTAGTTTGTGCTAAGATATAAATCTATAATTTGTTGTCGGAGATAAATAATATACCTAACAAAAAAATGGACTTAACTTTATATATAAAGTTAAGTCCATTTTTAATTTACTAGTTTCTTTTATTAAGAAGATGGTCTTCCTTTAAGACGCTTTTCTATTTTTTGTTTTTTTTCGGTAACTCTTTTCATAACGTCCATAATCTTTTCATCCTTACTTTCTTTATAAAATTCATTTAAACCTAATATTATTGACTTACCTTTTCTTGAGGCTTTAACACGATCGCTAGTTGACATATTGCTCATTTTCATATCTTCAAACTCTTGAGCTTCTATAAGTAACGTTTCCATATAATTCTTTTTTGTATTTAATTCACAAAATAACGAAATATATTCAATTTTCGTATAAATTTCCATAATAAAAATTGATTCTTAAATTGTGAAAACCAATTACTATAAATAAAAAAGAATCAGTTACTTGCGTAGATACTAGTGATTTCAGATGAAATTAGAGTAATTAAAGTCTTCCTTTATTTTTTGAATTTGAAACTATTTTATTTTTAAAAGCATTACATTCAAGTTCTTTATAAAATAATAATGTGGAATTGGATTGAAATAGATTAATATTATTTCTTAACAAAAAATAGTTTCGCCTAGAGTATAATATACTTCCATTATTGCTGAGTATATTAAGCTTCCTAAGAATCTCCATTTTAATTTAGAACAATTATTAGCTAAAAAGGAAATCGGAATATTAACTAAAAAGAATAGTGTTAAAATAGCGTCACTTCGAGTGAAATCTCTTTTGTAAATTTTATACTTAGACTGGATTTAACACAAACATCAAGAAGTTTTTTGTTGTTTAAAGGTTCTCGATACATTTCGATGAATAAGTTCAAACACTCGAACTGACGTAATTGTTTATTTAGTATTCAGTTTTGTCAATTTTTTTAGTCCATTCTTGAAAAGGCTCTAATGCAATTTCGCGCGCTAATTGCTCAAACGGGATACTTCTTTCTGAGTATGGTAATGGAATTTCTTTATAAATAAATTCGTCATCAAAACCAATATTGGCAGCATCTACTTGATTGCTTCCGTAATATACTTTGTCTGGTCTAGCCCAGTAAATAGCGCCTAAACACATTGGACAAGGTTCACAAGAAGTGTATATTTCGCAACCATCTAATTGAAACGAGTCTAAATTTTTACAAGCATCTCTAATAGCTGTAACCTCTGCATGTGCAGTTGGATCGTTAGTAGAGGTTACTTTATTGTTTCCACGTCCTACAATTTTTCCGTCTTTAACAACGACACAACCAAATGGCCCACCTTCGTTGTTGTTCATTCCTTTTAAAGCTGCGTTTACAGCTTCTTTCATAAATTGATCTTTATTACTCATCTTGTATTTTTATTTTTTTCTAACAAGCTAATATACCATTTTTTGTTTTTTATTATTTGATTTAGGAAACCAAAAAATAATTTCTAATATTTGGGGTATCAATGAAAAAACAAGTCATTAATATCATTTCTATTATTCGCATCGTGATTATTTCACGAAGTCAGGGAATGCTATGATGAATTAAAATATATGATTTATTTAAAGCCTTCCTTTTTGGAAGGCTTTTTTTATATAAAAAAATAAGGTAATTGGGCATCATAAAAGAACTTGCTTAAGTGCTTAGTAATCAATGGCTTAATTATGTGTCGCTGATGTTGGATTTAGAGTAAAAATAAGAACTGCTAATTATCAAAGAAAAGCAAAGAAGTACTTTCGATTTATCAAATAAAGATATGAGTCAATTAAACAAATACAGTAAAACAGTAACGCAAGATCCAACACAACCAGCAGCCCAAGCTATGCTTCATGCTATTGGATTGACTAAAGAGGATTTTTTTAAACCTATTATAGGTATTGCGAGTACAGGTTATGAGGGTAATCCATGCAATATGCATCTTAATGATTTAGCAAAATTAGTTAAGGAGGGAACAAAAAATAAAGATATTATCGGTCTGATTTTTAATACTATTGGGGTTAGTGACGGTATTTCTATGGGTACTCCAGGAATGCGTTATTCGTTACCGTCTCGAGATATTATTGCAGATTCTATGGAAACGGTAGTGCAAGCTATGAGTTACGATGGTTTAATTACTGTTGTAGGTTGCGATAAAAATATGCCTGGCGCATTAATAGCTATGATTCGTTTAAATAGGCCCAGTGTTTTGGTGTATGGAGGAACTATAGATTCTGGTTGTCATAACGGACAAAAATTAGATGTCGTTTCTGCTTTCGAAGCTTGGGGAAGCAAGGTTGCTGGAACCATGGAAGAAACAGAATATCAAAACATTGTTGAAAAAGCATGTCCAGGTGCTGGAGCTTGTGGAGGAATGTATACAGCAAATACTATGGCTTCTGCAATTGAGGCTTTAGGGATGACGTTGCCTTTTAATTCTTCTAATCCTGCGCTAAGCGGTGCTAAAAAAGAAGAGTCGGTTAGAGCAGGTGAAGCCTTAAGATTGCTTTTAGAAAAAGATATAAAACCAAGTGATATAATTACTAGAAAATCGCTAGAAAACGCAGTACGATTAGTAACTATTTTAGGAGGTTCTACTAACGCAGTATTACACTTTTTAGCAATTGCAAGAGCTGCTCAAATAGATTTTACACTTAAAGATTTTCAAGATATAAGTGATAATACACCATTTTTAGCCGATTTAAAACCTAGTGGAAAATACCTAATGGAAGATGTTCATGCTGTTGGCGGAATTCCTGCAGTTATGAAATACCTGCTTAAAAAAGGAATGCTTCACGGTGATTGTTTAACTGTTACAGGAAAAACAATTGCTGAAAATTTATTAGATGTTGCCGATTTAACCGAAGGTCAAGATGTTATTAAGTCAATAGAAGATCCTATTAAAATTTCTGGACATTTAAGAATGCTTTATGGAAATTTAGCAACCGAAGGAAGTGTTGCTAAAATAACGGGAAAAGAAGGTTTGAAATTTAAAGGTAAAGCAAAAGTTTTTGAAGGCGAATATGCTGCAAATGATGGTATAAGAGACGGATTAGTAGAAAAAGGAGATGTGGTAGTCATAAGATACGAAGGTCCAAAAGGAGGTCCAGGAATGCCAGAAATGTTAAAGCCAACTGCTGCAATTATGGGAGCAGGTTTGGGTAAAGATGTCGCACTAATTACAGACGGACGTTTTTCTGGAGGAACACATGGTTTTGTTGTAGGGCATATTACTCCTGAAGCACAAGAAGGAGGGAATCTAGCACTTGTAAAAGATGGAGATGTAATTACTATTGATGCTGAAACTAATAGTATTGTTTTAGAAGTTTCAGATCAAGAATTACAAAAAAGAAGACAATCATGGAAAGCACCAGATTTAAAATTTAAAAGAGGTGTGTTGTATAAATATGCTAAAACCGTATCATCTGCATCAAAAGGATGTGTTACTGACGAGTTTTAAACAAGAAATATAATAATCCTAACAAGATTAATATGGATACAAAAACAATAAAAAAAGAAACAAACACAACGCAAACTACAGAGCGTATTTCTGGTAGCGAAGCGGTTATCAGGTGTTTGTTAGCCGAAGGAGTTGATATCCTTTACGGTTATCCTGGAGGAGCAATAATGCCTGTTTATGACGAGCTTTATAAGTATCAAGATAAAATTCATCATGTACTAACACGTCATGAGCAAGGTGCAACACATTCGGCACAAGGTTATGCGCGTATTTCTGGTAAAGTTGGTGTTGCAATAGCAACGTCAGGACCAGGAGCTACAAACTTAATTACGGGTATCGCAGATGCCCAAATAGATAGTACGCCAATGGTCTGTATTACAGGTCAAGTGGCTTCGCATTTATTGGGTAGTGATGCGTTTCAGGAGACGGATATCGTTGGTATTTCTACGCCAGTCACCAAATGGAATTGTCAGGTTACCAAAGCTTCACAGATTCCGGAAGCAATGGCTAAAGCCTTTTATATTGCTAGAAGTGGACGTCCAGGACCTGTTTTAATAGATATTACAAAGGATGCTCAGTTTGAAGAGTTCGATTTTAAATACGAAAAATGTAAAGGGGTCAGAAGTTATATTCCGATTCCAAAATTAGACCAGACTTCGGTTGAAGCTGCTGCAAAATTAATTAATGCAGCAAAAAAACCGATGATTGTTTGGGGGCAAGGTGTTATTTTAGGTGAAGCTGAAGCCGAATTTAAAGCTGTAGTCGAAAAAGCAGGAATCCCTTCTGCTTGGACTATTTTGGGAGCAGGAGCAATTCCAACCTCCCATCCTTTAAACATTGGTATGGTTGGTATGCATGGTAATTATGCACCAAATGTATTAACTAATGACTGTGATGTGTTAATTGCAATCGGTATGCGTTTTGACGATCGTGTTACTGGAAGTTTATCCACGTACGCTAAACAGGCAAAAGTGATTCATTTTGATATTGATCCAGCCGAAATAGATAAAAATGTAAAAACAGATGTGGCTGTTTTAGGTGATTCTAAAGAAAGTTTAGCCGCCTTATTGCCACTTTTAGAAGAAAAAACATATCCAGAATGGCATCAAAAGTTCAAGGATTTATATGCTATCGAATATGAAAAAGTCATAAAGCACGATTTACATCCTACAAAGGAAGGGTTGACAATGGCTGAGGTGTTAAAAGAAATTAATATCCAGACCAAAGGTGATGCGGCTATTGTAACAGATGTTGGGCAACACCAAATGATCGCTTGTCGTTATGCTAACTTCAATAAAACGAGAAGTAACATTACATCTGGTGGTTTAGGGACAATGGGCTTTGGTCTGCCTGCTGCAATTGGAGCAAAAATGGCAGCTCCAGATCGTGAGGTCATTTCTATTTCTGGAGATGGTGGTTATCAAATGACTATTCAAGAATTAGGCACCATTTTTCAGCAAAAAGCAGGCGTTAAAATCGTGGTTTTAAATAATGAGTTTTTGGGTATGGTTAGGCAATGGCAAGAGATGTTTTTTGATAGGCGCTATGCATCTACCGAAATGACAAATCCAGATTTTGTTGCTATAGCAAAAGGTTATTTTATTCCAGCAGAGAAAGTAACAAAACGTGAAGACTTAAAGGACGCTGTGGCTAAAATGATAAACACAGATGGCCCTTATTTTTTAGAGGTTTGTGTAGAAAAAGAAGGTAAAGTGTTCCCGATGATACCAACAGGAGCATCAGTTTCAGAAGTAAGACTAGAATAATATGAGCGCAGAAAAACAATTATATACAGTATCTGTTTATACTGAAAACAATATAGGGTTGTTGAATAGAATTTCAGCAATATTCCAAAGAAGACATATCAATATAGAGAGCTTAAATACGTCGCCGTCAGAAATTGAAAGTGTGTCTAGATTTACGATTGTGATAAATATGACTGAAGATAATATTAAAAAAATTATAGGTCAGATAGAAAAGCAAGTCGAGGTTATTAAGGCTTATTATCACACAGAAGACGAGATTATTTATCAAGAGTCTTGCATTTTTAAAATGAGATCAGCTTTGTTATTTGATGAGCGTCAAATTCAGAATATTATTAAAGAAAGTAACGCAAGAATTGTGACAGTAAATCGTGAGTTTTTTGTGATTGAAAAATCAGGACGAAAAGAGGAAATCGAATTATTACATAGAGAGTTAAGTGCTTTTGGGATCATGCAATTTACACGTTCAGGACGTATTGCAGTATCTAAAGAAGAAATGAAAATATCAACAATGCTAGAAGCATTCCAACATTAAAAAACAATACAATGTCAAATTACTTTAACACATTATCATTAAGAAATCAATTAGATCAATTAGGTAAATGTAGATTCATGGATGCTTCAGAGTTTGAAGATGGTGTAAATGCATTAAAAGGAAAAAAAATTGTAATTGTTGGTTGTGGTGCACAAGGTTTAAACCAAGGTTTAAACATGAGAGATTCTGGTTTAGATATTTCGTATACATTAAGACAGGTTGCGATTGATGAACAGCGTGAGTCTTTTAAAAACGCTAATTCTAACGGATTTACTGTTGGGACTTATGACGAGTTAATTCCTACTGCAGATTTAGTATTGAATTTAACACCAGATAAGCAACACACAAACGTGGTAAAAGCGGTAATGCCTTTAATGAAAAAAGGCGCAACATTAAGCTATTCTCATGGATTTAATATTGTTGAAGAAGGTACAAAAGTAAGAGAGGATATTACCGTAATTATGGTTGCTCCAAAGTGTCCAGGAACAGAAGTTAGAGAAGAGTATAAACGTGGTTTTGGTGTGCCAACATTAATTGCTGTGCATCCAGAAAACGACCCAGAAAATAAAGGTTGGGCTCAGGCAAAAGCTTATGCTGCTGCAACTGGTGGTCATCGTGCAGGAGTGTTGGAATCGTCTTTTGTTGCTGAGGTGAAAAGTGATTTAATGGGAGAGCAAACTATTTTATGTGGTTTACTTCAAACAGGAGCCATTTTGTCATTCGATAAAATGGTTGCAGAAGGTATTGAACCTGGTTATGCTGGAAAATTAATTCAGTTTGGTTGGGAGACTATTACGGAAGCCTTAAAGCATGGTGGAATTACAAATATGATGGATCGTTTATCTAATCCAGCAAAAATTAAAGCGTATCAATTATCAGAAGAATTAAAAGATATCATGCGTCCGTTATTCGAAAAGCATATGGACGATATTATCTCTGGTCATTTTTCAGAAACAATGATGGAAGATTGGGCAAATGATGATGTGAATCTTTTAAAATGGAGAGCTGCAACTGGCGAAACTGCTTTTGAGAAAACAGCATTAACTCCGGATCATATTTCTGAACAAGAGTATTTTGATCACGGAACATTATTAGTAGCATTTGTAAAATCTGGTGTGGAACTGGCGTACGAAACGATGGTAAGTGCGGGAATTATTGCTGATTCTGCATATTACGAGTCGCTTCACGAGTTACCATTAATAGCGAATACAATTGCTAGAAAAAAATTATTTGAAATGAACAGAGTCATTTCTGATACAGCAGAATATGGGTGTTATTTATTTGACCATGCTTGTAAACCGTTATTAACAGATTTTATGAAAACGGTTGAAACAGATATAATTGGTAAATCATTTTCTGCAACAACAGGGGTTGATAATATCGAATTAATAGCAGTAAACGATGCGATTAGAAATCATCCAATCGAAGCAGTCGGAAAACGATTAAGAGCTGCAATGACAGCAATGAAGATTATAAAATCAGATGTTAAAACAGCAGCATCAGTTTTAGCGTAAAAGCTATAAAAGAGGTCATATCAAACACAGTCAAAGTGTTTCATTTATAACACAAAAATATTTCCACTGTCGTGGGAAATAAATATGGAAGAAACCAAAACAACATACAGGCCCACTTTAGAAGCTGTTGAGGCTGCTGCCGAAAAATTAAGAGGCGTTGCTACCGTAACGCCTTTAATTTCAAACATGCGATATTCAAAGCAATTTGAAGCAAATATCATGTTTAAACGCGAAGACTTGCAGCAAGTACGGTCTTATAAAATTAGAGGGGCTTATAATAAAATGTCGTCTTTAACTGAAGCAGAAGCAGAAAAAGGAATTGTATGTGCAAGTGCAGGAAATCATGCGCAAGGTGTGGCATTGTCTTGTAAATTATTAAAAATAAAAGGGACTATTTTTATGCCTTCTCCAACACCAAATCAAAAGGTGGAACAGGTTAAAATGTTCGGAGAGGATTATATAGAAGTAGTATTAGTGGGCGATACGTTTGATGATGCGTATCATGCCGCAATGGAGGATTGCGAACGTTTAAACAAAGCGTTTATTCATCCGTTTAATGATAAAAAAGTTATTGAAGGTCAAGCAACGGTTGGTCTAGAGATTATAGATCAAACGGAGTTTCATCCAATAGATTACGTTTTTGTGCCTATTGGAGGTGGTGGTTTATCTTCAGGCTTGTCGTCTGTTTTTAAGTTATTATCACCACACACAAAAATTATAGGTGTGGAGCCAAAAGGGGCACCTTCCATGTTAACGTCTATAAGAAATAATAAAAACACCGAGTTAGATGAGATCGATAGTTTTGTCGATGGTGCAGCGGTCAAGCGTGTTGGTGATTTAAATTTTGCTATTTGTAAAGAGACATTACATCGTGTGGTTACTGTAGATGAAGGTAAGATTTGCCAAACCATTTTAGATTTATACAATAAAGAAGCGATTGTAGCAGAGCCTGCAGGGGTTTTAAGTTTATCTGCTTTAGAATATTTTAAAGAAGAAATTAAAGGTAAAAATGTAGTTTGTGTTATTAGCGGAAGTAATAACGATATTACACGGACTGCCGAAATCAAAGAGCGCGCGCTATTGTATGCTGATTTAAAGCACTATTTTATTGTTAAGTTTCCGCAACGTTCAGGAGCATTAAGAGATTTTGTTGTTGATATTTTGGGTGATACAGATGATATTACTCATTTTGAATACACTAAAAAAGCCAATCGTGAAAATGATGTTGCAGTAGTTGGAATTGAGTTAAAATCTCCAAACGATTTAGAGCCATTAATTACTAAAATGAAACGTCATAATTTTTATGGAGATTATCTAAATGATAAGCCAGATTTATTTCAGTTTTTAGTGTGATTTTGATAATTATGACCTTAAATACTTTCAAATTCGTAAAAATTCATCAAAAATGACACAAAATCACGTTTTGTATCAAATTAAATTATACGTTTGCACCATGTTTACATCACTAAATAAAAACGAAAGACCCACAAGTTTGCCAGCGCGCAGACGACGTCGCTAATACGCATACTTCAAGCTTTTAGTTAATAGTTTTTATTTTTTTTCAAACAGTGAACAATTCAATACAAATAGTTTCTTTTTTAAATACAGTTATTAGAAATAATAACAGGATAACCCTACGTCCAATTTTCCGTCGTCGCCCTTAGGGTGTACTTCTATTTATAGAACTAAGGTGAGTCCGGTTCTGCTTTCAAAAACAAAAATTATTACATTTTTTAATTTAAAATTCAATTACAATGGAAATTGTTATTGCTGATAAATCGCATAGTATTTACGCAGATATTATTTGCAACACTATTGCTGACGCTGCTCAAGTTAGAGGAACTGGGATTGCAAAACGTAAGCCGGAATATGTTATTACCAAAATGGAAAATGGCAATGCTGTTATCGCATTAGAGGGCGATAAATTTGCAGGATTTTGTTATATCGAACAATGGGGTCATGGTAAATTTGTAGCTAATTCTGGATTAATTGTACATCCAGATTTTAGAAACATTGGCTTAGCTAAACAAATCAAACAGAAAATATTTGTGCATTCTAGAACCAAGTTTCCGGATGCTAAAGTATTTAGTATCACTACAGGTTTAGCGGTTATGAAAATGAATAGCGACTTAGGCTATAAACCAGTGACGTTTTCAGAATTAACAGACGATCAATCCTTTTGGAATGGTTGTCAAACCTGTAAAAACTTTGATGTTTTAACCAGGACTGAACAAAAAATGTGCTTGTGTACAGGAATGTTGTATGATCCTTCTAAAAAGGAAGCAACAAAACCAGTCGCAAATAATCATGATAAAAAAGTATGGACCAGATTGAAAAATATTAAGCAATCTATGTTTTTAAAAAAAGAAAAGAATGAAAAAAGCGAATAAATCCGATAATGCTTTCTCTTTGGGAAAGATGTCAGAGAGTGACAGAAAGGGGAAATTAGTCATAGCATATAGTGGCGGATTAGATACATCCTATTGTGCAGTAAGTTTAAGTAAAGCAGGTTACGATGTGCATGCGGTAAGCGTAAATACGGGTGGTTTTTCTGATGAAGAAATTAAAACTATCGAAGCTAATGCCTATAAAATGGGTGTGTCAACCTATAAAAATATTGACGCAATTGCCTCGTATTATGATAAAGTGATTAAGTATTTAATCTTCGGAAATGTTTTGAAGAACAATACCTATCCGTTGTCTGTTAGTGCAGAACGTATTATTCAAGCAATCGAAATTATCGAATATGCAAAAAGTATTGATGCGGAATATATCGCACACGGAAGCACGGGAGCTGGAAATGATCAAGTACGTTTTGATATGATTTTTCAAACGTTAGCGCCACATATTAAAATCATCACGCCAATTAGAGACGGAAGTTTAAGCAGACAACAAGAAATTGATTACTTAAAAGAAAACGGTATCGAAGCTTCTTGGGAAAAGGCAAAATATTCTGTTAATAAAGGGCTTTGGGGAACAAGTGTTGGTGGAGAAGAAACATTAACATCAGAAAAGCCATTACCAGAAAGTGCTTATCCTTCTCAATTAAAACATGCGGAAGACGAAAAAGTGACATTAACCTTTTTGAAAGGTGAATTGGTTGCTGTAAACGGAGTTGAAAACGTATCAGACGTAAATATTGAAGCCTTAAATAACTTGGCGTCTGGGTATGCTATTGGAAGAGATATTCACGTTGGAGATACAATAGTTGGTATTAAAGGTCGTGTTGGTTTTGAGGCTGCAGGAGCTTTGGTGATTATAAAAGCGCATCATTTATTAGAAAAGCATACGTTGACTAAATGGCAATTACAACACAAGGATTATATGTCAAATTTCTACGGAATGCATTTGCATGAAGGGCAATATTTAGATCCTGTAATGCGAGACATGGAAGCCTTTTTGCAAAGTAGCCAAGACAAAGTGTCGGGAGATGTTTTTGTGACCTTAAAACCATACCGTTTTACCGTAGACGGAATTAGCTCTAAACATGATTTAATGAATGCAAAGTTTGGAAGTTATGGCGAAGAAAATAAAGGTTGGACTGCTGAGGAGGCTAAAGGCTTTATCAAAATAGTTGGTAATCAAAATAAGATTTATCAACAAGTAAATAATTAATTGAATGAGACCTGTTAGGTTTTAAAAACCTGACAGGTCTGAAGTCAGTTGAACTAAAATATTCCCATTTTCGAGGGAAATAGACATGAAAAAATTAGAAATAGGAATCATTGGAGGTGCAGGTTATACAGCAGGAGAACTTATTAGATTGTTGTTAAATCATCCAAAAACTAACATCAATTTTATTTACAGTACGTCCAATGCTGGTAACAAAATATCTAAAGTACATCAAGATTTAATTGGTAGTACAGATTTGGAGTTTTCAAGTCAAATTAACTCTGAAGTAGAGGTGTTGTTTCTGTGTTTAGGTCACGGGAATTCTAAAGCATTTTTAGTGAAGAATTCATTTTCTGCTGAAACTAAAATTATTGATTTAAGTAATGATTTTAGATTAACTAAAGACACCATTTTTGATAGCAAAACGTTTGTTTATGGTTTGCCAGAATTAAATAAAGAAGCGATTAAAAAAGCGAATTACATTGCAAATCCAGGGTGTTTTGCATCTGCGATTCAGTTGGCATTATTGCCTTTAGCTGAAGCTGAAGTATTGCAAAACGATGTGCATATTAATGCGGTTACAGGAGCGACAGGCGCAGGAACATCGTTATCCGCAACCACACATTTTACGTGGCGAGATAATAACTTTTCGCATTATAAAGCATTTACGCATCAACATTTAGGAGAGATTAATCAATCGGTGAAATTGTTGCAGTCAGACTTTAATTCGGATATCAACTTTATGCCAAATCGTGGTGATTTTTCTAGAGGAATTTTCGCAACCATGTACACTAAGTTTAAAGGAAGTTTGGAAGACGCAAAAGCATTGTATAACGCGTTTTATAAAGATGCTGCTTTTACTGTGGTTTCGGATGATGAGATTCACTTAAAACAAGTAGTAAACACCAATAAGTGTATTCTTCATTTACATAAACATGAAGACAAATTATTGGTGACAAGTATCATTGATAATTTATTAAAAGGGGCTTCGGGACAAGCTGTTCAAAACATGAACTTAATGTTTGGTTTTGATGAAACAGAAGGTTTAAAATTGAAAGCAACTTATTTTTAAAAGTACTGCAGCTGCGTTAGCGATTGAAGTGGCATCCTTTTTTGACGTCAGTTCGAGTGAATTTGTGAAGCATGAGCAAATTTGTATCGAGAACAAGGCAAAAAAGATATAACGGAAAACGCGACCCTTGTGGTAACGCCCAAACAATAAAATCGAACAAATGAAAATAGCAATTATAGGAACAGGAAACTTAGGAAAGTCTATCGCAAAAGGTTTGATTACCAACAATGCGATTACTAGTTTGTATTTAACCAAACGGAATTTGGATGAGATTCAAGAATTTGATGGTTATAAAAATGTGCATTTAACAACGGATAATACCGAAGCTGTAAAACAATCTGATATCATCATTTTTGCAGTGCAACCAGCACATTTTGAGCAAATATTAAATGATATTAAGCCGGAATTAACAGAGAAGCATGTGCTGATTTCGACTATTACGGGTTTTCTAATTCCTAAGATTGAAGCGCAAGTTGGTGCTGATAAATTTATCATTCGTGCGATGCCAAATACCGCAATTGCAGTTGGGAAATCCATGACGTGTTTGTGCAGTAATGTGCAAGGTGCAAAACGTATTAAAATCGCTGAAGCTATTTTTAATCGTTTAGGACATTCGTTAAGTATTCCGGAAAGTCAAATGCAAGCAGCAACTGTGGTTTGCGCAAGTGGTGTGGCCTTTTGGATGCGTCTAATTAGAGCAACAACGCAGGCTGCTATTCAGTTAGGTTTTGATGCTAAAGAAGCGCAAGAATTAGCGATGTATACCAGTGAAGGTGCTGCAAGTTTATTGATTACCAATGGGAATCATCCGGAAGAGGAAATAGACAGAGTAACGACTCCAAAAGGGTGTACGATTGAAGGTTTGAATGAGATGGAACACAAAGGATTGAGTTCGTCTTTGATACAAGGTATGATTGCCTCGTTTAACAAGATTAATACTATAAAAGAAGAGCAGATATGAGTTTATTTAATGTGTATCCATTATTTGATATCACACCAGTAAAGGCTGTAGATGTCTTTGTTTATGATGAAAATGAGACCAAATATTTGGATTTATATGGTGGACATGCTGTGATTTCTATTGGGCATTCGCATCCAAAATATGTGGCTGCAATTTCTGATCAAGTTGCCAAATTAGGGTTTTATAGTAATTCGATTCAAAATCCATTACAAGTGCAATTAGCAAATAAATTAGAGCAATTATCAGGTTGTAAAGACTACGAGTTGTTTTTATGTAATTCTGGAGCAGAAGCTAACGAAAATGCTTTAAAATTAGCATCCTTCCATAATGGAAAGAAAAAGATAATTGCTTTTAAAAATGGCTTTCATGGTCGTACTTCTGCAGCAGTTGCAGCAACAGATAACGCGAAGATTATCGCGCCAATTAATGCTCAGCAAGAGGTTGAAATTCTAGAATTAGGAGACTTAAAAGGTGTGGAAAAAGCATTGGCTAAAAATGATGTTTGCGCTGTAATTATTGAGTGTATTCAAGGTGTTGGCGGATTGGATGAAAGTACTACGGAATTCTACGAAGGCTTGGATGAGTTATGCGAAAAATACAATACGTGTTTTATTGCGGATGAGGTGCAATCTGGTTTTGGTAGAACTGGTGATTTCTTTGCATTTCAGAAATATAATGTGATGCCTGATATTATTTCGATTGCTAAAGGTATGGGGAATGGTTTTCCGATTGGTGGGATTTTAATTCATCCAAATATTAAAGCGTCTTTTGGTTTGTTGGGAACCACTTTTGGTGGGAATCACTTGGCGTGTGTGGCGTCTTCTACTGTTTTGGAAGTAATTAAAGAAGAAAATTTAATGCAAAATGCTAAAGATATCTCAGCTTATTTTGTTGAGAAAGCAAAAGGAATTTCGGCAATTAAAAACATAAAAGGACGCGGTTTAATGTTGGGATTGGAATTTGATTTTCCGATTGCTGAACTACGTAAAAAGCTAATTTTTGATCATAAGATATTTACAGGAAGCGCGAAGAATCCTAATTTATTACGAATTCTTCCGCCTTTAACCATCAAAAAAGAACATGTCGATTTGTTTTTTGAGGCTTTAAAAAGTGAGTTGCAAGACTAGCTTGAGAAACGTCATTCTGAACTGGTCTCAGAATCACATAACAATAAGAATTAAAGTCATTCAGCGAGACGAGAATAATAAATACATGAAAGATTACACAAAAATAAAAGACATATCAAATCTTCAAGAAACCATAAAGGACGCGATTTTACTAAAAAAGAATCCTTTTAAATTCGAAGATTTGGGAAAACATAAAACATTAGTCATGCTGTTTTTTAATTCCAGTTTACGTACGCGATTAAGCACAGAAAAAGCAGCAAAGAACTTAGGAATGGATGTGATGATTTTAAATGTTAATGACGCATGGAACTTAGAATTTGAAGATGGTACAATCATGAATGCAAACACGTCAGAACATATTAAAGAAGCAGCGCAAGTGATTTCGCAATATGGAGATGTGATTGCTGTTAGAGCATTCCCAAGTTTAACAGATAAGACAAAGGATGAAAGTGAATTTGTGATGAACAGCTTTGTAAAATACGCAACAGTGCCAATTGTAAATATGGAAAGTGCAACTGCACATCCTTTACAAGCATTGGCAGATGCAATTACTATTATTGAATTATCTAAAAAAATGAAACCAAAAGTAGTCTTGTCGTGGGCACCACATCCAAAGGAGTTGCCACAAGCAGTTGCGAATTCGTTTGTAGAAATGATGCAAAATATGGATGTAGATTTAACCATAACACATCCTGAAGGTTATGAGTTAAGCGAAGCGATCACGAAAAACACACCAATAAATCACGATCAGGAAGAGGCTTTGAAAGATGCAGATTTTGTGTATGTTAAAAACTGGAGTAATTATAATGACTACGGAAAAGTACTGAGTCAAGATGAGAATTGGATGATGACAAAAGCCAAGTTGGGTAATGCAAAATTTATGCATTGTTTACCTGTAAGACGTAATGTGGTTGTGGAAGATGCGGTTTTGGATAGTGATAATTCTGTTGTAATTAAACAAGCAAATAATAGGACTTTTGCTGCGCAAATTGTATTGAAACAGATTTTGGAGGAGTTGTAAACGTCATTGCGAATGAGGAACGATTGAGGCAATCTTTTAATTGAAACAGATAACTTGGTTGTGCTGAATTCATTTCAGCATCACATCAAAAGAAGAATACGTATGAAAACACTAAAAATCATAAAAATTGGAGGGAACATCATCGATGATGATAACGCTTTACAGAGTTTCCTAAAAGCATTCGCGACTATAGATACTCCTAAAATTTTAGTGCATGGAGGTGGGAAATTAGCAACCAAATTAGCGCAACAAATGCAAGTTGAGGTTAAAATGATTGACGGAAGACGCGTAACCGATCAGGTAACTTTAGATATTATTACAATGGTATATGCTGGAAAAATCAATAAAACTATAGTCGCGCAATTACAAGCCAATAATTGTAATGCTATTGGTTTTTCAGGAGCGGATGGTAACACGATAGTTTCAGATTTAAGACCATCAAAACCTATTGATTATGGTTTTGCAGGAGATGTTAAACACGTAAATACTGAAACGTTAGAAATTCTTTTAAACAATGCGATTACACCTGTGTTTTGCGCCATTACACATGATAAAAACGGACAATTATTAAACACAAATGCAGATACGATTGCTTCCGAATTAGCAATTGGTTTCGCAACAAAATATAAAACTGAATTATATTATTGCTTCGAAAAAAATGGCGTTTTAGAAGACGTAAATAATGACGATTCTATTATCCAAAACATCAACACTAAAACCTACCAACCGTTAATTGAAAATGGTATTATTTATGAAGGCATGCTGCCAAAATTAAATAACTGTTTTCATGCTGTAAATAATCAAGTTCAAAAAGTTTGTATTGGTAAATCAGAAATGCTTTTCGATAAAAATAATAAACACACAACCATTTCAAAATGATAGAAAAACTAACAACAAGAGCAATTGCTTTATTAAAACAATTGATAGAAACGCAGTCGTTCTCTTCGGAAGAAGGTCCGACAGCAGCGCATATTGAGCATTGGTTTGTGCAACAAGGTATCCCTTTTAAAAGAACCAATCATAATGTTTGGGCAACCAATAAATATTTTGACGATAGCAAACCAACGCTATTGTTAAACTCTCATCATGATACGGTAAAACCCAATAATGGTTACACTAAAGATCCATTTAAAGCTATTGTTGAAGACGGAAAATTATATGGTTTAGGTAGTAATGATGCTGGAGGTTGTTTGGTGGGTTTGTTGGCAACGTTTGCTTATTTCTATGATAAAAAAGGCCTAAATTATAATTTGGTAATTGTCGCTTCCGCAGAAGAGGAAAGTAGCGGAGAAAATGGGTTAAATAGTATGTTGTCAGTCATTCCAAAAGTGGATGTTGCTATTGTTGGAGAGCCGACTTTAATGAATTTGGCTGTTGCTGAAAAAGGCTTAGTCGTGTTTGATGCAATCGTAAAAGGAACGCCGAGTCATGCTGCACATCCAAATCACAATAATGCGATTTATAAAACAATTCCGGTATTAGAATGGTTTAAAAATTGCACGTTTGATAAGACGTCGGAAGCTTTGGGAGAGGTAAAGTTGACCGTTACACAAATCAACGCAGGAAAGCAACATAATGCAGTTCCTGCAGATGTAAAACTAGTGGTTGATGTCCGTGTAAATGATAAATATTCTAACCAAGATATTGTCGGTATTTTGCAAAAGGAAGCGCCTTGTGATAGTATTATTCCGCGTAGCATAAAATTAAATTCGTCATCCATTCCAATCGACCATCCATTGGTAATTGCAGGAATAGAAATTGGAAGAAACACCTATGGTTCGCCAACCTTATCAGATCAAGCAGTGTTGAGTTGTCCTTCCTTAAAATTAGGACCTGGAGATAGCACGCGATCACATTCTGCTGACGAGTTTATTTACTTAAATGAGATTGATGAAGGGATTAAAATATATATTGAATTATTGGAAAAAGTACTGTAAAAAAAGTGAAACGTCATTGCGAACATAGTGAAGCAATCTCATGGTTAAGGAACAGATTGCTTCGTCATTCTTCCTCGCAATGACAATAAAAAATAAATTATGAAACTCTGGGATAAAGGAATAAGTATCGATAAAAAAATAGAACAATTTACCGTTGGAAACGATAGAGAAATTGACCTACATATTGCAAAGTACGATGTGCAAGCATCTTTAGCGCATGCAATAATGTTGGAGTCTATTGGCATTATTTCTTCGGAAGAACTGCAGCAGCTTAAAAATGGTTTACACGCTATTGCGGAAACTATAGAAAACGGAACTTTTGTTATTGAAGCGTCCTTTGAAGATGTGCATTCTAAAATTGAATATGAATTAACAAAAACCTTAGGTGATGTCGGAAAGAAAATCCATACCGCACGTTCTAGAAACGATCAGGTTTTGGTGGCGCTTCAGTTATATTATAAAGACAATTTAAAGGAAATCAATCAGAAAACAAAAACGTTTTTTGATACGCTTTTAGGTTTGGCTGAAACGCATAAAGAATCTTTGCTTCCTGGTTATACGCATTTACAAGTGGCAATGCCATCTTCATTTGGGTTGTGGTTTTCTGCATATGCTGAGGTTTTAATTGATGATGTATACTTGTTAAATGCAGCCTTGAAGACCGTAGATCAAAATCCATTAGGTTCTGCAGCAGGTTACGGAAGTTCGTTTCCTATTGACAGAGAATTAACCACAAAAGAATTAAACTTTTCAACTTTAAAATACAACGTTGTTGCAGCACAAATGAGTAGAGGGAAAAGCGAGCGAACAATCGCTTTAGCTTTAGGTAGTGTATGTAATACTTTGGCGCGTTTTGCAATGGATATTTGCGTGTATAATAGTCAGAATTTTGGCTTTATTGCTTTTCCTGATGAGTTAACGACTGGAAGCAGTATTATGCCACATAAAAAGAATCCTGATGTGTTTGAATTAATTAGAGGGAAAGCTAATAAGATTCAAGCATTGCATACCGAAATGGTGTTGATTACTAATAATTTACCGAGTGGCTATCACAGAGATTTTCAGTTATTAAAGGAAAATATTATTGCAGCAATTGAAGATGTAAAAGACTTATTAGATATTTTTAATTACGCCATTCAGCAAGTTGTTGTAAAAGATATTGACTTGAATGATGCTAAGTATCAATATCTATTTACGGTAGATAATATCAATACTTTAGTTGTGGGAGGCATGCCTTTTAGAGAAGCGTATCAAAAAATTGGAGGTGAAGTAGAAGATGGAACTTATAAACCAGATACTTCTAAAAAACATAGCCATATTGGTAGCATTGGTAATTTGTGTTTGGATGGGATTAGAGGTAAATATCCTGAGTAACATTATTTTCATCATTGCGAGGAACGAAGCAATCTCTCTAATTTTGTAAAATTTTTGATTTAAAGAGTTTTCTTTCTTTAATTAAACAGATTACTTCGTCGTACCTCCTCGTAATGACGTGCTGTGTGTCATTGCGAGGAACGAAGCAATCTTTTGAGTGTATTTAAGTATTTTTTCTCGTGTTTTTTGTTTCAGTTAAACAGATTACTTCGTCGTACCTCCTCGTAATGACGTGCTGTATGTCATTGCGAGGAACGAAGCAATCTCTTCAGTTTTATCTGTTAATCATCAGTAAATCAAGGTTTATTTCGAAAAAACAATAGGGTATAAACCAAAATCTCTATCTTTAAATATGAAAAAATCTCATATTTATTTTTTGACTAATAAAAACAATACTGTAATTTATATAGGTGTAACAAGTCATCTAATAAAACGCATATATCAACATAAAACAAAGGTTTATAAAGGTTTTGCATCAAGGTATAATTGTGATAAACTAGTTTATTTCGAAGAATTTGATGATATTAATTTGGCAATTATTAGAGAGAAACAATTAAAAGCAGGCAATAGGAAAAGGAAGGAAGGCTTAATTAATTTAGAAAATCCTAATTGGAAGGATTTAGGTGATGGTTGGTTGTTTAGTTTCTGATTATTGCTGTCAGTGCTAGGAGCGGATCAATCTTTCTAAATATATCAAATAGTTTACTTGGCACGTTTTAGATTTTTTTAAACAGATTACTTCGTCGTGCCTCCTCGTAATGACGTGCTGTCTGTCATTGCGAGGAACGAAGCAATCTTTTGATTGTATTTAAGTATTGTTTTCTATTGTTTTGTTTCAGTTAAATTGATTACTTCGTCGTACTTCCTCGCAATGACGTGTTGTGTGTCATTGCGAGGCACGAAGCAATCTTCTTAATTGAGTTTAGTAGTTTGCTTTTTTAGCTTAAGCGACTTTCCATATATTAAACACGAGGCAAATCGCTATCATCCTTTAAAGGTAAACACGATTCTCCCATTAAATAGGTGTCAATATGATGTGCAGCTTGTCTTCCTTCAGAAATAGCCCAAACAATTAACGATTGTCCACGACGCATATCTCCAGCTGCAAAAACGCCAGGGATATTTGTTTTGTAATCTTTTGTTGTAGCTTCAATATTCGTTCTAAAATCCATTTTTAAACCAAACTGATCAGCTAAAGTTTTTTCAGCGCCTGTAAATCCAAGTGCTAATAATGCGATGTCGCATTTCCATTCTTTTTCAGTATTTGGGACTTCTTTAAGTTGTGGTCGTTCTCCTGGAGTAAAAAGCCATTCGACTTCAACCGTTTTTAAGCCTGTTAAGTTTCCTTTTTTATCGCCAATAAATGCTTTAGTAGAAATGCTAAAAAAACGCTCGACTCCTTCTTGGTGCGATGAGGTTGTTTTTAACTTCATAGGCCAGTAAGGCCAAGGTTGATTTGCTGGACGACCTTCAGAAGGTTTGCTTAAAATCTCAAAATTAGTCACAGAGGTTGCGCCATGACGATTAGACGTTCCGATACAATCACTTCCTGTATCTCCACCACCAATTACGATAATGTCCTTTCCTTTTGCAGAAATCACGTCTTTAAAATCCACTAAACCATCCACGTATTGATTATTTAGTTTCAAAAAATCCATCGCTTGAGTCACGCCTTTTAAGTCTGCTCCAGGTATAGGAATGCTTCGTCTTACGGTTGCACCTCCACATAACACAACAGCATCAAAGTCATCTTTAAGTTGGTTGGCATCTATGTTTTTGCCAACATGTGCATTGGTTTTAAAAATAATACCTTCTTCTTCTAAAACAGCAACACGTCTGTCAATTACGGTTTTTTCCATTTTAAAATCTGGGATACCATAACGTAATAAGCCTCCTACTTTTTCGTCACGTTCAAAAACAGTAACCGTGTGTCCTGCTCGGTTTAATTGTTGTGCAGCAGCTAATCCCGCTGGTCCAGAGCCAATAACAGCAATGGTTTTTTCGGTTCTAACTTTTGGTGGTTGTGCAGTAATCCAACCTTCATTAAAGGCGGTTTCTACTATGTTTTTTTCAATATTTTCTATAGTTACTGGGTCTTCATTAATACCAAGTACACAAGCTTCTTCGCAAGGTGCTGGGCATAAACGTCCTGTAAACTCTGGGAAGTTGTTGGTTTTGTGTAAGATTTCAGCAGCTTCTTTCCATTTTCCTTTGTAAACTTTATCGTTAAAATCTGGAATTAAATTCCCAAGCGGACAACCACTATGGCAAAACGGAATTCCGCAATCCATACAACGTGCGCCTTGATCTTTCAAATGATCTTCTGGTAACGGAACCGTAAATTCTTTGTAATTTTCTATGCGTTTTTCTGGCGCTATATAAGTTTCGTTCTCACGCTTAAACTCTAAAAATCCTGTTATCTTTCCCATAATTTACGCTAATTCTAGTTGTTCTTGTTCTAATCTCACTAAGGCTTGTCTGTATTCTTCTGGTAACACTTTTTTAAACTTTGGAAGGTAATTGTTCCAGTCTTTTAAAATGCGTTCCGCTAACGGGCTTCCTGTTGCTTCAAAGTGATTTTCGATTAATTGTTTTAACTGATTCGTGTCAGCTTCGTTTTCAATTGGATCGATATTTAAATCTTCGGAATTACAATTCTGTTTAAAGGTTCCTTTTTCGTCTAAAACATAAGCGACTCCTCCGCTCATTCCTGCTCCAAAGTTTCGACCTACAGTCCCAAGAATAACAGCAACGCCACCAGTCATATACTCGCAACCGTGATCTCCAATACCTTCAACTACTGCTTGTGCTCCAGAATTTCTAACACAAAAACGCTCACCAGCTTTACCATTTATATAAACTTCTCCAGAGGTTGCGCCATACAGCGTTACGTTTCCTGTAATAATATTGTCTTCCGGAACAATGGTGCATTTTTCTGGCACTTTAATAATTAATTTAGCTCCGGATAAACCTTTTCCTAAGTAGTCATTTGTATTTCCGTGCACGGTGAATTTTAAACCTTTGGTTGCAAAAGCTCCAAAACTTTGTCCTGCAGAACCTGTAAAATCAATATCTATAGTATCTTCTGGTAAGCCATCTGCACCATAAATTTTTGAAATTTCGTTACTTATTATAGCGCCAACTGCTCTATCTATATTTGTGATAGGCATAGCTAAGTTTGTTTTTTGTCGCCTAAATAAAGCTTGATGTGCTTGTTTTATGATTTTAAAATCTAAGTGCACATTCAAGTTATGGTCTTGACAATACGTGTTGTATAATTGTACACCTTCCGCAACTTCTACTTTGTGTAAGATTGGTGTTAAGTCGATTCCTGAAGATTTATAATGGTCTATGGCTTTGTTTCTGTTTAGTTTTTGAGATTGTCCAACCATTTCATTAATAGTTCTAAATCCTAATTTAGCCATAATCTCACGTAATTCTTGTGCTACAAAATACATGTAGTTAACAACGTGTTCTGGTTTTCCTTTAAACTTTTTACGTAAGTCAGGGTTTTGAGTTGCAATACCGACAGGGCATGTATTTAAATGACATACACGCATCATAATACATCCTGAAGCGACTAAAGGCGCTGTTGCAAAACCGAATTCTTCTGCGCCAAGTAGGCAAGCAATTGCGACATCGCGACCTGTTTTTAATTGTCCGTCACATTCTAAAACCACACGATTTCTAAGGTCATTCATCACTAAGGTTTGTTGTGCTTCTGCAACACCAAGTTCCCAAGGTAAACCAGTGTGTTTTTGTGAAGTTAAAGGTGTTGCACCTGTTCCTCCATCAAAACCAGCAATTAAAATAACGTCTGCTTTTGCTTTAGCAACTCCAGCAGCAACGGTACCGACTCCAATTTCTGATACTAGTTTGACATTAATTCTGGCTTCTCTGTTTGCTGATTTTACATCATAAATTAATTGCGATAAATCTTCAATAGAATAAATATCGTGATGCGGTGGTGGTGAGATTAAACCAACATAAGGCGTTGAATTTCTCGTTTTTGCAATTTCTGGATTCACTTTTGGTCCAGGTAATTGTCCACCTTCACCAGGTTTTGCACCTTGTGCTATTTTTATTTGAATTTCGCTTGCGCTTGTTAAGTAATTTGAGGTCACTCCAAAACGTCCCGAGGCTACTTGCTTGATTGCAGAGTTTTTCCAATCTCCTTGCGAGCTTTTATAGAAACGTTCTTGGTCTTCTCCACCTTCTCCAGAGTTAGATTTTCCTCCAATTCTGTTCATAGCAACCGCTAAGTTCTCATGTGCTTCTTTACTAATAGAACCATAAGACATGGCTCCGGTTTTAAAACGTTTTACAATTTCTGTCCAAGGTTCTACTTCTTCTAAAGGAATTGGGTCAAATTGATCAAACTCAAACAAACCTCTAATAGTCATTAAGCTTTTAGATTGGTCGTTTACTAAGTCTGAAAACTCCTTAAATGTAGAGGCTTTATTGGTTCTTACTGATTCCTGAAGTTTGGCTACTGTTAATGGATTAAACATGTGCTTTTCTTGTCCACGTCTCCATCTGTAATCTCCACCAACTTCAATTTGTGGTTCTGTATTTTTATGAAAAGCCCTTTTGTGACGTTTAACAATCTCTTGTTCTATTTCTCTTAAGCCAATACCTTGAATACGCGTTGGTGTGTTTGGGAAATATTTTTCGACTGTTGAGGTTTTAATTCCGATACATTCAAATAATTGAGACCCACGGTAAGAGTTTAAAGTTGAAATCCCAATCTTGTTCATCACCTTTAAAATTCCTTTTCCAACTGCTTTGTTGTAATTTTTAATGGCTGCTAAATATTCTAAATCTGTAAGATCTGCATTGTTGATTTGTTGTTGAACAATTTCATTTACAATGTATGGATTTACAGCACTTGCACCATAACCAAATAATAAAGCAAAATGGTGTACCTCACGAGGTTCTGCAGACTCAATAATTAAACTAATTCTAGAACGCTTTTTTAATTTATGTAAAGCATGATTGACGTAAGAGCAAGCTAGAAGTGCCGGAATTGGTGCGTGGTTTTTGTCTACAAATCTATCTGATAAAATAATAATGTTTGCACCGTTGTCAATAGCTTTAGAAGCTTTAGTGACTAAGTTTTCTAGCGCGACTTCAAGCTCATTTAATCCGCGATTTACTTCATATAACATCGAAATAGATTCGACTTTAAAATCAGGATTAGTGTCATAATCTCTAATCTTATCTAAATCGTGCTTAGAGATAACTGGATTCTGAATTTTTAATTTTTTACAATGTTCGGCATTGATATCAAATATATTAACATCGCTACCAAGTGTTAAACTAATATCTGTAATTAACTCTTCTCTAATACCATCTAAAGGCGGATTGGTAACTTGAGCAAATAACTGTTTGAAATAGTTATAAATTAATTGTGGTCTTTCTGATAAAATGGCAATTGGCGTATCGCTTCCCATGGATCCAATAGGCTCTTTTCCTAATTGTGCCATCGGACGAATAATAGTGTTTAAATCCTCTTCCGTATAACCAAAAACGACTTCACGTTTTTTAAGATCAATTTCATCGTATTTAATATGTCCTTCTTTAGCTTCAATATCTCTAAGGTGTATTAAATTTTCGTTTAACCATTGTCTGTAAGGATGTTTGGCTGCTATTTCTTCTTTGATTTCTTCATCATTAACAATACGACCTTCGCTCATGTTAACTAAAAACATTTTTCCTGGTTCTAAACGACCATGGAATTCTATGTTTTCTGGAGCAATGTCTACAACGCCAGTTTCGGAAGACATAATAACATTTCCTTGTTTGGTAACTGTGTATCGTGATGGTCGTAATCCATTTCGGTCTAAAACAGCGCCAATAAAATTACCGTCTGTAAATGGGATTGAAGCTGGTCCGTCCCAAGGTTCCATTAGGCAGGAGTTGTATTCGTAAAACGCCTTTTTAGAATCCGACATGTGTGGGTTTTTTTCCCAAGCTTCAGGGACTAGCATCATCATCGCTTCTGGAAGCGAGCGTCCCGTCATTAGTAGTAATTCAACCACCATGTCTAGGGTTGCAGAATCTGATTTCCCTCTTAAAATAGTAGGAATTATTTTTTTGATATCATCTCCAAATAATGGGCTTTCCATGATCTCTTCACGAGAAAACATACGTGACACATTACCTCTGACTGTGTTTATTTCTCCATTATGACAGATGTATCTAAACGGTTGTGCTAAATCCCAAGTTGGGAATGTGTTGGTAGAAAAACGTTGGTGTACTAATGCTAATCTTGTATCTAAAGCCGAGTTGAATAAGTCTAAATAGTATTCATTAATATGTTCTGGCATTAATAAGCCTTTAAATATTATGATTTTAGTAGATAGACTTGGTAGGTAGAAGAATTTTGATTCGGATAATTTAGAATCATATATAGTGTGTTCTGCGATTTTTCGTGCAGCGTATAATTTTATGTTGAATTCTCTTTCTGTTTGCTTGTCGCTAGCCTTTCCTATAAAAATTTGTTTTACAAAAGGTTCTGTTACTTTTGCAATTTCACCTAAAACTTTACTATTAACTGGTACGTCTCTCCAGCCAATTAATTTAAGGCCTTGATTTTGGATTTCTTTTTCAAAAACATCAATACAATATTGACGTTGGTTTTCTTTTCTAGGAAGAAATACATTGCTAACTGCGTATTCTCCAGCTTCAGGTAAATCAAACTCACAGAAAATCTTGAAGAATTTATGCGGAATATCAATTAAAATACCTGCACCATCTCCGGTTATTCCATCTGAACTTACGGCGCCACGATGCTCTAATTTTACTAGTATTTCAAGCGCTTTATGTATGATGTCGTTAGATCGTTTTCCTGTTAAGCTACATATAAATCCTGCACCACAATTATCGTGTTCAAATTCTGGTAAATAAAGTCCTTGTTTTTTAAGCATAATAAGTAAAATTTAAAGGCTTTTTGCGCCTTATTATATCTCTAATATAGAAGCTATTACCCAATATAAAAAAAGTTGGAATCACTTTTCCGATATAGATAATTAAGAGTGTTCTAATTGAAAATTCAATAATTATTTAGTGTCTAATTGTATAATAATATAAGGTGTTGTTTTATGTCGTTATTAAAGTTTTATTGCGAAAACGATTGCGTGAATCAATTTTTATTAAAAATAACACATCAATTATGCTAAAATATTGATAATCACTTAAATTTTAAATTACCAAATTATCAGAAAAAGATTAAAAAATAATTCAACCCTAAAATTATTAGGGTATAAATATGTAATATCATAAAAATTAACTTTTTACCCTTATTTTTTATAGGGTGTATTGTCGTTTTGTATAGATTTATGTTTTTATTAACTAAAAAACAAGTTTATTATGAAAAAAATTACGCTAATAATTGTGTTGTTAATAACGTCAATCGGTTTTGCTCAAGATGCAGAGGAGAAACCAGTGAAGAAATTCTCTTTAGAAGGAAGTGTGGATACTTATTTTAGAACAAATTTAACAGCCACAGATACTATCGCTCAATCACCTGCTTCATTTGCTAACCAAACAGGATTTGCATTAGGAATGGCAAATGTTATTGGATCTTACGAATCTGGAAATGTAGGAGCTGTTGCAGATTTAGTATTTGGACCTAGAGGAGATCAAGCTGTGGGCTCAGATGTGCTTTATGTAAATCAGCTTTATGCTTATTGGAATATCTCTGAAAAAACAAAATTAACATTAGGTCGTTTTAATACATTTTTAGGTTATGAGGTGATCTCTCCAATAGGTAATTTTAATTATAGTACTTCTTATTTATTTGCAAGCGGACCTTTTTCTCATGTAGGTCTTAAGGCTGATTTTGAATTGTCTGAGGATTTTTCATTGATGTTGTCGGTTATGAATGCTACAGACACAAATAATAACACAACAGGTGATTATGCATTTGGAGCACAATTAGGATATTCAGATCAGTATTTAAATATTTATTACGATTCAGGAGTTGTATTAGGTTTTGAAGTAGACTATACTGGTGGATTTGATGTTTCTGATGAAATGTTTTTAGGGATTAATGCAGCATATCAAGATAATGATGGTTCTGGGTTTTATGGAGCAGCACTATATCCTCAATATAGTTTAAATGATGCTTTTTCTCTGGGATTAAGAGGTGAGTATTTTGCTTTGCATGGTGAAGGAGATGATTTGCCAAGTGTTTTTGATGTAACATTAACAGGAAGCTATGTTGTAGATGATTTAACAATTAAACCAGAAATTCGTTTTGATTCTTGGTCGGATAATACGCCATTTTACGATAACGATGGTTTGCCAACAGAAAGTTTAGCATCTTTTCTAGTTGCTGCTATATATAAATTCTAACTAAAACTAATTATGAAAAAAGTTGAAGCAATTATCAGAAAATCTAAATTTTCTGCAGTAAAAGAAGCACTTCACGAAGTAGGTGTTAATTTCTTCTCGTATTGGGATGTTACCGGATTAGGAAATGAAAAAGAAGGCCATGTGTATAGAGGTGTCTCTTATAGTACAAGCGATATTCAAAGACGTTACTTATCTATTGTTGTGAATGATGATTTTGAAGCAGTAACTATCAAAGCGATTTTGGAAGCTGGTTCTACCGGTGAAGTAGGGGATGGGAAAATTTTTGTCTCACAAGTAGATCAGGTTTATAGAATAAGAACAGGTGAAAAAGGAGGAAGCACTTTAAAATAAAAAAAAACAACATGGAATTACTTACAATAAATAATGTATGGATGATGATCTGTACAGCGCTCGTTTTCTTTATGCATTTAGGATTTGCATTTTTAGAAATAGGGTTAACACGACAAAAAAATACATTAAACATTTTATTTAAAAATATATTTATCATTACAGTAGGTCTGTTGCTTTACTGTTTGGTTGGTTTTAATTTAATGTATCCAGGTGAATTTAATGGGTTTATTGGTTTTGCAGGATTTGGATTAGAATCTCCTACGGTTATAGATCCAGAAACTGGAAAAGCTATATTAGATTTAGCATATAATGAAGGTTATACCTATTGGACAGATTTCTTATTTCAAGGTATGTTTGCAGCAACTGCGGCAACTATTGTTTCTGGTGCTGTTGCCGAACGTATGAAAATTGGACCTTTCATGATTTTTACAATCATTTACGTGGGATTCGTTTATCCAATAGCTGGTTCATGGAAATGGGGAGGTGGATTTTTAGATAATTTAGAAACTCCTTTTTACGATTTTGCAGGTTCAACATTGGTACACTCTGTAGGTGGATGGGCGGCATTAGTTGCTGTTTGCTTATTAGGGTCACGAATTGGTAAATACAAAAATGGAAAACCTCAGGCTATACCAGGACATAATATTCCTTTAGCAACTGCTGGAGTTATTATATTATGGTTAGGTTGGTTTGGGTTTAATGGTGGTTCTGTATTATCTGCAGATCCAGGATTAACATCAATAACATTAGTAACAACTTGTCTTGCGGCAGCTGCAGGTGGTGTGGTTGCGGCATTGGTTACATTTTTGAAATATAAAAACTTAGATTTAACTATGTTTTTAAATGGTATTTTAGGTGGATTAGTTGGTATTACTGCAGGAGCAGATCAAATGAGTCCAACAGATGCTATTTTAATTGGCGCAATAGCTGGAGCTATTATTGTTTTTGCTGTTTCTTTAATTGATAAATTAAAATTAGACGATCCAGTAGGAGCAATAGCAGTACACTTGGTATGTGGAATTTGGGGAACATTAGCAGTAGGAATTTTTGGAGCGTTAGCAAGCGGAGCACAATTTGTAAGTCAGCTTATAGGTGTTGCATCTTATGCAGTTTTCTGTATAGCGACTTCATTTGCGATAATATTTACAATGAAGAAAATAGTAGGAATTAGAGTTTCTGAAAAAGAAGAATTAGAAGGTCTTGATGTTCATGAACATGGTATGGATGCTTATCCAGACTTTAGATTGAATGAGCATTAATGTTTAGTTAGTTTTATTGATTAAAACCTCGGAGTCGTCTAGCTTCGAGGTTTTTTTTGCATATATGATTTTCTTGAATTTTGTTATAAAAAAAAGGCTTGCAAATTTTAAATTTGCAAGCCTTAATAGTTATGTATTAAATAAGCCTGTTATGCTGAATTTCTACTAGCATTAATATTCCCAAATAACGAACGCGTTACTAATTTTTCATAAATAGCAATTTGTGCTTCATCTTTAACTGGTGCTTTTTCAAGTTCCTGAATTTTCTTTAAAGCATATTGTTGTATCGTTAGTAATGGTAAAACAATAGATTCTCTAACTGCAATAGATGCGCTTCCTGCAGGTTCTTCTTGCATAAGTTCTGTATATCCAGTAAGTTTTAAAAGTAAACGTTTTGAGGTTTTGTATTCTTCATAAATAACATTCCAAAAGCCACCGTATTCTTCATCTTCACTCATGTATTTTGTTAAATCGAAAAACGATTTAGATAAAGACATCATGCTATTTTCAATAAGAGTTTTAAAGAAGTCTGAAGTTTTAAATAACTTTTGAACTTTATCAAACGTATTGGTGTCTTCATAATGTTTAAGCGCAGTACCTACACCAAAAAATCCTGGTACATTTTGTTTTAACTGACTCCAAGAACCAACGAATGGTATGGCTCTTAAGTCTTCGAATACTAAGCCTTCTGCTTTTCCACGTTTAGATGGGCGACTTCCAATATTAGTTTTTGCATAATATTTTAAAGTACTCATGTGTTCTAAATACGAAATAAATTTAGGATGTGCTTTAAATGCAGAGTATGCTTCGTAACTACGCTCGGATAAATCTGTCATTACTGCTCTGTTTTCAGGAAGCATGCTCAAATCTTTATCACTTAAACTATTGTAAATACCAGAACTAATTAATTGCTCTAAGTTGTATTGAGACGAATCTAAAGTTCCAAAATTAGAACTAATTGTTTGTCCTTGTATTGTTAATTGTACTTCTTTGTCTTCAATTGTTGGTCCAAGAGAGGCGTAGAAATTATGAGTCTTTCCACCGCCACGTGCTGGAGGCCCACCACGACCATCAAAGAAAATAACGGTAATACCGTGTTGTCTTGATATTGTAGTTAGATTTTCTTTAGCTTTATAGATTGCCCAATTAGCCATTAAATAACCACCATCCTTAGTTCCGTCGCTAAAACCAAGCATAATAGTTTGCTTGTTTTCTCTCGATTTTAAGTGTGCAGCATATTCTGGATTAGTATATAACTCTTCCATGACTTGAGGTGCGTTCTCTAAATCGGTAATAGTTTCGAATAAAGGTCCAACATCAACAGTTAATTTATCTTGAAAAGCAACTAGTTTTAACATGGCAAACAACTGCATAACATGCAGAGTTGTTTGGTTATTACTAATAATATAGCGGTTTGCGGCTACTTCGCCATTCGTAGTTTGAATGGTTTTTATAGCTTTCATTGTATTTAAAGCTTTTAGGGTTTCTTCATCTTTAATTAAAGACAAATCAACTTTACCTTCAACTTTAGATAAAATTTGTACCTGCTCATTTTCTGGTAAATCATGATAGTTTTTAGGGAATATAGTACTACCGCTTTCAATTAAGGTATTTACCATATCGTTAAAATACTGCTCGTGCTTTCTGCTATCTTGACGAATATCTAGGTTAGCAAAATGAAATCCGAAAAGATGAACTTTGTTTAATAAACTATTCACTTCAGTTACATAAAGCGATTGGTGTTTATCTATTATGATTTCTTTTATTTCCTTTAATTCTGAAGTAAATGAGTCTAAAGTTAAATTAGATTCTTGATTCGTAATCATTTTATAAAGCTCACGCTCTAAGTTAGCCACGCGCTCTTCGACACCTTGAAAAGATAATTTTCTTTTTAAAGCTCTTACATCGCGATAATAATTTTTAATAACTGTTTCGCGTAATCTATTAGCAACTTTTAATGTTATTTCTGGAGTTACAAATGGATTTCCATCTCTGTCTCCTCCTGGCCAAAAGCCAATATTAATAATATCGTTATCAATATGTTTTCCGTCGAATATATTTTGTTGAATGTAATCGTAAATAGATCCAAAAGATTTGTAAAATACATTTTCTAAATACCATATTAAACTCACAGCCTCATCGTAAGGTGTAGGTTTTTCATGTTTAAAAAATGGTGTTTTCCCTAGTTGTGCTAAAAGGTCGTTTATTTTTAGTAAATCGTTTTCACGAATAGCTTCTGTTAAATCTGTAATAATACCTAAAACCGAACCTGGGTAAAACTGAGTAGGATGTGCTGTTAATACAATACGAACTTTAAATTCTTCTAAATACGCTTTAAGTGTTTCTAGTTTGTTCTCGGCAGTTGCACTTTCTTTTAGGCTACGCAATGTTCCAATACCATCCATATTATTAACTAATGGAAAAGCGGCATCTTCAATAGCATCAAACAATACAACTTGGCGTTCTATATATTGAATAAATTTAAATAATAAATTAGTCTGACTCTCTGGAGAGCGACTAGATTGGTATTTTTTAAAAAATGTTTCAACAATAGTTGTTGGGTTGTCTTGTTTAGAAAATCCTTTCTCACAAGTTTCATGAAAAAGTGGTAAAAGGGCTCCGGTTTTTGTAATAGCATCGAAAGGAAGTGTCATGAATATACTGTTGTATATTTGATACTTCGACAAAACGTTTTGATTAAATCGTGTAAGTTTAGGTTGTATAGACATTAAATTATAGTGGATTGTCCTAAGTGAATGTTTGTAAAATTATGGTTCGAATCTTTAGGGTTGCTAATAAAATCTGCTATAAAATCGCCAACTTTATTCGTGGAAATGTTATCGTAAATAGTATTTAAATCTGGAGTAGTAACATTTAGTTTTAAAGATTTTTCTACAGCTTCTTTAATTAAGTCGGCTTCTTCATGTAAATCAAAATGCTCTAATAACATTGCAGCACTTAAAATAGAGGCTACAGGATTTGCAATATCTTTTCCAGTTGCTTGTGGGTAAGATCCATGAATAGGTTCAAACATTGCATATTTATCTCCAACCGAAGCTGAAGCTAGTAACCCAATAGATCCACCAATAACACTAGCTTCGTCGCTAATTACATCTCCAAATAAGTTTTCAGTTAAAATAACATCAAACTGTTTTGGATTTAAAATCATTTGCATAGCTGCATTATCAACAAACAAAAAGTCTAAAGTTACATCTGGATATTGTGTTGCTAGTTCGGTAACAACTCTTCTCCATAAACGTGATGTTTCTAAAACATTGGCTTTATCAACCAAGGTTACTTTTTTACTTCTGCTCTGTGCAGCTTTAAACGCTAAATGTGCAATACGTTCAATTTCTTCCCGCGAATATTCGCATAAATCTGAAGCTGTATTGCCATCTTCACTCAGTTGTTTTTCTCCAAAATAGATACCTCCAGTTAATTCTCTGTAGATGCTAATATCTGTGCCTTCAATAATCTCTCTTTTTAAAGGTGACTTATCAAGCAATGTATCGTATGCTTTTACGGGTCTAACATTTGCGTATAAGCCTAATTCTTTTCTAAGCTTAAGTAAGCCTTGTTCAGGTCTTACTTTAGCGCTTGGATCATTATCGTATTTTGGGTGTCCAATAGCTCCAAATAAAATAGCATCACTCGATTTGCAAAGCTCTAAAGTGTTATCTGGTAAAGGATTGTTTTGTTCGTCTATAGCAATAGCACCAACCAATGCTTCTTTAAATAAAAACGTATGGTCGAATTCTAAAGCAATAGCTTTTAAAACTTTAATCGCTTGTTTGGTTACTTCTGGACCAATGCCATCTCCTGGTAAAACTGCAATATTTAATTTCATAGAAAATTTATTTTGTTCATTTCCGTGTAAAGAGGAAATTTATGTTGTTATTTTTTTTAGCGTTCCCTAAAGGTCAGGCTTTCACTACTCGCTCTTTTCAAGGAGCTCAAACATGCCGTTCTATCCTTAACGCACTAATTAACCAATTGTATTTTCGAATGCTTCAATCTCTGTTTTTTTACTAAGTAAGTAATCAATATCGTCGTAACCATTAATCATACATGTTTTTTTGTATGGATCGATGTCGAAAATTTCAGATGTATCACCTACAGAAATCGTTTGTAATTCTAAATTAACTATAATTTTTGTATCGGGATTATTTTTTATGGTAATTAGTAATTCGCTTAAAAACTCTAAGCTAACTTGTATAGGTAGTAAGCCGTTATTTAAAGCATTTCCTTTAAAAATATCTGCAAAAAAGCTAGATACAATTACTTTAAAACCATAGCCAACTAATGCCCATGCTGCATGCTCGCGACTAGAGCCACAACCAAAATTATCTCCAGCTACTAATATGCTTCCAGAGTAATCTGTATTATTTAAAGAGAATTCCGAATTTTCCGAACCATCTTTATTATAACGCCAATCTCTAAAAACATTGTCGCCAAAACCTTTTTTATCTGTCGCTTTTAAAAAACGCGCAGGAATAATTTGGTCTGTATCTACATTTGCAATATCTAATGGTATTGCTCTTGATGTTAATGTTGTAAATTTTTCCATGCTATGCGAATTCTAATGTTTCAATATTTTCTGTTACATCTACTATTTTTCCCGCAATTGCTGTTGCAGCAGCTACTAACGGGCTTGCTAAAATGGTTCTAGAACCTTGACCTTGCCTGCCTTCAAAATTTCTATTCGAAGTAGATACGCAATATTCACCTTGTGGTATTTTATCGTCGTTCATTGCTAAACAAGCAGAACAACCAGGTTGTCTTAGTTCGAATCCAGCAGCATCAAAAATATCTTTTAAACCTTCGTCTATAATTTGTGTTTCCACTTGCTTGCTTCCGGGAACCAGCCATGCAGTTATATTATCTGCTTTTTGTTTGCCTTCTATATATTTGGCTGCTACTCTAAAATCTTCGATTCTAGAATTGGTGCAGCTACCAATAAATACGTAATTTATTTGCTTGTTGATTAAGCTTTCGCCTGCTTCAAAATTCATGTACTCTAAAGACTTTACAAATGATGCGTCTTTATCGTTCGGGATGTTTTCCGATATTTTAATTCCCATACCTGGATTTGTTCCGTAGGTAATCATAGGTTCTATATCTTCAGCATCAAAAGTGTATTCTTTATTAAAGGTAGCTCCATCATCTGTTGGTAATGTTTTCCAATAAGCTACTTTGTTATCGAAAGCTTCTCCTTTTGGAGCGTATTCGCGTCCTTGAACATAATCGAAAGTAGTTTGGTCTGGAGCAATCATGCCTCCACGAGCTCCCATTTCTATACTCATATTACAAACCGTCATTCTACCTTCCATAGACATGTTTTCAAAAACATCTCCTGCATATTCGCAAAAATAACCAGTACCAGAATTGGTGCCTAATTTTGATATTATATAAAGAATTACATCTTTAGGTAGTACGCCGTTTTTAAGTTTTCCGTTAACGGTAACTCTAAGGCTCTTTGGTTTAGTAAGTAGCAAACATTGGCTTGCAAAAACTTGTGCTACTTGACTGGTTCCAATGCCAAAAGCGATAGTGCCGAAAGCACCATGTGTTGAGGTGTGACTATCTCCACAAACCATTGTCATTCCTGGTTGTGTAAAACCTAACTCAGGAGCCATAACATGTACAATACCATTGTATTTATGACCAAGTTCGTATAAAGTAATATTATTTTTTTTACAGTTTGTAGAGAGTTGCTCTAACTGGTTTCTAGACTGTAAATCTTTAATTGGTAAATGTTGATTCTCTGTTGGTGTGTTGTGATCTGCAGTTGCTACAATTTGATTTGGTCTAAAAACAGCAATTCCGCGATCTTCTAATTCATTAAAAGCTTGCGGACTTGTTACTTCGTGTATTAAATGTTTATCTATATAAAGTATCTGTGGACCGTTTTCTATACTATCGACCACGTGAGCGTCCCAGACCTTATCGAATAATGTTTTTTTATTTGTCATGTATTAAAAATCAATTAGCATTTTGCTTCTTCAAATAAGTGTTTGCTAATTAGAAGAAATAAAATGCCTATTATAAATTTATGCTGAAATTATTTGTCTGTATACGCTGCTAGTTTCAATAATTTGATGAATATCTTCATCTTCTACTTGCTTCTTTTTATCTGCAAAGCTTAAAAAATTAGCGTAAACATCGTCTAATTGTAGTTTCGTTAATTCGTAACCAACATTTTTGGCTCTGTAGGCTAAGGCAGCACGACCACTTCTTGCTGTTAAAACAATAGCCGATTCTGTTACGCCAACATCTTTAGGGTTTATAATTTCGTAAGTTTCACGGTTTTTAATTACGCCATCTTGGTGAATTCCAGAACTGTGAGCAAAAGCATTTGCACCAACAATTGCTTTGTTCGGTTGGGTGTAAATTCCCATGCTGTCTGATACAAGTTGACTTATTCCGTAAAGCATTTCAGTTTTAATGTTTGTATCTAAATTAAGGTAAGGATGTTGTTTAAGCACCATAACAACTTCTTCTAATGCTGTATTTCCAGCGCGCTCTCCAATACCATTAATAGTGCATTCTATTTGTCTTGCTCCATGTATTACACCTTCAATAGAATTTGCAGTTGCTAAGCCTAAATCGTTATGGCAATGGCAGGATAAAATGGCTTTTTCAATACCTTTTACATTTTCTTTTAGATATTTTATTTTCGCTCCATATTCGCTAGGTAAACAGTAGCCTGTTGTGTCTGGTATGTTTAATACTGTTGCTCCGGCTCTTATTGCAGCTTCGCAAACTCGTGCAAGATATTCGTTTTCTGTACGTCCGGCATCTTCTGCATAAAACTCTACATCTTCTACAAAAGACTTTGCGTATTTTACGGCTTCAAAAGCGCGTTCGATAATTGCTTCTCTATTAGATTTGAATTTATGAATAATATGAGAATCTGAAGTCCCAATACCTGTATGTATTCTCGGTTTTTTAGCATATTTTAGTGCTTCCGAAGCTACTTTTATATCGTTTTCTACAGCTCTTGTTAAACCACAAACAGTAGCATTTTTTACTATTTTAGAAATTGCTTCAACAGATTTAAAATCTCCAGGACTAGATACTGGAAAACCAGCTTCTATAACGTCTACTCCTAATAAATCTAATTGTGCTGCAATAATTACTTTTTGTTCAGTATTTAGTTTGCAACCAGGAACTTGTTCTCCATCACGAAGCGTTGTGTCGAAAATTTGTATGTTATTATTTGACATTTAAGAGTGTTTTATTTTTCTATTGAAAGACTAATTTATACTTTGGTTATTCGTTACTAGTAATCACAATTTACAGTGTTACGATGTTCAATCTTTTAAATAGAACATAAAACACTATAAATCAATTAGTTAAAACAAATATTACTTGATGACTAAAGATCAAAAAGATAATTTATTCGCCTTAGTTAAGTCTTTGAATAAGTCTGAAAAACGACAATTTAAATTGTATGTTGGGCGTTTAGGCGTGAATTCCGATTCTAAATTTTTAAATTTATTTACAGTTTTAGATAAGTCTAAAAACTACGACGAGGTTTCTATATTAAAGTCTACACAAATTAAAAAACAGCAATTAGCAAATGTAAAAGCGCATTTGTATAAGCAGATTCTTATTAGTTTAAAGTTAAATCCGTCACATCAAAATATTAGGTTACAAATTAGAGAGCAATTAGATTTTGCTTCAATTTTATACCATAAAGGATTGTATAAGCAGAGTTTAAAAATTTTAGATAAAGCAAAAGATGTTGCAATTGTAAATGAAGAAAAAAACCTTGCGTTCGAAATAGTAGAGCTTGAGAAAATTATTGAAGCGCAATACATAACCAGGAGTATTAGTACTAGGGCAGATGAGCTTACTATTCAAGCAAAAGAGTTAAGCGAATTAAATGTGATAACAAGTAAGTTGTCTAATTTGTCTCTACAATTGTATGGTATTATTTTAAAAACAGGTTACGTAAAAAATGAGCAAGAGAGTAACGAGGTAACGCAGTACTTTAATGATAGGTTACCAGATTTTGAAATTTCTAAATTAGGTTTTAGGGAGAAGTTATGGTTTTATAAAGCGCATTTGTGGTACAGTTTTTTAATGCAAGATTTTTTAAGTTGTTATAAGTATGCTTCTAAATGGGTAGATTTATTTAATCAATATCCGGATATGTTACACTTGAATCCTGTCTTCTTTTTAAAAGGTAGTAATTATTTATTAGAGTCGGTTTTCTATGTTAATAATAAGCCTAAGTTTGTAGAGGTGTTTTCGAAATTTAAAGCTCAAATTGAAGATTCTAACTTTCCGAAAGATGAAAATGTACAGTCGTTAACTTTTTTATATCTTAATTTTCATGATATTAATAAGCATTTTATCGACGGTAGTTTCCAGGATGGTTTGGCTTTAATTCCTAAGATAGAATTAGACTTAATTCAGTTTGAAAATAGAATAGACGAGCATCATACAATGGTGTTTTATTACAAGTTTGCAAGTTTGCATTTTGGCGTTGGTAATAACAAAGAATGTATAAGGTATTTAGATAAAATTATTTCTAATAAATCCCTTTCTATGCGAGAGGATTTGCTATGTTTTTCAAGAGTGTTAAATTTAGTTGCGCATTACGAAGCAGGATTAGATTATCATTTAGAAACTTTGTTAAGAAGTACTTATAAATTTTTAATTAAGATGAATGATCTCCATGAAGTTCAAAAAGAGATGATAAAATTTATTAAAGGCTTACAAGATATCTATCCTCAAGATTTAAAAAATGCGTTTAGAACTTTAAGAGATACTTTGAAAACTTTTGAAGAGCATCCTTACGAACGTCGTGCATTTTTGTATTTAGATATTATTTCGTGGTTAGAAAGTAAGATAGAGGATAAGCCAGTAAGTGATATTATTAGAGAAAAATATTTAGCAAAAATATAAGATACTTTAAAAAAAAAGATGATTTAGGTTTAGTGATTTTGTTTTATAGTCATATTTTAATTGACTGTAAATCAAATGTATTTAGTTTTTTATGGTTTTTAAAGTAAAAAGTGTATTTTTAAAGTTCCTAGCTTAACCAATTCATTTTATGAATATCTATACCACAATAATTCTTGAGTTTCTACTCATAGTATCTAGTATTCTTTTATTATTTAAATTTAGAAATGTACTAGGTTTAGCACCTCTATATCTCTTTTTGGGAGCGGTTAGATATTTGCAAGCGCTTACCGGAACAATGGTAAGTTTTACTGTTTTAGATAATTTCATAATTTATCCTTCCTCTCTTATTATATTTAGTTGTCTTTTGTTTGCGGTCTTACTTATTTATATCAAAGAAGGAGTTTCTAGTGCAAGAGCTCTTATTTTTGGGATTATCATTTCCAATCTACTTTTGTCTGTGTTATTTTGCCTTACGCAAACGCAAAATGTGAGTGACATAGAGTCTACATTCGCATTTTTGATAGATGATAAGTATTTTATTACAGGTAGTATATTGTTGTTGTTAGATTTTCTTTGGATGGTAATAATTTATCAATTTTTTATTTCAATAATTAATAAAAAATATTTCTTTCTTATACTCTTTTTTTCACTTTTAACTGTTTTTATTTTTGATTCTTTTGTCTTTAATATAGTGCTCTACTTAGGGAATGTGCGCTTCTATAATTTGTTAGTAGGGAATATTATAGGAAAGCTTGTTGCGGCATTAGTGTTTTCTTTTGTTTTGTATTTGTACTTAAAGTATATAGATGGAGAGAAAAAAAGTGCTTCTTTTATTGTTAATCAAGAACGAGATGTGTTTTCTATATTAAGATATGAAAAAGAATATTTACAACTAAAAACCGAAAAACAAGAGTTAGAGAAAAATTTAACTTCTCAATTGGAAACTTCTCTAAATAATATTTCAGGAGGTTTTATTTCTCTAGACACTAACTGGTGTTATACGTATGTTAATAAAAAAGCAGCAGATCTTTTAGGGAAGTCGCCAGAAGCATTGCTTGGAAAACATATTTGGACCGAATTCCCAGAAGGTGTAGGGCGTTCATTTTATAAAGCTTATCATAAGGCAGTTGAAACGCAAGAGACGGTGTATTTTGATGATTACTATGAGCCATTAGATAAATGGTTTGAGAATAGAATTTACCCATCTCAAGATGGATTGACAATTTATTATACAGATATAACACAACGGAAAAAAGCAGATACTAATAATCAAATGCTATTGTCTTTAATAGAAACTAATCAGGATTTTATTGGCTTAGCAACATTAGATGGAGAACCTCTTTATTTAAATGATAATGGTAGAAAATTAATGGGATTAGGATCGGGTGAGAAAATGCCAGATTCTATTTCTGCTTTTTTTCCTGAAGAGTATCACGACATAATTGCAAACGAGCATATGTCTAATATTTTTAAAGCTAATGGCTGGAAAGGCGAAACAAGCTTTAAAAATTTGAAAACAGGAGATTTAATACCTATCGAAATGTCCGGTTTCTTAATTAAAGATAAGGAAAAAGAAAGACCACTAGCGTTAGGTATTGTTGCTAAGGATATTGGTGAGCGTAAAGAAGCTGAAGAGAAATTAATAAATAGCGAACAGCTTTTTAAACGGCTAACTTCTAAAGCGCCAGCAGGAATATATCAAACAGATACTCAAGGTTCTTGTAATTATGTAAATAAAAGGTGGTTGCATTATGCAGGAATGTCTTACGAAGAGGCTATGGGAGCTGGGTGGGCAAATGCCATTCATCCTGATGATGTAGAAAGAATACTTCAAGAATGGAAAGCATATGTGTCATCTGGAGAAAGTGAACTGGAAACAGATTTTAGATTTTTGCATAAAGATAATAAGGTGGTCTGGGTAACTGTTAAAACGGTAGGAACCTATGACGCACAGAATAATTTATATGGCTATATAGGAATGGCTATTGATGTTACTGAAAAGAAAAAGGCGGAACAAAAGTTAATAAATAGTGAGAAGTTATTTAAGCGATTAACATCTAATGCTCCTGTTGGAATTTATCAAACAGATAAAGATGGTGTTTGTAATTATGTTAATGAGGAATGGATGAAGTATTCAGAGCTAACTTTTCAAGAATCTTTAGGTTTGGGTTGGTCTACTGCTATTCATCCAGAAGATAAAGTTAGGGTTTTAAGTGAATGGGAGCAAGTTGTTTCTAGTGGAGGAGATTTAATTTCAGATTTTAGATTACTAAGTAAAAAAGGTAATACAAAATGGGTTTCGGCAAAAACCACTAGCTTATATAATCATAATAACGAATTGTATGGGTATATAGGAACAATTGTAGATGTTACAGAGCGGAAAAAAGCTGAAGAGAAGTTAATAAATAGTGAACAATTATTTAGAGGCTTAGCTTCTAATGCACCTGTTGGTATTTTTCAAACAGACAAAGATGGAGTTTGTAATTATGTAAATCAAGAATGGATAAATTATTCAGGAATAGCTTTTGACGAAGCTTTGGGTTTTGGTTGGTCTAATGCGATACATCCAGAAGATAAAGATAGAGTTCTTGATGTATGGGAAAAATCTATTATTGAAGAAACAGAATATAAAACAGACCTTAGGTTTCTAGATAGAAAAGGGGAGACAAAATGGCTTTCAGCTAAAGCTACAGGTTTGTATGATGTTAATAATAATTTGTATGGGTACATAGGGACAATTGTCGATATAACAAATCGTAAGGAGGTAGAAGAGCAAATTATTAAAAGTGAAAAGTATCTAGATAGTATTTTAAACAATATAGGTGACCCAGTTTTTGTTAAAGATGATCAAAGTAGAATACTGTTGGTTAATGATGCGTTTTGTTCTGTTTTTAATATTGAAAGAGAGGCTATAATAGGCGAAACTTTAGCAGAAAGTGTTTCTGTTGAGGAAAGGGAGTTTTTTTTAAAAGTAGATAAGCAAGTTTTAGAAACAGGAATAGAGAATGTTAGTGAAGAAACTTTAACTCTAGCAGAAAAAGAGCCAAGAATAATTTCAACAAAAAAGACAAGATTTATTGATGTTGCTGGTAATTTGTTTTTAATTGGTATTATTAGAGATATAACAGAGCGTAAAAAAATAGAAGAAGAAATCAGGATGGCACATCAACGTCTTACTACGCATTTAAATAATTCTCCACTAGCTATAATAGAATGGGATAGGGATTTTTTTGTTTCTAAATGGTCAACACAAGCCGAAAAAATATTTGGTTGGAAAGAATCTGAAGCGATAGGAAAACAATTGGTGGACTTAGACTTAGTTTATGAAGAAGATATTCCTGCTACAGATTTTATTGCTAGCGAATTAAGAAATGGTAAGGTAAAGCGTAATAAGATTATTAATCGTAATAATACAAAATCAGGTAAGGTAATCTATTGTCAATGGTATAATTCGGTTTTACAATCTCCAGACGGACAAATAGAAACAGTTTTGTCTTTAATACTAGATGTTACAGAAAGTAAAAAAGCAGATGAAGAAATCCAGAAAGCACATCAACGTCTTACTATGCACTTAAGTAATTCTCCTTTGGCAGTAATAGAATGGGATCATAATTTAATTATTTGTAGTTGGTCTATACAGGCAGAAAATATATTTGGTTGGAAAGAACAAGAAGTTTTGGGAAAGCATTTTAATGATTTAAACCTCGTTTATGAAGATGATTATGAATCTACAGAGGTTATTTCTAACCAATTAATGAAAGGAATAGTTAAAAACAATAAAATTGTTAACCGTAACAATACCAAAGAAGGAAAAGTTATTTATTGCCAATGGAATAATTCTGTTTTGCAATCTCCAAATGGGCAAGTAGAGACCGTAATGTCATTGGTTCAAGACGTAACAGAAAGAGTAGAGTATGAAAAAAACATTAAAGAAAATGAAGATAAATTCTCTAAAGCTTTTGAGTCTAACGTTATTGGAAAAGCCATACTTAATAAAGAAAAGAAGATTGTAGAAGTAAACGAAGCATTGGCTTATATTGTTGGCTTAGAAAGAGAAAACATGTTAGGGAGAACAGCTCAAGAAATAAGGTTGTTCAGTCTAGATAGTCCAGGCAATTTAGAAAATGAAAATAAACTATGGAGTGCTTTTGGAGAAAAAGGATATGTTTCTAATATGGAATTAAAATATCTAATGGATTCAGGAAAAGAAATATATATATTAATCTCTTTACAGTCACTTCAGTTGAATAGCGAAGGTCATGTTTTGTTAACTATTTTAGATATAACGGAAAAGAAAAATGCCGAAGCAGAATTAGAAAAATACAGAAATAACCTAGAAGAATTAATTGAAGTTAGAACAGAAGAAGTGCATTTAAAAAATAATCAATTAGAGCGTATGAATAAATTGTTTGTAGGTAGGGAGTTGAAAATGAAAGAATTGAAAGGGATTATTAAAAAGTTAGAAAAAGAAAATGATAATTAAATCAACTATAAAAAAAAGAAATCTATTTAATTTTTCTTTAATATGAGAAAAAGTATTTCGTTTTTTTCTTTAAAAAAGCCTTTGGTGTTAGGTTTCTTTGTTTTTTTAACACTGCTTTTTGCTACGCAATATGTTTCTTATCAGGAGTATGTGATAAACAATAGTGAAGAAAAACAAAAAGTGAACAAGCAGGTTGGTTTAATTAAAGAAAAGTTGCAATCACTGGTTATGGATAGTTATTCCGCTACAAAATTACTGGAATATATTGTGGAAATAAATGGAGTTCCAAAAGATTTCAATAAAATAGCGGCAGAATTGCTAAGTAGAAGTAAATATTTTGATGTTGTAGAATTAGTAGACGGTAATGGTGTTATTACACACGTTTATCCGTTAGAGAACAATGAGGTTATAGGTTTTAATATTCTAACAAGTGCTGAGGGACGCAGTGGATCTATGGCTACTATAAAAAGGAAAGATTTTTTTATTGCGGGTCCAGTTCGTTTAAAACAAGGAGGAGTTGGTATGGTAAGTAGGCAGCCTCTATTTATAGATGATGAATTCGTTGGGTTTGCTGCTGTGGTTACTAGAATATCTACTTTTTTTAATGAGCTAGTTTTGGAGGATCCAGAAGAAAATCGTTTTATATATCAATTGTCCAAGGTAAACACGGAAACGGGTATAGAAGATTTTTTTTTAGAAAGCGATATCTCTCCATACAAAGACTATGCTATACCTATAGAGATGTCTATAGGGGAGTGGAAACTTTATGTAGTGCCATTGCAAAAGCCATTTAATACAGCTATATGGTCTTCAATAATTGGTGTTTTGTTAGCTTTTGTTAGTAGTTGGATTGTATGGTATTTTGCGGGTAGATCAGCACGTTTAAATAATTTAATTTCTTCAAAACTTTCAGAACAGGAAAAACAATTAAAGTTAGTTTACGAAATCACATCCGAAAAAGTTAAAAAAAGCGAAGCGCTATTTAGAAGTCTAGCCTCCAATGCGCAAGTAGCCATATTTTCTGCAGACAAGGAAGGAATGGTTAATTATGTTAATGATGAATGGATGAAATATTCCGGAATGTCATTTAAAGAAGCAATGGGTTCTGGATGGATAAATGCTTTGCATCCTGAAGATAAAGACAGAGTAATACATGTATGGCAACAAGCAGTGTTATATGGAAGTGATTTTAATTTGGAACTGAAGTTCTTAGATAAAAAAGGAAATACCACTTGGCTTATTGTTAAAGGCACCAAGCTAATAGATGCACAAAACAATATTTATGGATATATTGGTACTGCTTCAGATATAACAGAAAGAATTCATAGCGAAAAAGAACTATTAAGCTATAAGAATAATTTAGAGAAACTAGTAGGTTTAAGAACTGAAGAACTAAATGATAGTAAAGAGGCTTTGTTAAATCTTTTAGAAGATATAAATCTTCAATCTACCGAATTAGAGAAAGAAAAAGTAAAGGCGCAGTCTGCAGATTTAATGAAATCTGCATTTTTAGCAACCATGTCACATGAGTTAAGAACGCCAATGAACTCTATTATTGGTTTTACAGGTATTTTATTAAAAGAATTAGCAGGACCATTAAATAGTGAACAAAAAAAACAACTCTCTATGGTAAAAGATAGTGGTTCACATTTATTAGGCTTAATTAATGACGTTTTAGATATTTCTAAAATAGAAGCAGGTAAGTTAAGAGTTTCTTTCTATCCGTTTAATTATTTGGAAACATTAGAAAAAACAATAGATTTTTTAATGCCACAGGCTTCAAAAAAAGGATTGGAATTACGTACAGAAATTTCTAATTTAGATATTACATTGGTAAGTGATGAAAGGCGGATAGAGCAAATTTTACTAAACATACTTTCTAATGCTATTAAGTTTTCTGAAAAAGGAGATGTAAGAATAAAAGTAAACGTAAAAGATGATGTGCTAATAACTCAAATCATAGATCAAGGAATTGGTATAGATAAAAAGGATATTGATAAATTGTTTATACCTTTTATTCAGCTCCAAGGAGGTCTTAATAGAAAACATGAAGGAACAGGCCTAGGGTTGGCTATTAGTAAAAATTTAATCGAAAAATTAGGAGGTACAATTGAGGTGGAAAGTGAGCTCGAAAAAGGGAGTACCTTTATAATTAAATTTCCATTAAAATATTCCTAAACAAACTTACTTACTTTAATTAATAATTAGTTTTAATATATTTATCACTAAGTCCACTAGTAAAAAACACTAAATAATGAACTCTACCATTTTAATTATTGAAGATAATATACAAAATATGTATATGCTTTCGTATTTACTCACAAGTAGTAGTTACAATGTTATTAAGGCTTACAATGGGATAGATGGGTTAAATTTAGCAAATAAAAAACATCCCGAAATTATTTTAGTTGATATTCAGTTACCAGATATGGATGGTTATGAAATATGTAGCAGATTAAGATCTAGTGGTTTGCCAAAAAGCATTGTTGTTATCGTAGTAACATCACATGCTATGGGCGGAGATCAGGAAAAAGCAATTGAAGCTGGAGCAAATGGGTATATAGAAAAACCTATTAATCCAGATACTTTTGTAAAACAAATGGAGAGTATATTTAAAGCATAATTAAGGTATGAAAACAATATTAATAGTAGATGATACTTTTGAAAACCTATATTTACTAAGAGTTATACTTGAAGAAGTAGGCTATCTAATTGTAGAAGCTAAAGACGGTAAAGAAGGCTTAGAGAAACTACATGAATACGATGTAGATCTAATTATATCAGATATTTTAATGCCAGTTATGGATGGTTATCTATTTTGTCAAGCTTGTAAAAAAGACGAACAATTTAAAAATATTCCTTTTGTTTTTTACACCTCTACATACACCGAAGCGCTAGATGAAGATTTTGCGTTAAAACTAGGAGCAGTTCAATTTTTAAGAAAACCAACAGATCAAAATAAAATACTATCTGTAATTAAAGATATTTTTGCTGATATTATACCAAAGGAGAAAGTTGCTAATAAAATAAAATTTACTGAAGAAGAAGTTTTAAAACTCTATAGTAAAAGATTGATTAGTAAGCTTGAACAAAAGAACTTAGATCTTGAAAGTGAGGTTTTAGAAAGAGAAAAAACACAGCGTTTATTAATACATAAAAATGAAATTCTAGATTTAATTGCAGTAAATACTCCTTTGCATGAAATCTTTGATCGTTTAATTTTAAACTATCAGTCTATTTATCCGGGGTATTATGGCTCTATTAGTTTAATGGATCAAGATGGTCTACACCTTGTTTTAGAATCTTCACCATCACTACCAGAAGTGTATAGTTTGGCACTAAAACGAGTTGCTATAGGAGAAAAAGTGGGTTCATGCGGTACAGCTGCATTTACAGGAAAACCTGTTATTGTTTCAGATATAAGCACAGATCCTTTATGGGTAGATTATAAAGATATCGCGTTAGAGAGTGATTTAAAGTCTTGTTGGTCTATTCCATTTTTATCAAAAAATAAAACAGTTATAGGGACTTTCGCTATTTATAGTAAGTCTATAAGTGCGCCTTCTTTAAGCGATATTCGCGAATTAAATTTTAGATTAAACTTAGTTAGCATAGCAATTGAGAAATCTAGGATTGTAGAAGAAATTAAAAAGAAAGACGAGTCTTATAAAGCATTAATAGATCAAGCAACAGATTCTATTATTACTTATTCCTTAGACGGAACAATACATAGTTTTAATAAAGCTGTGTATGTTAATTTAGGATATACAGAGGAAGAATTTTTAAAACTAAATATTAACGATCTTAATCAAGGTAATTTTATTAAGAGTAAAGAAAATTATGAAAGTTTATTAAAAGGAGATCCTATTCTTTTTTTTAGAAAGTTTAAGCGTAAAGATGGGTCTTTTATAGAGACAGAGGTGTCTTCAAGAATGCAAAAGGATGGGGAGGTCTTGTCTATTGCGCGAGATCTTACAGAGCGTAAAAATGCAGAATTTAAGCTTTTAGAAAGTGAGTATAATTTAAAGCAGGCTCAAATAATTGGAAATATAGGGTCTTATTCTTTAGATTTAAACACTCAGATTTGGGAAAGTTCTATTGTGCTTAACAAGATGTTAGGTTTAGATAAAACGTCTGTGAAAACATTCGAAAGCTGGATGAATGTTGTTCATCCAGAGGAAAGAGAATCTGTTAAAAATCATTTTGAAGATTGTATTTTAAACAACAAGAAGTTTAATAGAGAGTACAGAGTTGTAAAAGTAGACGATAAAAAAGAAATTTGGGTCCATGGAATAGGTGAATTCGTTTTCGATAGCGATGCAAAACCAATAAAAGTAATTGGGACCATGCAGGATATTACCAACCGTAAGCATGCCGAAATAAAAATACAAGAAAGCGAATATAATTTAAGACAATCTCAATTAGTTGGTAATATAGGTTCTTATGTTATCGATTTAAACGAAATGACTTGGCAAGGATCTGCATTTTTATACAGCGTTTTTGGCATTAATAGAGATTATGCTAGAACAATGGAAGGTTGGACAGAGCTTATTCATCCGGACCATAAAGAAGAAGTTTCTTATTATTTTGAATATTGCGTTATAAATAATAAGAAATTTAACAAAGAGTATAGGGTTTTAAAGCAGGGCTCTAAAGAAGAAGTTTGGGTGCATGGAATAGGTAAACTTATTTTTGATGATATAGGTAATCCTACAAAAATGATTGGTACGATTCAAGATATTACGCAACGTAAAAACATTGAATTAGATCTAAGAAAAGCAAATGAATTTTCTTCTAGTCTTCTAAATGGTATGCATGAAGGCTTAATTGCTATAAATTTAGAATCAGAAATAATTAGTGTAAATCCTTCTTTTTGTAAAATGACAGGTTTTACTGAGAAAGAATTAATAGGTGTTAAGCGTCCGTTTCCATATTCTCCACCTGAATTGCAAAAAGAAAATGATGAAAATTATAAATTATTAAAAGAAAATAAAAATAAAAAGAATTACCAAAACACGTACATGCGAAAAAATGGGGAGCGTTTTCCTGTACATGTTTTAATATCGAGTATTTATGATGTTAATGGTGTGAAAACAGCAAGTTTTAGCACGGTTCAAGATATTACGGAGCGTAAAAAGGCTGAAATAGATTTAAAGCTAGCTAAAGATTTTTCAGAAAATCTTATTCTAAATTTAAACGAAGGTTTATCAGTTGTAAATATGGAAGGCGTTCAAATAGAAGCAAATCCGGCGCTTTGTAAAATGTTGCGCTTTACAAAAGAAGAATTAGTAGGTCAAAAAGCTCCTTTTAATTATTGGCCGCCAGAAAAACGAGAAGAAATTGAAGAAACATACACTAACATACTAAAAGGAGAATATAGTAAAGTAGAGTTAACTTTAATGCGTAAAAATGGAGAGCGTTTTCCTGTTTTAATGTCGGCTTCATTTGTTAAAAATAATGAAGGAGAAGTTATTGCTAATATTGCAACAATACAAGATATATCGCAGCGTAAACAAGCCGAAAAGAAATTACAAGAAAATGAGAGGTCGTTATTAGAGGCTCAAAAAATAGCAAAAATAGGAAGTTATAGTTTAAATCTGAAAACAGAAAAAATAGAGGCTTCTACTGCTTTTAAAAATATCTTAGAATTGGAAGATAATGGAGATTTTTTCTTTCAATCTTGGGAGGAGATTATTCATCCAGATGATGCGCTTTTAGATAAAGAAATGTTTGGAAATAGCATTGAGACTGGAGAAGCATTTGATCTAGAATTTAGAGTAATAACTAAAAATAAAAAGCAATTAAAATGGATTCATGTATTAGGTCATATTATTCATTATGATAATGAGCCTGTTGAGTTTTTTGGTACAATTCAAGATGTTACTGAACGTAAACAATCAGAAATAAAAATTAAGGAAAGTGAAAAGTCGCTTTTGGAAGCGCAAAAAATAGCGAAAACAGGAAGTTTTAATTTAAGTTTAAAAAGTTTAATAGCTGAAACATCTATAACATTCAATGAAATTATAGGAGTAGAAAAAAACACTATAATAGATTTTGGTATTTGGAAAGCAATTGTGTATCCAGAAGATAGGGCGGTTGTAAAAAAAATAGTTTTAGAATGTCAAGAGTATAATAAAAAGTTCGATTTAGAATATAGAATCATAACTAAAGACACAAATGAGTTAAAATGGATTCATGGATTAGGGGAGATCATCTCTGTAAATGGTAAAGAGATAAGTTTCGTTGGTACCATTCAGGATATAACAGCTCGTAAAAAAGCAGCAATAGACCTTAAGATAGCAAACGAATTTACCGAAAACCTTGTTATGTCTATGCAAGAAGGTTTGTTTATGGTAGATTTAGAAGGTGAAATAATTAAAGTAAACGATTCATTATGTGAAATTCTTGGATATTCAGAAGAAGAGCTTATTGGTCAAGAATTACCGTATCCTTTTGCACAAGAAAAGGACTATGAAAATATGCTTAAAATTAAGGATGAGGTGGCAAAAGGAGATGCGCTATCTTTTCAGTTAGAGTTTATTAAAAAATCAGGGAATAAGTTTTTAGCCTCTTTTTTAACAGGAATAATTAAGAATGATGAAGGAGAAGTTGTAGCTATATTTGCAACAATTAAAGATGTTTCAGAAGAAGAGAAAATTAGGAAAGCTTTAGAAGATATTGCGATAAAGTCAAAGCAGAAAAAAGATGTTATTCTAGAATTAGCTAGTCTCATTGGTGAAGATTTCGATTCTTCTTTAAAGAAGATTGCAATAGAGTCTGCTAAAGCGTTAGATGCAGATTTGGTAACTATATGGGAGTATAGGAATGAGCAAACGGAACTAATGAGCAGGTTGTTTTATAACGCAACAGATAATTTGTTTAAGGCAAATGAATTAATGATAGTAAAAGATGATTTTCCAAACTATTTTAATGCATTTAAAAATAGAAATAGTATAAATATAAAAGATGTAAAATCTAATTCAATAACTAAAGATTTTGCTAAACAATTTTTTATTCCTAATAATATTTTTTCTAGAATAGATGTGTTAATCCATGGTAGAAATAATTATTATGGTATTATAAGTTTTGAGAGTAAGTCAAACAATAGAGTTTTTAGTGTAGATGAAGAAAGTTTTGTTACTTCTATAGCTAGTATTGTTTCTTTAATGATAGAAAGTGCAGAGCGAAAAACTGCAGAAAATAAAATAGCAATTACTAATCAGAAACTAACAGAGGTAAATAAGGAACTAAATACATTAAAGGAGCAATTAGAACAAGAAAATGTTTACCTGCGTAATGAGTTAGACTTAGTGTTTAATTATGAGGAAATGGTTTATGGAAGTGTAGAGTTTAGTAATGTTTTAACAGAGGTTGAGAAAGTTGCTCCAACAACTGCTACAGTGTTATTATTAGGTGAATCTGGTACAGGAAAAGAGTTGTTGGCAAGAGCTGTACATAATACGAGTTTACGTAATAATAAACCATTAATTAAAGTGAATTGTTCTGCAATACCTAGGGAGTTGATTGAGAGTGAGTTGTTTGGTCACAAAAAAGGATCTTTTACGGGAGCTGTCAGTGATAAAGTTGGGAAATTTGAATTAGCAAATGGAGGTACTTTGTTTTTAGATGAAATAGGAGAGTTGCCATTAGATATGCAGCCAAAAATATTAAGGTTTTTACAAGAAGGTGAAATTGAGGTTGTTGGTGGTGTTACTGGATCAAAAAAATTAGATGTTAGAGTGATTGCAGCAACTAATAGAGATTTAAAAGAAGAGATTAAGAAAAAACAATTTAGAGAAGACTTGTACTTTAGACTTAATGTTTTTCCAATAGAGGTTCCGCCTTTAAGAGACAGAAAAGACGATGTTCCTTTATTAGTTGAGCATTTTGTAGATAAATTTAATAAGGCTTATGGAAAGAATATTAAGTTTATTACAGATGATGCCATGAGTAAGTTGAAAGCTTATAATTGGCCAGGTAATATAAGGGAATTAGAGAATTTGATAGAACGTGCCTCTATCTTGTCTAGTACGGAGACTTTAATTGTTCCCGGATTCGAATCTTCTACGCAAAAAGCAAAGCCAATTAATAGTAAAGATTTAACTCTAGATTCTGTTCAACGTAATCATATTATAATGGTTTTAGAAAAATGTAATTGGAAAATTAGTGGGCCTAAAGGAGCCGCTATTGTGTTAAATTTAAAGCCTAGTACATTACGAGATAGAATGACTAAATTGAATATTTTAAAATCTAAATAAAATAACGGAATACCGTTAGTTTCTGCTTTTCAACCTAAAATTAAGCGGTATAACGATATTTTTATAATTAGCAATAATTCACATTATAATCATAAGCAACTAATATATAGGTGTTTATGATTTTTTTTGTTCTTAAATTAATTTTGGCATTCGTATTGGTAGCTTTTTTATAATACTATTGAAAATCAAGAGGTTGTCGAGTAGTTTTTATTTGTGTATTTAATAAAATTATAGTGGAGCTGTAATTAAATAATATAAAATAATGCTGTTAGCTGTAAAGGTCTAGTTATTGTTAACCAATTCTTTTTAGAATTAATAGAGCGTTTTTTTTTTTTATATAAGAGTTTGATTGTTATTCCTATAAACCTCTTGATTCAATAGTAAATGTCTTTTGTGGTTTTGTTTAGTGCAAGCCTTAAAGTCTTAATCAAAATCCAAAATAAACTAAACCTATTAATTATGAAAAACTTAAAACCATCTTTAAAAACACTTCTACTAGCTGTCTTTGTTAGTTTTAGTTATTGTTCCTTTTCTCAAGTAGGCATTGGTACAACGTCTCCGGATCCTTCTTCTGTTTTAGATATTAGCTCAGAGACTCAGGGAATGTTGGCGCCAAGAATGACTACTGCTCAAAAACTAGCGATAGTCAACCCAGCAGATGGGCTGTTGGTTTATGATATAACTGAAAGTGCTTTTTATTTTTATAACTCAAGTAATTGGTTAATAATGCCTACGGAAAAACGTGACAATCACAAATTAATTAAATCTGCTGCAGATTTAAATGATGAGCTTGCAGCTGGAGGAGGAAGTGAGTATTTGTTAACTCCAAATACCTTATACGAGATTAATGGCTCAGTTACCTTGGCGCAGTCTATTAACTTAAATAATGCATATATACTTGGGTACGATACTAATGAAGATATTTTGACAAAATCAGGAGGAACAATGTTTGTAGGGAATTCGGGAGGTAGTATAAAGGGTTTAACGCTAACAGCTCCAGGAGGGACTATTTTTAATTTAACGGGAACAACTACCGAAAACTTTGTTTTTAGAGATGCTGTAGTTGCAAATTCAATGTCAGTAGGTTCTGTGGATGGATACGGATTAGCATTTTCAAGTATTGTTCAGTATTCGGGAAATGCAAATGGTATTACTTATTCAAATATTAGAGAGTTGTTGTTGAGTAATCAAGGTTGGTTATCTACAAACTCAGGAACTTATGAAACATTTGTAGGAGCATTTAGTATTCTTGAAAAGCAAGGTGGTTTTTCTCATGTAAATGGTTCTGCTATAGGAATAGATGTTAGTAGTAATCCTGTTGTAGAAAAAGGAGTGTTAACAGGAGCTAGTTTTAGTGGTACTAGTACACAGTATATTAAAAAGTATACATCAGGTTCGTTTTCAGGTTATAGTTTTAGTAATGCATGGACGGTAGATTGTCCTGGATTTTCTGTAGAATCAGATGAGGTTGCTACTGGTCATATTTATTACGACGGAACTATTACAACAGGTTTTGTTCAAAGTGCTCCAAATAATAGTGCTTTTAATTTGTCAGGGAATAGTGGTTCTAATAGTACTACTGTAGTAAACGCTCTTAGAGTGTCGTCACCTCAAGATAATAGGTTGACGTATTTAGGAAAAAAAACTAGAACATTTCAAATAAGTGCTTCATTATCGGTACGTGGCAATGTTAATTTGGGTGATTATTATGCGTTTTTTATTAGAAAAAATGGAACAACAACTTTAACTGAAACTAATACAATTATGAGAGTGAATGTTTTGGCAGATATAACAAGTAATTCAATTTCAGGAACAGTTGAGTTGGAGCCAAATGATTATATAGAAATTTGGGGACAAAAATTAGTAGGTAGTATTGTTACTTCATAAATAACAGTTTTTTCTTTAAATCTTAATATTAAATAAATAGCAGTAATTTTTTAAGAGTTATAACTGAGTAATGAGAGCTCGGTATATTAATAGCTCTCTTAAAAATAGAGTTATAGTAATTTGTAGTGTTGCGTTTACTAACGTAATACCGTCAATTTGTAAATTTAACCTAAAGGTCACTCACGGGATATCGTTATTTTTTTATTATAGCTAAATTTACCAGTTACATGTAATAATTTAATAATCAGTCGATTGAGTGTTTTTCTTTGAAAAATGAGACATTTGGCATCTTATTAGTATTGGTTTTATAAAGATATAGTTATGGAAAATGAAATACACATAAATAATATTAAAATTTGGCTGAACCGAAATGTTATTTATTGTGATATATATAATGATTTTGATAAAAACTATTCTTTAGATGGTGTCGAAGATTTGTTTTATGAGGCGATATCAATATTGTCAAATGAAACTTACTTGCCAGTGATATTTAATTTTAGCGAGCTCAATACTTTGTATGGTTTAAGGTTGTTTAGAATTTTGTCTAATAGTTTAAAAATTGAAAACGCAGTGCTTTCAAAAGTTTTTTTAGTAAAAAAAAATAAGCATAAAGTTCTTCTTTCTTTATGTCAAATATTTTACGGCTTTAATTTTTCTAATTTGATTTTTAAAGATTCCAATTTAGCAATAGAATATAGTAGTGAAAATTATACGGTGTTTAATTCTTTAAGTTGTGATGGTTAACATGGAAAATGTAATAAAAATGGGTCAGTCAAAGTTTTGGACAGATAATGGTATTTTATATTGTCAGTTTAGAAACGAAAAAGCTAATTACACATTTGAATTAGATGCAGTTAAAGTTTTTATTAAAATTATAGACAAGCTGTGCGATGGTAAGCCTATGCCTTTTTTAATAGACTCTAGAGATTCTCAAGGTACTTTTACGCGAGAGTCGTCTAATTTAATGGCTAATTCTCCTACATTAGTTAAGTTAAGGATTTCTGAAGCTTATGTTATTAATTCTATTGGAATAAAATTGATAGTAAATTCATACAAAAGAATTTATGAGCCACTTACTCCGTTTAAAATGTTCGATGACCTTGAGTCTGCAAAACAGTACTGCTTAAAAGCTAAAAATAATTTTTATGGAAGCAATTAAATATAGTTTATTAAGCAGTCTTAATGATGAGGTTTTAGAAACCGTTTTTGAGAATTCTATAGTTTCTATAACAGATTCTTTAGGTAGGATAGAATATGTGAATAATAAATTTTGTAAAATTTTAGATTGTAATGCCAATAAACTTATTGGGGAAACACACGAATTACTAAAATCGCCATTACATTCAGATCGTGTTTATAAAAACTTGTGGAGAACCATTAAAATGGGAAATAAATGGAGTGGTGTTTTGGCCGATTTCTCGAAAACAGGAAATCCATTTTGGTTAGATACTACAATTATACCATTGATAAATGAGGAGCAAAAAAATGTAAAATATTTAGCGATCTATAATGATGTAACAAAATATCATGAAAAAAACATTAAGCTTTTGCAAGATGATTTAGCTAGTAAAAATTTCTTAAAAAAAATACCTTTAAATGTGTTTACAATTTCTAGGTATGGAAAGATTTTAAATGCTAATAAGCGCTTTTGCAGTAATAAAGTTAATGATTTAATCGATACCTATCTATATGATTATTTTAGCCCTGAAGTTTTTGAGTATTTTAAACAGAATATAGATAAAGCTTGTGTAGATAAATTAACTCACGAGTTCGAATTGTATGATTTTAATGTTGTTGGAGAGAAAAAGTTCTTTTCGGTAGTGGTTTCCCCTAACTTTGATGAAATAGGTGTTGTTGTTTCTGCAACAATAGCATTGTATAAAATCACTAAACATAACAGTTCGAGTAATAAGTTAATTGATGCAGAAGCAAAATTTAGAACAATTTACCAGTCTATAAATGTTGGTATTATTGTGGTTGCAAATGATAAAGGCAATATTACGGAGTGGAATAAAGGTGCAGAGGCAGCTTTTGGTTATGAGAAAGAAGAAATAATAGGTAAATCGTTAACAGTTTTAATGTCTGATAAATATAGGAAAGGAAATATTACCCAGCTTAAAAAGACTGTTAATAGAATTAAAAACAAACAAAATGTAAATGCTGTAGAAATGTGTTGTTTGAATAAGGATGGTAGTCAGTTTCCTGTGGAATTTGCTTTAAGTTCTGGAAAAATTGGTGATAGTAGTTTTTATTGCGCGATGATGTTAGATATAACAAAACGTAAATTGTTAGAAAATAAATTGAAAGTAAAAACTAAAGACCTAGAGCTGTTTTTGTATCGTTCTGCTCATGATCTTAAGGCTCCTTTTTCATCAGCTGAAGGGCTTCTTGATTTGTTAAAAGATGAAAAGGTTAGTGAAGAGAAAGAATTGTTAATGGGCATGTTGGATACTGTTGTTAAAGATGGAAAAGAATTATCAGAAAGTCTTTCTCAAGCATCTAATATTTTGATTAATAAAAGTGAGATTAAAAAAATCAACTTTTCTAAAATTATAGATGGAGTATTGGCTTCGTTAAAAGGAGTAGAGAAGTTTTCTGCTATAAATTTTAAAGTAGATGTTATCGATACTTGTGATTTTAATTCGTATCAAGAAAAAATAAAATATATACTGCAAAACTTAATTCAGAATGCTATAAAATATTCTACAGATATTGAAGAATTAGATAAATCTTATGTAAATATAATAGTAAGAACTAGTCAAAAAGAAGTAATAGTAATTGTTGAAGACAATGGTGTTGGTATGCATAAAAAGAAGATTCATAAAATTTTTGATTTATACTATAGGGCCAATAGATTTAATGAGACTGGTCACGGTTTAGGGCTTTATGTGGTTAAAAACATAGTAAGTGAACTAAAAGGAAGGGTAAGTGTTGAAAGTAGTGTGGGAAACGGTGCTCGTTTTGAAATTGTTTTACCAAGTAGTGTGTAGGTAATATTAAAAAAAGAGGTATGAATATAATGTTAATTGATGATAATAAGATAGACTTGTTTGTTAATCAAAAAATTATTGAGAGGTTAAGTACAGGTTGTGATATTCGAGCATTTACTAGTGCGAACTCTGCTATTAATTTTTTGAAAATTTTAGAAGATGAAGGTGCTTATCCAACAATGTTTGTTCCGGATGTAATATTATTAGATATTAACATGCCTGAAATGGATGGGTTTCAATTTTTAGAGGAATTCGAAGAGCTTAATAAAATAGATAAAAAAAGTATTAGAATATATATGTTGTCTTCATCAACTAGTCCTCAGGATGTGGAGAAAATAGAAGCATCTAATTCTTGTATAGGTCTTATTGCTAAACCGCTTAAAATATATAATGTTGAAGAACTTTTAGAAGAATTTAGGCCATATCTTAAAAGGTTTGATGCTGAGGCCGAAGATGTTAGCTTGGTAGGTTTTAAACAGTCTATTGAGGTGTAATGGACGGTTTGTTTTATTATAGCTTCCTCTTTAAAAACAATTTAAATAAACATAGCAGCCTTGGTGGTGTAAAGATATTTGTAAAACCAAAAAACCCGATTCAGATGAATCGGGTTTTTAGTGGTGGTGCCTCCAGGAATCGAACCAGGGACACAAGGATTTTCAGTCCTTTGCTCTACCAACTGAGCTAAGGCACCAGTTGCATTTAATTGCGAGTGCAAATATAGTCTCATTTTTGGTTCTACCAAAGATAAAGTTGAAAAATTTTAATTTATTTTTCATGAAATTAAAAAAGTATAATTCAGTAGTCATAAAATCAGTAGATTACATTAGAAAAAAATAATTCAATTTTGTAGATTTGTTTTTCAATTTAATATATGAATTTAATTATTGACGTAGGCAATACGTATACAAAGCTGGCTGTTTTTAAAAAAAACGAGCTAATCGATAAAAAAAGCGTTGAAACAGAAGACTGTATAAGTCAAATAAAGAAACTTCAAAAGGAATACAAAGAATTGGATAGAGCAATAGTCTCTTCGGTTGGTCGATTAAATATTGATACTCTAGATTTTCTTAAAAAAGAATTCGAACTTCAAATATTATCTAGTAAATCTAAATTACCTTTTAAAAACTTATATAGTACACCAAATACATTAGGTATCGATCGTATAGCTTTAGTTTGCGCATCGGTAGAGCAGTTTTCAGATAATAATGTGCTAATTATTGATGCAGGTACCTGTATAACTTTCGATTTTATAAACGCTAAAAATGAGTATTTAGGAGGTGCAATATCTCCAGGTATTCGTATGCGTTATAAAGCAATGCACAATCAAACAGCCAATTTACCGTTGTTAGAAACAGAAGTTCCTAAGCATTTTATTGGAGATGCTACTGCTGCTTCTATACACTCTGGCGTTATAAACGGTGTTTTTAACGAAATAGATGGTTGTATAAGTAAGTATAAAGCAGAATATCAAGATTTAACAGTAATTTTAACAGGAGGAGATGCTAAAATGTTGTCTAAACAATTAAAAAGTAGCATATTTGCGAATTCAAATTTCCTTTTAGAAGGATTGAATTTTATTTTACAATATAATCAACACTAATGATAAAAAAACTTGTATTAGTTTTTATTGCATTATTTGCAATTCAAAGTTACGCTCAGGAAACAACAGCTTCACCATATTCTTTTTATGGTATAGGGAGTTTAAAGTTTAAAGGTTCTGTGGAGAATGTAAGCATGGGAGGATTGAGTATTTATAAAGATAGTATTCATGTAAATTTTAGAAATCCTGCAACTTATGGAGGGTCTAATATTACTACCTATAATAACGAAAGCCGTCCTGTAAAATTTACAGTAGGAGGAAGTCACACATCAACAGAGTTAAAAACAAATTCTAGTACAGATCGTGTTACGTCTACTACTTTCGATTATTTAGCTTTGTCAGTTCCGATAGGTAAACTAGGTTTCGGTTTTGGATTACTCCCATATACATCTGTAGGTTATAGGTTGGAATCAAAGAACGATGCAGGAGATATAGATACACGTTTTAGTGGAGAAGGAGGTTTAAATAAAGCCTTTTTGTCTGTAGGTTATCAAATAACAGAAGGATTAAGTGCAGGAATAGACGCAAATTATAATTTTGGAAATATTCAAAATAGCACAATACAATATACTTATAATGGCGATGGTGATCCTTTGCAAACAAAATCTAGAGAAACTAATAGGTCAGATTTAAGTGGTCTTAGCTTTAATTTAGGATTACATTATAAATCAATGATTACAGATAAGTTAGAATTGCAGTCTGCTGTTACTTATGCACCAACAAGTGATCTTAGTTCTGCTAATGAGCGATCTTTTTCTACAATTACCATAAATGAAATTACAGGAGAAGAATTTGCGTTAGAAACTATTGAGGCAGATTTAGCTGCAAGTGGTTTAGATGATACAAGCTTAACACTTCCATCAAGACTATCTTTTGGAGGAGGAATTGGAGCGCCAAGAAAATGGTTTGCAGGAATAGAATATACAACACAAAATACAAGTAAGTTTTCTAATGTTTTATATCAAAATACAGCAACGACCTTTGAAGATGCTTCAACTTTGTCTTTAGGTGGTTTTTTTATTCCTAAATATAATTCGTTTTCAAGTTATTGGAAACGTGTTGTTTATAGAGGAGGTTTGCGTTTCGAGAATACAGGATTGCAAATAGAAAACCAATCGATTAAAGAGTTTGGCATATCTTTTGGAGTAGGTTTACCAGCGGGAACAAACAGAGAGCCGTTCTCGAATGCTAATTTCGGTTTTGAAATTGGTAAACGTGGTACAACTAATGCTAATTTAATACAAGAGAATTTTGTTAATTTTAAAATTAGTTTATCGTTAAACGATAGATGGTTCAAAAAAAGAAAATTCGACTAATAAAACAAACATTAAGATTATGAAAACTAATATAACACTAATAATTGCCATACTATTTTTGGGACTAAACTCAGGTTTTGCTCAAGCTAGTAATGAAGAATGTACGGTAAACCTGTCTTTATTCGTTGAAACAGTTAAAGCTGATAAATTTACAGAAGCATTACCATATTATAAAAAAGCAATCAATGATTGCCCAAAATTTAACCCATCTGCAATTTACAAGTATGGAGAGGATATGTTTGAAGGTCTTTTTGATGCTGCAACTACAGATGCAAAGAAAGTTGAATACATAAATGAATTATCTGCATTATGGGATTCTAGAATAGAAAATTACGCTAGAAAATCTCCAGTAGGAAAGTATGAAACTAAAAAAGTAATGCTTAGATATGATAATAGACAATTATTAGGTTTAACAGATGAGCAAATCTACAATGAGTTTGATGCTATTTACAAATCAGATTTAAAAAACTTTGAAAGCCCAAAAGGATTATACGTTTATTTCAAAATGATGGTAAGCTTATATGACAAAGGACAAAAAACACCTCAAGAGTTATTTAATAAGTATGATGATGTAGTTGATAAAATTGAAACTGAAGTTGAAGAAAATTCTGTTAAATTAAACGAGTTTATTTCTAAAGGAGAGAGCTTATCTAGTAAAGAGGAGAAGCATAAAAGATTTTATACTCAAACATTAGCTGCATTCGATAAAATTTCAGGAAGTTTAGAGCAAGAATTAGGAGATAGAGCAAATTGCGAAGTTTTAATTCCAATTTACCAAAGAGATTACGAGGCTAACAAAAACGATGGTGTTTGGTTACAAAGAGCAATGAACAAGTTATATGCTAAGGGTTGTAAAACAGATCCAATGTTTGTAAAAGTTGTTAAACAAAAGTATTCTTTAGAGCCTACAGCAGATGTTGCTAAGTACTTATATGGAATAACTGGAGAGCAAAAATATTTAGATGAAATCTTTAGATTAGAAACAGATCCATTAAAATTAGCTAAGCTTAACTATAATTTAGGATTAGAGTTTAAAAGCAAAGGAAGTTATGGTCAAGCTAGATCTTACTTTAATAAGGCTGCTAAACAAAATCCAGCCGATACAAAACCATACCAGCAAATAGCTGCTATGTACGCAGCAAGTGTTAAAAGTTGTGGAACTACTAACTTCGAAAAAAGAGCAATCTTTTGGTTAGCTGCAGATGAAGCTGCAAAATCAAGCAGTTCTCTTGCTAGTAAATACAGAGCACTAGCACCATCTAAACAAGATATTTTTTCAGCAGGTATGTCTGGAAAAACAATTAAAATTGGATGTTGGATTGGAAGAAGTATAACAGTGCCTACTATTTAATGAAAATAGATAAAATATATAATATTAAAAACGGAGTCATAGCAATAGCTATGACTTTGTTTTTTTCTTGTACAAACAACTTTCAAGAAGTTAATAAAATTGGTGTAAGCGATAACGAACCGCAAGGTGTAGGCGTAAACGTGAATGCTAAACGTACAGATTCTGGTCGTGTGGTTGCTAACTTAATTAGTCCAAAATTATTAGATTACGAAAATAGAAAGTTTGGTTATTCTGAGTTTCCAGAAGGTGTTATATTGCATATTTTCGATGAACAAAATTTTAAAACAACAATAGTAGCAGACTATGCAATTATATACAGCGACACAGATGTAATAGATTTGCAAGATAATGTTATAGTCTCTACTCATGAAGGCGATAGTTTATACGCAGATCAATTGTTTTTCGATCAAAAAAAAGAATGGCTATTTACTAACTTACCAGTAAAATACAAGTCTAAAGACTATCTAACAAAAGGTAAAGGTTTCGATTCTGATCGCGATTTTACTAAAGCAGAGGTTCTTGAAATAAGTGGTCTTTTTGCAGTTAGTGATTAATACAAGATTGTATTAATTATAGCACACTTCAAAATTTTACATATCTTTACTATTACAAATTAATTATATTTATAAACAGCTGTGTTAATACATATGTTGTTTAATAAAAGGATTTATATAAACAATGAAATACTTAAAGTTCTCACAGTACATCTATATTATTGCAGGTGCGTTTTTTTTATACGATTGCATAATGACTTGGAATGAAGATAGAAACCAAGCTTATTTGTCTTTGTTCTTATTTGCATTAGCTATATTTATGTTCTTCTTTAGAAGACGTTTTCATAAAAAATATGAAGACAGAAATAATAAACAGTAAATGTCCACAACATTAATTATCGTTATTATTGTAGTGTCGTTATTATTGTCGGCGTTTTTCTCTGGAATGGAGATTGCTTATGTTTCTGCCAATAAAATTCATATTGAAATAGAAAAAAAACAAGACGATTTTTTAGCTAATATTCTTTCAAAACTAACAGCAAAACCATCTAAGTTTATTGCAACAATGCTTATTGGTAACAATATAGCTTTAGTTATTTATGGTTTTTTTATGGGAGATTTATTGGTGAAGTGGTTTGCTTCATTGGTAAGTAATTATGCTTTTTTAAGTTATTTGCTAACAGATTTAAGTCTGTTTTCTCAAACTATAATATCAACATTGGTAATTTTGTTTACTGCAGAATTTCTTCCTAAGGTTTTCTTTCAAATTTATAGTAACACCTTAATTAAGGTGTTAGCTTTTCCTGCATATTTATTTTATTTATTATTCACTTTTATATCAGACTTTGTACTCTGGATATCTGATTTTGTACTTAAAAAATTCTTTAAAACGGAAGGAGATCAAGTGCAATTAGCCTTTACAAAATTAGAATTAGGAAATTACATAAGTGAACAGATGGAGTCTATAGATGCGCATGACGATGTAGATTCAGAAATTCAAATCTTTCAAAATGCTTTAGAGTTTGCAGAAGTTAAAGCTCGTGAAGTCATGATACCAAGAACTGAGATTATAGCTTTAGAAATTAATGATACTGTCGTAAATTTAAGTGCCCTGTTTATAGAAACAGGAATGTCTAAAATATTAATCTATAAGGATACTATAGACGATATTGTTGGTTATGCACATGCTTTCGAGTTGTTTAAAAAACCAAAAACGATTAAAGCAATGGTTTTGCCTGTGGAGTTTGTTCCAGAAACAATGTTAGCAAACGATATTTTAAATGTGCTTATAAAAAAGCGTAAGAGTATTGCAGTAGTTTTAGACGAGTACGGTGGAACTTCTGGTATAATGACTGTTGAAGATATTGTTGAAGAACTTTTAGGAGAAATAGAAGACGAACACGATACAGTAGTATTAAGAGAAGAGAAAATAGACGATTTAAACTATATTTTTTCTGCACGATTAGAAGTAGATTATTTAAACGAAACACATAAGTTAAACCTGCCAGAAGGCGAAAACTACGAAACGCTAGGAGGTTTAATTGTTGATCACACAGAGAAAATACCACAACAAAACGATGTTGTGACTACAGAAAATTTTCAGTTTAAAATATTAGAAGTCTCAAATACTAAAATAGATTTGGTGTCTTTAAAAGTTAAAACAGACGATTAGTAAGGAAATCGCCATAATACTGCAGGATTTTCCATAAATAAACACTTCATTTCAATAATTCTAAAATTATTGCCAATTTCTGCTTTTATTATTAAATAGAAAATGGTATTTTCGCCCACTATATTTTAACAATAACAGAATACAATCTATTTCAACAGATGGCAATTTTAAATAAGATAAGACAGAAAACAGTTGTACTAATTTTAGTAATCGCATTAGCGCTATTCGCGTTTATATTATCGAGCCTTTTTGATAATAAAGATGCATTATTTAACAAATCTCCAGATGTAGTTGCTACTATTAATGGAAAAGACATTTCTCGTCAAGCATTTATGGCTCAAGTTGAGGCACGTAACAATCCTAATGCTACCCAATCTCAAATAATGAATCAAGTTTTCGATGCAGAAGTAAGAAAATCTGTAATGGAATCTCAATTTAACGAGTTAGGTTTAACTGTTGGAAGAGAGCAAATGCGTGATTTATTAAAGACAACATACGCTAGCAGCCCTCAGTTTTTAAATGCTGATGGTATTTTTGATGAGTCTTTACTTAATCAATACATTTTAGATTTAAAGAATTCTCCTAATAATGATTTCTATAATAGATGGGTTCTTGGAGAAGAGAGTATTGCTTCAGGTGCATTACAGCAAAATTATATTAATATGATTAAAGCGGCATCTAATGCTACTTTAGCTGAAGGTGAATTAGAGCATAAATTACAAAACGACTTAGTAGATATTAAATATGTATCTATTCCTTATGCAACTATTCCAGATAGTACTATTTCAGTTTCTAAATCTGAAATAACTACATATATTAATAACAACAAGAATAAATACGAAGCTGAAGCATCAAGAAACTTACAATATGTAAAATTTGAAAATGTAGCCTCTTTAGAAGATGAAACTACTCTTGAAAATGAATTAATTTCATTTATTAAAGGTGGAGATGTTTATAACGAAACAACAAAGCAAACAGAAAGAAATCCTGGTTTCTTAGAAATGAACGAAGAGCAAGCGATTACTTTAGTAAATGCTGAAACTGATGGAACTGTAAAATTTGAAGATAAATTTGTTTATGCATCTAACTTTCCAAATGGAGTAAAAGATAGTATTTCTAAATTAACTGTAGGTTCTGTTTACGGTCCTTATAAAGATGGTAAGACTTTTAAAATCACAAAACTTTTAGATAGAAAAGTATTAGCAGATTCTATTCAGTCTAGCCATATTCTTATTCCTTTTGTTGGTTCTCAAGCAGCAAATGCTGAGACAACAAAAACTAAAGCACAAGCAAAAGTATCTGCAGATAGTATTTTTAACTTAGTTAAAAATAATAAAACGAAATATGCAGAAATAGCAAACGAAATTAATACAGACGGTTCTAAAGGAAAAGATGGCAGTATTGGATGGTCTCGTTTATCTAACTATAATCCTGCAGGATTCGATCCTGATTTCGCAAACTTCTTATTCTTTAACAAAGCAGGAAGTATAGATGTTGTTGAAACTAAATTTGGATACCATGTTATTAGAATCGACGATAAGAAAAACGAAGATACAGCATACAAAGTAGCAACTATAGAAAGAGTTATTGAGCCTTCTGTAGATACAGAAAATGCAGTGTTTAGAACGGCTACCAACTTTGAAGTTTCATTAGGGAATCAAGATTTTCAAGAAGCTGCAAAAGCAAGTAACTTAAGTGTTAATCCAGTTAATACTATTAAAGAGTTAGATGAAAATATTCCTGGTGTTGGACCATTAAGAAGTTTAGTACGTTGGACTTTTGAAGATAATACTGAAGTTGGGGATACAAAACGTTTTGAAACTACTACAGGTTATATTGTTGCTCAAGTAACAGGTAAAAACGAAGCAGGTTTAATGAATGTTGAAGATGCATCTGTAACTGCTTTACCTGAAATTAGAAAAGAAAAGAAAGCTAAATTAATTAAAGAAAGAGTAAGTGCTAATTCACTTACAGATCTTGCAGCTGCAGAGAACCAAACAGTAAAAACGGCATTAGCTATTAATATGAAAAATCCAACAATTGCAGGAGCAGGTTTAGAGCCACTTGTAGTTGGAACTGCTTTTGGTCTTGAAGAAGGACAATCTTCTAAATTAGTTACAGGAGTAAAAGGTGTTTATATGGTTGAGCTAACAAAAAAGACTCCAGCTGTTAAGTTAGAAAACTACCAGTCTTCTGCTAACCAAGTTGCACTTGCTAAGACGAATGCAATTAATACAAGATTATATAATGCTTTAAAAGAAGCTTCAGAGATTGAAGATTATAGAGCTAAAACAGTACAATAGTAATAAACTGAATATAAAATAAAAAAAGCTCGCATTGCGATGGCTTTTTTTTTATAGATAAAAGTTGAAAACTTATATATGTAATAGTTAATTAAATAGGTTTCTATTTAGTTGTGAGTTAATACTGTTTTAAGTAGTTAGAGAATCATATCCTTAAAGCTAACTATGGTAGTGTAACCTTTTGACGTGAAATAGGAGTCTATATATTCTTTTTCGCCCGTAGCTAGAACAAAGTCGCCATTCCATCCTCCAAGGCTCTTAATTTGATGTTTAAAATCGCTAAATAAGCGTTTCTTAATGGGTGTTTGGTTAGTTACTTCTCCTATTAAACACTCATGTTCTTGAATTAAAGCGTTAAAAGTAGCTATAGAATCTGAAGTAATTAATTGAGAAGTTATATCGTTTATTTTTAAAATAACAGCTTCAGTATCAGTTTTGTTATCTCTATAAGTTTTTATAGAATCTCTACTGTTTTGTTTTCTATTTAAATGAACAAAAAATAATTGATCTTCAAATTCTTTATTAAAAGAAATGTTTTTAATTAAAGGCATAGAATTCTCTATTTGATAAACAATTGCCGAGTCGTTTTGTGCACAAGCAATATCATAACCACTACCACCAAAAGTAGCATTAGATAATGCAAAAGCATCAATATTTGCCCATTGTGCTACATTGTTTAAAAGAGTAGAAGAAGAGCCTAGTCCCCAATCATTTGGGAATTCTAATTTTGAGCTTACTGTATAGCCTTTTCCATCTTTAAGAAAATCAGGATTAAGTATTTTTGCAGCGTTTAATATTTCTATAAGCCTTATGCTAATGTCATTGTTGGGAGTATGAGACGAGTTAATTTGTCCGTTAGTAATAATGAACTCATCTTTAAACCAAACGTTACCTTTATAATCAATACTTTGCCAAATTAGTTTTTCTTCCGCGTAAGCTTCAACAGATAGTGTTTGTCCAAATTTTGTAGGTAAAGCTAAAGCTCTAGCACCATCAAGTACAACATATTCTGCAGTAAGTAGTAGTTTTCCGTGACTATAGAAAGTTTTCATTATTGCCTTAGTTTTTCAATTTCTGTAACCACAGCACTATGTGTAACTGTATTGGTTTTAAAATGATTGACAATACTATCTTTTTCAGTATTAGTAGCTTCAAATTGATTTAATATATTCATTAAATGCATTTTCATGTGGCCTTCTTGAATACCAGTTGTCGTAAGCGAGCGCAGAGCAGCAAAATTTTGAGCCAATCCAGCAACAGCCACAATTTGCATTAATTCCTTCGCAGACGGTTGTCCTAAAATTTGTAAAGCAATTTTAACTAAAGGATGTAATCCTGTTAATCCACCAACGGTTCCTAATGCAAGAGGTATTTCCATCCAAAAAGTAAAAACATCACCTTCAATCTTGGCATGTGTTAAGCTAGTGTATTTTCCGTTTTTTACAGCAAAAGCATGCACTCCAGCTTCAACTGCTCTAAAATCGTTTCCAGTAGCTAATACAACAGCATCAATACCATTCATAATACCTTTATTGTGCGTTACTGCTCTATGTGGCTCGACTTCTGCAATATTAACAGCACGAACAAATTTTTCGGCGAAAGCCTTACCGCTAATGCCTTTGTCTTTTAAATCTTCAACGTTACAAGATACTTCTACACGAACAAGACAATCTGGTACGTAATTAGAAAGAATACTCATTACAATTTCTATAGGAGTATTCAAGTGTTTTTCAGCTTCAGCTTTAAACGTTTTTGCAAACTGTTCTAAACATGAATTTATAAAATTTGCTCCCATAGCATCCAATGTTTCAAAGGTTGCGTGAAGCTGATAATAGTTGTCTAAATCTTCAGTTTTATTTCTTAATTCTATATCTAGAATTCCACCACCACGTTTTTCCATGTTAGCAGTAATGGCTTTTGTATCTGCTATTAATTTTGGTTTAATAGAGTTGAAGTATAGTTTTAATTCTTCAAAATCACCATCAAACATAAAATGTACTTGTCCAATTTTTGTAGTAGATAATACTTCGGCTTTAAAGCCTCCACGTTTCATCCAGAATTTAGCAGCATTACTTGCAGCAGCAACAACAGAGCTTTCCTCAATTGCCATTGGTATAGCATATGTTTTACCGTTGATATCAAAATTAGGTGCAACACCAAGCGGTAAATAGTAATTTGAAATAGTATTTTCTATAAACTCATCATGTAGCTGTTGTAGTTTGTTATCGGCATTAAAATATTGTGTAATAGTTTGCTTTGCTGCCTCAGAGTTTGATAGGTAATTAGTAACTATCCAATCTATTTTTTCAGATTTAGATAGTTTTGAGAAACCAGAAATTGTTGCGCTCATTTAGTGTTATTTATAGGTGCGAAGATACTAAACGTTGGTTATTTTGTTGCAGAGTTAGATTGATGAAATTATATTCTGAAATTTTTTGCAATTTTGAAACTTGAATTAACTGTTAATAATTAGGGTTTTTTGCTTATTTTTTAGTAAACTTGACATTATTTTATTAATAAATTATTCTTAATGATTTTATCTAAATATTTAGCATTTTTCTGCTTATTAGTAACTACTTTATCTACAGCGCAAAACAAATCTATAGACCTTGAAGATATATGGTCTAATGGCACTTTTAGAACCGAAAGATTAGACGCTTTACATTCTATGAAGAATGGTCAAGAATACTCTGTTTTAAACTTTGATAGACAAAACGGTTCGACAGCTATAGATATTTACGATTACAAGACGCTTAAAAAAGTAAAGACTTTAGTAAATTCTTCTAACTTAGAAGATGTAAAGTATTTTACAGACTATACCTTTAGCGACGATGAATCTCAAGTGCTTTTGGCTACTAATCAAGAGTCTATTTTTAGACGATCTACCTTAGCCAATTATTATGTGTTTAACACTAAAACGAATAGTTTAACTTCAATTTCTAATGATAAAATTCAAGAACCAACGTTTTCTCCAGATGGAAAAAAGGTGGCTTTTGGATTAAACAATAACCTATACGTAAAAGATTTATCTTCAGGAAAAACGACTCAGTTTACTACAGATGGTGTAAAAAATAAAATTATTAACGGTATTACCGATTGGGTTTACGAAGAAGAGTTTGGTTTTGTACGTGCATTCGAATGGAACTCTAATAGCGATAAAATTGCTTTTATTCGTTTTGATGAAACAAATGTTCCTGAATTTTCAATGGATGTTTATGGTAAAGACTTATACCAAACACAAACTGTTTTTAAATATCCAAAAGCAGGTGAGGCTAATGCAATAGTTTCATTACATATTCACGATTTAAAGAAAGAAAAAACTACTGAAGTAAAAGTAGATAAAGCTTATAACGATTTTTATATTCCAAGAATTAAATGGTCTAATAATGCTGATGTGTTAAGTGCTCAGTATATGAATCGTCATCAAGATGAATTAGATCTGTGGTTAATTAATGCTAATAAAAATAAAGCCAATTTAGCTGTTGCTGAAAAAGATAAAGCTTATGTTGATGTAACAGATAATCTAACTTTTTTAGAAGATAATAGTTTTATTTGGACTAGTGAAAAGGATGGTTACAATCATATCTATCATTATGATAAAAAAGGGAAGCTAATTAATCAAGTTACCAAAGGAAATTGGGAAGTCACTAATTATTATGGTTTCGATGCTAAAACAAATAATATTTATTACCAATCGGTAGAGAATGGTTCTATAAATAGAGATGTGCATTCAATCAATCTTAAGGGCACAGATAAAAAACGATTATCAAAAACAACAGGAACTAATAATGCAGATTTTAGTGCCGATTTTACTTACTTTATTAATACTTTTTCTAGTGCAGCAACACCTCCAAAATACACATTAAATAGTGCTTTAAATGGTGATGTGGTAAAAAATATAAAGGATAACGATGTTTTAGCTAAAACGGTATCAGAATTCACAACTTCTCAAAAAGAGTTTACCACTATTAATGTAAATGGTAATGATTTAAACATGTGGACGATTAAACCAGCAAATTTTGATGCAACTAAAGAGTATCCTCTTTTTATGTTTCAATATTCTGGTCCAGGTTCTCAGCAGGTAGCAAATAAATGGAATAGCGCTAATGATTATTGGTACCAAATGTTAGCTCAAAAAGGATACATTGTTGCTTGTGTAGATGGAAGAGGAACAGGATTTAAAGGTGCTGATTTTAAAAAAGTAACACAAAAAGAATTAGGTAAATTTGAAGTTGAAGACCAAATTGAAGCAGCCAAATTATTAGGACAACGCAATTATGTAGATGCTTCAAGAATTGGTATTTGGGGATGGAGTTACGGTGGCTTCATGTCCAGTAATGCTTTATTTAAAGGTAATGATGTTTTTAAAATGGCCATTGCTGTTGCACCAGTAACAAGTTGGAGATTTTACGATTCTATTTACACAGAACGTTACATGACAACACCTCAAGAAAATGCAAGTGGTTATGATGATAATTCACCTATAAACCATGTGGATAAATTAAAAGGTGACTTTTTATTAATTCATGGAACAGGAGACGATAATGTACATGTGCAAAATACAATGCGTATGGTTGAAGCATTAATTCAAGCAGATAAGCAATTTGAATGGATGATTTATCCAGACAAAAATCATGGTATTTACGGAGGTAATACAAGAAAGCATTTATATACAAAAATGACCAATTTTATAGATCGTACTTTAGGGGATAAAATTGAAGACTTAAAAGAGTAAGCTAAAAAAGAAGTTAAGATTAAAGGATAAAATTTACTAACTAATATATCATTATGTCAGATCAAAATTCAAAAACAGTTGCTTTAGAAGAACCACAGTTATTTGGGCATCCAAAAGGATTGTTTTATTTATTCTTTGCAGAGCTTTGGGAACGTTTTAGTTTTTATGGTATGAGAGCGTTATTAACGCTTTATATGGTAGAGAAAATATTCGCAGCTATTGCAGAGCGAGATGCTGCTACAGCTGTTGTATATGCATCTTATGGTTCATTAGTATACGCGTCTACAGTTATTGGAGGTCAAATTTCCGATAAAATATTAGGAATGCGTAGCTCTATTTTTTTAGGAGGGATATTAATGGCTCTAGGGCATTTTGTTTTAGCAGTTGAAAATGATATTGCCTTTTTCCTAGCACTAGCATTAATAGTTGTTGGTAATGGTTTTTTTAAACCTAATATTTCAACTTTTGTAGGTGCATTGTATAAAGATGGTGATGTAAGAAAGGATTCCGGATTTACTATTTTCTATATGGGAATTAATATAGGTGGTATGGTTGCTCCTTTTTTATGTGCATGGCTAGCTGTTAAATATGGTTATCATTATGGTTTTGGTTTAGCAGGTATTGGAATGTTGGCAGGTTTAATTTTCTTTTGGAGCGGAATCAAAAAAAATGTTTTTGGAGATAAAGGAATGCCTCCAAGCCAAGAAGTTTACAATAAAAAAATAATAGGTGTCCCACAAAAAACGTTAATTCCAATTATTGCTTTTTTATCTGCACCAGGTATAGCATGGTTATTGGCATCTTGGCAAGATAACTTTGTTAGTGGAATATTTAAATTTATAGGTGTTGCTGTTTTAGTATATCTAGCTTACATTATCTTTAATTTAAAAACCAATGAGGCTAGAAAAAAATTAGTGATGGCTGTTTTAATTACCTTTTTTATGACTTTGTTTTGGGGATTTCATGAACTATCAGGAAGTGTAATTACTTTGTTTGCATCTAGAAATGTTGATCTAGATGGTATTATGAATGCAGGACAGACTAATGGGTTAAACTCAATGTTTATAATTATTTTAGCAATTCCTATTTCACTTTTATGGGGATATTTATCAAAAAGAAAATTAAATCCAAGAACACCTTACAAATTTGGTTTAGGGTTGTTGTTTGCAGGTTTAAGTTTTTATATTCTTTCAATTAGTGGAGCTAGTGCCGATGAAAATGGTATGGTTCCTTTTTACTATTTATTTGCAATGTATTTTATTATTTCAATAGGAGAGTTATTTATGTCTCCAGTTGGTTTATCTAAAATTACAGATTTATCTCCAAAAAACATTGTTGCTTTCATGATGGGAGTTTGGTTTTTATCTTCAGCCTTTGCTTTTCAAATAGTAGGTTTTATATCTAAGCAATTAGCTATAGAAAGTACAGATGGAAATGTAGGAGGTTTACAAACACTAACAGTTTATACAGACGGTTTTAGTCTTATAGCAAAGTATGCTCTTGGAGCAGGTTTAATTGTTTTAATTTTCTCTCCATTAATGAAGAAATTAATGGGTAAAGTGCACTAATATTAATCTTATACTAAACTAAATATAATTTTTATGAATACTGATATTGAAAATCTATTTAAAGACAAAGTTATAGGTCATCCAGCAGGATTATTTGTAATCTTTTTTACAGAAATGTGGGAACGTTTTTCATTTTATGGAATGAAAATACTTTTAGTACTCTTTTTAACTGCTCCATACTTAAGTGATAATCCAGGTTGGGAATGGTCTAGAGAAAATGCATTAGCATTGATAGGTACTTATTCTTCACTTCTCTACTTAACACCTATAGTTGGAGGATGGTTTGCAGATAAAATTTCAGGATATAAATGGGCTGTTATTATTGGATGTTTTATCATGATGCTTGGTCACGCTTTTATGGTTTTCGAAACACCTTGGTCTTTGTACCTAGGTTTAGCATTGCTAATTATCGGTACAGGTTTCTTTAAGCCAAACATGACTTCTATGATTTCTGAAATGTATAAAGGAAAGGAGTCTAAAAAAGACGGAGCGTATACTATTTATTATATGGGAGTAAATGCTGGTGCCTTTTTTGGTATGATGCTTTGTGGATATTTAGCAGAAAACTTAGGATGGAGTTACGGTTTTGGACTAGCTGGTATATTTATGTTAGGAGGATTAATTCAATTTTGGTTAGCTAAAGATTTATTTGGTTCAATTGGAGAAGCACCTTCTAAAGTACATGAAGTTGAATTGTCTCAAAATATTAATGAAAGAAACCCTAAAGAACATAATCCTTTAGAAGAGGCTATTAAATTAAATCCATTTACAACTATAGATAAAATTTTAATCGTTTTATCATCATTAGGTGGTGTTCTATATTTATTTAACGATCCATTATCTAAAATTGGTAATGTTAATTTATTAAACTTCTCTGTGGGAAGTATGGATGGTTCTAATGTTACAGTATTAACAGCCTTAGTTTTATTTCTATACTTAATTATTACAAGAATTTCAAGATACGCTCCAATTGTTAGAGATAAAATTATAGCGGTTTCTGTTTTTGGCATCTTTACAGTCTTTTTCTTTGCAGCTTTCGAACAATCTTTAGGTTCTATGACATTGTTTGCAAGAGATTATACAGATAGAGTTTTAACAGGTTCTTCAGCAAGTGTTTTTAAAATTATAGATACAATACTTACAATTGTACCTCTTGCAATTATTTCTTGGGTACTTGTATTATTATTTAAAAAAACAGCATCAAAAATTCTTTTATCAAACATCGTTTTAGGCCTTACATTTGTATTCCTTTGGTATGTTGTCTATTATAAGGTTAATAATGAATTTAGTAAAGATGCTACTGAGGTAGGAGCATCATGGTTTGGTATTTTAAACTCATTTTTCATTATTACATTAGCTCCATTATTTTCTAAATGGTGGGAAAGTAAATACAATCCAAGTGTAGCTATGAAATACGGTATTGGTTTAATCCTTTTAGGATTCGGTTTTGGTGTATTAGTATTTGGTACTTTAGGTATAGAACCAGGAGCTAAAACAGCAGCTGTTAGTATGGTTTTCTTGATATTAGCATACTTATTTCATACTATGGGAGAATTATGTATTTCTCCAGTAGGTCTATCTTACTTAAGTAAATTGGTTCCAGGTAGAATGATTGGGTTTATGTTTGGAATCTGGTATTTAGCTATTGCTATTGGTAATAAAGCAGCAGGTTCTATGGGTGGAATGATTGATAAAATTACATCGGAATATTCATTAAGTACTTTCTTCTTAATATTTACTTTAGTTCCCGCAGCAATAGGAATTGTATCTATGTTATTAAATCCTGTATTAAAGAAATTAATGCACGGTGTTAAATAATTAGTAGTAAAACTTTAACAAAACGCCTCAATAGAGGCGTTTTGTTTTTTTCGTAACTTTGGAACACTATTTGCGACTACATAAAAAATATAAATTAGTAAAATGAAAAAATACATTATTATAGCGTTGTTTACGGTTTTTGCAACTGTTACTATATCGGCTCAAGAAATTAATTGGATAACACTTGAAGAAGCAGTTGAGCTTCAAAAGAAAAATCCTAAAAAAATAATGATGGATATGTACACTTCATGGTGTGGACCTTGTAAGATGTTAGATAAAAATACATTTGCTAATAAAGATGTTGCCAAATATGTAAGCGATAATTTTTACGCTGTAAAATTTGATGCTGAAGGTAATGATGTGGTAAAGTTTAAAGATAAAACATTTTCTAATCCAGGTTACGATCCTGCAAAAGCAAAACGTAGAAATTCAGGACATGAATTAGCACGTTTTTTTAGTATTCGCTCTTATCCAACTATTTTATTTTTAGATGAAAAAGCAGATTTTATAGCACCTATTATTGGTTATAAAAAACCACAGCAATTAGAATTGTATTTAAAAATGTTTAAGAAAAACGAACATACAGGTATGGATACTCAAGCAAAATTTAATGAGTATTTTAAAAACTTTAAGCCAGAATTTAAATAGAAGTAATCTAAAGTTAATCTATTACAAAAGCTCCCTTTTCACCAGTATAGTGAAAAGGGATTTTTTGTTTTATACAAGTCACTCTCCAACGCGCAACATAAGATTTGTAATTACTACCATCTGCAATAATTTGCTTAGGTTGTAAAGAATCAATTAATCTAGACATATTTATTCTTGGAGATTGTATTAATAAAATATGATCTGGTTTTTGTTGCTTCACATTATACACTCCCAAACTATCTATAATTAATAAGGTGTTGTTTTCAATTTGGATAAAAGAAGGTGTTTTGTATGCATTAATCTCAGCAATAGTATTTCCAATAGCGTAATCTTTTAAATTACTAAACTGCGAAAGGCTGTCTAAGTTAGAATACACATCGAGATTAAATTTGTGCTTTTGCCCAATAACAGTTAATCTGCTTTTATGAAAAATAGTGAGTGTTTCTGTATTGTTATTGTATTTAGTATGGAGATTAACACCTTGAAAAAGTAAAACAGAAACTAAAGTAAACTTCATCCATTTATAGTTTTTATGGATAGCTAATTGTACAAAAGCAATTGCAAATAGATAAGCAGTAATAACTTGCCAGCCATTAAAAGAAATGTCTTTAAACAGGAAGCGCTCTTGTAACGATAACCATTTCATTAAATCATTCATACTAGAGATAATAAAACCGAAACCAACGACAAGGAATTTAGGTAGCGCATTGCATAAAGCAAGAATAATAACTAAAATTCCAATAGCTAAAATGAAACCTAAAAAAGGAATGATAATAACATTAGCAACAAAAAATAAACCAGGGAATTGATGAAAATAATATAGGCTAATAGGTACAACGCCAAATTGAGCAGCAATACCAACAGTAAAATAATCCCAAACTTTGGATAGAATAAAGTTTTTAGGTTGCCAAAGTTTTACTAATCTTGGTTGTATTGCAACAATAGCAATAACAGCCAAGTAACTCAATTGAAAACCAACATCAAATAAAAATAAAGGTTTAAACAATAGAAGTACAAATATTGAAATAGCTAATGTATTGTAAATATTTGTTGGTCGTCTTAAATGCATGCCAATAGCAATAATACTAAACATAGTAACTGCACGAGTTACAGAAGCAGATAAACCAGCTATAATTGCAAAACTCCACATTAATACTACTAAAATAAGAATGGTTATTTCTTTGCCATATTTAAACCGTTTTAAAGGCTTTAATGCAAAATTAAGGAGTAACAATATTAACGCTACGTGAAGACCAGAAACAGCAAGAATATGAACAGCTCCAGCATCTGTATAGCTATCATAAATATCTTTGCTCAAGTCTTGACGTTGTCCTAAGATTAGTGCATTTATAATCGCTAAAACATCAGGTTCAAAATCATAAAATTTTAACTTGGTATTAATAGTTTCTCTAACAAAATCTGCATATCCAAAAATAGTATGTTTGTTTTCGCTTACGCGGAAAAGTCTTACAGGTTTAACATACAGTTGCTTAAAAACGTATTGTTTTTCAAGATAACTTCTATAATTAAACTGATATGGGTTTATAGTTGCTACAATAGGTTGAAAGCCTTCTGAAGTAACATATACATTATCAACTTTTAAAACTTTATTTAAACTATCTCTCGATACGTTTAGTAGCGCTTTTCCTGAAACAGAAACATCTGCAATCTTTAAAACATCAATAATATACTTATCATTATAATTACCAGATTTTAAAGTAGATCGAATTCTAAAGGTGATTAACTTTTTATTGGAGTCTATATTTGTGTAGTTGCTATTGTTTAGTTTCTCATTATGGAAATTAGTTACAAGTAGTCCAATACAAATCATTGTTAGAAAACTAACAATACCAAACCATACGGTTTTAGTGCTTTTGTTTTTAGAAATAAAAAATAATAATGTTAGTACTAGCAGTAGAAAAACTGTGGTATACAAAATAATAGATACCGGAATTGCTATAAAAAAAGCGATTAAAATTCCAATAACTAAGCAAGTTGTTAGTTTAATTATAGAGAAGTTAAGAAGTCTCACTCTCTGAAGATAATAAATAAAACCTTACAGATAGATTAATATAGTGCTTAAAAACAGCTAGTTGCGTTCTTGTTTAGTTTCTTATGGTCTACTTTGTTTGAAAAACAACTAAAACTAGCAATAAAAATTAAAGCACTCTCCTCGCTTGTACAAAAGCAAAATACCAATACTTTTCTTTTAACATAGATGTCATTACACCTTTGCTTGTAGTAGCATGAATAAACTCTACATCATCACCTTTAGTTCCTGTTACCAAACCAACATGGTTAATACTGCGGTTGTTTTTTTTAGTAGCAAAAAATAACAAATCACCTTTACGTACCTTTTTTAAATCTATCCAATCTCCAGTTTTAGCCATTTCCCTAGACACTCGAGGAATTGCAACATTATCTTCTTTAAACGCAGTGTAAATTAAACCAGAACAATCCATCCCTTTTTTAGTTACTCCACCATATTTATAGCGTGTGCCCTCATATTTTTGGGCATTATTAATAATAGAATGTGCTATTTTAGGGACTGCTACATTAGGAGTTTTGTTGTTTCTTGTGGTTTTTCTAACCGTTTTTGTGGTTTGAGATTTTTTTGTAATTACACTTTTGTTTTTAGTACTTCCGCAACTAGTTAGTGTAATTATAGTAAGTAGAATTATAATAATTTTTCGCATTTTAGGAAGTCTTATTTATAGAATTATAAATCAATTTTGCAGTGTTTTTACTAGCGCCTTTGCCACCTAAATCTTTTTCTAAATCATAATAATCTAAAAAGAATTTTGCACGTTGTTCTTTGTCTAGTAAAATATCTAGTTCTTTTTTTAATCTATTGGTATTAAAGTCGTTTTGAATAAGTTCGGTTACCGATTCTTTATTCAAAATTAAATTCACCAAAGAAATATATTTTAAATTCACCACACGTTTACCTATTTGGTAAGACACCCAGCTTCCTTTGTAACAAACAACTTGTGGTACTTTAAATAAAGCTGTTTCAAGTGTTGCTGTACCAGAAGTAACTAATGCAGCTGTAGAAATACTAAGTAAATCGTACGTTTTATTGTTTAAAAAATGCACGTTAGATTTTTTTATAAACTGCTGGTAAAATTCAAAGTCTTGACCAGGAGCACCAGCAATTACAAATTGATAGTCTTTATAGTTGTCAACTAGGCTAAGCATAACCGAGAGTATTTTTTTAATCTCTTGTTTACGACTTCCAGGTAATAATGCGATAATTGGTTTTTCACTTAAACCGTTTTCTTTTCTAAATATAAACTCATCTACTTGATGTCTATCTGCAATTGCATCAATTAAAGGATGTCCAACAAAGTGAACAGGGAAATTATGCTTGTCTTCGTAGAATTGTTTTTCGAAAGGCAAAATAACATACATTTCGTCCACATCCTTTTTAATATCTTTAATTCGGCCTTCTTTCCAAGCCCAAATTTGAGGTGAAATATAATAATGGTTTTTAAAGCCTTTTGGTTTTGCCCATTTGGCAATTCGTAAATTAAAACCAGGATAATCTATGTAAATAATAACATCAGGATTATACGCTTCTATATCTTGTTTACAAAAAGAAAGGTTTTTTGTTATGGTTCTTAAGTTCATTACTACTTCTGCAAAACCCATAAAAGCCAGCTCGCGATAGTGTTTTACTAATGTGCCTCCAACAGCTTCCATAAGGTCGCCACCCCAAAACCTAAAATCTGCATCTACATCTTCATGTAATAATGCTTTCATAAGGTTCGCACCATGCAAATCGCCAGAAGCTTCTCCAGAAATAATATAGTATTTCATGTGTTATAATTTATTCAGAATAAAAATTAAAGCTACTAAAACAATAGCAATTAAAATACCTTTTGCAAAATCTTCTTTTTTCTTATTCAGAAAATAATAAAAAACAGGAAGGTTAAGTAAAACGCCAATACTTGCACGTTTGCCTAAAACATTTGTCGATAATATTCTATTAATTATTTCTTGAAAAGATAAATCTAATTTTAAACCAATAAAAAAAGTGTAAATAGAAATACCAATAAAGGTTGTAACTATCCCAATAAGAAATCCAAAAATAATAGCTTTTTTATTCATTTAAGTTCCATGTATTTAACTGTTGTATGGCATGATGAGCGGTTAGATCGAATTGTACTGGAACAACAGAAATATAACCGTTTTCTAAAGCCCATTCGTCTGTATCTTCTCCTTTATCGTAATTTACAAATGTTCCTGTTAGCCAATAATAATCTTTGCCTTGAGGTGTTTTTCGTTTGTCGAACTTCTCTTTCCAATTGGCTTTCGCTTGTCGGCAAATTTTAATGCCTTTTAATTCCTTTTTATCTAGATTAGGAACGTTAACATTAAGTACAGTGCCTTCTGCTAAACCTTTATTTAACACGTTTTCTGCAATCGTTTTTATATACTTTTTAGAATGCTCAAAATTTGCATTCCATTTGTAATCTAAAAGCGAAAATCCAATAGCAGGAATACCTTCAATACCTGCTTCTATTGCGGCACTCATGGTTCCAGAATAAATTACATTTATTGAAGAGTTACTACCATGGTTTATGCCTGAAACTACTAAATCTGGACGTCTGTCTAAGATTTCGTTTACAGCTATTTTTACACAATCTGCTGGTGTTCCCGAACAACTGTAAGCATCGTAATCTCCATTTTCTACATGTATTTTTTCAATATGTAGAGTGGAGTCTAGAGTTATAGCGTGTCCCATTCCGCTTTGCGGACTATCTGGTGCAACAACAACAACGTCTCCTATGGTTTTCATTATTTTTACTAAAGTACGAATGCCTGGAGCAGTTATGCCATCGTCGTTTGTAACTAAAATTAGTGGTGTTTTTTTCATCTTATTGTTTCCGCGAAGGCGTTAATCTCTTTAATAACGAGCTAAAATACATAATTTCTATAGTATTTCTCTAAATTTTGAGCTTTAACAAAAAATTAGTGCGCTTGCAGATACTTGGCACGGTTTTTTCTTTTATTTTAGTGGAAATTTTCCCTTAGCAGCGACTATAAAAAGATTAAGAAAACATATGAAACAAGCATGTTAAAAATGTTATTAATTGCGGTAACGATTAATAGCCAATAGCATGTGACTTTCAGAAAAACAATAAATTCACACACATGAAAAGGAAATATAATATATTAATGCTAGTGCTTTTACTAGCCTTTGGCTCTTGTAGTTTTACAGCCAAAGTAGATGATGATCCAGATAAAGATAAACTCTTAGTCCAGATAATTACTTTAGCTTTAGAGCAATTGCATTTTGAACCTAAAGATTTTAATGATGAATTTTCTAAAGAGGTTTATTCAACATATTTAAAACAAATAGATCCTTTAAAACGTTTCTTTTTAAAGAGCGATATTGAAGAGTTTGAAAAGTTTGAAACTGAAATTGATGACGAACTTAAAGTGTATGATATTACATTTTTTAATGTTACAAATGAACGTTTAGTGCAACGTATGGCTGAATCAAAAGCTTATTATAAAGAGGTGTTAGAAAAGCCTTTCGATTTTGATAGGGACGAAAATTTTGATACAGATTACGAAAATCACGAATATGTAAAGAGTAAGAAAAAACTAAAAGAACGTTGGAGACAATTGTTAAAATTTAGTACTATTTCTAATTACGATGAACTAATTAGAACTCAAGAGAGAGATACAGTTATTGCAGAAGGTGATGAGCCAAAAGTAAAGAAAACACTTAAAGAAATTGAGATTGAAGCACGTGCTGAAACCTTAAAAAATCTTGATGTGTATTATACAGATTACGTTGAAGATTTAGAACGTAAAGATTGGTTTGCAATGTACATTAACGCAATAGTAGAAGAATTCGATCCGCATACATCTTACTTTGCGCCTAGAGATAAAGACCGTTTCGACCAGCAAATGTCTGGAAAATTAGAAGGTATTGGAGCAAAACTTTCTAAAAGAATGGATTACACTAAAATTGTAGAAGTTATTTCTGGAGGTCCAGCATGGAGAGGTAAAGACCTTGAGGTTGGTGATATTATTTTAAAAGTACGCCAAGAAGACGAAGAAAAAGCAGTTAGTATTGTTGGTATGCGCATAGACGATGCTATACAATTAATAAAAGGACCTAAAGGAACTAATGTTTATTTAACACTTAAAAAAGTAGACGGTTCTATAGAGGATATTACAATTACCAGAGATATAGTAGAGTTAGAGGAAACTTATGCTAAATCATCTACTGTTATTAAAAACGACAAAAAATATGGAGTGATAAATCTTCCTAAATTTTATATCGATTTTACAGATTATAAAAAACGTAATGCAGCATCCGATATTAAACAAGAAATAGAAAGATTAAAAGCCGAAGGTATGGAAGGTCTTGTTTTAGACCTTAGAAATAACGGAGGAGGATCTCTTAAAACGGTTGTAGATATAGCAGGTTTGTTTATTAAAGAAGGACCTATAGTACAAGTGCGCTCCACAAATGAACCAAAAGAAGTTTTAAAGGATACAGACGATTCTATTATTTGGGATGGACCTTTAGTTATTATGGTTAACGAATTATCTGCTTCAGCGTCAGAGATTTTAGCGGCAGCAATGCAAGATTATAAGCGTGCTATTGTTATTGGAAGTAAGCAAACATATGGAAAAGGTACTGTTCAAAACATATTAGATTTAAACAGAATGGTGCGTAATAGTTCTCATGGAGATTTAGGAGCTATTAAAATTACACGTCAGAAATTTTATAGAATTAATGGAGGGTCAACACAGTTAGAAGGTGTTAAGAGTGATGTTGTGGTTCCAGACCGTTATAGTTTTATAGATATTGGAGAACGCGATCAACACAATCCATTACCATGGGATAAAATTGAAGCAGTAAAGTACGATTCTTGGAATAGCTATTTCGATTACAATACAACAATAAGTAATAGTAAAGAGCGTATGCAAAACAATGCGCAGCTTAAGCTTATCGAAGAAAATGCTAAGTGGATTAAAACGCAAATGGATGAGAATATTTATTCTTTAAATTATAAAAAATATAAAGCTGAATTAAAAGCAGACGAAGAAAAAGCAAAAGAGTTTGATGCTATTTCTGAATATAAAACTAACTTAACATTCGAGTCTTTACCTTATGAAACTGCTCTTTTCGAAAAAGATACTATCTTAAAAGAGAAGCGTGTAAGATGGCACGAAAGCTTAAGTCAAGATGTTTATATTGAGGAGGCTTTAAATGTCATAGACGATTTAAAAATGACCTACGAAATTAAAAAAGTAGCAGCCATAAAAGATTAAAAAACATTGAGTAACAAAGCAAACTCATTAAGTAAATTAGCGCTTCAAAAATTTAAAAAGAATTTTTGGGGCGTTTTTAGTTTCTATTTTATCCTATTCATTGGTGTTATTTCTGTGTTTGCCTATGTGTTTGCACCAGATAATTCTAGACACGCCAACCAAATGCATGTTTCTATACATTCTAAAGCACCAGGTTTTAGTGTCGAGATGTTAGTGTTGCCTTCTCAAATTAAAAATGAACAAGGTTTTATTGATAAATTGTTCTTCGGAAACATTAATACTGTAACCGAAATTCCAATTACACAATATAGTATCTCGGGAAATACTATAAGTTATACCGAATATGCTTCCGATGGATTAAAAGGTGTTGAAAAAAACTATACTCTTGATGAAGATAATACCATTAATACAGAAACTTTAATTACTAAAAAAACATTCCATTTAGGTACCGACAAATATGGTAGAGATTTGCTTAGTCGTATTTTAGTAGGTGCACGTATTTCTTTCTTTATAGGTTTTGTTGCTGTCTTTATTTCCTTGGTAATTGGAATATTTATGGGAAGTGTAGCAGGTTATTTTGGTGGTAAAATAGATGCGTTTATTATGTGGATAATAAATGTAACTTGGTCTATACCAACCTTATTATTGGTTATCGCAATTACTTTGGCTTTAGGAAAAGGTTTCTGGCAAGTGTTTATTGCAGTAGGTTTAACAATGTGGGTAGAAGTTGCTAGAGTAGTGCGAGGACAAATTATTAGTGCAAAAGAAATGCAATATGTTACTGCTGCTCGAGCTTTAGGTTTTAATAACTACCGTATAATTACTAAGCATATTCTACCAAATATAATGGCTCCTGTAATTGTAATTTGTGCCGCTAATTTTGCTGCTGCAATATTAATAGAAAGCGGATTGAGTTTCCTAGGTATTGGTGCTCAACCGCCAATGGCAAGTTGGGGAGCAATGATAAAAGATCATTACAATTATATTATTCTAGGCAAGCCTTATTTAGCCATCATTCCAGGCTTATGCATTATGTTTTTAGTTATGGCCTTTATGTTAATTGGTAATGCCTTACGCGACGCCTTAGATGTCAAGAATTAATTATAATAATCTCTTAATAGATTGCTTTAATAAAGTCGGAATTAACAACCGCCTTTTGGTCCAAAAGTAAAAGCGAATTCTTGTTCAATAATTTCACCATTATTATTTTGTGCAGGTTCCCATTGTCCAGATATGTTACTTATTAATTCTATTAACTTTTTATCTAAAACCGGATAACCTGTAGTTCTATCTATTCTAACATGTTTAATATTGCCTTCTTTGGTAATGGTAAAGTAGATTTTAGCAGGACGTATTTTTTTGTTGTCCAAGTCAGCTGTTTCTTCTTTAGTGTTTATAATTAGATAATTTACTATAGCATCTTCTCCTTCAACGTATGTCGCCTCTTTCTCTGGAGTTACGGTATAATGAGGATTAAATTTCTTTTCTTCAGAAGTTAATGCATCAGTGTTTTTTTCTTGAAATAGTGTTTTCATAGAAAAGTTATTATTATAATCAAGAGATTTAAAAAGCGCTATTTGGGATTCATTTAATTTTTCTGAAGTTCCATAAGTACGTTTTTCTGTTTGTCTGTCGTTTTCAATAATAATTATTTCCGTAGAATTAACCTTCTCAATTTGCTCGTTTTCCTGATCGCGATTAAAAGGGAATATAGTAGTAATATTTCTTAAATCTGTTTTACTAATAGCTTCAAATCTTGAACCTATTCCGTAATAGTATTCAGATTCTGCTTTTCCAGGATTCATGTTTTGGTTTGCTAATTCAAGTTGTGCGATGTCTTTTAATTCGATAGTGTTTTTACTAGGATTATTGCAACTAGTAAAACTGAAAGTGATTAAAATTGAAAGACTTAATATGATGCTTTGATTTTTCATAATTATTATGTTTAAAGATTAATGTCTGTCAAATATATAGACAGGACAAGGCTTTACATGTACAACAAATGTCAAAAAAGTGCAAAACTTGTGTAAAACACTTTGTTTAATATAGGTGTAATTGAATCGTGCTATGTGTTTAACAAGGAATGTTTCTGTAATAAAAAAGAATAGGTTTATTTTGAAAATACTATTTCTACACGACGGTTATCTTTAGAAATACTACTTTTTAGCTGTTCTTCACCCATGCCTTTTGTAGTAATTCTAGAGCTATTAATACCGTTAGAAATAAAGTAATCTCTAACAGTATTAGCTCTACTTAATGAGAGTTCTTTATTATAAGTATTTGTGCCGACAGCATCTGTATGGCCAATAATGTTAATGTTTATTTCTGATTTTTTTAGCAATGTTTTTGATATATCGTCCAATAATAAAAATGAATCCGCTCCTATTATTTTACTCGATGCAGTCTCAAAATTAATTTGAAAATCTAAGGAAATTTCAGTTTTCAAATTATTTATAGTGTCTAATAATCCAGGTTTAGTTCCCGTGCTTTTTAAAGAATTAGCTTCTAAGAATATAGCAGAATCGTATAATTGATCTCCAACATCGCTAATGCCTAGTTTAAAGTGGTATTTAACATTAGGAATTACTTTTGTTTTGGCGGTTAAAACAGTTGTAAAACCATCATATTGGATGCTTTTAGCGAGTTCGAAATGTTTTTCATTATTTTGAAGCGCTTCTATTGTTGAAATATTGTAGTTAAAATTTGCTATATAATATTCTGAATTAACTTTCGGATTTATATGATCTACCGTAATAGGAGTGTTTACGTCTCCGTTTAATAATGCTATGTTTTTTGAAGTATTTGTATCTGTATTTGTGACTAAAAAGATAAAAACATCGTTAACATTTTTAAATATGTATTCAGGATATTCTTCCGAAGCAAAGCAATATTTAAATTCAATTTCATCGGTTGCAGATATAAGGTCAAATTCGAATAAACTAGTATCGTAACAACCTTTATTATCTGCAATAACGTTAATGTCTTTATCGCTTTCAAAGTTTATTTTTGAACTCTTTTTAGTGTCATCGTTTGGTCCTTCAGCATGTTCAGCAATTCCAGTACTCATAATAACGCCTTCTTTAAAAAAGGTGTTATAAAGTAAATTTGTTTTAAAAAGCCCAAATGTTTTTTTACCGCCTTTAATAGTAATATTGCTTACTATTATGTTTTCCGAATCTCCAAGTAAGCTATTCATTAATTGATTAGCATTAGAAATAGGGGATACTTTTAACTGTGCAAAACTAAGCTTACAAAGAATGAGAAGGATAAATAATATACTTCTAAAAAATAATTTCGATTTATTTTCTCTCATAAGTCATAAACGAAAACGCATGGTTATGTTGCTCATCGTTATCATGTACTTTACTTGCTGTTTCTTTCCATTCTTCCATATTTATTTCTGGAAAAAAGGTATCTGCAGAAAACGTAGAATGTACTCTAGTTAATTCAATTTTAGTAGCAAAAGGCATGGCTTGCTTGTAAATTTCTCCACCTCCAATAATAAAAGGTTGAGTGTCACTGCGAGCAGCATCTATAGCATCTTCTATAGAGTTTACAACTAAAACGCCTTCGGGAACTTGATAGTTTTTTTGTCTAGAAATTACAATGTGGGTTCGGTTTGGTAACGGTTTTGGGAAACTTTCAAACGTTTTGCGGCCCATAATAATATGATGACCAGAAGTTAATGATTTAAAACGTTTAAGGTCATCGCGTAAGTGCCAGATAAGACCGTTGTCTTTTCCTATTTCGTTGTTCTCACCAGCAGCAACAATCATGGTTAAATTTTTAATAGATTTAATCGTGGTTGCTGTTTTCGTTTGCGCCTGAGGAGTAATTAAATTACTTTTTAACGATTCAATTTTATCTTGTTGTTTGGCTACTAGTTTTTCAATTTGTGCTTTTTCCCAGTCTTTACCCATAAACTTGTTAGTAATAAAAACATTAAAAGCATGATACAAAAAGAAGAATAACCAAGCGGAAATAGCAATTACAAACCAATCTAATCCAAGGATTTTAAAGTCTTTTCCAATGCCTAAAACTGTATTTGCTAGAATTAAAAAAACAGCACCTATTAAGAAGATTACAAAGTGTATATATAATCCTTTTTTCTGTTTGATTCTACGTTGTGCATTTTCAATTAAGGCTAATTGATCTAAGTCTATTTGTGGCTTTTGTTTCTTTTTTCCGAACATAGTTTCTATTAAAAATGTAAAGTTAAAGTATTAATACTAATTTTTGTTTTTTATTTAAAGCGAAAACTTTTTCTTCTGATTGTTAGTGTTTTATGTAAAAATATAAGCTATTAAATTACTAGAAAACGTATATTTTAATTATTGTATTCTAATAATATAACATTTCATTCTACTAATTTAATAATTCTTTATTAAATGTGTATTAAAGAGTTTGTTTCTAAAGTATAGTTATTTAATTTCATAAATCATAAAACATTAATAATATGGCTATTACAAAACAATTTTTAAAATCTAAACCAATATGTAAAGTAACATTTACTGTACCGGCAGCAGATGCTAACGAAGTTAAAGTTGTTGGTAACTTTAACGAATGGAATCCTAAAGCGACTATATTGAAAAAGTTGAAAAATGGAACCTTTAAAGGAACTGTTAATTTAGAAAAAGATAAATCTTATGAGTTTAGATACTTAGTAGACGGACAGTGGAAAAATGACGAGAAGCCCGATGCTTTTGCTTGGAATGATTATGCTGCAGATAAGAATAGTGTAATTAACTTATAGTTTAAACCACTATTTTAAACAAAAAAGAGCTTTCTAACGAAAGTTCTTTTTGTTTGATCTAGAAATAAATGGTCATTAAAACACTAATAGGAACTTCAACCGGTTTGCCATTTTTAAAGCCAGGAGCTTTTAGTTTAGGTAATCGTTTTGCAACTCTTATAGCTTCGGCAGCCATCACTTTATGATGTGCTTTGGCTGTTATATCTTTTATTTTACCCTTTTTGTCTATTATAAAATCAAGTTGAAATTTAGTAGATTTCTCAAGAGGAAAAAGCTTATCTGCCAATTCCATATTTACGCTCATTTTTATAAAATCCACTATTTTTTGTGTAGTGCATTCACGTTGACTATTAAGTCCTAAGCTTTCATCGCAACGTTTGTGAATAGGAAAAGAGTCTAGATCTTTTGCGCTATTTTCACTGCTAAGATTCGTTTTCTTTTTATTCTTAATGTTAAAGGTGATTGGTAGTGAAAAAGTAACTTTAACAGGTTTTCCTAGTTGCATTCCTGGTTGAGTAAAAGTTGGTATTAAATTAATAACACGTCTAGCCTCTTTTTCTATTTTAGGATGTGGTCCTCTAATTTTAATATTAGTAACGGTTCCATCGATGTCTATGGTAAATTGACTATAAATTTTAACTTTAAAATCTTGGAGACCTAATCCGTCACCAATATTAGCATTGAAATAGTTTAAAACATGCTTGTTTACGGCATCACTCATGCATTTTTTTAGAGCAGAGTTAGTTGATTTTTTATCACAGCCTTTATATATAGGAACATGTTCTATAACATTAAAATCTACTATGCCTTCTTCACGGTCTAAACTTTTAGAACTTATGTCTTGAGAAAATACAATGTGAGTAAGACTAATAAATAAAAGAATTAAAATACTATTTTTCATAAGCTATACTGCAACTTGACCTTTAATATGTGGATGCGGATTGTAATCTTCCAAAGTGAAATCTTCAAATCTAAAATCGAAAATATCAGTAATCTCAGGATTCAGTTTCATTTTAGGTAATGGTCTGCAATCACGGGATAACTGTAATTCTAGTTGTTCTTTATGGTTGTTATAAATATGAGCATCTCCAAAAGTATGGATAAACTCTCCAGCTTGGTATCCACAAACTTGTGCCATCATCATTGTGAATAAAGCATAAGATGCAATATTGAAAGGGACACCTAAAAAGATGTCTGCACTACGTTGGTATAATTGGCAAGATAATTTTCCATCTGCTACATAAAATTGAAAGAATGCGTGACATGGTGGTAAAGCGGCTTTTCCATTTGCAACATTCTCATCAAAAGATTTTGAAGTATCTGGTAAAACAGAAGGGTTCCATGCAGAAACTAACATTCTACGACTATTCGGATTGTTTTTTAGTGTCTCTATAACTTCTGTTATTTGATCGACTTCATCACTGTTCCAGTTACGCCATTGGTGACCATAAACAGGACCTAAATCACCATTTTTATCTGCCCAAGAATTCCAGATTTTAACACCGTTTTCGGTTAGGTAATCAATATTCGTATCACCTTTTAAAAACCATAATAGTTCGTAGATAATAGATTTTAGATGAAGTTTTTTAGTAGTAACCATCGGAAAGCCTTCACTTAAATCGAAACGTAATTGGTAACCAAAAACACTTTTTGTTCCTGTTCCTGTTCTATCTCCTTTTTCGTTTCCGTTTTCTAAAACGTGTTTTACTAGCTCGTGGTATTGTTTCATAGTGCACACATTCCTGCGAAGGCAGGAATCTCTTAATTAATAATATTGTCGTAATTTAAACAAAAATAACTAAAACAAATTTACTTAGAAGTGAGTTTATAACTTCATTTTAAGGATATAAAAATATGATTAATAAACAAGAAAGCTCTTAATATTTTATTAAGAGCCTTCTTGTTTATTATGTTTTGTTTCTCTTGCGTTAAAAGATTTCTACTTTTGCAGAAAGTTATTACCCAATTATCATTCCTGCAATAGTAGCCGAAATTAAAGAAGCAATAGTTCCGCCAATTAAGGCCTTCATTCCAAATTTAGATAACTGTTTACGTTGTCCAGGTGCTAATGATCCAATACCACCAATTTGAATACCTATTGATGCAAAATTTGCAAAACCACATAACATATATGTAGCCATTATTACAGATTTTTCATAAGTTAAATGTGTAGCATTAGCTACATTTTTAAGCTCTGCTAATTGTATATATCCTATAAATTCACTTGCTGCTAATTTGATACCTAAAAGTTGTCCCATTAAAGCCATATCTTCTCTAGCAACACCAATTAACCACATAAGTGGTGCAAAGATATATCCTAATAGAAATTCTAATGATAAACTATCGTATGGTGTGTTGGCTTCAATAACTTCGTTTAGAGAAGTAAATTCCCACTTAAGGTTTAACGCATCTATTGTTAAACCATTAAATCCTGCAATACCTCCCATAATTCCATTAACCATAGCAATAAAGGCTACAAAAACTAAAAGCATTGCACCAACATTTACCGCTAATCTTAATCCTTCTGTTGTTCCGTTTGCAATGGCTTCAAGAATATTAGAACCTATTTTTTCTTGAGAAACTTCTACATCTGTATTTACTTCTTCAGTTTGAGGAAATAATATTTTTGAAATAACAATAGCTCCCGGTGCAGCCATTACAGATGCAGCTAATAAATGCTTAGCATAAAAAAGTTGTAAAGCTTCATCTTCACCACCTAAAAACCCAATGTATGCAGCTAATACAGCACCAGCAACGGTTGCCATACCACCAATCATAACTAGGAGTATTTCAGACTTATTCATTTTCTCTAAATAAGCCTTAATTAAAAGCGGTGCTTCGGTTTGTCCTAAAAAAATGTTTCCTGCAACGCTTAAACTTTCTGCTCCAGAAATACCTAGTACTTTAGTTAGTAATAGTCCCATTAGTTTTACAACTTTTTGGATAATACCTAAGTAAAATAATACCGATGTTAAGGCAGAGAAAAATATAATAGTTGGTAATACTTGAAAGGCGAAAATAAACCCGAAAGAGGTAACGTCTAGCATGCCACCAAATAAGAATTCACTTCCTGCTTGTGTGTAGCTTAAAATTTCTATAAAACCTTTACCAATAAATTCGAAAACAGTTTTTACAAAACTTACTTTTAAAACACCTATGGCTATTATTAGTTGTAACGCTAAACCTAAACCAACAGTTTTCCAATTAATGCCTCTACGGTTACTACTAAATAGAAAGGCTACAAATATTAGAGTAACCATTCCTAAGACACCTCTCCATAAACTACTTAAAGAGAAACCTTGACTAGGAATAATTGAACCCATTTCTGGTTTTGTAGTATCTAGAACTGCAATGCTTTCCTCTGTAACCGTGGTTGGCGATGTGTAATTATAGGTAGTATTCTTGTTTTTAATTACTAAAGTAGAATCTGTAAGTTCTGTTATTTTATAATGTCTAATAGAATTAGAGGTATCATTATGATAAAACACCAGTAAATTGTTTTGATATATATAGTCACCATTTACAGATTGAATGGAATCTCCTGTAAAAGCAAATTCACCTTCATTAAATTCTAAACTTTTAAAATTACTTGTTGGAGATTGAGAAACCCATTTTTTTTCTAAGTCTTGTCCAAAAGTGGTAGTTATCCCAAAAAATATAGCTGCGACAGCTAGTATTAAATTTTTAATCATAAGGTTATCGTTTAGAAATTTCGTCACGAATTTTAGCAGCAGTTTCGTAGTCTTCATTTTCTACAGCTTCGCTAAGTAGGTTATTTAATTCTTCTAAAGAATGTGAGTTGTAATCGTCCGAATCGACAAATTCTAGTTCGTCATTAATAATATCTTCTATTAAAATATTGTCTTCATCCACTTCATTTTCATCTTTATTTGGGTCTACTTTTAAGTAGATACCGGCTTTTTCTAAGATGTTTTTGTAAGTAAATATTGGTGCTTTAAAACGTAGAGCTAATGCTATTGCATCGCTAGTTCTTGCATCAATTATTTCTTCAATTTTATCACGTTCGCAAATAAGGCTCGAATAAAAAACACCGTCTACAAGTTTGTGTATAATAACTTGTTTGACAACGATATCGAATCTGTCGGCAAAATTTTTAAATAAATCGTGAGTGAGTGGGCGTGGAGGACGAATTTCTTTTTCAAGAGCAATTGCAATAGATTGTGCCTCAAAAGCACCAATTACTATTGGCAATTTACGTTCGCCATCTACCTCATTTAATATTAAAGCGTATGCACCATTTTGTGTTTGGCTGTACGATATACCTTTTATTTTTAGTCTAACTAAACTCATAAATATTTTAATCAAAAAAAAGCGGTTAAATGTAAAATGGAATAGTACCAATTAGCATTAACCGCTTTTTACGAGCACAATTTATAAAAAATTAAGCGTTTGCCGCTTTAAATGCTTTTAATTTTTCGATAAGTGTAGGTATAACTTCAAAAGCGTCACCTACAACACCGTAATCTGCAGCCTTAAAGAAAGGTGCTTCAGGATCTGTATTAACAACAACTTTTACTTTACTTGCATTAATTCCTGCTAAATGTTGAATAGCTCCAGAGATACCAATTGCAATATATAAATTTGCAGCTACAGGTTTTCCTGTTTGTCCAACGTGTTCGCTGTGTGGTCTCCATCCTAAATCACTTACTGGTTTAGAACACGCAGTTGCAGCTCCAAGAACGTCTGCTAATTCTTCTATCATTCCCCAGTTTTCTGGTCCTTTTAAACCACGACCTGCAGAAACTACTATTTCTGCATCAGCAATAGTTACTGTATCTGTAGCTTTATCTACAGATTGAACTGTAACTCCTGCTTCTGGAAGTGTAGGAGAGAAGTCTTCAGATGATGCACTTGCGCTACTTTCAACTAATCCAAAAGAATTGTTAGAAAGACCAACTACTTTTACATCTGTATTTATTGTAGTAATATTAAAGGCTTTATTTGTAAAAGCTGTTCGTTTTACTGTAAAAGGAGCTGTACTTGAAGGTGCTTCCATAACATTAGAAGCATAACCAGCATTTAAACCTACTGCTAATAAAGGTGCTAAATATTTACTATCTGCACTTTGGCTAACTACAATTACTTTTGCATCTTCTTTTTCTGCTGCTTGTTTTAAAACTGCTGCATAAGATTTTGCGCTAAATTTTTCTAAAGTAGAGTTTGTAACGTTTAATACTTTATCTACTCCATAATTTCCTAACTCACTTGTATCTGCTGCATTAACTGTAACAGCTGTAACAGTAGTCCCTAATTGAGTAGCTACTGCTTTGGCATAAGAAGCAACCTCTAAGGCTGTTTTCTTAAATTTCCCATTTTCTGATTCTGTATATACTAAAACTGACATATATTTTGTTTTTTTTGTCATTCCTGCGCATGCAGGAACCTATTTTGATTTACTTGTGGATTCCTGCCTGCGCAGGAATGACAACTATATAACTTTAGCTTCGTTATGAAGTAAGTTTACTAACTCATCTAAGTTTCCTGCATCTACTAAAGTAACTGCGCCTTTAGGAGCTGGTTTTTCAAATTTAATAGAAGCTGTTTCTGGTTCAGCATTTGCTGCATCAACAACATTTAATGGCTTTTTACGTGCCATCATAATTCCTCTCATATTAGGAATACGTAAATCGCTTTCTTCAACTAATCCTTTTTGTCCTGCAATTACCAATGGTAAACTTGTAGCAACCGTTTCTTTTCCACCATCAATTTCTCTAGTAGCAGTAGCATTTGTACCTTCAACCTCTAAATTAATACAGTTGGTAACAAAATTTGCATTTGTTAATTCAGCTAACATTCCTGGAACCATTCCTCCATTATAATCAATAGATTCACGACCAGCAATTACTAAGTCGTAACCACCATCTTTTACCACTTTAGCTAATTCTTTAGCAACTTGAAAACCATCTTTAGCTTCTGTGTTAACTCTAATTGCAGAATCTGCACCAATAGCTAGAGCTTTACGTAAAGTAGGTTCAGTTTCTGCACCACCAACATTTACAACATCTACACTTGCACCTTGCTTTTCTTTAAACCACATTGCACGTGTTAAACCAAACTCATCGTTAGGGTTTATTACATATTGAACACCATTTGTGTCGAATTTTGAATCTCCATCAGTAAAATTAATTTTCGATGTAGTGTCAGGAACGTGACTTATACACACTAATATTTTCATATTTATTATAATTAAATTAAGACTATTTTGTTTGTGAAGCCCTCTACTCAATCGTTATCGTTAAATGCTTCAGTTTTTCAGGATACGAAGATAATTATTTTATTCTGAAAAAATACTATGCACGCATAATAAATTTTAAATAAAAACTGTATTATTAGTTTAGAGTTATCCTTATTTTTGTTTTTCAATTTTATAAAGTAATATGAAAACAATTCAATTTAGAGAAGCTATATGTGAGGCCATGAGTGAAGAAATGCGCAGAGATGAAAGCATTTACTTAATGGGAGAAGAGGTAGCAGAATATAATGGTGCTTACAAGGCATCTAAAGGTATGTTAGACGAATTTGGTGCAAAACGTGTTATCGATACTCCAATTGCAGAACTTGGTTTTGCTGGTATTGCTATTGGTTCTACCATGACTGGTAATAGACCAATTGTAGAATATATGACCTTTAATTTCTCTTTAGTTGGGATAGATCAAATTATAAACAATGCAGCAAAAATCAGACAAATGTCTGGTGGGCAACTTAAATGCCCAATTGTATTTAGAGGACCAACAGGATCTGCAGGACAATTAGGAGCAACACATTCACAAGCTTTCGAGAGTTGGTTCGCTAACACTCCCGGTTTAAAAGTTGTTGTGCCATCTAATCCATATGATGCAAAAGGATTATTAAAAGCTGCTATTCGTGATGACGATCCAGTAATTTTTATGGAAAGTGAGCAAATGTATGGTGATAAAGGAGAAGTGCCAGAAGGAGAGTACACAATCCCATTAGGTGTTGCCGATATTAAAAGAGAAGGTACAGATGTTACTATTGTTTCTTTTGGTAAAATTATAAAAGAAGCATACAAAGCAGCAGACGAATTAGCAAAAGAAGGTATCTCTTGCGAAATTATAGATTTACGTACAGTAAGACCTTTAGATAAAGAAGCGGTATTAAAATCTGTAAAGAAAACAAACCGTTTAGTTGTTTTAGAAGAGGCTTGGCCTTTTGGAAACGTTTCTACAGAATTAACATATATTGTACAGTCTGAAGCTTTCGATTATTTAGATGCTCCAGTTGTAAAAATAAATACTGCAGATACACCTGCACCTTATTCACCAGTATTATTAGCAGAATGGTTACCAGATTATACAGAGGTAATTAAGGCTGTTAAAAAAGTGATGTATAAATAGAAAAACAAAAAATAGTTTTATATCAAACTTCATTAGCACAATTGTTGATGAAGTTTGTTTGTTTATATTCTATACTTATAAAACATATGTTTCTATAATTCGTTCATATAGATGTGTTTGTAAGAATACTTGATGCTACTATTAAAAAATGATAAAAAGGAACACATGAAATTAAAATTTTTATTCTTGCTATTATGCTTTGTAAGTCTTACTGCTTTAGCGCAAACCAAAGTTAGTGGTCATGTTTATGATGATACTAATTCTCCTGTTCCTTATGTTAATATCTATTTTGAAGGCACAAGCATTGGTACAATTACAGACGAAAACGGAACCTATTATTTAGAAGATGATGATACACAGGAATCTATTGTGTATTCTTTTATAGGCTTCCAAACACAAACAGTAAAACTAACAAAAAAAGTTAATTATAAGTTTGATGTTACTTTGCAAGAAGATGCTGCAACGTTACAAGAGGTAGTACTTGTTTCTGGTAAGCAACCTAAAAAAAATAATCCTGCAATAGATATTTTACGTAAAATTTGGGCTAATAAAAGAAGTAACGGATTAAAACAATACAAGCAATACCAATACGATAAATACGAAAAAGTAGAGTTCGATTTAAATACAATTGATAGCGCGACCATAAAAAGTAAACTATTTCGTGGTATGGAGTTTGTTTTCGAGCAAGTAGATACTTCTAAAGTTACTGGTAAAACCTATTTACCAATGTTTATAAATGAGTCTTCAGCTGAAGTTTATGGAGATAATATTATAAATGAAAAGCGCGAGATTTTAAAAGGAAATAAAAATTCTGGATTTAGTAATAACCAAATTATTATTGATTTTGTAGACGATTTATATAGCGACTACGATGTGTACGATAATTATTTAAAGTTCTTCGATAAGAGTTTTACTAGTCCTATTTCTAGAACAGGAATACAAACTTATAACTATGTTTTAGCTGATAGTTCTTTTATAGATAATAAATGGTGTTATAATATTATTTACTATCCAAGACGTAAAAACGAATTGACCTTTAAAGGTGATTTTTGGGTGGCAGATACCACGTTTGCTATTAAAGATATTAATATGCAAGCTTCTAAAAGTGCAAATATTAATTGGGTAAAAGAAATTTATATAGAGCAAGAGTTTGATGTTTTAAATGATTCTACTTTCTTGATTAAACGAGATTACTTTATGTCTGATTTTGCTTTCAATAAAAAGGAAAAGTCACAAGGTATCTATGGTAAGCGTACAACGTTGTATGATAATTATAAGTTCGACGAAAAGAAAGAGCCTAAATTCTATAAAGAGAAAATTTATAGTTTTGATGAAGATTTGTACAATCAAGATGAAGCCTTTTGGGATAAAAACAGAATGGAGTCTTTAAGCAAAGATGAAAAAGGTGTTTATGTAATGCTTGATTCTTTAAAGAATACCAAAAAGTTTAAAAGACTTTATAATTTAGGAAGCATATTGGCTTCGGGCTACATTGAGTTCGATGAGTTAAACCTAGATTACGGACCAATTTTTTCAACTTTTGGGTATAATGAAGTCGAAGGTGTTAGATTAAGAGGAGGTGGTAGAACTTATTTTGGACAGAACGATTTATGGCGTTTAGAAGGTTTTTTAGCTTATGGGTTTAGAGATGATAAATTTAAATACGGTATTTCTGGAAAATGGTTAATGGATAAAAAAAGTCGATTGATTATTTCGGGAGGAAATAGAAGAGATGTAGAACAAATAGGAGCGAATTTAACAAGTTCTACTGATGTTCTAGGTAGAAGTTTAGCGTCATCATCTGTTGTAGGGACTGGAACTAACGATAAGCTAACCAATGTTAATTTAACTACTGTTGCAATAGAGGCAGAGCCACTTAGAAATTTCGTAACTCGCTTAAGCGGAACTTATAAAACATTAGAATCTGCTTCATCAACTTTTAGTTTAGACTATTATACCGACGCTACTCAAACGGAAACAAAGTCTGAAATTAAACAATATGAATCAGCTTTATCACTGTCTTATTTTCCAAAAAGAGAAATGACAGGATTTGGTGTAGAGCGAAGAAATAAAAATGATGACTTTGCTAGGCTTTTTGCGCAAGTTACAGTTGGGGATCCAAGTTTGTTTAATAGTGATTTCGATTATAAAAAATTACAATTCTCTTACTACCAGCCATGGGCTTTAGGTGGTTTTGGTCGTTTAACTACAAGTATAGAGGTTGGTAAAACGTATGGTGAAATACCGTTAGGATTAATGAGTGTTGTGCCTGGTAACCAAAGTTACTTTTCTATTTATAATACATTCTCTAATTTAGATTTTTACGAGTTTGTAACAGACGAGTATGCGACCTTGCATGTAGAGCATAATTTCAACGGACGATTATTTTCAAGAATTCCGTTTCTTAAAAAATACAACCTAAGAGCTATTGTTGGTTTTAGGGGTGTTATGGGAGATATATCTCAAAAAAACAGAGATATTAATGCATCTGGTTTAACGTATGTTGCTCCAAATAAAGAAGCGTATTATGAGTATAGTGTTGGTGTAGGTAATATTTTTAAAGTTTTTAGAATAGACTTTAATTTTAGAGGTAACTATCTAGATCCGGTACTTAATCCTGAAGCTAGAAAATTTGGTGTTACCGGTAGTTTCGGGTTTTATTTCTAAATTAAATAAACTAAAAGTATTTTTTTTTTTTGTACATATAAATTTAACTGTTGCCATTTGGTAGCAGTTTTTTTTTTAATCAAAAACGTAAAAAATGAAAAAACAAATAATTGTATTGATAGTGTTATTTATAGCCTGTCTAGAAGTAAATGCTCAAGAAAATGTAAAAGAGTCGATTACAGAAAGCAAGTCCAGTTTTGGGTTTAAAGGAGGTTATAATTTAGCTTCAGTAAAGTTTAATACAGACAGAGAAATAGGATAGCGACATGGTTTTAATGTTGGTTTTTACGGCGAGTCTTTTGTAAGCGAAGCTTTAGCTCTGCAAATAGAGTTTCAATATTCGCAACAAGGTTACGAGCTTAAAAATAATAATTCAACATTTATACAAAAAGTGAATTATATAAATAAGCCATTATCAATTAATTTGTATCCTACTAAAAATTTCTTTTTACAAGTAGGAGGACAAGCAGGTTTGGCTATCTCTCATAAAGAAGAGTTTGAGAGTAGTTTTAATTTTTTTGATGTTTCTCAAGAGTTTGATCTTAATAAATTCGATTGTAGGGTAAATGTAGGAGCTAGTTTTAAAACAGATTCCTGCGTTAGGTTATCTGTAAGATATCATTTTGGTTTAGGAGATATTTATGATGATGGAAAACCAAGAAATATAGTGTTGCAATTTACATTAGGTTTTGATTTATAGTAAGCATAAAAAAGGCTTCCGTTTGGAAGCCTTTTTTTTATATAAGTTTTAATTTTTAAAAAGAAGTGTTTATGTTTAATGTTAAACCTGTATTTTCAGGTACAAATCTACAAACACCACCAACGCAAAGTAATCCACCACGTTGTCTTCCATAGTTTAAAGCAACTCTAGTGGCTCCTTTTGTAAAACTACCTCCAACATTATAATAATGGTTTTGGTCTTCTTTAATCTCGTTGCCATAGTTGTAAATATCTGTAACGTAGAATGCTAATTTGCTGCTAGCAACAAATTCTAAAGTTGCTCCTGCCCAATTCTTTTTATCTTCTTTTGTCCATAAATGCTGCCCTTCTAGTCTAACCGATTTTCCGCTACCTAGTTTATGGGTAACATCTGCAATTACTATTTGAGATTTAATATCGCCATCTGTTCCTAGGTTACCTCCTAAAGCAACACCTTTATCAACAATAGTGTTGATGTAAGTAAAAATAGAAGACCAGTTTTTGTTTAGTTTTTTTCTAATTTCAAAATTTATATCTCTATTTAAGCGGTTCCCAAATTTTAAAAACTCAGCGTTATAGGTAGATTCCGTCTGGTTAAATTCGGCGTCTAGTAAAGCCCAATACGCAAAATTCATAGTAAATTTTGTTCCGTATTTACCACCTAACTTTGAACCTTTTTTAAAGTTATAAAAGACATCTAAAGAATTTCCTATTTCTCCAGCTTGACCACCAAAATTTTGTAAAAACAGTCCAGGTTGTGTATTGTAAATATAAATGTTTGCTAAAGAATAATCTTGCTGTTTAGTTAATGTGGGTAAGTAGTTTAAGTTCTGCATATTAAATTGGAATTCTGTTGAAGAAATATCCTTTGCATTACGTTCTGCAGTAAAAGTCATGTTTTCCATGCGTCTAAACGTATTGCTTATTCCTAATCCTCTTTTGCTAAAACCAGCAGTAAAAATAAGTGCATTACCATCAAAATATTTACCTTCAAGAATACCGTCTCCTGGTAGAGCAGGAGGAATAAAAGTAACATCTTCTCCTTTTAAAGCATATTCGGTATTTATGTAAAAATTTCCAAAATCAACATCTACTCTTGCTGAGTAAGAATTTATCATTTCAGGAAAATCTGTTATGTCAAATTCATTTTCTGGATCAAATTCATTAACAGGAGGTGTAAAATCTTCTTTTTTGCCAACATAACTTAGTCCTAAGCTTAATCGGTTTAATCCTTTAATTTCAAAAGCTTTTGTGAAATCAAAATTGGTGTCGAAACCAAAAATATCACTTTCAGATACATCAAAAGCAACACGTTGCTGTCCATATAATGCAGTAATGTCTAAAAAGTCTGTTGGTGTGTATTTTATACGTCCACCTCTTAATGCAGTATTTAAACCAAGCTGTCTTTCTTCAAAAGCACGAAGTAATAATCCGCTACCAAATTGTTCGTAAAAATAACCAGCAGTAATATCTAATTTTTTATTTCTAAAATTTGCATAATACGTTGCTATTCTAGTATCATTATATTCAGGGTAATAGTTAATAAGCGGAAGAGGTTCGTAGCTTTCTGCTTGAAGGCCAACGGTGAAATTTTCTAAAAAACTATAATCTAATCGTAAATAACTATTAACTCTAATGTGTTCATTTCTTAAATCAAATTCAGGAAGAGGATCTTCAAAATCACCTAAAACAGCATCGTTAGTGTACCATTGTCCATTGGTTTCTAAACTACCCGAAAGATTATCTAGAAATTGTTTAAATATAGTATTGTCTTTTGTGTCTGTTTCTTGTGAAAAACTAAGCATAGGTAGTATTAACACAATTAAAACTGTGATTTTTTTCATAATATAAATTGGTTGGTAGTTAGGTTTAAGAGTGTTTTTTTATTTCTTCAAAAAGAGAGTCTTCAGAGCCAGGAGTATAACCAGAGTGTCTGTAAACAATTTTCCCATTCTTTATTATTAATGTAAGTGGTACTGTTGCAGCTCCTAATTCTCTTTTTAGATCATTGTTAGTGTCTAATAGGATATCAAAATCCCAAGCTTTTCCATTAACTAGTGGTTTTACGCGACTAACCGTTCTAGAGTCGTCTATTGAAATAGCATAAACCTTTACATTGGTTTCATCTTGCCAATCTGTATAAAGTTCGTTAATAGCGTCTAATTCGTTTTTACATGGTACACACCAAGTTGCCCATAAAGAGACAACTATAAGGTCGTTTTGTTTGCTAATTTCTTGTAAAGAAGTAGTTGTGCCATCTAGTGTTTTAATTTCTGTTGTAGGTAGTGATTCTTGTGCAGAAAGTGTAAAGCTAATTGCAAATACTAATAAGCGGATAAAATGTTTCATTTGATGATTTGTTAATTTTTTTTATAAAATTAGTGTTTTTTTAAATGAAAGTTTAGAAAATTAAGTCATAAATTGTGAACTTCAATTTAAAAGTCTTAATAATTTGTCTTTTTAATAATAACCAACAAAATATAAACCAACATGAAAATTAAAAGTATTTTAAAAGAATTAGTCGTAATGGCCTTTGTGATTTTTGCATTCGCATGTAGTTCAGATAACGAAAATGATGATGGAGGCACTGGCACTGGTGGAAGTGGTGGTGGATCTGCCATTGTAACTGCTATAACGGTAGAAAGCAATGTTACTTCTGCTTTTGCCGGTATTCCTGTAACATTTGGTGTTGTTAATAATTTAGGTGCTGATGTTACAGCAGGTTCTGTATTTACTGTAAATGGTGTTGTAGTTGAGAACCCTTATGTGTTTCCAGCTTCAGGATCTTATACTGTAACAGCAACAAATGGAGATTTTACTGATACTATTACAATAGAGATTGGTGATGCTCCTACTGCAATAACGCTTACGGTAGATAATAATCTTTTTTGGTATGATAAAGAGGATGCTACTTTTACTGTAATAGACGATTTAGGTAATAACATAACAGAATATGTAGTCTATAGTACAGAAGCAGGTACTGTTACTAATCCAACTAATTTTACAAGTGCTGGCGATTATAATGCAGTTGCAACTTTTGTAATGCCAAATAGTACGCTAACATCTAATAGTGTTAATATTGTGGCAGTAGAGTCTACGCATACTACTAAGGTCTTGGTAGAAGATTATACTGGAACTTGGTGTGGGTATTGCCCAAGATTAGCAACGGCATTAGAAAACACAGTTACACAAAACTCTAATGTTATTCCAGTAGCAATACACGATGATAATGAAATGTTATTTCCTTATGCAAATCAAATGGAGAGTACTTTTGGAGTAAATGGTTTTCCAACAGGTAAAGTTAATAGAACTATCACTTGGAATGAGAGTTCTAGTCAGCCTATAGGTTACTTAAGTACTAGACAAAATATGGGATTAGCAATAAACTCTTCAATTGCTGGTAATACAATTACTGCAGAAGTAAAAGTGCATTATGATTTAAAAGTAAATTCTGAAAATAAAATTGTTGTTTATTTATTAGAGAATGGTCTAGTTTATGACCAAGTAAACTATTATAATGGAGATCCTTCAAGTCCATGGTATCAAGCGGGTAATCCAATTGTTGGTTTTGTGCATGATCATACAGCTCGTAGTGTCTTTACAAATATATTTGGTGATGTAATTCCAGTAGCGAGTACAGATACAAATAGTACTTTTACAGGAAACTACACTTTAACTGTTCCAGCATCTGTTCAAAACACAGATAACTTAGAGTTAGTTGCTTTTGTTGTGGGATTAAATAATAAAGTCTTGAATGTGCAAAAAGCAGATTTAGGGGAGAATAAAGATTTTGACTAAAAATTATCTCAATATAATTTTATAAAAAAAAACGCGAGCTATTTAGTTCGCGTTTTTGTTTTGTCGATATTCAGTAATGTTTAATTAGTTTATAGTTAAAAAGATATTGTTTTATTAAACAGTAAGTGTTTTTAAGGATTACATTTTATAATGGCTTAGAACGAAAAAACCCAAAGCTAAAAGCTTTGGGTTTCTTTATATTTAATAACAGAAGTTACTATTCTCCTAAGAAAGGATATCTGTAATCTGTAGGTGTTACAAATGTTTCTTTAATCATTCTTGGTGATACCCAACGTTGTAAGTTTAATATACTTCCCGCCTTGTCATTGGTTCCAGAACCTCTAGCACCTCCAAAAGGTTGTTGCCCTACAACAGCACCAGTTGGCTTATCGTTAATATAGAAGTTACCTGCACAGTTTTGTAATGCTTTAGTTGCTTCTACTACTGCATATCTATCTTGTGCTAAAATAGCTCCAGTTAATGCGTAGTCACTAGTTTCGTCTACTATTTTTAATGTTTTAGAATAATCTTCATCTTCAAAAACATAAATAGTCATTACTGGTCCAAATAACTCTTCACGCATTGTTGTGTATTTTGGGTCGTTTGTTACAATAACAGTAGGCTCAATAAAGTAACCTTTAGTTTTATCATGACCACCACCAACAATAATCTCAGCATTGTCATCAGCTTTCGCTTGGTCAATGTATTTTGCTAATTTATCGAAAGAACCTTCATGTATTACAGCAGTAACAAAGTTTTCCATATCTGCAGGAGAACCCATTTTAAAAGATTTTACATCTCTTACTAATTGTTCTTTAACAGCATTCCAAATGCTTTTAGAAACGTAAGCACGAGAAGCTGCACTACATTTTTGTCCTTGAAACTCAAAAGAACCACGTGCAATAGCCGTTGCTACTTGTGCAGGATTGGCTGTTTTGTGGGCAACAATAAAATCTTTACCACCAGTTTCTCCAACAATTTTTGGGTATGTTTTGTAGTTATGGATATTGTTTCCAATTTGTTTCCAAAGTTCTTTAAATATGTAAGTAGAACCTGTAAAGTGTAATCCAGAAAAATCAGGGCTTGCTAATACAGTTTCAGTAATCATTACTGGATCACCAAAAACAACATTTATTACTCCAGCAGGAACTCCAGCTTCTTCAAAAACATCCATAATTACTTTAGCAGAATAGATTTGAGAATCGCTAGGTTTCCAAACCACAACATTACCCATCATTGCCATACAAGCAGGTAGGTTTCCTGCAATAGCAGTAAAATTAAATGGTGTTACAGCATATACAAAACCTTCAAGAGGTCTGTATTCTATACGATTCCAAGCTCCACTTGTACTTTGTGGTTGTTCATGGTACATTTCTGTCATGAACTGTACGTTAAAACGTAAGAAATCTATAAATTCACAAGCAGCATCAATTTCTGCTTGGTGTATTGTTTTAGATTGTGCCATCATTGTTGCAGCATTAATTCTAGCTCTATATGGTCCAGCAATTAATTCGGCAGCTTTTAAAAATATTCCAGCTCTATGTTCCCAAGGCATTTCTGCCCAGTTTGTTCTTGCTTCTAAAGCTGTAGAAATAGCTTCGTCAACGTGAGATTTTTCGGCTAAATGGTAATGTCCAACAACATGTTTATGATCGTGTGGAGGAGACATTGGTTTAGTGTTTCCAGTCTTTACTTCCTTTCCATTAATATACATTGGCACATCTAAAGTGCTGTTGTACATCTCTTTGTAAGCTTTAGAAATTGCTTCACGATACTCACAACCAGGAGCATAAGCTCTTACAGGTTCGTTTACTGCGATTGGTACGTTAAAAAATCCTTTTCCCATTTTATATTAAGTTTTAGTTGTCAAATTTAAAGGAGCAAAGTTACAAAATTTTTAAGTATTTCTTTCTGGAGTAAATGCCAAAGAAATCTTATTTTTTTGTAAGTTGCCGTTCTATTTTTGGACTATTAACTTTATGTGTACAGTAAGTATTTTTTACAAAGGGAATAATGATTTTGTGTTAACCTCTAATAGAGATGAAGCACCAAATAGAAACGCTTTGTCTCCAGATTTTTATTCTATTAATAATACAAGTTTATTAATGCCTAAAGATGAGCAGTCTGGCGGAAGTTGGATTGGAGCAAGTGATAGAAATAGAATAGTATGTTTGTTAAATGGTGGTTTTAAACTTCATGAAAGAAAACCAAATTACAGGCAAAGTAGAGGTGTTGTGGTTACAGATTTACTAACCGCTAAGGATATTGAAACTACTATTGAGGCTTATAATTTTAAAGATATAGAACCTTTTACAATTGTGATTGCCGATTGGGATACGGGCTTAAAATTCTTTGAGCTGGTTTGGGATTCTGAACTAAAGCATTTTCAAAAATTACCATTAGAAACTAAAATATGGTCGTCTTCTACTTTATATACTGAAGATAAAAAACAGGCAAGACGCGATTGGTTTGAAGATTTTAAATCTGAAAAGGAATTGTCTTCAAGCTCGCTTTTAGGATTTCATAAAACAGCAGGTAAGGATAATACAAATTTTGGTGTTGTTATGGATCGTGGTTTTGTAAAAACAACAAGTATTACTCAAATTGAAAAAACAAATGCTACTTTAGAAATGCGATTTTTAAATTTGAATACTTCAGAAAAAACGAGTAAAATATTTAACCTTGTTGAAGCAGTAAATGAATAATCAAAAAGAAAACACAGGTGTAATATTAACACTTGCCTATCCAGATACTATTGTTTCTCATGCCGAAGAATGGTATTCTCCTTATTTAAGATATGTTGGAGTAGGTAGTAAAACAAGTGTTCGTGCAGGACATGCAGCTTTGGTATTAATAAATAAAGCAACCGGAGTTTTAGAATATCACGATTTTGGTCGTTATATTACTTCAGAGCCTAATGGTCGTGTTCGTGGTATTCATACTGATAACGAGTTGCATATACCGATTAAAGCAGAAATAAAAGAGGATGAGATTCTAAATCTAGATGCTATTTTAAAATTCTTAGCTACAAATCCAAAATTAACACATGGAGATGGCAGATTGGTAGCTTCTGTATGTAATGCTATAAATTATAAAAAAGCTAGAACTCATATTACTAGTATGCAAGAGCGAGGATTTATATATTATGCTGCTTTTAAAAAAGAAGCTTGTAATTGTGCGCGTTTTGTAACCGATGCTTTAATTGAATCACTAACAAATATAAAAACTAAAAAAGCTTTAGAGAATTCTAAATGGTTTACGCCAAGTACTGTTGGTAATGTTTTATTGGCAAATACTAATACTTATCCTTTTGAGGTTTCAGATCAAGGAGCGATAGTAGAGTATAAAGGTTCTCAAAAAAGTGAAAATTTAAAATGCTTTTTAGATAGGTTAAAAGATTATAAACCGAATAAAGTTGGGACGCTTATTCCTAAAGAAGTTAATGGCTTGCATGAAAAAGCACAGTGGCTTTCTGGGATTGCTGCTGGTGCTTGGTACGAAATTTATAAAACAGAAATGATTAACGAATATCGTTACAAGCGTATTTCTCCTCATGGGAATATAGATTGCGATGCTATATATGTTACAGAAGATTCAAGTTTTAATTATGAGGATGATTACCAAATTATTCATTATTCAAACTGTCATTTCTTTCATTTAGAACAGAATGATAAAGTTATTAGGTTTAATAGAAAAGAAGCTTAATTTATAGCAAAAGGAGCGCTTAATTTAAATGAAGGAATTGCAACGTCAAACTTTTTAGTTGTTGTGAAATTTACCATGCTGTAATGACCTCGCATAGCTCCGAAAGGAGCAGTTAGTAAGCATCCTGAAGTATAGGTGTGAGATTCGCCAGGTTTTAATACTGGTTTTTTTCCAATTACGCCTTCTCCAGAAACGGTTTCGACATTATTTAGAGCATCAAGAATTATCCAATGTCTAGCATTGAGTTGCACAGAGTCCTTGCTCTGGTTTTCTATAGTAACCTTGTATCCAAAGGCGTAATGTATTTTATAGTTTTTATAAAATGTGCCTTCAAAATTGGTTATTACCGAAATTTTTATGCCTCTTGTTACTTGTTGAACCATTTTTCTTTATAATCTACTGAGCTAAAGTACTAATATAACATTAATTATCCCAATAATAGCAGTCAATTGCAAGTGATTATTAACTATCTATTAACGTTTAGTTCGTAATATTAACCGAATTACCTTCTCCTAAACCAATTATTCTATCGTATCTAGCACCTAAATCTCTATAGTACACTAGTACTTTGTAACTATTTTCAGTTTGATGAAAATTACCACTAATAGCATTTTCGTCTATACTACCATCTTTATTTTTAATAACGTATTTGTAGCTGTAAAAACCTTGTTTTAAAAGTAGTTTGCCTTCGTAGGTGCTGCCTTCGTCGTTATAGGTTAGTTGAGTAGTTTCGTCTACAGCGTAATTGTTAAAATTGCCATAAACATGTACAGTTTGTCCTTTTTGTAGTTTGTTTAATTCTAACATAAAATGAACTTGAGCGTAGTCTGCTTCTGTAGTTGGGTTGTTTGTGTCTAAAGCAGTAATTAAAAAGTTACCATTAATATCAGGATTGTACGTGTAAGCTCTGTTTGCTCTCATAACATCTTTGTATAGGTAGCTATTGTATAAATCTTTTAGTTGTATAAATTGAACGCCGGTATTTGCTCCTCTTAAATCTTTGTTTTCAAAATAACGGTATTCATTACCTGCATAAAAACTAGTCCCTTTTACATAACGATATTGTAATTCGTTACCTAAAACGTATTGCGGTTTAATGTTTTTAATAGCGGTTCTTAAATTATTATTCTGAATTATTACTGTTTTTACAGTTTCTAATGGGTTGTTAAATCTTAAAGTTGAAGAGCTAATAGCAATATCAACAGTGTGTTTTTCTTTTATATCTGAAACATCTCGAGAACGTTTTATAGCCACACCAACGGAAGCAATATCTTCGTAAACCATAAATTTTCTTGTAAACTCTATATCATCATCTTCATTGTAAACGGTAATAAGATAGTTTCCAGATTTTGTTATTGCACGCGTTTGCTCATTTGGGATGGTTAAAGTAAAGTGAGAAAAAATTTGATAAGTATTAAAAGAGTTGTCCCAAGTCCTAATACGTTGCTCATTAAAACCTTGTAAATATTCAGATTGTACTAAGACCGAAGGTGTCCAATCGTAATTATAATGTTTAATCTCGTAATAGTAATCGTCTTCGTTTCCGTTTAAAACATCAAATTCTAAAACTAAAGATTCTCCAATTTTTAAAATAGGTAGTTGGCTTTCGGGCGTGTCTCCTTTAAAAGTTATGGTTTTTATTTCTTCAGTAGGATTTATTTCTTCAACTTGACTAAATACAGAAGTTGAAATGAATAAAAAGATTAAAAAATGTTTAATGTTTAGTGTCATTAATAAGGGTTTTCTTAGTGTAAAGATAAACAAAATCTATGCCTAATTTTAGAGCTTTATTTAGAATAATTATAAATAAGTTATCTGTGTGTGTAATAAGAAAGAATTTTTATTATTAATTCGTATTTTCGCATCGATTTTTGACCATCAAAAAATCAGTTAGCTAAACTATTAACAAATAGATTTATACATATGTCAAACGACATTAAGATTAAAAAAGGTCTAGATATAAAACTTAAAGGAGCTGCGGAAAAGGCAATTGAAAATGCCATAATAAGCAACACTTGTACAGTTAGACCAGAAGACTTTCACAGTGTAATTCCAAAATTAACGGTAAAAGTTGGAGAAAAAGTAAAGGCTGGACAAGCTTTGTTTTTCAATAAAACCAACGAAAACGTGAAATTTGCTTCACCAGTTTCTGGAGAAGTTGTTGAAATTGCTCGTGGTGAAAAGCGAAAAATTCTTTCAGTAAAAATTCAAGCAGACAAAGAGCAATCTTTTGAAGATTTTGGAGCTTTGAACGTAGATTCGGCAAAAGCTGAAGATATTAAAGCGAAATTATTAGCTTCAGGTTGTTGGGCATTTGTAAAACAACGTCCTTATGATGTGATAGCAAATCCAGAAGTTGCTCCAAAAGCAATTTTTGTTTCGGCATACGCAAGTGCGCCTTTAGCTGCTGATTTAGACTATACGTTAGTAGGTAAAGAAGCAGAGTTGCAAGCAGCAGTTTCAGCTTTAGCTAAATTAACAGCAGGAAAAGTACATGTTGGAGTTAATAAAAAAGGAAATTCTCCACTGGCAGGATTATCTAATGTTAGTATCCACAATGTATCTGGTCCACATCCAGCAGGAAATGTAGGAACACTTATAAATAAAATAGACCCAGTTAATAAAGGTGAATCAGTTTGGACTGTTGCAGCACAAGACTTGGTTATTATTGGTGAGTTATTATTAACAGGTAAGTTTAATGCAGAGCGTTTAGTAGCTTTAGCAGGATCGTCGGTTAAAAAACCTCGTTATTTTAGAACCAAAATAGGAAGCGAAATTGCAACTATGGTTTACGATAACGGTGTAGACAAAGACGGGAACGATAGAATTATTTCTGGAAACGTTTTATCTGGGAAGCAAGTAAAACCAGACGGTGCTTTAGATTATTACAGTAATGTAATATCTGTAATACCAGAAGGTGATGATTACGAATTTTTTGGATGGAATAAGCCAATCTTTAATAAAGTATCTACTTCTAGAGCATTAACTTTTTCTTGGTTAACACCTAAAAAGGAATTTGCTTTAAATACAAATACAAACGGAGAACATAGAAATTTTGTAACAACAGGAACTTACGAAGCTGTTTTTCCTTTAGATATTTTTCCAATGCAGATTCTAAAAGCTTGTATGTATCAAGATTTAGATGAAATGGAAGCTTTAGGAATGTACGAAGTTGCACCAGAAGATTTCGCCTTAACAGAATTTGTTTGTGTGTCTAAGCAACCACATCAAGAAATAATTAGAAAAGGTTTAGACTTAATGCTTAAAGAAATAGGATAATGGGTTTAAAAAGTAATTTACATAATTTAAAAGAAAAGTATAAAGGAACTAAAATGGCTCCTGCATTTAATGCAATCCATACCTTTTTATACTTGCCAAATGAGACGACGCATAACGGAACTCATATTAAGGCTGCCGATGATTTAAAACGTACCATGAACATAGTTATTATGGCTATGATACCGTGTTTAATCTTCGGAATGTTTAACGCAGGTTATCAACATTATTCTGCAATAGATGCTTTAGCGGGCGTTGCAAGAGAGGTTTCTTTATTTGGAAACTTTTTAACTTGGGATAATTTTGTTATTGGAGCATGGCAAGTGTTGCCATTAGTAATTGTTTCTTATGGAGTTGGTTTATTAGTAGAATTTATTTTTGCAGTAATAAAAGGACACGAAGTAGAGGAAGGTTACTTAGTAACAGGAATGTTAGTGCCATTAATTGTACCAATCGATATTCCATTATGGATGTTGGCAGTTGCAGTTATTTTTGGTGTAGTAATAGGAAAAGAAGTATTTGGTGGAACAGGAATGAATATTCTTAATCCAGCATTAACTATACGTGCTTTTTTATTCTTTGCATATCCAACTTGGATGTCTGGAGATAAAGTATGGGTACATGGAGCAGATCCTAGAGTTCAAGATCTTGCCGCTGGAGCAACACCAGATGCATTGTCTGGAGAAACTATTTTAGGTGGTTTAGCACAAAACAATTCTAGCATGTTAGATTCAGCAGGAGATATCTGGAATGCCTTTTTTGGCTTTATTCCTGGTTCTGTTGGAGAAACATCAACGTTATTAATAATATTAGGAGGTTTGTTTTTAGTGTTTACTAAAGTAGGAAGCTGGAGAATAATGTTATCATCTGTTGCAGGTGCTATTGCTATGGGATTAATATTTAACGGTATTGTTTCTGCAGAATGGGTTACAGAATCTAGTAAGTTTTACGGTTTAATGAGTACAGATTTCTGGATGCATTTATTAATTGGTGGTTTTGCTTTTGGTACAGTTTATATGGCAACAGATCCTGTTACTGCATCGCAAACAAATAAAGGAAAAATAGTTTATGGATTCTTAATTGGTATACTTTCAATTATGATTCGTGTATTCAATCCAGCATACCCTGAGGGAGTAATGTTAGCCATTCTATTAATGAATGTCTTTGCTCCAACTATCGATCACTATGTGGTACAAGGAAATGTAAAGCGTAGAATGAAACGTTTAAAAGTTAAAACAGCATAATTATGGCAGTTAATACAGATAAAAACTCATATACTATAATCTTTGCAGTAGCAATGGTTGTAATAGTAGGTTCATTATTAGCCTTTACAGCTTCGTCTTTAAAGCCTAATATTGAAGAGAATAAAAGAATGGAAAAGCAGCAGAATATTCTGTATGCTATGGGAGTTAATGGAAATGAAGGTACAGGAGATATTACTTTTGTCTCTACAGATAAAGTTGCAGGTGAATTTTCAACTTACATTAAAGAACAATTAGTAATCGAAAATGGTGTTGCTAAAGTAGATGACCAAGCTTACTTAATTGATGTTAAAAAAGAACAAGCGAAAGCTAAAAATGGAGGAACAAGACGTTTGCCTTTATTTATTGGAGAGAAAGATGGTAAAACATCTTATATCGTACCAATTAGAGGAAAAGGGCTTTGGGATGCTATTTGGGGTTTTGTTGCTCTAGATAAAAATATGGTTGTTCAAGGTGCATTTTTCGATCACGCTGGTGAAACACCTGGTTTAGGAGCTAACATTAAGCAACGTTACTTTATGGACGATTTTGATGGTGAAAAACTATTAAATGATGCTGGTGCTTTTAAAGGTATTACAGTTGCTAAAGGTAACAACGATCCTAAAAATTTAATAAAAGACGATAACGAAGTTGATGCTCTTGCTGGAGCAACAATTACAGGAGATGGTGTATCTGCAATGATAAAGAAAGATTTAAAATTGTATTTACCTTACTTTAAAAACTTAAAATAATATGGGACTACTTTCAAAAAAAGACGCAAAGTTAATCACAGATCCATTAGCAGATAATAACCCAATTACTATACAAGTATTAGGTATTTGTTCTGCATTAGCAATTACAGCAGAGCTTAAAGCTTCGTTAGTAATGGGAATAGCTGTATTGTTTGTATTAAGTGTAGGTAATGTAGTAATCTCTTTAATGAGAAATATCATTCCTTCAAAAATTAGAATTATTGTTCAATTAATAGTAGTTGCTGCTTTAGTAATTATTGTAGATCAAGTACTAAAAGCTTTTGCTTTCGAGTTAAGTAAAACGTTGTCTGTATTTATTGGATTAATTATTACCAACTGTATTATTATGGGACGTTTTGAAGCTTTTGCTTTAGCAAACAAACCATGGCAATCATTTTTAGATGGTATTGGTAATGCTTTAGGATATGCAATTATTTTAGTAATTGTTGGTTTCTTTAGAGAACTTTTAGGTTCTGGTACACTATTCGGAATTCCTGTATTAGGAGATCCTATCGAAATGACTGGAGTATATGGTTTAGGTTACGAAAACAATGGTTTTATGTTAATGCCTCCAATGGCTTTAATAATTGTTGGATTAATTATCTGGGTGCAGCGTAGTAGAAATAAAGATTTAATCGAGGATTAAAATCCTCTTCAACTTTTAATTAAAAGAGAGTTGAAGACGAAAATTATAAAAAAATGATAGAACATTTAGAATTATTTTTCAAGTCAATTTTTGTTGACAATATGGTGTTTGCGGTTTTCTTGGGTATGTGTTCATACTTAGCCGTTTCTAAAAAAGTTGCAACAGCAGTTGGACTTGGAGCAGCCGTAATATTTGTATTAGCGATCACGGTACCATTAAACTGGTTATTAGATCAATATTTACTACAACCTGGAGCATTAGCTTGGGCAGATGGAAGTGCAAACGGAGAAGGTTTCTCTGGGATGGATTTAGGTTTCCTTTCTTTCATTATGTTTATTGCAACTATTGCAACAATGGTACAATTAGTAGAAATAGTGGTAGAGAAATTCTCACCATCATTATATAATTCACTTGGTATTTTCTTACCATTAATTGCAGTAAATTGTGCCATTTTAGGTGGTTCATTATTCATGCAATCTCGTGAAATTGAAACATTTGGTTTAGCAGTAAACTACGGAGTATCTTCGGGAATAGGATGGTTTTTAGCAATTCTTGCAATTGCAGCTATTCGTGAGAAAATTAGATATTCTAATGTGCCAGCACCTTTAAGAGGATTAGGAATTACATTTATCATTACAGGTTTAATGGGAATAGGTTTCTTAAGTTTTGGTGGTATGTTAACTGGTGGTGAGGACGAAACACCATCTCCAGAGCCAACAGCACAAGTAGAAAAAATACAAACTGAAGACGCTAAGGAATTAGCTGAAAACACTAAAATAGCAGAATAGTATGATTTTAGCAGCAGGAACAGGAGCAACAGTAATAACAACAGTAGTAGCGTTTTTAATTATCGCTTTAATACTAATTAGTTTATTATTATTTGTAAAGCAAAAACTATCACCATCAGGTCCAGTAAAGATCTTAATTAACGGTGAACGCGAGATAGAAGTAGCATCTGGAGATACATTATTATCTACGTTAGGTAGTAATAAAATTTTCTTACCATCTGCTTGTGGTGGAGGTGGTACATGTATTCAGTGTGAATGTCACGTGTTATCTGGAGGTGGTGAAGCATTACCTACAGAAACACCTCACTTCTCTAGAAAAGAATTAGCTCATGGAGCACGTTTATCTTGCCAAGTTAAAGTAAAGGCGGATATGGAAATTACAATTCCAGAAGAAGTTTTCGGAATCAAAAAATGGGAAGCAACAGTAGTTTCAAATTATAATGTAGCAACCTTTATTAAAGAGTTTGTAGTAGAAATCCCTGAGGATATGAACTATAAAGCAGGAGGATATATTCAAATTGAAATACCTAACTGTGAAATTAAATATTCAGAAATGGATGTTACGGCTCACCCAGAAGATCATCCAGGTGAACCAAATAAATTTGAAGCAGATTGGGACAAGTTTGGTTTAAGACCATTAGTTATGAAAAATGACGAATTGGTAGAACGTGCTTATTCTATGGCTTCTTATCCTGCAGAAGGAAGAAAGATTATGCTTAATGTACGTGTAGCAACACCACCTTTCGATCGCGCTAAAGGCGGATGGATGGATGTAAATCCTGGTGTAGCTTCTTCTTATATTTTCAACCAAAAGGTAGGAGATAAAGTAACTATCTCTGGACCTTACGGTGAATTCTTCATTAATGAGTCTGATGCCGAAATGTTATATGTAGGTGGTGGAGCAGGTATGGCACCAATGCGTTCTCATTTATATGAATTGTTTAGAACATTAAAAACAGGAAGAAAAGTAACGTATTGGTATGGTGGACGTTCTAAAGCAGAATTATTCTACATCCATTACTTTAGAGCATTAGAAAAAGATTTTCCAAACTTTAAATTCTTTATTGCATTATCTGATCCAACGGAAGCAGATAACTGGCAACTAAAACAGAGTGTTGAAGATCCTAATGGAGATGGATTTACTGGGTTTATTCACCAAGTAGTAATCGATCAATATTTATCTAAGCATGAAACACCAGAAGATATCGAATTATATTTCTGTGGACCACCATTAATGAACCAAGCAGTTCAGAAAATGGGTGAAGATTTTGGTCTTGATGATGAAAATATCCGTTTTGATGATTTTGGAGGATAGATCTCTTAAAGACATTTGTTTTTAAATGTCATTAAGATTGAAATGAAAAATCTCAAAAAGAGTTTTTTATAATATATAAAAGCCCAATACGAAAGTATTGGGTTTTTTCGTTGATATTAATATGAAGAAAGTACTACTTGTTCTTATATTGCTAATTACAATTGTTGCTTTAGCGTTTCAATTTAAACCGATAAAAGAAACTGTTAATTATGTTTCTAAGTCTGTTGTTCCCCAAACAAGTCTAATTTATAAAGACAGTTTGACTATAAGTTCTAGAGTTAAAATACCTAAAGGTTATAAACGTATAGAGTACAAAAAAGGATCATTTCAGGAGTATTTACGTAATTATAGTTTAAAGCCATTTGGTAGTAAGATTATTAATTATGATGAGAGTGAGTATTATTGGCAAAAAGGACATATAGGTATATTAGATATTCCTGTACCTAAAAACGGATTACAACAATGTGCCGATGCATTAATTAGAATAAGAAGTGAATACCTTTGGGAAACTAATAGAAAGAGTGAGATAGGCTTTAATTTTACCTCAGGTCATTATTGTTCATGGAATAAATATGCTCAAGGTTATAGACCAAATATTATAGGTAATAAAGTAACGTTTAATAAATCGGCTTCAGCTAATACTTCTAAAGAAAATTTCTACAAATACCTTAATCTTATTTATATGTATTCTGGTACTTTGTCTTTGTCTCAAGAATTAGAAACAATCAATTCTGTTAAAAATTTAGAAATTGGAGATATGCTTATTAAAGGAGGGAGTCCTGGTCATATTGTAATGCTTGGTGATGTTGTTATAAATGATAAAGGAGAAAAGTTATTTCTATTATTTCAAGGTAATACTCCAGCACAAAGTGTTCATTTAGTTAAAAATCTTGAAGACAGTTCTATTTCACCTTGGTATAATTTAAGAATGAATGCTGTAATTCCAGTATCTAACTACACGTTTTACGATTCTAAATTTGCTAGGTTTAATTAACCAATGTCAATCCTTACTTGCTACGGAATCCACTTTCTATTGATAATGCTTTATTGTATTTTTGTTTTTTAATTAATGAGATTTTCGCTAGAATTTATATTTAGCGTAGTCGAAAGATGGAAATAAATATGAGTAAACCATTAACACCACAAGAACTTCACAATCTAGCGATGAACCATGTAGGTAAAGACCTCGAGAAACGTGGATTCGAGTTTATTGCTATAAATAGTAAACTTAAAAGACATCCTCAGTTTGTTTGTATGGATGCTAATAAGCAGCACTTTTTTGTAATTGTAAAAGCAGTATTATTACCAGATAATGCTAATAATTACGATGTGGTTTGGATGGAATCTTTTAAAGAACATGCTCGGGAACATAATGCAAAAGTATTATATGCTGGAGTTGGTTTAGTAAATCCAAATGGAGAATCTTTGCCTATATTTTTAAACGAAGAATACTTAATCGAGTATAACGGTATTCAAGTATTAGAGACAAATTTAAACTAACATTACAATCCTTATTAATACTAAGTTTCTATTTTAAAATCTAGTGACGAGTATAAAAAACTATCATGAAAAAAGTTATAATTTTACTGTTTGTATTTTCAATATTTTCTTGTGAACAAGAACTTAAAAACACAAAAGTTTCGGGTCCTGTATTCGGAACATTTTACGAGATTACTTTTGCTTCGCAAAGTAATGAGAACTATCAAAAACAGATTGATAGCTTGTTTTTTATTATCAATAAATCGATGTCTAATTATCAAGCAGATTCAGATATTTCTAAGTTAAATAGAAATGAAGTAGTAAATGTTGATAATCATTTTACAAAAGTTTTCTACGCTTCAAAAAAGCTATATCGAGAAACTGAAGGTGTTTTCGATCCTACAATAGGTAAGTTGGTTAATGCTTGGGATTTTGGTTCAGAGAAACCTAAGGCAAAACTCGATAGCGTAAAAATAGACAGCTTAAAACGTTATGTTGGATTTAATAAAATGGGATTAGTCGATAGTACAGTAAAAAAAGAAGATGGTGCATTTTTAGATTTTAATGCTATTGCAAAAGGTTATGCTGTAGATGTAATTGGAGAATTTTTAGAATCTAAAGCTATCGAAAATTACATGGTAAATATTGGCGGAGAATTAAGGACAAAAGGAGTAAATATAGATAAACAAAATCCATGGACCGTAGGTGTTGAAAATCCTAATTTCGATGACACCCAAAGTACTAATATTGTTTTAGGTCTTAAAGATAAAGCAATGGCAACTTCAGGAACGTATAGAAAATTTAAACTAGATGCTAGTGGAAATCGTTATGCTCATATTATTAATACTAAAACAGGCTTTCCAAGTAAAACAAGTATTTTAAGTGTTTCTATAATTGCCGATACTTGTATGTTGGCAGATGGTTACGCTACAGCTATACAAGCAATGGGAATAGAAGATGCTAAAGATTTTTTATTTAGACACCCAGAATTAAAAGCTTATATTATTTTTGAAAATGAAGCTAAAGAGTTTGAAGTTTTAAACTTAAATGGGTTTACAGAATAAATATTTAAATTAATGACTAACAAAACAAAATATTCCATCCTTACCGCAATAGTTATAATAGCAACGTTATTAACTAAAGAATACTTAATTAATGAGGAACAAGTAAAAATTGTAAATGGAGGAACAATTGTAAAAAACGATACCAACGAATACTTTTTACCAACCAGTACAACAGGACAAATTGTGCATCATGATGGTTACAGTTTAAGTTATAGTGAACCACACGAGCAAGCCGAATGGGTTGCATACGAATTAAAGAAATCTCATTTAAGTAGCACCAATTTTAAACGGCCATATTTTGAAATTGATAACGCTGTAAAAACAACAGCTGCACACTGGCGTAACTATAAGAAATCGGGTTACGATCGAGGACATTTGTGTCCTGCTGGAGATCGAAAATATAGTCAAGCAGCACACGATGAAACTTTTTTAACCAGTAATATTTCTCCACAAACACACGAGTTTAATGCAGGTGTTTGGAATCGATTAGAACAAAAAACACGCTATTGGGCAAGTAAGTACGATGGTGTTTTTGTAGTGTCTGGAGGTGTTTTAAAAGGTAATATGAAAACTATTGGAAGCGAAAAAGTGGCGGTTCCTAATCAGTTTTATAAAGTTATTATAGATAATAACTCTGGAGACACTAAGATGCTAGCTTTTTTAATGGATCACGAAGCGTCTAAAGAGCCTTTATATAAATTTGTGGTATCTGTAGACGAAGTTGAAAAACTAACAGGAATCGACTTCTTTTCAGAATTAGAAGATGAAAAAGAAAACAGATTAGAGGCTTCGAGCAATTATAAGAATTGGAGTTTTAATTAAAATGGTATTTCTACTATATTTTTAATTTTTTCCTAACACCTTCCCATCTAAGTTTTCTAATAAAATCACCTTGCTCTACAGTTACTAGTGGTTCAATGTTATTATTTTTAGATTTAATATAGCCAAAAATGGTGTTTTTAAAATAAAGAAAACTTCTTTTGCTAATTGCACTTTTTAAAGCCGATAATATAGTTAAGGGTAATCCAAAACGCATTTTGTACAATGCTTCTCCTTGTAAGTATTTGCTGCTTTTATGGTAAGTTTTACCGGTTGGTTTTAAATGTTTAACTATTAATAGCTTGTCGGTTTTTATAGTCCAACCATAATATTGAGCCAACATTACATCTATAGAATCCCATCCAATACTAGGTTTTAAGCCTCCAATATCTTGAAAACACTCTTTTCTATATGCTTTAAATGGCCCACGAACATGGTTTTTAGATGCGATAGTTTCGTAAACCCACTGGTTGTTTTTATTAATGTATGCTAATCCTCCAGCTATTCCAACTTTGCTATCTGTGTTAAAAAGAGCTATAATAGATTCTAAATAATTTTTAGGAAGAATAATATCTGCATCAAATTTGCAAATAATATCATAGTCGCTATCCAATATTTCAAGTCCTTTATAGAAGGCATTAATAACTTTACTACCAGGAATATGATCTTTTGAAGATTGAATAGAAATACTTTTAATCCAATTGTTCTTATTTGAAAAGTCATCAACTATTTGCTGTGTCCTATCTGTAGAATTATCATTTACTACAACTACTTTCTTTGGTAAAAGTGTTTGTTTTACTAAAGATTCCAGCATTAATGAAATGCAATTTTCTTCGTTGTGAGCAGGAATGACGATGTATATATTCACTTATGAAATTTCAATGTAAAAATCACAAATTACAACTTTTTGAAACTAAAATTTAATGAAATCATTCTGTTTTTAGAATTTACTTTATTCTTTCAGCATAAACAATATAGTAACGATTGGTAAACCATCTTAAAATTGGACGAATACCAATTTTTTTAGTTGGGTTAGTCCATTGTTGACGGTCAATTATTTTCCATCCTGCTTTTTCTAAAAGCCAATCAAATTGCCAATCTTCAAACTCATGATAATGTCTGTCCCATTTATCGGTTTTACTTCTGTAAGCTGAAGAAAACCATAAACGCATTGGAATACTAGCAACCAATTTGTCAGCTTTAATAGATTTTAAAACAGTATACGGAGAAAGTAAATGTTCGAAAATTTCGAAAGCTGTTACCACTGTAGCATCAGAATTTTCAATAGCTGAAGTGTCCTCATCAATATCTTCTCCAGAAGTGTTTTTAATTTTAAAGCCACCATTTTTCATGACTTCTGTAAACGGATTTTCTACACCTAAATCTAGAATTGTTTCTTCAGTAGAAATATGTTTTTCTAAAAATTGATAAGTAAGTTTATATCTTTTATGTGGAAATTTGCCTTCGTACAAAGAAATGTTGTTTTAATATTTATAAACTATAGCGTTAATATTCATGCCCGCACCAACACTAGCAAAAAGAATAACATCTCCTTTATTAATTTCTTGATTTTCAATTTCTCCTTTTAAAATGAGGTCTAATAATGTAGGTACTGTTGCTACACTAGAATTTCCCAATTTATTTATAGACATTGGCATAATCCCTTCTGGCACTTTCATGTCGTGAAGCTTGTAAAAACGCTTTACAATAGCTTCATCCATTTTTTCATTTGCTTGATGGATTAATATTTTTTTGACATCATTTATGCCGAAACCACTTTTTTCTAAGCAAGCTTTTAGAGCTAGAGGTACATTTGTTAGGGCAAATTCGTAAATTTTTCTACCAAACATTTTAATGTATCTTCTTTGGCTTGTGTTTTCTGGTTTATTAGTTTCTCCAAAATAGATAAAATGAGCTTCGTCTAAAGCATAAGTTGCAGATTCGTGTGCAATAATTCCACCTTCATCATTTGTTTCTTCAATAATAACAGCTCCAGAGCCATCACTATAAATCATAGAATCTCTATCGTGCTTATCTATAACACGAGATAGTGTTTCAGAGCCAATAACTAAACAGCGTTTTGCTATTCCTGCTTTAATAAATGCATTAGCTTGTATTACACCTTCAATCCAACCTGGACATCCAAAAAGTAAATCGTAACCTACACATTTTGGATTTTTAATTTGAAGTAAATGTTTTACACGAGAGGCTAAACTTGGTACAGTATCACTCTGTTCAGCATCATGTCTTACATCACCATAATTGTGTGCAACAATAATATAATCTAATGTTTCTTTATCAATTTTTGCATCTGCAATGGCTTTTTCAGCAGCAAAAAAGGCAATGTCAGAATTTAGTAATTCTGGCTTTATATAACGCCTTTCTTGAATTCCTGTTATCGCTTTAAATTTATCAACGATAATTTCATTTGGGCTATTTATTTTTGAACCATCTGCATTTAAAAACTCATGATTATAGAAATCTTCATTTTTCTCAACAGTACTCGGAATAAAACTTCCGGTTCCAGTAATTTTAATATTCATATAAAAAGGGAATTGCCTTTAATTAATTGGCTAAGATAAGCATCATAAATTAAAGGCAATTTTTTAGTTATTTATTTTTACGACGTTCAAGCACGTGTTATGCTTCCATATAGGCTTCTATAGGTGCACAAGTACAGATTAAATTCCTATCTCCATAGGCATCGTCAACACGTCTTACACTTGGCCAAAACTTTGTGTCATGTACGTATTCTAAAGGAAAAGCAGCTTTTTCTCTAGAATAAGGCAATAACCATTCGTCACTTGTAACCATAGCCATTGTGTGCGGTGCATTTTTTAACGGATTATTATGATCATCCTTCGATGCTTCCGAAATTTCCTTTCTAATAGAAATCATAGCATCACAAAAACGATCCATTTCTGCTTTACTTTCACTTTCTGTTGGTTCAATCATCATTGTTCCTGCAACAGGAAAAGATACCGTTGGAGCATGAAAACCATAATCCATTAAACGCTTAGCAATATCAACAACTTCAATACCATTAGCTTTAAACGGACGGCAATCTATAATCATCTCATGTGCTGCACGACCTCGTTCTCCAGAGTACAATGTCTCGAAAGCACCTTGTAAACGTTGCTTAATGTAGTTAGCATTTAATATAGCAACTTCTGTCGATTTTTTTAAGCCTTTAACACCAAGCATTTTAATATAACCATAAGAAATTAAACAGGCTAATGCAGAACCATAAGGTGCAGCAGAAATAGCTGTAATAGCATGTTCTCCTCCAGTTTTTATAATTGGATTTCCAGGTAAAAAAGGAACCAATTGTTTTGCAACACAAATTGGACCTACACCAGGACCACCACCTCCATGAGGTATAGCAAAGGTTTTATGTAAGTTTAAGTGACAAACATCTGCGCCAATGTTTCCAGGATTTGTTAATCCTACTTGAGCATTCATATTTGCTCCGTCCATGTATACTTGTCCGCCGTTATCGTGTACAATTTGCGTAATTTCTTTAATCGCAGATTCGTAAACACCATGAGTAGATGGGTACGTTACCATTAAGGCAGCTAAATTATCTTTGTGTAATTCTGCTTTCTGGCGTAAATCGTCTACATCAATATTTCCTTCTGCAGTTGCTTTTGTAACAACAACTTTCATTCCTGCCATTACAGCACTTGCCGGATTTGTACCGTGTGCTGAAGATGGAATTAAACAAATATTTCTATGATGATCTTCGCGAGATTCGTGATACGCTTTTATAACCATTAATCCAGCATACTCACCTTGAGCACCAGAGTTTGGTTGTAAAGAAGTGCCAGAAAAACCAGTAATTTCTGTTAACTGATCTTCTAATTCTTTTAAGACTGTTAAGTAACCGTTAGCTTGTTCTATTGGAACAAAAGGATGTATGTTTCCCCAATTAGGATTACTTAATGGCAACATTTCTGCTGCAGCATTTAATTTCATTGTACAAGAACCTAAAGAAATCATTGAGTGGTTTAATGATAAATCTTTACGCTCTAAAGTTTTTATATAACGCATTAATTCTGTTTCAGAATGGTGCGTATTGAAAACGTCTAACGTTAAAAAGTCTGTTTTACGTTGAAGAGTTTCTTGAATGTTATTTACTTCTAAAATACTATCGATAGTAAACGTTTCTTTTCCTAAAGCTTCAGCAAAAATTGAAATAATCTCATTTAAATCTACTAGCCTTGTTGTTTCATTTACAGCAATAGTAACTGTATCTTCATTTGGATAGTAAAAGTTTACGTTGCTTTTTTCTGCTAAAGGCTTTACAACTGATGCATTTGCTTTTAACTGTATAGTATCAAAAAACGAAGTGTTTGTTTGTTCTACACCTAATTTAGTTAATGCATTTGCTAAAGCAGAAGCTGTGTTGTGTACTTGGCTAGCAATAAAATCTAGACCTTTTGGACCATGATATACAGCATACATACCTGCCATAACAGCTAATAATACTTGAGCTGTACAAATATTAGATGTTGCTCTGTCTCTTTTTATATGTTGTTCACGTGTTTGCAAAGCCATACGTAGCGCACGGTTTCCATTCTTATCTTTAGAAACACCAATAATACGACCAGGAATATCTCTTTTATAAGTTTCCTTTGTTGCAAAATAAGCGGCATGTGGTCCACCGTAACCTAATGGTATACCAAAACGTTGCGTTGTACCAACAACAACATCTGCACCAAATTTACCTGGTGCTTCTAATTTTACTAAACTTAATATATCTGCGGCAACGGCAACTTTAATATCTGCTGCTTTTGCTTTTTCTATAAATGTTTTAATGTCGCTAACTTGTCCATTTTTTCCTGGATATTGTAAAATTGCTCCAAAAAAATCAGAAGAAAAATCGAATTCATTTTCATTACCAATAACTAATTCTACATCAATTGGTGTAGATCTTGTTTGTAAAAGAGATAATGTTTGAGGTAAAATAGTTTCAGAAACAAAAAACTTATTTACACCTGCTTTTTTTTGTGCACGTTCGCGAACGGCAAATAATAAACTCATTGCTTCTGCTGCAGCTGTACTTTCATCTAAAAGCGAAGCATTAGCTAACTCCATTCCAGTAAGGTCTGTAACCATAGTTTGGAAGTTTAGTAAAGCTTCTAATCTTCCTTGAGCTATTTCTGCTTGGTAAGGAGTATATGCTGTATACCAACCCGGATTTTCTAAAATGTTACGTTGTATAACAGCAGGTAAAATAGTAGGGTGGTAGCCTAAGCCTATATAAGTTTTGTAAATACTATTTAATTTTGAAAGCTCGTTAATGTGCGAAGAATATTCGAATTCGCTCATAGCAACATCCAAGTTTAAATCGGTTTGTAATCGAATATCGTCTGGAATCGTTTCGTAAATAAGTTGTTCCATACTGTCTACACCAATGGCATCGAGCATTAGTTTTTGATCGTTTTCTCTTGGGCCAATATGGCGTAGTGCGAAAGTATTTGTATTCATTGTAGTTGTGTGTGATTTTGTCTAGCAAAAATAATGAAAATTAAAAATGTTATTTCTTAAAAAAAACTAAAGTTTTTAACCATTTAACGCCTTTATTAACAGATACTATTTTTTATGAATTAACTTTGTGTAATGCGATTAATTAAACAACTTTTCGATTTTTATTTGAATAGTAGTATTCACGTGGCTTTAGCCGTGTATGCTTTGGGTTGGATTACGTTAATACAGTTTGATGTTTCTTATGATGAAAACATTCTTTATTTTATTTTTTTTGCAACTATTACAGGTTATAATTTTGTGAAGTATTTTGGGATAGCAAAATTCCATCATAGAAGTTTAACAGATGCATTAAAAATTATTCAAGTGTTTTCGCTTGTTTGCTTTCTCTTGCTGTGCTATTTCGCAATGCAATTGCAATTAAAGACATTGATTTCTATTGGAGTTTTTGGGTTGATTACTTTCTTATATGCTATTCCTTTTCTTCCTAAAAACTTTTATTTAGATAACCAACAAAACCTTCGAGATGTTAGTGGGCTTAAGGTTTATGTTATAGCTTTAGTTTGGACAGGTGTAACCGTCTTTTTGCCCTTAATTAATGATGATGTACATTTAAATGCAGATGTATACATAACGGCATTTCAAAGATTTGTTTTTGTAGTTGTTTTAATGTTGCCTTTCGAAATTAGAGATTTAAAATTTGATAGCTTAAAGCTGGCAACTATTCCTCAGAAAATAGGAGTGAAATACACTAAATTAATAGGTTTTTTTTTACTACTCCTTTTGTTTTTATCTGAATTTTTTAAAAATGAATTAAGTTATGAGAGCTTACTTAAAACCTTAATTGTTGTATTAATAACATTATGTTTTGTGGTTTTTACAAATAAAAAAAGGAACCGTTATTACAGTTCCTTTTGGGTTGAAAGTATTCCAATTATATGGTTATTAATTATTTTGTTTTGCTAATTCTTTTTCGAAAGCAGACTGTAGTTTAGATTTTTCTGTAGTTTCTAATTTTACAGGTTTCTTTTTCATTAACTTAGTTAGCTTTGCATTGTTTCTAGAATATTTTCTACAAGCAGCGCAAAAGACTAAATGTAAATTTAGTTTAATTTTTTCCCAAAGTGAAGCCTCTTTATATTGTGCTTTATCACATGTGTGATTTGCTTCTTCACAACTTAGATATATTTTATTACTCATCTTAAAACCAATTTTTTTCTAAGCAACCAGCCATAGCTGTTCTTGCTCTGTGAATGATTACCCAAAGGTTAGACGCAGTAATATTTAATTCATTACAAATAGCTTCTGTATCGTAATTTAAAATAGTTTTCATCTCGAAAACTTGCGCTTGTTTGTTTGGTAATTTTCCAAGACAGTTTTGTATTGCTGTACCAAGTTCTGTATTCTCTATTGTGTCTTCTGCAGTTTTATCAAAAGGATCTGCAACACGTTCCTCTAGCCAATCGCCTTCAGTTTCTGTATCGCTATTGTAACTCATTCTAACCTCGGCTTTACCTTTATTCGAATTTGTTTTACGATAATGATCTATAATTTTTCTTTTTAATATTGAAATAAGCCATGTGCGTTCGCTTGCTTCGCCTTTAAAGTTTTTCATAGACTTTAAACCTGCTAAAAATGTTTCGGAAACCAAATCTTGAGCCATATCTCTATCGTTAACACGAGAAATGGTATAGTTAAAAAGGTAGTCTGAATACAAATTAATCCATTGATTTGGATCTATTTTGTGATCTGGCATAGTTGGCAATTTTTTTTCAAAAGTAAAGAAAAAGAATTGTTTTATAGCTATTTTAAAAATATGAAGAAAAACACAGTAGTTAAATAAATCCATAATATTGAAAATAGAATATGCATTATGGTTTCAAATAATTTGCCTTTCCAGAGTTTGGGAGAATAAACAAAGAATTGAAAAAACAATCTAATACTCCAAAATGCACCAAGGCCAAGAGCTATTTTTTTTCCTAAAGGTGTAGTTGTTAATTCGTGCGAACAGGTTAAGCATAATAAACCCATTAAGAAAACGGTAAGCGCAATAAAAAAGGTGTGAGTAGTCATCATTTGCTTATTTATTAAGCTTAGATGTTTTAATTCTAAATGCCATTTAAAATACTTTGGAAATGGAATGTGTATTATAGATAATGTAATTAAGAGAATGCCTATTATTTTTAAATGGATGTCCATACTTGCTGTTTTTTTAAATTAAGGCTTATTAATAATTATAGACATAAAAGGTGTGAATTTTATGTTTTTAAAAGGTGAAAACCCAGCTTTTTTATAAACGGTTTTCCATGTTTTATTTGAGAAGAAATGAGTAAAGCCAATAGAGAAAGCAAAGAAATTTGGCAAATTTCTTAAATGTTCTACCATAATTACTTTTCCTGTTGGTTTACAAATACGATGACATTCTTTTAAAAATTGAACTTTCTCAGTATTGTTTCTTATTTCATGTGCAGTCGATAGTAAAAATACAATATCTGTAGCGTTGTCTTCTAAAGGAATATGGTTAGTAGAGATTTGCCTTGTGTTAGGATAAGTTATACTAACTTTTCGTGCTCGTACAATTGCTGGTTCTGTGTGTTTTTCTTGATTATAAAAATCAAACACCTGTAAATTAGCTTCTGGAAATCTATTTTTTATTATAAAGCTCGTTTCATCAAAACCAGCATTAATATTAACAATGTTTTTAGCTTGAGTGTCTATATCGCATGCTTTGAGCCAATTTAAGTTATAGTATCCAGAGTAATCATAAACGTACGCAGATATAATTAATGGCATTAAAAGGCCGTAAATAAATAATGCGATAATACTATAAAGTAAGGTGTTTGAGCAACCAATAAAGATGAGACTTAAAATTATAATTGCTAATACGCTTAAACCAATAACATAGAAATGCCTGTTAAAACTTAAAATATTTAAAACTCCTTGAAACTTTTTTCTTTTTATTTCCATAATTCTATTTCTCCTTTTTTCCAGTAGTATGGAATGTTTTTTATTACAAAAGCATTTGCTAAAACATGGTTTTTAAGATTTAATGTGTTTAATAAATTTATAGAGTAATCTTCAATTTTAATTGGCTTAGGTTTCCAATTTTGTCTTACACCTTGTATTATTAAAACTTCTTTTGTGGCTTCATTATAAGTAAAAGTAAAAGGAAGTGGGCCTGCAAAGCGCCTTGCTTCTTTCCAGTTCTCGAAAGGAGAATTTATTGGTAGTTTTACTTCTTTTTCAAGATTGTTTATTTCTATTTTAAAGTTTGAATGTTTTGACGATATTTCAGTTTCACTAGTAGTTGTTTTTATATTTATATCTGTAGTTGTATAATTATAGTGAGTAAAAATATTACCCATAAATGCCATTTTCTTTTTATCTGTTTCAGATTTTATAATATATAGACCACGTAAATTTTTGCCGTTTTTGTTGGTGTAACGCACAAATATGCGGTAACCAATTAAAAAGAAATCGTTTCCCATAAATTTAGGAAAGCCTTTAGGTCTTAAACCTGTTGTTTGTACCATTGCAACTGCAACAAAAGCCCATTTGTCTTTAAAGGTGTCTAAAGTTAAACACTCCGGAATTAGGTTTTGTAATTGTTCTTTTGGTACAGCAAAAGTTAAAACGGTAGAGCTTTTAAAAAAAGCTTCTACGGCAAAAGGATGATTTTTAAGCTTTGGTAGCATAGTTGTTATTTTCTTTTTTATTAAAATAAAAAGCATTTACGTAAACTAAAACAGCAAACAGTAAAGCGAAAACAATATTTAGTTTTTTCCAGAGTAGTAAATCCGGAGCAGCTGTAAATTCAATAATATTCATAGATATTACAATTGTTATTTGAAAAACAGCATTCAGTTTTTGCTTATAACGAGTCAGAATCCAAATCGCTAAACACACTTCTAAAACACCTATTGTTAAAATTAATAATCTTGAATGTTCAGTGTTTAAAACATGAGCAACAATGGCTTCATGTCTTGGTACTTGATTTAGTATCTTACAATACAAACCATTTATAAGCCAAACAGAAGCTATAATAGTGGTAATAATTTTATGTAGAACTGAACGTTTCATTAATTTGTTTATTTAGTGCAACTTATAATATAATATCCAAAACTCTGCATGTGCAATCCAGATAATAATGCATAAAATGAACCTTTTAAATTGTGTAAGCTTTCTCGTTTTATTGATTTTAAAGTAAAGATTTTTTTTAAAATAAACCCAACGATTGCAAATGGTACGTGTAGTACAGACGGCGCTACCCTAAAAGAAATGTCTTCTATTTTTATATTTTTAAAGCCTAGGCTCTCTAAATCTTTTTTTACATTGTTTATAGAGCCTAAATTGGTTAAACTCCAGTGGTCGCACAGTCTGCGATGCGAATAGTTTGCACCATGACATAGTTCTGTTTCATCTTTTTTTAAAAACGCATCTGCAATTACAAAACGTCCTCCAGGTTTTAATATGCGGTAAGCCTCTTGCAAAGATTCTTTTTTATGTCCAGAATGGCATAAGCTTTCTATTGCTAAAGCAGAATTAAAAGTATTAGATTTAAATGAAGTATGGTTGTAGTTCTCGTTTACAATAGTTCCTTTCTTGTCTTTAAGTAAGCTATTTCCTTTTTCTACTTGAAAACTTGAAAACTTGAAAGCGTTACGCCAAAAGCCGTTAAGTTGTTGTGCTTTTTTAAAGCGTAACGCATTGTGCCTCCAACACCACAGCCTAAATCTATTAAATTCGATTTTTCTTTGGTTATGTTTAAACGTTTTAAAACCTGATTGTTCATTTCGTTAAGCATTGTGTTTCTTGCAAACGGACTATTTTTAAACGGAATAAAATATCCAAAATGCATGTTTAAATCTTTACTCCAAAACGCATAATCGTTGGTTGCTCCATCATAGAAATCTATCATCTCTATTTTTGTTTGCTGTACTTTTTCTAAATGATTTAGTGTTAGTGTTTTCATGTATAAAGAGCTTTAAAAGTGATGTTATTGCTTAATAATTGCTTTCTTTTATAATTGTATTTTCTGAGTTTGAATTATATAGGTTAAAAAAACTATTAGAAAAATTGGAATACCAAAGAGCCAGTTAAATTCACCATTCCAAAGCAAAAAGAAGGTGATTACTAAACCAAAATAAACGTATATAAACTTGTTTTTTGGAAAAAGGATAACAAAGATTAAACTTGCTAAAACTTGCAGTCCGCCAGTAAATGCAATACCATAGGGTCCAAGAAATAATAGTAGTAATGCAATGTAGTTTATTACTTTTGTGATTTTGAATGCGATTTTCATAATTTCTAATTATTTTAAACTTTCAGAAAAAATTGAAAGTTTAGTTTAAATTTTTTTATTTGAATAATTTTAAAACAGACTTAGTAATCCAGTTTTGTTTTTGGTCTACCAATTTGTTAATCATTACATCCATTGTTTCTGTTAATTCGTGTAATGCTTTTGTTTGTTTAATAAGTTCTTTTGTTTTTTCAGAACCATCATTTTTAATAGATGATACTTCTTCTAAAACTTTAATAACAGGTTTTATTTCGCGTCTGCTTCTTTCTTTAGCTACAATTCTAGCTAATTCTTGTACGTCTTTTTCAGTAGTAAAAAACTCTTTACGTTCACCAGCAACTAATGTTTTTGTTACAATGCCCCAATCCATTAACTGACGTAAATTCATAGAAGTATTACCACGAGAAATTTTTAGTTCCTCCATAATATCTTCCATAGATAAGGGTTTTGTAGAGATAAAAAGCAAGGCTTGAATTTGCGCCATTGCCTTATTAATTCCCCAAAGAGAGCCTAAACTTCCCCAAGTACTTATAAATTTATCTTTTGCTTCTTTGTATTCCATACAGCAAATATATGATAATTTTTAAATTTTCAGTAATTATTGAAAGTTTAATTTGTGAAACATTAGAAAAAGGAATATAAGTTTAGATATAATTATTATTTCACTTGCAAATGAATATGATCATCATGCCTAACTGCTTTGCAGCCTTGAAAACGTATTTTGCTGTAGTTACTTAAACCTAAGTTTTGTTTTAAATAAGGTTCAATAAATATTTTCTGAGTTTCATTTTGAGACAAGAACGAGAGAAGTACTTTTTTTGTATTAGTTGTATCAAAATCTAGATTGTTAATTTCTCCAAAAGTCATGTATTTGGTGAAATCGTATTGCCAATAGCCTTTTTTTAAGCAACTTTCGTTTGAGTAATTTTTTTCGTTTACAAAAATGCCATATCCTGAAAGACCTGGTTTTTTATCTGTAACAATTCCTTTTTTACTTTTATAGGTAAAAGAGATGTCTACCTTTTTACCGTCATTATGACTTCTGTGTGGTAGCAGCGGAAAACCGTTATAAAAAGGAAAGTTAGCATCTAAATAAGTGATGTTAATGTTGTCTTTATTTAATTCTTCAGAAGATTTTTTAAGTAATGTCTTTAAGTCAGGTGTTACATAATTCCTAAATAGTAATGGATAAAATAAGTTTCTTGGTTTTAGGTTTTTATTTAAAATAGGCAATTGTTCACGACCAAATTGTTTTGCTAAAGGAGGAACAATTAATAAATTTGAAATTAAATACAATGTTGTAAATACGTATCTCTTTTTCCATTTTTTTGCTTTACAAAGTAATAAGGCTATAACCCAAATTAAGCCTCCAACTTGTGTAAAAACAGTTAGAAAGGTAATCCATGTAATGTGTAGTAATATTTTAAGTAGTTTCATTAAATAGAAAAGACGTTGGTTTTTAATTCAACGTCTTTTAATATATAGATGCTTTGCTATTTAATTACAAAATTCTACTTAATCAATCCTGCGCGCTTTAATAAAGCTTCAGGTTTTGGCTCTTGACCTCTAAAACGTTTGTATAAAACCATTGGGTTTTCTGTTCCACCTTGAGACAAGACATTGTCTTTAAACTTAGTTGCAATCTCTTTATTAAAAATACCGTTTTGTTTAAAGTAATCGAAAGCATCTGCATCTAATACTTCAGCCCATTTGTAGCTGTAATATCCAGAACTGTAACCACCTTGAAAAATATGAGCAAAAGCGGTACTCATGCAATTCTCTTTAACATCTGGAAATAAATTAGTGTCTTTAAAAGCTTCGGTTTCAAATTCTTTTACACTTTTTATGGTGTTTGGAGATTCTCCAGCGTGCCAAGACATGTCTAAGAGTCCAAAGCTAAGTTGTCTTAAAGTTTGCATACCTTCATGGAAAGTTGCAGACTCTTTAATTTTGTTTACCAACTCCATAGGTATTACTTCTCCTGTCTCGTAATGTTTAGCAAATAGCTCTAAAGCTTCTTGTTCGAAACACCAGTTTTCCATTACCTGACTTGGTAACTCGACAAAATCCCAAAATACACTTGTACCAGATAAACTTGGGTAAATAGTGTTAGCAAGCATGCCATGTAAAGCATGTCCAAATTCATGAAATAGAGTAGTAACCTCATTAAAAGTTAAAAGAGAAGGTTTGCTTTTTGTTGGTTTTGTGAAATTACAAACTATAGAAACGTGAGGTCTTTCTTCAGTGCCGTCTTTAACAAATTGTGGCTTGTAACTCGTCATCCAAGCACCATTTCTTTTTCCTTTTCTTGGGAAGAAATCTGCATAAAAAATAGAAACTAAGTCTCCGTTGTTATTAGTTACTTTGTATGTTAAAACGTCTTCATGATATTTATCGATATCGCTTATCTCTTCAAATTTTAAGTCGAAAAGTTTTCCAGCGATTTCAAAAGCACCATCAATTACATTTTCTAGTTTAAAATATGGTTTTAGTTGCTCGTCATCTAAACTGAATAATTTTTGTTTTAGTTTTTCAGAATAATAAGCCGAATCCCATTTTTCTAATCGATCTATTCCGTCTAACTCTTTTGCAAAATCTTCTAAATTTTTAAATTCTTCTTCAGCAGCTGGTTTTGCTTTAGCAAGTAAATCGTTCGAGAAGTTTAAAACTGTTTCTGGCGTTTGTGCCATACGTTCTTCTAAAACAAAATGCGAATGTGTTTTATAGCCTAATAAGTTGGCGCGCTCAAAACGTAAGTTTACAATATCTAAAACTATTTGTTGGTTGTCTAAAGCATCACCTTTAAAAGCTTTACTTCCTGCTACTTTAGATAATTGCTCTCTAAGTTTCCTATTGTCTGCATAAGTCATAAAAGGAATATAGCTAGGGTAGTCTAATGTAATTAACCAGCCTTCTTTTTCTTTGCTTTCAGCTAATTGCTTTGCGGCTTCTTTTGCACCTTCGGGTAAGCCAGATAAATCGTCTTCGTTTGTAAGGTGTAGTTCGTATTTATTAGTTTCAGCTAAAATGTTTTCTCCAAATTGTAATTTTAATTTAGATAGTTTTTTGTCTATTTCTCGAAGTTTATTTTTATCTACTTCGTTTAAATTAGCTCCGTTTCTAGAAAAGCTTTTGTATTTTTTATCTAATAAAGTTTGTTGCTCTGTAGTAAGGTCTAAACTTTCTTTTATATCGTAAATAGCTTTTACACGTTTAAATAAGTCTTCGTTTAAAGTGATATCATTTCCAAATTCAGAAAGTATTGGAGAAATTTCTTGAGCTATTTTTTGAATTTCTTCGCTTGTCTCAGCAGAGTTAAGGTTAAAAAAGATACTAGTAACACGATCTAATTGTTGACCAGAAAATTCTAAAGCTTCAATTGTATTTTTGAACGTTGGATTTTCTTTATTATTGATGATTGCGTCAATTTCGGACTTTGTTTCTTCAATAAGTTTTAAAATAGCAGGCTTAAAGTGCTCGTTTTCAATTCGAATGAATGGCGCTGAATTGTATTTTGTCGAAAAAAATGTTGTTAATGTATTCATTTTCAATAATATAGTTTTTATTTTTCGTATATTTTAATAGTAAGCATGTAAAAAATCGAAATAAGTTATAAATTTGCATCAGATTTTTTCTCGAGAGTTGGTTACTCTCTTAAAAATTATTGATTAATAGCGATGAAAAGCCTCAAATTTATTTGAGGCTTTTTTTTATGCCTTTTTTTGATATAAATGTAAATTTTAATACGTAATCGTGTTTTTTAACGGTTATTTTCACTCTTAATCGATTATTCATATAATTTTTACTGGCACCAATAGAATAACAAGTAAAAGATGGAGTTTTGTATTAAGTTTTTTTGATGTGGGATCTTACTCATATATAGAAAGATTAATAGCGATTAAAAGCCCAGGAGACTGGGCTTTTATATTTTATACTATTTAATATTCTTAGAAGCAGTCTCCACTTTTATTTTTAATTCTTCTTTATAAGCTATAATTTTATCTAAAACAACTAGATCACTAGATCCTATTATTTGTGCTGCTAAAATACCAGCATTTTTAGCTCCATTTAATGCAACTGTTGCAACAGGAACTCCTCCAGGCATTTGTAAGATTGATAGAATAGAATCCCAACCATCTATAGAATTTCTGCTTTTTACAGGAACACCAATTATAGGTAAAGGAGATAAAGAAGCTACCATTCCTGGTAAATGTGCAGCACCACCAGCACCAGCAACAATTACTTTTATGCCACGTGTGTGTGCATTTTTACTGTAATCGAATAGTTTTTCTGGTGTTCTGTGTGCAGAAACTATATCTACTTCAACTTCTATATCAAAACTTTTTAAAATGTCTATTGCTTCTTGCATTACTGGAAGGTCGCTATCGCTTCCCATTATTACGCCTACTTTGCTCATAATTATTGATAAAAAATTATATTTTATATACATACAAAAATACAGTTTTGAAATGTTATTTTTTGGATTTTTAAAATATAAAATTTTGATTATAATGATGAATTTATTAGGTTAGACGTAACCTAATCTATTAAAAATGAACTTTAAAGTCGCTATTGGTAACAAAGGAGGTGCATTAATTTGTATTCATGGTAATTCCTCTTCTTCTAATATATTTGATACAATTGTATCGGAATACACTAAATATAGTATAACATTACCAGGGCATGAAGTTGATAAGTTTTGTGTTAATGAGAACGCAGACTATTCACTAACTAAATATAAAGAACAACTTATTTCATTTATTAACGCATTAGATATTCCTGTATTTTTAATTGGAAATTCCCTAGGTGGTCATTTAGCGATAGAAATCGCTCATGAGATTAATGCTTTGAAAGGTTTAATGATTTTTGGTGCTCCTCCAATAGAGAAGCCTATTAATTTTGATGAAGCTTTTTTACCTGTTCAAGCGCTACAAACGTTCTTAACTCCAAAACCAGATAAAGCCTCTGTAATAGAAGCTTGTAAAGTTACTTTGTCTAATCAAAATCATTTAGAGACAATAAAGGGTTATTTTAATGATACAGATCCATTAGTTAGGTCTCATACTGCTAATGATATTATGAGTGGTAATTGGAGTGATCAAAGAGAATTGTTCGTGAGTTTAAAGTGTAATAAATATATAATTCATGGGTTGCAGGATCCTTCGGTTAACATAGAATACTTAAAAAAAGTTGTCAACGCCTGTAGTATACATTGCGAATTAATTACAATAGATAAGTGTGGACATTATCCTAGTTTGGAACAGCCTAAAATATTAAATAATACACTTAGTAAAGTGTGCGATAATGTATTCGCAATATGAGTGTTTTAAATGAAAAAGAATTTTTAATCACCAATCAGCAATTTGCATTTAAACTTCGCGATTTGTTTTTAGCTAATCGCGATTTATTTAATCAGTTAGAAGAGTATTTACCTTATAGTATTCATGTTAATAATAAAGAAACATTAGACTTAATTTATTGTAATGATAAGTTGTTGAGTAAGGGTCCAGAAATGGTAACGCTTAAAGAAGTTGGAGCGACTTACTTAGATAAAATATCGTGTCCTAAACTATTAAACTTAGCTAAGAAAAAAGCAAAACAATTTAAAGTTAATCAAGATTTTAAAGAGGTAGTATCTTATCCTCAACATCTTAAAGTAAGCGATAAAATGACTTTTTTTTATTCTAATAAGCTTCATTTAAATTCAGAATATTTTTTTAATATCTCAAACTTTATGGACGATTTAGGTGCTTTGGGGAGTGTTTTTAATTCTATATTTATAGTGTTGCAAAAATCAAATATTGATTGGCAATGTTTTCAGAGTTTAACCAAAAGAGAAAAAGAAATATTAGATTTATTAGGGCAGGGACATTCAACAAAAGTAGTTTCAGAACAATTATTTATTTCCGAACGAACAGTGTCTACTCATAGAAAAAATATTTACTTTAAAACAGGGTGTAAAAATATAGTAGAGTTAATAAATTTTAATTTGGCTTTGAAAGTATTGAAGTTTTAGGTTTAATTTTTGAAAGTGTTTTTTGTAGTTAAATACCCTCTAAAGGGTATTTTTTTTGTTCATTTTTTTCTAAAATTTGTTAAAGAATTTAAACCTCTGCATTAATAATGGTTTTTGCAATTATTTAACAAATGCATTTCGTGATATATAACCTGTATTTCGTGACATTTATTTCCATAAGCCTTGATTTTGTTGCAGTTTTGATTTGCTATTAATCAATTGTTTTAAGGCCCTTTGCTTTAATTTAAGTCGAGGGTTTTAATTATAAATGTAACTAATAACTATATATATGAAACTGAAAATTACTTTATTATGTCTTGCAATTTCTGCAATTTTAAATGCACAGACAACAGCTATTCCAGACGCTAATTTTGAACAAGCCTTAATAGATCAAGGAATTGATACTAATGGATTAAATGGTGATGCACTTTCTCTTACTTTTTTAGATGTTTCTAGTAAAGGCATTGTAGATTTAGAAGGTATAAATAGTTTTGTTAATTTAACTTATTTAAATAGTGCATTTAACAGCTTGAATAGTGTTGATGTTTCGGGTCTAATAAATTTAGAAACATTAAATGTTCAAACGTGTAGTTTAGTTGGAGTTCTAGATTTAGCTAATAATACCAATTTAAGAAACTTATACGCAGATAATAATCAAGTATCGTCAGTAAGTTTTTCTACAAGTAATTTAATTGAAAATATAAATTTAGATAGTTCTAATTTAATTATGATTGATGTATCTAGTTTTAGTGAATTATTCCAATTAGATGTGGGTGGTAATGTAAATTTATCTAGTTTAAACGTTAGTCAAAATCCCAAGCTTCAGTTGTTGTCTTTGGAGAATACACAAGTAACTAGTGTAGATTTAACACAAAACCTATTATTAGAATATTATTATCATGGTAATGTGCCCTTAGGTAGTTTAGATTTATCATCGAATACTTTACTAAAGGAATTAGCTGTTTTCAATAGTAATTTAACAACATTAATCTTAACAGATAATGAGCAATTAGAAAGATTGTGGATGGGAGCCAACTTAATAAGTTACTTTGACTATAGTGTGCTTCCTAATTTAAAGCTACTAAATGTCTATGATCCGCATCCAAGCTATAAGTTTACAACAATAGATTTGGCAAACAATCTGGAATTAGAGTCTTTAAACCTGTCATTTCAAGATATAGAAAATGTGGACTTAAGTGCAAATAATAAATTAACAAGCGTTTTTCTGTATAACACAAATATGACAACTTTAAATTTGAAAAATGGCGCAAATAACATTTTGCAGACAATTAGTATAGGTATGAATTCTAACCTTAGTTGCGTGCAAGTTGATAATGTTATTCAGGCAAACCAAAATGTAACAAATAGTACTTGGTATAAAGACGCTGCAACTGTTTTTTCTGAAGATTGTAGTACTTTAAGTGTTCAAACTCAAAATATAGAACATAAGTTGACTATATATCCCAATCCAGCGGTTGATGTTTTAAATGTTAAAAGCTCTAAAGCTATTAGTTCTATAGAATTAAGTGATATAAATGGAAAAACTATTTATAAAACGAATGAAGCTTTACAACAATTAGATATGAGTACTTATAATTCTGGTTTGTATTTTTTAAAAATAGAAACGGAGGCTGGTGTGAGTGTGAAGAAGGTTGTGAAGGAGTAACCTAATTTAACAACTAAATTTTATTATAATTTTTTAAATATTAATTTACTTAATACAGGCAAACTATGAAAAATTTCAAGCTATTATTGGTGCTTTGCTTATTTGTTTTAAATGGATTTGGGCAGGAGATTCACGATGAGGATAAGGTTGATGGGAGTATTAGATTGTCTTTGTCTAGCTATATAAGTTCAGCAAAAGTTTTAACCTACAAAGACTATGTAAATACAAACCATAATACTCAAACTTTATTAAAGACTTTTCAAAATCCAGGATTAACCAATTATAGAAGTATTTCTGATTTATTTATGGCTGAGTTAAATTTGTCTATGGATGGTTTAAGCTTGTCGCAAATTACTAAATTTAATATTCCTCAAGATGATTTATATATAATTTTGAGTCAAAAAAAAGAGAACTTATTCTACGGAGATAAAATTTTAGAAGCATATAAAATTGAAGCAAATAATAAAATAATTTATTTCGTTAATAAAAATAATGGTGTTTTCTTAAAAAAGCATAACAATATAGTATCAAGTATTGCTAATGGTTACGTCTATACCTTAAACGTAAACTATGATTGTGAAAAGAGTCAAGTGGTTTCTGAAAATGTCCTTGATAATAATTTAGCTGGTATTAAAAATGCAGTCTTTTTTGGTAACGAGGATGCTGTTAGTAGTAATACTGCAATAAGTTATTTAAATGGAACTGATGGTGATAAAATTAATGTTGGTTTTAACTATGCTTATAAACAAAATCATTTTTTGAATACAAGTATTTATAAAAGTTCCAAAGGAAGTTCCTTTTTTAAAGATGGTGGATGGCAAGATAATATTGGTGCAAGTCTAACTTATAATTATGTAAAGTACGCCTCTCAATTTTTTGATAGAAATACATGTGAAATCTTAGAGGGAAAAAGAAAGGATTACTATAAAAAACTTAAAGAGGAAATTATAATTTACAGTAATCAGTATATTTCTATAAAGAATGAGATAAAAGAATTAGAAGTTGAAAAGAAAAAAATTATTAGAAATAATAACTCACTTTCTATTGATAATATAAATCGAATTGACAAAATTGATTCAATGTTAGTTGTGTATAACAAGAAGCAAGCAGAGTATGATAAAATATCAAGAAATACGACTAAATATATTGATGATAAAATTGAGAAATTTGACGAGGAAAATGATGTTTTACAAGGGCATTATTTAAAATGGTGGTCTTTTACTGGTAATATTGAAAATCAAAACTTGAGTTTGGATTCTTTAAATATGGAGGCTTTGAAAGATCCAATTAAAAATATACCAACATTAAAATTTGGAACTGCATTTAACTGGTCCAGAGAAAATAATGCTTTAAACAGTAGTCGTTTAAATGGATTTGCACAACTATTTGTAAACGTAGAAATGAGTAGCTTTCTACAATCCATTCAAAAAGATAGAACACCAACATTACTAGAATTAGATAACGAAGTTTTTGTTTTTGATGATTTAGGAACACAATTAGGTAAATACTCAGATTTAAAAAGAGCCTATTGGACCTCAACAATAGGTGGTAATTTTACAAGTTTTCCATTCTCTAAGCATATTGGTTTAACAAGCATCTTTAATCATCGGTTTGCTTTACAAGATTTAGAAAACATAGACTATAAAAATAGATATACAGCACAAGTAGGATTAGTATTTAGAGTCCAAAAGGATGATGTGAATAAAGCTAGTTTTAGAATTTTAGCAGGAGCAGAAGATTTGCTTTACAGCCAAAAAACATTTAAAGATGCTTCTGTGAAAATAAGTGTAGGAATACCTTTCAATCTTTTTACTAAAGAATAAACTATTATATTTATAAACTAACTAATTAAAACCAAAAAGATGATACCATTTAATGCCAAAGTAGAAATTTGTAAAGACAATACTAAAAAACTTAAAATAACTTTTCAGTGTGTATCTAATGAACTTAAGGAGCTTAAGGAATTTAAAATTAAAAGTGTTAAAAATATAAATTTAGATGGTTTTGAATTAGTCATTATTCAGATTTCGCATTTTGATGGTATTACAATTAATAAAGGTGAATCTAGCCATGGTGTTAATTACGAAATTGATACGGAAATTGATATGAAATACAAAATAGCATTATTGTATAATGACAATAAAAATAAAGGAATAGCAACTCCAGAGCAATCAGGAAACGGTGGAGTAGTTGGAGTAACATCTTGTTAAATTTTTGAAAAAACTAATTTTCATACTACTTACACAATTTGTTTTCGCCCAACAAATTCCAATAGATTCAATCTCTTACGAGTATTTTTACGAAAAAGAGCTACAACAAATTGTGCAGTTAAAGCAACAGTTTAAAAGCAAACCATTTAATGCGAAAAAGCAGTATGAAATAGCCGAAACCTACCAGCGTATTAATTGCGAAGATTCTGCTTACGCAACCTATTACAAAATATATGAGCACGAAAAAGTTGCTAGAACCTTTAAAAAAGAAGAGTATAAAGAGCTACTATTCCAATTACATAAAGTAGAAACAAGCAAGCATAATTACGATAAAGAAACACGTCATTTTTTAAACGAATTAAGATCACTTTCTAAAAATGATAGTAACGATAAGTGGAGAGCCAAAACAGATCAAGAATTAGCAATTGATTATTTTGTAGATTCTTCTAATTACAAAGTTGGTTACCCAAAATTGTTGGCAGTACAGCATTCTAATTATTACAAAAATAATAAGGAGTTTAAAGCAGCAACATTATCTACGTTAGGTAATTTTAGTATTACATTAAAAGATTATGAGACAGCTTCAAGTTTGTTAAATGAGTGTTATCTAATTGCATCACAAAATGAAGATCATCTACATCAATCGTATGCTAAAGTTAACATGGCAGTAAATCAATTGTATCAACAAAATTATTTAGCTGCTATCAATAATTTAAATGAAGTTGAAACCATTCCGAATAAAAAGTATTTAGTTAAAATAAATAGAATTGTACACAGGCTTAAAAAGCGAGTTTATGATAGTATTGGAGATGTTGAAAATGAGAGGATTCAAACATTGTATGTTCAAAAATACGATAGCTTAGTAGATGACTTTAGAAAAAACAGTAATTTCTATGAGATAGATGTAGCCTTCCAAACCAAAGAAAAAGACAAAAAAATTAAAGAATTAGATTTGCTTCAAGAGGCTTCAAAAAAGAATAGAATAGTATTTGGTGTTTTGCTATTTCTAGTGTTTCTACTAGCTTTATATTCTTTTGTACGCTGGAAAAAGTCAGATAGAAATAAGAAGCTTTTAGATGCAGAAAATAGAAATTTAGGAATAGAAAATGAAAAAACGAAAACAGAATTAGAAACGGTAAAGTCCTTAGTAACTAACGATTATATTCTACTAAAAAATAAGTCTAAGGTCTATTTAAGTGAGTTAATTTATGTAAAATCCGATGGTCACTATTTAAATTTGTTCACAACCACCAAAAAGGAATTTGTGAGAGGTAAAGTTTCAGAAATTGAAAAACAACTACCACCAAACTTTGTAAAATGCCATCGCTCTTATATTGTGAATCAGAATTTTATAAAACAATTTTCAAGCACTGAAGTTTTTATGGAAAATGGAGAAGCAATACCATTATCCAGAGGTTTCAAATTCTAGATTACTTTGCAATTACTCTAATGGTATTCTTCACTTCTTCAGCAATTTTACGTGCAATATTTAAATCTTCATTTACAATAGTAACATGACCCATTTTACGAAAAGGTCGTGTTTGTTTTTTGCCATAAATATGTGGTGTTACACCATCCATTTTCATAATCTCTGCAATGTTTTCATAAATAACATCACCAGTATAACCTTCGGCACCCACTAAGTTCACCATAATACCACCAACTTTGCTATCAGTTTTGCCTAAAGGTAAATTTAAAATGGCTCGAATATGTTGTTCAAATTGAGATGTGTAACTCGCTTCTATAGTTTGATGGCCAGAATTATGTGGCCTTGGCGCTACTTCGTTTATTAAAATGTCATCGTCTTTAGTTTGAAACATTTCTACTGCTAAAAGACCAACATGATTAAAAGCTTTAGATACTTTTAAAGCAATTTCTTGAGCCTTTAAAGCAACTTCTTCCGAAATTCTAGCAGGACAAATAACATACTCTACTTGGTTGGCTTCTGGATGAAACTCCATTTCTACAACAGGATATGTTTTTACATCTCCGTCTGGATTTCTAGAGACAATAACGGCAAGTTCATTTTTAAAATCGATAAGCTCTTCTGTAATACATTCTCCTTTTGGTAAATCTTTTAAATCATCCATTACGCGAACAACTTTTACACCAGTGCCATCGTAGCCAAATTGAGCACTTTTCCAAACAAAAGGAAACTCTAATCCGCCATTTAAAATAGCATCTTCAATTTCTGAAGCATAAGCAAATCTGGAAAACTCTGAAGTTGGTAAATTGTTGTCTAAATAAAATAATTTCTGTTTCGCTTTATTCTGAATTATTCTTAAATTCTTAGAACTTGGGTATACTTTTATTCCTTCTTTTTCTAATTTTTCAAGGGCATCAACATTAACGTTTTCAATCTCGAAAGTTAAAATATCTACTTGTTTCCCAAAATTATAAACAGTGTCAAAATCCATTAAATCACCTTGAGTGAAAGCATTACAGGCCATTTTAGAAGGCGCTTCATCGCTAGGATCTAAAACATAAGTTTGTATGTCGAATTTTCTAGTGTTGTAAAGCATCATTTTGCCTAATTGTCCACCACCAAGAATACCTAATTTGAAATTTGAAGAGAAATAGTTCATTTTATTGTTGAAATTAGAGAGGCAAAAATACATTTTATAAAGTGAAAATGCCCTAAAATGATGGGTCAAAAATCGTATTTCGATTAACAAATACGTATCTTTGCCACTTTCCTAAAACGAATATAATGATTAAGCTACACGACAAATATTTTAAGCCTTTTATTTCTGCTAAAGAAATAGATACAGCTGTGTCTAAAATGGCTGCAGATTTAGCTAACGATTTAGGAGATGAAATTCCTGTATTTATTGGCGTTCTTAATGGTTCGTTTATGGTGGTTAGTGATTTTGTAAAAAAATATCCTAAACCATGTGAAGTTACTTTTATTAAACTTGCTTCTTATGAAGGTGTTAAATCTTCAGACGATATACAACGTTTAATAGGTTTAACTCAAGACTTAACGGGTAGAACAGTAGTTATTCTTGAAGATATTATCGATACAGGAAAAACGCTTCACGAAATTCACAGAATTTTTAAAAATGAAGGTGTAAAACAACTACTAATAGCAACATTGTTTTATAAACCAGAAGCTTATAAAAAAGATTTTAAATTACATTATGTTGGTATAGAAATTCCTAATAAATTTATTGTAGGCTATGGTCTGGATTATGATGGATTAGGAAGAGATTTACCAGAAGTATATCAATTAAAAACAATACAACACATGACTAATCTAGTATTATTTGGTCCTCCAGGAGCAGGTAAAGGAACACAGGCTAATTTTTTAAAGGAAAAGTATAACCTTGTACATATCTCGACAGGAGATGTGTTTAGGTTTAACATGAAAAACGAAACCGCTTTAGGTAATTTAGCAAAATCGTACATAGATAAAGGTGCATTAGTTCCAGATCAAGTAACTATAGATATGCTTGAAGCAGAAGTTGAAAAAAATGCAGATGCTAAAGGATTTATTTTTGATGGTTTTCCACGAAATGAAACACAAGCAGAAGCACTAGATAAAATGTTAGATGCTAAGGATTCTAAAGTAAACGCAATGATTGCTTTAGAGGTTGAAGATGAGATTTTAGTAGAGAGATTACTAGAAAGAGGAAAAACTAGCGGTCGTAAGGATGATTCAGACGAGAGTATAATTCGTAATAGAATAAAGGTTTATTATAACGAAACAGCAATATTAAAAGATTACTATTCTGCGCAAAATAAGTATTACGGTGTAGATGGTTTTGGTAGTGTTAGCGATATTACAGAACGTTTGTGTGCTAGTATAGACGCATTATAAAAATTGAATTTAGTAGTATTACATAGTCCCATCGGTACATTTCAGGTTATAATACTGTTTGTAGCGTTATTGTCTTTTGTTTTATTTTTCTTAGCGTTTATAAGTGTTATTTTAAATAAATTCAAGGGTAATGATAAGTTAATGTGGGTGTTAGTAATATTACTTGTGCCTTTTTTTGGACCAATTGTATATTTTGCTATTGGAAGAAAAGGGAGAATAAAAAGAGCATAATTGCTTATTAACAAATAGAGTAAAGGATAATAATTATGACAGAAGGAAATTTTGTTGATTACGTAAAAATGCACGTAACCTCAGGTAAAGGAGGTTCGGGTTCTACGCATTTACACCGCGAGAAGTATCTTGCAAAAGGTGGACCAGATGGTGGAGATGGTGGACGTGGAGGCCATATAATATTAAGAGGGAATCCTAATCTTTGGACTTTAATACATTTAAAGTTTAAAAGACATGTTCGTGCTGGACATGGAGGAAACGGTAGTAGTGGAAGAAGTTCTGGTGCAGATGGAGAAGATATGTATGTAGATGTGCCTTTAGGTACAGTTGTTAAAGATACAGAAACTGACGAAACACTTTTTGAAATCACCGAAGAAGGTGAGGAGAGAATTGTGGCTACTGGAGGAAAAGGTGGTCGTGGTAACTGGCATTTTAAAACGTCTACAAATCAAACACCACGTTATGCACAGCCAGGAATTCCTATGGAAGAAAGGGATATTACTTTAGAGCTTAAATTATTAGCAGATGTTGGTTTAGTTGGTTTTCCAAACGCAGGAAAGTCTACGCTATTATCTGTAGTTACTTCAGCAAAACCAAAAATTGCAGATTACGAGTTTACAACACTAAAACCTAATTTAGGTATTGTAAAGCATCGTGAGTTTCAGAGTTTTGTAATGGCAGATATTCCTGGTATTATAGAAGGTGCAGCCGAAGGTAAAGGTTTAGGTTATTACTTTTTACGCCATATAGAACGTAACTCTATTCTATTGTTTTTAATTCCAGCAGATGCGCCAGATGTTAAAAAACAATACGATATTTTATTAGATGAACTACGTCGTTACAATCCAGAAATGTTAGATAAAGATAGATTTATTGCCATTTCTAAATGCGATATGTTAGACGATGAGCTTCAGGCAGAACTTAAGGAAGAACTTGATAACGAGTTGCCAATACCTTATGTGTTTATCTCATCTGTAGCGCAACAAGGCTTACTTGAACTTAAAGATTTACTTTGGGGAGCATTAAATCCTTAAAATTTTTTAAACTATATAAAAAAAATTTAATTAAAAATGCCTAAATTCAATTAATAGTAGCTTTTTTTATGATATTTTTTCAGTCTTAATAAAACGGCATGTATAGTGTCAAAATCATCAGTGCCTACAAAAAATGTTTTCGAATTAGATTTTATTTTAATAGCACTGCCGGTGCTTACATTATATAATAAGCCATGTGGTGTTAATCTAATACCAATGCCATAAAGAGCAGGTGTATTAATGTTTTCTATAGAATCGTAATTAATATCTTTAATTTTTAGCGAATGTTTAAGTAGTCCTATTCCAAATTTAGCTTCTATTTTTTTGCTATCAATTGTAATGGTTAATTTATAAAATGTTAAACCAATTAAAAGGAAGAGTAGCATAAGAATTACTAAAACAGATAAAGGTATTGGGTTACTTCCGGTTTGTAGAATAAAAAGAGTGGCTATAGAAATAGCAACTATACTTATAATTCCTGTTATTAATTTTCCGTATTGTGTTTTTTTATAGAGTGTCATGCTGTGTGTAATTTAGTAATTATACATCAAATATAAAAAGCAAATGGTATTAAAAAGTTAAAGTTATAACGAACGGTCTACAGGCATAGTAAATGGTATTATTTTTGTTATTTTTATAAAAAAAGCAATTATGAAATTTTTAAAATATTTACTATTAGTTCTTTGTGTTACTTCTTGTGCTCCAATTTACGTAAACTACGATTACGAGAAAGCGACTAATTTTTCAGAATACAAAACCTATAATTTCTTTAGTAATATAGAATCTGGTTTAAATGGGTTAGATGAAAAACGCTTAATTTCAGCATTAGAAACAAAGCTAAATGCAATGGGTTTAGAGAAAACTGAAAATGCAAGTTTTTTTATAGATATAAAGAGTGAGGAGTTTGAGTCTAATTCTAACAGTGCTGTTGGTTTAGGCGTTGGTGGAGGTTATAGTGGCATTTCTGTTGGTATTCCTTTTGGTCAAACTAATATTAATAAACAAATTACTGTTGAGTTTGTAGACGAATCTAAAACAGGATTGTTTTGGCAAGCCACTAGTGAGTCTGGTTTTAAACAAAATCAAAAACCAGAAAAACGAGAAGCACGTTTTAAAGCTATTGTAGAAAAAATGTTAGCAGGTTATCCTCCTGAAAAATAATAAGTAGTTAACTTACTGTTAATTGCTATTGTTTTTAGGTATTGGTTTTTATTTTTAAATCTTGTTAAAAGCAAAAACCAACCAAATATGCAAAACCCAACTACGATTGTTAAATGGTCTGTATTAGAGAAAATAGGCTTTAGATTCAGTTTTATTTATTGCTCTCTTTTTATCATTTTACAAAATAACGGAGCTTATCCATTTTGGGAATTCATTATGGTTAAGCCAACGGAGTGGATGCAACAGTTCATTCCTTGGTTTGCAAAAACATTTTTAAATCTCCAAAAACCAATTACGGTATTTACTAATGGAAGTGGAGATACTACTTACGATTATGTTTGTGTTTTAGTATTTTTTATTCTTGCTTTAATAGCTACGGTTGTTTGGTCAATTGCAGACAGAAATAAACCAAACTATAAGACATTGTATTACTGGATAACAGTAGCAATACGATTTTATATTGCATTTATGCTTATTAATTATGGGCTTGCAAAAGTTATAAAGTTACAATTTCCTTCTCCATATTTCTATCGGTTATTAGAATCTTATGGAGATTCTTCTCCAATGGGATTAGCATGGACCTTTCTTGGTTTTTCTAAAGGCTACAATCTTTTTATGGGAATTGCAGAGTTGCTAGCAATATTGCTATTGTTTAGACGCACAATGACAGTAGGAGTTATTATTACGCTTATGACGGCTTCTAATGTTATGGCTGTAAATTACTTCTTCGATGTGCCTGTTAAAATTATGTCAACACATTTAGTGCTTTTTACTTTGTTGCTTTTATCTCATGATATTAAAAAGCTATTTCAATTCTTTTTTACAGATAATGCTGTTCGATTAACAACTGTTAATCAACCAGTTTAAAGTAATAATTGGTTTAAGCCTTTAGCGTTAATCTTTAAATTGCTTACTATTGGTTTTGTCTTAATTTATGGAGTTGTTGGAGGTGTAAAATCACTGTATAGCAATGGCGACATGGCTGCAAAGCCTAAAAATTATGGTTTGTATGAAATTACTTATTTTGAAAAAAATAATAAGGCAATTACTGCAGATGAAAATAATACAAATCGTTGGAAGTATATAATTATTGAATGGGAAGGTTTAATACAGATTCAAACTATGGATCATTCTAAATTATATTATAAAACAGAAATAGATTCTTTAACCAATAGTCTAAAATTAGAAAGTTACAATGATGCATCAGATACTTTTAATTTAAAACTAATAAATACAGGCCCAACCTTTAGAGTTGATGCTGTTTTTAAAGGCGATACAATCAAAGCTTTTGGTAACACTAAGCAAAAAGAAGATTTCTTATTAATGAATAGAGGTTTTAATTGGGTAAACGAGTATCCTTTTAATCGATAGCATAAGTTTAAAAAAAAAGAAACCGTAACAATATATTGCAGATATAGACGTATAGTTTAAATAGCAACATAAATTAACCAACCAATGAAAAAAGTAACAATGCTTTTTGCAACATTACTGTTTAGTATTATGGTAACTGCGCAATCGTCAGTAACAGTATCAAGAGAATGGACTTCTTTTAGTCAGTTCTTAGATATTCAATCAAAAACAAAAAAGAAATTCAAAGTTACAGCTTCTGTAAAAGTAGTAACAGAAGACGAACAAGCTTGGGCAGGCGTTTGGGCAAGAGTAGATAATAGCGAAGGCGGGATGGGTTTTTTCGATAATATGGGAGATCGCCCAATTACATCAAATAAATGGCAGTCGTATACAGTTGAAGGAACAATAGATAACAGCTCAAAAAGATTAAATTTTGGAGGATTATGTTTAATGAATGGAAAATTTTATTTCGATGATTATAAACTATTTATAGAAAATGATAAAGGTGTTTTAGAAGAAGTGCCAGTCGATAATGCAAGTTTTGAAACTGTTGTAGACAATAATGTCATTCCAAAATGGAGTCAGGGAGTTTCAAAAGGAAAAATAGTTAAAGTCGAAGAGTATAACGTTACTTCAACTATAGACACAGCCGAAGGTAATTCCGCTTTACTAATAGAAGGAAGTGGTATTGTGCCAGAAATAGTCTCTATAGGAGACATCGAAGGTGCTTCTCCTCAAATTGGAAATATGATTTCTATGTTAGAAGATTTAAAAAACCGTGTTGAAAGTAGGGTGAAAAATATGTCTATTTATGAACTAGATCATTTACACGACGAGAATGCGAATAGAATTGGTGCATTAATTATGCATTTGGCTGCTGCCGAAGCGTATTACCAAGTTGCAACTTTCGAAGGAAGAAATTTTAATGATGAAGAAAATGAAAAATGGGGAGCAGCAATGTCTTTAGATCAAGCTGGTAGAGACCAATTTAAAGGTCACGATGCAAAATATTATTTAGATATTTATAATGAAGTTAGAGCAAAAACCATTGAAGAATTAAAAAAGCGAGATGATAAATGGTTTGAAGAACAACAGCCAAGTTTTGGTTGGACAAACGAGTACTGCTGGTTTCATGTTATGGAACATCAATCTAGTCACTTAGGTCAGATATTGTTTTTAGCAAAACGAATTCCGCCAGAAGCTAAGCTTGAGCTTCCAGAAAATATAAAAAATTAATAAAAAAGGCTTCCAATAAAGAAGCCTTTTTATTGGAAGTTATTTACTGCTTTACAAAAATCCCAAAAAACTCCTTTCTATTAGAAATAGAATTATAACATGTTTCAAAGGTTTTTATCTTAAAATAAGGTTCTAAGTAAGATAAGTATAGTGCTTTGTCTCCTCCAAAAGGACGCTTTACAAAATCGTCTGTAAGCGGAATGTCAAACCATAAACCAGCAAGTTTTCCATTTGTGTTTAATAATTTAGACATCTGTTTAGCGTAGGCTTTTCGGGTTCCTTCTATAGGAGGGAAGGAACAGAAAAAGGTTTGCTCGATAATTAGATCGTAAGTTTTATTATGAGTAAAAAAATCAGCTTGTATTAATTGAGTTTCAGGAAAATCTGGATTTCTTTTTTTAAAAGCAACGAGAGGAATTTCAGAAATATCTAAAATAAATACATTTTTAAAGCCATTGTTAAAAAGATATTCAGCTTCATAAGCATTGCCAGCTCCCGGAATTAAAATTTTTAATTCTTTATTTTCTAATTGATCGAAATAAACTTTCAATGGTGTAGAAGGATAGCCAATATCCCAACCGGTTTTATCTTCTTTATAACGTTGCGTCCAGTAGTTTTTTGTTTCCAGGTCTTCGTTTTTCATCTTCAATTTTTATTAAAATTAAATAATAAAGTCTTTTAAGACTAATTTATTTAACTTTTATATTTTTGCAATATGGTAGATAACTTTGAAAATGAATATTTTGGAATAGGAATTCAAAATGGTAAAACACCAGAAAACTTAGGTGTTCTCTGGCGAACGGCTCAAAATTTAGGAGCGAGTTATATTTTTACTATTGGTAATCGCTATGCTAAACAGGCTTGCGATACGCACAATGCAGTAAAGTCTATGCCGTACTTTCATTATAATACTTTCGAAGATTTCTATAACAATATCCCTAAAGGAGCAAGATTGGTAGGAGTTGAGCTAGATGATACTGCGGTAGATTTAGAAACCTTTCATCATCCAAGACGTTGTGTCTATTTGTTAGGTGCCGAAGATCATGGATTGTCTAAACAAGCCATAGAAAAAAGTCATTTTTTAGTAAAATTTAAAAGCGAATTAAGCTTAAATGTTTCCGTTGCTGGAAGTATTGTGCTTTACGATAGAGGAATAAACAAACCAAGGTCGTAACTTTGTAGTCTGTAAAATAAGAAGATAATGAGTCATAAAGCAGGTTTTGTAAATATTATAGGTAATCCTAATGTTGGTAAATCGACATTAATGAATGCCTTTGTAGGTGAAAAACTATCAATAATCACATCTAAAGCGCAAACAACGAGACATCGTATTTTGGGTATTGTAAATGGTGAAAACTTTCAAGTAGTATTAAGTGATACTCCTGGAATTATTAAGCCAGCATACGAGTTACAAGCTTCTATGATGGATTTTGTTAAGTCGGCTTTCGATGATGCAGATTTACTTATTTACATGGTAGAGATTGGAGAAAAGGAATTAAAAGATGAGGCCTTTTTTAATAAAATTACTAGCGCTAAAATTCCTGTTTTATTATTATTGAATAAAATCGATAAGTCTGATCAGGCACAATTAGAAGAGCAAGTACAGTTATGGGCAGAAAAAGTGCCAAATGCTGAAATTATTGCCATTTCTGCTTTAGAAGGATTTAATGTAAAAGAAGTATTCGATAGAATTATTGAGTTACTTCCAGAATCTCCTCCTTATTATCCAAAAGATCAATTAACAGATAAGCCTGAACGTTTTTTTATAAACGAAACCATTCGTGAGAAGATTTTAATACACTACAAAAAAGAAATTCCTTACGCTGTAGAAATAGATACCGAAGAGTTTTTTGAAGAAGAAAAAATTATTAGAATACGTTCTGTAATTATGGTCGAGCGCGAAACACAAAAAGGTATTATTATTGGACATAAAGGCGCTGCTTTAAAAAGAGTAGGAGTAGAAGCTAGAAAGGATTTAGAAAAATTCTTTGGCAAGCAAATTCACTTAGAGCTTTATGTTAAAGTAAATAAAAACTGGAGAAGTAACCAAAGGCAGTTAAAGCGTTTTGGGTATAACCAGTAATTAAAGTTTAATTAACCTTTGGTTAATTTTAAACCTATATTTTTATTAAATACTAATCATTTCTTTATTTTGGCTTGACGTTTAGTTTACGTTAGAGTTTCATTTTTGTTGCTAATTAACAAACCAAATAATGAAATTTTTAAAACAAACTACTATTGCGTGTCTAGCGCTATTTACATTTGCTTGTCAAGATGATGATGACAATACTGTAAGCCAAAACAATAACGTAAATACAGAAGTTAATTTTCAGTACAAAACAACAATTAATGTTGGAGGTGAGGCTTCTGCAGAGATTTCTGCATTCGATGCTTTAACAAAGAAGTTGTTTGTTACTAATAGTGAGTCTAATGAGATTTCTATTTATAATATTTCAGATTTAGACGCGCCTATACAAGAAGCTTCAATAAATTTAAGTGCTTATGGAGCTCCTAATAGTGTTGCGGTTTCAAATGGAAAACTAGCCATTGCAGTAGAGGCCGGTGTTAAGCAAAACCCAGGTAAAATTTTAGTTTATAATACTTCAGATGCATCTTTAATTAATCAATATACTGTTGGGGCGCTTCCAGATATGGTTACGTTTTCTAATAATGGTAATATTATTGTATCGGCAAATGAAGGAGAGCCTAATGATGATTATACGGTTGATCCTATGGGAACTGTTAGTATTATAGATATTAATGATGATTCTGTTACAACTTTAGATTTCTCAGCATTTAACGGACAAGAAGCTTCTTTAGAAGCTCAAGGTTTTAGAGTTTTTGGACCAAATGCTAATTTAGCAACAGATGTTGAGCCAGAATATATTGCTATTTCAGATGATTCGCAAAACGCTTGGGTAACTTTACAAGAGAATAACGGAATTGCAAAAATAAATCTATTAACTAAAACGATAGAGGCTATTTATCCGTTAGGTTTTAAAGATTATAGTTTAGCGCAAAACTCTTTAGATGCTAGTGATAAAGATTTGGTGACTGAGCTTAAAAACTGGCCTGTAAAAGGGATGTACCAACCAGATGCTATTGTTTATGTAAATATTGGAGGAACAGAATATGTGATTTCTGCAAACGAAGGCGATTCGAGAGATTACGATGGCTTTAGTGAAGAAGAAAGGCTTAAAGATTTAACTTTAGATGAAGCTAATTTCCCTGCTGCTTTAAATTATTTAAACAATGAAAATCTAGGAAGATTAAAAATAACAACAGCCTTAGGAGATACAGATAATGATGGCGATTTAGAAGAGATTTATAGCTATGGAGCGCGTTCGTTTAGTATTTGGAATGCTAACGGAACATTGGCTTACGATAGTGGTAATAGTATAGCAACAGAAACATTAGCATTAACTCCAAATCAATTTAACGATGAAGATGGTAGAAGCGATGATAAAGGAGCAGAGCCAGAAAGTGTAGATGTTTTAAATATAGGAGATCAACGTTATATTCTTTTTGTAGGTTTAGAGCGTACAGATCAAGTTATGGTGTATGATATAACAAATCCAACTGCTCCAACTTTTTTAGCAATTTTATCTCATAGTGGAGACGAAGCGCCAGAAGGCTTGCTAGTTGTTCCTGCAGAGGATAGTCCTAATGGAAAAGACTTATTAATTGTGTCTAATGAAGATAGTGGTACAGTTACATTTTACGAAAATCAGCAGTAGTAATACATAATATATACATTTTACAAAGGCCTTAGTTTTTACTAAGGCTTTTTTAATACGCCATTCATAAAATTATTTAATAAATGCATTTCGGCATTGCCTTTAGATTTTCCTAACCGACCACTAAAATAAAGTGCAAACCAAATAATAACCATAAAAAAAGCTAAAGTTAGTTGAATAGAATAACTGTTTTGTAAAGACCAATTTGCGTATGCCCAAGTGCCAAAGCCAATAAATAAACAGATAACGATAAAGTGAAGAAACATAAAAAGCGTCCATATTGTTGGGTTTGGTCCAAATAAACCATGAATAGTACTGGTTTTTTTATCTTCATTTTCATTAATCTCCAAATGTAGTTGAGGTGACCAAAAGTGTTGTTTTTCTTTAGGAATTCTAATAAATACATGATCATCGACCCTAGAAACTATAAAATCTTTTTGTGTTGTTTTAGAGTGCTCAAAAAGGCTTAAAAGCGCCTCGTTGTCCTCATTAACCTCATGTTTAAAACGCGGTCTTAAAATTATTTCGTTAGATAATGACATTTTTAATGTTTTAAAAATTCAATTTACATTTTTTTCTATAACTAAACACTACCTTTGCAGGCGCTTACAGGATATGTAATGCAGACTAAAACGAAAAATATGAGTAATATAGTAGCAATTGTAGGAAGACCAAACGTTGGAAAATCAACATTTTTTAATCGTTTAATTCAACGTCGTGAGGCGATTGTAGATGCCGTAAGTGGTGTTACAAGAGATCGTCATTACGGTAAAAGTGACTGGAATGGAAAGGAGTTTTCATTAATAGACACCGGAGGTTATGTAAAAGGAAGTGATGATATTTTCGAAGCAGAAATCGATAAGCAAGTAGAATTGGCTATCGACGAAGCAGATGCCATTATATTTATGGTAGATGTTGAAGATGGAATTACTGGAATGGATGAGGATGTTGCTAAGCTATTACGTAAAGTTACAAAACCTGTTTTTTTAGTTGTAAATAAAGTAGATAATGGAAAACGTGCCGAAGATGCTGTAGAGTTTTACAGTTTAGGTTTAGGAAATTATTTTACTATTGCAAGTATTAATGGTAGTGGAACTGGAGATTTATTAGATGCTTTAGTTGAAGCGCTTCCAGAAAAAGAACAAGAAGAAGAAAAAGACGAATTACCAAGATTTGCAGTAGTTGGTCGTCCTAATGCAGGGAAGTCTTCTTTTATTAATGCTTTAATTGGTGAAGACAGATACATTGTAACAGATATAGCTGGTACAACAAGAGATTCTATTGATACTAAATACAACCGTTTTGGTTTCGATTTTAATTTAGTTGATACCGCTGGAATTAGAAAAAAATCTAAAGTAAAAGAAGATTTAGAATTCTATTCTGTAATGCGAAGTGTGCGTGCTATAGAGCATGCAGATGTATGTTTAATAGTTGTAGATGCTAATAGAGGTTTTGATGGACAAGTACAAAATATCTTTTGGTTAGCTCAAAAAAACAGAAAAGGTATTGTAATATTAGTAAATAAGTGGGATTTAGTAGAGAAAGACCATAAAACAACTAATGCATTCGAAAAGCACATACGTAAGCAGTGCGAACCATTTACAGATGTGCCAATTGTATTTATTTCAGCTTTAACAAAACAACGTATTTATAAAGCAATTGAAACTGCTGTAGAGGTTTATAAAAACAGAACTAAGAAAATTAAAACAAGTGTTTTAAACGATACATTCTTACCAATAATAGAAAATTATCCACCGCCAGCTTACAAAGGTAAATTTGTGAAAATTAAATACATTATGCAGTTGCCAACAGCGCAACCTCAGTTTGCATTCTTTTGTAATTTACCACAGTATGTTCGTGATCCTTATAAGCGTTTCTTAGAGAATAAATTACGTGATTTATTCGATTTTAAAGGTGTGCCGGTAAGTGTATACATGCGTAAAAAATAAGCACTTAAAAAGTGTGTTGAGTTTGTATTCTAGATAAAAATTAAGAATATAAATAATAAATTATAATGAAGCTTCTATTTAATAGTTAAATAGAAGCTTCATTATTTTTTTTGATGTAAAGAAGGTTTGTATTATTAGTAATAAAACAGATGCAAGAGCATAAAAAAATTAACATCTGTCTAATAAATAACACAATAGGTTGAAACTTTATAATTTCTTTAAGATTTTCATACTATAACTATATTACTTTCGTTTTTTTATTTTACGCTTAAAATAACCATCAATCACTAAACCAACCCAATCATGCGCAAACTATTATTTTTTGCAACACTTTTATGTGTGTCATTCTCATTTTCTCAATCTAAAGATTTTAAAGTTACAGGTAAACTAGTTGATGCAGAGGATCAATATCCAATGGAAGCCGCTACAGTTTTCTTACAACGTGTTAAAGATAGTTCTCTAGTAACTTATACTATTTCGGATAAAGACGGAATGTTTACGTTGGAAGAATCAACTTCAGATGAATATTTAAACTTTTTTGTGTCTTACATAGGTTATAAATCCTATTCTAAGAAAATTAAAATGGACAAAGAAGCACAGGATATTGGTACAATAGCTTTAGATATTTCTAATGCTTTAGATGAAATTGTATTAAAATCTACCGCTCCTGTTACTATTAAAAAAGATACTTTAGAGTTTAACGTTAAGTCTTTTAAAACTAAAAAAGATGCAAATGTAGAAGATTTACTAAAAGAATTACCAGGTGTCGAGATAGATGAAGAAGGTAAGATTAAAGTAAACGGTAAGGAAGTGAATAAGATTTTAGTAAATGGGAAACCCTTCTTTGGAAACGATCCATCAATTACAACTAAGAATTTAACTAAAGATATTATTGAAAAAATTCAAATTGTAGATACTAAAACTAAAGCAGAAGCTTTTTCAGGAGAAGCTGGAGACAAGGAAAACAAAACAATAAACCTTACTATAAAAGAGGAGAATAATAAAGGTGTGTTTGGTAGAGTTTCTGCAGGAGGAGGAACAGACGAACGTTATGAGTTTGCAGGTATGGTTAATATATTTGACAACGACCAACGTATTAGTGTATTGGCTGGTGGAAATAATACCAACTCACCAGGATTTAGTTTTGGAGAGATTTCTAAAATGTTTGGTCGTGGAGGTAGTACCTCATGGAATAGTAATGGTTCTTTTTCAATTGGAGGACGATCTTTTGGAGGAGGAGCTGGTATTACTACTTCTCAAAACACTGGTTTAAATTATGCCGATAAAATAGGTGAGAAAACAGAAGTGTCTGGAGATTATTTTTACTCTTCTAGTAACTCTGTAAACGAATCTTCTTCTCAACGAGAAACGATTTTGTCTGACTCTCGATTCTTTACAAATTCATCATCAAACTCAGATAATGATACAGATAGTCACACAGCAAACCTAGATTTTGAAATTGAAACAGATTCAACTTTTCAAATTAATATAGCGCCATCATTTAACTATTCTAAGAGTAGAACATTATATAATAGTAGTGATGAGACTTTAGATGAGGATAGAGTGCTTACTAATCAATCTGCTGTTAACTCAAATGTAGAAAGTGTTGGAAGAGATTTTTCTAATGAGTTAAGTGTAACTAAACGTTTTGGAAGTAAAGGAGCATTTTTACGTTTTGAATTAGAGAATAGTATTAACAAAAATGAGAGCGACGATTTTCTTAGTTCAAATACTGAGGTGTTTGGTTCTAGTCCAGAAACTATTAATAGAAACCAATTTACAGATGGTGAAAAAAATAGTAATGGCTTAAATGCGGAGTTAACCTATAGATTACCATTGGTTGATAAGAAGTTATTCTTAAATTTTGAATACGAATATGCACGAGATAAAGATGAAGATAGAGAAAGTACATACGATTTTAATACTACGTCTCAAGAGTATTCAGATTTCAATACAGAATTAAGTACCGATTTCGAATATACCGATTCTAGAAGTATTCCTGGAGTTGCTTTAAGTTATAGAGGCGAGAAGTTTTCAAGTCGTTTTAAGTTAAGCTACAATATGCGTACACTTAAAAATCAAGATTTATTAAGACCCGAGTTTAATGTAGAACGCGATTTTAATAACATGCAAATTAGCTCTTATGTAAACTATCGTTTCAGTCCGAAATCTTCAATTTATGCGAACTATAGATTAAGTAATGATCCGCCAGCATTAAAACAATTGCAAGCATTTACAGATGTTTCTAATCCGTTAAATACTATTGTGGGTAATTCAAATTTAGAGCCTGCAAAGAGCCATAGCGTATATATTGGTTATAATGGTTTCGATTGGCAAAAGAAAACTGGTTTGTATGTAAATGCAAATGCAGAAATAACAAATAATCAAGTAATCTCTAAAACGACAGTAGATGCAGAAACATTAAAAAGAATCACTACTTATGAAAATGTAGATGGGAACTATAATGTAGGATTATATGGTCGTTATAGTAAAGATTTTAAGTTAGACTCTATTAGAAAAATAAAATTTAAAGCAGGTGCTTGGACTAATTTATCGAAAAATATAAATTTTAATAATGATGTGCAGTATGCTAGTAATGTAACTTCAGTTACACCAAATATTGGTGTTGATTTTATTTGGGATAAAGTTTTAGAATTTAAACCATACTACAGAATTACTTTTACTAAAAATAAATACGATATCGAGGCTTTCGAAGATAGAAACTTTACAAGTCATGACGCAGGAATTAGAACGGCTACTTTTTTACCTAAAAAGCTAGAATGGAGAAACGATATTAGCTTTAATTATAATCCAAACATCGCAGACAGTTTTCAAAAAACAGCATGGTTCTGGAATTCTACTTTAGCATATTCTGTGTTAAAAGATCAAGGAACTGTAACATTAAAAGTGTACGATTTATTAAATCAAAACACCAATGCTAGGCGCATAGCTACTCAAGATTATATTCAAGATTCACAAAGTACAGTGTTAGAGCAGTACTTTATGTTAAGTTTCAGTTGGAAATTTAATAGTTTAGGATCTAAAGGAGAATCTAAAGATAATGGTATGTACTTTTTTGACTAAATTGCATACATGAAATTTTATATACTTTTATTGTCGCTATGTTTTACATACATAGGTTTTTCTCAAACCATGCCTAGTAATCCTAAAGCAGGAGAATGTTATGTAAGATGTCGCGACAATAATAGTAAATTGCTAGAATGGAAAAAGATTGATTGTGATTTGGTTAATGAAGGGAGTCTGTTAGAAATAGAAAACCTTAGTAAAGGTGTTTTTAGTGAAAAGGACAGGAAGGTTATAAAAAAGAAACTCGTTAAAATCCTTAAAAAAGGATTTACTGTTGAGCTCCTCTCTCATTATTATTCTAATAGATCAGATTCTATAAATCAATTAAGATCCATTCAAAATGGAAAAGCTTTATTCAGCTATTTAGATACAGAAGGTATAAATACTAAGCAGTTACTAATTTCAGCTTATGGGAACTCTAAACCATTAGAAAACTGTTATAGTCTTAAATGTGCTGATTATTATATTAAAAATACACGTATAGAATATAGAGTAGTAAATACTTCTACTAAGGAGAATGTGGTATGGAACTATGATAATGAAAAAAAGATTTGGTGCTATACAGCTAAAGAAAATTAATTTATTTTCACTTACTAATAATAGAATCTAAACCAATAGTTGCACCTTCAAAATATAGATTGTCTTTAAACCTTGGTACAATAGTTTGTTTAATAATTGTTTTAGCAATTGAATCTGTAATTACTTTTTCAACTCCATAACCAGTAGCAATTGCCATGTCTCTATCGTGATATGAAATCAAGATTAATAATCAATCCATTATCCTTTTCTTTTTATGCCAACACCAAGCTTCTGTGCTAAAGTAGTGGCGTGATAGAGAATTTTCTCATTACTAGGAATAGAATCATAATGTAGATACAAATTTGGTTGGTAGTTAGTTTTTCGTAATTTATTATTTTTTCTGAAAGTTTTTGTTCTTCAGTCGCTGTAATCTTGAACTATAGCATCAGAAATGAACGTTTTTGATGTATCATTATTACATGAAACAACTAATAGCAAGCAGGTGATAAAATAGAGTTTTTTCATTTTAAGAAAACTCAAGATAGCGTTTACCATCCTCCTGAAGCACCACCGCCTCCAAAGCCACCTCCACCGAAGCCACCTCCAAAACCGCCACCGCCAGAAGAGCTTCCGCCACCAAAGCCACCTCCAAAACCTCCAGAGCCGCTTCTGTAACCTCCACGACCAGAATTACTAAGTATAATAGCTTCAAGGATGTCTCGAGTAGTATTGCTTCCACCTCCAAAATTATCAGTGCCATTTCCACCGCGACGGTTTTTAGAAATTGATATTAGTATGATAATAAAGACTATAAATAAAAATAAGGCAACGCCAAATGGGAACTCACCACCATCGCTTTGTCTCGAACCTTTGTATTCGCCTTGCATGACTTCAAAAATAGCATCTGCGCCACGGTTAAGTCCGCCAAAATAATCGTTCTGTTTAAAGTAAGGAATAATGTCGCGTTCAATAATACGACGAGAGATTGCATCGGTCATTAAATGTTCTGTACCATAACCAGTGCTTATGCCTATTTTTCTGTCGTTACTTGCTAGTAATATAAAAATACCATTGTCTTTTTCTTTATCTCCAATGCCCCAGTTTTGTGCCCATTGTGCACCTAAATAATTAATGTATTCTCCATTTGTAGATGGAATAATAGCAACTACTATTTGAGTTGAGGTGGTGTCAGAATATTTTATAAGCTTATGTTCTAAAGTGCTTTTTTGAGAAGAAGAAAGTAGTCCAGCATAATCGTAAACACTAGTTTGTCCGCCATTAGCTTTACTTGGTTTTTCTGGAATTTTATATTGTGAAAATGAAAATTGACTGCTTAATAATAAGCCAATTATTAATAATACAAATGATTTTTTTTTTAATTGGAGTAAGTAGTGCTTACTATTTGCTGAATACTGCCTATTTAATTTCATCCTTTAGAAATGGTATTACTTAATTCATTTCTATCGTTTTTAGAAATAGGAAAATATTCTTTTAATTGCTGTCCAGCAAGTAAAATACCATCTACTAAGGCTTGTTTATTATTTCCGTTTTTAAGATGGTTTTGTATAATGTTTTTTGTGTCGTCCCAAAAAGAATCTGGTACTACTGCATTAATGCCTCTGTCTCCATAAATAGCAAAAGCTTTATCTTTTACAGCAATATATATTAGTACAGCATTATGTAGCTCTGTATTTTGCATTTTTAAAATAGAAAACACTTCTAAAGCTCGCGTTTCTATATCGGCTTTAGAAGTGTTCTCAATATGTACTCTAATCTCTCCCGAAGTTTGCTGCTCGGCCTCTCTAATGGCTGCGACAATTTCTTGTTCTTCGATAGTCGTTAAAAATGCTTCAACAGAATCTTGCATAGTTTAAAATTCTACTTTTGGTGCATTTTCACTTCCTGGTGCAGATTTAAATAAAGATAACGCACCTTTATTAATGTAATTAGCTACAAAGCTTGTTGGGAATTTAGCAATAAAGATGTTATATGCTCCTGCTAAATCATTAAATCTATTACGTTCTACATTTATTCTATTCTCTGTGCTTTCTAATTGACTTTGCAATTCTAAAAAGCTACGGTCTGCTTTTAGTTCAGGGTAACGTTCTACAGAAACTAATAATCTAGATAGTGCTCCACTAAGACCTTGTTGTGCTTGTTGAAACTTAGCCATATTTTCTGGAGTAAGTGCGCTTTGGTCAATGTTTATTGTTGGTTTAGTCGCTTCAGCTCTTGCCTTAATAACAGCTTCTAAAGTTTCTCTTTCATGGTTTGCGTAACCTTTTACAGTTGAAACAAGATTTGGTATTAAATCTGATCTTCTTTGGTAAGAACTCTCAACGTTAGCCCATTGTGCTTTCGCTAAACCTTCTTTTTCAATAATCTCGTTATTAATTCCTATTCCCCATTTAAAGACTGCGAAAATTATTAATCCAATAACAATTACAGGTATAAGCCATTTTTTCATAGTATTCGGTTTTTTAGTTGAGTCTTCTGGTAGTTGTTTATAATTCATTTTTAAGTTTTATAAGTTGTGCTTTAACGCCTTCTAATTTACTAATAATTTCAAAATTAGTAAGACTTTTCTGCTTTTCTTCTTTAATATGAACTTTTGCACCTTCTAAGGTAAAGCCGCGTTCTTTTACTAAATGATAAATAAATTGAAGATTTTTCACATCCTCTGGAGTAAATTTACGATTGCCTTTTGCGTTTTTTTTAGGCTTTAAAGCTTCGAATTCTTTTTCCCAAAACCTAATTAATGAGGTGTTTACTCCAAAAGCTTTAGCGACTTCTCCAATAGCATAATATCGTTTTTCTGGAAGATCTATTAGCATTAATCTAAAGATTGGTTTTCTATAGAAGAACGGTCTAGCAATTTGCTATATTCTTCAGCAGTCAAACTACCATAATAGAAGTTTATAGGATTTATGCGTTTTCCATCTTTAAAAACTTCGTAATGTAAATGTGGTGCTTCAGAGCGACCTGTACTTCCTACAAAACCTATTAAGTCTCCACGTTTTACTTTTTGGTTTTTTCCAACATTGTATTTGTACATATGCGCATATAGCGAAACATAACCATAACCATGGTCTATTCTAATATGGTTTCCGTAACCAGAACTATTACTGTCTGCACGTTCCACAACACCATCACCAGCAGCATAAATAGGTGTGCCTCTTGGAGCAGTAAAGTCCATTCCCCAATGCATTTTTCGAGTTTTATTAAATGGGTCTGTACGCATACCATAACCAGAAGCCATTCGTGTTAAGTCTTCATTATTAACAGGTTGAATTGCTGGAATAGTAGCTAGGAATTTTTCTTTTTCTTCGGCTAAAACAGCAATTTCATCTAAAGATTTAGATTGTACAACTATTCTTTTTTGAAGAATGTCAATACGTTTATTGCTTTCTTTTATTAGTTTAGAGTTGTCAAAACCTTCAAGGGCTTTGTATCTATTAACTCCTCCAAAACCTGCTTTTCTTTGTTCTTCAGGAATAGGATTTGCTTCAAAATATAAGCGGTATATATTGTTGTCTCTATCTTCTACATTAGCAAGTACAGTTTCGGCTTCAGCCATTTTTTTATTCAATAAATCGAATTGTAATTGCATGTTGCTTAATTCACGTTTTAATGCTTTCTCGTTTGGGGATTCAAAAAACTGACTTCCTAAAAAGACAAAGAAAAATGCTAATAAAGCTGAAGAAAATAAAAAAGCTAAAACGTACTTAAAAGTACGACGTTTTTTACGTGTAATTTTGCGATACGACAAGGTATCAGAATCATAATAATATTTTACCTTACTCATTATGTAAATTATACTATTTTTGCAATGAAATGAAGCTCAAAATCAAGCAACATTATTTACAAACGCAAAACAAATATATAAATTGTTTTCTAACGTTAGTAATTAGTTAAAGTAAGATTATTAACAATAGTATATAAAGTACATCATATCAAAAGTTTAGTGATAACTAAAAAAAGAGGTTTGATGAATTTTAATTGACAATAAAATAATAAATAAACAGATGAAATCTCAAGATATTCGCTCTACATTTTTAAGTTTTTTCGAAAATAAAAAACATAGCATTGTGCAATCTGCACCAATGGTCTTAAAGGATGACCCAACGTTAATGTTCGTTAACGCTGGAATGGTGCCATTTAAAGAATACTTTTTAGGAAATGGAGAGCCTAAGAATACACGATTAACAGATAGTCAAAAATGTTTACGTGTATCAGGAAAGCATAACGATTTAGAAGAGGTTGGTTACGATACGTACCACCACACTTTATTCGAAATGTTAGGTAATTGGTCTTTTGGAGATTACTTTAAAAAAGAAGCAATAGCTTGGGCTTGGGAGTTGTTAACCGAAGTTTATAAAATTGATAAAGATATTTTATATGTTACTGTTTTTGAAGGTAGCGAGGATGACGATAAGCTTGGTATGGATATGGAAGCTTACGATATTTGGAAACAATACATATCTGAAGATCGTATTCTAAAAGGTAATAAAAAAGATAATTTCTGGGAAATGGGAGATCAAGGACCTTGTGGACCTTGTAGTGAAATCCATGTAGATATTCGTACTCCAGAAGAAAAAGCAAAGGTTGATGGTAAAGATTTAGTAAACCTAGATCATCCTCAAGTTGTAGAGATTTGGAATTTGGTATTTATGGAGTTTAACCGAAAAGCTAACGGATCTCTTGAAAACTTACCTAACAAACATATTGATACAGGAATGGGATTCGAGCGTTTATGTATGGTAATGCAGGATGTAAAATCTAATTACGATACTGATGTTTTTACACCAATTATTCGTGAAATAGAAACTATTACAGATAAAGAATATAATAAAGACGAAAAAATAGATATTGCTATTCGTGTTATTAGTGATCATGTTCGTGCAGTTGCATTCTCGATTGCAGATGGACAATTGCCTAGTAATACAGGAGCTGGTTATGTAATACGTAGAATTTTACGTCGTGCTGTACGTTATGGGTTTACTTTTTTAGACAAAAAAGAGCCATTTATTTACAGGTTAGTAGAGGTGTTAAGTAGTAGAATGGGAGAGGCTTTCCCAGAGCTGAAATTACAGAAGCAACTTATTGAAAACGTTATTAAAGAGGAAGAAACTTCTTTTTTAAGAACATTAGATCAAGGTTTATTATTATTGGATCGTATTGTAGAAACAACAAAAGGTAAAGAAGTTTTAGGCGCTAAGGTTTTTGAATTAAAAGATACTTATGGTTTTCCTGAAGATTTAACCGATTTAATTTTACGTGAAAAAGGATATACTTATAATGTAAGTGAATTTAATGCAGAATTAGAAAAGCAGAAAAGCCGTGGTAGAGAGTCGTCTGCTTTAAAATCTGACGATTGGACTACTTTAATAGATGATGCAGAACAAGAGTTTATTGGTTACGATGCTTTAGAAGCCAATGTTAAAATTACAAGATATAGAAAAGTAACCTCTAAAAAAGATGGTGAAATGTATCAATTAGTATTTAGCTTAACACCGTTTTATGCCGAAGGTGGAGGTCAAGTAGGAGATAAAGGGTATTTGGAAGATGAGCATGGAGATGTTGTTTATATTTTAGATACTAAAAGAGAAAACAATGTGATTATTCATTTTGCGAAAAACTTACCTAAGCATATAAATGAAACGTTTAAAGCAGTTGTAGATACTAAACAACGTTATAGAACAGAATGTAATCATACTGCAACCCATTTATTACATCAAGGTTTACGAGAGGTTTTAGGAACTCACGTTGAGCAAAAAGGTAGTGCTGTACATTCAAAGTATTTACGTTTCGATTTTTCTCATTTTTCTAAAGTAACTGCAGAGCAATTGCAAGAGGTAGAGAACTTTGTAAACCGTAGAATTGAAGGAAAATTACCATTAGAAGAAAATAGAAATGTGCCAATGGATAAAGCAATTGCAGATGGAGCAATGGCATTGTTTGGAGAGAAATATGGAGACACAGTGCGTACCATTCGTTACGGGCAATCTATAGAATTGTGTGGTGGAACGCATGTTAAAAATACAAGCGATATTTGGCATTTTAAAATAACTAGCGAAGGCGCAGTAGCTTCTGGTATTAGAAGAATTGAAGCTATAACTAGCGATGCTGTTAAAGATTATTATACAGCGAATAGTAAAGTGTTTTCTGAAATGAAATCACTTTTAAACAACGCAAAGGATCCAAAAGATGCTTTGGTTAAAATTCAAAATGAAAATACTGACTTAAAAAAGCAAATTGAAGGTTTATTAAGGGATAAAGCAAAAAATATTGTTGGTGATTTAAAGAACGAATTAACCGAAATTAATGGTATTCAGTTTTTAGCTAAAAAATTAGATTTAGATGCTGGCGGAATTAAAGACGTTTGTTTCGATTTAGGTCAGAATCAAAATAATGTATTCTTACTTTTTGCTACAGAACAAAACGGAAAAGCATTATTGTCTTGCTATATTTCTAAAGAACTAGTGGCAGATAAAGGTTTAAATGCCGGGACTGTAGTTAGAGAACTTGGTAAGCATATTCAAGGAGGTGGAGGTGGACAGCCTTTCTTTGCAACTGCTGGTGGAAAAAATCCTGCAGGAATAGAAAAAGCTTTAAGTGAAGCGAAAGGTTATATTGAATAGAAACTTAATATAAAAACTAATTGAAATTACAAACACATATAAAACTCAAAAAGCAAGAGCGTAGTCTTATCGATTATAATGCTAAGCTCTTGCTTTTGGGTTCGTGTTTTTCAGAAAATATTGGCAACAAATTCGAGTATTTCAAATTTCAAAGCATCTCTAATCCTTTCGGAATATTATTTCATCCTAAAGCAATAGAGAATTTAGTTTTAAGAGCTATTCAGCAAACGGAATATGTAGAAAGTGATGTTTTTTTTCATAACGAGCAATGGCATTGTTTCGATGCGCATTCACAACATAGTAATGTTTCAAAAGAAAAAATATTATCCGATTTAAATACTCAAATTCAATTAACAAATCAGCAAATATTAGAGTCAACACACATTATAATAACACTTGGTACATCTTGGGTTTATAAATTAGTTGAAAGCGATAAGATAGTTGCTAATTGTCATAAAGTACCTCAAAAAGAGTTTCGTAAGATTTTATTGTCTACAGAAGAAATAAAGCAAAGTTTACAATCTATTATTGAGGCTATTCAATCTGTAAATAAAAACGCATCTATTGTATTTACAGTATCTCCTGTAAGGCATATAAAAGATGGTTTTGTAGAGAATACGCTTAGTAAGTCGCATTTAATTTCTGCTATTCATCAAGTAACAAATAGCCAAGTATCTTATTTCCCTTCTTTTGAAATAATGTTGGACGAACTTCGTGATTATCGTTTTTATAAAAGCGACATGTTACATCCTAATGAGACTGCTGTAGAATATATATGGCAAAAGTTTCAACACGTTTGGATCGCTTCAGACGCACTTAAAACAATGGGAGATGTTGATGTTATTCAAAAAGGATTGCAGCACAAGCCGTTTAATGAGAATTCCGAAGCCCATAAAAAATTTCTTTTACAACTTGAAAAAAAGAAATTGAAAATAGAATCAACTGTTAAGTGTTTGAGGTTTTAAACATCTCAATTACAGTGCTGTAGTAGTATAAGGACTACAATTAATGATTTTAACGTTTTTACATTTCGTTTTAACGAAAAAATAATTGAACCTATTAATTTAAAATTAAATTCACATGCTATTAATCATTAATTTGTTAAAACATCAATTACTTTATTAAGTCAATCTCTTAATGTAATTGGTGTTTTTTTTATGCCTTATTTTTTACTTATCTTAGATATATGAAAAAAATATTTTTTGGAGTTGTTGTTACGCTAATGGTTCTTTTTACTTTCAAATATTGTGGAGATCAGCATAATGAAAAATTAATTTTAAAAGAGAGTTCTGCATTAATTCAAGAATCCTTTAAAAATGTTGGAAAGCTTGTTGTTACAGAAGGTCATTTTAGCCAAGTCTTTAATTATAACAATTCTAAAGATTTGTTTTCTAATTTAATATCAGCAGAAAAAAAGGCATTAGTTGTTGTTAATGCAGATGTTTCTATTGCTTATGATTTGAGCAAAATTGAATATAAAATAGATGAGGAAACTAAAACGCTAACTATTGTAAGTATTCCTAAAGAAGAAATAAAAATTAGTCCAGATTTCGAGTATTATGACATTCAAGCAGATTATTTAAATCCGTTCGAAGCCAAAGATTATAATACAATAAAAGAAACTGTAAATAAACAATTGCTAAAGAAAATTGAGGCTTCAGAATTAAAATCTAATGCTAAAAACAGACTAATTAGCGAATTGTCTAAGTTTTATATTCTAACAAATTCATTAGGTTGGACATTAAAATACAACGAAAACCCAATTAATAATTTAGAAGCACTTAAAGACTTTAAACTATAGTTTTTTACTTAAACTAGACCATCCACCTCCATTAACAGCCTCAATACCTTGAGCTTTTAAAATGCTTGCTGCATTTGCAGAACGCATACCACTAGCGCAACAAGTAATTACAGGTTTGTTTAATTTCTTAATAGTATTAATTTTACTTGATATCTCTTGTAGAGGGATGTTTTTTGAACCAGCAATAGCGCCTTGGCTATATTCTCCTTTAGTTCTAACATCTATAATTATTGCACCTTTAGATTGTAATTCTTTAATTTTTTCGTTTTTATTCCCAGATAAGAAGCTTAAAAATCCCATAGTTTTATTTTTTCTACAAATTACATTTATTTTTTTCAAAAGCTAAGTAACAAAAGTTACAACATATTTTTTTATCTTCATCCGCAATATGATGCAACAAACACGAAAAGACGAAATTATAAAAACAGCAGCCAAACTTTTTAAAGAGAAAGGCTACAGTGCAGTAACAATGCGAGATTTGGCAACAGCAATGGGAATGAAGGCTGCAAGCTTGTATAATCACATAAATTCAAAACAAGAAATATTAAAAATCATTATTATTTCTATAGCCGAAGAATTTACCAAAGGCATAGATGTAATTTATAATTCCTATAATAATAGTCTCGATAAGTTGAGTCAAGTGATTGCACTTCACGTAAAAATTACAACTAATAGCACAAACGAAATGGCATCACTAAATAACGATTGGATGCATTTGGAAGGGCAGTTAGATCATTATTTAAGACTAAGAAACAACTACGAAGCAACTTTTATAAAAATTATTAATGAAGGTATTTCGTCTTCCGAAATAAAACCAGTCAATCCAGAAATTATAATGTTTACAATGCTTTCCACTTTACGATCACTATTTCTTTGGATTCCCAAAAAAGAAGATCTTAACGTAAGTGAACTTGCAACCAACCTAAGCGAAATCCTAATTCAAGGAATTAACAAAAAGTTATAAAATAATTTTGTAGCTTTGTTGAGCAGACTAACAAGTGTTAGTTTTTACATTAAGTACAACTATGGCTCAATTTTATAAGCTTAAAATCAAGGATATATACAAAGAAACAGAAGATACTTCTGTTATAGATTTTCACGTTCCTACAGAACTTGAAAACGAATTCATTTTCCGTCAAGGTCAGCATTTAACACTAAAAGCAGACATTAATGGAGAAGATGTTCGTCGTTCTTATTCCCTTTGTTCAAGTCCCACAGATAAAAAATGGAAAGTCGCTGTAAAGCTAATTCCAGGAGGTAAATTTTCAACGTACATAAACGAAAGTTTAAAAACAGGAGATGAACTAGAAGTAATGGCTCCAAGTGGAAACTTCGGAGTTCCGGTGCAACCGGAGCAAACTAAAAATTACTTATTCTTTGCAGCAGGAAGTGGTGTAACACCTGTGCTTTCAATGATAAAAGCACACTTAACAGCAGAGCCAAATGCAACTTGTAAACTGTTTTATGTAAATAAAACAGCAAAATCCATTATCTTTAAAGAAGAGTTAGAGCAACTGCGTAATACATTTTTCGGCAGACTAGAAATCTATTATTTCTTAACCAAAGAGCGCAGAGATATCGAGTTGTTTAACGGCAGATTCGACGACGATAAAATGCAAGTATTAACAAAAACGTTTATCGACATTCCAGATACTAACGAAGTCTTTCTTTGCGGACCAGAAAAAATGGTAAACTACGTAAGCGAGTATCTAATAAATGCAGGCCTGCCAAAAGAATTAGTACACTTCGAGCTTTTTGTAACAGGGCTTTCAGACGAAGATATTAAAAGAGCAGAGCGTCTAGCAAAACAAAATGTAGAAGGTGTAGAAGTAACCATTGTAGATGGCGGAAAAGAATTCTCTTTCACCATGACCAAAGACTACGATAATATTCTAGACGCAGCCTTGGGAGCAGGAGCAGATTTGCCATTCGCATGTAAAGGAGGCGTTTGTAGCACTTGCAAATGCGAAGTCAAGGAAGGAGCCGTAGAAATGAAAATAAATTACGCATTAAGCGATAAAGAAGTCTCTCAAAATCTGGTATTAAGCTGTCAAGCAGTACCAACAACAGATAGAGTAATAGTAGATTTCGATGTGTAATAAATCTCTTTGAAAAAAGGAATCTCTATAATTTGTCATTCCTGCGTAGGCAGGAATCCACTAAAAACTAATAACTATTCACGAACAGCTATATATTATGAGTGAAGAACAAATAAAGAATCTAGAAACGCAATTCGAAGCACGTATTGCAAGAGACGAGAAAATCGAACCAAAAGATTGGATGCCAGAAAAATATCGTAAAACGCATATTAGGCAAATGTCGCAACACGCACATTCCGAAATTGTAGGCATGCTTCCAGAAGGAAACTGGATCACTCGTGCACCATCTTTACGTCGTAAAGTTGCCTTATTGGCAAAAGTACAAGACGAAGCAGGACACGGATTATATTTGTATTCTGCCTGCGAAACATTAGGTGTTTCTCGCGAAGAATTATACGAGCAACTGCACTCTGGCAAAGCAAAATACTCTTCAATATTCAATTACCCAACAGTAACTTGGGCAGATATGGGAGCCGTAGGTTGGTTAGTAGATGGAGCAGCAATTATAAATCAAGTGCCATTATGTAATACCTCTTATGGGCCATACGCAAGAGCAATGGTTCGTGTATGTAAAGAAGAAAGTTTTCATCAGCGTCAAGGTTACGAAATCATGATAAAATTAGCTAACGGAACACCTGAGCAAAAAGAATTAGCTCAAGATGCGCTAAACCGCTGGTGGTGGCCAAGTTTAATGATGTTAGGTCCTACGGATGCTGAGTCTATTCACACAGAGCAATCCATGAAATGGAAATTAAAGCGTAAGTCTAACGACGATTTACGTCAGCAATTTATAGATCAAACCGTACCTCAAGCCGAATTAATCGGACTCACCATTCCGGATCCAGATTTAAAATGGAATGAAGAAAAAGGAATGTACGACTTCGGAGAAATCGATTGGGACGAATTTTGGCAAGTAGTAAAAGGTCATGGACCAATGAATAAGGAAAGAATGAAAGCACGAGTTGGCGCATGGGAAGAAGGAGAATGGGTTCGTGATGCAGCAATGGCTTACGCAGATAAGAAACAAGAAAGAAAACAAAAACAAGCAATATAAAAGTAACTTGAACTTGAACTTGAAACTGAATTTGAAATTGAAGATTTTTCGATTTTAAGTTCAAATTCGATTTCAAATTAATTCATATAAATTATGTCTGATAAAAAAAACTGGCCACTTTGGGAAGTCTTCGTAAGAAGTAAAAACGGATTAGAACATCGTCACTGCGGAAGTTTACACGCAGCAGACGAAGACATGGCTTTAGAAAATGCACGCGATGTGTACACAAGAAGAAGCGAAGGTGTTAGTATATGGGTTGTAGAATCTAAAAATATCACAGCATCAAATCCTGAGAATAATGGCGAAATGTTTGAGCCTGCTCATGATAAAGTATACCGTCATCCAACATTTTACGATTTACCAGACGAAGTAAAGCACATGTAAAATTCCTGTGAAGGCAAGAATCTCATAAATTGAAAATAATCGTCACTTCGAGTGATTCCGATTTTTTATCAGAATTGTATCGAGAAGTAATTAAATAGATATCCACTTTCGTGGGCACTTAAGATGAAAAACGAAAACTTATATAACTATATACTTAGTATAGCAGACAATAGCTTAATTCTCGGACAAAGATTAGGGGAATTAACAGGTCATGGACCAAGTCTAGAAACAGATATCGCATGCACAAATATGTCTTTAGATTTATTTGGACAAGTGAGAAGTTACTATCAATATGCAGCTAAAATTGCAGGAGATAATAGAACCGAAGATGATATTGCAATGCTTCGTAAAGAAAGAGAATATGTAAATGTATTATTGGTAGAACAACCAAATACAGATTTTGCATATACAATGGCGCGTCAGTTTTTATTCGATGTATATCATTTACTTTTTTTACAAGAATTACAGAAGAGTAAAGACTTAACATTGTCTGCAATTGCAAACAAATCCATAAAAGAAGTAAGCTATCATTTGCGTTTTTCTACAGACTGGATAAAACGTTTAGGAGATGGTACGGAAGTAAGTCGTCAAAAAATGCAAGATGCTATAGATGGTTTATGGACGTACACAGACGAGTTATTTCATCAAACAGAAGCTGATATAGCAATGGCTCAAGAAGGAGTTGGTGTAGATGTTACTAAGCTAAAAGAAGTATATTATAATAAGGTAAATGCTGTTTTAGAAGAATCTACTTTACAAATTCCAGAATCTAAATGGTTCCAAAAAGGAGGAAAAAAAGGAGTTCATACAGAGCATTTAGGTTATTTGTTAGCAGAGCTTCAATACATGCAAAGAGCGTATCCAAATATGGAATGGTAAACTATTTCTGCGAAATCAGGAATCTGATAAATTGAAAAAAAATGTCACTTCGAGTAATTCCGATAAAAAATCGGAATTGTATCGAGAAGCAATAAAAAAAAATTCCCGTTTTTACGGAAATAAAGATGACAACAACAGAGCAAAATATAGATAAAATCTTAATTCCAATTCTGGAACAAGTTTCAGATCCTGAAATTCCTGTTTTATCAATTATGGATATGGGAGTTGTCCGTACAGCTGTTATCGAAAATAATATTGTAAAAGTTCAAATAACACCAACCTACAGTGGTTGTCCAGCAATGGATGTTATTGGAGACGATATTAAAGCAGCATTAAAAGTAGCAGGATATAATTCAGAAATAGATTTAATTCTTGCACCAGCTTGGACAACCGATTGGATTACGCCAAGAGGAAGAAAAGCTCTAGAAGATTATGGTATTGCTGCACCTTTAAGCGCAGAAGCAGACATAAGTGTTTTGTTAGAAGGTAAACGTTTGGTAAAGTGTACCAATTGTGGGTCTACAAACACAAAATTAGTAAGTCAATTTGGGTCGACAGCATGCAAAGCACAATTTCAGTGCGATGATTGCCAAGAACCATTTGATTATTTTAAATGCCTTAAATGATCATCATTGCGAGGAACGAAGCAATCTCATAATTAGATTGTCATTCATAGGGAAGTGAAGAATCTCACAAAATAGTAGTGAGGTTATAAATTGAAAAATTTGTCATTCCGCACTAGATACGGGATTCAGAAATAATAAAATAAGGTATGAGTAATAATTCAATTCTTTTAAAAATAGAAAATAAAGTAGCATACATCACGCTTAACAGGCCTGAAGTATTTAATAGTTTCAATCGTGAAATGGCATTTTTATTACACGACACATTGGATACTTGCGAAAAAAAGGAAGAAGTGAGAGCAATCGTTCTTACAGGAAACGGAAAAGCTTTTTGTGCAGGACAAGATTTAAAAGAAGTTACAGATCCAGATTTAAATCCAGGATTTAAAAAAATATTAGAAGAGCATTATAATCCAATTATAACAAGAATAAGAAATATTAAAAAACCAGTAATCGCAGCTGTAAATGGAGTAGCAGCAGGAGCAGGTGCAAATATAGCTTTAGCTTGTGATATTGTTGTAGCGCATGAAAAAGTAAGTTTTATTCAAGCCTTTAGTTTAATTGGTTTAGTTCCAGATAGTGCAGGAACTTTCTTTTTACCAAGACTAATAGGTTTTCAAAAAGCATTAGCATTAGCGATGTTAGGTGATAAAATTGGAGCTGAAGAAGCAGAAAAAATGGGAATGATTTATAAAATGATTCCACTAGAAAGTTTTGAAGATGACGTAAATAAACTAGCTTTAAAACTAGCAAATATGCCAACCAAAGCATTAGGTATGATTAAAGAATTATTTAATCAATCTATGACAAATGATTTAGAAGCGCAATTAGCATTAGAATCAAAATTTCAAATTGAAGCAGCACAAAGTGAAGATTATGCAGAAGGAGTTGCTGCATTTATAGAAAAGAGAAAACCAGAATTCAAAGGAAAATAAAAGTTGTCAGTTCGAATAAAATTGCTTTTTCTGCAATTTCATATCGAGGATAAATAAAATAATCAGTTTTGTCATTCCTGCGAAAGCAGGAATCCACAATAAAAGAAAACATATGAACGTAGGAATCATTGGAGGAGGAACAATGGGAAGTGGTATCGCGCAAGTTGCTGCAACTTCTGGTTGTAAAGTAAAATTATACGATACCAATCAAGCAGCATTAGATAAGGCTAAAGCAGCTTTAGAAAAAATTCTAAATCGTTTAATTGAAAAAGGAAGAATAGATTCTGAAGAAAAAAATAGAATCCAATCTAACATCTCTTATGTCAATAATTTAAAAGATTTAGCAGATTCAAATCTTACTATCGAAGCTATTATTGAAAACCTAGACATCAAGAAAAAAGTGTTTTCAGAATTAGAAAGCTATGTTGCTGATGATTGTATAATTGCATCAAACACATCCAGTTTATCAATAGCATCCATTGCAGCATCACTTAATAAACCAGAACGTTGTGTTGGAATTCACTTTTTTAATCCAGCACCTTTAATGAAGTTGGTTGAGGTTATTCCAGCTATTCAAACATCAAAAGATGTGCTTGCAAAAGCAATAGAAACTATTAAAGATTGGAAAAAAGTAGTAGCAGTCGCTAAAGATACTCCAGGATTTATAGTAAACAGAGTGGCAAGACCATTTTACGGAGAGTCATTAAGAATTTACGAAGAAGGTTTAGCCGACTTTGCAACGATAGATCATAGTTTAAAATCTTTAGGTCATTTTAGAATGGGAGCATTCGAGCTTATGGATTTCATAGGAAACGATGTTAATTACACAGTAACCGAGACAGTTTTTACAGCATTTTATTTCGATCCAAGATACAAGCCATCATTTACTCAAAAACGTTTTTCAGAAGCAGGTTATTTAGGACGTAAATCTGGAAAAGGATTTTATGATTATTCAGAAGGAGCTATAAAACCAGAGCCAACAGAAGATCCAGCTTTGTCACAAACTATTTTCGATAGAGTTTTAGTAATGCTAATCAATGAAGCAGCAGATGCATTATTTTTAAACATAGCATCAGCAGAAGATATAGACATTGCAATGACTAAAGGTGTAAATTATCCTAAAGGATTATTAGCTTGGGCAGACGAAAAAGGAATCGATTGGTGTGTATCAAAATTAGATGCATTGTATAACGAATATCACGAAGATAGATACCGTTGTAGTCCATTATTGCGTAAAATGAATAAAGAAAATAAAACATTTTTTTAATAGAGAGTCATTCAGAGCGAAGCGAAGAATCTTATAATGAGATTGCTACGTCCTTCGTCCTCGCAATTACAAAACAGAATATGAAAGGCGAACAAATTCCACATAAAATGCTATCTCAAGATGCTTACAGCACTTGGTTAGGAATAGAAATTCTAGAATGCGAAATCGGACGATGCAAAGTCGGAATGACGATTAGAAAAGAAATGCTAAATAGCATGAGGAAAGCACATGGTGGAATTAGCTACTCATTAGCAGATACAGCTTTTGGATTTGCAGCAAACACGCATGGTAAATATGCGGTTTCTATAGAAACAAGTATTAATCATATTGAAGCATTAAACGAAGGAGATTATATTATAGCAGAATCTGTTATTGAAAACGTAAAAAATAGATTAGGTTTTAATATTATTGAAGTAAAAAGAGGAGAAGAGTTAGTGGCGCTTTTTAAAGGAGTAGTTTACAGAACGCAAAAAGATTGGGAGTAAAATAAATATAACAAATAAAGCGTAGCGTTAAAATATGAAATGGCAAGGTAGAAGACAAAGTGGTAATGTTGAAGATCAACGCGCAAAAGGAAGTAAAGGTAAAATAGTTGCAGGTGGCGGTTTAGTAGCTGTTGTAGTTATTCTTTTGCAGCTTTTTGGTGGCGAAACAGGGCAGCAAATAGCACCATTAGTAGAACAAATAGGAAATAGCCAAACCACACAACAAGTTCAAACAAGAGTGTTAACTAATGAAGAAAAAGTCATGGGTAATTTTATGGCGACCGTTTTAGCAGATACTGAAGATGTCTGGAACGGTATTTTTCAAGAATATAACTTAGGTGATTACAAAGAACCTAAAATGGTATTATTTACAGATGCTGTTTCTACAGCTTGTGGTAATGCAACCTCTGCATCAGGTCCGTTTTATTGTCCTGGAGATCAAAAATTATATATGGATTTAGCTTTTTTCGATGAGCTAAAAACACGTTTTGGTGCTAAAGGAGGCGATTTCGCTATTGCTTATGTTACGGCTCACGAAGTTGGACATCACATTCAAACTATCCTTGGGACTTCTACTAAAGTAAGACAGTTACAACAGCAAACCGATGCTGTTGGAGGTAACAAATTATCTGTAGCACAAGAATTACAAGCCGATTTTTATGCAGGTGTTTGGGCACATCATAATAAAGAATATTTAGAAGCAGGAGATATTGAAGAAGCACTTAGTGCTGCAAATGCTGTTGGAGATGATACCATTCAAAAAAGATCCAGTGGAACTGCGAATTCCGATAGCTTTACACACGGTACATCTGCTCAGCGAATGGAGTGGTTTATGAAAGGGTACAATACAGGAGATATTAGAAATGGAGATACATTTTCTGCGCTAATAAACTAAAAAAAACTTGAGAAGACGGGAATCTAATTTGTAAAATAAAAATATTAATTAGAAATAGAAGTTTCAATTTTTGACTTCAATTTCAAAAATGGAAGCATACATAGCCGTTTGTATAGCTTTGGGTTATTAGGAATTACTCAAGCAAAAAGGGCTATAAAAACGTTAAGCGAAGGCGATTATATAGTTGCAGAATCAATAATAGAAACTGTAAAAAATAGATTAGGCTTCAATATTATTGAAGTAAAAAGAGGAGATGAAAGGGTTGCATTTTTTAAAGGTGTCGTTTATCGTGACCAAAAAGATTGGGAATAATTACTTCGAATAGAGAGTGAAGTAATGTTAGTGAAATATTTTAATAATTAAAAAATAAGAAAATGATAAAAAAAAGTATACTATTAATTACACTCTGTATTTGTGCATTTGGATTTTCGCAACAAGATGATACTTCAAAACCTGAAGATGAAAAATTAGAACAGGCTTTATCTTTGATGTATAAGTCAGATATTGACATGGAGATAGACGAAAAAGTTTATTCAATAGTACAAGGGAATTCATATTTAACTGAAGATCAAAAATCTGCTATCATTGGTATGGTTGTACCTTCTTCTTATGCGGATATGAAAAAAGATTTAGAAAATCAGAAGGCAAAAGCTGGTATGACAATACTAGATAAAGGAGAAGTGACTCATGAAGATGGTAAAAAGATACTTTTTACTAAAAGTAGTCTAGAGAGAGAAGGAGAAGTATATATCATGTTCATTTATTGTAAAGAAAATGATGAAGAATCTTCAATTATGATTACTTCTTATTTTGAAAAAAATAAAGAGAATAAATATTTAGATTTAATACAAAAAGCTGCGTTTTCTGCAAAATTAAAATAATTATGAAAGAAGCATACATAATAGACGGAATCAGGACACCAATAGGAAACTACAAAGGCACATTATCAGCTGTTCGTACAGATGATTTAGGAGCATTAGTGATTTCAGAAATTGTAAAACGTAATCCAAGTATTCCAAAAGAAGCGTATGACGATGTTATTATGGGCTGCGCCAATCAAGCAGGAGAAGACAATCGTAACGTTGCGAGAATGTCATCACTTTTAGCAGGGTTACCATTTACAGTTCCAGGAGAAACAGTAAATCGTTTATGTAGCTCAGGTTTATCAGCAATTATACACGCAAATCGTGCTATAAAAGCAGGAGATGGAGACGTGTTTATTTCTGGAGGTGTAGAGAACATGACGCGTGGACCATACGTAATGGCAAAACCATCAACCGCATTTGGAGGCGACTCTAAAATGTACGATTCCACTTTTGGATGGCGTTTCATAAATCCTAAAATGCAAGCATTATACGGAACAGACGGTATGGGGAATACTGCTGAAAACCTAGTCGAAAAATATAATATCTCTCGCGAAGACCAAGATAAATTCGCACTTTGGAGTCAGCAAAAAGCAACCAAAGCACAAGAAAGCGGTCGATTAGCAAAAGAAATAGTTACTGTAGAGATTCCACAACGTAAAAAAGATCCAATACAATTTTCTAAAGACGAGTTTATAAAGCCTACATCTTCTTTAGAGGTTTTAGGAAAACTAAGAGCAGCCTTTAAAAAAGAAGGCGGAAGCGTAACAGCCGGAAATTCTTCAGGATTAAACGATGGAGCAGCAGCAACAATTATAGCATCAGCAGATGCAGTAAAAAAATACAACCTAAAACCATTAGCAAGAATCGTAAGTTCTGCAGTAGTTGGTGTCGAGCCAAGAATTATGGGCATTGGTCCAGTGCAAGCATCAAATAAAGCATTAGCAAAAGCAGGTTTAACAATGGACGATATCGATATTATCGAGCTTAACGAAGCCTTTGCAGCACAAGCTTTGGCCTGCATTCGTGCTTGGGGAATTGCGGATAACGACCCAAGAATCAATCCAAATGGTGGAGCTATTGCAATAGGTCATCCGTTGGGAGTTACAGGAGCAAGAGTTGCACATTCGGCAGCTTTAGAGTTGCAAAATCAGAACAAAAAATACGCGTTAATTACTATGTGTATTGGCGTTGGGCAAGGTTATGCAGCGATTATCGAAAATGTGAATATTTAAAATTTGGGCGTTACCACAAGGGTCAGGCTTTCGGCAGTCGCTTTTTTTGAGAAAAATAAAAAAGAGCTTCAACAAATGCCTCAATCCTTAACGCGCATGCTAACTAAGATTAGTGATTAATTAAAGATTTGTCATTCCGTACTTAATGCGGAATCCACTATAAAGTAAAAAGTAAGATGAATAAAATTCAGCATTACGTTCAAGGTCAATGGACAACAGGAAAAGAAGAAGGAACACCAATTCTAGACGCAGTAACAGGTGAAGCCTTCACTAGTATTGCTATCGAAGGTTTAGATGTTCCCGAAATTCTTAATTACGGAAGAACAAAGGGAGGAGAGGTTCTTAGAAAAATGACTTTCCAAGAACGTGGAAACATGCTTAAAAAATTAGCATTATACCTTACTAAAAGAAAAAATGCTTTTTACGATTTAAGTTACAGAACAGGAGCAACTAAAGTAGATAGTTGGATTGACATCGAAGGTGGTTTCGGAAATTTATTCGCAAACGCTTCACTTAGAAAGTTGTTTCCAAACCAACCATATCACGTAGAAGGCGATGCTATAGATTTGTCTCGAGGTGGTCGTTTTATGGCGCATCATATTATGGTGCCTAAAAGAGGAGTTGCAGTTCATATTAATGCATTCAACTTCCCAGTCTGGGGAATGTTAGAAAAATGTGCAGTAAACTGGATGGCTGGAGTGCCTGCTGTAGTTTTACCAGCACCTTCAACATCTTATTTAGCCGAAGCTGTAGCAAAAGAAATTATAGCATCTGGTATTTTACCAGAAGGTGCATTACAAATTATAAACGGAACCGTAAAAACAATTCTTGACACTGTAGAGTCTCAGGATGTAGTCACTTTTACAGGTTCAGCAAAAGTAGGACGCTTATTAAAAGCGCATCCGCAATTAATACAAGAGTCAGTACCATTTACTATGGAAGCTGATTCTTTAAATGCATCTATTTTAGGAGAAGACGCAGTTCCGGGAACACCAGAATTCGACTTGTTTATAAAAGAAGTTAGAAAAGAAATGACGGTTAAAGCAGGACAAAAATGTACTGCAATACGTAGAATAATTGTTCCGCAAAATTTAGTGGAAGATGTGCAAACAGCATTGTCAAAAGCATTAGATAAGATAACTATTGGAGATCCAAGATTAAAAGAAGTTAGAATGGGATCTTTAGTTAGTCATCAACAAGTGCAGGCAGTTAGAGATTCTGTAAATGATTTATCTAAAGAAGCACAAATTGTTTATGGAAGTTTAGATGAAATAAATACCATTGGAGCAGATCCTAAAAAAGGTGCTTTTATTAGTCCAATTTTATTACGCTCTGATCATCCTTTTGAAAATACAATAATTCACGAACGTGAGGCTTTTGGTCCAGTAAGTACAATAATGCCTTATAAAAACTTAGATGAAGCTATTTTGTTAGCGCAAATGGGTAAAGGGTCTTTAGTGTCGTCAATAGCAACAAACGACGATAAAATTGCTAAAGAGTATGTTATAAACGCCGCAAGTCATCATGGAAGAATTATGGTTGTAAATCGCGATATGGCTAAAGAAAGTACAGGTCATGGTTCACCATTGCCATACTTGGTGCATGGAGGTCCAGGACGAGCAGGAGGTGGAGAAGAAATGGGAGGCATGCGAGGAATAAAGCATTATTTGCAACGTACCGCAATCCAAGGTTCGCCAACAACAATAACAGAAATTACAGGTATTTATCAGCAAAATGCAAAATATAAGGAAGCACCACAGCATCCATTTAAATACCATTGGGAAGATATTCAGCCAGGAATGTCTATGAAAACCCACAGACGTACATTTACAGATACAGATATTATCAATTTTGCAAATGTTACTTGGGATCATTTCTATGCGCATACAGATATTACATCTTTAGACGGAAGTATTTTCGAACAAAGAACAGCGCATGGTTATTTTATTATTTCAGCAGCAGCCGGACTATTTGTATACCCAAATAAAGGCCCAGTTTCAGCTAATTACGGATTAGAAGAATGTCGATTCTTACGTCCCTTATATCACAACGATACTATTTATGTACGTTTAACATGTAAGCAGAAAGTAGATAGAGATGTTGCTTCTGCAGAGCATCCAAGCGGAATTGTAAAATGGTATGCAGAAATTTTCGATGCGAATACCGATGAGAAAGTCGCTTTTGCAACAGTCTTAACTATGGTTCAGAAAAAGCAAGAAGTTTTAACTGAAATGACTGAGGACAAAATCAACGATTGTCTTTACGCATTAAAAGAAGATGCTAAGCCAAAATGGGGAATTATGACACCTCAGCATATGATTGAGCATTTAGAATATACTTATAAAATTGCTTCAGGAGAAATTCAAGATTTTGAAATAGCGACACCAGAAAAGATTCTAGAAAAAGTACATAATAGTTTGTGGAGCTTTGAGAAGTTTCCGCTTAAAACGCAATTTCCGCATCTTGAAAAAGATACTTTAGATACATTAAAGCATTCTGATTTAGCTACAGCTATTGAAAAGTTTAAAATACAACGAGAAAAGTATTTAGAGTATTTTAAAGAAAATCCAAAAGCTAAATTAAAGAATTTAGTTTTCGGTGAATTAAATAAATACGAATCATATTTACTAGAAAGAAAGCATCTTAATCATCATTTTGAACAATTCGGATTAATATAGTTTGTCATTCCTGCGCAGGCAGGAATCCACAATAGAAAGTTGTAATATAAAATAGATTCCTGTCTTCACAGGAATGACAAAAGAATAAATAACATGAACACACCATACGTAAAATTAGTTATACAAAACGAAGTAGGATATATAGAATTCTTTCATCCTGCGCATAACTCGTTGCCAGGAGATGTATTAGCAAAACTAGCGCAAACCATTACAGATGCGGGAACAAATGACGCTATTAAAGTTGTTGTTTTAAAAAGTGGAGGCGATAGAACATTTTGTGCAGGAGCAAGCTTCGAAGAGTTAATAAACATTAACGATGCAGCAACAGGAAAAGTATTCTTTTCTGGTTTTGCAAACGTGATTAATGCGATGCGTAAATGTCCGAAATTTATTATTGGACGCATTCAAGGAAAAACTGTTGGTGGTGGTGTTGGTTTAGCTGCTTCAACAGATTATTGTATGGCTTCAAAATTCGCAGCTATTAAGCTTAGTGAATTAAATATTGGAATTGGACCATTTGTTGTTGGACCAGCCATTGAGCGTAAAATGGGATTAAGTGCAATGTCGCAAATAGCAATAGATGCAAACACGTTTTATCCTGCAGAATGGGCTAAACAAAAAGGATTATTTACCCAAGTTTATGAAAGCACAGAAATGTTAGATGAAGCTGTGAAAACAACAGCAGAACATTTATGTACTTACAATACTGAGGCTATGCTAGAAATGAAAAAGGTCTTCTGGCAAGGCACAGACGATTGGGATTCACTTTTAGCAGAACGCGCTCAAACTAGTGGTAGATTGGTGCTTTCAGATTTTACAAAAGAAAAACTAAAAGGATTTAAATAAAACAGGATTTACTCTATGTAAATAATACTATGTTTTGGGATTGTAATTCCTTGTTTTAAAACAACAAAATTAGAAGTTACAGCCCAAATAGTTGTGTTTACACTTATCAATTTATTGGTGCTATCTATAAAATAAATTTTCACTTTAGTTTTTAATAAGTTGCCTAGTTGTGAAGCACGCTCTAAATAATGAGATCTTAATTTTCTTTTTTTAGCGCTACTTAAAATTTCTGTTTTAGAAAATTTTAATTGAGGGATGTCCTCTTTTTGTATAGTATAAGATGATGTTGTGTGATTCATAATTTGATATGTTTATTTGGGAGTAGTAGGTTTAAATATACAAAACCTTACGTTTCTTTGTCATTTTTATGAGTATTTAACAGTTTAATAATTATTAATAAAATTATGGTTTACAGTTTTAAAGGTTATACACCGGTTGTTCATGAGTCTAGTTTTATACATCCATTAGCAGCCGTAACAGGAAATGTTATTATTGGTAAAAACTGTTACATTGGTCCAGGCGCTGCCATTCGTGGAGATTGGGGGCAAATTATTTTAGAAGATGGTGTAAACGTACAAGAAAACTGTACTGTACATATGTTTCCAGGTAAGTCGATTACGCTTAAAGAAAGCGCACACGTTGGTCATGGTGCTATTATTCATGGTGCAAATTTGGGTAGAAACTGTCTAATCGGAATGAACACAGTGATTATGGACGATGCCGAAATTGGTGATGAATCTATAGTAGGAGCAATGGCTTTTGTAAAAGCAGAAACCAAGATTCCTAAGCGTAGTTTAGTTGTTGGTAATCCAGCAAAAGTTATTAAGCAAGTAAGCGACGAGATGATTGCTTGGAAAACTAAAGGAACACAATTATACCAACAATTACCAGCAGATTGCCATGAGAGTTTAAAAGCTGTCGAGCCTTTAAGAGAAGTGCCTGAGGATATGAAAATGCAAGATGATGTTTATAAAACACTTCGTGATACATTTAAAAAATAAAGTGTTGTAGCCTTCGTGAGCTTCTATCTATTTTTTTGTAATTGAATTTAGGCGCTTTTGTTTTATTTTTTATCCAATAATTAAGAGTTATAAAACTGCACTCAAATCAATCTTATTAGTTTCTTTACTTGTCGATAAAGCAATTAAACTCTGTACATTTCCTAAATATGGAAGTAGTGTAAGTTTCGTTATTATAAAAGTTTCATAAGCCTCAATATCTTCAACTACTAATTTTAATAAGTAATCAAAATTCCCACTTACTCTGTGGCATTCCACAACTTCAGGAAAGTTGTTTATTTCCTTTACAAACTTCTCTAAATAGCTTCTAGTGTGACCTTGCAAGGTAATACCTATAAATACGGTAAGTTTTAAACCTATTTTCTTGTTGTCTAAAACGGCTACATATTTTTTTATATAACCTTCTTTTTCAAGTTTTTTAATACGCTCAAAAATAGGTGACGTTGTCATGCCTAATTCTGTTGCAATACTTTTTGTAGTTCTGTTACTATCTGTTTGGAGAATGTCTAGAATTTGTGTGTCTATTTTATCAAGAGTATTCGACATAAGAATATAATTTTTTTAGCGTCTTCAAAAGTAAGTATAAAAGAAAAATAATCTTTATTTATTTTGTTTAAAAGAATATAATTCTTTTACGAGTTAATTTGTAAGTTTTTAACAATTGAGAATTCTATTATATCTTATCTTTATTTCTTGAAATAAAAACAAATCTAGCTTGAAGAATTTTGAATTAAAAATGCCTAAAATGGGCGAAAGTATAACCGAAGGAACAATTATCAATTGGTTAATATCAGAAGGAGACGCTTTCGAAGAAGGAGATATTATACTAGAAGTAGCAACAGATAAGGTTGATAACGAAGTGCCTGCACCAGCAGCAGGAACTTTAGTAAAAACCATGTTTCAAGCAAAAGATGTTGTGCCTGTTGGAGAAGTTATGGCAATTCTTGAAGTATCAGAAGAAGTAAAATCTTCAAACAAGAAGCATGTTGGCAAAAGCGATAGCGAAGAACCACAGAAAAAGAAAAAAGAAGTAAAAAGACAAAAACCTGTTCAGGCAGCTTCGACTTCAACTTCAACGTCATTTTCAACATCAAACAGTAACACGTTCTTTTCGCCACTAATTATAAAAATAGCAAAAGAACATCACATTAGTTTCGAAGAGTTAGCACGTATTCCAGCAACTGGAAACGAAGGTAGGTTACGTAAAAGTGATGTATTTCAATATATAGACGACGGACGACCATACAAATTCGCACAACCAGTAGCAGAAAAAGATCCAACAGCATATAGAATCCCACAATTAAACTTCGATAAAGGCAAAGGAAAAGTAATCGAAATGGACCGTATGCGCCAAATGATTGCAGATCATATGGTGTACTCAAAACACACATCACCACACGTTACGGCGTATGTAGAAGCCGATTTAACGAATATGGTGAATTGGAGAAATGCAAACAAAGTAGCTTTTCAAGAAAAGCACGGAGAACGTTTAACTTTTACACCATTATTTGTAGAAGCGGTAGCGAAAGCGGTTAAAGATTTTCCGAATATCAATGCTTCGGTAGATGGTAATAACATTATTGTAAAAGAAGATATTAATATTGGTATGGCAACAGCTTTACCAAGCGGGAATTTAATAGTTCCTGTGGTTAGAAACGCAGATACAAAAGACCTAAAACAAATTGCGGCTAACGTAAACGAACTAGCAGGAAAAGCTAGAGAAAATAAATTGTCAGGCGACGATATTAAAGGCAGCACCTTCACCATTTCTAACGTTGGAACCTTTGGAAGCGTCATGGGAACACCAATTATCAATCAACCCGAAGTTGCCATTTTAGCTTTAGGAATCATCAAAAAAAGACCAGAAGTAATCACTACCGAGAAAGGCGACGAAATAGCTATTCGTAGCATGATGTATTTATCACTCTCTTTCGATCATCGTGTAGTAGACGGATTCTTAGGAGGAAGCTTCGTAAAAAGAGTTGCAGATTATTTCGAACAATTCGATGTAAACAGAACAATATAAACGTTTTGTCATTCCTGCGTAGGTAGGAATCCACAAAATAAGTACTAAATAAATATAGATTCCTGCTTTTGCAGGAATGACAAAAATTATGAGCCACAACATATCAATACAAAAAGTAACGGAATCTCAAGTCACAAACATAGACTTCAACAACATACCATTAGGCACAACATTCACAGATCACATGTTTATTTGCGATTACGATAATGGCACATGGGTAAACCCAAGAATAATCCCAATGGGAATGATTCCAACACATCCAGCAGCAATGGCATTACATTATGGGCAAGCCATTTTCGAAGGCATGAAAGCAACTATAGATGCAAATGGAAACCCAATGTTATTTAGAGCAGATAAAAATGCAGCACGATTAAATACAAGTGCAGACCGAATGGGAATGCCTAATTTTCCAGAAGATTTATTCGTAGAAGGTTTAAAACAATTAGTAGATATCGAACGTAGTTGGATTCCACCAGCAGACGGAAGTGCTCTATACTTAAGGCCATTCATGTATGCCGACGAGCCATTTATTGGTATGCGTGCAGCAAATCATTATAAGTTTATAATCATGGCATCTCCAGCAGGACCATTTTTTAGTAATCGTATTAAATTGTGGGCCGAAAAACAGTATATACGTGCAGCAGCAGGAGGAACAGGAGAGGCAAAAGCAGCAGGTAATTACGCGGCAGCCATTCGTCCAACAGAGTTAGCAAAAGCTAAAGGTTATGACCAAGTATTGTGGCTAGACGCAGTAGAACATAAATATATTCAGGAAGTAGGAACCATGAATATTTTCTTTAAAATCGATGGTAAATTCATCACGCCAAAACGCGACGGTTCTATATTAGACGGCATCACGCGCATGAGTGTTATCGACGTTTTAAGAGATAAAGGTTACGAAGTTATAGAACGTGCCATCACAATCGATGAGGTTCAAGAAGCATCAAAAAATAAAACCTTAGAAGAAGCTTTCGGGACAGGTACAGCTGTTGGTATCGCTTACATTCAAGAAATCGGATTAGAAGGCGAAACCATTCATGTCTCTAACGAAAGCCCAGTTGGTTTAGAAGTAAATAACACCTTAAATGCTATAAAAACAGGAAAGGTAGAAGATAAATTTGGATGGATGATTAAGGCTTAAAGTCATTTGGGCGTTACCACAAGGGTCGGGCTTTCGGCAGTCGCTTTTTTTGAGAAAAACAAAAAAGAGCTTCAACAAATGCCTCAATCCCTAACGCGTGCGCAATGTCACTTCTAGTGATTTCGATTTTTTATCGGAATTGTATCGAGAAGCAATAAAAGTTCTCGATACAAAATTGCAGTAAAAGCAATTTCACTCGAACTGATACAGAGTTTGTCATTCCTGCGCAGGCAGGAAACCACAGAAACCAAGTAATTAAAAATAGATTCCTGCCTACGCAGGAATGACAAAAGATAACCGCTTTCGCGGTCACTAAAGATGAAAAAAGAAACACTAAAAAAAGGATTTTCAAAACTCTGCACAGCAAAAGCAATGGCAGAATTATACGAAGCTAATTTTAAACAAGTTTCAAAATACGTACATGCAACATCTCGTGGACACGAAGCCATTCAAATTGCTTTAGGTTTACAATTATTACCTCAAGATTATGCATTTCCATATTACAGAGACGATGCCATGTTATTATCTTTTGGTTTAGAACCTTACGATTTAATGTTGCAATTGTTAGCCAAAAAAGACGATCCATTTTCTGGAGGAAGAACATACTATTCACATCCAAGTTTAAAGGACGACGATAAACCAAAAATACCACACCAATCCTCTGCAACAGGAATGCAAACCATTCCAGCAACAGGAGTTGCTATGGGAATGCAGTATAAAGAATTACAAGGATTAGACGATAAAACACTTAAAGATTTACCATTCGTGGTGTGTTCTTTAGGAGACGCCTCTGTAACCGAAGGAGAAATAGCAGAAGCTTTTCAAATGGCGGCTTTAAAGCAAATGCCAATTTTATATTTAGTACAAGATAACGGTTGGGATATTAGTGCCAATGCAGCAGAAACGAGAGCGCAAAATGCTTTCGAATATGCAGCAGGATTTAAAGGACTAGATGCTATCTCAATAGATGGTGCAAACTTTACAGAAAGTTACGAAGCCTTAGAAAAAGTAATAGAAACTATTCGTACAGAGCGTAGACCATTTTTAGTACACGCAAAAGTACCGTTATTAAATCACCATACTTCTGGTGTAAGAATGGAATGGTATCGCGACGATTTAGAAGAGGCACGTTCTCGTGATCCTTATCCAGTTATTAAAAAACAATTACTAGATGCAGGATTTTCAGAACAAGACGTTTTAGACATTGAAAATTCCGCGAAAGCGAAAGTGCAATCCGATTTTGAAAGAGCATTATTAGCCGAAGATCCAAAACCTGAAGATTTATTTACAAACGATTTTGTACCCACACCAATTACCGAGGAAAAAGGAACACGTTCACCAGAAGGCGCAGAGAAAGTAGTCATGGTAGATTGCGCTTTATTTGCAGTCGAAGAACTGATGAAAAAGCACAAAGAATGTTTGCTTTACGGACAAGATGTTGGTGGACGACTTGGTGGTGTTTTTAGAGAAGCAGCAACATTAGCACAAAAATTTGGAGACGATCGTGTGTTTAATACACCAATACAAGAAGCTTTTATTGTAGGTTCTACCGTTGGTATGAGTGCCGTTGGATTAAAACCAATTGTTGAGGTTCAGTTTGCCGATTATATTTGGCCTGGCTTAAATCAGTTGTTTACAGAAGTGAGTAGAAGTTGTTATTTATCTAATGGTAAATGGCCAGTGTCTATGATTCTTAGAGTGCCAATTGGTGCTTATGGAAGTGGTGGACCTTACCATTCTTCTTCAGTAGAATCTGTAATCACAAATATTCGTGGTATTAAAATAGCGTATCCAAGTAATGGTGCCGATTTAAAAGGATTAATGAAAGCGGCATATTACGACCCAAATCCTGTAGTGATTTTAGAACACAAAGGTTTGTATTGGTCTAAAGTGCCAGGAACACAAGGTGCAACATCTGTCGAGCCAAGCGAAGATTATGTATTGCCTTTTGGTAAAGCATGGGTTTTACAAGAAATTTGGAAACAAGAAAATGTAGAAACATTAACTATTGTTACCTACGGTATGGGAGTGCATTGGGCAATGAATGCATCGGAAGAATTAGGGATGCAAGATCAGATAGAAGTTATCGATTTACGTACTTTATATCCTTTAGATGAAGACACGATTATGAAATCGGTTAAGAAAACAGGAAAGTGTCTTGTTGTAACAGAAGAGCCTTCAGATAATAGTTTTGCAAGAGCATTATCTGGGAAAATTCAAGAAGAATGCTTTAAGTATTTAGATGCTCCAGTAATGACTATTGGTAGTGAAAATATGCCAGCAATACCATTAAATTCTACTTTAGAGCAAACCATGATTCCTTCAACAGAAAAAGTAAAAGCTAAGATAGAAAAGTTACTAAGCTATTAAATTTATAATAGTATTATACACATACTTATGTGTGTAATAAAAGGGATTCGTAATTGGAAAACAATTATGAATCCCTTTTTTTATGACTTCAATTTGTTTCATTTTTATGGAAATAGATTTTAGTTAAAATGTGTTTTTCAAAAACCAACGATTTCAAAAAATAAATTCAAAAGGGTATTAAAGTCATAAATAATCTTCTATATTTGATGTGTAAACTTTAGGAGTAGCTATTAAATTAGTTTGAGAAACATCCTTAGAACCTGATTTGGTTAATACCAACGTAGGAAAAAGTTATGTTCGATAAGACATCGAAATACTACCATTTTGGTTTACAGTAATATTTTATAAATATGATTACTATAAAAGTAAACCAAGAAGATCACCACATTTTAGAACACGTAACATTAGAAGAGTTTGTTGAAAATTTAAAAATTCAAACAAACGGAATTGCTATTGCTATAAATAATACTGTGGTTAAAAAAACAAATTGGTCTTCAAGATTACTTCACAATAATGATGATATTTTAATTATAAAATCTACTCAAGGAGGATGATTTTTATTTTAAAAGGAAACCAATTATCAAATGAAGAACAAAGACACAGCGCCCAAGCAAAACGGTATTACAAGACATCCGTTTCCGAATTCTAAGAAAATCTATGTCAACGGAAAAATGCACCCACAAATTAAAGTGGCCATGCGTGAAATTACATTGAGTGATACGGTAGACTCAATGACAAAAAAGAAAACACCCAACGAGCCCGTAACTATTTATGATACTTCTGGACCTTACACAGATCCAGACAAAGCTATAGATGTGCATAGTGGTATCGAAAGAATTAGAGAGCCATGGATTAAAGAACGTGGTGATGTAGAGGAATTAGCTTCATTTTCTTCAGAATATTGCAACGAGCGTTTAAACGATGCGAGTTTAGATCATATGCGTTTTAAGTTATTAAAGAATCCGTTAAGAGCTAAAAAAGGTCAAAATGTAACCCAATTACATTATGCTAAAAAAGGAATAATTACACCAGAAATGGAGTATATCGCTATTCGAGAAAACCAACGAATAGATGAAATGACAGAGATTAGAAAGCAACACAAAGGCGAACATTTTGGTGCTTCTATTCCAGATAAAATTACACCTGAATTTGTAAGATCAGAAGTTGCAAGAGGTCGTGCAATAATTCCATCAAACATAAATCACCCAGAAGCAGAACCTATGATTTTAGGTCGAAACTTCTTAGTAAAAATAAATGCAAATATTGGAAACTCTGCCGTTACCTCTTCTATAGAAGAAGAAGTTGAAAAAGCTGTGTGGGCTTGCCGTTGGGGAGCGGATAATATTATGGATTTATCTACCGGAGAAAATATTCACGAAACACGCGAATGGATTATTCGTAATTCTCCAGTGCCAGTGGGTACTGTGCCTATTTACCAAGCATTAGAAAAAGTAAATGGTGTTGCCGAAGACTTAACATGGGAGATTTTTCGCGATACATTAATAGAGCAAGCCGAACAAGGCGTCGATTATTTTACCATTCACGCAGGCGTATTATTACGTTATGTACCAATGACCGCAAAACGTGTTACTGGTATTGTATCTCGTGGTGGATCTATTATGGCAAAGTGGTGTTTGGCACATCATAAAGAAAGTTTTTTATATACGCATTTCGAAGATATTTGCGAGATCTTAAAACAGTACGATGTTGCCTTTTCTTTAGGAGACGGTCTTCGTCCAGGTTCTGTTGCAGATGCTAATGACGAAGCACAATTTGCAGAATTAGAAACTTTAGGAGAACTTACGCAAATTGCACGTAAACACGAAGTTCAGTGTTTTATAGAAGGACCAGGGCACGTGCCAATGCACATGATTAAAGAAAATATGGAGAAGCAAATAGAACTTTGCGATGAAGCTCCTTTTTACACTTTAGGTCCTTTGACTACAGATATTGCACCAGGTTACGACCATATTACTTCAGGTATTGGAGCAGCAATGATAGGTTGGTACGGTTGCGCTATGTTGTGCTACGTAACGCCAAAAGAGCACTTAGGTTTACCAAACAAAGAAGATGTTCGCGTAGGTGTGGTGACTTACAAATTGGCTGCGCATGCTGCCGATTTAGCAAAAGGTCATCCAGGTTCGCAACACAGAGACAATGCCCTAAGTATGGCGCGTTTCGAGTTCCGTTGGGAAGATCAGTTTAATTTAGGATTAGACCCAGAGCGAGCTCGCGAATATCATGATGAGACTTTACCTGCGGCAGGTGCTAAAATTGCTCATTTTTGCTCTATGTGCGGACCAAAATTCTGTTCCATGAAAATTTCTCAAGAAGTACGCGATTTTGCTGCTGTTAACGATATCGTAGATAACGAGGTTATTGCAAAAGGAATGGAAGAGAAATCTAAAGAGTTCAAAGAAAAAGGATCAGAAGTCTATTTGTAAAATTATAAGGAAGTTCCCACGCTTTAAAAAAAAGCGTGGTCGAACTTTCTGTTATATCTTTTGCTAGTTCTTGATACAAATTTATAGCGTTACACTATATAAATTAACTTGAACTGACGGCAAAAGGATGCCACTGTAATTGTGTAACACTCACGAATTCTTATTTAATAAAATAGAGTAATAAGCTGTATCCATTAAAATGAATCAAAAAAACTACATATTAACAATAGCAGGTTTAGATCCATCCAGTGGCGCCGGAATTACTTCAGATATTAAAACATTTGAAGCTCATGGTTTGTACGGTTTGTCTGTGTGTACTGCAGTTACTGTTCAAAACGATATTGAATTTAAAGATTGTATTTGGATTGAAAAAGAAATCATTTTAAATCAGATAGAAGTATTGTTTCAACGGTTTTCAATTGCTGTAGTAAAAATAGGAATCATCCAGTCTTGGGACGTTTTATTAGCAGTTATTCAAACATTAAAAAAGCTAAATCCAACTATAAAAATAGTACTGGATCCTGTTTTAAAAGCAAGTGCAGGTTTTAGTTTTCATAATAAACAAGATTTAAAAGTTTTAGAAGAAGTCTTGAGAAACTGCGATTTTATTACACCAAATTATGATGAAATTAAAGCTTTGTTTCCGGAGAAATCTATAGAAGAAACCATCGGTTTTATTTCAGAAAGAACAAATATCTACTTAAAAGGAGGTCATAGAAAAGATAAAAAAGGATGGGATGAAGTCTATTACAGTAAAATAGTAAAACTAAACATTCTGCCAATTGCAGAAACCGTTTTTCAAAAGCATGGAAGTGGTTGTGTATTATCGGCTTCATTGGCTTCTAATTTAGAAAAAGGAATGAACATAGAAGATGCTTGTAAAAATGTAAAATGGTATACAGAACAGTTTTTAAATTCAAACAACACCTTGCTAGGAACACATAAATACATAGAAAATGCTAAGTAAACTACATTATATTTCTCAAGGTAAAACATCTCAAGATCATTTAAGAAACATACAAAAAGCATGTGAAAACGGAGCAGCGTTAGTACAGCTTCGTTTAAAAGAAATGGCAATAGAGACTATTTTAGAAACCGCTAAAAAAGTTAGAGAAATCACCAGTCATTTTAAAGTAAAACTAATTATAAACGATCATTATAAAATAGCTAAAGCAGTAAAAGCAGACGGCGTTCATTTAGGGAAAACAGACGCATGTCCGTTAATTGTTAGAGCTTATTTAGGTAATTCATTTATAATAGGAGGTACAGCAAATACTTTGGAAGATTGCAAAGTTCTAATAAAAAAAGAAGTAGATTATATTGGTTTAGGACCTTTTCAATTTACAGAAACTAAAAAGAATTTAAGTCCAGTTTTGGGTGTCCAAGGTTACAAACAATTAATAGATAAATTAGGAAAAGGCACGCCTATAATTGCTATTGGCGGTATTGGCATGGAAGATGTTTCGTCAATTATAAAAACAGGTGTCTACGGAATAGCAGTTTCTGGAACAATAACTAAAGATTTTACAAGCATTTCTAAGTTTCGTGAAATCTTAAATACATCAGAAGTAAAAGCATAAGTATTCTTAATCTAACAAAGATTCAAAAAAGTAAAAATGAATAAAATATTAAAAATAGCAGATAAAGAATTTACCTCTAGATTATTCACAGGAACTGGAAAATTTAGCGCTTCAGAAGTAATGAAAGAAGCTTTATTGGCTTCAGAAAGCGAACTCATAACGGTTGCTTTAAAAAGAGTAGACGTTCAAAATAATGAAGATGATATTTTAACGCATTTACAACATGCACATATTAATTTATTACCAAATACATCTGGTGTTAGAACTGCAAAAGAAGCCATTTTTGCAGCAGAATTATCAAGAGAGGCTTTAGGGACTAACTGGGTTAAATTAGAGATTCATCCAGATCCTAGATATTTATTACCAGATCCTATAGAGACTTTAAAAGCAGCAGAAGCATTAGTGAAATTGGGATTTGTAGTAATGCCTTACATTCATGCGGATCCTGTATTATGTAAGCGATTAGAGGATGTGGGAGTGCAATGTGTTATGCCATTGGGAGCGCCAATAGGAAGTAATAAAGGATTAAAAACACAAGATTTTTTAGACATTATTATCGAGCAATCCAATGTGCCTGTTATTGTAGATGCAGGTATTGGAGCACCTTCGCATGCGGCTTATGCAATGGAATTAGGTGCAGATGCTGTCTTAGTAAATACGGCAATTGCAGTATCTAAAGATCCAGTAGCTATGGCAAAAGCATTTAAATTGGCAGTGGAAGCAGGTAGAATGGCTTTTGAAGCCAAACTAGCGCCTATTAAAAACAAAGCAGAGGCTAGTAGTCCGTTAACGAGTTTTTTAAACTAAAATATGGCAAATTTTATAACACTTTTCGATACTTATAATTGGGATAACACATTAGAAAGTATCTTCAATAAAACGACCGTTGAGGTAGAAAATGCCTTAGCAAAAGAAAAACTAGATTTAGAAGATTTTAAAGCCTTAATTTCTCCTGCTGCAAAACCATTTTTAGAACAAATGGCGCAGAAAAGCAGTATGTTGACTAAAAAACGCTTTGGAAATACCATACAAATGTATGCGCCAATGTACTTAAGTAACGAGTGCCAGAATATCTGTACGTATTGCGGATTTAGTATGACTAATAAAATACCAAGACGGACATTAACAGATGCAGAGATTTTAAAAGAAGTAGCGTTTTTAAAAGCAAAAGGTTACGACCATATCTTGTTAGTTACTGGAGAAGCTAATAAAACAGTGGGAGTAAGCTATATTAAAAATGCGATTAAATTAATACGTTCTCAATTTTCAAATATTACTATCGAAGTACAGCCTTTAGATCAAGAAGAATATGAGTTGTTAATTGAAAACGGATTGTACGCCGTATTGGTATATCAAGAAACATATCACAGAGAAGAGTATAAGAAACACCATCCAAAAGGAAAAAAATCTAATTTTAATTACCGTTTAGATACGCCAGATAGATTAGGAAAAGCAGGCGTTCATAAAATTGGATTAGGTGCTTTGTTTGGTTTAGAAGATTGGCGTGCAGATAGTTTCTTTACAGCCTTACATTTAAAATATTTACAAAAAACGTATTGGAAGACAAAGTTCTCCATTTCATTTCCAAGGTTGCGGCCGCATTCTGGAGGTTTAGAACCAAAAGTAGAAATGACCGATAGTGATTTGGTGCAGCTAATTTGTGCTTTTCGTTTGTTAGATGAAGATATAGAATTATCTATGTCTACAAGAGAAAATGAAATATTTAGAAATAATATTGTGCAATTAGGTGCCACTTCAATTAGCGCAGAATCTAAAACAAATCCAGGCGGTTATACTGTAGAACCACAATCGTTAGAACAGTTTGAAATTTCCGATGAAAGAAGTACAGAAGAGATCGTTAAAATGTTAAAAGGTCAAGGCTTAGAAGTGATTTGGAAAGATTGGGAACATTTTGAAGCAATAGAAAAGTAATGAGTCTTACCGCAGAAGAACGAAAGCAATACAGTCGTCATCTTATTTTAGATAAAATAGGAGAAGCTGGACAGTTAAAATTGAAGCAGGCGAAGGTTTTAGTCATTGGTGCTGGTGGTTTAGGTTGTCCTGTTTTACAGTATTTAACAGCTGCTGGTGTTGGAACTATTGGCATAATAGACCATGATATAGTGGATCAAAGTAATTTACAGCGTCAAATTCTATATACTGTTAATGATGTTGGTTTGTCTAAAGCAGAAACTGCTGCTAAGCGATTATCTCAATTAAATCCGTTTGTACTTTTTAACACTTATAACAAAGCATTAACACATGAAAATGCTATTGCACTATTTTCTAAATATGATATTATAATAGATGGAAGCGATAATTTTTCAACAAGATACTTAACAAATGATGCCGCAATAATTACTAACAAACCTTTAGTTTACGGTGCTATTTTTAAATTTGAAGGTCAAGTGAGTGTCTTTAATTATTTAGGGAGTGCAACTTATAGATGTTTATATCCAACACCTCCAAAACCTGAAGCGTCTCCCAATTGTTCAGAAATAGGTGTCCTAGGTGTTTTGCCAGGTATTATTGGAAGTTTACAAGCAAATGAAGCCATTAAAATTATTTGTGGTATAGGAGAAGTATTAACGAATAAGCTGTTGTTGTTTGATGCTTTAAGTTTGAATCAGCAAATATTAGGATTTGAAAAAGATGAAGCTTCAGAAATTATAGCTTTAGAAACAGATTACGATTTTTTCTGCGGAATGACTTCAACCAAAGAAATCACACGAGATGAATTAAATAAAAACAAAGCAAACTATAATTTGCTGGATGTTAGGGAAGCTTGTGAAAGAGAAGAATATCATATTGGAGGACAGCATATTCCTTTAGGGCAGTTATCAAAACGATTTCAAGAAATTGATATTTCTTTACCTATTGTTGTGTATTGCAAATCAGGAAAAAGAAGTAATAGCGCTATTTCTTATTTAAAAGAACAATTAGATAACGCTGTTTTTTACAATTTAAAAGAAGGATTGTAATTGTTATTTTAAATGATGATTTTTATAATAGAACAAGTCATTAGTATTTCAAAAGAATACAAAAAAGTTAAAATAGCACATGTGCTCATTTATTAGTTTTGCCTCACTCATTAAGTTAAGAACTTAAATTATTCTATTTTTGCAAATGAAATGGCAGATAAGAAAAAAGACATACGAGCATTAACAAAAGAGCAACTTAGAGACTTTTTTGTAAAAGAAGGAGACAAAGCTTTTCGTGGCAATCAAGTTTACGAATGGTTATGGAGTAAAGGAGCACATGCTTTTGAGGATATGACGAATGTTTCTAAGGAAACACGTCAAATGCTAGAAGATAACTTTGTAATTAATCATATAGAAGTCGATACTATGCAACGTAGTAGCGATGGTACAGTAAAAAATGCAGTAAAATTACATGATGGATTAATTGTAGAATCTGTACTTATTCCAACCGAAACCCGAACAACAGCCTGTGTTTCTAGTCAAGTTGGTTGTAGTTTAGATTGTAAATTCTGTGCGACTTCGCGTTTAAAACGTATGCGTAACTTAAATCCTGATGAAATTTACGATCAGGTAGTTGCTATAGATAGAGAAAGCAAATTGTACTTTAATAGACCGCTAAGTAATATTGTATTTATGGGTATGGGAGAGCCACTTATGAACTACAATAATGTTATTAAGTCTATAGATAAAATTACATCTCCCGAAGGTTTAGGAATGTCACCAAAACGAATAGTAGTGTCTACTTCTGGTGTCCCTAAGATTATTAAAAAAATGGCAGACGATGAAGTTAAATTTAATTTAGCTGTATCTCTTCATTCTGCAATAGATGAGGTGAGAACTAAGATTATGCCGTTTAATGAAACCTTTCCGCTTAAAGATTTAAAAGAAGCTTTAGAGTATTGGTACGAGAAAACAGAACGTAAAATTACTTACGAATATATAGTTTGGGATGGCATTAACGATAGAATGGAAGATATCGATGCCTTAGTTAAGTTTTGTAAACATGTGCCTTGTAAGGTTAATTTAATAGAATACAATCCTATAGATGATGGCGAGTTTCAGCAAGCTTCAAGTCGCGCAATAAACAATTACATTCAAGAATTAGAACGTAATCGTATTGTTGTAAATGTTAGAAGAAGTAGAGGTAAAGATATCGATGCTGCTTGTGGGCAATTAGCAAATAAATCATAATAAAAAAGCGACCAATTGGTCGCTTTTTTTATTATAATTAAATTATTAAAAGTGATTAGCTCTTAATAAATTTAATAGTTTTTGTCCCATTTAGAGTGCTTACTTTAGTTATGTATGCACCTTGTTGTAAGGTTTCTAAATTAATTGTTTCTTCTTTTGAATTTAATTTTTTAGATACTATTCTTTTACCTAAGATATCGTAAACTTCAATAGTTGTGAAAGCAGAATTAGAAGACTCTAGAATTAAAGAATTTAATTGCTTATTATAAAAAGTAGTAATTGTCGAAGCATCAAACTCTTTTGTAGATAACGGAATTTCATCATTTATTCTAATATTATCAATAAAGCCATCACCACCATAGTTATCATGTACAAATCTAAATGTTGTAAAATCATAATCGTTTAATAATACAGATGCTCCTACTTGTGTGTCATTTATAAAGTAAACGACGTTTGAACCAGTTACCTCTGCTCTTACATTATACCATGTATTAGCAGACCATGTACTAATATTTTGAAAAGCACCAGCAGCATCAATAATTTTTATGTTTCCTTGAAAGTCAAAATCAACGATAAGAGTAAAAAATAAATCACCAAGAGTATCAGGTCCGGCAACTCCAAATCTAAAGTCAGAGCTATTAGCGTCTTGTTGTGTAATAAAAATATCATAAGAAATCACAGCAGTTGCGTAAGGTACCGGAGTTGCGAAGTCGTAAAAACCGCCCATTATAGGTCCTCCAGTTTGTCCTCCAAAAGCAGGGTCAACAGCTGTTTTAAGAGAAAGAGTTCCAGTGGAAACTTGCTCGCTAGAGATTTCTTGATTAGCAATGTAACAACTATCTCCACAACCAGTAACTGCCCAACCATTTTGTGTGTTAATATCTCCTGTTGTAAAACCTTCGGAGGCTTCAAAAGATATAGTTTGTTGTGCGAAAGCATTAACGCTTATAGCGATACAAGTAAGTAATAATGTAATTTTTTTCATAAATTTAGTTTTGTGGGTTAAAAACTAAATTTATGAAATTCAAAGAGTTAAAACATACTTAAATCGACTAAAAGCATAATTATGGGTTTAATGGTTTTTTTAAGTAAATCGTTCAATGTGAGATGAGCCTATTTTTTATTAAGATCTAATTTTTCAGCAAAATAGTCACAAAAGTCCTTCATTGTAGCAGTCATTTTTTCGTCCTGTGTTGCACGATTAAAAGTACTACTCATAGCAACTAATGTTTGGTGAAAGAAAACTTTCATTTCGTCTACAGGCATATCTTTTGTCCATAAATCTATACGTAAAGATTCCTGCGCTTCGCTATCCCAAACCGATAACATCATCGCTTTAGCTTCAGCATTTGTAATACCTCCATCTTGTGCAGTCCAGTTAATTTTTTCTGGTACTCTATTTTCGTCTAACTCTACGTTTAAAGTTATTTTAGATTTTAAATTTGCCATTATTTTTTTGGTTTGTAATTTGCGTTATCATAAATTTCTTCCGTACTTTTTGTAAGCATTTGTTTAAAGGATATTGTATTCTTATCCATATAAGCACGTACTATTTGCCAACCGATATATTTACCAATTTCTCCAGGAGATTCAGTGTCTATTTGTTCGAGATAGAATTTAGAAAAAGGAGCAGGATTAATAAAACGGCTTGGTAACTTTGCGTCTGTACTAAAAAGTACTTCTTTGTCCACAAAATAACGCCAAATGTACTCTTCGTTAGCTTGTGTCCATTTATATTCGTCTTCTGTATAGTTTAATTTCTCAGCATCTGTTTTAAACGGAATTACTTTATCTTTAAAATACAGTAGTTTTCCTTCGTAGATTAAATCGTCTAAAAAGGTTTTTCTTCTTTGCTGAAAAGTATAGTATTTAGCATAGTTATCAGCTAAATCTACTGTCATAAACTCAGGTTCTAAATCTTCTATAATATATTCTTGGATGCCTTGGTAGAAGTAATGTTCATTACCTAAATAGTTGGCTAAAGGTAAAATTACAATAGTATCTGTAACAATAACTTTGTTCCTATAATCTACATCTGAGGCCACAGAAACTATTCTAGGTGTTTTAAACTGAGGAAAATAATATTTTAAATGTTGAAATAAAGATTTTATTTCTGACGTTTCCGTTTTTAAGTCTTTAAACTTTTTAAGAACCTCACTTTGTATTTCAAGTTGTAATGTATCTACCATTTGGTTAGCCCAAAAAGAATCATCATATTTTTGAGGAAACATAAAAGGAAACGTTTCTTTCAATTCAGGTAAGTTTTCAGGCTTAGCTTCAGCGAAAGCTTTGTCAAAACGTTCAATAGTAAAATCGATGTTTATTTTGGCAATTTCGGTTTCAGTTTTATCTTCTTTTTCGCAAGAAAGAATGCTTAAAAAGGTAAGTAGAAGAAAATAAATAGGTTTCAAAAGGCTTTTCATTTTTATTCCTAAAGTGTTTGCTTTATTTTTGTTAGGCAAAGGTACTATTCTTTGTTTAAAATACTTAAGAAAATGCAAACAGAAAAAGTAGTAAATCATATCGTTAATTGGTTAAAAGACTATGCTCTTAACGCAAGAGTTAATGGTTTTGTTGTGGGAATTTCTGGCGGAATAGATTCTGCAGTAACTTCTATGTTATGTGCAAAAACAGGTTTAGATGTTTTATGTGTAGAAATGCCTATTCATCAAGCTGCTAGCCATGTGTCGAGAGCACAAGAACATATTAAGTTGTTAAAAGCACAATTTCCTAATGTTAGCGAAACAAGAACAGATTTAACACCTGTTTTCGAGGAGTTTAAAACAGAAGTGTCTCTTGACGGTAAACAAGAAACTGTAGATATGGCCTTAGCAAATACACGTGCACGTTTAAGGATGACAACGTTGTATTATCATGCAGGACTACTAGGTTTACTTGTTGCAGGAACTGGTAATAAAGTGGAAGACTTTGGTGTTGGTTTTTATACAAAATACGGAGATGGAGGAGTAGATTTAAGTCCGATTGCCGATTTGCTAAAAAGTGAAGTTTATGCTATTGGAGAGTATTTAGGCGTTTCAAGCTCAATTATGAAAGCGGCTCCAAGCGATGGCCTTTTTGGCGATACTAGAAGTGATGAAGATCAAATAGGAGCATCATATCCAGAACTAGAATGGGCAATGCGAAAAAGTGAGAATGGTATGACAGAAAATGATTTTGAAGGAAGAGAAAAGGAAGTGTTTAAAATTTTTAAGAATTACAATAACTCTAACAAACACAAGATGATACCTATTCCAATTTGCGGAATTCCTAATGAATTTAAGTAAAAGTTAAAAATATTATAATATTACTTATCTTTACGCTGCTATTTATTTATCTATTATCAATTTTTTTTGAGTTTAACTACTTAAAATAAAATAAAAACTTAAAAATATTATGGTCAAACTTCTTGTGGTTGATCAGCATCCTATTGTAAGCAAAGGTCTAGAACTTGTATTTAACGCGACGCGCGATATAAAGTTTATGGGCAGTGTAGATAATGGAGAGGCTATCTTCGAATTTCTTAAAAGTACTCCTGTTGATGTTGTGTTAACAGAAATCGATTTGCCTAAACTTAATGGACTCACCGCAATTAGGAGAATTAAAAGTGAATTTCCAGACACAAAAGTTATTATGTTTAGTGGGCAGTCTGAAGAGGTTTATGCCGTTAGTTCTATAAAAGCTGGAGCAGATGGTTTTATTCCTAAAACAGCAGGAATAATTACACTAAGAGAGGCTATTTTAAAAGTTTATAAAGACGGTATGTATTTAAGCGATACGTTAATGCAGCATTTAAATAAAAACTCTAAAGGCTTAAAAGGGAGTGCTTATTACAAGAAACTATCTACAAGAGAAGTAGAGGTTTTAAAGTTGTTAGCTTCAGGTAAACGTAATAAAGATATTGCTAAAGAACTTGAAATTAACGAGAAAACGGTAAGTACTTATCGCGCGCGATTAATGAAAAAACTAAATGTAGATAATTTAGTTGATCTTGTTAATCAATCTAATACAATGCAATTATAATACGCGATTTAATTTTCTAGACAGTAGCATTTTTAATCCAGAATAGTCTTTAACTTCTTCTAAAACACTTCTATTAACCTCGTTTCTGTTTTCTAGAGTTTGTTGTTGGAAGCCAATAACTTTTCTATCAATTAAATGGCAACGCAAGCATAGAATCGTTTCGCTTACAAATTGTGCAACTGAATCTTTTTTAAGTTTCGGAAAAATATCTTTTCGTTCCCAATCGGATAGAAAATGACGTTCGTCTTCCATTAAAATGTTTGTAATTTCATGTCCAATTTTAGCGTCTACAGTATTTATTAAACGCTCAGAAGAGAAATCTGGATTTTGATTAAGTGTTTCTATAATTTTATAGTAAATATCTTTAAACTGTGGATTCGAGAATTCCATTTCATCGTCTTGCAAGTCTAAAAACACTTTCTCAAAAACTTTAGCTTCATGTGTTACAGGTTCTAAAACAAGAGCTCCGCTTTCATTTTCTTTTAAAACCAAATCTTCAAAATCTTCAGTTTTATTACCGTAAAGTAAAAGAATCTCTATAATTTTTCGTTCTAAAATATATTGTACGTCTACCTTTTCTGGTGGTTGTTCATGCCTAATAACCTCAAAAGCTTCTGGTGGTCTTTCTTGGCTAGATTTATTGCTTTTGTTTGCTTCTTTTTGAGTAAGCTGGTCTAATGTGCTAAAAAGAACACCTTCACTAATATCCATAATTCTTGAACATTCCTGAATGTACACTTCACGCTTAATACGATCTGGAATTTTGGCAATACTATTAATAATATCTCTAATAGTATCTGCCTTTTTTATAGGATCGTTTTTAGAATCTTCAAATAAAATATTAGCTTTAAACTGTATAAAGTCTTTAGCATTTTCATCTAGATAATGCTTTAATTCTTCTAATGTATTTGTTTTGGCGAAACTATCCGGATCTTCGCCTTCAGGGAATGAGCAAACTCTAACATTCATGCCTTGTTCTAGAATAAGATCGATACCTTTTAAAGAGGCACGCAGTCCAGCAGCATCACCATCAAAAAGAACAGTTATGTTTTTTGTAAGTCTGTTTATTAACCTAATTTGGTCGCTTGTTAAAGCAGTTCCCGAAGAAGAAACGACGTTAGTTACTCCAGTTTGATGAAATTGTATTACATCTGTATAACCTTCTACCAAATAACAATTGTCCTCTTTTGCAATGGCTTGTTTTGCATGGTAAATACCATATAACACTTTACTTTTATGGTAAATATCGCTCTCTGGTGAGTTTAAGTATTTAGCAGCTTTTTTATCGTTGGTTAAAATACGTCCTCCGTAGCCTAAAACGCGGCCACTCATACTTTGTATTGGGAACATTACTCGTCCTTTAAACCTATCGAACTGCTTATCTCCTTTGTCTATAGTTAGTCCGGTTCCTGCAAGAAATTCCATCTTGTAACCTTTCCTTAAAGCTTCATCTGTAAAAGCACTCCAGGCATCAGTACAATAGCCTAATTCGAATTTTTTAATGGTTTCATCTGTAAAGCCACGCTCTTTAAAATAGCTCAAACCAATAGCTTTACCTTTATCGGTATTATGCAAAATATGCTTAAAATAAGTATTTGCATATTCACTAACTAAGTAAAGACTTTCTCGTTTGTCTTGTGCTTCTTTTTGCTCGTTAGACTGCTCGGTTTCTTCAATTTCAATATTGTATTTTTTAGCTAAGTATTTTATAGCTTCAGGATACGTAAAATGTTCGTGCTCCATTAAAAAAGCAACTACATTTCCTCCTTTTCCAGTAGAGAAATCTTTCCAAATCTGCTTAACAGGCGATACCATAAAACTTGGTGAACGCTCCTCACTAAACGGACTTAGACCTTTAAAATTACTTCCCGCTTTTTTTAAATTAACAAAATCGCCAATAACCTCTTCTAATCGAGCAGTTTCGTATACTTGGTCTATGGAGGATTTTGATATCAATTGTGGAGGGTTTATCGCTTGCGCGGAATTACGCTGTAAATGTAATATATTTCGAGAGGTTTTTGAAAATATCTATGCTTTATAAACTTATTTTATGAAATAAGTTTATAAACAAAAGCCGCTTCAAAGTTATATGAAGCGGCTTTTTAAATTAACTAATTCAGTTAAAAACTAATCGAAATCCATTCTCACACCAAGTGAGATGTTGTTTTGTTTTAGAGCATCATTTTTAAATGTTTCAGATAAATCATATTTCATATATAGACTGTAATCTCCAACGCCAACATAAGCACCAACACCATAAATAAAAGGATTAGTATTGTAATTGCGTTTTATTTTTTCTTTTACATTATCACCTTCTTGTTTGTATTTTAGTTTTAGCATAGTACCTGTTCTTAAACCAGCATAACCACCAAGCCCAAATTTAAATTTCCCATCATTAATGTAACGTACACGATCTGGTTTTTCAATTTTACGCATTTTTCCAAATTCGAAATATACAGGTACAACTAAATTTGTAATTCTTAGTTCAGACAGTTTTAAGTCTTCGCTAAAGGTTTCTAGTGTTGTTGTATTTCCGTTTTGAACAAAAATTTTGTTATCCTCAAGTTGATATCGGTTTACTTGCAATGCAAGACCATATTTAATTCTTGGTGAGTTTCCAGATAATCCTAATCTTGTTTTCCAGTTCCAACCTATTTCCATAAAACCAGATTGGTTTATTTTGTAAGGAGAACTTTTTAAACTCCCTCCATCTACAATAGCATTATTATAACCTCCAGCAAACATCAATTCGTTTGTTGTACGAAGATCATATTTTACTTGAGTCTTTACTGAGTCTATGACGGTAAAACCGGTAAAGTTGCTTACGTCATTTAAATTTTTAAAGGTGAGGTCAAATTCTTTTCTCTTCAAGTTTCCGTCTTCATCAAAAGGTGTTGGTAGATTATTTCTCTCATGGAAGGCTAATTTGTTTTCAAAAAGTGCAATTCTGTTTTCAATATTTAGTGCTCGTTTTTTTGCAGCTTCTTGTTTTAAATCTTCTCCTTTCTCGTAAGTAATTTCCTTTTTTATAACACGATCATTAATGTTCTCTACTTCAACTTTTAAAGCGTCTTTTTCATGTGCTCTTATTTTGTCTTTTAAAAGTATTATTTGCTCCTCTTTTTTAGATTTAGCTAATGTTTCATTAGTTTCTTGTGCTGTAACATTTGAAATATATAAACTTAATAATAGAGCGATAATGTACTTTGTAATTGTTTGCATAATTGTTCGTTTTTTGACGCTGATAGGACTATCAGCAGTTGTTGATATTGATTTTAAATTGATGATTTCTTTATGTTAATCGTTATGTTCGGCAACAGATTCCTTAACTGTCTCGTAACCTTTTTTTACTGCTTTTAGAATCTTATCTCTAAAGCTTTCGTCTATATTATCTTCTACGGCTATAAGTAAACCGTTATAGTCTATTGGTATTTTAACGATTTTAGATTTTTCTCTAGCAATATCTTCTGTTGCTTGAGCGAGTAAGTTATTTATTTCGTTATCTATTATATTAAGTTTTTTAGTTTTTACTTCTTGTTTAGTGTTTTCAATAGAAACTAAAGGTTGATTGGTTGTAATAGTGCTTTCTTCTAAAACTAAAGACTTTACAATTTGAATATTAGAAGCTTCTTTTTTGTTGGTAATTACTTTTTTAGAGCTTTTGTTTTTAGCTAAATAATTGTTAGTTTTAATATTTTTTCTAGCTGACTTTGTACTGTTTTTTACTTTTAAACTTTCTTCTGTGTCAACAATAACTTCTTCAGTTTTATAATTATTTTTTTTGTTTTCAATTTCAGTTTTTAAAGTATCTATTGTAGTGATCTCTTCAACTACAGTAGTGTTTATATTGTTTGTTGTTTTAATATTTAAAAAGAAATTAGAAACCAATAACACACCAATTACACTAGCAGCAATACCAAGCCACCAAAAGCCTTTTTTATTGTTCTTTTTTTCTTCGTTATCTAAACGTTGCGATAAAGTATCCCAAGATTTAACAGAAGGCTTAATAGTTCTTTTATCGAGCCTGCTTTTTATGTCTTCTTCATATTTAATTGGTGCCATAACTCGATGTATTTAATTTATTAATCTCTTGCTGAAGCATTTTTCGTGCTTTAAATAATTGTGATTTAGAGGTGCCTTCATTTATATTTAATAAGGTTGCAATCTCACTGTGTTTATAGCCTTCTATTGCATACATAACAAAAACCACTTTATAGCCTTCGGGTAGTTTATCTATTAGTTTTTGGATATGTTCTACCTCAATTTCGCTATTAATATTGTTAGTATGGTCGTGTTTAATGTCTACATTTTCAACAGCAAATTCTATGTTTTTTTTCTGTCTTAAAAAAGAAATAGACTCTCTTACCATAATACGTCTTATCCAACCTTCAAAACTACCTTCGTTTTTAAAACTTTTTATATTTGTAAATACTTTAAAGAATCCATTTAACATCGCTTCTTCTGCATGTTGTAAATCCTTAATGTAATATCTGCAAACGCTTAACATTTTTGGTGCATGTAATTCATACAATACGTGCTGTGCTTCACGATTGTTTTTTTGAGCTCTTTTTATGAGCTTCGGTTCATTTTTATAGAGTTGAATAACTTTCAAAAAACAGTTAGTTTAGTGGTTCTATTTATAAAGACGCAAACTTTATAGAAAAGGTTGCCTGAGGATTGAAAAAAAATATTTTGTTAAAAGAATGTAATTTACAATTAATTTAAAAAGTAGGGTTGGAGCTTAGATATTACCATGTTTTTATAATTTTAGATTAAAAGGTTTTCTATTGATAATAAATAAAAAAAAGATCAGTAACTAATTTTAGTTGCTGACTTTTTTTTTGTGAATATAAATTAAATTTAATGTTTATTAATAGTTGTATTTTGTAGATTTTTATTGCGATGTTAGTAACTGGGCTTTATCGGTGATTTAATATATAACTAAATTTTTCATTAATCAATTTCGTGCTAACCTTTTGCTCTAAAACTTTTCCTTTAGTGTCAGCTGAAAAATATTTACCATTCTTTTTTAAATAAATAGTATCCAATTCTTTATTTGTAAGATAAGGCCATTCCCATAAAATTTGTTCGTATTCAATTGGATTAACTATTTCGTTTTTCCAATTGATTGTTCCAAATAAATTGTTTTTTTTAACTTTAATTAGTTTAGAGTTATTTACTAAAATCTTATCATAAATAGGTGGAATTACTATTTCTCCCTCTCTGCTAATTAATCCTTTCTTTTTGTTCTTTGTTACAAAATGTTCATCTGGACCATATTCCACCCAATTAGATATTTCATCATATTCTATTGGAATAATTATATTTTCATCAATATCTATTATCCCAAAAAGGTTGCTTTTTTTTACAATAAACCTATTGGTTTCATCGTAAAAGCAAGGTAATATTTCTTGGTAAATAGCAGGGATTTTTAATTGTCCTTTTAAGTCTGATAAAGCTACATTACCATCTTTTTCAAGTATTAAAAGGTTGCACCATTGTTTTCTTTCATTACAAGTTATTGAGTTATATTCGAAAGGAATAATAGTTTTGGCAAATGAGTTAATAACGCCAAATTTGCCATTCTTTTTTGCTATCGTAAAATCTTGATATCTAAAATTTGATAATTGTTCATATTCAAAAGGTATAATTATTTCTCCTTTAGTACTTATAGCTCCAAATTTTCCTTTCTCTTTATAGATAAAATAGTTTTGTTGGTTTTCACCTCGTTTGAGTCTATCCCAGATAATTTCTTCGTATTTGTTTTCGAGAAGAGTATCTCCATTGGAATCAAGTAATCCATACTTTCCCGAATCATTGGTTAAAAATTCTGCAAATTTATTTGAGTATATCGCTGGATGTTCGATTAGGTCATATTTTAAAGGAATTATTAAAGTTCCTAAACTATCAATAATTCCATATTTTTTATTCGCTTGTACAATTGCTAAATGGTTTACATTAAAAGGGAATGCATTATCGTACCTACCATAAGGAACAACAATACTAAAGTTAGAGTCTAGATAAGCAAATTGTCCAGACTTTTCAACTAAAATTAAACCGTTTGCACCAACAACATATCCCTTATTCTCGGAATGTTTAAACACTTTATCAAATTCGAACTTAGTTTTTTGTTCTCCTTTATTAGAAAAAAAAGCCAATTTTTTATTTTTACTTACGGCTACAAAATCATCAGTTTTTGTATGTATTCCGTAATCGTAAATTGCAGGTATTATTCTGTCTCCTTTTTTGTTTATGTATCCAATCTTATTATTGACTTGAATTTCAGCAATTCCATTTTTATAAAAGTATGAGGCATTATCAAATTGGTACTCAATAACTATTTTACCTTTTCTATTAATATATCCTTCTTTACCGTTTTTAGTTTTACGAACAGGTGCAAGACCTTCTCCAAAAACTCCAATATCGTTAAATACAAAAGGAATTAAGATGTTCTCATTTATATCAATGTAGCCATCTTTTCCATTTTTATGCGCTAGAATCATACCTTCCTCGTCAATTGGATTGAGAAATTTATATTTGTTAAGAGGTATAATTGTGTCTCCATTTTGGTTTAGAAATCCCCAAGTTTTATTGCCATTGATTCGTTTAAAGGTTTGAGGTTCGGCTGAATTCAGTTCCGTGTTTTTAGGTTTGCAAGAAATCACAAACAAAAGGATAAGTAGTAAGTTTAATAATGTTCTCAATGTTTGTCTTGCTTTGTTAACTCTCTCTCTATATATAGGTGTTTTTATTGTCGATATTTCGTAAATAAAACAGGATAAGTAAACGTTATAGTTGTCGTTATTCTATAAAGATAGTTTATTACAGTGTAAAAGACCTTTTACTTCTTTCTCTCAATCACGTAATTCACCATCAATTCTAAAGAAGATTTATAATCAGATTCTGGGAATTGTTGTAGTATTTGTAAGGCTTCAGCTTGAAAGGCTTTCATTTTTGTAACAGCATATTCTAAGCCACCATTATTTTTAACAAAAGCAATTACCTCGTTTACACGTTTCTTGTCTTTGTTATGGTTTTTAATAGAATTAATTACCCACTTTTTCTCCTTTTTACTCACGGTGTTAAGCACGTGAATAAGTGGTAAAGTCATTTTTTGTTCTTTGATATCTATTCCTACGGGTTTGCCTATGCTTGTAGATCCGTAATCGAATAAATCGTCTTTAATCTGAAAAGCCATACCTATAAGTTCTCCAAACTTGCGCATGGTTTCAACTTCTGGTGATCCAGGTTTTACAGAGGCTGCACCAAGACTACAACAAGCAGCTATAAGCGTCGCTGTTTTTTGCCTTATGATTTCGTAATAAATGTCTTCGGTAATATCTAATCGTCTGGCTTTTTCAATTTGAAGTAATTCGCCTTCACTCATTTCTCTTACTGCAACAGAGATAATTTTTAGTAAATCGAAATCCTCATTATCTATAGAAAGTAGTAGACCTTTAGATAATAGAAAATCACCAATAAGTACTGCTATTTTATTTTTCCAAAGTGCATTAATACTAAAGAAACCACGACGTTTATTACTATCGTCTACAACATCGTCATGTAATAAAGTAGCTGTGTGAATTAATTCTATAACTGAAGCACCGCGATAAGTACGGTCTTTAACATCGCCATTAGATACCATTTTGGCAACTAGAAACACGAACATTGGTCGCATTTGCTTGCCTTTACGGTTTACTATGTAGTGTGTAATTCGGTTTAATAAAGCAACTTTAGATGCCATAGCTAAACGGAACTTTTTTTCAAAAAGGTCCATTTCGTAGGCAATAGGTTGTTTTATTTGTTCAGTTATTTTCAATTTTAAAAAATAGGTTATTTAAAGCTGCTAATATACTTATAATCTACCACTCATTAATTCGATTAGAATCTAGTTTTACAAAAATGAATACTAGAATAGTAAATCCCCAAAGGCCAGAGCCACCATAACTAAATAGAGGTAATGGAATACCAATAGTTGGTATTAAGCCCATAACCATGCCTATATTTATTAAAAAGTGAATAAATAGTATTGCTCCAACCGAATAACCGTACACACGACTAAATTGCGATTTCTGGAGTTCGGCTAAATGTAATATTCGTAAAATAAGGAGTACAAAAACGAGTACTACGGCAAAGCTGCCTATAAATCCCCATTCTTCACCTACGGTTGTAAAAATATAATCTGTATGTTGTTCTGGTACAAATTTACCTGTAGTTCGTGTGCCTTCCATAAAGCCTTTCCCTTTCCAGCCTCCAGCACTAATAGCTTTTTCACTTTCTAAAAGATTGTATGCCGCTTTCTTTTTCATCTGCTCTAGTTTTGCAGCATCTTTTTCAAGACTTAACCAAATAGTGATCCTATCTTTTTGATGGAAAGGTAAAAGTGTATCGTAAGTAAAACGTACTAGAAACGAAATAATTAATGCAATAACCAAAGTTATAATTGGTTGTAAAAAAGAAGATTTTTTCTTTTTAGAAAAATAATAACCAAATACAATAATAGCACTAATAAACATCGTGATTATAACTCCAAATTTTAGTGCGCAAATGGCCAAACCGATTAATAGTGATCCTATAATTAAATATATTTTAGGAAGACCTTCGCGATATAATACAAAGAAAAAGGCACCATATACTAGAGTACTACCAGCATCTTTTTGAAGTAAAATTAGAAATGCAGGTATTACAATAATAATGAAAATGCGAATTTGATGCTTAAATTGCCTTATGTCTGTTTGCAAATCACTTACATATTTTGCGACAGCTAATGCTGTTGCTGCTTTTGCAAATTCACTTGGTTGCAATGTCATACCTCCTAAGTCGTACCAAGAAGTTGCTCCATTGATGCTCTTTCCGAATACAAATAAGCCAACCAAGGAGAGTAGGGAGGCAAAGTATATTACACTCGAGAACCGCTCGTAAAACTTGGCGTCTATAGATAGAATAAGAATGATTAATACAACCGAAAGAATTATAAAGATTAACTGCTTACCATAAAACTCTGTAAAACTTAAGTAGTCTATAATTTCACCTGTGTGTGAAGCAGATAATATGTTTAGCCACCCAAAACCTGCTAACATAAAGAAAAGCATAATGGTAATCCAATCGAATTTAAAATGTCTATCGGTTTGTCTCATTTACCTTTTATAGTTTAATATTTGTTTCTTTAGGTAAATCGATAACGTCTTCCATTGGAATCACTTGATATTGCGATCCGCGATTAATTTGAAAAGGCTCACCCGAATATGGTTTTGCATATTCGTTTTCTAAACTATGAGTTAGTAGCCATTTCTCTAAATCTTTTCTAGTAATGGTTTTATTAACATATTTTTCTATCATTAAACTAGCAATTTTACCAGCAAAGCGGCTTCCAAAATAACCGTTTTCTACAAATACTGCTAAAGCTATTTTAGGATTATCTTTTGGAGCAAAAGCAACAAAAATAGAGTGGTCTGTTAATTGTGTTTTTACACTATCAATTTTCATGAAATTTTCGACAGTACCCGTTTTTCCGCAAATATCAAGACCTTCTATTTGAAGGCTGTTTGCTGTTCCTTTTTTGTAAACTTGTAACATACCGTCAATAACAGGTTCAAAATGTTTTTTATCTATTGTTGTGTATTTTGGCTTGGTGAAATTTTCTGGAAGCGTTTCTCCTTCTATTGCTTTTACAATGTGTGGTGTGTAATAGAAGCCTCTATTTGCTATAGCTGCAATCATGTTTGCTAATTGTATTGGAGTAGTTAATACTTCTCCTTGACCAATAGCATTAGAAATTGTATACGTAGAGTAGAAACGTTCTGGATAGGCTCTTTTATAATAGGCTTTGTCAGGAATTCTTCCTTTTTGTCCAACGGCTAAATCATTATTTAAAAAGTTTCCTAAGCCAAAACTTTTTGCATGGTTACTCCATAACTGTATACCTTCTCTTGCATTTTTTGGTTTGTCTAAAATTCTTCTATAAACAGTAGCGAAATATGCATTACATGATTTTTGAATACCTAAAGACATATCTCTTAATCCACTTCCACAATGGCAACCCATATGGCGATTACCATAATTATAACCGTTTTTACAAGCTATTTTCTCGTTGGTAGTTACTACATTTTCTTGTAAAGCAATTAATGCATTCATTAATTTAAATGGAGATCCAGGACTATATACACCTTGCAAACTTCTATTAAAAAGTGGTTTTGCAATAGAATCGTTATATAGTTTTGTGTAATTTTTAGAGCGCTTTCTACCTACTAAATCATTTGGATTGTAAGTTGGTGCTGCAATCATAGCTAAAATTTCACCAGTGCTTGGTTCTATAGCTATTATACCACCGCGTTTGTTCTGCATTAGCCATTCGCCATAGGCTTGTAGTTCAGAATCTATTGTAATTTTTATATCCTTACCTTGTTCTGGTATGGTATCAAGTTTTCCTTCTTTGTAAGGTCCAATATTTCTATTAAATCTGTCTTTTTGAATAAATTTTATACCTTTTCTTCCTCGAAGAATAGAGTCGTAAGATTTCTCGACACCCTGCTTTCCCATTAAATCACCCATTTTATAGTATGGGTCATTTTTTATATCTTTATTATTTACTTCTCCAATATCACCTAATACATTAGCTCCAATGGTTGTTTCGTATTGACGTAAAGAACGTTTCTGAATATGAAATCCAGTAAATTTTCTCATTTTTTCTTGAAGTATAGCGTAATCTTCTTTAGATAAATGTGAAACAAAAGGAGAAGGTAGTCGCCAAGAATAATGTTTGGCTTTTTTTAACTGCTTATCAAAACGTTCTTTATCGATCTTTAATAATCGACAAAACTCTAAAGTATCTAATGGTTCTACTTCTCTTGGTATAACCATAACATCGTAAGAGGGCTGGTTGGCTACTAAAAGCTTTCCGTTTCTGTCGTAAACAAAACCTCTTTTTGGGTAATCGTAAACCTTTCTAATAGCATTGTCATTTAGAATACTATCAGCATCAGAATTATAAACTTGTAAATAGAATAGTCTGACAGTAAAAATTATACCAACAAGAATAACAGAAAGGAAGAGTAGAAATTGTCTCATTTTTTATTTGTGCCACTAAAAATTATTGAAATTAACAAGCACAATAAAATAGTGAATATACTAGAGAATAACGTGTTTTTTAAGACTAAAAGTATTTTTGAAAAGTTAAATATTTCTAATGAAAATAAAATAAAATGATGAACAATTGTTAATATTGAAATGTAAGTAATGCGTTGCCCAAAATCGACATTATTAAACTTCACTGATTGATGGTCGTAAACCGCTCCAAAAGTAAACTTTAAAGCTACTGGGCGAATAAAAGCTATTGTTACAGCTGCTGCAGCATGTATACCTCCAGAATCTAAAAACATATCTACGCATAAGCCTAATAGAAAGCTTAATAGTATAAAGAGCATTCTGTTGTTTTTAATAGGAAATAGTAAAATGAATAAAATATATGGATACGGATTTATGTAACCCATAAAATTTACATGACTCAATAATAGTACTTGTAATAAAAGCAATATTATAAAACGGGCGGTATGTATAGATAAGATATTAGTCATTAGTATCTAATAAGTTTTCTATATGTTTCGAATCTGTATTTTCAATAATGTAAACGTGCTCAATATTTGTCATGTCATTAAAAAGAGTAACTTCAATTTCATAATAATTTTCAGCCGTATCTAATTTAAAATTAGAAATGGTACCAATAGGAATTCCTTTAGGAAAAATTGTAGAACGCCCAGAAGTAGTAATGGTATCTCCAGTAGCTACAGGTGCAATTTTAGGTATTTCACTAAGTTGTATGTGGTTTGGTGATTTTCCATTCCATTTTATAGACCCAAAATGATTGGTCTTTTTAAGTTTAGCACTTATACTACTTGTGGTATTTAATATAGATAGTACTGTTGCGTATTTAGCATTCGTTTTTTCAATAATTCCAATAATACCTTTGCTTGAAATAACTCCAAAATCTTGTTTAATACTATCGTTATTCCCTTTGTTTAAAAGTAGAATATTATTCGTAGCAGCATAGCTATTTCTTATTACTTGTGCAGCTGTAAATTTATAATGATTAGCAAAGCTTAAACTATCTACAAAAGTAGAATCCTTATTTTTTTCAGTATTAAAAAGAATAGACTTTAATTTATTGTTTTCTTCTTGAAGTAATTTATTTTGTTCTCTTAAACCAAAATAGTCACTTATATTATTAGAAGTGTTAAAAACACCGCCGCTTAAAAAATTAGCCGAATTTATAAACCTACTTCTATGATAACTATGAGATTGTATGGTTAACATCACCGAAATAAATAGCAATAGCGCAAACAGAAGAAACGATTTGTTTCTAAGTATAAAGTTTACTATTTGTTGCATGTATTAAACTAGATTTTATTTTATCAATACACTTTTGTATTTCGGTAGGTTTTTTAACGTAATTCCAGTTCCACGTACAACAGCACGTAAAGGATCTTCAGCAATATAAACTGGTAAATCTGTTTTTTGAGATAAACGTTTGTCTAAACCACGAAGCATAGAACCACCACCGGCTAAATAAATTCCCGTATTATAAATGTCTGCAGCCAATTCTGGAGGCGTTTGCGATAATGTTTCCATTACAGCATCCTCAATTCTAAGAATAGATTTATCTAAAGCTTTAGCAATTTCTCTATAAGAAATTTGTACTTGCTTAGGTTTTCCAGTTAATAAATCACGTCCTTGAACGCTCATATCTTCTGGTGGTAAATCTAAATCTTCGGTAGCAGCCCCAATTTGTATTTTAATTTTTTCGGCAGTACGTTCACCAACATAAAGGTTATGTTGTGTGCGCATGTAATAAATAATATCGTTTGTAAAAACATCACCTGCAATTTTAACAGACTTGTCGCAAACAATACCACCTAATGCAATAACAGCAATTTCGGTTGTACCACCTCCAATATCAACAATCATGTTACCTTTAGGTTGCATAATGTCAACTCCAATACCAATAGCCGCTGCCATTGGTTCGTGTATTAAGTACACTTCTTTACCATTTACACGTTCACAAGATTCTTTTACGGCACGCATTTCTACCTCTGTAATTCCAGAAGGAATACAAACTACCATACGTAAAGACGGTGTAAACAACTTCTTTTTAAGCGCAGGAATGTTTTTAATAAACATGCTTATCATTTGCTCCGAAGCATCAAAATCTGCAATTACACCATCTTTTAATGGCCTAATTGTTTTAATGTTTTCGTGCGTTTTTCCTTGCATTAAATTGGCTTCTTGACCAACTGCTATTATTTTTCCAGAAATGCGATCTCTCGCCACAATGGAAGGTGCATCTACAACAACCTTATCGTTGTGTATAATTAGTGTATTTGCAGTTCCTAAATCTATTGCGATTTCTTCTGTTAGGAAGTCAAAAAATCCCATGCGTTAAGTAGTAATTTATGAAGTTATTATTGAATTGCTGTAAAAGTAATAAAACTAACCAAAAAAACAGCGTTAATTGTTGATAGTTGTAATATAAATTTTTATAACTGAACGATTTATAATACAATCGAAAATAGATATACGCACGAACAATAATTTTAGACGTTTATTTTTTTGTTTTTCGCTTTCGCGGAATTGCTAAATGATGAAATTTTAAAGGTGAGATTAATTAATTGAGTGTTTCTTTTACGATGGGTTTTTTTAAGTTGTACTAAAAGAAAAAGCTTCAGTTTAAACTGAAGCTTTTAATTATTTTAGATTCTTTGGCAAGCTTCTTTATAAATAACAAATAGAATTATTTTGTCATTCAGAGCGGAGCGAAGAATCTTTATATATTTCCCTTAGTTTAAGAGATGTTTTAGTGCTTAAAATGACGTGTCCCAGTAAATACCATTGCAACTTCATTATCATTACAATAATCGATACTTAATTGGTCTTTTATAGAACCACCTGGTTGTATAACTGCAGAAACACCTGCGTTTTTAGCAATCTCTACACAATCTGGAAACGGAAAGAATGCATCACTTGCCATAACACATCCTTCTAAATCGAATTTAAAAGATTGAGCTTTGTGTATTGCTTGGTTTAAAGCATCTACACGACTAGTTTGTCCAGTTCCACTTGCACATAATTGTCTTCCTTTTACTAAAACAATAGTATTAGATTTTGTGTGCTTACAAATTTTAGATGCAAAAATTAAATCATCTAGCTCAGCAGATGTTGGTGCTTTTGTTGTTGCTGTTTTAAGATCTTCTAATTTATCTGTTATATTATTTCTATCTTGAACTAAAACACCATTCAAGCATGTTCTTACTGTTGTTTGAGCAAAAGCAGCATCTTTTAAGACTAAAAGTACTCTGTTTTTCTTTCCTTTTAAAATAGCTTCAGCTTCAGTAGAAAAACTTGGAGCAATTACAACCTCGCAAAATAACTTATGAATTTCTTCGGCAGTTGCAGCATCAATTTCAGTATTAGAAATTAATACACCACCAAAAGCAGAAACAGGATCACCAGCTAAAGCATCTGTATAGGCTTGGTGTAAGGTGTCGCGTTGTGCTAAACCACAAGCGTTATTATGTTTTAAAATAGCAAAAGTTGGCGCATCGTTTTTAAACTCGTCCATTAAACTTACTGCCGCATCAACATCTAAAAGGTTGTTGTAACTTAATTCTTTACCATGAAGTTTGGTGAACATTTCGTCAAAGTTTCCGAAGAAAAAACCACGTTGGTGAGGGTTTTCTCCATAACGTAAAACTTTTCCGTTAGTTTCAGAAATTTTTAAAGCAGCTATTTTATGGTCTGCATTAAAGTAATTAAAGATTGCAGAATCGTAGTGAGAAGAAACGTTAAATGCTTTTGCAGCAAATGCTCTTCTGTCTTCTTCAGTTAAATCTCCTTTTTTGTCTGTAATTAATTCTAAAAACTCAGCATAATCATCTACAGACGATACACAAATAACATCAGCATAATTTTTTGCTGCTGCACGAATTAAAGAAATACCTCCAATATCAATTTTCTCAATAATATCTTGGTTTGGAGCTCCAGAAGCTACTGTTTTTTCGAAAGGATATAAATCGACGATTACTACGTCTATTTGTGGAATATCAAATTCTTTCATTTCGGCAACATCACCTTCATGATTCTGACGGTTTAAGATACCACCAAATACTTTTGGGTGTAATGTTTTTACACGACCCCCAAGAATTGAAGGATATGAAGTCACGTCCTCTACAGGAACGACTTTTATGCCTAAATCATTAATAAATTTTTCTGTGCCACCAGTAGAATATATGGTAACGCCTTGTTTATCTAGTTCTCTAACAATTGGCTCTAAGCCGTCTTTGCTAAATACAGAAATTAATGCAGATTTAATTGTTTTGTTATTGCTCATTAGTAGTTGTGTTAATAAGCGTGCAAATTTACGTAAAAACGAAATGAGTTTTAGCTAAAAAGACAAAGCTTTTTAACTAAAACGACTAGTTATTAACAACTATAGTATTTCTGAGACTTTAGCGCAAACAAATTCTAAAAATCTTTCGTCTTTTTCTGTAAAAGGATCTGGTGTACCGGAATCAATATCTATTTGTCCAATATTTTCTCCGTTTACAAAAATAGGAACTACTATTTCTGCTTTTACCGATATGCTACAAGCAATGTAATTATCTTGAGCAGCAACATCTGGTACAACAAAATTTTCATTACTAACTGCAACTTGTCCACATATACCTTTTCCAAAAGGAATAATAGTATGGTCTGTAGGTTCTCCAACGTAAGGACCAATTTTTAATTCGTTTTTATCTCCATTTTTAAAATAAAAACCTACCCAATTGTAGTAACTAATGTTAGCATCTAATAATTCGCAAACTTTCAATAAACGTTCATCTGTGGTGTTTTTGTTGTTAGAAAGTATTGCTTCAACTTGTGGTTTTAATGTATCGAAAATCATAAAAATAAAAATTTTGGTAAAAGTATTTAAAAAGACGTAATTTCAACCTTTCAAAATCTAAATCTTTTCATAAATAAATTTGAAATCACTCTTTATAAAATATAAGTCTGTAATAAAATTTATCCTTACATTTTTAGCAGTGTATATAGGCTTATCGATAGTTTATAAACTCTATTTAAATGCTTCGGTTGGTTCTCAATATTATCCAGATTATGTAACTAATTTGGTCGCTTACCAAAGTGAAGCATTATTAAACACAGTAGGTTATAATACCGAGGTTGTAAGACATCCAGACGAACCTTCTATGAAATTATTAGTTAATGGTAAGTATATTGCTAAAATAATAGAGGGCTGCAATGCTATTAGTGTAATTATCTTATTTATATCTTTTATAATTGCTTTTTCAGGTAAATTAAAAACAACTGTTTTGTTTTTATTAACTGGTAGCGTACTTATTTATGCTGTAAATCTTATCAGAATTGTAATTCTATCTATTGGTTTATATCATTATCCATGGCGGAGTAATATTTTACATACTGTTGTTTTTCCTGCAATTATTTATGGGATAGTATTTTTGTTATGGATGCTTTGGGTAAATAAATTCTCTAATATTGGTAAAAAAAATGGGTAAGTATAAAAAGTATATTTGGCTGTTTTTCCTTTTCGGGCTTTTGGTTTTGGTGCGCGCTTTCGAGAGTAAATTGTTTTATGATCCCTACTTGCGATTTTTTCAAAATGATTATTTGTATTTAGATTCTCCAAGAAGAGAAATTTTTAAGCTAACGTTATTTACAACATTACGTTATTTAATTAATACGGTAATTTCATTAGCAATTTTATATGTCTTTTTTAAAGATAAGAGTATTGTTAAGTTTTCGGTAATTGTTTACACACTCTCTTATATTATTCTTTTAGTTTTGTTTCTATACTTTGTTTTCAATCCAAAGCAAGAAGATTATTATATGTTTTTTAATATTCGAAGATTTTTAATACAACCATTACTACTATTGTTATTGCTTCCAGCATTTTACTACCAAAGAAAAAGTGCTTAAGCATAAATTTAAGGTTTTTTAAAAGAGATTTCATTAACTTTGCAATGTGAAAATTAGTTTATTAAATAAAGGATTGTCTTTTTTAATGGCATTTGTGGTGTTGTTTTCAACACTATCATTTACTGTTGAGTCTCATTATTGTGGAGATTATTTAATAGATACAGCAGTTTTTACAAAAGTTAAAGTTTGTGGAGGCAATACCATAGACCAAGAGTTTACAATGAAAGATTGTTGTAAACATGAAGTTGAGGTTGTTAAAGGTCAAGATAAACTAAAGTTAAATACTTTTGACGATCTAGATATACAACACCAACTATTTCTTACATCTTTTACTTACAGTTATGTTTCTTTATTTGTAACCTTGCCAAAACAAGTTGTTTTACATGAGGAATATAGGCCACCCAACCTTATTCTCGATATCCAAGTACTGGATGAGACTTTTTTAATTTGATATTTTATTTTTTTTTTTTTTCGCTTTTGCGGAAATACTAAATCATGAAATAATTTATTAAAATCACACAATGATACATACATATACAGTTACAGGTATGACCTGTAATGGCTGTAAAGCTTCGGTTGAAAAACATTTGAATGCTTTGCCAAGCGTAATAAACGCTTCAGTAAATCTTGAAAAAAGTGAAGCTACCGTTGAGATGTCTCAACATGTTTCAATAGAAGCATTAAAGGATACTTTACCAGAAAAATTTTCAATTTCAGAAAAACAAATAGAAAACGTCTTTTCAACTTCACATGATGATGAAGTAAAAAGCGACCTTCAGCAATTAAAACCATTATTTATAATCTTTGGTTATATAACTGTTGCATCGGTACTATTGCATTATAAACAATGGAACTGGAATAGTTTTATGCTCGATTTTATGGGTTTATTCTATGTTGTTTTTAGCTTCTTTAAAATACTAGATTTAAAAGGGTTTCCAGAGTCTTTTAAAATGTACGATCCTTTAGCGAAAGCAATTCCTACCTACGCTAAAATTTATCCGTTTTTAGAATTAGCATTAGGAGTACTGTTTTTAATGCGTATTCAAATTCCTGTTGCTTTAATAATAACCATTATTATTTTAGGAATTACAACAATTGGAGTAACAAAAACACTATTAGATAAAAAGGCAATACAATGTGCTTGTTTGGGTACTGCTTTAAAATTACCAATGACGAAGGCCACGTTTATTGAAAACACAATCATGATTGTTATGGCTATAATTATGCTATTAAAAACTTATATATAATGAGAAGGATAATTTATATACTACTGTTATTACCCGTGTTTGCATTGTCTCAAGAACAATTGTCAGGAGTTATTTTAGAAAAGAGTAGTAATCAATCTCCATTACCAGGAGCCAATGTGTTTTGGTTAGGAACAAAGGTTGGAAACGTTACTAATTTTAATGGTGAATTCTCTTTACCTTATAAAAAAGAGTACACTAAGTTAGTAGTTAGTTTTGTTGGTTATAAAACTGATACGCTTACTATTAGCAGTGTAAAACCAATAAAACATAGCTTAAAACCAGCGAGTGAACTTGAAGAAATTAATATTACCTCTAGAAACAAAGCGACTTCAAGTTCTTATTTATCATCTCAAAATATTATTACAGTTAGTAGTGATGAGTTGTTAAAAGCGGCCTGTTGCAATCTAGCTGAAAGTTTTGAAACCAATCCTTCTATAGATGTGAATTTTGCAGATGCTGTAACAGGAACTAAGCAAATTAAGATGTTGGGTTTAACGAGTCCGTATATTTTAATAGCGACAGAGAATATTCCATCTGTTCGTGGTGCATCTCAAGCTTTTGGACTTAGTTTTATTCCGGGAACTTGGGTAGAAAGTATTCAAATTACAAAAGGAGCAGGTAGTGTGGTTAATGGTTATGAGAGTATTGCTGGCCAAATTAACACGGAGTTGGTTAAACCTACTACAGATAACACCTTTTTTCTTAATCTTTATGGTGCAAATAGTGAGCGTTTTGAGCTTAATACACATTTTAATACAAAAGTGAGCGATAAATGGGATACTGGAATTTATTTACATGGTAATTCGCATAATAAAAAACATGATGTTAATAATGATGGCTTTTTAGATATGCCGATGTATAATCAAGTTAATGTGATGAACCGTTGGCAATATACAAACCCAGAAAAAGGATTGGTTAGTTTTATTAATTTGAAGTATTTAAATGATGAAAAACAATCTGGAGAACTAGATTTTGATCCTGATACCGATAAATTAACAGCCAATAATTGGGGAAGTGAAATAGATACAGAGCGTTATGAACTTTCAACAAAACTGGGTTATGTAAATCCGGAATTACCTTGGCAAAGTATTGGAGTGCAAACTGCTTACAGTGGGCATAAACAGGAGTCGTATTACGGTTTAAATGTCTACGATATTAAGCATAATAGTTTATACGCAAATGTAATGTATAGCAGTATTATTGGTGATTCTAGGCATAAAATAAAAACAGGGTTAAGCTATACTTACGATCATTATGATGAGTTAGTAAATACCTCTAATTTTAAACGTACAGAAAATTCGGTGGGTGCCTTTTTAGAGTATAACTATTTTAATTTAGATAAGTTAAATGTTACTGCTGGATTAAGAATAGATAGACATAATTTATTAGGCACATTTATTACACCGCGTTTGCATTTACGTTATACAACATGGGAAAAAGGTGTGTTTAGAGCCTCTGTAGGTAGAGGAAAGCGTAGTGCTAATATATTTGCCGAAAATCAAAAGATATTTGCAACGTCTAGAAACATAAATATTTTAGATACAACAGGAAGTATTTACGGATTGGATCCTGAAATAGCATGGAATTATGGCGTATCGTTTTTACAAGGTTTTAGAGTTTTTGGAAGAAAAGCAGAAGTAACGGCAGATTTTTATAGAACAGATTTTAAAAACCAAGTGGTTGTAGATTATGAAAATGCTCAAGAAGTGAATTTCTATAATTTAAAAGGAGATAGTTATGCTAATAGCTTTCAAATAGAATTAAATTATTCGCCTTTTAATCAATTTAATACGAGAATAGCATATAAGAATTACGATGTAAAAACGCAATATGATTCTGGTGAATTAGAAAAAGCGTTAACAGCTAAGCATCGTTTTTTTGCTAATGCATCATACGAAACTGTAGTAAGAAATAATTCGAATTGGAAATTTGATGCGACATACAATTGGTTAGGGAAACAGCGTTTTTCTTCAACAGAAAATAATCCCGAAGCGTATCAGTTGTCAGAGTATTCACCATCATTAGCAACAGTTAATGCTCAGATTACAAGAGTGTTTTCTCCAAAATTTGAAATATATTTAGGAGGAGAAAATATAACTAATGTAAGACAAGATAATCCAATAGTTTCTGCAGATAATCCATTTGGTTCAAGTTTTGATACTACTTTTGTATATGGCCCAATATTTGGAGCTAACTATTTTGCAGGACTGAGATATAAAATTAAGTAAAACAATTAGAGTTGAGGTTCGAGCCTCATAATTTTAAATTATAATAATATGAAATCAATGAAAATATTAAAAAGTACAGTATTCGTTTTAGCATTACTAATGGCATCTTTAACATTTGCTCAAAATAAAAATGCAAGAACCTCTATAGAAGTAGATGGCGTTTGTTTAATGTGTAAAAAAAGAATTGAAAAGGCGAGTTTAAATACTAAAGGCGTTAAGTCTGCTATTTGGAATGTAGAAACACACGAGCTTAAGTTAATTTTTGATGAGCGCAAAACAGATATTAAAACAATAACACAGAGTATTGCAGATGTTGGGCATGATTCAAAAGAAATAAAAGCTACAGATTTAGCTTATAATTCGGTACATCCTTGTTGTAAATATCGCGATGAAGATGTTATAGAGGAACATAATGATTAAGTGAGTAAAATATAAAAAAAA
>NZ_LIQH01000022.1 GCF_001418085.1 Lacinutrix algicola
GTTTCTAAAGCATCAATATCATCAGCATTCTCTGTGATTTGAGTTTGAATAGCAGTATCATCAAAAGGAGTTACGCTTAAATTGATATTGTTATCAGCATCCTGTAACTACAGTTACAGAACTGTCTACGAACGAACGCTACTGTTTGTAATTTCGTTAGATGCATCTGTATCTTCATCAGCAGTAATATGATCTGCTATTGCAGTTTCATTGTTTGTAATTGCTGTGTTTTGAGTTGCTTGCTCCGCTTCTAAAGCAGCGATGTCTGTTTCGTTAGTTGTAATATTCGTTGTATTACCAGCTATCGCAGTATTTTGAGTTGTTTGTTCTGTTTCTAAAGCATCAATATCATCAGCATTCTCTGTGATTTGAGTTTGAATAGCAGTATCATCAAAAGGAGTTACGCTTAAATTGATATTGTTATCAGCATCTGTAACTACAGTTACAGAACTGTCTGAAGAAGCTACTGTTTGAATTTCGTTAGATGCATCTGTATCTTCATCAGCAGTAATATGATCTGCTATTGCAGTTTCATTATTTGTTATTGCTGTGTTTTGTGTTGCTTGCTCCGTTTCTAAAGCAGCGATGTCTGTTTCGTTAGTTGTAATATTCGTTGTATTACCAGCTATCGCAGTATTTTGAGTTGTTTGTTCTGTTTCTAAAGCATCAATATCATCAGCATTCTCTGTGATTTGAGTTTGAATAGCAGTATCATCAAAAGGAGTTACGCTTAAATTGATGTTATTGTTCGCGTCTGTAGTTACGTTTACAGAACTGTCTGAAGAAGCTACTGTTTGAATTTCGTTAGATGCATCTGTATCTTCATCAGCAGTAATATGATCTGCTATTGCAGTTTCATTGTTTGTAATTGCTGTGTTTTGAGTTGCTTGCTCCGTTTCTAAAGCAGCGATGTCTGTTTCGTTAGTTGTAATATTCGTTGTATTACCAGCTATCGCAGTATTTTGAGTTGTTTGTTCTGTTTCTAAAGCATCAATATCATCAGCATTCTCTGTGATTTGAGTTTGAATAGCAGTATCATCAAAAGGAGTTACGCTTAAATTGATATTGTTATCAGCATCTGTAACTACAGTTACAGAACTGTCTGAAGAAGCTACTGTTTGAATTTCGTTAGATGCATCTGTATCTTCATCAGCAGTAATATGATCTGCTATTGCAGTTTCATTATTTGTTATTGCTGTGTTTTGTGTTGCTTGCTCCGTTTCTAAAGCATCAATATCATCAGCATTCTCTGTGATTTGAGTTTGAATAGCAGTATCATCAAAAGGAGTTACGCTTAAATTGATGTTATTGTTAGCGTCTGTAGTTACGTTTACAGAACTGTCTGAAGAAGCTACTGTTTGAATTTCGTTAGTTGCGTCTGTATCTTCATCAGCAGTAATATGATCTGCTATTGCAGTTTCATTATTTGTTATTGCTGTGTTTTGTGTTGCTTGCTCCGTTTCTAAAGCAGCGATGTCTGTTGCGTTAGTTGTAATATTCGTTGTATTACCAGCTATCGCAGTATTTTGAGTTGTTTGTTCTGTTTCTAAAGCATCAATATCATCAGCATTTTCTGTGATTTGAGTTTGAATAGCAGTATCATCAAAAGGAGTTACGCTTAAATTGATGTTATTGTTCGCGTCTGTAGTTACGTTTACAGAACTGTCTGAAGAAGCTACTGTTTGAATTTCGTTAGATGCATCTGTATCTTCATCAGCAGTAATATGATCTGCTATTGCAGTTTCATTGTTTGTAATTGCTGTGTTTTGAGTTGCTTGCTCCGTTTCTAAAGCAGCGATGTCTGTTTCGTTAGTTGTAATATTCGTTGTATTACCAGCTATCGCAGTATTTTGAGTTGTTTGTTCTGTTTCTAAAGCATCAATATCATCAGCATTCTCTGTGATTTGAGTTTGAATAGCAGTATCATCAAAAGGAGTTACGCTTAAATTGATATTGTTATCAGCATCTGTAACTACAGTTACAGAACTGTCTGAAGAAGCTACTGTTTGAATTTCGTTAGATGCATCTGTATCTTCATCAGCAGTAATATGATCTGCTATTGCAGTTTCATTGTTTGTAATTGCTGTGTTTTGAGTTACTTGCTCCGTTTCTAAAGCAGCGATGTCTGTTGAGTTAGTAGCAACTTCTACAGATTCATCTAGTGTTGATAAATCGGTAGTTATAGTTCCTCCAGCATCAGTTGTTTCAAGGCTTGTTCCGTTAAGGATTACTGCAGTGTTAAGTTCGTTAGTGTTGTCTGAATCCGAATCGTTTAATGAGATAATAGTGTTGTTACCAGCTTCGTCAACATACGTAAAAGTGCCATCATTGTTTAATGTTATTGATGTTATAGTTTCATTTGCCATTACATCTACACATAGGCTATTCCATGTATTGTTATTGTATTGGAAAAGGCAATCTTCATCTGTGTTATAAGCAATGGCTCCTTCTAGAGGAGTGATGGCGTTCATTTGGGCAGAAGTTATTCTTGTAACAACTAGGGTTTTTGTTGTACTCTCTAATTCTAGGATAGAATTTTGATCTATAGTTTGTGGGTTTTCACCTATTTTAACTTGTGCGAATATACTTGTGCTAAGTAAGAGAGTAAATATCAGTAGGAACTTTTTCATTTATAAAGCTTTTTCCTCAAATATAATTTTGATTAGCTTTATTCTTACTGTAAAAGCCTGACAGTAGACAGGTTATCGATTAAGTGTGAATATATTCGATGAAATGCGTAAAAAAAATCAAGAATTATAATTGTTATTCCTAAATAAATACTATTTTTGCCATCGGAAATGCGAGAGTAGCTCAGTTGGTAGAGCGTCAGCCTTCCAAGCTGAATGTCGCCAGTTCGAACCTGGTCTCTCGCTCAAAAGCTTCATCTAATCGATGAAGCTTTTTTTTGTGCTTTGTTTTTAATGAATAAATAATTTAGTCGTTTTTCTTTTTGATTGAAAAAGGAATGCCTTCTAGAGTGGTTTCGGTAAGATATACTTGTAAAGAAGAAATGTTTGGAGGTTACTTCTTTATTTAAAATTATTTAAAGAAGTATTTGTTTCAATCTCGTAAGGTTCCTTTTCGTATTCGAAAATTCTAGCTTTCAAACTTCCTTTTAAAACAATATCCTTGCCTTTAATTTCTAGATAGCTTCCTTCTCGCAGTCCAATTACTGGTTGTGTGTTAAATTGGTGGAACTCTTTAATACGTGTTTCTCGAGTTTCTCCCATATGTTTACTTCCAATTATCGGGTCTAAGTAATGCGGATTGATATTAAAAGGTACAAAACCTAAGGTTTTAAAGCTTGGTGGATAAACAATTGGCATATCGTTAGTTGTATTCATGGTAAGTCCACAAATATTACTTCCCGCGCTTGTTCCTAAGTAAGGTGTTCCGTTATTAATAGCTTCTTTGATAGCGTTTAGGCATTTGTTTCTATAGAGTTCGCTAACTAAAACAAAAGTATTCCCACCACCAACATAAATACCTTTTGCTTGTTTTATTGCTTCAATTGGATCTTTGAATTCATGAATGCCTTTTACTTTTTTACCTATACTTTTAAAAGGCTTTTTAATTTTTTCAGTATATTCATTATGAGAAATTCCACCAGGTCTAGCGTAAGGAATAAAAAGTATGTCATCCGAGTCTTTAAAATGAATTTTTAATTCATCTAAAAGATAGTCTAATGGTTTTCCTCCAAAAACGGTTGATGTACTGGCAATAATTATACTTCTCATTATAGTTTATTTGTTGTAAATTTATATGACACTAATTTAACGATAAAATATAAAGAGTTCTCTTTTTAACAAAAGTTTAAAACTCTTTTAAAATTTAATTAAGAAATGAAAACCGTTATTTACATAACTAAACCAAGCCATATGAAACCATTATTATTTCTACTATTTTTTTCTTTAGCAACAGTGTCTATGTTCGCTCAAGATATTTCGCGAATTGAAGTTAAAGGTAAAATAATTGTAGATGTAGACGATGTCGAGAACATTACTGTCTATAATACAACTTCAAATAAAGGAACGGTTACAGATTCTATAGGGAATTTTGTAATTAAGGTTGCTTTAAATGATGAGATTCGTGTGTCTTCTGTTCAATTAATTCCTTTTACAACAAAAATAACAGAGCCAGTTATAGATACTAAAGTTTTAAAAATATATTTAAAAGAATATGTAAATACACTTGACGAAGTGGTTTTATTGCCATACGATTTAACAGGTGATCTTGCCACAGATGCCAAAAATGCTAAAGTATCTGATGCTATTGTTTTTGAATTTGGAAGTTTCGAGAATTTTGAAATGCCAGACGATTACCATTCTAAGGTAGATAATATAGCTATAGGAACTCAAAACGATCGTCAGCGATTTCAGGCAGACGGTATGGCAATTATAGGTTTGTTAAGTAATTGGATTTTTAAAAATAAGAATAAGAAAGCTAAGACAGATCCAAGATTGGAAACTCCAGTTTCTAGTGTTTCTTACGCCTTTAGCCCTTCATATTTTATAGAAAATTATAATATTCCAGGAGATAGAGTACAAGGTTTTATTGGTTTTATAGAAGAGTCTCATTTCGATGATACACTTTTAGAGCCTAAAAATGAATTAAAATTAATTGAATACTTATTTGAAAAAAGCAAAGTATTCTTAGCGACTAAAGATGACGGTAAAGAATAATATTTTTTATCTGATATTTTTAATTTCTTGTTTTAGTTTTTCTCAAAACACAATTTTAGTAGGTACTGTTGCAGGAGAAGAAAGTATTGATGGTATTCATGTTATAAATCGTTCTCAAAAAAAATATGCAACTACAAGCGATAAAGGTGAATTTATAATAGATGCAATTGTAAATGATACAGTCGTTTTTACATCGGTACAGTACAAATCTTTAATGCATATTGTAACAGTAGACAATATTACAAACAAAACGCTTAATGTTAACCTAGAGACTCAGGTGAACCAATTACCCGAAGCGTTAATAGGCTTCACGCTAACAGGAGATTTAAATAAAGATGTTTTAAATTCTGATGCGAAAAGATCAATAGATTTCTACGATGTTGGAATACCTGGTTATAAAGGAAAAAGGAAAACCAAAAGCCAGCGGTTATTAGCAGAAGCAGGAGAGTTTAAACCTGTAATGTTATTGGGGATTCTTGGCGGTTCAATCCCTTTAAATCCAATTTTAAATGGAATTTCAGGAAGGACTAAAGAACTTAAAAAGCGTGTTGACATTGAAAATAATACAAAATTAATGAATGCTTTAAAAAACAGATTGTCTGAAGTTTTTTTTAAAGAGAATGAATTAAAAGAAGAACTTAGAGCAGAGTTTTTTTATTTCTGTGCAGAGGATGATGCTTTCGAAAATAGATGTGCTTCTAATGATTTAGAAGCTTTAATTTTTTTGAAAGAAAAGTATGTTGTTTATAAAGAAAACCTTGCTTTAAAAGAATAACTAAAAACTTGGAATACTTTTTGTCTACTTTAAGTAATTTAGCAATCGAAATATATACACATGAAAATTTTTAAATCAATTTTAGTTTTAGCTCTAGTTGTATCATTAGCCTTTACTAGTGCACATAAATATTATGTAAGTATTACTAAAATTGAATACGTAAAAGAGCAGCAATCTGTACAGATTATTACAAGAATTTTTATAGACGATTTCGAGAGACTTCTTAAAGAGAGATTCGACGATAAAATAGTTTTAGATGTAAATACAGATGAAACACAAATAGATAGCTACATTAAAAAATATTTACTTTCTAGAATAAAAATAGATATTAACGGAGAGCAATCTGTTATAAAATTTATTGGTAAAGAATACGATGGAGATGTAGTGCAATGTTATTTAGAAATAGAAAAAGTAGTTAGCATTAAATCTTTTAGTATTAAAAATAGTGTGTTATATGATTTGTTTAGCGATCAAAAAAATATCGTGAGAACACATATAAATGGTAAGGATAAATCTTTTATTTTAATCCCTGAAAACGATAAAGGAATGTTAAACTTCTGAAAAAAGGAATGTTTAAATCTTAAAATTTGTTAAATTCATCCTCTATTCTGAAAATAACAAAAAAATGAACAATTTAAAGTACTTGGTGCTATCTGCACTTTTTGTTACTGTTGGCGTGTTTGCTCAGCAAGATCAAGAAAAAAAAGAGCCTCAACAAGGGCACGTTAATCAAAACAAATTCAAGCAACTTTACGAGGAGTTTTCTACTCCCAACATGTATCGTGCTGCATCTGGAGCTCCTGGTGTTGCTTATTATCAGCAACAGGCAGATTACAAGATGGATCTAGAATTAGACGATGTTAATGCTAAATTATCTGGTTTCGAAACGATTACTTATACTAATAATTCACCAGATGTACTTAAATATCTTTGGGTGCAATTAGATCAAAACATGAGAGCTAAAGATTCTAAAACGCCTTTAATTGAAGGTAGTGGAGTTAGACCTGCAGCTCAAATTTCTTCTTACGCTAACGATTACATGAGTGATGGTTTCGATGGTGGTTTTAATATAGAAGAAGTAAAAGGAACAAATGGTAAGCCTTTACAGCACATGATTAATCGTACAATGATGCGTGTAGATATGCCTAAGCCATTAGCTTCTGGAGAAAAATTTTCATTTTCAATTAAGTGGTGGTATAACATTAATGATCACGTTAATGGAAGAGGTCGTTCTGGGTACGAGTATTTTCCAGAAGACGATAATAGAGCGTATGTAATGGCACAATTCTATCCTAGAATGGCTGTTTATAATGATGTAGAAGGATGGCAAAACTCTCAGTTTTGGGGACGTGACGAATTTGCGTTACCATTCGGAAACTTTGAAGTGAATATAACAGTACCTGCAGATCATATTTTAGATGGTACAGGAAAGTTAACAAATAGAAAAGATGTATTTTCTAAAGATATGATGAAGCGTTACGAGAAAGCGAAGAAATCATACGATGAGCCAGTTGTAGTTGTTACTCAAGATGAAGTAGTTGAAAAACTAAAAACTAAATCTTCAAAAACAAAAACTTGGAAATTATATGCAGAGAACGTTAGAGATTTCGGTTTTGCAACTTCAAGACGTTACATTTGGGACATGATGTCTGTAAAAATTGGAAACAAAGATGTCATGGCTGTTTCTATGTATGGAAAAGAAGGAAACCCGTTATGGGAAGATTGGTCTACTAAGGCAGTTGCAAGTACATTAAAATCTTACTCACGTATGACTTTCGATTATCCTTATCATAAAGCTATTTCAGTACATGCTAAACAGCAAGGTATGGAATATCCAATGATTTGCTGGAATTATGGTCGTCCAGATAAAGATGGAAACTATAGTGATCGTGTTAAATTTGGAATGATGTCTGTAATTATTCATGAGGTTGGACATAACTTCTTCCCAATGATTGTAAACAGTGATGAGCGCCAGTGGACATGGATGGACGAAGGTTTAAATACTTTTGTGCAGTATGTTGCAGAGCAAGATTTTGGAAAATGGTACCCAGGAGCTTTATCTGAAGGGCAATCGGCATATCCTTCACGTCGTGGACCAGCAGCAAATATTACAAGATATATGGGAGGAGATCAAGATTTTATTGCTCCTATCATGACAAAAGGTTTAAATACTTACCAATTTGGAAACAATGCTTACGGTAAGCCAGGAACAGCATTAAATATTCTTCGTGAAACAGTAATGGGACCAGAATTGTTCGATTATGCATTTAGAGAATATGCGCAACGTTGGATGTTTAAACACCCAACACCAGAAGATTTTTTCCGTACTATGGAAGATGCTTCAGCATTCGATTTAGATTGGTACTGGAGAGGATGGTTTTATACAACAGATTATGTTGATATAGGAGTTAAAGATGTAAAAAAATACTATGTAACTACTAAGCCAAATACTGCAGGAGGAAATCTAGCTAAACGTTACGGAATAGATGAAAAAGATTTAGTCTATTTTGTAGAAGATGGAAGTGAAGAGCATACTGAAGGAATGAAAAGCGAAAGCATTTCTGATAATTCTACACCATTAAAAGAATACTTAATGGATAATTTTACTGCTGAAGAACGTGCGAAAATGGAAGAGCCTAAATTTTTCTATAACGTTACTTTCAATAAGCCAGGTGGATTGGTAATGCCAATTATAGTTGAGTATGCTTATGCAGATGGAACTAGTAAAACAGAAACATATCCAGCACAAATTTGGAGACTTAATGATAATGAAGTTAGCAAAGCTATTTCTTCAAGCAAAGAGATTGTTGGTATAACTGTAGATCCTAAATTAGAAACTGCAGATGTAGATACTTCTAATAATTCTTGGCCAAGAGAGGTTAAACAAGGAGAGTTTGATAAGTTTAAAAATAAGACGAAAAACTAAGTTGTAGTTTTAAGTTTAAAAAAGCCTATTCGAAAGAATAGGCTTTTTTTTTGTTTAAATATTTATTTTCAGATAGTTGTATGTTTTTAAGAGTTGATTGCTTCAAATCAGTTGAAAAAAGTGCATTAAAAAATAATTATTATTGAATATATGTATTTTTAGTTAAAAATGTGATTTTAATAAATCTAAGTGCTTTAATTTGAATTCATTACATTAGTGTTAGTAAAAATCAATCAAACTAAAAATTATGGATAAAATGATGATTTATTTGCCGATAGTGTTGGCAATATTAGGCTTAATCTATATGGCAATTAAGCAAAAGTGGGTAATGAAACAAGATGCGGGAGATGGAAAGATGAAAGAAATTTCAGATCACATCTACGAAGGAGCTTTAGCTTTTTTAAATGCAGAATATAGATTGCTTACGGTTTTTGTAATTATAGTAAGTGTATTGTTAGCTATAGTGTCATTTGTTGTACCTACAACACATTGGTTAATAGTTGTTGCATTTATATGTGGTGCAGTATTTTCTGCTTTTGCAGGAAATTTAGGGATGAAAATAGCAACAAAAACCAACGTAAGAACAACGCAGGCAGCAAGAACAAGTTTACCAAAAGCGTTAAATATTTCTTTTGGAGGTGGAACTGTAATGGGACTTGGAGTTGCTGGACTTGCGGTTTTAGGTTTAACGTTATTTTTTATAGCATTCTTTCAATTTTTTATGGGTGGTGTTTGGACAAATACAATGGATATGACTATTGTGCTTGAGACTCTAGCAGGTTTTTCTTTAGGAGCAGAGTCTATTGCTTTATTTGCACGTGTTGGTGGTGGGATATATACAAAGGCTGCAGATGTTGGAGCCGATTTAGTAGGTAAAGTAGAAGCTGGTATTCCTGAAGACGATCCTAGAAATCCGGCAACAATTGCCGATAACGTTGGAGATAATGTCGGAGATGTTGCAGGCATGGGAGCCGATTTATTTGGGTCTTACGTAGCAACGGTATTAGCGGCAATGGTTCTTGGTAATTATGTTATTAAAGATATGGGTGGAAATATTGGTGAAGCCTTTGGAGGAATTGGTCCTATCTTATTACCAATGTCTATTGCTGGTGTGGGAATAATTATTTCCATTATTGGTACTATGTTGGTAAAGATAAATAGTAATGAAGCTAAAGAGTCTCAAGTAATGGGAGCACTTAATAAAGGAAACTGGACGTCTATTATTCTAGTAGCTATTGCTTGTTTTGGTTTATGTAAATGGATGTTACCAGAAACTATGCAAATGAGTTTCTTTGGAGAGGGATTAATTGAGATTTCTTCAATGCGAGTATTTTATGCCACACTTGTAGGTTTAATTGTTGGAGCAGTTATTTCGGGTGTTACAGAATATTATACGGGATTAGGGAAAAAGCCAATATTAAAAATAGTACAACAATCGTCTACAGGAGCAGGAACAAATATTATAGCAGGTTTAGCAACAGGAATGATTTCTACATTCCCATCGGTCTTATTATTTGCTGGTGCAATATGGGCATCTTATGCCTTCGCAGGATTTTATGGAGTTGCGTTAGCAGCTTCTGCAATGATGGCTACAACAGCTATGCAATTAGCTATTGATGCTTTTGGACCGATAGCAGATAATGCAGGCGGTATTGCCGAAATGAGCGAACAAGAACCAATTGTAAGAGAGCGTACAGATATTTTAGATGCAGTTGGCAATACAACTGCGGCAACAGGAAAAGGTTTTGCAATTGCTTCGGCAGCATTAACATCTTTAGCTTTATTTGCTGCCTATGTAACCTTTACAGGAATCGATGGTATTAATATTTTTAAAGCGCCAGTTTTAGCAATGTTATTTGTTGGAGGAATGGTGCCAGTGGTGTTTTCTGCTTTAGCAATGAATGCAGTTGGAAAAGCGGCCATGGAAATGGTAGAAGAAGTAAGAAGACAATTTAAAGAGATTCCGGGAATTATGGAAGGTACAGGAAAGCCAGAATACGATAAGTGTGTTGCTATTTCTACAAAAGCATCTTTAAAAGAAATGATGTTACCAGGTTTATTAACTATTGGTTTTCCGTTAGTAATCGCTTTTGTTCCTATGATTTTTGGAATGAATAATATGGCTATAGCCGAAATGCTTGGTGGTTATATGGCTGGAGTTACAGTATCTGGAGTATTATGGGCAATCTTTCAAAATAATGCTGGTGGTGCTTGGGATAACGCCAAGAAATCTTTTGAAGCAGGAGTAGAGATTAATGGAGTGATGACGTTCAAAGGATCGGAAGCTCATAAAGCAGCCGTAACCGGTGATACTGTTGGAGATCCGTTTAAGGATACATCAGGCCCATCAATGAATATTTTAATTAAGTTAACCTGTTTAATAGGTTTAGTAATTGCTCCAATTTTAGGAGGACATACCGAAGACGGTATGGCAATGAATATTTCTAATGTTGAAATAGTGAATGAGCTTTCTGTAGGAACAGAGACTGATGGTACTTTAATAGAAGGAACGGCAAAATCTATAGTAACATCCACTGTGATTGAAAATGGAAAAATAAAAATAACTAAGAAAACTTTTGAAGGGAGTTTAGATAAGGTTAATACAGAAACAAAAGAGTATGCTGAATCTCTTAAAGCAAAGAATAGAAGCTAGAAAAAAAATATTGAAGCTGTAAATTTAAAGCTGCTAATTTGATTAGCAGTTTTTTTTGTGCTTAATTTGAAGTATGAGTTGGTTGAAAAAAGATCCGTTACAAATTATTGCATTCCAGAGTTATGGAACAGATACGCATTTCTATTTAAGAGGAAGAACCTTGCAAGACGAGTCTATAGATTTAGATCAACAAGGTTTTTTTAGGTTGTTAATTAATAGTTGGAAACGCCTTGAAAGTGACGAAGTAAAACATGTTGGTATTAATATAAAGTTGCCAAATGGAAAAATATTAAAAGCAGAAAGCGATGATCATGGTTATTTTAAGGTTGAAGCAACTTTAAAAGGTTTAAAAGATTTGGTTAATGTTGAAGGTTGGCTAGCCTGCGAAGTTTCATATAACAATACTAATATTAAAAGGAACATACAAAATAATAACAGTTTTCCTGCCGAAATTTTAATACCTTCTATTAAAACAGAATTTGGTGTAGCAAGTGATATTGATGATACTATTTTACATACAGGAGTCGTATCTACATTAAAATGGCGAGTATTGTATAATACTATATTTAAATCTGCAAAAATGCGTTTGCCTTTAGAAGGTACGGCGGAGTTTTATCATTTATTACATCGCGGAAAATCTGGTAAGAATGCAAATCCTATATTTTATGTAAGCCATAGTCCATGGAATTTGTATCGCTATTTAGAGTTGTTTTTAAGACAAAATAATTTTCCTAAAGGACCTATTTTATTGAGGAGTTTTAGTGACATGTTAAAGAAAAAGACTCCCAATAAAAAGCCACAGAAGCAAAAAGAAATTTTAAATTTACTTAAAACATATCCAGATTTGCCTTTTATTTTAATTGGTGATAGTGGTGAGCACGATGTAGATATTTATATTGAAATTGCTGCCCAGTTTCCAGATCGTATTAAAGCTATTTATTTACGTAGCGTAAAGCATAAAAAGAAAATACTACGTGTAAAAGGTTTGCTTGAGAGTTATAAAACAACACCGGCGTTATTGGTAGAGAGTAGTGCGCAGGCTATTGCTCATGCGCGTGAAAATGGATTTATAGAGCGCTAACTCATGGAAAGTACTACTATACTTTTAATTTACTGTGTTATCCAATTGTTCTATTCGTTTTATGGAATAACGAGGGCTTATAACTCGTATAAGCACTCTCCAGATTATACTTCAATTAGTGTTTTTTACAGTAAAATTGCAGGTATTATTCTTTCGGTTATCCTTTTGGTGTTATCCTTTACAGGAGTAATTTGAGTTTTTTTTGTTTTTTCCGAGTGAGACGTTAGCGATAGTAGCGGCATCCTTTTTTGTGTGCGCTTATGCGCAAAAAAGATATAGTGGATAGCGCGACCCTTGTGGTAACGCAAAAAAAAAACTAATTATTGATTTAAAATAAACCGTTTATCTCGGCGTCTATTTTATTGAGTATAAATCCTAGGTCTTCTGGATTGTCAACAAAATCAAGATTATCTACATCTATAATTAATAAGTTTCCTTTATCGTAACCTGTTATCCAAGCTTCATAACGCTCGTTAAGTCTGCTTAAATAATCAATACTAATAGAGTTTTCGTAATCACGTCCTCTTTTATGGATTTGAGAAACCAAATTAGAGATTGAGCTACGTAAATAAATTAATAAATCTGGACCTTGCACAAAGCTTTCCATAAGTTCGAAAAGTGAAGAGTAGTTCTCGAAATCACGATTAGTCATCAATCCCATAGCATGAAGGTTTGGTGCAAAAATATGCGCATCTTCATAAATAGTACGGTCTTGAATAATGTCTTTACCGCTTTCGCGAATTTGCCCTACTTGACGAAAACGACTGTTTAAAAAGTAAACTTGTAAATTAAAACTCCAGCGTTCCATCTGGTTATAGAAATCATCTAAATAAGGATTATCTACAACGTCTTCTAATTGTGCTTCCCAATTATAGTGTTTGGCAAGTAATTTTGTGAGCGTAGTTTTTCCAGCTCCAATGTTTCCGGCAATGGCAACGTGCATATTATTTTAATTTAAGTTGGTAGCGATAAAGCTCTTTATCGGTGTAAATATACACGATTTGATTGGTTACAAAAAACTGACTTATTAACAAATTTGTAATGTTAAGAGGTTTAGTTGTTTCTGTGTTTTTATCAATGTAGAATAGTGTATTGTCTTTTTTTAATATTATATTTTCGTTACTTTCTTTAATGTTTGTGTAACCTGTGTTTTGTGTTTTAGATATTAAGCTTCCAAAATAATTATACTCGTAAATGTAGTTTTTGGTCAATAGCCAACATGAATTATAGTTGCTAGCTATATCTAGTATGTTGCTTTCTGTTGGTAGTGTTTTGGCACGAATGGTTTTTGTTTTATAATCGTACAATTCCAATTGCATTAAATCTTGATTAAAAACCCAAATAGTGTTGTCACTTCCTGTAGAAATATGTGATACATTTTTGTATGGTTTAGTCTGGTTGAAGTCTATTTTATAAATCTCGGCTAAACGATTGTCTAATATTGTAACAGTATTAAATGCTTTGTAAAAAACATTTATTTTAAGAGGATTAAAGTTGCTTGCAGATGTAATTGTGCCTAAATGTACGTTGCTATACTTAAGTAATTTGTCTTCTTGCTTCTTTATTAAGGTGTTATTTAAGGTGTAGAAGGTAGTCCCAAAATTATCTATACCAATAACAGAGTCCGCATTAAAGTTGGTTTTACTTGTAAGTTCTGCCTTAATTTTATCTTGAGCAAAAGCAGAATAGGTAAGTATTAAAAATATATAAAGTAGCTTTTTCATTGAGAATTGAAAAGTACAAAAATTGAACCACTTTTTATAAGAAACCACAACTTAGAAATATTAGTGTTGTGGCAGTTAATTTTTTTAAGAAAGTTTTAACATATCCAGGTTAAACATTTTTTGTTTTTGATCGTCTAACAGTAGTTAACTGTAATTTTACAAAACCAATTAAGAAACAATATTATGAAATTAAAAGCATTACTAATCTGCATTACGTTATTCTCGGCTTCATTTTTGTCTGCGCAAGATGATTTTCAAGGAGTAGCAACTTACATGTCTAAAACAACAATGGATATGGACGGTTTTGGAGGAAAGGATATGAGTCCGGAAAGAAAAAAAATAATAGCAGAAAGAATGAAAGGTATGTTAGAAAAAACATATGTTTTAACATTCAACAAAACAGAGTCTAGTTATAAAGAAGACGAGAAGTTAGATGCTCCTGGTTCTGGAGGAGGCTTTAGAGGTATGATGAGTAGTTTTACTGCTGGTGCACAATACAAAAATATTAAAGATGGACAGTTAATTCAAGATCAAGAGTTTTTTGGAAAGCAGTTTCTTATTAAGGATGATTTAGAGAAGTTAGAGTGGAAAATGACAGGTGAAACCAAGCAAATTGGTAAGTACATGGCAATGAAAGCTGTTGCAACTAAAAAAGTTGATGAAATGGATTTTTCTAAAATGAGAAGAAATCCTCGTGATGATGATAAAAAGAAAGAAGAAAAAGCTGCAAAAGGAGATAGAACTGTTAGTGCTTTTGGAAAAGGAGAAGCTAAAGAAGGAGAGAAGGCAAATGATTCTTCTGTAGTAGCATCGACTGAAGGAAAGTCAACAGATATTATGGATGAAATCGATATTCCAAAAGAAGAAGAAGTTGTTGCTTGGTATACAATGCAAATTCCTGTAAATAATGGTCCTGGAGATTTTTGGGGTTTACCAGGTTTAATTCTTGAAATCAATTCTGGGAGAACAACTATTTTATGTTCTAAAATAGTAATGAATCCTTCAGAAAAGCAAGAGATTAAAAAGCCTTCAAAAGGAAAAGAGGTTACTAAAGCCGAATATAACGACATCGTTAAAAAGAAAATGGAAGAGATGAGAGAAATGTACGGAGGAGGAAATCGCGGTGGTCGTGGTGGAAGACGTTAATCTCTAATAAAAGGATAACCCAACTCAATATATAAAAGCGAACATAAAGTTATTTTTACTAAGATTACAGTAAAAGTAACTAGAGATTGATTGTTTTAAAAACCATAAAAAAATAGATGAAACACTTTTTTACACTGTTACTTTTAATAGTAACAAGCACAACTATTGCCCAAGTTAAATTTGAAGGTATAGTAAAAGATACCGAAGGAGAGCTTTTGGAGTTTGCAAATGTTATAGCTATAAATAAAGAATCTAAAGTATTAGAGTCTTACGCTGTAACCAACGATGCTGGTAAGTATAAGCTTAATTTAGGTAAAAACACCACTTATAAAATACAGGTAAGTTATATTGGTTTTACTACCAAAGAAATGGAAATTACCACAACTGAGGAAGCTATAACAAAAGATTTTAGTTTAGTAGTAGATAATACGCTTGAAGAAGTAGAGTTGGTTTACGAAATGCCAGTTACTATTAAAGGAGATACTATTGTTTATAATGCAGATTCTTTTAAAAATGGTACAGAGCGAAAGCTAGAAGATGTATTGAAAAAACTTCCAGGAGTTGAGATTAATGCAGATGGGCAAATAGAGGTAGAAGGTAAGGTTGTAAATAAGTTAATGATTGAAGGAAAAGATTTCTTCGATGGAGATTCTAAATTAGCAACTAAAAACATTCCAGCAGACGCTATTGATAAAGTTCAGGTTTTAAAGAATTTTTCTAACGTTGGACAGTTAAGTGGTGTGCAAAACAACCAAGATAATGTTGCTATTAATATTAAGCTTAAAGATGGTAAAAAGAACTTTTGGTTTGGTACAGTAACAGCAGGAAGTGGTAATTCTGACGATGAAGGATTATACTTAGCGCAGCCTAAATTGTTTTATTATAGCCCTACTAAAAGTATCAACTTTATTGGAGATTTAAATAATATTGGAGAATTAGCATTCTCACGTAAAGATTTTAGAAATTTTAGTGGAGGTTTTAGTGCTCCAAGTCAGCAAAGTGGGACAAGTATAAATATTGGAGATGGTGGATTAAACTTTTCTAATCTTCAAAATGATAAGGCTAAGGATATAAATACCAAATTTGGAGCAGTAAACTTTAATGTGTCTCCAAATGAGGCTTTAGATATTGGTGGTTTTGCTATTTTTACGAGTAGTAGAATTGAGTTACAAGAAAACCAAAGTGTAGAGTATACAGATGAAGCTTTAGGTATACCAGATGAAACTACAGCAAGTAACACAAGACAAAGTAGTGATGCTGGTTTATTAAAGTTTAAAGCTAAATATAAGCCTAATGGTAATAATCAATTAGATTATGATGTTTTAGCTAAATTAACAAAAGAAGAACAAAACCAGAGTTTCTTTTCATCGGTTATTGGTGATATTGGACAGGTTGAAAACTCTAAGCCTTTTAATTTAACTCAAAGTTTAAAATATTATTACACTTTAGATGAGAAGAATATTTTTGCCTTTGAGGCTTTACATGAAATTTCAGACGAAGATCCTTTCTATAATGCAATATTAGAAGATAAAACAAATTATGGTAATACAGCAGCTGCTCTTGGTTTAGACGAAGATCAATTCAACTATAATATTGGTCAAGATAAAAGAGTAAAATCTAATCAATTGGATGCAAAGCTGGATTATTGGAATGTGTTAACGCCTAAAAGTAATATCAACTTTACATTAGGAACTATTTTAAGTAAGCAAAACTTTAATACTGATATTTTCCAGTTTTTAAATGATGGTTCTCAATTTAATACAACAGCAACTATTAATAATGGGTTAGATACTAACGATACAGAATATAACTTTAGTGATGTTTATTTAGGAGCTCATTATCGTTTTAAAACTGGGATTTTTACTTTTACACCAGGTGTTTCTGCACATGCTTATGGATCTAATAATGATCAATATGGTACTGAAATAAAAGATAACTTTTTTAGATTATTACCAGATTTCAATATGATAATTCAACTTAAAAAGAGTGAAAATATCCAGTTAAACTACCGTATGCAAACCACATTTACAGATGTTACTAATTTGGCACGTGGTTTGGTATTGAATAATTATAACTCATTATACTCTGGAAATCCAGAGTTAGAAAGTGCAACTGCGCATAACCTAAGCTTAAATTACTTTAGCTTTAATATGTTTAATTATACTAATGTTTTTGGAAGAATATCTTATACTAAAAACATAGATGGTATTAGAGGAGCTTCTTCTTTTCAGCCAGGAAGTGTTGTGAATGTAGGGTCATCTATAAATTCAGAATTTGCAGACGAAAGTGTTTCTGCATTTGGTAGGTTTCAGCGTTCTTTCGGGAAGTTAAAAGCTTCTATAAACGGTAATTTTAACTATTCTAAGTTTAACCAGTTAATTAATGATAATGTGTCTACTAACGAGAGTTATACTCAAACTTATAGAGCTGGTTTAAGTTCTAATTTTAGAGATGCTCCTAATTTCGATTTTAGTTACGGGTATACAATTAACGATAACGATCAAGGATCAACAAGATCAAAGTTCTATACACATTCTCCTTCTGTAAGTTTCGATGCTTTACTGCTTAAGAGTTTTACTTTTAAAACAGATTATACGTACAACGATTTTAGAAATGAAGATGTATCTCTTAATACTTACGATTTTTGGAATGCTTCTTTATCTTATAGAAAAGATGAAGACAGTAAGTTTGAATACGAAGTTAAAGCAACAAACTTGTTGGATACTAATTCTCAAAATAATACTAGCACAGGTTCTTTTTCTGTAAGTGCAACAGAATACTTTATACAACCTAGGTTTTTAACTTTTAGAATTATTTATAGTTTATAAATAGTTAACGTGTTAAGATAAAGCGAGTTAATTTTTAACTCGCTTTTTTTTGTAAAAAAAGTTTGTTAAGTAATAAAACTATAATATATTTGCCATCGGTTTTGGGGAGATACTCAAGCGGCCAACGAGGGCAGACTGTAAATCTGCTGACTACGTCTTCATAGGTTCGAATCCTATTCTCCCCACACAAATTAGAAAAGTCTGTACATATGTACAGACTTTTTTTATTCTATAAACTAAGCACAAGCACTCTCTATTCAAAAAAAACTTCTTAGAGTATCTAGTCTTGATTAGTTTAAATAAAAAAAGCTCTCGTTTGAGAAGGCTTTTTTATATTTATGTAGCTGAGATTTAAATATCAAATTCAGCTTTTACTTTGTCAACGTAATCTAACTTTTCCCATGTAAATAATTCTACATCTAAAGTAATGTCATCTCCATTTGGTCTAGAAAATGTTTTAGTAACTGTTTCGTTTATTCTTCCCATATGTCCATAAGCAGCAGTTTCACTGTATATTGGATTACGTAGTTTTAAACGCGATTCTATAGCAGCTGGTCTCATATCGAATACTTTCGAAATTTTCTCAGCAATCTCACCATCCGTCATGTTAAATGGACAAGTACCATAGGTATCAACAAAAATTCCCATAGGCTCCACAACACCAATAGCATAAGAAACTTGAACTAAAATTTCTTCAGCAACACCTGCAGCAACTAAGTTTTTAGCAATGTGTCTTGTTGCATAAGCAGCACTTCTATCTACTTTACTAGGGTCTTTTCCTGAAAAAGCACCACCACCATGAGCACCTTTTCCACCATAAGTATCTACAATAATCTTACGTCCAGTTAATCCTGTGTCACCATGTGGTCCACCAATTACAAACTTTCCTGTTGGGTTAATATGATATTTAATATCATCATTAAATAACGCTTGGATAGCTTCTGGTAATTTTGCTACAACTCTTGGTATTAGTATCTCAACAATATCTTTTCTGATTTTAGCTAGCATAACATCGTCATTGCTATCAAAATCATCATGTTGTGTAGAAACTACTATAGCTTCTATACGTTGCGGTGTGTTATCATCGCTGTATTCTATAGTTACTTGACTTTTAGAATCTGGTCTTATGTAAGTAATGTCTTTGTTTTCACGACGTAACTCAGCCAATTCAATTAAGATTTTATGAGATAAATCTAAAGCCAAAGGCATGTAGTTTTCTGTCTCGCTAGTTGCATAACCAAACATCATTCCTTGATCTCCTGCACCTTGCTCTTCTTTTGTTGCACGATCAACTCCACGATTAATATCGTCACTCTGTTCGTGAATAGCACTAAAAACGCCACAAGAATTACCATCGAACATATATTCGCTCTTAGTATAACCAATCTTGTTTATAGTATCTCTTGCAATTTTTTGCACATCTAAATAAGTATTAGATTTTACTTCTCCTGCAAGTACTACTTGTCCTGTAGTAACAAGCGTTTCGCAAGCAACCTTAGATTCGCTATCGAATGCTAAAAAATTGTCGATTAATGCATCACTAATTTGATCTGCAACTTTATCTGGATGTCCTTCAGATACACTTTCTGATGTAAATAAATACGCCATAACTTTTCTTTAAATTTTATATATACAGGATTTGACGAAAGCGTCGAAGGAAGTTTACACTGCCTTTAGCATTTTTTATAGAGGTTGCAATCAGTCAAATCCGTCCTCGTAATTAATTTCGACAAAAGTATAAAAAATTATATGGATAGAAATTCCTTTTTAAAATTTTATGAAAACTTTATCTTTAAGCATTAATTACTTAGGTTGTTTTTTTTCGATTAAATATGAAATGAACTGAATTTGAAATCATATTGGTTCTATAAAACAGATTTAAGTTATTTTTATGGAATTTTATTTTGTTTAAAACGTGTTTTATAGTTTTATTTTCTAATTTAATAGATTTATGAATATTTATTCGGAAAAATATTCTTTTTAACTTGTTTAATTAGATTTTTTTTCACAATATTTGTGCTCACAAAGTTCAAACACTTACTGAAATGTTATCAAGAAAGGTGGAGAGATAGACTCGCTGAAGCCTTAGCAACCCTTAGACTTACTAAGAAGGTGCTAAATTCTACTTAATTTTCGATTCATTTATCGAACATTGGATAGATAACTAAAATCTAATTACTCATCTGTGATTAGTATTTCTTTTTAACATTTTTCTAATATGTACGCTTCAAATGAAGCTTATTTGACTTTTGAATTAATTTATTTAACTCGAAAAACTTAGAAAAATGAGTACACAAAAATTTGCAACACAAGCATTACACGCAGGACACGACACAAGTAAAACAGGAGGAACAAGAGCGGTTCCTATTTATCAAACATCGTCTTACGTTTTTGACGATTCAGATGACGCCGCAGGACGATTCAATCTCTCTGTGCCAGGTTTTATTTACACCCGATTAAACAACCCAACAAACGATATTTTAGAGCAACGTATCGCAGCACTCGAAGGTGGTATTGCGGCAGTCGCAACAGCATCTGGTACAGCAGCAATTTCTACAACATTGTTAACGTTGTTAAAAGCAGGCGATCATATTGTAGCATCAAGTAGTTTATATGGTGGAACATACAATTTGTTAAGTGTTACATTGCCAAGACATGGTATTACGACAACTTTTGTAGATCCTTCAGATCCAGAAAATTTTAGCAAAGCAGCGCAAGAAAATACAAGAGCTATTTTTGTAGAGTCTCTAGGAAATCCAAAATTAGATGTCTTAGACTTAGAGGCTATTTCTAAAGAGGCCAAAGCAATTAATGTACCTTTAATTGTGGATAATACAGTGGCAACGCCTTATTTATTAAACCCAATTGCGCATGGCGCAAACATTGTAATTCATTCTTTAACCAAATATATTAATGGTAATGGGACATCGCTTGGTGGTATCATTATAGATGCAGGAACATTTGATTGGACTAACGGAAAATTCCCTGAATTTACAGAGCCGTCTGCTGGTTACCATGGTTTAGTGTATAGCGAGGCTATTGGAGCAGCTGCATTTATTGCTAAAGTTAGAATAGAAGGTTTAAGAGATTACGGTGGCGCATTAAGTCCATTTAACGCTTTTCAAATCATTCAAGGATTAGAAACATTAGAATTAAGAATTTTAAAGCATTCTCAAAATGCTTTAGAACTAGCAAAATGGTTACAAGAACAACCAGAAGTAACTTGGGTAAATTATCCAGGATTACAGACTAGTAAATATAATAGTTTAGCTAAAAAGTACTTGCCAAAAGGACAAAGTGGTGTGGTTACTTTTGGGGTTGATGGTGGTTTTGAATCGGCTAAAAAAATAGCAGACACCACAAAATTATTCTCGCTATTGGCCAATATTGGTGATACAAAATCATTAATCATTCATCCTGCAAGTACTACGCATCAACAATTAAGTGATGAGGCGCAACAATTAACAGGAGTGACTAAGGATTTAATTAGACTATCGGTAGGAATCGAAAATATAGAAGATTTAAAAGCCGATTTAAAAGAAGCTTTTGCAGTCGTTAAAAAAACAGTTTTAGCTTAAGACGTTACTTAATTAGAATTCAGAAAAGATGAGTGATTTAAAATTTTCAATAGCAGGAGTAAGCACATCTGCGACACAATTTGTTGGAAAAGCAAGGCAGTTTAAATTAGTAATAGATGAACCCGAAGCTTTAAATGGTTCAGATGAAGGCGCTAACCCAGTAGAATATATTCTTGCAGGATTTGCTGGCTGTGTTAACGTTGTTGGTCATTTAGTGGCGAAAGAACTTGGTTTTAAAATTGATAAATTAAACATAGAAGTATCAGGAGATGTTAACCCAGGTAAGTTTCTAGGGACATCAAATAATGAGCGTGCAGGTTTTAAAAATATCGAATTAAAACTAGTACCAGAAACTACTGCAAGCATTGAAACATTAGTTAAATGGTTAGAAATTGTTGAAGCACGATGTCCAGTTAGAGATAATTTATCTAATAATACACCAGTAAAAATCTCAGTACAAAAAGAATACAATCTTAATTAATGACAGATTTACAATACATAGACAGTATCGATTATGTTACTCAAAGTGGTAAGGCAACTAAAATAAAGTTGTCTTATCAAGTGTTTGGTAAAGCATTACATACAGCTCCAATTGTATTGGTAAATCATGCGCTAACGGGTAATAGTAATGTTGCAGGAGAAGGCGGTTGGTGGTCGGATTTGGTTGGCGATAATAAAGTTATCGACACTAAACAATATACCGTTTTAGCGTTTAATATTCCAGGAAACGGATATGATGGTTTTTTAATTGAAAATTATAAAGATTTTATTGCTAGAGATATAGCAAAACTATTTTTAATAGGATTAGAAAAACTAAACATCAACTCGGTTTACGCTATGGTTGGTGGCTCTCTTGGAGGTGGAATTGCTTGGGAAATGGCTGTTTTAAAACCCAATTTAGCAACGCACTTTATTCCTGTAGCAACAGATTGGAAAGCAACAGATTGGTTAATGGCTAATTGTCAAATACAAGAACAGTTTTTGGTTAATTCTAAAAATCCAGTACATGACGCTCGTATGCATGCTATGTTATGCTATCGTACACCGGAGTCTTTTAAATCAAGGTTTCAACGTTCTAAAAACGAAGATTTAGATCTGTTTAATGTCGAAAGTTGGTTGCTGCATCATGGTAATAAATTGCAAGAGCGTTTTCAGCTGTCGGCTTATAAATTAATGAATCAATTGTTGCGTACTATTGATGTTACTAAAGGTCGTGAGCCAAATACAAATGTGTTAGATGTTATTCAATCTGAAACTACAATTGTTGCAGTAGATTCTGATTTGTTTTTTACTGCTGAAGAAAATAGAGAAACACAAAAACAGTTAGCGTTAACGCATTCAAATGTGACTTACAATGAAATTAATTCCATTCATGGTCATGATGCTTTTTTAATAGAGTTCGAGCAACTCGAAAACATAATTAAAGGCATTTTTAAACCTGCATTAAAAGAAAAGAAAATGAAGATATTAAAATTCGGAGGAAAATCTCTAGCCAATGGTGAAGGTTTAAATCGTGTTATTTCTATCATAGAAAACAAAGTTAAAGCTGAAGAAAATATAGCAGTAGTAGTTTCTGCAAGAGGAAAAGCTACAGATCAACTAGAAAGTATACTTGAAAAAGCGGTAAAAGATGAGGCTTATGCTACAGATTTTGATGCTTTTAAAAACGATCAAAAAGGAACGATTGTAGTAGATTTTGAAACAGAATTTTTAAGATTAGAAAGTTTGTTTGCAGGTGTGCAATTGTTAGGGGATTATAGCCCGAAAATTAAAGATGAAGTTTTAGCGCAAGGCGAATTGATTTCAGCTAAATTAATTACTGGATTATTAGTAGATAAGAATATTAATGCAAAAGTAGCAGATGCTAGAACGTTTATAAAAACAGACGATACCTTTGGTAATGCAAAACCAATAGATGCGCTGTCTAAGAAAAATGTAGTCGCTTATTTCAAACAAAATAATGGCACTACAGTAAATATTGTAACGGGTTTTATAGCGTCTAATAGAGATAACAAAACAACAACTCTAGGGCGTAACGGTAGTAATTACACTGCTGCATTATTGGCTAATTATCTTGATGCCGAAGAGTTGCAAAATTACACGCATGTGAATGGTATTTATACCGCTAATCCCGATTTGGTAGCAGATGCTATAAAAATTGAAAGACTGTCTTTTACAGAAGCTAATGAATTGGCTAATTTTGGGACGACCATTTTACACGCAAAAACTATTATTCCTTTAATAGAAAAAAATATTCCGCTTCGTATTTTAAACACATTCAATCCGGAAGATAAAGGCACAATAATAACGGCTCAAAATAAAGATAAAGGTATCCGTTCGTTATCTGTTTTAGATAATGTGGCTTTAGTAAATATCGAAGGTCGTGGTTTATTAGGTAAAGTAGGTGTAGATGCTAGGATTTTTACTGCTTTAAGTAAAGAGAATATAAGCGTTAGTATTATTTCTCAAGGCTCGTCAGAGCGTGGTATTGGTTTGGTTATTGAAGCTGAACATGCAAATAGAGCCGTTATTGTTTTAGAACAAGAGTTCGAGAATGATTTCTATTCGCAAGACATTAATAAAATTAGTGTTATAGACGATGTGTCTGTCATTTCAATTATTGGTCAAGAGCTAAGCACGTTTCACAAACCGTTTAATAACTTAATTAAAAACCAGATTATTCCTATCCTTTTCAATAATACAATTACTGGCGAAAATGTGAGTATTGTGGTTAAAAAGAAAGAGCTTCATAAAGCAGTAAATGTTATTCATGGAGAGATCTTCGGAATCTCTAAAAAGATAAATCTAGCCATTTTTGGACATGGTTTAGTTGGTGGTGCTTTGGTGAATCAAATTATTGCTTCAGCTAAAGATATCGAAAAACGTAAAGGTATTAAGCTTAATATTTTTGCGATTGCCAATTCCCAAAAGGCATTATTTAGCAAAAACGGCATCGATGAAAATTGGAAAAACACATTAGAAACTAACGGTGAAAATTATAAGATTGAAGATGTCTTTCAGTTTGCAAAAGACAATCATTTAGAAAACTTAATAGCTATAGATAATACGTCAAGTTTAGAATTTGTATCTAATTATATTAAGTTGGTAGAGCAAGGTTTCGATTTAGTTTCGTCTAATAAAATAGCAAATACTATAGATTTAGAATTTTATAACGAATTGCGTAATACTTTAGAGAAACATCAAAAAAGTTATTTATACGAAACTAATGTTGGTGCAGGTTTGCCGCTAATAGATACTATTAAATTATTGCACCTTTCGGGTGAAAATATTGTGCGTATTCGTGGTGTGTTTTCTGGATCGTTAAGTTATTTGTTTAATACATTTTCTTCGGAAGACACCTCGTTTGCAACCGTATTACAGCAAGCTCTAGATAAAGGGTTTACAGAACCAAATCCAAGAGAAGATTTAAGCGGAAACGATGTCGCAAGAAAACTATTAATCTTAGCGAGAGAATTAGATTTACATAATGAAATTGGCGATGTAACTATCGAAAACCTAATTCCAGAACCGCTTAGAGAAATTGAAACGTCTCAGTTTTTAGATAGTTTAGATGAAATGAATACTGTTTTTCAAAAGATAAAAGAAGCACAAAAAGAAGGTCACGTATTAAGATATATTGGCGATTTACACGGTGATTTATCGCAAGAAAACGGAGCGCAATTAGATGTTAAATTAGAGTCTGTACCTAGTCAATCGCCTTTAGGAGCGTTGCAAGGAGCCGATTCTATTTTCGAAATATACACAGAAAGCTATGGCGAAAAACCCATTGTTATTCAAGGCGCAGGAGCAGGAGCTTCAGTAACAGCAAGAGGAGTTTTTGGAGATATTTTAAGACTAACAGAAAAGAATAATTAAATAAATGTCACGCTGAGCGCAGTCGAAGTGCTTTAATAGTTGATTTTAAAAACAAATTAATGGATTCTAATAATTTTGAAACCCAGGCCATAAGAACACAAACAGAGCGTTCTCAGTATTTAGAGCATTCTACACCTTTATACTTAACATCTAGTTATGTGTTTGAAGATGCCGAAGATATGCGAGCCTCTTTTGCAGACGAGAAAGATCGTAATATTTACAGTCGCTATTCAAATCCAAACACATCAGAGTTTATAGATAAAATCTGTAAAATGGAAGGAGCAGAAAGTGGTTATTCTTTTGCTTCAGGTATGTCTGCTATATTTTCAACATTTGCAGCTTTACTAGATGCAGGAGATCATATTATTTCATGTAACAGTGTTTTTGGTTCTACACAAACCATGTTTAAAAATATTTTACCAAAGTGGAATATTTCTACCAGTTATTTTAAAATAAATGAACTTGATAAAATTGAAAGCTTAATTAAACTAAGTACTAAGGTTATTTATGCAGAAAGCCCAACAAATCCAGCAGTAGATATTTTGGATTTAGAAGCTTTAGGTCGCATTGCTAAAAAGCATGATCTTATTTTAATTATCGATAATTGTTTTGCAACACCTTATTTACAACAACCTATACAATTTGGTGCAGATTTGGTAATCCATTCGGCAACAAAGTTAATAGATGGTCAAGGTCGTGTACTAGGTGGTGTTACAGTTGGTAGAGCAGATTTAGTTAAGAAAGTCTATTTGTTTTCAAGAAATACAGGTCCAGCATTGTCACCTTTTAATGCTTGGGTATTGTCTAAAAGTTTAGAGACTTTAGCGGTTAGATTAGATAGACATTGTGAGAACGCATTAAAAATAGCAACATTTTTAGAAGGACATGATAAAGTAAATGTTGTAAAATATCCTTTTTTAAAATCGCATCCACAGTATGAATTGGCTAAAAAGCAAATGAAAGCTGGTGGTAATATTGTTGCTTTTGAAGTTAAAGGTGGTATTGAGGCAGGACGACAGTTTTTAAATAATATTAAGCTATTATCGTTATCTGTAAACCTTGGTGATACTAGAAGTATTGTCACGCATCCAGCATCAACAACACATGCAAAGCTAACCGAAGAAGAAAGATTATTAACGGGTATTACTGGCGGTTTAGTACGTATTTCGGTAGGGTTAGAGCATACTGATGATATTATCAAAGATTTAAATCAAGCGTTAGCGCTATTAAAATAAAACACAGATTATGAGTAATAATTCAGAATTTAAAAACATTCAAGAGTACCTAGATAAAGGTGCTATAATATTAGACGTTAGAACGGAAGGTGAGTATAATGAAGGTCATGTAGATAATTCATTACATATCATTTTAGATGAATTGGAATATGAAATAGACCAACTAAAAGCACTTGATAAGCCAATAATAACATGCTGTAGAAGTGGAGCAAGAAGCGAAAGAGCAAAAGACCTTTTAGAAGACAATGGTATAGATGTTATTAATGGAGGGCCATGGGAAAATGTAGAGTCTTATTTGTAAAATAATAAAATATTTACATCGATTTGTCATTCCTGATTAGGCAGTAATCTAGTATAAAGATTGAAGTAAAAGAAACGAATAAATATGGCAAATATTAGAGAGGAATTAAAAAAACGAATTTTAGTGTTGGATGGTGCTATGGGTACCATGTTACAGGCTTATAAATTTTCTGAGGACGATTTTAGAGGCGAACGTTTTAAAGATTATGCTACGCCATTACAAGGAAATAACGATTTGTTATCCATCACGCAACCAGAAGCTATAAAAACCATTCATGGTAAGTATTTTGAAGCTGGAGCAGATATTATAGAAACCAATACCTTTTCTGGAACTACAATTGCGATGGCAGATTACCAAATGGAAGATTTGGTGTACGAACTAAATTACCAATCGGCTAAAATAGCAAAAGAAGTAGCAGACGAGTTTACGGCAAGAGAACCACATAAACCACGTTTTGTAGCGGGTTCAATTGGGCCTACAAATCGTACAGCAAGTATGTCTCCAGATGTAAACGACCCTGGTTATAGAGCAGTAACTTTCGATGAGTTACGTATTGCTTACAAGCAACAAGTAGAAGCTTTAATAGATGGTGGAGCAGATTTGTTATTGGTAGAAACGGTTTTCGATACCTTAAATGCAAAAGCAGCTTTATTTGCTATTGAAGAAGTTAAAGACGAAAGAAATATAGAGGTTCCTGTTATGCTAAGTGGCACGATTACAGATGCTTCTGGTAGAACATTATCTGGGCAAACAGCCGAAGCTTTTTTAATTTCTGTATCGCATATTCCATTATTATCTGTAGGTTTTAATTGCGCTTTAGGTGCTAATTTATTACAACCGCATTTAGAGGCTATTGCTAGTAAAACAGAGTTTGCTATATCGGCACACCCAAATGCAGGATTGCCAAATGCTTTTGGAGAATACGATGAAACTCCAGAAGAAATGGGAGAGCAAATAGAAGAGTATTTAAAAAGAGATTTAATAAATATTATTGGTGGTTGTTGTGGTACAAGTCCAGAACATATTAGTGTTATTGCAAATATTGCAGCAAAATATAAACCTCGCCAAACGGTCACTTTGAGTGCAGTCGAAGCGTCTCATTAAGATAGGAAGTTATGATTTTAGAAGTCGCAATTTTAAATATAAAAAAAGGATTGTCTCAAGAGTTTGAAAAAACATTTTTGGTTGCTCAAGAGATTATTTCATCAATGAAAGGTTATATCTCTCATCAATTAAAAAAATGCATTGAGGAGGACGATAAATATATATTATTAGTGCATTGGGAGACAATTGAAGATCACGAGATAGGATTTAGACAATCAGAAGAGTATCAGCAATGGAAAGCATTATTGCATCGTTTTTACGAGCCATTTCCAACTGTAGAACATTATGTTTAATAATTTGTTTTTTACAGATTGGAAACAAAATAATAGGTTTTAAAAAATTTGAAACTTATTTCAGGAATAAAACAAAAGTGAAACTTGAAAAAGTTTTATAACAAATGTATAAAGTTAGTATAAGGTATTAATAGATGAGTAAAACTTACATCCATAAAAAAGCAAACGTTAAACAAACAAAGTACATGAAATTGTCTGGTTTAGAGCCTTTGGTTTTAAACGAAAACATGAACTTTATAAATATTGGTGAACGTACAAATGTAGCAGGTTCGCGTAAGTTTTTGCGATTAATAAAAAACGAAGAGTTTGATGAAGCGCTAGATGTTGCACGTCATCAAGTAGATGGAGGCGCACAAATTATCGACATTAATATGGACGATGGTTTAATAGATGGTGTAAAGTCCATGGTTCGTTTTTTAAATTTAATTGCTGCAGAACCAGACATCTGTCGAGTGCCTATTATGATTGACAGTTCTAAATGGGAAATCATAGAAGAAGGTTTAAAAGTTGTACAAGGTAAGTGTGTCGTAAACTCTATTTCTTTAAAAGAAGGCGAAGAAAATTTTATCTGGCAAGCCAAACAGATTAAGCGTTATGGAGCAGCCGTTATTGTTATGGCTTTTGATGAGGTTGGGCAAGCAGATAATTACGACAGGCGAATAGAAATTGCACAACGTTCTTACGATGTTTTAGTAAATAAAGTGGGCTTTCCTTCGGAAGACATCATTTTCGATTTAAATATATTTCCTGTAGCAACAGGAATGGATGAACACCGTAGAAATGCTATTGATTTTATTGAAGCAACACGATGGGTAAGAGAAAACTTAATAAATGCAAGTGTAAGTGGTGGAGTAAGTAATGTCTCTTTTTCTTTTAGAGGAAATGATGGTGTTCGCGAAGCCATGCATTCGGTGTTTTTATATTATGCTATTCAAGCAGGTATGAATATGGGAATTGTAAATCCAGCCTTATTGGAGATTTACGATGATATTCCTAAGGATTTATTAGAACATGTAGAAGATGTTATTTTAGATAGACGCGACGATGCTACCGAACGTTTATTGGATTTTGCAGACACTGTAAAAGGATCTAAAAAAGAAAAAGTAGCTGATTTATCTTGGAGAGAAAATCCATTACAAGATAGAATTACACACGCTTTAGTAAAAGGTATAGATGCTTTTATTATTGAAGATGTAGAGATTGCTAGACAAGAAGCTGCTAAACCTATTGAAGTTATAGAAGGTAACTTAATGGTTGGTATGAATGTGGTTGGAGATTTATTTGGTGCAGGAAAAATGTTTTTACCACAAGTAGTCAAATCTGCTCGTGTCATGAAAAAAGCAGTATCCTACTTAAATCCGTTTATTGAAGCCGAAAAAGGGGAAAAACAAAAAGCTTTAGGTAAGGTGTTAATGGCAACTGTAAAAGGCGATGTGCATGATATTGGTAAAAATATTGTGAGTGTTGTTTTGGGTTGTAATAATTATGAGATTGTAGATTTAGGTGTTATGGTGTCGCCAGAAAAAATAATAGCCGCTGCTATTGAAGAAAATGTAGACATTATAGGTTTGAGTGGTTTAATTACACCGTCGTTAGACGAAATGGTGTATTTGGCTAAAGAAATGGAACGCCAGAATTTTGTTGTTCCGTTGTTAATTGGAGGTGCAACAACCTCTAAAGCGCATACCGCTGTAAAGATTGATACGCAATATAAAAATGCAGTTGTACATGTTAATGATGCCTCTAGGGCAGTAACTGTTGTTAGTGATTTATTGAATCCGAAAACAAGTAATTTATATGTAGCTAAATTGAAGAAGGATTATGACGAGTTTAGAACCAAGTTTTTAAAACGTGGTAAAGAAAAATCATACATCAGCATTGAAAAAGCAAGGGAAGAGAAGTTTAAAATCGATTGGAATACAAGTCATATTGTAAAGCCAAAAACATTAGGTGTTCAAACGTTAGAGCAGGTTAGTTTAAAAGAAATTCTACCATTTATAGATTGGAGTCCGTTTTTTAGAAGTTGGGATTTACATGGAAAGTATCCAAACATTTTAACTGATGAGGTTGTTGGCGAACAAGCCACTATTTTGTTTGAAGACGCTCAAATTATTTTAAAGGAAATTATAAACAAGCAGTTATTAAAACCGAAAGCTATTTTTGGTTTGTTTGAAGCAAATACTATTAATGATGATGATATTTCTATTCAGAAAAAAGGAAAAGAAATAGCTGTTTTTAGAACGCTACGTCAGCAATTAAAAAAACGAGCAGGAAAACCAAGTTTTGCGTTATCAGATTTTATTGCGCCTAAAGAAACTGGAATTACCGATTATATGGGCGCTTTTTGTACTGCTATTTTTGGAGCAGACGAGTTGGCTAAAAAATATAAGGATAAGGAAGATGACTATAATGCCATAATGGTTCAGGCAATTGCAGATAGGTTTGCTGAAGGCTTAGCTGAGTATTTACACAAACAAGTAAGAATAAAACATTGGGCTTATGGTGCAAATGAAGACTTAACAAACGAAGATTTAATTAAGGAGAATTATAAGGGTATTCGTCCAGCACCTGGATACCCAGCGTGTCCAGATCATTTAGAAAAAGAAACCATTTGGGACTTGTTAAAAGTAGAAGAACAGATAGGTGTAACGCTTACCGAAAGTTTAGCCATGTGGCCTGGAGCTGCAGTTTCGGGATATTATTTTGCAAACGAAGAAGCGAAATATTTTGGATTGGGTAAAATTACAGACGATCAAGTAAAAGATTTTGCACTAAGAAAAAATATCACATTAGAAAAAGCAAGAAAATGGTTGCATCCTAATTTAACAGAGTAAATTCTTGAGAAGGTAATAAGCTCGTAATAAAAGAGGAATACAGGTTTGTAAAGCTGAAAAATGGCTGATAAGTGCGTTAGGGATTACGCGTTCATTCTTACTTTGATTAAATAAGAATTCGTGATTGCTTCGCAGTTGAAGGCGTGTGTTTGAGCTCCTCAAAGAGAGCGAGTAGTGAAAGCCCGACGTTTTGCGATCCTGCAAGGTTTTTGAAACCTGGCAGGTATGAGTAAAACGTAACGCCCAAATAGAAATAAATAATAATTTAATAAGACTTCCACTTTTGTGGGAAATACTATGAAAGTAACAGATCACATAAAAAATGCAAACGGAAATACACAGTTTTCTTTTGAAATTTTACCGCCTTTAAAAGGACAAAACATACAGTCGATTTTCGATAATATAGATCCGTTAATGGAATTTAAACCACCTTTTATAGATGTAACTTATCATCGAGAGGAATATGTTTACAAAGATTTAGGTGATGGTTTGTTAAAGAAAAAAGTGGTTAAAAAACGTCCAGGTACGGTTGGTATTTGTGCTGCGCTTCAAAATAAATATAATGTGGATGCTATACCGCATATTTTATGTGGTGGTTTTAGTAAGGAGGATACTGAGAATTTTTTAATCGATTTAGATTTTTTGGGTATAGATAATGTTGTGGCTTTAAGAGGTGATGCTGTAAAAACAGAAACTTATTTTACGCCAGAAAAAGAAGGACATCATTATGCGAGTGAATTGGTATCTCAAATTTCGGAACTTAATAATGCGGTGTATTTAGATGATGAGCTGCAAAACTGTTCGGCAACTAATTTTTGCATTGGTGTTGGTGCTTATCCCGAAAAGCACATGGAAGCACCAAGTCTTGAAAGTGATATTCATTTTCTAAAAAAGAAAATCAATAATGGTGCTGAGTATATTGTAACGCAAATGTTTTTTGATAATAGTAAGTATTTTCAGTTTGTAGATAAATGTAGAAAAGAAGGAATTACAGTACCAATAATTCCAGGTTTAAAACCGATATCGACTAGAAAACAACTTAATATTATTCCGCATCGTTTTCATGTAGATTTGCCCGAAGCTTTAATTAAGGCCATTATAAAGTGTAAAGATAATAAGCAAGTTCGCCAAGTTGGTATCGAGTGGTGCGTGCAACAGTCTAAAGAATTAGAGAAAGCAGGAATTCCATTCTTACATTATTACTCAATGGGAAAAAGCGATAATATAAAAGCTATAGCTCAAGCTGTTTTTTAATAATAAAAAAGAATTACATTTGTTTCGTGTTATCCAAAAAAACAAAATACGGAATTAAGGCATTAGTGCATTTGGCAAAACAGGAAGAAAGTAGTCCTGTGCAAATTGGGACAATATCTTTAGCTGAAAATATTTCTCAAAAATTTTTAGAATCCATTTTACTTTCTTTAAAAAAGACTGGTTTTTTAGGTTCTAAAAAAGGAAAAGGTGGAGGTTATTATTTGCTTAAAGATCCTAAAGATATTCCTATGACAACTGTTATGAGAGTACTAGAAGGGCCAATAGCCATGGTGCCTTGCGTAAGTTTAAATTTTTACGAAAAGTGCGCCGATTGCCCAGATGAAAACACATGTGCTGTAAATAAAATTATGCTAGAAGTGCGTGATAGTACTTTAAAAATATTTAAAAACACAACACTTCACGATTTGTGTCTTTAACAGATTCGTAAAAATAACCATACATTTTTATAATATTATTCTTGATTTTTATACAATAATACTATAGGTTTGCATTTTACCCTACTAAATCTATAGGGTATTAGTTTTTAATAATTAAATGAATATGGGAAATGTAATAAATTCGGAGGTTGGCTTAGAGACAGAAGAGCAAACATCCTCAGAGAATATTAAAAGAAGTTTAGTAAAAACGATTAGTTGGAGAGCGGTAGGTACAATAACAACGGTTGCAATATCTTACATAATTACAGGAACAATGGCTTTGGCTTTTTCAATAGGAGGAATAGAATTAGTATCTAAAATGGTATTATACTTCTTTCATGAACGTGCTTGGGAAAAAATTAAATGGGGAAAATAATGAGCTTAGATTTAGATAAAATAAACAAAGAATTAGAAGATAAAACACCTCAAGAAATTGTAGAATGGGCTATTAGTATTGCCAAATCTCCTGTGGTAACTACTAATTTTAGACCATACGAAGCGGCAATTTTAAAAATAACAAGTGCTGTTAAAAAGGACTTAAAAGTTATTTGGTGCGATACAGGTTATAACACTCCTAATACATATAGGCATGCAGATGAGGTAATAAAAGTATTAGATCTTAATGTAAAATTATATGTGCCAAAACAAACAACAGCACATCGTGATGTGGTTTTAGGAATACCAAGTATTGAAGATCCAAAACATGCAGAATTTACAGAGCAAGTAAAATTAGAACCTTTTAAACGTGCCATGACAGAGCATAAACCAGATGTTTGGTTTACTAATTTACGTAAAGGTCAGACAGCTTTTAGAGATAGTATAAGTATAGTATCTCAAGATAAAAACGGCGTAATAAAAGTGAGTCCGTTTTATAATTGGACAGACGAAGAACTAGACGCTTTTTTAGTAGAAAACAACTTGCCAAACGAGTTTAAGTACTTCGATCCAACTAAACAATTAGAAAATAGAGAGTGTGGATTACATGCTTAAAAAGATAGAAATGAAAGATACATCAAACATAAATCCGTTAGAAAACGAAGCCATATATATAATGCGAGAAGTCGCTGCTCAATTCGAAAAGCCAGTGCTTTTGTTTTCGGGAGGAAAAGACTCCATTACGTTAGTGCGCTTGGCACAAAAAGCATTCTATCCCGCTAAGATTCCGTTTCCATTAATGCATATCGATACAGGTCATAATTTTCCTGAAACCATAGAATTTAGAGACCGTTTAGTAAAAGAATTAGGTTTAGAACTTATTGTTAGAAACGTTCAAGACTCTATAGACGATGGTAAGGTTAAAGAAGAATCTGGAAGATATGCGAGTAGGAATCAACTACAAACTACAACGCTTTTAGATGCTATTGAAGAGTTTAAATTTGATGCTTGTATTGGTGGCGCAAGACGTGACGAAGAAAAAGCAAGAGCAAAAGAACGTATCTTTTCTGTAAGAGATGATTTCGGACAATGGGACGAAAGAAACCAACGACCAGAGTTATTCGATATGTTAAATGGTAATATAGAATTAGGACAAAATGTACGTGTGTTTCCAATTTCTAATTGGACAGAATTAGATGTTTGGTCTTATATTCAAAAAGAAGAAATAGAGATTCCATCTATTTACTTTGCGCATACTAGAGCTACTTTTTTAAGAGATGGATTAATCTGGTCTGCAGACGATGCCGTAGTTTATAGAGATGAAGAGGAAGAAGTTGTAGAAAGAATTGTACGTTTTAGAACCGTTGGAGATATGAGTTGTACAGCAGCAGTATTATCTGAAGCATCAGATATTGTTAGTGTTGTTCAAGAAATTCGAGACTCTTCAATATCAGAAAGAGGCGCTAGAATTGACGATAAGCGTTCGGAAGCAGCAATGGAGAAACGTAAGCAGCAAGGATATTTTTAATCCGTTTTTATTTCCGCGTAGACGGAAATTTAATGAAGCAATTTTAAATTAAGAATTAAAAAAGGAACTCCTTTCTTTTAGGAAGGTTAAGATAAAAATGGAAGTTTTAAAAATAGCAACAGCAGGAAGTGTAGATGATGGAAAGAGTACTTTAATTGGAAGATTACTTTACGATACAAAGTCATTAACATCAGATAAATTAGAAGCCATAGAAAATAAGAGTAAGCAATTAGGTTACGATTATCTTGATTTTTCTTTAGCAACAGATGGTTTAGTTGCAGAACGTGAGCAAGGAATTACAATAGATGTAGCACATATTTACTTTTCTACGGCAAATAAAAGTTACATTATTGCAGATACTCCTGGGCATGTAGAATATACTAGAAACATGGTTACTGGAGCATCAACATCTCAAGTGGCAATTGTATTAATCGATGCTAGAAAAGGTGTGATTGAGCAAACTAATCGTCATTTTTTTATCAATAATTTACTGCGAATTAAAACAGTAATTGTTGCAATAAATAAGATGGATTTGGTTGATTTTTCGGAAGAAAGATATAACGAAATTAAAGCCGATTTTGAAGCTTTAATGAGTAAGCGAGATTACCAAGATCAGAAAATAACATTTATTCCAGTAAGTGCTTTAAAAGGTGATAATGTTGTTAATAAATCTGAAAAAACACCATGGTATAATGGTGAAACATTATTAGAAAATTTAGAAGGTCTCGATAATCAAGATATCTTTAATGCGGGAATACCAAGGTTTCCAGTGCAATATGTTATTCGTCCAAAAACTGACGAGTTTCACGATTTTAGAGGTTACGCAGGTAAAGTTTATGGAGGTGAGTTAAGTGTTGGAGACGACGTTGTAATTTTGCCATCGCAAACAAAGTCTAAAATAAAAGAGATTCATTTTTACGATAAAAAAGTACAAACAGCTTCGCGTCGTTCGTCTGTATTAATCACTTTAGAAGACGATGTAAACATAAGTCGTGGTGACATGATTGTTAGAGCAAACGACTTGCCTGTTGTAGACAAGCAGTTTACAGCTACAATCTCTTGGATGGATTCTCAAAACCTAAAAACAGGTAATAAGTATGTTGTGCAGCATGGCGTTAATAAAGTTATGGCAAAAGTAGAACGTATTCACCATAAAATTAATCCAGATTATTCTGGTGTAGATGATACTGTAGAAACTTTAGCAATAAATGATATCGCAACAGTGTCTTTTAAATTAAACAAACCTATTTTTTACGATGCTTTTAAAGCGCATAGAACTAATGGATCGTTTATAATTATAGATTCAAAATCTAATAATACTGTAGGCGCAGGCTTTATACAGTAAGTAATAACAAACCAACTATTTATCAATTTGAGAAAAGTATTTTAATTTATCCTATTAAATCTATAGGAATTATATAATAAGTAATGCAGAGCTTTAGAACAGAAATAGAAAACCCTATAGTAGAAAAGGATATTGTAGAATTAGCCAATAAGATTGCGCTTTTTAACAACGGAAAAATAGATGAAGAAAAGTTTAGAAGCTTACGTTTAGCACGAGGTGTTTACGGTCAGCGTCAAGAAGGAGTACAAATGATTCGTATAAAATTACCTTACGGAAAAGTATTGGGTAATCAATTGCGCCGTATTGCTGAGGTTTCAGATGAATATTCTAGAAGCAGATTGCACATTACTACACGTCAAGACATTCAAATTCATTATGTCGATTTAAACCGTACACCAGAATTATGGGCCGAGTTAGAGCGTGATGATGTTACTATTAGAGAAGCCTGTGGAAATGCTGTAAGAAACGTAACAGCAAGTGAAACAGCAGGAATAGATGTTAATGAGCCTTTTGATGTCTCTCCATACGCAGATGCTGTTTTTAAATTCTTTTTACGTAACCCAATCTGTCAAGAAATGGGTAGAAAGTTTAAAGTGTCTTTTTCTGGAACAGATGAGGATACAGGATTATCATACATGCACGATTTAGGTTTTATAGCTAAAATTGAAAATGGTGTAAAGGGTTTTAAAATTATGTTAGGTGGTGGTTTAGGTTCACAGCCAAGACATGCAGATGAATTTTATTCATTTTTAGCTTCAGATAAAATTATTCCTTTAATGGAAGGTGTTTTAAGAGTTTTCGATCGTTATGGCGAACGTAAAAGTCGTGCTAAAGCGAGATTGAAATTCTTATTAAAAGACATTGGTTTAGAAGCTTTTAAAGCGTTGGTTGAGGAAGAGCAAAACGCAATCGAATTTAAAACAGTTACTATAGACGAATCAAATTATACGGCTTCAACTCCAGTTTCTATTGTAGCTCCAAAGGTTAAAATAAAAGACGAAGCTGCTTTTAATTTATGGAAAGCAACTAATGTTATTTCCCAAAAACAAGACGGTTATTTTGCAATAGGAATAAAAGTATTACTTGGAGATTTCTATACAGATAAAGCGCGTTTGTTAGCAGATTTGGTAGAGAAATATGCAGCAGGAGAAATCCGTTTATCTCTAAGACAAAATATTTTAATACCATTTGTAAAAGAAGATTTGTTAGCTTTTTTCTACACCGAATTAGAAAAATTAGGCTTTGCAGAAGTAGGTTATAATAAAGCAGTAGATATTACAGCATGTCCAGGAACAGATACTTGTAATCTAGGTATTGCAAGTAGTACAGGAATTGCCGAAGAATTAGAACGTGTTATAAAAGCAGAATACCCACAGTATTTATCTAACGAAGATTTAGTAATTAAAATTAGTGGTTGTATGAATGCTTGCGGACAACACAATATGGCAAATATTGGTTTTCAAGGCATGTCTATTCGTACAAAAGATAAATTGGTTGCACCTGCATTGCAAGTGCTTTTAGGAGGTGGTAATTTAGGAAACGGTAAAGCCTATTTTGCAGATAAAGTAGTAAAAGTACCAAGTAGAAGAGGTCCAGAAGCATTACGTCGTATTCTTAACGACTACGAGACAAATGGAGGTGATTTAGTGTTTTCAGAATACTATAAAGAAAAAGGTGAGAAATATTTTTACAGCTTATTAACCGATTTATCTAATGTTGATAACCTAACGCAAGAAGATTTTATTGATTGGGGAACCGAAGAAGCCTATGTTAAAGCCATTGGTGTTGGAGAATGTGCCGGTGTTGTTATTGATTTAATTGCAACACTTTTTCTTGAAAGTGATGAGAAAATTGAAGAAGCAAAAGAATCTTTTGGCAACAAAGTATATTCTGGTGCAATCTACGAGGCGTATCGCTCGATGGTTAATTCCGCGAAAGCGATCTTAATTTCCGAAGATATAAAAGCAAACACACAAGCAGGTATTATTAATCAGTTTGATGAGTTGTTTATCGACACTAAAAAAATAGACTTAGGCGTTTCGTTTTCAGACTTAGTGTACCAAATAAAAGTATTTCCTCCAACTGAAGAGTTTGCATCTCGTTACATCGAAAATGCAGAGCAGTTTCTAGAAAAAGTAAGAGGTTTTAGAGAGAAAGCAGTAGTTGTAGATTAATAATATTAAATAATGCACGTATGATAAATCCAAAATTAACAGTAGTTGGCGCAGGACCAGGAGATCCAGATTTAATTACATTAAAGGCTATAAAAGCAATACAATCTGCCGATGTTATTTTGTATGATGCCTTAGTAAATGATGCTTTGTTAGGTTATGCTTCCGAGAGTGCAGAGCTTATTTTTGTTGGCAAACGTAAAGGTTGTTATGCTTATCAGCAAAGTCAAATAAATCAGTTAATTATTGAGCGTGCCTTACGCTGTGGTCATGTTGTTAGATTAAAAGGTGGAGATCCGTTTATTTTTGGTCGTGGCGCAGAAGAGTTGGAATATGCTAAAGAATATGCAATCGAGGTTGCTGTAGTTCCAGGTATATCATCGTCTGCAGCAGTACCAGCTTATCAAGGTATTCCTTTAACAAAGCGCAATGCAGCCGAAAGTTTTTGGGTAATTACAGGTACAACAAAATCACATGAAATTTCGAGTGATATGGCATTAGCGGCAAAATCTACAGCTACGGTTGTTATTTTAATGGGCATGGGAAAACTGGCTGAAATTGTAAAGATTTTTTCTTCGGAAGGAAAACAAAATACAGCAGTCGCAGTGATTCAAAATGGGACACGAGAAAACGAGAAAGTTGGTATTGGTACTATTAGCTCTATTGAAGCTATTGTAGAAGAAAAACAATTATCTACTCCAGCAATTATCATTATTGGAGAAGTAGTCAATCAGCGTGTAGATTTAGCATCAATGTATGAGAAATCGAATTTAGCACCTCAATTTTCACAACTAGTTTCAGCTTAAAATTTATGGAAAGGAATAATTTGTATCCCATTTTTTTAAAGGTGAAAAATCTCCAAGTACTTATTGTGGGTGGAGGTAATGTTGCCGAAGAAAAACTAACATTTTTATTAAAATCGAGCCCTGATGCACATGTAACCATGGTTTCTCCAATGTTTAGAGAAGCGACAATTAATATGGCAAATACAGGATGCGTAACAAGAATTAAGGATACTTATAAAGAAAGTTACCTTGAAGGAAAGCATATGGTTGTAGCAACTACAGATATTCCAGAAGTAAATGTGCAAGTTTATAACGATTGTAGAGCACAAAGCAAATTGGTTAATGTTGCCGATAATCCGCCATATTGCGATTTTTATATGGGAGGTATTGTAACCAAAGGCAATGTAAAAGTAGCCATTTCTACAAATGGAAAATCACCAACTACAGCAAAACGTTTACGTCAGTTTTTTGAAGATGTAATACCAGAAAATATAGACGATTTAGTAAAGAATCTTAATGTTTATAGAAAAACTATAAAAGGAGATTTTGAACAAAAAGTTGAAACATTAAATGAATTTACTAAAGGCTTAGTAGAAAAAAATAAAATAGTATGATTAAAACAGATATATTAATAATAGGAGCAGGACCAACAGGTTTATTTACTGTGTTTGAAGCAGGATTGTTAAAATTAAAGTGCCATTTAATTGATGCATTACCACAACCTGGAGGTCAATGTTCCGAATTATATCCAAAAAAGCCTATTTATGATATTCCTGGATTTCCAGAAATATTAGCAGGAGATTTAACAGGTAATCTATTAGAACAAGGCAAGCAGTTTCAACCAGGATTTACTTTAGGTGAACGTGCAGAAACTATAGAGAAACAAGAGGATGGTAGTTTTATTGTAACTACTAATAAAGGAACAAAACATCATGCGCCAATTGTTGCTATTGCAGGCGGTTTAGGTAGTTTTGAGCCTAGAAAACCTAAGTTAGAAGGTATTGAAAAGTACGAAGATAAAGGTGTTAATTACTTTATAAAAGATCCTGAGGTTTACAGAGATAAAAAAGTAGTGATTGCTGGAGGTGGAGATTCTGCTTTAGACTGGTCTATTTTTCTTGCAGATATCGCTTCAGAAGTTACTTTAGTACATAGAAGAAATGAGTTTAGAGGTGCTTTAGATTCTGTAGAGAAAGTACAAGAATTAAAGCTTTTAAATAAAATAAACTTAATCACACCTGCAGAGGTTATTGGCTTAAAAGGCGAAAACCATATTGAAGGTGTTACATTATCTAAAGGAGGTGAGGTAATAGAATTAGAAGCAGATTATTTTATCCCGTTATTTGGATTGTCGCCAAAACTAGGCCCAATAGGAGATTGGGGATTAGAGATCGAAAAAAATGCAATAAAAGTGAATACTGTAGATTACCAAACTAATATAGATGGTATCTTTGCTATTGGTGATGTTAATACATATGAAGGGAAATTAAAATTAATTCTTTGTGGTTTTCATGAAGCAACATTAATGTGTCAATCTGCATATAAAATATTAAATCCAGGCAAGAAATTTGTTTTAAAATATACAACAGTAAGTGGTATAGATGGGTTTGATGGTACAAGAAAAGAATCACCAAAAGCAGTTGTAAAGGCTATTGTATAGAGTGTTATTAAGTAACTTTAGCAATTGCACTAATTATTAATAAATAGCAGTCGCTAAAAGGATTAAATAACAAATAGTATGCAAGAGACATTGCAAATACCATTTAGGTTTAAAGAAAAAGTTGAAGAACTTGCAAAAGAATTATTTTATTGCGCATTAGAATCTTCAGAGAAACAAGAAGAACTCCTTAAAAATATTAAGGAGTCCTTTTTTTATGTGTCTAAAGCTTTAGATTGTGGTGTTTGTAATACAAAATGGGAGCAATTTGTAGTCGAAATTAAGGCTCTAAAACCTAAGTTGCAATTAGATGCAGAAGCAGCATATAATAACGATCCGGCAGCAAAAAGTGTTAGAGAAGTATACCTGGCATATCCTGGTTTTTACGCTATTGCTATGTATCGTATAAGTCATATTTTATGGCAATTAGATATTCCTGTTTTACCTAGAATGATTTCAGAATATGCACATGGAGTAACAGGTACAGATATTCATCCTGGAGCAACCATTGGGCATTCGTTTTTTATAGACCATGCTACTGGAGTTGTTATTGGTGAGACTGCATTAATACATAATCATGTTGTTATTTATCAAGGTGTAACTTTAGGAGGTATTACAGTAGAAAAAGCATTAGCAAACACTAAAAGGCATCCTACAATTAATGATCATGTTACAATATATGCGAATGCTACTGTTTTAGGAGGAGATGTTGTAATCGGTAAAAATAGCATTATTGGTGCAAATGTTTGGATTACAAAATCAATTCCCGAAAACTCAATTGTAACTTATAAGTCAGATATTAAAATAACACAAAGATAAAGTATGAGCATTTTAAAGCAAATAGGAAATACGCCTCTAGTGGAAGCTTCAAATTTAGTTTCTAAACCAAACGTAAAACTTTATCTAAAATTAGAAGGTAATAATCCTGGCGGAAGCGTTAAGGATAGACCAGCTTATAATATGATTGCTGAAGCTGTAAAACGAGGTGACATAGAAAAAGGAGGTCATATAGTTGAAGCCACAAGTGGTAATACTGGTATTGCTTTAGCTTATGTAGCAAGTTTATTTGGTATAAAGATATCTTTAGTTATGCCAGAAAATTCTACCGTAGAACGCATAAAAACAATGCGAGCTTACGGAGCAGAAGTAATATTAACAAGTGCAGAAAGAGGTATTGAAGGCTCAAGAGATGTTGCTTTTAAAATGAGAGATGAAAAAGGATATCTTTTATTAAATCAGTTCGAGAACGACGATAACTGGAAAGCACATTATAAAACTACAGGTCCAGAAATTTGGAGAGATACAAATGGTGAAGTCACTCATTTTGTTTCTGCAATGGGCACAACAGGAACCATAATGGGAACCTCTACTTTTTTAAAAGAACAGAATAAAAACATTCAAATTATTGGAGCACAACCAATGGATGGTTCAAGAATTCCTGGTATTAGAAAATGGTCGCCAGACTATGTTCCAAGTATTTTTAATCCTTCAAAAGTAGATCAAGTAATAGAAGTAAGTCAAGAGCAGGCAACAGCTATGACTAAGCGTTTAGCAAGAGAAGAAGGTGTCTTTGCAGGGATGAGTAGTGGAGGCTCTGTAGCTACCGCACTAAAATTAATAGAGACTATAGACACAGGAATTGTAGTTGCTATTATCTGCGATAGAGGTGATCGTTACTTATCTTCTGCTTTATTTGATTAAGCACTTCAATAAATAATATTTAGTTTACTTTTGCCGTCTAACAAATTTACTTGATGAGGTATATATTATACGCTTATATATTATTTTTTTCTATTAGTATTTCTGCTCAAGCAGACAAAAATCCATTTACAATAGATGCCAATTATTTCTATGGAAATATTGCAGAGCATAATACTGATATTTCCCATTTAATAACCGGACATCCGTCTGGTGTTATATTAAGTTATAACCAAAAAACATTTGGGAAAAAGGCTTGGGAAAGCAGATTTAACTACCCAGATTATGGAGCATCACTTATATATCAAAAATTTAATAATGAGTATATAAATGAAAATATAGGAGTCTATGCACACTATAATTTTTACTTTTTTAATAGAAATGTAATGTTTCGTATTGGGCAAGGTTTAGCTTATAATGATACGCCTTATGATAAGGTTGAGAATTTTAGAAACAATGCCTTTGGTACACATTTACTAAGTTCTACTTACTTAATGTTAAACTATAAAAAAGAAAATATATTAAAAGGCATAGGTCTTCAAGCAGGTTTTTCTTTAATCCATTATTCTAATGCAAATGTAAAAGCACCAAACAGTTCTATTAATAGTATTGCTTTTAATATTGGAGCTAATTATATTTTTGATAACGAAAAACCAACAGAATATATTCCTTCTACAGAAGAGAAATATTTTAAAGAAAAAGTAAAATATAATTTTGCTCTTAGAACAGGTGTGAACGAAAGCGATGTTATAAATACAGGTCAATATGCTTTCTACGTTGTATCTGCTTATGCCGATAAACGTTTGAACAGAAAAAGCGCCATTCAAGTAGGTACAGATGTATTTTTTTCTAACTTTTTAAAGAAGCATATTCAGTATAAAGCTGTTGCTTTTCCAGAAGATAATGTAAGTGGAGATGAAGATTATAAACGTGTTGGAGTCTTTGTTGGTCACGAACTGTTTATTAGTAAAACGTCACTTATAACACAATTGGGTTACTATGTTTATTATCCGTTTGATTTTGAAGGTCGCGTGTATAATAGAGTAGGATTGAAGCGTTATTTTGGAGACAAAATTTATGGAGCTTTAACTTTAAAGTCGCACGGAGCAAAAGCAGAAGCTGTAGAAATAGGAATTGGAATAAGATTATAGAATGAAAAAGATAGCATACATATTTATAGTATTACTTTTTGCAAGTTGCGATAACGATAATGCACCAGACTGCTTTAAAAACTCAGGAGATATAATAGAAAAGGAAATTACTGTAGCACCATTTACAAAAATTACTGCTTTTAAAAATATTGAATTGATTGTAACAGATGCTTTAACTCAAAGTGTTAAAATAGAAACAGGAGAAAACCTAATAGACGAAATAGCAGTAACTGTAGAAAACGGTAGATTGCTAATAAATGACAATAATGGCTGTAACCTTACTAGAGATTACGGTTTAACTAAAGTATATGTTAGTGCTCCTAATTTAACAGAGATAAGGAACAGTAGTCAATTTACAGTGCGTAGTAATGGTGTTTTAAATTATCCAGATTTAAATTTATTGAGCGAAGACGATTCTGGAGATTTTTACAACAACGGTATTTTTAACATTGAAGTAAATGCAATAAATATATTTGTAGTAATCAATAATACAACTACAGCTTATATTTCTGGATCGACAACTAACTTACGCGTTAATCATGCCTCTGGCGATGGTCGTTTTGAAGGACGAAACTTAATTGCCGACAATGTTACTATTTATCATCGTGGATCTAACGATATTATTGTAAATCCGCAACAAAGATTAAAGGCTAGTTTGGTTAGTACAGGAGATGTTATCTCTGTAACTACACCTCCAGTTTTAGATATTCAAGAACAGTTTGATGGTCGCGTAATTTTTGAGTAATTAATAAGTTTTCATTGAGTTAAGTTTTTTATTTTTGTTGTGAAAATGTTATTTAATACGTTTGACTCTTTTTTATATTTTAAGTCTGTCCTTGATGCAAAATATAAAGTGTTTTCTGTTTTTCCATTCTAAACTAATTTAACTTCATTTTTTTAAATAACATCCTAACATATAAAACAGGAACTAAAGCAAGCCCATTTTCATTACTTATGAAACCTTCTCCTAATTACTAGCGTCAATATGCTTAATTAGTAGTAGTTTCATCTTTAATACTTAATGTTTTAACTTGTCTTAAATCGAATAAATAAATTAAGTATAAAAATTATTTTGTTACTTTACCTTTTTAGAAATAACCAACTACATGTTTTTTATCATTGGAATTTTTATAGCTATTTTCCTTTCGCTTCTTTTATTAGTAAAAGCTAAAAAAACACGTGCAGATAAAATTCTTTTTATCTGGCTCATTTTAATTTCTGTACTTCAAATATTTAGATATTTTTATGTTTCTGGATATTTTTTTGAACACCCTAATTGGCTTGGGATAGAGCTAGTATTACCTGTTTTACACGGAGTATTGTTATATCTCTATGTTATAGAAATTACGGGAAACACTATTAAAAAGAAATGTAGTGTGTTTTTACATTTTCTACCTTCTATTATTTTGTTAGTACTAACAATACCTTTTTTTCAATTAACTAACGAACAGAAAATACTTGTTTATCAAAATAATGGAGAAGGTTTTGAATGGTTTGTGTTTATAGAAGGATTAATAGTTGTGATTTCTGGTTTAGCTTATTCTATTTGGTCTTTAATAGTTATAAATAGACACCAAAAAAACATAGAAGATATATTTTCAAATACGGAAAAAAAGAAGTTACAGTGGTTAAAAATCTTATCGATTGGTAATGGTATTATATTTATGTTAGCTCTCTTTTTTGAAACAAATGTCACTTATACAGCAATAGCATTCTTAGTTTTATTTATAGGTTTTTTCGGAATTAATCAATTGAATATTTTTTCCTCTAATAGAGGTGAGATAGAAACATTAAATAAAGAACAACTTGTAGAAAATAAAAAAGTAAATAGTAATGAAATTTCTAAAAAAAGTGTTCCAAAAGAGAAGTATGCTAAGTCAGGTTTAACTAAAGAGAGTGTTTCGGAGATTTATGCGGCTCTCAAAGATGTGATGGCTAAAAAGGCATATTATAAAAATCCAGAACTCACTTTAGTAGAATTAGCCAAAATTTTAAATATACACCCTAATTATTTATCGCAAGTCATTAATGAAATTGAAGGCAAAAATTTTCATAATTATATTAATGGTCTTCGAATAAAAGAGTTCATTAAATTGGCATCCATTGAAGAAAATAAAAAGTATACAAAAATTTCTTTAGCTTATGATTGTGGTTTTAATACAAAGTCAACATTCAACAAGTATTTTAAACTACAAACAGGAAAAACACCAACAGATTTTTTCAATTCTTAACTCGGTTTTTATATATAATTAGCTTTCCTTGTAAATACATACTACATGTATTGTAAGTTTGTTTTTTTATAAAACTCAGTGAAATCAATGGTTCTTTAGTAGCTACTTGTAAGCACGTACATGTTTATTTATTTTACTTAAAGGGAAGACCTTCTGATATTTAAAACCAACACATCTTTGTGAAAAAATATGCGCAATGAAATAATTCATGCGCCAATATAAAATTTTACAAAAATGAAGACAAAGAAGTTTTATTTATCTATTATGGTTTTTACTATGTTTTTGGCATTGAGTTCATGTAGTCTTGGTGACGACGACAATAATATTGTTGAAAGAAATGATGATGATGGAGATGGTGTTGTAAATGTTATTGATGAGTGTGCACATACACCAGAAGGAGTAGAGGTTGATGCTGTTGGATGTCCTATTGAAATAGATTGATACTATGCAGAAGTTTTATTGTGCTGAATCAAGATTTTGTTTTTATTCAGCACAATTTTCATTTCTAATCTTGATATCAAGAGTCAAAATTTATTTTAAAACTGTGTTATTTGCATTTTTTTTTAGTTAGAAACGTGACTATAGTTCTTTAATAATCATTTCTTTTAAGCAGTCAACTCTCTAAACATACTCTCTAAACTCGCATTTTTCTGATTTAGCTGAAGAATCTTCAACTCATTATCATGTGCAAAATCAAAAACATGAGAGCGCATATCTTCCTTTGTAGAAAAGGTGATTTCGTAAATAAAATCATGTGTATTTTTAACGCTTTTGGTATTCGGTAGTTTTAACAAAAAAGCATCTTCAACTCTGTAATCAAACTCCACAATAACTATTTGTTCTTGTCCTTCGCGTAATTCGGTTAGTTTTTTATTAGCAACAATTTCACCTTTATTAATTATTATAACACGATCACACATCGCTTCTACCTCTTGCATAATGTGCGTAGATAGAAAAACAGTTTTCTCCTTCCCAATAGATTTTATAAGGTTTCTTATATCTACTAATTGATTAGGGTCTAAACCAGTTGTAGGTTCATCTAAAATTAAAACATCGGGATTATGTAATAATGCATTTGCTAAGCCAACACGTTGTCTGTAACCTTTAGATAGTGCACTCATTTTTTTATGAGCTTCCGGACCTAAGCCTGTAAGTTCAATAACTTCTTCAATTCTAGATTTACTTACTTTATAAACATCGGCATTAAAAGCTAAATATTCACGAACGTATTGTTCTAAGTATAAAGGATTATGTTCTGGTAAATAACCAACACTTTGCTGTACTTGTTTTGCTTCAGATAAAATTGGATGTCCATTTACGGTTGCCTTACCTTCGGTAGGACTAATAAAAGTGGTCAATATTTTCATCATTGTAGATTTTCCTGCTCCATTTGGACCAAGAAACCCAACTATTTCTGGCTTTTTAATTTCAAAAGACACATTGTTTAATGCTTTCTGTTCACCATAAATTTTCGTTACATTTTCAACCTTTATTGACATCTTATAATCTTTCTTCAAAAATAAACATTCTGTAATTTAAACAAGACTTTGTGCAGAAATCTTTAAATTTTTATATAAAACCTTAAAATTCATGCTTTAGTATTTTGATTTGTTAAATATTTATTTACTTTAGCACTATAATTATAATGACAACAATTCAAAATACATATTACAGCTGGTTCTATTTCTTTTTTAACAAAAAGAACGAGACTGCGTATATGTAATTTTTACAAACATATATTTTCAATTAAGTCTCGATATCTATCGAGACTTTTTTTGTTTAATACTTTAAGTAAAAGCAGGAATATCATTAAATAAAATTAAAATTTTGATTAAAACAGTAGCTATACAAGGAATAAAAGGATCATTTCACCACATCGTGTCGCAAGATTATTTTGGTGCAGATACAGCTGTAAATGAATGCTTGTCTTTCGACGAAACTGTAGATGCTTTACTATCAGGTAAAACAGAAGTAGCTATTATGGCTCTAGAAAACTCTATTGCAGGTTCAATTATACCTAATTATGCTTTGATAGATAATAATAACCTTCATATTGTTGGTGAGTATTATTTAGATATACAGCACAATTTAATGGCATTGCCAAATCAAAGTATTGAGGATATTAAAGAGGTGCATTCACATCCAATGGCATTATTACAATGTAAAGCGTTCTTTAAAAATTATCCACATATAAAATTAGTTGAAGACAAAGATACAGCAGATGTTGCCAAGCGAATACAAGATAAAAACCTTAAAGGTATTGCTGCCGTAGCAAGTAGTTTAGCAGCTTCAATATTCGAATTAAATATTATTGCAGAAAGTATTCAGACTATTAAGCATAACGAAACACGTTTTGTAATTGTTAAGCAAAATAATTCTGAAATTAATACAAATGAAATCAATAAAGCATCAATTAAATTCGAACTCGATCACAAACGTGGAAGCTTAGCCGCAATTCTCAATGTTTTAAGCGATTGCAAGCTAAACTTGACAAAAATACAATCTCTACCTAAAATAGAAACACCTTGGCTTTATGCCTTTTTTGTAGATGTGACTTTTGATGATTATAAGGATTTTGATAAAGCAAAAGCAGTAATAGAGATAATGGCAACACATTTAAAAGTATTAGGCGAATATAAAAACGCAAAGAAATAATGGAAGTAGCAAATAGATTACATAGCGTTGAAGAGTACTACTTTTCTAAGAAATTAAAGGAAGTTAATTCTTTGATTTTACAAGGTAAGCCAATTATTAATTTAGGAATTGGTAGTCCAGATTTACAACCACCAGGAAAAGTAATTTCGGCAATTACAGAAAGTTTTAAAGATGGGAGAGCTCACAAATATCAAAGCTATCAAGGTATACCAGAATTAAGAGAAGCGATAGCCGGTTTTTATAAAACACATTTTCAAGTGGATGTAAATGCTACTACAGAAGTTTTACCATTAATGGGAAGTAAGGAAGGTATTATGCATATTTCTATGGCCTTTTTAAATGAAGGTGATGCGGTATTAATACCTAATCCAGGATACCCAACATATACTTCTGTTACTAAGTTGTTACAAGCAGAGCCTATATTTTACAATTTAGACACAGAAAATAATTGGTGTCCAAATATAGAAGAACTTGAAAAACAAGATTTAAGTAAGGTTAAAATAATGTGGTTAAATTATCCACATATGCCAACTGGAGCAAAAGCAACTAAAGCAGTTTTTGAAAGCTTAATTACTTTTGCTAAAAAGCATGATATTTTATTGGTAAATGATAATCCTTATAGTTTTATTTTAAACAAGGAGCCGTTAAGTATTTTAAGTATAGAGGGCGCTAAAGATGTATGTTTAGAGTTAAATTCTTTAAGTAAAACATTTAATATGGCTGGCTGGAGAGTTGGTATGTTACTTGGTAATAACGAGTTGCTAAATGCGGTTTTAAAAGTGAAAAGTAATATGGATTCTGGTATGTTTTATGGCATACAACAAGGTGCTATTGAAGCTTTAAACTCATCAAAAATGTGGTTTGTAAGTTTAAATAATATTTATGAAAAACGTCGTAAACTAGTTTGGGAATTAGCGACTAAATTAAATTGTTCTTTCGATGAGAATGCAACAGGATTGTTTGTTTGGGCAAAATTGCCAGCGGCTCTTAATTCAGAAGCATTTATAGACAAGTTATTAAAAGAACATAATCTTTTTATAACACCTGGAACCATTTTTGGAAGTCAAGGAGAGGGCTATGTGCGTTTTTCATTATGTGCAACAGTCAAAGAATTAGAAGAAGCTATAACAAGAGTATGATTAATAATATATACATAATAGGTGTTGGTTTAATAGGCGGAAGTTTAGCCTTAGATATAAAAAGCAAACGACCAGATATTACCGTTTACGGTATAGATAGTAGCGAACAGCATTTAAACGAAGCTTTAGAGTTAAATGTTATAGATGCAAAAGCAACGTTAGACGATTTAGATAAGGCAGACTTAGTAATATTGTCTATTCCTGTAGATGCAGCTGTAGAATTAGTGCCTAAAGTTTTAGATAAAGTTTCAGATTTCGGTCTTGTGGTAGACGTAGGTTCTACCAAATTAGATATTTGTAAAGTGGTAGAAACGCATTCAAAAAGGAGAAATTTTTTAGCCATGCATCCTATTGCAGGAACAGAGTTTTCTGGACCAAAAGCAGCTATTTTAGATTTATTTCAGCATAAAACGAATATTATATGCGAAGTAGAAAAAACAGCCTTTAAGCTTCAAGAAAAAGCATTAAACCTGTTTTCTGAAATAGGAATGAGAATGCGTTACATGAACCCAGAAGCGCATGATAAACATATTGCTTACGTGTCGCATTTATCCCACATAAGTGCATTTATGTTGGGTAAAACAGTAATAGAAAAAGAAAAGAACGAACGCGATATTTTCGATATGGCAGGTTCTGGTTTCGAAAGTACGGTACGTTTAGCTAAGAGTTCGCCAGCAATGTGGACACCAATTTTTAAACAGAATAGAGAGAACGTAATAGAAAGTTTAGAAGGTTACATAGCTAACTTAACGCAGTTTAAAAACATGATGAAGAACGACGATTTTGAAGGTGTTTTTAATGAAATGAAAGACACAAATTATATTAAACAAATATTAAACGGATTAAAATAACATCAATTTCTTGTAAGGTTACTGTACTAAACTCGTTTTAGTAGTTAGCCTTATAAGTGCAATAAAAGTAGGATTATGGAAAATAAAAAAGAAATGAGAAACTGGTTAAATGAGATGAATTTAGAGCATCCATTAGTAATCGCTGGACCTTGTAGTGCAGAGACAGAAGAGCAAGTTTTAAAAATAGCTCATGAGCTTAAAGATACAGATGTTAGTTATTTTAGAGCAGGTATTTGGAAACCACGTACACGTCCAGGAATGTTTGAAGGTGTTGGTGCTTTAGGTTTAAATTGGCTTAAAAAAGTAAAAGAAGAAACAGGAATGAAAACCTGTACAGAGGTTGCAAATGCTGCACACGTAAAGTTAGCGATAGAAAATGATGTAGATTTACTTTGGATTGGTGCACGATCTACTGTAAGTCCATTTATTATGCAAGAATTAGCAGATGCTTTAGCTGGAACAGATAAAATTGTTTTAGTTAAAAATCCAGTAAATCCAGATTTAGCCTTATGGTTAGGTGGAATTGAAAGATTATACACTGCTGGTATTAAAAATTTAGGAGCAATACACAGAGGGTTTTCAACATATGAAAAAACTAAATATAGAAACATTCCAGAATGGCAATTGGCTATAGAGTTTCAAAACAGATTTCCAGATTTACCATTAATTAACGATCCATCGCATATTACAGGAAAGCGTGATATGGTTTTCGATGTGTCTCAAACGGCTTTAGATCTTAATTTCGATGGATTAATGATCGAAACACATTTCGATCCAGATAACGCATGGAGTGATGCTGCACAGCAAGTAACACCAAAGGCATTAGTGCAAATGATGGAGGATTTAAAAATTAGAAAACAAACAGATCCTGAAGCAGAGTACAACAAAGAGTTAACTAATTTAAGGGCTCAAATAGATGTTGTAGATAACCAACTTATAGATTTAATGGGTAAGCGTATGCAAGTAGCAGATGGTATAGGTCAATTAAAGAAACAAAAAAATGTTGCTGTTTTACAAAGTAAGCGTTGGAACGAGATTTTAGGTAAAATGGTACTTCAAGGAGACGAAAAAGGTTTAAGTGAAGAGTTTATTTTAAAACTGTTTAAAGCAGTGCATCAAGAGTCTATTAACCACCAAGAGAAAGTTATTAAGAGCAAGTAAAACTTGTTTTACTTAATAAAATACTTATTTTAGTAAAAAAAATCTGATACATTTTTTGTGTCAGATTTTTTTTGCTTAAATCTAAACCAACCAACCAATGAAGAAAAATAGTTTAACTATATTTTTTGTTTTTTATGCGTTAGTATTTGTTGACGCTCAAGATAATGTAAATAACTATATTCCTAGTACATTAGATTCGATAGAGAATTATTTAGGTAGAATTAATAAGGCTCAAATAGGTAAGATAAAAGGTAAGCACGCTTCTAAAATTAGGGAAGTTTATAAAGATAGAGACGAGAAAGTAGTTAAAGCTATTAATGACAGTACTTATTATTTTAATCCTCAAGTTAAAAAAGATTTAGATGTAATTCTTAATACTATCTATTCTGCAAACCCTGAAATAAATACCAAAGACTATAGTTTTTTTATTAATAATTCACCAGTGCCAAATGCTGGTTGTTATGGTGATGGCATGTTCGAAATTAATTTAGGTTTGTTCGATGTTTTAGAATCTGATGATGAATTATCGTCAATAATTTGTCACGAAATTGCACATAAGTTATTAGAGCATTCTATTAATAATGTTTCAAATAACATTACAATTCTTAATTCTAAAGAGACAAAAGCAAAAGTAAAAAAGCTAAAACGAAAAAAGTACGGACAAACTAGAGCTGCACTTTCTATTATAGACGAATTAAGTATTGATATTTTAGACCATTCTCAAGAGGTTGAAGCTCAAGCGGATTCTTTGGGTTATGTTTTGTTTAGTAAAACAAAATACTCAAAGTCTAATGTAACAAGTGCATTGCTGAAGCTGAAAAAAGTTGATGATATGATGATGCATCATAATGTGCATTTAGATAGCGTATTCAATTTTGAAAGCTATCCATTTAAAAGGTATTGGATGAAGAAAACAACTTCAATTTTTGATACTGAAGAAAAAATAAACGAATTTAAACTAGATTCAGATACTATACAAACACATCCGGAAATAGAGTTTAGAATAAATAAATTAATAACGGAGTTTGATATACTTGAGAATGAAAAAGCAACGTCATTAAATCAAATTAAAGGGATTAAAACAGTAGCTAATATGCAAAGCATAAAGTATACTGTAGATTTAAATTTTTTAGACCTAGCAATCTATCAATTAATAGAAAAATATAGCAATAAAAAAATCACTAAAGATTTTTATTACACCACAATGGCGACTGTTTTAGAGAAAATATATCTAGCCTCAAAAAATCATAAATTAGGTAAATATGTGCAACGCTCAAATAATTTTTCAGACGAAAAACAATTAAATAATATTAGGCTTTTTATACACAATTTAGAACTTTCCGAGATTGCTAAAATTGGTCAAGCTTTCTGTAATTCAAACATAGAAAAAATTGATAATACTATCGCTTTTAGTACAATTCAAACTTTTTTTAATTCAATAACTAAATAACCAAAATGAAAAAAACTTTAACATTATTACTATTATGCTTTATAGGTATCGTTAGTAATGCACAACAAAAATCTCTAAACGAAATAACATCTTTTAAGATTAAAAATTCCGGTCCATTAATGGATAAAAATAATGATGTTGATGGCTATTATTTTTATTACCAAGTAGATAAGCTTAAGAAAGGTAAAAGGGAGTATGCTATTAAAATGTTGGATAATAATTTAAATGAAATTGCTACAAAATCTTATATAGATGATAAGAAAACTGTTTTAGCAGATAGTAAATTTAATAATCAAGCATTAATGTTTGCTATGGTTAATTTAAAAGAAAGACAATACAAATTAGTTTCTTTTGATAGACAAGGAGAAAAGAGAAAAGATGTTGTAGTTCCTGTAAATAAAAAGGAAATGAAATGGCTGTCTCATATGGTTAAATCAGGGAATTTTAATTTGTTATTTCCGGTAGATAATAAAGGTTTTTTATTTAATTATATAAGAGATAATAAAAAACTAGGATATGGTTTAAAGTATGTAGCAACAGATGGTGGCAAATCTTGGAATTACAATTCTCCTGAAGGAATTAAAGAAATAATGACAATAAACCCGATTGAGGTTAATGAAGAAGTTGTTGTCGCTCTTCAGGGTTCTAAAAAATCATTATTTAGTCAAACAATAAAGTTAAAAGTTTTAGTAATAGACATTAAGACTGGAAAATTATTATTCGAAAAAGAATATGATCGTGAAAGCAATCCAAGATTTATAACCAATGCATTTTTAACAGATGATAAACAATTAGTGTTATTAGGAGAGTATTTTGAAAAAGGAGATAACGTTTATAAAGATAAAAGCTTAGGTATTTTTGCTCAAGTTAATAGTTTAGATGGTACAGTAGTTTCAGATAGTAAAGTGAGCTGGAAAGACGAGATTGATAAAATGATGCCAGCAGAGGTTGTAAGAGGTAAGAAAAAGAAAAATAAAAGAGGTTATGTTTATTTTCACGATATTATTCGTACCCAAAATGGTTCTTTTTATTGTATTGGAGAAAGATTTAGAAAGACTGCAAGTGCAGGAGGAATTGCAATGGCTGCTTTAGGTGGAGGTGGTTCAGTTACACAACTTACAATTACAGATGCAGTGGTTTTTGAATTTGACAAAAGTTTTGGACTTAAAGATATTAGTGTCTTTGAAAAAGGGAAGTCAAGAGCTCCTAGTTTAATAGATTTTGGAAGTCCACAACTTAATGCACATGCTTTAAAATCTTACGGCGCATTTGATTATGAATTTACCCAAATCGATGCAGATAGAGATCGTTTTTATTCTAGCTTTATCGATTATGAAAGATTAAAAGGTGAGAAAAACAAATCTGCTTTTAAAACAATTATGTATAGTGATGGAAAGTTGTCTGAAGATAAAATTTATTTAAGTGAATCTAAAGGGAAAGTATCATACCGTGTATTACCAGGTAAGCTAGGTCATGTTATGTTGATGGAGTACAACAGAAAAGAAAAGACATTAGATATACATTTAGAAAAATTGAATATTAATTAAATATTCAATTTTTAATAATTTTTATAAAACCAGAGAATTAGTATTCTCTGGTTTTTTGTTTATAATAGAAGGTTTTACTCATTCAAAAGTAGCATTCACTCATTATAAATTTTATAGAAATTGAATTAAGTATAGATTTGATTTAACTTTAAAATTTAAAAAGATGAAACAAACTTTACTATTATTTTTAACAATGAGTTATTCTGTTATTATTTATGGACAAGCCGAAATTCAAACTGTCGAAAAGTCTGTAAATGTTTACACTTTAGAGGAGGTTGAGTTAGAAGCATCAAGAATAAAAACTAAAACGATAACTTCTATTAGGTGTTGTTATAGCGATACTATGATTTCGCGATGTAGTACTTATTGTACAGTAAAAGGAGTGTTGATTGGAGATGCCTTTGCTAAAAGAGAAGTTAATAATCTAAAGCTATATCCAAACCCTTCAACTAATGGGATTTTTCAAATAAATTTTAATAAAAAAAACAGTGAAATTAAAGTAATTGTTAATTCAATTTCTGGACAAGTAATTCAATCTAATGTATTTCATAATGTATTAAATAAAGTGACCGTAGATTTGTCTCAATATCCTTCAGGAATTTATTTAATAAATATAATTGCAGATGGAAAACGTTTAACTGTCAAAAAAGCTATTAGAGGTTGAATTTTTTAATATAAAAACCGTTATTTTGTACTATAAAATAATGAATGACAGGACTAGTATATAAATCGACAGGAAGTTGGTACACAGTTAAGACTGAGTTAGGTGCCACTTACGAATGCAGGATAAAAGGTAAATTTCGTTTACAAGGTATAAAGAGTACCAACCCAATTGCGGTAGGTGACTATGTGGATTTTGAGCTAGATACCAAAAGTGATCAAGAAACAGGTGTAATTAACAAGATTCATGATCGCGAAAATTACGTTGTTAGAAAATCGGTTAACCTATCTAAGCAAACACATATTATTGCTTCAAATATCGATCAGGTTTTTCTTTTAATAACGATAGATAATCCGCCAACATTTACAAGCTTTATAGATCGCTTTTTAGTAACGGCAGAGGCCTATTCTATTAAAACCGTTTTGGTTTTTAATAAAATAGATACTTATACCGAAGAAACTATTCTAGAAGTTAAATGGTTAGAGCATATTTATACAAATATAGGTTACGATTGTATTAGCGTTTCGGCTAAAACAGGAGAGAATATAGATAAAATTAAAGCCCTAATGGAGGGCAAGGTTAGTGTGTTTACAGGACATTCTGGAGTAGGTAAGTCTACTTTAGTAAACACAATAGAACCTAGTTTAGACTTAAAAACAAAGTCTATTTCTACACAACATTCTCAAGGTCAGCACACAACAACATTTGCAGAAATGTTCGATTTAAGTTTCGATGCTAAAATTATAGACACACCAGGAATTAAAGGTTTTGGAGTTGTAGATATGGAAAAGGAAGAAATAAGCGATTATTTTCCTGAGTTTTTTAAACTGAGTCAAGATTGTAAATTTAATAACTGTATGCACATAGAAGAACCTAAATGTGCTGTTAAAGATGCTTTAGAAAGAGATGAGGTTGCAGCTTCTCGCTACAAAAGTTATGTTCAAATAATTGAAGGAGACGATCAGCATTATAGAACCGATATTTGGGATAAAGAATAGGTATTTATTCTTGCAAAGTGTCTAAAAAGTTGTAGCTCTTGAAAATAAAATGACCCGTTTTTTAGAAAAGTAAACATGAAAATAGTAATCCAAAGAGTTAGTAAAGCAAACGTAACTATTCAGGGCAATAAAGTTGCTTCAATAGAAAAAGGTGTTTTAATACTTTTAGGAATCGTTGCAGAAGATACTCAAGAAGATATTACATGGTTAACAAACAAAGTAGCTAATCTTCGCATTTTTGAAGACGAAGAAGGCATAATGAACAAGTCGCTATTAGAAACAAATGGAGAAGCCATTGTTGTAAGCCAATTTACACTACAAGCAAGTACAAAAAAAGGAAACAGACCAAGTTATATAAAAGCAGCACGTCCAGAAGTTGCTATTCCGTTATATAAAGCATTTAATACTACATTACAATCTCTACTTAATAAACCAATACAAACAGGAGAGTTTGGAGCAGACATGCAAGTACAGTTAATAAACGATGGGCCTGTAACTATAATAATAGATTCTAAAAACAAAACGTAAATAGTTGTGATGCATTTTTATAAAGACTTAAATATTACTATATTTCTAATCTAATCTAAACTAAATTAATGCATCATAAAATTCCATTAAGCATAATTATTATGCTTTTTACACTTCTTAGTTTTTCGCAATCAGAAAAAACAACAGCTTTAACATTAAGCGCAGATTTAAAAGAAAATGCTAACGCTGTTATTAGACTTAATTCAATTGAAATTGAAATTAAAGCCTATAACAAGATGGTTGTTAAAGAACACCGAATAGTTACTGTCTTAAACGATAATGGAAGACAAGATATTGGTGCTTCTATTGGTTACGATAAAACAGTAAATATTAAAGATGTTCGAGCTGTAATTTACGATGCTTTTGGAAACGAAATAAAAACGGTAAAAGAAAGAGATTTTAAAGACGTAAGTGCAATCTCTGGAGGAACTTTGTTTTCAGATTACAGAAAAAAATATTTAAGTTACACACCAGCAAGTTATCCTTTTACAGTAGAATACACTAGTGAGTATGTAACATCTACAACCGCATTTATGCCAAGATGGTTTCCTATTGATGGTTATTACGTAAGTACAGAGTATTCAAGCTTTAAGGTTATTAATAATTCTGGAATAGAGCTTAAAAAAAAGAGTTCAAATTTTAAAGGTTTTGCTATTACAGAGTTATCTAATAATCATTATGAAGCAAAAAAAATAAAAGCACTTGTAAAAGAGGATTTTTCTCCAAGTTTTACTTCGTTTGCACCACACTTAAAATTCGCATTACAAGAGTTTGATATGAAAGGTGTAAAAGGAGTTAATACTAGTTGGCAATCTTTTGGTAAATGGGTAGATACAGATTTAAATAAAGGAACAGAAGAATTGCCAGCAGCTGTTATTAGTGAAATTAATAATCTTACTGCAACTGCAACTTCAAATCTTAAAAAAGCCAAGATTGTTTATCAATACATGCAAGATAAAACACGTTATATAAGTGTTCAAGTAGGTATTGGTGGCTGGAAACCAATGTTAGCTAGCGATGTAGATAGATTAAGTTATGGAGATTGTAAAGCACTATCAAATTATACAAAAGCATTATTAAAAGCAGTAGGTGTAGAGTCTTATTACACTTTAATCTATGGGAATAGAAATATTGAAAATATAGATAAAGATTTTTCTTCTCAACAAGGAAATCATGCTATTTTAACAATGCCTGTACAAGATGATTACGTGTTTTTAGAATGCACTAGTCAAACAACACCTTTTGGTTATGTCGCAAATTTTACAGATGATAGAGACGCCTTAATAATAACTCCAGAAGGAGGTGAGATTGTACACACCACAGTTTATAAAACTCAAGACAACACGCAAAAAACAAAAGCAAACATAACTTTAGATGCTCTAGGAAACATTATGGCAACCTTAAATGTTAGTTCCAGAGGGAGTCAATATGGTAAGTATAGATCAGCAGAGTCTAAAGAAGAAAAAGATAAAAAACTCTATTATAAAAATAGATATCATAATATTAATAATCTTAATATTTTATCTATTGAAACTACAAACGATAAAGAGAGTATCGTTTTTAAAGAGCATTTAGAGATAGAGGCTAATAAATATGCATCAAAAGCAGGTGGTAGATTACTATTAAATCCAAACGCTTTTAATAAGAACACATATATACCACCAAGATATAAAAATAGAACCTTACCTTTTGAGGTAGATAGAGGTTTTGTAGACGAAGACGAATATGTGTTTAGCATAGATCAAACGCTATCTTTAGAAGCAATGTTCAAGCCTGTAACAATAAGCAATAAGTTTGGTGAGTATACTGCTAAAATTGAAAAAATAAGTGATAAAGAGTTTAAATACACACGAAAACTAACAATAAAAAAAGGCAAGTACTCTAAAGAAGATTACAAAGCTTTTAGAACATTTTATAGTAATATAACAAAAAACGACAAGTCTAAAATTGCTCTAAAAAAATAAACCAATGAATTTAAAAAACTTAATATTAATAGCTTTTTTAATAGCTTTAAATACAATAACAGCTCAAGAATATAAATTTGGTAAAGTAGGTAAAGAAGAACTTGAAGAAACTGTATATAAAAACGATTCAACAGTAGATGCTGCAATATTATATCGCGAGTATAAAATTTATTATAATTATATTCAAGATGAAGGTTTTAAAAAATTTATTGAAGTTTTTGAACGTGTTAAAATATATAATAAAAGAGGTTTTAATTGGGGAACAAAAATTGAGAAGCTCTATGATGAAAATAGTAAAAGAGAAGAAAAAATATATGGCTTAAAAGCATACACTTATAATCTTGAAAATGGTAAAATTGTAGATGAAAAGCTCAAAAAAAATGGAATTTTTGAAGAGCAGGAGAATAAATATTGGAAACAGTTTAAATTTACTATGCCTAATTTAAAAGCAGGTTCAATTGTTGAATATAAATATACGATTGAGTCTCCAAATATTGATTTAAAAGAACATTATTTTCAATATAAAATTCCTGTTAAGAAACTTGTCTATCAATTAAAAGTTCCAGAATATTTTAGGTTAAATAAAACGTTTAATACTAAAGCAGTCTATATTCCAGAAATCATAGAAAATTCTAGTAGGAGGAAACTAGAAGTGTCATACCATTCTGCGCTAGCTCATGGAGGAAGGAATGTGAAAACAAAATTTTCAAAAGATAACCTTGTTGAAAGGACTTATGATATAACAGAATATATATACGAAGCCGACTTAATTGATATACCTCCATTAAAAACAGAAGCCTATGTGAATAATATAAATAATTATCGAGCTATGGTCAATTGGGAAATCGAGTCAGTAAAAGGATTTGATGGTACGGTAAGAGAATATTCGACAAATTGGGAAAGAGTTGTCAAAGGAATTTATCAACGTGAAAGTTTTGGAGGTCAGTTAGATAAGGTTAAGTATTTTGAAGATGATTTGCAATCTATTGTTAATGATAGTTACAAACCAATTGAGAAAGTAACTTCTGTATATTCCTTTTTGAAATCTAAAGTAAAATGGGATGGGTATTATGGATACACTTCTTATAATGGGTTAAAAAACGCCTATAAAGAGGGTTTTGGTAACGTTGCTGATATTAATTTAATGCTTGTTGCTATGTTGCGCTATGCAGGAATTTCTGCAAACCCAGTACTATTAAGTACAAGAGATAATGGGATCCCTTTATCTCCAACATTAGATGGTTTTAACTATGTAATCTGTCGTGTTAAATTGGATGAAGGTTATTTACTTTTAGATGGAACTAGTAATTATGGTGCTGTAAACATTCTTCCAGAAAGAGCCATAAATTGGCAAGGAAGAGTTATAGACGAAAGAGGTTATTCAGAATGGATTAGTTTAAACCCAGAAACAGTTTCAGATAATATTATCCAAATGAATATTAATATTCAAGACAATTTTTCTATAGATGGAAAATTAAGAAAAAAACTTAATAATTTCTTAGCTCAAGATTTTAGAGAGAAATTTGCTAAGGTAAAACCAGAAAGTATTATAGCAAATCTAGAAAAAGAGAAAGGAGATATTATAATAGAAAATCTAGACATAAAAAATAAAACAGATTTAAGTAAACCTATACTTTTATCGTACGATTTTAAGTTAGATAATGCAGTAGAAGAAATAGGAGGGAAACTTTATTTTTCTCCATTATTATTTTTTGGAGAGAATACTAATGTGTTTATTCAGGATACTCGTACATATCCAATAGATTTAATATATCGTAGAAATACAAAATATAGAGTTAATATTACTTTACCAGAAGGATATGAAATAGAATTCATTCCAGAAAATGCAAAATTTTTACTTAATACAAACGAAGGTGAATTTTCTTATGTTATAAAACCTAACGGAAAAACAATTCAGTTAATTATTAATTCAAATTTAAATAATACATTAATTTTACCTCAAGGATATCCTGAATTTAAAAAGTTTATACAATTGTCTACAGAGAAAAAATCTGAAAAAATTGTACTTAAAAAAATACAATAAAAAAGTATGGCATCATTATTTGGGCATGGTTTAGTTGGTTTTACATTAACTAAAATTGCGAGTTCCAAAATAAGTAAACTATTACTGTTATTAGCCATTGGTTCTGCAATACTTCCAGATTTAGACGTTATTACATTTGGTGAAATTCCTTATTTACATCCTTTTGGACATCGTGGATTTACACATTCTATAGTTTTTGCCATTATTTGGGCAACTATCTTAGCTTTTGTATTTACAAAAACCAAACGCAAGCTGTTTTTTGTTGTCATCTTTTTATCTACCATTTCACATGGTGTTTTAGATGCTTTAACAACAGGAGGTAAAGGCGTTGGTTTTTTTATACCGTTTAATAATGCTCGGTTTTTCTTTCCGTGGCAAGTGATAAAAGTATCACCTATTGGAATCAGCAAATTCTTTTCGAGTAGAGGAGTACAAGTTATTTTAAGTGAATTAAAATATATAGGAATTCCGTGTTTGATAGTTTTATTATTTTTACATTTTAAAAGAAAGACAACAAAAGTTTAATTTAAAAATTACCGCTTTCGCGGAAAGTAACAATGGACATAAAAAACGCACAACAAGAAGTAGATAACTGGATTAAAAACCATGGCGTTCGTTATTTTAACGAGCTTACAAATATGGCACAACTTACAGAGGAAGTAGGTGAGGTTGCTAGAATTATAGCCAGACGTTATGGAGAGCAAAGCGAAAAAGAAAGCGATAAAAATAAAGATTTAGGCGAAGAATTAGCCGATGTTATGTTTGTAGTCTTGTGTTTAGCAAACCAAACAGGAATAGACTTACAAGAGGCTTTCGATAAAAAATTAGATATAAAAACCAAACGCGATCACGATCGTCATCATAATAACGAAAAGCTTAAATAGTTTTTCATTTCCGCGAAGACGGAAATATTAAATAATTGTTTCATCCGTTTTGTCATTCCTGAGAAGACAGGAATCTACTCTTTTAAATATGAATATAAATTTACTGAAATCTTCAATTAAAAAGAAGTCAGCAATACAAATTACAGGTTCAAAAAGTGAATCTAATAGATTGTTATTGTTGCAAGCATTATACCCAGAAATTAATATTGAGAATGTGTCTAATAGTGACGATTCTCAATTAATGACAAAAGCTTTAGCTGCTACCGAGCAAGTAATAGATATACATCATGCAGGAACAGCAATGCGTTTTCTAACTGCTTATTTTGCAACTCAAAATAATAGAGAAACAATAATTACAGGTTCTAAACGTATGAAAGAGCGCCCAATTAAAATATTGGTAGATGCTTTAAATCAATTAGGTGCAGATATTTCATATAAAGAAAACGAAGGCTATCCGCCACTTTTAATAAAAGGAAAACAATTAACTAAAAACAAAGTATCGTTAGATGCTAATGTAAGTAGTCAATACATTTCGGCATTGTTACTTATTGCTTCAAAATTAGAAAACGGATTAGAATTAACCTTAAACGGAAAAATAACATCTGTGCCTTACATTAATATGACCTTGAGTTTGTTAAGTGAGTTAAATATTGAAACTAAGTTTGAAGGCAATGTAATTACCGTAAAACCTTTACAGAAAAAGCTAGAGCCTAAAACTCTAACGGTGGAGTCAGACTGGTCTTCGGCGTCTTATTTTTATAGTATTGTGGCTTTAGCAGAAGTTGGAACTTCAATTGAAATTTCATCTTATAAAAAAGACAGTTTACAAGGCGATTCTGCATTAGCAGAAATATATAAAAGCTTTGGAGTTTCAACGGTTTTTCAAGATAAAGGAGTACTTCTTACAAAGGAAAACGAAGTAAATAAAGAAACAGCAATAGATTTTAACTTGGCAAATTCGCCAGATATTGCACAAACAATTGCGGTTACAGCCTTTGCTTTAGGCTTAGAATCTAATTTAACAGGATTGCACACGCTTAAAATTAAAGAAACCGATAGATTGGAGGCTTTAAAAACGGAAATTGAAAAATTAGGTGGAGCAGTGGATATTACAAACGAAACACTTCATTTAAAAGTGACTAATAAAATTAAAGAAAACGTAGCAATAGCAACCTATAACGATCATAGGATGGCAATGGCTTTTGCGCCTTTAGCTTTAAAAACGCCTCTTGAAATTGAAGATTATATGGTGGTTTCAAAATCGTATCCAACCTTTTGGGACGATTTGAAACAACTAGGATTTGATATTAAAGCAATTAAATAAATAATAAACAGTCATTTACTTGACAACGCCTATCTTGAGATTGTATCTTTGCTACTTTCTAATACTAAAAACATACGATAAACATGAAAATGAAATTATCACACTTTAACTTCGAATTACCAGACGAGTTATTGGCAGAATATCCAGCAGAAAACAGAGACGAGTCTCGTTTAATGGTTCTTAACAGAAAAGAACAAACTATAGAACACAAGCAATTTAAAGATCTTATTGATTATTTTGAAGAAGACGATGTCATGATTCTTAATAACACAAAGGTTTTTCCTGCACGCTTATACGGAAACAAAGAAAAAACTGGAGCAAGAATTGAAGTGTTTTTATTACGTGAATTAAACGAAGAGCAACGCCTTTGGGATGTTTTAGTAGATCCAGCACGTAAAATTAGAATAGGAAATAAATTATACTTTGGTGATGACGAAACTTTAGTTGCCGAAGTAATAGATAACACAACATCAAGAGGTAGAACATTACGTTTTCTTTATGATGGGTCTTATACAGAATTCCGTAAGAAATTAACAGATTTAGGTGAAACACCATTGCCTAAGTATATTAAAAGAGATGTAGAACCTGAAGACGAAGAGCGTTACCAAACTATTTTCGCTAAAAATGAAGGTGCTGTAGCAGCTCCAACAGCAGGAATGCATTTTTCTAAGCACTTATTAAAGCGTTTAGAAATTAAAGGAATCGATTTTGCTGAGGTAACTTTACATGTTGGTTTAGGGACTTTTAACTCTGTTGAGGTAGAAGATTTATCTAAGCATAAAATGGATAGTGAAGAAGTAACTATTGGACCAAAAACAGTAGAACAGATTAATACTGCGCTTAAAAACAGAAGACGTATTTGTGCTGTTGGTACAACTGCAATGCGTGCTGTAGAAAGTGCTGTATCTTCAAACCATACTTTAAACGAAATTGATGGTTGGACAAATAAATTTATTTTCCCTCCTTACGATTTTAGTATAGCAAATGCTATGATTACTAACTTCCATACACCAAAATCGACATTAATGATGATGACTTCTGCATTTGCAGGTCACGATTTTGTTATGCGTGCTTATGATGAAGCTGTAAAAGAAAAATACAAATTCTACAGTTATGGAGACGCGATGTTAATTATCTAATCCAGAACTTATTTCAGAATCTCATGATATTATCAAGAGTTTTATAAATTTTAAAAAAGCCTTATCAATTTTGATAAGGCTTTTTTTTTGTCATTTAGAGTGTAATTTGTCATTTAGAGCAAAGCGAATAATCTTATTCTATTAAAAATGAAGCATCTAAAATAGAATGATACTCTTAAACTTCTTTAGTATTTATTATATTGGTTTAGAATTGTACTTTAAAAAGAAAATGGCATATAGAATTTACGTTATCGAATTATCCAAACGCGTGTTTACTGAGAATGCAAAATTTAGAGCAGCCAATCCACAATTTAATGGTGTTTTAGAGTGTTTGTATGTTGGGATGACTAGTAAGACTCCTAAAGAGCGTTTTACGCAGCATAAAACAGGTTATAGAAATAAGAAAGGACATAAGTTGTCTTCTAATATTGTAGAGAAATACGGTTCTTATTTAAGGCCTAGTTTATACAACCATATCGATCCAATTAAAACTAGGGCAGAAGCGTTAAAAATGGAAGAAGCTTTAGCGTTGGAATTGCGCCGAAAACGGTATGCGGTTTGGTTTAATTAATAGAGTTGATTTCTTCTGTTTAAAACTTTAATATTTGCAGTAATACACTTGTTTAAATTTGGTTTTAGAGTCACTTGACTTTATCATAAAAATAGTCGAACTTCGTTTAACGTATGATATAAAACATTGAAACTATTTTATATCAGCGAAACATTGGCAACAAGCTGAAAAAACAGAATGAATAAACTAAAAACAGGTGAGTTTTACGGAACACATTACCAAAAATCAGCTTTTGAAAATCTAATAATTACCGATACAGAATACACACACAGTAAAGTTGATTGGCATTATCACGAAAATCCATATTTTACTTATTTACTTCAAGGGAAGTTATTTGAATCTAACAAAAAAGAATCCTACTATTTAGAGCCAGGAAACCTACTATTTCATAATTGGCAAGACTCACATTATAATATAAAACCACCTGATTTTACAAGAGGTTTTCACATTGAATTGAATAAGAATTGGTTTTCAAACTTTGATATTCAGATAACAAATTTTGAAGGAAGCATCAATTTAAAGAATCCTATAATAAAGAACTTGATGAACCATATATTTGTTGAAACTAAAATTAACGACCAGTATTCAAATTTAAGTATTGAAAGTGATTTGATTGAAATTTTCAACACAATTAAGGAAAGTAAAGAAAGAAATTTAAGAAAGCCAGATTGGGCAAATAAACTAAAAGAATTGTTGAATGAGGAAAAAATAGATTATTCTCTAAACAGTTTAAGTTCAAAGTTAGAAATACACCCTGTTCATTTGTCCAGAGAATTTAATCGATATTTTGGAACAAGTCTTGGTAATTATATTCGATTGATTAAATTAAATAAAGCGTTTCATTTACTTCTCTCTAAAAAGTTTTCTATGACTGAAATTTGTTATCTATGTGATTTTTATGACCAAAGTCATTTCATCTCAAATTTTAAGAAAATCTATAATGCAACACCAACAAAAATTTTAAAGAATATTTCCTGATGTTAATTATATACAATTTTGGGAAATGGAATAATTTCACCTTTGTAATTCATCAAAAATCAATCAAAAAATGAAAACACAAAGTATTTCACTTCTCTTATTTACATTTCTTACAATTAGTCTTTTCGGTCAAGATATGGCAGAATACACGAGTGGCTGGGAAGGAAAAATAGACGGTTCGAAAGTATTCAACGTAAAGGTGGAAATAGAAAGTTTTGGACTTGAAAAGGCTAGATTAAAAATTTCTAATAGTAAAAGCATTATTGACTATCCGTTTGATTCAAGAAGTACTTCAATATTAAAAGTACCTTTTGCAGAAAATTATTCTTTTGAAGGCGTACTTTCTGAAAATGGTAAAGAAATTAATGGGTTTATCAAATCTGGAATGCTTCTTTATCACATAAAACTTACTCAATCAAAGAATAGTACTTTTATAGGGACTTGGAACTTACTTATGATAGATGAGCTGAAATCACTTAACTTCTATTTGAGTGTTGAAAATGGAGAAGGCGATGATTATCAAGCTTACCCAATTTTTGGAGATAATAGATTTACAGGAACTTGGTGCGACAATTTTCAAAAAGAAAAAGATTTGATTTCGTTTATTGATTTTAAAACAGGATTGCAGTTTAAAGGAAAGCTAGAAAAGAATAAGATTCAATTAAGTATACTTTTAGGAAGCCATTTGCTAACAGAAATAGAACTAAAAAAATCTATAACCGATTGGAAAATTGGTGGTTTCAAAAATGACAACAAAAATTCTATTTTAAAACTTACTGAAATGGAATACCTTATTTCAAAGGATTCATTTCCTAATACACATTCTGTTGTAATTTCAAAAAAAGGGAAAATTGAATATGAAAATTATTTTGATGGTTACAACTCAAATATTCCACACGATATGAAATCTGCTTCAAAAAGTATTTCATCCGCAATAGTTGGAATAGCAAAAGACAAATTGTTATTTAATAGTGTTAAGCAATCTATTTTTGATTTTCTGCCTCAAAAATATCAAACTCCTAAAGACAGTCTAAAAACGAAAATCGATATTCAGAGCCTTTTAACAATGAGTTCTGGTATAGATGCTATAGATTATGGTATCAATGCAAATCTAAAATCTTCTGCAACAGAAAACAATTACCAAAGAACACCTGATTGGATTGAAGCAATTCTAAAAGCTCCAATGATTCATAAGCCAAACACTAATGCTAATTATGGCTCAGCAAACCCAGCTTTGCTAGGTGTTGCTATGGATTCTGTCATTTCAGAACCTTTGGAATTATTTATTGATAAGTTTTTATTTCAGAAATTGAAAATTTCAAATTACATTATTCAAACGGACTTAAGAGATAAGCCATATTTTGGAGGTGGAATGTACCTTACTCCAAAAGATATGTTGAAATTTGGAGAACTCTATCTGAATAAAGGAAAATGGCAATCAAAACGTATTATATCTAAAAAATGGGTTAAAAAATCATTTAAAAACTATCGTAATTTAGAAAATGTAACAGAGAAAAATGGTTATGGATATTTATGGTGGCATAATACTTATCAAATTAATGGAAAAAATATAAAATCTATTGAAGCAAGAGGAAATGGAGGACAATATATTTTTGTAATTCCTTGTTTACAAACAGTTGTTGTTATTACATCTGGGAATTATAGAAATGGAAAAACACAGCAACCTGAAATACTTTTTGAAGAATGTATTTTACCTTACCTTGAAAATTGAAAAAAAGCCAGTTGCTAACACCGTATAAAAATAATTTCGGTTTAGAGCTTAATTAAAGGCAATTACATGTTTGCCTGCACCTGAATTTCCTTCGGAAAATCCTCGCATACAAACCCGAAACTATACATAAACGTTAAACGAAACTAATAAAAAAACGCTCTCAGAATCAAATCTAAGAGCGTTTTTATTTATTTAATATCTCAACCATTTAAAGCATGAGTGAGTAACTTGTGTGTCGAGACTCTCGACCGACTACATCATGCCTGGCATACCACCACCCATTGGCATTCCGCCAGCAGGAGCATCTTCTTTAATATCAATTAAAGCACACTCAGTAGTTAATATCATTCCTGCAACAGAAGCAGCATTTTCTAATGCAATTCTAGTTACTTTTTTAGGATCGATAATACCAGCTTTAAGCATATCTACATACTGTTCAGATTTAGCATCGTAACCAAAGTCTTTTTTACCTTCAGACACTTTGTTTACAACAACACTACCTTCGCCACCTGCATTCTCTACAATTGTTCTTAAAGGCGCTTCAATAGCACGAGCAACAATTTGTATACCTGTAGTTTCGTCTAAGTTTTCTGTAGTAATTTTATCTAAAACGGCTTTTGCTCTAACTAAAGCAACACCACCACCTGCAACAATACCTTCTTCTACAGCTGCTCTTGTAGCATTTAAAGCATCGTCAACACGATCTTTCTTTTCTTTCATTTCTACTTCACTAGCTGCACCAACATAAAGTACTGCAACACCACCTGCTAATTTAGCAAGACGTTCTTGTAGTTTTTCTTTATCGTAATCGCTAGTTGTAGATTCTATTTGAGATTTGATTTGGTTAACACGATTCTTAATTAAATCTTTATCACCAGATCCATTAACAACAGTAGTGTTGTCTTTGTCTATAGTAATACGCTCTGCAGTACCAAGCATTTCAATTGAAGCATTTTCAAGAGTGAATCCTCTTTCTTCAGAAATTACAGTTCCTCCAGTTAAAATTGCAATATCCTCTAACATTGCTTTACGTCTGTCTCCAAAACCTGGTGCTTTTACAGCAGCAATTTTTAAAGAACCACGTAATTTATTTACTACTAAAGTTGCTAATGCTTCACCATCTACATCTTCAGCAATAATTAATAAAGGTTTTCCTGTTTGAGCTACTGGCTCTAAAATTGGTAATAAATCCTTCATTGTAGAAACCTTTTTGTCATATAATAATATGTAAGGATTCTCTAAATCAGCAATCATTTTTTCGCTATCTGTTACAAAGTAAGGCGATAAGTAACCTCTGTCAAATTGCATACCTTCTACAACATCTACATAAGTATCTGTTCCTTTAGATTCTTCAACAGTAATAACACCTTCTTTACCAACTTTACCAAAAGCTTTAGCAATTAAATCACCAATAAGTTCATCGTTATTAGCAGAGATTGAAGCTACTTGCTTAATCATTTCTGAAGAGTTTTTAACCTCTTTAGCTTGCTTTCCTAAATCTTCAACAATTGCTTTTACTGCTTTGTCGATACCACGTTTTAAATCCATTGGATTTGCACCTGCAGCAACATTTTTTAAACCTTCTTTTACAATCGCTTGTGCTAATACAGTTGCAGTTGTAGTTCCATCACCAGCTAAATCGTTAGTTTTAGAAGCTACTTCTTTTACCATTTGAGCGCCCATATTTTCTAATGGATTTTCTAACTCAATTTCTTTTGCAACACTAACACCATCTTTAGTAACAACAGGTGCTCCAAAAGAACGGCTAATAATTACGTTTCTTCCTTTTGGTCCTAGAGTTACTTTTACTGCATTTGCTAATGCATCTACACCACGTTTTAATCCGTCGCGAGCTTCTATATCAAATTTTATATTCTTTGCCATATTATTCTATTTTGTTATTCCTGCAAAAACAGGAATCTATATTAATTGGAATTATTTTTTGTTGAATGGATTCCTGTTTTTCAGGAATGACAACAATTATAAATTAATGAAGATGCCATTAAATAATAGCCATTATATCTTCTTCACGCATCATTAAATAGTTTATGCCTTCTAACTTAATTTCAGAACCAGAATACTTTCCGTAAAGTACAGTATCTCCAACTTTAACAGTAAGTGGCTCGTCTTTTTTTCCGTTTCCAATAGCTACAACAGTACCTTTATGTTGTTTCTCTTGTGCGCTATCTGGAATATATAGTCCAGAAGCAGTTTGCGTTTCAGCAGGAAGTGCTTCAACTAGTACACGATCTGCTAGTGGTTTAATGTTTATTTTGCTCATGTTATTTTTATTTAGTCTGTTTAGAATACAGACGGTTCGTTAATTTTTATATTATATAGCTAAGCTAAAAATGTGCCATTGCAAGGTAACTGACAAACTTACAGATTCTATACTGTAGCTATTAAAAACAAAAAATGCACAGTCATGTTAGTCATATTTTTTATAATATTATATTGGTGATATTAGTTGTCACCTTCAGTTTCTTGAGTTGTATTGTCTACAGCTGGTGCTGGTGCAGGTGTTACAGGTGCTGATATAGCATTTTCATCTAAAGCTTTAGAATCTCCTAATACTCCAGCTCTTGGAATAGATAAGCTAGACACTAAAATTAATGCCACTAAAATAGTAGCTAATGTCCAAGTACTTTTATCTAAAAAGTCTGTTGTTTTCTTTACACCACCTAATTGTTGTGTTCCACCGCCACCAAAAGAAGAAGATAATCCTCCACCTTTAGGATTTTGTACCATTATTACTACTATTAGTAAAAAGGCAACTATAACAATTAGTATTAAAAATATTGTAAACTGTCCCATTATTCCTTATTGTTTTGTTCTTGTAATTCGTTAATTGCTTTAATTTGGTCTGCAAAGAAACCACTTTTTTCTGGATATTTCAAACTTAATATTTTATAAGATTGAATTGCCTTTTTAAAGTTTTTTTGTTCAAGGTAAATTCTTGCTAAAGTCTCTGTCATTAAGGCTTCAGGCTGAATCATTTGCGCTTTAGCAATATTGTGTTTTGATACTGTTGTTTTTTTTGCGACTAATTTTGGACTCTTTTCTATGAATCTCTCGATGAGATCAAACTTTTTTGCCTTAGCTAATGCGCTAGCAGATTTTTTAGGTTTTTTCTCTTCAGGAGTACTTTTTATAGGTTCTTCTTTTCTATCAATAGGAGTAAAGCGCGTTAAAGTTAACCACTCGTTAAAAGAATGTGTTTCTACTTTTTCAAAATCAAGAGGTTTCCCAATGTTTAGAATATCTTCTGGTTTTTTTGAACCTTCAGGTGTTTTTACTTCAGTTTCAACTTCAGTTTTAAAATTAGCAACTTGCTCTTTTTCTATTTTAGGTTGAAATAATTCTGGATCTAAAGTGTTTTTTATCTCTTCAATTTGTTGTTTTAAAATGGAATCAATCGAAACACTTTTTTGAACCGAAATATCTTCAGTAAATACTTCTATGTCTAATAAATTAGCAGTATTTTTTTTTATGTACAACGAAACTTCATTTTGAGTAAACGTTTCCGAAGTAATAAAATCGAATAAAATACTTCTATCTGTTGTGTAGGCTGCTGTAGTTTTTAGTGCTGTATTATATTTAAAACTATCGGCATTTTTTAGACCTTTAATATAAAGTGCTCTTGCAGATTGAAAATAAGGAAAAGCATCAACAACATTTTTTAAATCTTCGGTTTGAGATTTATTAATGTGCTGCGGTGCTTTAAGAATATTTAAAAAATTGGTTTGATTCATTTACCACTTAGCTAAAGATGCGTTAAAAATATCTTGTGTAATACGCTCGAAAATTTCTTCGAAAGCGGTGTCTTTTACACTTCCACTAAGTAAAGATGTTCCTGAATAATCGTAGAAAAATGAAAATGTTTTTTCAAAATCATCGTCCTCAGCTTTTTTATTGTAAAAACGAACACGAACACCAATGGTTAATCTGTTTTGTGCGGCTGTATTATCTGCTGTTGCAGTAGTTGGAGAAATACGATATTCTGTAATTTCACCTTCGTAAACTAAATCGGCATTAGAGTTTACAAGCTCTAAATTAGTTTGGTTTACAATTAAATCTTGTAGTGCAATAGTGAAATCTCTATCGATTCCTGGTTCTACTTGTGCGGCATTATTTTGAAAATAATTAACCTGAAAAGATTTTACATTGTCTTGAATGTTTGTTCCTGTTAAAGAATAAAAGCCACAGCTGAAAACTGAAACGGTTACCAATAGTATTAGAATGTGTTTTATGTATTTCATGTTATTGCTCACGAAGGCGGAGTATCTTATTTAAAATTAGTTATTCTTCTAAAACCTATTTAAAGATCAAATTGTTTAATTTTTCTATAGAGTGTACGTTCGCTAATACCTAATTCTTCAGCAGCTAATTTACGTTTTCCACTGTGTCGCTCTAAAGATTTTTTTATTAATTCTAATTCTTTATCATGTAGCGAGAGTGTTTCTTCTTCCTCTATTTCTTCGGCAAAATGATATTTATCGTCAGTTTCTGCAGCGTAGCTTTTTGGTGTTTCCGATTTTTGTGGAATAGATAATACTTGTAAATCTTCTAAAGTTTCTTCGTCATTATTATCGCCGTAGATTTTTTCAATTAAACCTTGATTGTCTTCTTGAACATCTTTAGCATTTCCTTTTTTCATTAGTTCCATGGTGAGCTTCTTTAAATCGTTTAAATCGGCTTTCATATCAAATAGAACTTTATAGAGAATTTCGCGTTCGCTACTAAAATCGCTTTCAGATTTTGTGGTTTTTATAACCGCAGGTAAATTACTCGCTCCTGTAGGTAGGTAACCTTTTAAAGTATCAGAAGAAATCGCTCTGTTTTGTTCTAGTACAGAAACTTGCTCAGCTACATTACGTAACTGTCTAATGTTTCCATTCCATCTAAATTTTAATAAATCTTGTACAGCGTCGTCTGATAATTTTATGGTTGGCATTTTATACTTCAATGCAAAATCACTAGCGAATTTTCTAAATAACAAATGAATATCTTCTTGGCGCTCGCGTAAGGGAGGAAGGTTAATTTCTACAGTACTTAATCTGTAATATAAATCTTCACGAAACTTTTCTTTTTTAATAGCATCAAACATATTAACGTTTGTTGCTGCAACAATACGCACATTTGTTTTTTGTACTTTACTAGAACCAACTTTTATAAATTCTCCGTTTTCGAGAACACGTAATAAGCGTACTTGTGTGGTTAATGGTAATTCTCCTACTTCATCTAAAAAAATAGTACCGCCGTCTGCAACTTCAAAGTAACCATTTCTAGTTGCTGTTGCTCCTGTAAAAGCACCTTTTTCGTGACCAAAAAGTTCACTGTCTATTGTGCCTTCTGGTATTGCTCCACAGTTTACTGCTATATATTTGTTGTGTTTTCTGTGAGAAAGTTGATGTATTATTTTTGGAATACTTTCTTTACCAACACCACTTTCTCCTGTTACCAAAACAGAAATATCTGTTGGTGAAACTTGGATAGCTTTTTCTATGGCACGGTTTAAGGTTGCACTATTTCCAATAATCCCGAAACGTTGTTTTGTAGCCTGTATTGATTCCATATTATTTTCTACTTAGTCCGAAACTTAATTAATTATTGTCTAGAAAGTTCAACAGCTTCACCTATTAGTGTTGCTTTTGTACAATCTGTTATTTTTACGTTTACAAAATCTCCAATGTTATACTTGTCTTTTGGGAAAACAGCAACAATACTATGTTGACTTCTTCCAGACCATTGGTCTTTAGATTTTTTAGATTCTTTTTCTACTAATACTTCTACAGTTTGCCCTAAAAACTCTCTTGTTCTTAATTCACTATGCTCTAATTGAAGCGCAATAATCTCGCTTAATCTGCGACTTTTTGTAACTTCAGGAACATCGTCTTCAAATTTACGTTCTGCAAGCGTTCCAGGTCTTTCAGAATAAGTATACATATAGCCGAAGTTATATTTTACATATTCTAATAAACTTAAAGTGTCTTGGTGATCTTCTTCGGTTTCTGTTGGGAAACCAGCAATCATATCTTGACTTATTGCACAATCAGGAATAATATTACGAATATTATCTATTAACGTAAAATACTCTTCTCTTGTATGTAAACGATTCATTGCCTTTAAAATACGGTTGCTTCCGCTTTGGACCGGTAAATGAATGTGATTACAAATGTTATCATATTTTGCCATCATTTTTATAACATCTAAACTCATGTCTTGAGGATTAGAAGTCGAAAAGCGAATACGCATATTGGATTGTGCTTCTGCACATATTTGTAATAATTTTGAAAAATCTACAGCAGTTGCTTTTTGCATTTCTGTAGCTTTAATAAAGTCCTTTTTTAATCCGCCTCCATACCAAAGGTAGCTATCTACGTTTTGACCAAGCAAAGTAATTTCTTTGTAACCTTTACTCCATAAATCGTTTACTTCTTCAATAATACTTTGTGGATCTCGACTACGTTCTCTACCACGAGTAAATGGTACCACACAAAAAGTACACATATTATCGCAACCACGGGTTATAGAAACTAAAGCCGTAACACCATTAGTGTTTAAACGTACAGGTGAAATATCGCCATAAGTTTCATCTTTAGATAAAACAACGTTTATAGCATCGTGTCCATCTTCAACTTCAGCTAAAAGATTAGGTAAATCTTTATAGGCATCTGGCCCAACAACAAGATCAACAATTTTTTCTTCTTCTAAAAATTTAGTTTTTAAGCGTTCTGCCATACAACCTAAAACACCAACTTTCATTTTTGGGTTAATACGTTTTACAGCATTATATTTTTGTAATCTTTTTCTAACAGTTTGCTCTGCTTTATCTCTAATAGAACAAGTGTTTACTAAAACTAAATCTGCATCTTCCAGATTGTTAGTAGTATTGTAACCTTGGTTGTCTAATATAGAAGCCACAATCTCACTGTCGCTAAAATTCATTGCACAACCGTAACTTTCTATAAAAAGTTTTTTTGTGTTGGCTTTATTTTGATTTAAAATAAGTGCCTCGCCTTGTTTAGCTTCGTCTATAGTCTTCTCCATAAATATTGATAAAATCAAAATCAATTAGTATGCAAAGATAAGATTATTTAAATGAAGTGACAAAGTGGCAGTTATAAATTATAGTTAAAAAACCTACATTTGAAGCATTAACATTTAGATAAAAAAAAAGTAGATGAATTTCTCTGAAATAGAAAAGAAAATAGAAGCGAATAAAGCTTTAGATTTTAGTGTAATTTTCAACAAGTCGATAGAGTTGTTTAAGAAAAGTTGGATACACGGATTATCTGTGCAATTGATAGCATTTGTAATTATAATACCTTTTATCTTAATATTTTATATTCCATTTGTAGTTGCTTTACTGGGAAGCTCGGAAAACGGACAAATGAATCCTGAGGATTTATCTATGCTTATGGGAGGTTTTTCTGTTGTATATATGGGGTTGTTTTTTGTAGGTGTTTTATTGCTTAGTGTTGTAACAGTTGCAATGCGTGCTGCATTTTTTAAAGACTTAGGAGCAATAGATAGAGGAGAGGAAGTGAATTTTAAATCTTTGTTTTATTTTTTTAAAGCACCTTATTTAACTAATATTTTTCTATTAATGTTAGCGAGTATGGCAATTTCAATAGTAGCAATGTTATTATGTTATTTGCCTTTGTTTTATGTTATGGTTCCAATGTCATTTTTTACGGTAATTTTTGCATTTAATCCACAATTAACGGTTTCAGAAATTATTAAGTTAAGTTTTAAAATAGGACACAAAAAATGGCTAATTACTTTTGGATTAGTAATGATTTCTTCATTATTAGCTTCTATGGTAGGAATGTTAATGTGTGGAATAGGAATTATTGTTACAGCAGCTTTCGCAGACCATCCGCTATACTTTATATATAAAGAAGTTATAGGAGAAGATACTGTTGATTCTGTAGAGAAGATAGGTCTTGAATAAATTGTAAAAAGCCTTGTTTTTCAAGGCTTTTTATTTGGTATATATATAAGGGTGTAGTATTTTAATTAGGTTCATATATTTTTTTTGCTATACCTTTGCACTCATAAAAAATGAAAAATGGCTAAGAATTTAGTAATAGTTGAGTCACCTGCGAAAGCGAAAACAATAGAGAAATTCCTTGGAAAAGACTTCAAAGTAGAATCGAGTTATGGACACATTTCCGATTTGCCTTCCAAAGAATTAGGTGTAGATGTAGATGGTGATTTTGACCCAAAATATGAAGTATCCTCAGATAAAAAAGCAGTTGTAAAAAAACTGAAAGATTTAGCAAAAAAAGCAGAAATGGTTTGGTTGGCTAGTGATGAGGATCGAGAGGGTGAGGCTATTGCTTGGCACTTGGCTGAGTCTTTAGGTTTGGTTAAAGAGAAGACAAAACGTATTGTTTTTCATGAGATTACTAAAGCAGCAATACAAAAAGCAGTAGAAAATCCTAGACAAATAGATTACGATTTAGTAGATGCGCAACAAGCACGTCGTGTATTAGATAGAATTGTAGGTTACGAGTTGTCTCCAGTGTTATGGAGAAAGGTAAAAGGAGGTTTGTCTGCAGGACGTGTTCAATCGGTTTCAGTAAGATTGATTGTAGAGCGTGAAAAAGAAATTAATGAGTTTAAAGCTGAAGCATCTTATAGAATTGATGCCGAGTTTTCAAACGAAGAAGGACAGTCGTTTAAAGCAAAATTGCCAAAATCGATTAAAACAAAAGCAGAAGCTTTAAAATTCTTAGAGCAAAACGCAAATACAACGTTTAAGGTTTCAGATCTTGAGAAGAAACCAGCAAAAAAATCACCTTCTGCACCATTTACAACTTCAACGTTACAACAAGAAGCATCGCGTAAATTGTATTTTTCAGTAAGTAAAACCATGACTATGGCACAGCGTCTATACGAAGCAGGTTTAATTACTTATATGAGAACAGATAGTGTAAACTTATCTAACGAAGCTAAACAAGGAGCAGCAAAAGAAATTATTGATGCTTACGGAAAAGAATACGCAAAAGAACGTAATTATAAAGGAAAGTCTAAAGGAGCGCAAGAAGCTCACGAAGCAATTAGACCTACAAATTTTGCAGTACACACTGCCGGGTTAGATTACGACCAAACAAGATTATACGAGTTAATTTGGAAACGTGCTATAGCATCGCAAATGAGCGAAGCAAAATTAGAACGTACCAATGTAAAAATAAATGCAGCTTCACATAAGCAAACGTTTACTGCAAATGGAGAGGTGATTACTTTCGATGGATTTTTAAAAGTCTATTTAGAAGGTACAGATGATGAGGATTTAGAGCAGCAAGAAGGAATGTTACCAGCAATGAAAATTGGTGAAACATTGCTAAATAATAATATAACTGCTACTGAACGTTACACAAGAGCGCCTTATAGGTTTACAGAAGCATCACTTGTAAAGAAATTAGAAGAGCTTGGTATTGGTAGACCATCTACTTATGCACCAACAATTTCTACTATTCAAAATAGAAATTACGTTGAAAAAGGAACTGTTGAAGGTGTAGAACGTAATTACACACAATTGGTTCTTGAAAGTGGAAATGTAAAAGATAATTTACTTACAGAAAAAGTAGGTTCAGATAAAGGGAAGTTAGTACCAACAGATATTGGTATTATTGTAACTAATTTCTTAGTCAACCATTTTCAAAGTATACTAGATTACAGTTTTACCGCGAATGTGGAAGATCAGTTTGATGATATTGCAGATGGTAAAGCAGATTGGAAAGATGTGATGAAAGCTTTTTATAAAGATTTTCATCCAAGAGTTATCGATGTACAAGAAAATGCAGAAAGAGAATCTGGAGAACGTATTTTAGGTGAAGATCCTAAAACTGGAAAGCGTGTAAGTGTGCGTTTAGGGAAATTTGGACCAATGGTGCAAATGGGAATGAGCGACGATGAAGAAGGACCAACCTATGCAAGTTTAAGTCCAGATCAGCAATTAGGAAGTATCACTTTTGAAGAAGCTATGGATTTATTTCAGCTTCCTAAAAATTTAGGAACTTTCGAAGATCTTGAAGTTGCTGTTAATAATGGTCGTTTTGGACCGTATGTAAAATTTGGAGAAGCTTACGTTTCGTTACCAAAAGGTACAGATCCATTAACAGTAGAATTGGATGATGCCATTGTATTAATAAAAGAGAAGCAAAAAGCAGATGCTCCTATATATACTTATAAGGATTTACCTGTGCAAAAAGGAAAAGGACGTTTTGGACCATTTATAAAGTGGAACAATATGTTTATTAATGTGAATAAAAAATACGATTGGGATAATTTATCTGATGATGATATTGTTGAATTAATTGAAGTTAAAATTCAAAAAGAAATCGACAAGGTTATTCATAATTGGGAAGATGAAGGTATTCGTGTAGAAAAAGCACGTTGGGGAAGGTTTAATATTTTACAAGGAAAGGTTAAAATTGAACTTCCTAAAACAACAGATGCACCAGCCTTGACATTAGAAGATGTAAAAGCTATTCTAGAAAAGAACGCGCCAAAGAAAAAAGCTGCTAAAAAGAAACCTGCTGCAAAGAAAAAAACAGCAGCAAAGAAGAAAACTACAGCTAAGAAAACGACTGCAAAAAAGAAATAATATATGAACTTTAATTTTTTGTCGCCAGTTTCAGATGCCGTTTTAGCACATAACGAGTTGTTATCAATGCAGGCGTTAGGACGAAAATTGAAAATTCATTCTGAGCAGCAAGGAATACCCGATTTAAAAGGTGTTTCAATTGCGATTGTAGGTGTTTTAGAAAATAGAAACGATACTAATTATATAGGTGAAGAATTTCAGCTTAATGAAATAAGGAAGTCTTTTTACGCGTTATTTCCGGGGATTTGGGATACTACTATTGCCGATTTGGGAGATATTAATAGAGGTGAATCTGTAGAAGATACCTATTTCGCTCTAAAAACGACTGTCTCTATTTTAATTCAGAAAAAAATTATTCCTGTTATATTGGGAGGTAGTCAAGATTTAACTTATCCTATTTATCGAGCTTACGATAACTTAATGCCAATGGTAAACATCGTGAATGTAGATTCGCGTTTCGACCTTGGCGATTCTGCTAAACCTATTAAAAATGATAGCTTTATTGGTAAAATAATACTAGATGAACCTTATAATTTATTTAATTATGCTGCTTTAGGCTATCAAACCTATTTTAATTCTCAAGAAGAAATAGATTTAATGGAACGCTTGTATTTTGAAGCGTATCGTCTTGGAGAGGTGTCTAATGATATTACACTCGCGGAACCAGTTATGCGAGATGCAAATGTAGTAAGTATAGATTTAGGAGCTGTAAAGGCTTCTGAGGTGAGTTTAAAACAAAGGTTGTCTCCAAACGGTTTAGATGGAAAAGAAATTTGTGCCATCGCACGCTATGCAGGAATAAGCAATAAAGTGTCTGCATTTGGTATATTCGAGTATAAACCTTCTTATGATGATGAAGTTACAGCAATGTTAATTTCTCAAATGATATGGTATTTTATCGAAGGTGTAAACTGTCGAGTAAAAGATGACGACTTTTTAGATGATAATAATCATCAAAAATTCACTACTTTAGCTGACGCTGAAGAATTGGTGTTTTATAAAAGTACCAAAACTGGAAGATGGTGGGTAGAAATTCCTTTTTTAGCAAATGTTAATAATAAATTAAAAAAGCATACGTTATTACCTTGCACGCACAAAGATTATTTAGATGCATGCAATGGTAAGCTGCCTGATAGGTGGTATAAGGCGTATCAAAAGAATAACGTGTAACTATTGGAAATCATTCAATTTAAATTGTTCACAAATCGTTTAAAAGTAATTTTAACACGATAAGGTGCCTTTTTTTTCCTTTAAAAGTTGTTTTTTAAGAAATATATAAATATGTTTACGCTCTTAAAAATTAGGAGTATATAATTAACCTCGAGTTTATAATGAATATGAAGAAGTTTTTATTAATAACAGTAGTCTTAACGCTTTTAGCCAGTTGTGGTTCTAGTGATAAAGGTCAATTAGTTGGTGTTAAAGGGAAAAAGTGGCATCCAGAGAAGCCTTATGGTATGACTTTGGTTCCCGGTGGAGCCTTTATAATGGGTAAAGCTGGAGATGATTTGGCTGGTATTCAAGATGCACCTTCAAAAACGGTAACAGTTAGAGCCTTTTACATGGATGAAACAGAAATCACAAATAGTGAGTATCGTGAGTTCGTGGAATGGGTAAGAGATTCTACTATAAGAACTAAGTTGGCTATTTTAGCAGACGAAATAGGAGAAGTTCCTGGTAATGGTGGTGTTGGTGAATTTGCATTTAAAGATGCAGATCCAGATAATATGACACCTTACGAGCAATATATGTTAGATAACTATAGCGGTCTTGGAGAAACAGGATTTGAGGGAAGAAAATTAAATCGCGATGTAGAGTTATTTTTCGATACTGCAGAATATCCAGATGAATATTACGTAGAAGTTATGGATACTATGTATTTACCAATAGAGGAGTCTTATAACGGACAACGTACTTGGGATGTAACTAAATTTAAGTTCCAATATTCTTATATGGATATTGAGAAAGCTGCAAAAAACAAAAACTTACGACGTAAAGATGTAATTATAAAAGAGGAAATAGAAATATATCCGGATACCACTGCTTGGATTAGAGATTTTGCTTATTCTTATAACGAGCCAATGCATAATGATTATTTCTGGCATGATGCTTATGGAGATTACCCAGTAGTTGGTGTGTCTTGGAAACAAGCTAAAGCTTTTTGTCAATGGAGAACATTAAAGCACAACTCTTACAGAAAAGAAAAGAAAAGACATTATGTAAATTCTTACCGTTTACCTTCTGAAGCAGAATGGGAATATGCGGCGAGAGGTGGCTTACAAGCAGCAGATTTTCCTTGGGGAGGACCATATACTAAAAACGACAGAGGTTGTTTTATGGCTAACTTTAAACCATTACGTGGAGACTATGCAGCAGATCAAGCATTATATACTGTAGAAGCAGATACCTTCGATCCTAACGATTTTAACTTATATAATATGGCTGGAAACGTATCAGAATGGGTAAACGCATCTTACGATCCAGGTTCTTACGAGCTTATGTCAACAATTAATCCAAGTGTGAACCAAGCTAGTAATCAACGTAAAGTTGTTAGAGGTGGATCATGGAAAGATGTTGCATACTTCTTACAAGTAAGTTCAAGAGATTATGAATATGCAGATTCTGCAAGAAGTTATATTGGCTTTAGAACAGTTCAAGATTACATGGGAACTGAAGTTACTGCTAATGCAAGAAGGTAATTAAACTCTACTAAAAATAATTATAAATTAACAACTAAAAACTAAAAACTTAGAAATTATGGCACAAAAAGGTAAAATCACAGTAACTAATATGGTCTACGGACTTGGAGCAGCATTAGTAATCGTTGGAGCTTTATTCAAAATCCAACACTGGCCTTGGGCTTCTGAAATATTAACAATTGGAATGATTGTAGAAGCACTAGTATTTACATATTCTGCATTCGAAAGACAATCTTCAGATTTAGATTGGTCTCTTGTATACCCAGAATTAGCAGGAGGAATGACTACAACTAAAAAAGCACTTAAAAAAGAAGAGCCTAAAGATGCAGAAGGATTATTATCTAAAAAATTAGACAACTTATTAAAAGATGCTAAAATTGATGGTGAATTAATGGCTAGCTTAGGTAACAGTATCAAAAACTTTGAAGGTGCTGCTAAAGGAATCTCTCCAACAGTAGATGCAATGGCTGCACAAAAGAAGTATGGAGAAGAAATGTCTCTTGCTGCTGCACAAATGGAATCTTTAAATAGTTTATATAAAGTACAAATGGAATCTGCAAGTCGTCAAGCAACGATTAACGAAGAGTCTGTAGAAAATGCAAACAAATTAAAAGAGCAAATGCAATCTTTAGCATCTAACTTATCTTCTTTAAACGGAGTATATGGTGGAATGTTAACTGCAATGAATAAAAACTAATTAGTAATTAGTATAACTAATATTAATAAATTAAAAACTAATTAGACATGGCAGGAGGAAAAGCATCATCAAGGCAAAAAATGATTAACTTGATGTATTTAGTATTTATCGCGATGATGGCGATGAATATGTCAAAAGAAGTATTATCAGCATTTGGATTAATGGAAGCTAAGTTTTCTACTTCAAATAATGATACTTCAGAAAGAAATGCTGCATTATTAGCAGATTTAGAGAAAAAAGGTGAAGAGAAGCCGGAAGAGTTTCAAGTACCTGCTACTAAAGCTAAACAAATAAGTATTGCTTCTCAGAAGTTCTATGATTATTTAGAGACTTTAAAGAACGACTTAATTAAAAAGGGAGAGTATAAAATCGATCCTGAGACTGGTAAGTTACCTTTCGAGGCGATGGATAAGACTGATATCTTAGATGAAATGTGGTTTACAGGAGACCGTTTATCTAAGCCAGGTGAAGCAGTAATGGGTAAAATTGCAGCTTATAAATCGGAAGTTAGCGATATCTTAGGAAAAGATGTTAAAGCAAGTAAAGCTTTAAAAAGTTTTCAAGATTTATTTGATACTTCAAAACTAAAAAACAAGGATGGTAAACAAATCGATTGGTTAGATTACCACTTTAAAGGTTTCCCAGCAATTGCATCTTTTACAAAATTAACTGCAATTCAAAATGATGTTAAAGTAACTGAAGCTAACTTAATGAATTACTATTTAGGTAATGTATTAACAGATGCGGTTTCTCTTAACAAGTATCAAGCAATTATTTTAGCTGATAAGTCTGCATTTTTCGCAGGTGAAAAGTTTCAAGGTAAAGTAGTAATTGGAAAATACGCAAAAGTTGCTCCAACAAAATTAAACGTTCAAGGAAAAGAGATTGATTTATCTAAAGCAATCGATTCTACTGGAGCTGCAACATTAGATTTTAATGTTGGTAATGTAGGTGAGCATGATATTAAAGGTAAATTTACTTTCTTAGAAGACGGTAAGCCTTTAGAAATTGATATTAAAGGAAACTACGTTGTAGTGCCTAGACCAAATTCTGCTACTATTTCTGCAGATAAAATGAATGTAGTTTATCGTGGTGTATCTAACCCAATGACTATTTCTTTTGCTGGTGTTCCAGATAATAAAGTATCTGCTTCAGGTTCTGGTTTATCTAAAGCTGGTAAAGCTGGTAAATATAACATGGTGCCATCTTCTGGTAAAGAAGTAACTATTAATGTAAGTGCAACTTTAGATGATGGATCAAAAGCATCTGATAAAGCAGTATTTAGAATCAAAGATATTCCAAAACCAACAGGTCAAATGGCTGGTAAAGAGTCTGGTAGACTTCCAAGAGCTAATGTTGCTGCTGGTACAGTTAAAGCAGTATTATTAGATTTCGATTTCGATTTACCATTAACAGTTACTGGATTTAAAGTAAAAGTACCAGGACAACCAAGTATTACTGTAAGCGGTAACAAAATGAATGGTCAAGCTAAAGCAGCGATCAATAAAGCAAGAAGAGGTGATGCAATTCAGATTTTTGAAATTAAATCAAGATCTACAGGTCCAAAAATGAAGCCAGCATCTCCAATAGTTATAGAGTTATCTAACTAAAAATAACTTTATAAGTAAATTAATAAAAAAAAGAAGAAACAAATGAATTATAAATCTTTATTAGCAGTCGTATGTGGAGTACTTATCTCTTCTAGCGCATTTGCTCAAGCTAACATTTTAAACGCTAAATCTCCTGAAGAGATAGGTGTGAGAACTGAAGAACAAAAAGCTTTAGACAACGATAAACCATTAGAATATGGTTATGTTGATGATAGAGATATTATGTTCGCTAAAATGACTTGGGAAAAAGTAGTATTAGACGAGCGTGTTAACTTCCCATTATACTATCCTGTGGATACTAATAATATTGGAAGTAACAGACGTTCTCTTTACGATGTTTTAACAAAGGCTATTGCTGAAGGTAAAATAGAAAATGTATACAACGATTCTTATTTTAGTGCTAAGCGTACAGCAAAAGAAATGATAGACATAACTACTAAGATAGATACTCTAGATTACGGTTATGATCAATTTAATGCTGAAGGTCGTGTTGATCCAGAATACATTACCAAAACAGAGATTTCTTCTTATCATGTAAGTGCTTACCTTATTAAAGGATTATGGTATTTCGATAAGCGTCAAGGTGAATTAAAATATCGTTTATTAGGACTTGCACCTGCAGCTCCAGATGTAAACTTTTTAGATTCTGATGATGCAGCGAATAGCGAGCCTAATCCATTATTTTGGGTATTCTTTCCAGATGCTAGAGAAGTATTGCATGAAGCAAAATCTTTCAACGCTAAAAACAGTGCTATACCATTTTCTTTCGATCACATATTAAACGCACGTCGTTTCAATGGTGTAATTACAAGAGAAGAAAATGTATTTGGTGACCGTAAAGTTGAAGATTATGTTGCTGAAAATGCATTAATGCAACTTTTAGAATCTGAAAGGATTAAAGAAAAAATAAGAAACTTCGAATTAGATATGTGGTCATACTAATTAGAAATACTTAATATATTTTAAAACGCTCACTTTTATTAGTGAGCGTTTTTTTTTGTTAAAGACTCTAATCGTTTTTTATCGAAAATTAAATAAAGTTATTTTTCAAAAATAAAAGACAGATTAATTTTACCTTTACATAATGAAAGTAGATTATATAATAGTAGGTTGTGGATTGGCAGGTATTGCTTTTTGTGAGCAGTTATTGGAAAACAATAAAACATTTATAGTATTAGATAATAATTCGCAACAATCGTCTACAGTTGCTGGCGGACTTTATAATCCAGTTACTTTAAAACGGTTTACACCTGTTTGGCAAAGCAAAGAACAATTAGCTTTAGCTCTACCAATGTACACTAAAATTGAAAAAAGATTAAGCGTTATATTAGACTACAAGGTTCCTGTTAGAAAACGTTTCACTTCTTTAGAAGAGCAAAACAATTGGTTTGCAAGATCTGATCGAGAAGGACTTTCAGATTACATGTCTTTAAATATTTATAAAAACACTAATCAGTTTATTAATTCTGAATTTGGATTTGGTGAAGTGTTAGAAACTGGTAGAATAGATACTAAATTATTAATTTCAGAATATAAAAAAGATTTAAAATCTAAACAGTTACTAATTGAAGAAGCTATTGACTATGATTTAATTCAATTTAAAGAAGATGCTTTAGTTTATAAAGACATTTCAGCAAGACAAATTGTTTTTGCAGAAGGTTACGGTATTAAAAATAATCCTTTTTTTAATGCACTACCGTTAGAAGGAAGTAAAGGTGAATTGGTAACTATTAAAGCTCCTAATTTAAAATTAGATTATGTTTTAAAATCTAGTGTGTTTATAATTCCGTTAGGTAATGATATTTATCGTATAGGTTCCACTTACGAGCGTACTGATAAAACTAATAACATTAGTGAAAAAGCAAAAGAAGAACTTTTAAACAAGTTAAAAACGTTAATTACGTGTGAATTTGAAGTTATTGATCAAGTTGCAGGAATTAGACCAACAGTTAAAGATAGAAGACCTTTAGTTGGTAGGCATCCAGAACACAAAAATATGGCTATATTAAACGGTTTAGGAACAAGAGGAGTAATGATTGGACCTTATGTTGCAAAACAACTTTTCAATCATATAGAAAGCAATTCAGCTTTAGATAATGAGATAGACATTACTCGATTTAATGTTTAGTAGATTTTAACTATTTTTCTTTTTAGCTAAAGACTTATCGTAATTCATAAAAATATTAATCCATATATTTCTAGATAGTCTAATAATAACGGGATAGAATACTACTAATGAAACTACAATAGCTATCATTGCGGTATTAAGAGAACTGCTTAAAAATAAATAGCTAATCACAAAGGCAGCTACAGCAAAAGCAATACCAACACCATAACTTACATACATAGAGCCATAAAAAAACGAAGGCTCCATTTTGTATTTAGTACCACAATTACTACAATTATCATGCATGCTAAAAATTTCTGTAAGCGCATACGGGTTTTTGTTTTTGTACATAGATTCTTCATGGCACTTTGGGCAAACACCTGTAAATATTCCGTAGAGTTTAGATCCTTTATTAAACATATAATTTGTGTACTTTTGCAGTTGTTAAACAATAAAACAAAGTTAAGCAATACCGTTTAATTTTGTGTAACATAAGTCACAAATCAATGCTAAATATTCATAATCTATCTATTTCATTTCAAGGAGAATACCTTTTTGAAGACATTACTTTTAAACTAGGGAATGGAGACCGAGTAGGACTTATAGGAAAAAACGGAGCAGGAAAATCTACAATGCTTAAAATCCTTTCTAAGGAAATTGAACCAGATTCAGGTCAAATAGCAGGTGATAAGGATATGAAAATAGGGTTTTTAAAACAAGACATCGATTTTGTTTTAGGAAGAACTGTTTTAGAAGAATCTTACCAAGCATTTGTAGAGATTAAAGCATTAGAGTCTCAAATGGAGATTATAAACACGCAGCTTGCTACTAGAACGGATTACGAAAGCGAAGGTTATAATCAAATAATGATTGATTTAAACGAAGCGCAACACCAATACGAAATTTTAGGAGGCTATAATTATCAAGGTGAAACCGAAAAAATTCTGCAAGGTTTAGGATTTAAACGTGAAGATTTCGATAAGTTAACTGATACTTTCTCTGGTGGATGGAGAATGCGTATAGAATTAGCAAAATTATTACTTCAAAATAACGATGTATTACTTCTCGATGAGCCAACAAACCACTTAGATATAGAATCTATTATTTGGTTAGAGGGCTTTTTAAGAAATTATGCAGGTGCAGTAGCGATTGTATCACACGATAAAATGTTTTTAGATAATGTAACCAATAGAACTATAGAAATTTCTTTAGGTCGTATTTACGATTATCCAAAACCATATACTAAGTATTTAGTTTTACGTGAAGAATTAAGAACACAGCAATTAGCTTCACAAAAGAATCAGCAAAAACAGATTGAGCAGACTGAAAAGCTTATAGAAAAGTTTAGAGCAAAAGCATCTAAAGCAACTATGGCACAATCGCTTATTAAAAAGCTTGATAAAATTGATAGAATAGAGGTAGATGAAGATGATAATAGTGTAATGACACTTAATTTCCCAGTGTCTATTACACCAGGTAAAATAGTAGTAGAGACCAATGCTATTTCTAAAAATTACGGAGAAAAACAAGTTTTATCTAATATCGATTTATTAATTGAACGTAATGCAAAAACAGCTTTTGTTGGACAAAACGGTCAAGGTAAATCTACTTTAGCTAAAATTTTAGTGGGAGATATTAAGCATGATGGTTCTCTTAAATTGGGTCATAATGTACAAATAGGATACTTTGCGCAAAATCAAGCAGAATATTTAGACGGAAGTAAAACCGTTTTAGATACCATGATTGATGCTGCTAACGAAACCAATAGAAGTAAAGTTCGTGATATTTTAGGATCGTTTTTATTCCGTGGGTCGGAAGCAGAGAAATATGTAAGAGTACTTTCTGGTGGTGAACGTAACCGTTTAGCTTTAGCGAAATTAATGTTGCAGCCATTTAATGTACTTATAATGGATGAGCCTACTAACCACTTAGATATTAAGTCTAAAAATGTTTTAAAAGAAGCATTGCAACGTTTTGAAGGAACACTAATTTTAGTATCTCATGATAGAGATTTCCTTCAAGGTTTAACGTCTACGGTTTACGAATTTAAAGATGAAAAACTAAAGAAGTATCTAGGAGACATCGATTATTACCTAGACAAACGTCAAGTTGATAACTTACGTGAAGTAGAAAAACGTACCGTTAAAAAAGAAGCACCCAAAGAAAAAAACAAACAATCTTACGAAGACCAAAAGAAAGAAAAATCGCTTAATAATAAATTAAGTAATACTGAATCTAAAATAAATCAGTTAGAAAAAGAAATCAAAGAAATAGATGTGGAATTAGCTACTAATTACGATGAGACTGTAGCCAAGCCTAATTTCTTTGAAAGCTACCAAGCAAAAAAAGATAAGCTTGAGAAATTGATGGAAAATTGGGAAGAAATCACTTTACAATTAGAGGATTACAGTTAATAGCTTTTTAGGTTTTTTTTAACGTTTATAGATTAAACTATAGTCTAATTTTGTGGTCTTATATATTAAAACCATACCAATGCGCAAAATTATACTATCTATTGTTGGCATATTGCTAATAATAGGCTCTTTTCTATTTGCTGAAAAGTTAATAGCAGATAAAAATAAACCAAAGCCAGTACAGGCCAAAGTTGTAAAAACAGTATTTATAGATACTGTACAAAACAGTACAATTCCAATAGTAATTGCTGCAAATGGTAAGCTTGAAGCTAAGCGTCGTCTAGAACTTTATGCAGAGGTTCAAGGCATTTTTAAAACTGGAAATAAATTATTTAAACCAGGTCAAGAATATAGAGCAGGACAAACGTTAATTAAAATTGACGCTGCAGAATACTACGCAAGTGTACAATCTTCAAAAAGTAACTTGTACAATTCTATAGCGGCAATTATGCCAGATTTACGTTTAGACTTTCCAGATATTTTTGATAAATGGCAAAACTATCTTAATAGTTTTGATTTAAATAAAACAACACCAAAATTACCAGAAATGACTTCCGATAAGGAAAACTACTTCATTACTGGTAGAAGTATAGTCTCTAATTACTACAATGTTAAAACGCAAGAACAGCGTTTAGCTAAATATTATATCTCAGCTCCTTTTTCGGGAATTTTAACCGAAGCCTTAGTAACCGAAGGTACTTTAATTAGAAGCGGACAAAAACTTGGAGAGTATATAGATCCTTCAGTTTACGAAATGGAAGTGGCTATTAGTAAAACCTTTGCCAACCTGCTTAAAGTAGGAGAAGAAGTGGCTTTAAATAATTTGGATAAAACCGAAAACTATAAAGGGAAAGTGTCGCGTATAAACGGAAGTATAGATCCAACCACACAAACAATTACAGCATACATTGAAGTTAAAAACGCAAGCCTAAAAGAAGGTATGTATTTAGAGGCTAATTTAAATGCAAAAGAAGAAGCTGATGCTATAGAAATTGATAGAAATCTATTATTAGAAAGCCAACAAGTGTATGTGGTTAAAGATAGTTTGCTAGATGTAATAGATGTAAAACCTGTATATTTTTCGGATACAAAAGTGGTTTTAAAAAATGTACCTAATGGAACTATTATACTTAAAAAGCCAGTTCCTGGAGCTTATGCAGGAATGCTAGTTAAGCCTTTTGAAGACAAACCAAAAGCTAAAGACCAACAGTAAACATGAGAAAACTTATAGCTTATTTTATTAAGTACCATGTAGCAGTTAATATCTTTATTATTGCTTTCTGTATTTTTGGTTACCTTGGTGTAACGTCATTAAAATCATCATTTTTTCCTTTAGTAGATTCTAAAATAATTAACGTAAGTGTTACTTATCCTGGAGCTTCACCTCAAGAAATTGAGGAAGGTATTGTGCTTCAAATAGAAGATAATTTAAAAGGATTAAAAGGAATAGATCGTGTAACGTCCGTATCTAGAGAAAACAGTGGAACGATTACTGTAGAAATAGAAAAAGACGAGAATATTGACTTCATGTTACTTGAAGTTAAAAACGCTGTAGATCGTGTACCTTCTTTTCCATCAGGAATGGAGCCTTTAGTAGTTGCAAAACAAGAGGCGGTTAGAGAAACCATTTCATTTGCTCTAAGTGGAGAAAATATTCCGCTTGCTACTTTAAAACAAATTGGTAGAGATGTAGAAAACGATTTAAGAGCTATAGATGGTATTTCGCAAATAGATATCTCTGGTTACCCAGCAGAAGAAATTGAAATAGCAGTAAACGAAACAAGTTTACTTGCTTTTAATCTTACATTTAACGAAGTTTCTGAAGCAGTTAGTAGAACAAATATATTAACAACAGGAGGAACTATAAAAACGGATGCTGAGGAGTATCTTATTAGAGCAAATAACCGTTCGTATTATGGCGATGAACTTTCTAATATAATTGTTCGTGCTTCATCCGATGGTAAAGTAATACGTTTAAAAGATGTAGCTATAATTCGTGATCGCTTTTCGGAAACACCAAATGCGACATACTTTAATCAAAAGTTATCAATAAACGTTTCTGTAACAAGTACTAATACCGAAGATTTAATTACTTCGGCAGATAAAGTAAAAGAGTATATAGAAGGTTACAACCAAAAGCATAATAACGTGCGGTTAGATGTGGTTCGTGATTTATCTAAGACATTAAATCAGCGTACAGATCTTTTAACCGAGAATGCGATTGTAGGAATGTTATTGGTATTAATATTCTTATCCTTATTCTTAAATATGCGTTTAGCGTTTTGGGTTGCCTTTGGTTTGCCTATTTCGTTTTTAGGAATGTTTATTTTTGCAGGACAGTTTGATGTTACAATAAACGTTTTATCACTTTTCGGAATGATTATCGTTATTGGAATATTAGTAGATGATGGTATTGTTATTGCCGAAAACATCTATCAGCATTACGAAAAAGGAAAATCTCCTGTAGATGCAGCAATTGATGGTACAATGGAAGTAATTCCTCCAGTAGTTTCTGCAATTATAACTACGCTTTTAGCATTTTCATTATTCTTATTTTTAGATAGTAGAATTGGAGAGTTTTTTGGAGAAGTATCCGTGATTGTTATACTTACTTTAGTTGTTTCGTTAGTAGAAGCATTAATTATACTTCCTGCGCATTTAGCACATTCAAAAGCATTAAGAAAGCCTGTTGTAGAAGAGAATCCTTCGAAAATGAAGCAATTCTTCTCTAAAATGAGAATCATTAATAAGGCTGGAGATAACTTCATGAACTTTTTAAGAGACAAAATATATACACCGGCAATTACCTTTGTTTTAAATTTTAAATTGCTCTCTTTAGGTATTTTTGTGGCTTTATTAATTTTAACTTTTGGAGCCATTGGAGGTGGTGTTATAGGTGTTACAATGTTCCCATCTGTAGCAAGTGATAGAGTTTCTATAGAGTTGGATATGCCTAATGGTACCAACGAGAAAATTACAGATTCTATTATTTCTATGATAGAAGAAAAATCATTTATAGTTAATAAAGAGTTTACAGAGAAGTATTTAAAAGGAACTGATAAGCAATTGTTTGAAAATACTATTCTAACAATAAACAGTAGTTCTAGTGCACGACTGCAAATTAATATGTTACCTGGTGAAGAGCGACCGGATGCTATTAAATCGTCATTAGTAACTAATAGATTAAGAGAATTAGTAGGACCAGTTGTTGGTACAGAGCGTTTAATTTATGGTTCTGGAGGAAACTTTGGAGGAAGTCCAGTTTCGGTATCACTTTTAGGAAATAATATTGAAGAATTAAAAGCCGCTAAAATAGAGTTAAAACAAGTTTTAGAATCTAATGTTTTACTTAAAGATGTTGAGGATAATGATCCAGCAGGAATTAAAGAAATACGAATAGAACTAAAAGAAAGTGCCTATTTACTAGGCTTAAATTTAAGCACTGTAATGGCGCAAGTACGTTCTGGTTTCTTTGGTACACAGGCACAGCGTTTTCAAAGAGGGCAAGATGAAATTAGAGTTTGGGTACGTTACGATAGAAGCAATAGAGGGTCTATTAACGATTTAGACGAAATGCGAATAGTAACTCCAACTGGAGAGCGTGTTACGCTAAAGGATATCGCTTTTTATACTATTGAAAGAGGAGATGTTGCTATAAACCACTTGGAAGGGCAGCGTGAAATTAAAGTGTCTGCAGATTTAAAAGATCCAAATACTAGTACTGCAGATATTTTAGATGATTTAAAAAATATAACAATGGTTGAGTTGAAATCTAAATACCCAACCATCTCTGCATCTTTTGAAGGTCAAAATAGAGAAAAAGATAAGTTAATGAGTTCTTTAGGTAAAGCCGGAATTCCTATTCTTTTTCTTATTTATATAGTAATTGCTTTTACTTTTAGAAGTTATAGTCAACCAATATTATTAATGTTATTAGTACCATTTAGTTTAACAGCAGTTGCTTGGGGACACTGGATGCTAGGTTTTTCGGTTAATATATTATCACTTCTAGGAATCATTGCCTTAATTGGTATTATGGTTAACGATGGATTGGTGCTTATTGGTAAATTTAATTCTAATTTAAAGGAAGGCTTAAAGTTTGATGAAGCCCTTTTAAATGCAGGGAAATCTAGATTTAGAGCCATATTTTTAACGTCTTTAACAACAATAGCAGGTTTAGCGCCTTTACTTTTAGAAAAAAGTAGACAAGCACAGTTTTTAAAACCAATGGCAATTTCTATTTCCTTTGGTATCGCTTATGCAACCATATTAACATTATTAGTTTTACCATTATTCTTGTCTTTTAGTAATAGTATTAAACAAAAAGGAAAATGGTTGTATACAGGAAAAGATGTAACAAAAGAAGAAGTAGAACGTGCTATTAAAGAACAAAATGAAGAGAATGAACATTAAATACAGTTTAGTTTTAGCAATTTTATTTTTCACTTCTTTAGTAAAAGCACAAAGTGTACTTACTCAAGAGGAAGCTGTAAAGCTGACTTTAGAAAATAACTACGATATTAAAATAGCAAATAATGCTGTTGAAGTAGCAGAGAATAATACTAGTATTCTAAATTCAGGTTATTTGCCAACGCTTACAGGTAACGCTGGTGCAACATATAATTTAGATAATAACGAATCTCAATTCTCAGATGGGAGACCAAATACTGTTTTAAATGGTGCGGAAAGCGATAGATATAATGCTTCACTAAGTTTAAATTACACCATTTTCGATGGTCTTGGGAGAGAGTACAATTACAAAAGTCTAAAAGAAGAATATCAATTGTCCGAATTACAAGCTCGCGAAACTATTGAGAATACGGTAATTCAATTATTCTCCGTGTATTATAATGTTTCTCAATCATTAGAAAATGTTTCGGCTTTAGAAGAAACGTTAAAGATTTCTAAGGATAGGTTAGTGAGAGCTGAGTACCAATTCGAGTACGGACAAAATACTAAACTAGGTGTTTTAAATGCTGAAGTTGATATTGTAAATGACAGTATAAATTTAATAAACTCTAAGCAGCAATTAAAAAGTTCTAAACGCGATTTAAATGTTGTTTTAGGAAATGTTTTAGAGGATGATTTTACAGTAGAAACTGAAGTTGATTTTGCGTTACAAATTAAAAAAGATAGTTTATTTGAAAAGGCTAAAACAAGAAATATAGCTTTATTACAAACCGAAAAAAACATAGCTATTAGTCAATTAGCTATTAAGTCTAATAAATCTGCTTACCTACCAACAGTAGGCTTAGTTGGTACTTATGGTTGGAATAAAAACAATAACAATGCAGTCAGTTTTGTTGCAGTTTCTACAAATACAGGACTGTCTGCAGGTTTAAATTTATCTTGGAATATTTTTGATGGAGGTAGTACAATTACTCGTGTTAGAAATGCTAAAATTAATCTAGAAACACAACAGTTACAAAAGGATAATATTTTAATAAGTATTACACGGGAGTTTAATAATGTTTGGGACGATTTTACAAATAAGCTTGAGATTTACAATCTTCAAGAAAACAATATTGTAACGGCTCAAAATAATTTCAACCGTACACAAGAAAAATTTAAAATTGGTCAAGTAAATTCTATCGAATTTAGACAGGCACAACTTAACCTACTTAATGCAGAGTTGAGTAGAAACCAAGCAAAGTTCGCTGCAAAATTAGCAGAATTAAGTCTCTTACAATTAAGTGGAGAGTTATTAAATGTTCAGTTTTAAAGATTTCGTCAAACTGCTCTTTATCGATGAAATGAGTGACTACAGGTGTTTGCAATCATCTCATTATCAGTGTAAATGTAGTTTGTCGAAAAAATTTGTTTTTAATCTTCTTTTAGGTTATTTTTGAGTGTTATTTAGTTTTAAAAACGATATCATGAAAAATATTAATCTAACTTTAATTTGTCTTTTTGCATCACTATTAAGTTTTGCAGGGATTTCAAATACAGAAAAAGAAGCTTTAATCGCTTTGCATACTTCAACAAATGGAGAGCAATGGACTAAAGCATGGGATTTAAGTGCAGATATTAGTACTTGGTATGGCGTAACAATAGAAAACAATAAGGTTGTAGAGCTTAATCTACAGTTAAATAACTTAAACGGAACACTTCCTAATGAATTAGGGGACTTAATAGGATTAAGAAAAATTAACTTCGGTTTTAATAAATTATCAGGAAGCTTACCTTCTTCAATATCTAACTTAAAAGCATTAACATCTTTAAAGTTGTTTTTAAATAAGTTTGACGGTTCTATTCCTTCATTCTTAGGAGATTTAAAGAACTTAGAAGTTTTAGCATTATACAGTAATAGCTTTACAGGAACTATTCCAACAGAGCTTACAACTTTAACTAATTTAAAGGAATTACAGTTAGGTAGTAATTTTCTAACTGGTAATATACCAACAGAGATGGGTCTATTATCTAATCTTGAAAAGTTAAGTTTAATAGATAACAAGTTAGAAGGACATATACCTTTAGAGTTAACAGACTTAAATAACTTAAAAGAATTAATTCTTTCAGAGAATAAATTAACAGGAAGCTTACCATTACAATTTAGCCAATTAACTAAACTAAGTACTTTAATGGTTAGTGATAACAATATGGATATAGAGTATGCTACAGTAGTAGAAGATAGAGCAAGTGTAAAAAACGCTATTGTTACGTTTAATAATACTTATGTGGTAGAGAGAGACTAAGAGATGAAATCTAAAATATTATTTAAAAGAGCCAACTTAATAGTTGGCTCTTTTTTATTTTTACATAAAACCATAATATAATATGTTCGAACATTTTTTTCAATGTCCTTATTGCTGGGAAACAATATCAATGTTGTTAGATAGTAGTGTTACAAAACAGACTTATGTTGAAGATTGTGAGGTTTGTTGTAACCCAATTCAACTTTCTCCAAAGTTTTTTGACTCGGAACTCACTGGTTTTGAAGCCTTAAATATAGAGTAATAATTTTTTTTAAATAAATGCTTGTTTTATCTAAAAAGGATTGTATATTTGCAGTCCGAAACAACTAGGTCGCCATTATGAAGCGAGAGTTTAAAGCTAAGTTAGTCGTTTCGAATTTAAATCGCGGGATAGAGCAGTAGGTAGCTCGTCGGGCTCATAACCCGAAGGTCACTGGTTCGAGTCCAGTTCCCGCTACTAAGAAAAGCTTCACAGAAATGTGAAGCTTTTTTGTTTTCTATAGATAAATATCAGAATAAAATTTGTTGCTTTTTTTAACAAATCCATAGTTCTTCCAGTGTCTTTCTGTTTTCTCGTTTAATTATAATTACTCATAGCACCTTTGTCTATATTGTTTCACGGCATTGAATTTTAAGGCTTTTCTATCATGCTTAAATTCGTTAAATAAAGACTATTTTAAAACTAAGAATAATGTTATTAGTTTTTGTTTCATAATTTGATTGTTTAGTTATTATATTTATAATCAAAATCTTTTAAATATTTAAAAAGAGAATGCTTAATACTAAAGAACTCAACTAATCATGTCTAACACAATAGAAGAAAACACACAACAAGCTAAAAACAGCACATTAATTCCTATCCTTATTATCGCTGGCTTGTTTTTTATATTTGGTTTTGTAACCTGGATTAATGGTGCATTAATTCCTTTTATGAAAACCATTAATGAACTTACAGACGCGCAATCTTATCTTGTTGCATCGGCATCTTATATTTCGTTTGTAGTTATGGCTTTGCCAGCATCTTATATTATTAATAAAATAGGATTTAGAAAAGGAATGTCTTTAGGTCTAATAGTTATGGCAATAGGTGCTTTAATATTTATACCTGCTGCAGGCGCAAGAACATATTGGGTGTTTTTATTAGGTATTTTTATTCAAGGCGCAGGAATGACATTGTTACAAACAGCTTCTAATCCATATATCACAATTTTAGGACCTATAGAAAGTGCAGCAAAACGGATTGCTATTATGGGTATTGCAAATAAAGTGGCAGGAGCTCTTGGATCGGTTATTTTTGGAGCAATTTTATTATCAGGTATAGATGGAATGAAAGATAGATTAAGTACCGTTAATGTAGCTGAAAAAGAAAGTATATTAAATACTATGGCAGATAGTGTTGTAATGCCATACATTATTATGGCTATTGTTTTATTTGTATTGGGTATTTTAATAAGAAAAGCGCCATTACCACATGTAGAAGCAGAGCCAATTGAAGAGTCGGTTGCTGGAGAAAAATCTAAAACTAGTATTTTTCAATTTCCACATTTATGGTTAGGTGTTCTAGCTTTATTTTTATATGTTGGTGTAGAGGTAATAGCAGGAGACACAATTATATCTTATGGTATAGCTTTAGATATTCCTGTTGAAAAGGCAAAATTTTTCACGTTGTTTACTTTAATGGCAATGGTAGCAACTTATGCTTTAGGTGTATTTTTAATTCCTAAATATATAAGTCAAGCGCTTGCTTTAAAAGCGAGTGCAGTTTTGGGTATTGTACTTTCATTCTGCATTATATTTACTAGCGGATTTACATCTGTTCTCTTTGTAGCTGCGTTAGGTATTGCTAATGCCTTAGTTTGGCCAGCAATTTGGCCTTTAGCATTAACAGGATTGGGTAAGTTTACAAAAACGGCATCGGCATTATTAATTATGGCAATTTCTGGAGGAGCAATCCTTCCTCCGCTTTATGGAGCTTTAGTGGATAGTAAAAAGGAAATACTTCTAGCAAATGGTGTTGAAGCATTGCCAGCAATGGCAGAAGCCGCATCTTTTGGTTATTGGATTTTGTTACCTTGTTATGTCATTATTCTATACTATGCTTTTTATGGACATAAAGTAGGTTTAAAAAAGCACTAATTAGATACTCGTTTTAGAACTATATATTTATATAAAAAAAGCCT
>NZ_LIQH01000023.1 GCF_001418085.1 Lacinutrix algicola
ACGCCTATAATCTGATGTGCCTGCTGTTCCGCTTGTTGTTACAATAGCAACTACGGTATCTACTGAACTTACACCATCTATTGTTACTGGTACACTTGCTGTTCCTGCGCCTTCATCAACTGTAACGTCTCCGATAGTAATAGCTACAGTACATTCTGTCGCTAAAATTGCATCATTCTGAGAAGAACCTGTTGCTTGACCTGCTCCACTATTTGCAAGATCTGGCACACCAGTTGTACTTACTCCTCCATTGGCAGTTGTATTAATACTACCATCTGGGTTTAATTGAGCTAATCCAATGTTTGTTGCCGCACCTTCAATGGCATCTGGACAACCATCATTATCACTATCTACATCTAAATAATCTGGAATACCATCATTATCGTAATCTGCTGTACACCCTGGAGTTACTTGTGTAATAGTTGTAGGATTTCCAAACACTGATGTGTTAAACAAATAACCTGTATCAAATTGTCTTTTAGAAAATGTTATATCAAATTCATCTATAAAAGGCATTTGTATATTAAACCAAAGATTCTCATCGTTTGCTGCTGGTGCATTACTAGTAGATGTTACTTTAAGAAAATTACCAGAAGTTCCAAAAGAAGATAAAGACACGTTGTTTCCTACTACTAAAGAGGTTGTTGTAGTTACTTCGAAATTTAAAATATCTTCTTTATTAAACTCAACGAACTCACCTGGAGTTGTATCGTCAATATCTTGAAATACCATATTAGCAGGCACTTCAATAAGAGTATTGGTACCATTAATTAAAAATTCAAAATCAAAATTAGCAAAACCTGTTGTTGCCGGACCTGTACTCGATAAATATATAGGGTAATAAATTATAGGCTGTCCTCCACCTGGATCAAAACTTGTTCCAGAAAGATCTGCAACTAAATTGGTAGTATCAGAGTTATTTAAAACCGTAATTCTTAAATCTACTGCAGTTCCTTCATATGTTCCTACATTAGCATATCTAGCTGTATCACCAATATTACCTGGACTTCCACTAGCTGTATATGTTAAATTTGTAGACAATATAATAATATCCATAGTTTTAGAAGGAGAACATTCATCTACATCTAAAATACCATCATTATCATTATCTAAATCACAACCGTCTGGCACAGTATCTCCATCTATATCTGCTTTATCGTCAAAACCGTTACAAATATCATTTGCATCTATTACTCCATCTCCATCAGAATCACATTGATTAAATGAATCAAATTGAGTATTATCAATCGAAGTTCCAATTGTTTGACCATTGTTTACATTAACATTATTTGGTACACCTGTAACTGGATCCACTGTTCCGGTTAACATTCCATTAACCACATTAGTTGCTAAAATATTATCACCACCTTCAAGAGCATCTGGACATCCATCATTATCACTATCTGTATCAAAAACATCTGGAATACTATCTCCATCTGTATCACAAAAAGAAAAAGTTGAAGCTCCAATAATAAAAATCTTACCATCTGGACTATCAGATGAACTACCGTTACTAAAACCGACTCTTAAACCAGACAGAGAAGTACCTATAGGTATCAAATCATCTATTGCATAAATAGCCATCTCTGCATTCTGAGTATTTAAAAGAGCAACTCCCGTATCATTATAATGCGAATTATTTGCAACACTTATAGGCGACCCTATTGGGTTACCTGAAGAATCTAAAGCTGTAATTACTGCAGGATTATTACCATCACGTTCTACAAAAGAAACAAAAACACCACCTCTAGAAATTATAGGTGTATTATACAACAAATCATAAGAATCATTTCTAAAATCTTTTGAGCTTAATTGTTGAAAAGAATTTAAATTATTTGTTTGAAATGAACTTAAAATTAAAGCATCGTAAACTGCTTTACCATCTGGAATTATAGAAGGAGACGCTGCAGCACCATTTACAAACCTAGTTACTTGGTTGCTGCTTGTAACAGGAACAGTTACTCCAAAATTAGAATCAAAAGCATCAGGGAATTTAAAATCCCCATATTCTATTCCTCCAATTGTTATAGAATTTAATACATGAGAAGATTGATCATCTCCTGCACTTCCTGAACTTGTTATATCGAAATCTGACTGTGGAACAGAAATAGGACCATCAAAACCTGAATCTGATATAGGGCATTCATCTGTATCTAAAATACCATCATTATCATCATCTAAATCACAACCATCTGGAACTCCATCATTATCATTATCTAAATTATCATCGAAACCATTACAAATATCATTTGCATTACTTACTCCATCATTATCGTCGTCACTATTATTAATAGTAACATTAAAAGAACAACTTACAGAATTACCAGCTACATCTGTAACTGTATAAGTAATTATTGTAACACCTAAATTAAACACCTGTGTTCCTAATACATTCTCCCCTGTAGCAGAAGAATTTCCTGTAGTTGCTCCAACCATTGCCCATGTAAGAGAATCTATAAGACAATTATCTTCATAAATAGGATCTGGAACGTCTATTGAATTCATGCTATTTCCATCAACATCACCTTCAATAATATTATTTGGACATGTAATTGTTGGATCTGTAAAATCTGTTTCTGCTGAACATATTAAACCTCCACATGATTCTAGATATTCCTCTGTGGATACATAATTTCTATAAACATCATCAACAACAGTAACACCAACATCACAACCGTTATTACAAGCTGTTATTGTTGGTCCATAGTAAAAATGATCTGTAATATCACCTCCATTCGTTAATGTTACAAAACCACTTGCTACTAATAACGATGTTGAATTATTACCGACTAATTGTTGTGATGTACCATCAACTATTACATTCGTTGCATCAAAAATTCCATTATTTGTTACTATTCCATTATTTATTCTAAGTGTTCCACCTGAGACAATTAAACCATCGTTTGTAAAAACCCTATCTACTTGTAAATCATTCTCTACATAAAAAGAACAAACATTATATATCTGCGAATTACCATTAAACTGAGTAACACCATTGGTATTTGCTCTTACAATACCACAATTACTAATGGTTCCATCAAGTGTAATTTGCCCAGAACCACCATTCATTACAAAATTAGCTCCATCAAAATTATTAACCGTTACACCACTATTAAATGTGATTCCATTGGGAGTATTTATAACAACATCTCCTGCATTATTTATTGTTGAAGTAGTAGAAATATTTATAGCAGCAGTATTCAATACACCTTGATTACAAATATCAATAACTCCATTATTAACATCAATATTATTTGTAATATTTAATGTTCCTTCTACAATTAATGAACTAATCTTCTGGAAAGTAGCATTTACGGTTATATTTGGCGCAATATAAATAGTTCCCTTGGCTTCAAAATTATAATTCCATGTATAATCAGACAAAATACAAATACTTTCAGTAGCCGAAATTCCCGTTTGTGGTACACTTGGAAACCAAGAACCATTACTATACGTATAAGTACAAGATGATGGCTGTCCAGGACAAACATATGCGTTTTCACATTCTGTTTGGGCATTCAACTGAAAACAAGTCGATAATAAAACAGTAAGAAATAATGTTTTAAAATACGATAACTTTAAATTTGATAATAGATTAGATATATTCATATTAGTAATGAATTGTTTTTTATTATTCTTTTTTAGCAAAAGCTATAATTACGATATTATAACAAGGTGCAAATCTAATACCTTCTAAATCTATTATTTTATTTAAATCTTAAACTTGTTTGAATATTCGTTAAAGTGTGTTATTATTTCGACTAAAAAAAAATAAAAAATATATTTATTGGAAAACAAAAATAATTTGTAAAAGATTAAATCGTTAAAAGTCAATTAAAACAGACTAATGAGAATAATAGAATGATTTGAATAATTTTAGATAACATCAACTAAAAAAAACCATAATAAAACACTCTAGGGTATCATTTTCGACTGTAAAAAAATTTAGAGATGGATTTATGCAGTACGTTAAACCCTTAACTTATATATTTGCAAAAATCTATTTTAATGAAATTTTTAGACGAAATTAAAAGAAGAAGAACATTTGGAATTATCTCTCATCCAGATGCCGGTAAGACAACACTTACAGAGAAACTTTTACTCTTTGGAGGTGCCATAAAAGAGGCTGGAGCTGTAAAAAGTAATAAAATAAAGAAAGGAGCTACAAGTGATTTTATGGAAATTGAACGTCAACGTGGAATTTCTGTAGCAACTTCAGTTCTTGCTTTTGAGTATAACGGAATAAAAATTAACATCTTAGATACTCCAGGACACAAAGATTTTGCTGAAGATACTTTTAGAACACTTACAGCTGTAGACAGTGTTATTGTTGTAATTGATGTTGCAAAAGGTGTTGAGGAGCAAACAGAAAAACTTGTTGAAGTTTGCCGTATGCGTAACATACCTATGATTGTTTTTATTAATAAAATGGACCGTGAAGGTAAAGATGCTTTCGAATTATTAGATGAAATAGAACAAAAATTAGGATTAAGAGTTACACCTTTGAGTTTTCCTATTGGAATGGGTTACGATTTTAAAGGCATCTATAACATATGGGAGAAAAATATAAACCTCTTTAGTGGAGATAGCAGAAAAAATATTGAGGAAACTATAGAAATAAAAGACTTAGCTTCTGAAGAATTAAACACTTTAGTTGGTGATAAAGCTGCTAATGAATTAAGAGAAGAAATAGAATTAGTACAAGGAATATATCCTGATTTTAACAATCAAGAATACTTAGATGGTACGTTACAACCTGTGTTTTTTGGTTCTGCTTTAAACAGCTTTGGTGTTCGTGAATTATTAGATTGTTTTGTTGAAATTGCACCAAAACCTAGAGCAAAACAAAGTGAAGAACGATTAGTTAAACCAGATGAGGATAAGTTTACTGGTTTTGTTTTTAAAATTCACGCAAATATGGATCCTAATCATAGAAATAGATTAGCATTTGTAAAAATAGTCTCTGGTGAGTTTAAAAGGAATACACCGTACTTACATGTAAGGCATAATAAGAAAGTAAAATTCTCCAGTCCTAATGCCTTTTTTGCTGAAAAGAAAGAAATTGTAGACATCTCTTATCCCGGTGATATTGTAGGTTTACAAGATACTGGAAGTTTTAAAATTGGTGACACTTTAACTGAAGGTGAGATACTAAATTACAAAGGAGTTCCTAGTTTTTCGCCAGAACATTTTAGATATATAAACAATGCTGATCCTTTAAAATCTAAACAATTATACAAAGGAATCGACCAGTTAATGGATGAAGGTGTTGCCCAATTATTTACATTAGAATTGAATGGAAGAAAGGTAATTGGTACGGTTGGAGCACTACAATATGAAGTAATACAGTACAGATTAGAGCATGAATATGGCGCAAAATGTACCTATGAAAATTTAAATGTATTTAAAGCCTGTTGGATAGAACCTGAAGATCCAAAAAACGAAGAATTTCAAGAATTTAAAAGAGTTAAACAGCGCTATTTAGCAAAAGACAAACGCGGACAATTGGTTTTCTTAGCTGATTCTTCTTTTTCGCTACAAATGACGCAACAAAAATATCCGACCGTTAAATTTCATTATGTTTCGGAATTTGAATAGCTAAAATTGATTTTAAAGCCTTTTAAGGCGTTTTAAACCATCACAATGTAATTACACATGCTTTAAAATATATTTAAAAAAATAAGACTATTTATGAAGGTCATATTTTTTAGTATTACTAACGTATATATAATAATCTAAAGCTATTAATTAGTTTTTAAATAAGAAAAACCTCTAAATTAAATTTAGAGGTTTTTTATTTGTGGTAATATTTAAAAAACTAGCTTTATTAAAATTTTACTAAAAAAATATTATGCCTGTCCTGTTGGACCAAAATTTAATGGCATTGGAGGTTGTTCGTAATCTTTAATTTCACCATGCGCTTTTTCAAATCTTTGAATATTTTCTCCTAGAGCCTTTAATAATCGTTTAGCATGTTGAGGCGTTAAAATTATTCTAGATTTCACCTTACTTTTTGGTGTACCTGGCATAATACTAACAAAATCAACAACAAACTCTGAAACAGAGTGGTTAATAATTGCAAGATTAGAGTAGGTTCCTTCCGCTACTTTTTCATCTAATTCTATATTAATTTGGCCTTGTTTTGGCTTATTATCTTTATTATCTGCCATTGTAATTTATTTTAATTTAAAAACTGATTTTTTATAAAAAAGAAAAGTCCTACTTAAATAGCAGGACTTTCTTTTATTATAATTAAAACTAACGTTTTAATTTGAGTTATCTCTGTCTGCGCAGAAATTGGTAATTATTAATTATAATTTACCTCTTGTTTAGCTTGCATCATTTGGTCGAATTCTTCTTTAGATCCTACAATAATGTTTTCGTAAGAACGCATTCCTGTACCTGCTGGAATTCTATGTCCAACAATTACATTTTCTTTAAGACCTTCTAAAGAATCAATTTTACCTGCTACTGCTGCTTCATTAAGTACTTTCGTTGTTTCCTGGAACGATGCCGCAGAAATAAACGATTTAGTTTGTAACGATGCTCTCGTAATACCTTGAAGTATTGGAGTTGCTGTTGCTGGTCTTACATCTCTTGCTTCAACCAATGCTTTATCTTCACGACGTAATAAAGAATTCTCATCTCTTAATTCGAAAGCAGTTATTAACTGTCCTTCTTTTAAGTTTGTAGAATCTCCTGCACTTTCTACTACTTTCTTACCAAAAATAGCGTCGTTTTCTTCAATAAAATCAGCTTTGTGTGCTAATTGATCTTCTAAGAAGATAGTATCTCCAGAGTCAATAATTCTCACTTTACGCATCATTTGTCTTACAACAACTTCGAAATGCTTATCGTTAATCTTCACACCTTGTAAACGGTATACTTCTTGAACTTCGTTCACTAAGTACTGTTGTACAGCTGCAGGACCTTTTATGTTTAAGATATCGTTTGGAGTTATAGAACCATCAGATAAAGGCATACCTGCTTTTACGAAATCATTTTCTTGTACAAGAATCTGACTTGATAACTTCACTAAGTATTTCTTAATATCTCCTAATTTAGATTCTATAATAATCTCACGATTACCTCTCTTAATTTTTCCGAAAGAAACAACACCATCAATTGCACTTACTACTGCTGGGTTAGATGGGTTACGAGCTTCAAATAATTCTGTTACTCTTGGTAAACCACCTGTAATATCACCTGCTTTAGAAGACTTACGAGGTATTTTAACTAAAATTTTACCAATGTTAACTTTCTCTCCATCGTCAATCATTATGTGTGCACCTACTGGTAAGTTGTAAGAACGAATTGCTTCACCTTTACTATCTTCAACAATAAGTGTTGGTATAATTTTCTTATTTCTAGATTCTGAAATTACTTTTTCTTGGAAACCTGTTTGTTCATCAATTTCTACTTGATAAGTAACACCTTGCTCGATATTTTCATATCTTACTTTTCCTGCAAATTCTGAAATAATTACACCGTTATATGGATCCCATTCACAAACAATATCACCTGTCTTAAGCTTATCTCCATCCTTTACGAATATAGTTGAACCATAAGGAATATTATTTGTACTTAATGTAATACCTGTTTTCTTGTCTACTAACTTAAGTTCTGAAGTACGAGATATAACAATATTTACATCTTCTCCGTCTTTATTAGTACCTTTTACAGTTTTTAATTCTTCAATTTCAGCAACTCCATCAAATTTAACTGCTAAGTTATTTTCTTCAGAAATGTTACCTGCAATACCACCTACGTGGAATGTACGAAGTGTTAACTGTGTACCTGGTTCTCCAATAGATTGTGCTGCAACAACACCTACTGCTTCACCACGTTGAACCATTTTATTAGTTGCTAAGTTTCTTCCGTAACATTTAGCACAGATTCCTTTTTTAGCTTCACAACTTAATGGTGAACGAACTTCGATAGCATCAATTGGAGAAGCTTCAATTGCCGCAGCAATATCATCTTCAATTAATTGTCCAGCTTCAACAATTAATTGTTCAGTTAATGGGTTATATACATCGTTAAGTGCAATACGTCCTAAAACACGTGCTCCTAATTTTTCTACAACTTCATCATTTTTCTTTAAAGCAGAAACTTCTACACCTCTTAATGTACCACAGTCTACACTGTTTACAATAACATCTTGAGATACATCTACTAAACGACGTGTTAAGTAACCTGCATCGGCAGTTTTAAGTGCTGTATCGGCAAGACCTTTACGTGCACCGTGAGTAGAAATAAAGTATTCTAAAATTGAAAGACCTTCCTTAAAGTTAGATAAAATTGGGTTTTCAATAATAGATCCACCTCCTGCAGTAGATTTTTTAGGCTTAGCCATTAATCCACGCATACCTGTAAGTTGGCGAATCTGTTCTTTAGATCCACGGGCTCCAGAGTCAAGCATCATAAACACCGAGTTAAATCCTTGTTGATCTTCTCTAATACGTTTCATTGACAATTCAGTCAATTCTGCATTGGTAGATGTCCAAATATCAATAACTTGGTTATAACGTTCGTTATTAGTAATAAGACCCATGTTATAGTTTCCAGTAATACCATCAACTTTAGCGTTGGCAGCATCAATCATAGATTGCTTTTCTGGTGGGATAATAATATCTCCTAAACTAAATGATAATCCACCTCTAAAGGCAAATAAATAACCTAACGTTTTAATTTCATCTAAGAAATCGGCCGTTTCTGGTACACTTGTTAATCTTAAAATATCACCAATAATATCTCTTAAAGATTTCTTAGTTAATACTTCATTAATATATCCTGCAGCAGCTGGTACTTTTTCATTAAATAGTACACGACCTGTTGTCGTTTCTACAATTTGAGGAACTAATTCTCCTTCTGCGTTAAAATCTATTGTACGTACTTTAATCTGAGCATTTAAATCTACACGCTTTTCGTTGTAAGCAATGTTTACTTCTTCTGCAGAGTAAAATGTTAATCCTTCACCTTTTACAGCAACTTCTGGAGTTGATGTACGTAACTTAGTCATGTAATAAAGACCAAGTACCATATCCTGAGATGGTACAGTTACTGGAGCTCCGTTTGCTGGATTTAAGATATTATGAGATGCTAACATTAATAGTTGGCATTCTAAAATAGCTTCAGGTCCTAACGGTAAGTGCACTGCCATTTGATCTCCATCAAAATCGGCATTAAATGCTGCACAGGCTAGTGGGTGTAATTGTATTGCTTTACCTTCAATAAGTTTAGGTTGGAATGCCTGTATACCTAGACGGTGAAGCGTAGGCGCACGGTTAAGTAATACTGGATGTCCTTTAAGAACATTCTCCAAGATATCCCAAACCACTGGCTCTTTTTTGTCTATTATTTTCTTAGCTGATTTTACAGTTTTTACAATTCCTCTTTCGATTAATTTACGAATGATGAATGGCTTGTAAAGTTCTGCTGCCATATTTTTTGGAAGACCACATTCAAATAATCTTAATTCTGGTCCAACAACAATTACCGAACGTGCAGAATAATCAACACGCTTACCAAGTAAGTTTTGACGGAAACGTCCTTGCTTACCTTTAAGTGAATCTGATAAAGATTTTAACGGTCTGTTAGAATCTGTTTTTACAGCAGATGATTTACGTGTGTTATCTAATAATGAATCTACAGATTCTTGTAACATACGTTTTTCGTTACGTAAGATTACTTCTGGAGCTTTAATCTCTACAAGTCTCTTTAAACGGTTGTTACGTATAATTACACGACGGTATAAATCATTTAAATCTGAAGTAGCAAAACGTCCACCATCTAAAGGCACTAAAGGTCTTAATTCTGGTGGTATAATTGGCACTACTTTTAAGATCATCCATTCTGGACGGTTCTCTCTATTTAAGTTAGACTCACGTAAAGCTTCTACAACTTGAAGACGTTTTAACGCCTCAGTTTTACGTTGTTTAGACGTTTCTGTATTTGCTTTGTGACGTAATTCAAAAGATAAAGAATCTAAATCTATACGTGCTAATAAATCTATTAAACACTCAGCACCCATTTTAGCTATAAACTTGTTAGGATCTGAATCTTCTAAATAATTATTATCTTGAGGAAGTTCTTCTAAAATATTTAGGTACTCTTCTTCAGTAAGGAAATCCATTTTTTGAATTGGTTCTCCTTCAGCATTTTTAGCATTACCTGCTTGTATTACTACATAACGTTCGTAGTAAATAATCATATCTAATTTCTTAGATGGTAGCCCTAATAAATAACCTATTTTATTTGGTAACGAACGGAAATACCAGATGTGAGCAACAGGTACCACTAAATTAATGTGACCTACTCTATCTCTACGTACTTTCTTTTCTGTTACTTCTACACCACAACGGTCACAAACAATACCTTTATAGCGAATTCTTTTATATTTCCCACAAGCACATTCGTAGTCTTTTACAGGACCAAAAATACGCTCACAGAATAAACCATCTCTTTCTGGTTTATGTGTACGATAATTAATAGTTTCTGGCTTTAAAACCTCACCTCTAGACTCTGCTAAAATAGACTCTGGTGATGCTAAACCAATTGAGATTTTGTTAAATCTCTGTACTGTATTCTTATCTTGCTTTCTTGCCATTTCTTTATAGTTTTCAGTATTCAGTATTCAGTCGCAGTAATTACTGCTGACTGAACACTGTAAACTATTTTTTACTCCTCTAATCTAATGTCTAATGCTAGTCCTTTCAATTCGTGCATAAGTACGTTGAAAGATTCTGGTAATCCTGGATCTGGCATTGGCTCACCTTTTACGATTGCTTCGTAAGTTTTGGCTCTACCGACAACATCATCAGATTTTACTGTTAAGATTTCTCTTAATGTAGCAGATGCTCCATAAGCCTCTAGTGCCCATACTTCCATCTCTCCAAAACGCTGACCACCAAATTGTGCTTTACCACCTAATGGTTGTTGTGTAATTAATGAGTATGGTCCTATAGAACGAGCGTGCATCTTATCGTCTACCATATGCCCTAACTTAAGCATGTAGATTACACCGACTGTTGCTGGTTGATCGAAACGTTCTCCTGTTCCACCATCGTATAAATATGTATGACCATATCTAGGTATTCCAGCTTCATCAGTTAATTCGTTAATTTGTTCAATAGTTGCTCCATCGAAAATTGGTGTTGCATAAGTACGACCTAAATCTTGACCGGCCCATCCTAATACAGTTTCATATATCTGTCCAATATTCATACGAGATGGTACACCTAATGGATTTAATACGATATCTACTGGAGTTCCATCTTCTAAGAAAGGCATATCTTCTTGACGAACTATACGTGCAACAATACCTTTGTTACCGTGACGTCCTGCCATTTTATCACCAACTTTAAGTTTACGCTTCTTAGCGATGTAAACTTTAGCTAATTTAATAATACCTGCTGGTAACTCATCTCCTACAGAAATAGTAAACTTCTCACGACGTAAAGAACCTTGTAAGTCATTTTCCTTAATCTTGTAGTTGTGAATTAAATCTGCAACTAATTTATTTGTATGATCATCTGTTGTCCAAGTACCTCCTGTTAAGTGAGTATAATCGTCAACCGAGTTTAACATTTTTAAAGTAAACTTTTTACCTTTAGGTAAAACTTCTTCACCTAAATCGTTAAAGATACCTTGTGATGTTTTACCGTTTACAATAGTGAAAAGTTTTTCAACTAAAACAGCTTGTAAATCATCGAACTTATTATTGTAGATACCTTCTAATTGATTGATATCTTCTTTATCTTGAGCTCTCTTACGCTTATCCTTAATTGCACGAGCAAATAACTTTTTGTTAATTACTACACCATGTAATGATGGAGATGCTTTTAAAGAAGCATCTTTTACATCACCTGCTTTGTCTCCAAAGATAGCACGTAATAACTTTTCTTCTGGTGTAGGATCAGATTCTCCTTTTGGAGTAATTTTACCAATAAGAATATCTCCTGGTTTAACTTCTGCTCCAATACGAATCATTCCATTTTCATCAAGGTCTTTGGTAGCCTCTTCTGAAACATTAGGAATATCATTAGTTAATTCTTCATTACCTAATTTTGTATCTCTTACATCTAAAGAATACTCATCTATATGAATAGAAGTGAATATATCTTCACGAACAACTTTTTCTGAAATTACAATTGCATCCTCAAAGTTATACCCTTTCCAAGGCATGAAGGCTACTTTCATATTTCTACCTAAAGCTAACTCTCCTTTTTCAGTTGCATAACCTTCAGATAAAACCTGACCTTTTTTAACTTTATCACCTTTCTTAACGATTGGTTTTAAGTTAATAGAAGTACCTTGGTTTGTTTTTCTGAATTTTACTAAAGGATAAGATTTTGTATCACTTTCAAAACTTACTTTAGCTTCATCATCAGTACGTTCGTACTTAATAATGATCTCGTTAGCATCAACATATTCAACAACACCTTCTCCTGTAGCGTTAATTAACACACGAGAATCTGATGCTACTTGTCTTTCTAATCCTGTTCCAACAATAGGTGCTTGCGGACGTAATAATGGTACGGCCTGACGCATCATGTTAGATCCCATTAATGCACGGTTGGCATCATCATGTTCTAAGAAAGGAATTAAAGATGCAGATATTGAAGTAATTTGATTTGGTGCTACATCGGTATAATTTACTGCCGTAGGTTCAATTACTGGAAAATCCCCTTCTTGTCTTGCAATTACTTTCTCATCAAGAATCTTACCATCTTCATCTACTTTTACAGTAGCTTGGGCAATCATCATGTTTTCTTCTTCCTCCGCACTTAAATAAACTGGAGTATTTTTAATATCTACTACTCCATTTTCTACTTTTCTATAAGGCGTTTCTAAGAATCCCATAGAATTCACTTTCGCATATACAGATAAAGATGAAATTAATCCAATGTTTGGACCTTCAGGAGTTTCAATAGGACATAAACGTCCGTAGTGTGTATAATGAACATCACGTACTTCGAAACCTGCTCTTTCTCTTGATAAACCACCTGGTCCTAATGCCGATAGACGACGCTTGTGCGTAATCTCTGCAAGAGGATTCGTTTGATCCATAAATTGAGATAGTTGGTTAGTACCAAAGAAAGAATTAATAACAGACGATAAAGTCTTAGCATTAATTAAATCTATTGGAGTAAAAACTTCGTTATCACGAACATTCATACGTTCACGAATAGTACGAGCCATACGTGCTAAACCTACACCAAACTGAGAAGATAATTGCTCACCTACTGTACGTACACGACGGTTAGATAAGTGATCGATATCATCAATCTCTGCTTTAGAGTTTATTAACTCAATTAAATATTTAATAATAGTTATGATATCTTCTTTGGTAAGCACTTGCTTATCCATACCGATATCTAACTGTAATTTCTTGTTCATTCTATAACGACCTACCTCTCCTAAAGAGTAACGTTGATCACTAAAAAATAATTTATCTATAATACCACGTGCTGTCTCCTCATCTGGCGGCTCAGCATTACGTAATTGTCTATAGATGTGTTCTACTGCTTCTTTCTCCGAGTTTGTTGGATCTTTTTGAAGTGTATTATGTATAATTGCGTAATCTCCTTGTTGTGCACTTTCTTTATGTAAAAGAATAGTTTTTACACCAACTTCTAAGATTTCTTCAATATTGTCTTTGTCTAATTCTGTATCACGATCAAGAACAATTTCGTTACGCTCGATAGATACAACTTCACCTGTATCTTCATCAACGAAATCTTCATGCCATGTATTTAATACACGCGCTGCAAGCTTACGACCTAATATTTTCTTTAGTCCAGATTTTGATACTTTAACCTCTTCGGCTAAATCAAAAATCTCTAAAATGTCTTTATCTCTTTCAAAACCGATTGCTCTGAATAAAGTAGTAACAGGTAATTTCTTCTTTCTATCGATATAGGCATACATCACTTGGTTGATATCTGTAGCGAATTCGATCCAAGATCCTTTAAAAGGAATTACTCTTGCTGAATATAATTTTGTTCCATTTGCATGGAAAGATTGCCCGAAGAATACACCTGGAGATCTATGTAATTGAGATACTACTACACGTTCTGCACCGTTGATACAAAAAGTACCTGAAGGTGTCATATATGGTATTGTTCCTAAATATACATCTTGAACAATAGTTTCGAAATCTTCATGTTCAGGATCTGTACAATAAAGCTTTAACCTTGCTTTTAATGGAACGCTATATGTAAGCCCTCTTTCTATACACTCATCTATAGCGTATCTTGGTGGATCGACAAAGTAATCTAAGAATTCTAAAACGAATTGATTACGAGTATCTGTGATTGGAAAGTTCTCCATGAAGGTGTTGTACAATCCTTCATTACCTCTTTCTTCAGATTTTGTTTCAAGTTGGAAAAAATCCTGGAAGGATTTTATTTGAATATCCATGAAATCTGGATATTCAGTTCTATTTACAATAGACGAGAAATTTAATCTTTCAGCTTGTGTTACTAACATCAATGGACGAAATTTTGATTAAAAAAAAATACTTGTATATAGGTACTAGCTATATACGACAAATGGTCTAGGTCTTAGAGAGTAATCTCAAGACCTAAACCTTTGTAAAAATTATTAGTAAGACTTATTTAAGTTCTACCTCTGCTCCTGCCTCTTCTAATTGAGTTTTAAGAGCTTCTGCTTCATCTTTAGAAACACCTTCTTTGATTGCACTTGGTGCATCATCAACTAAACCTTTAGCTTCTTTTAATCCTAATCCAGTTAATTCCTTAACTAATTTTACAACAGCTAACTTAGCGCTACCTGCAGCTTTTAAGATTACATCAAATTCTGTTTGCTCTTCAGCAGCGTCTCCACCACCTGCAGCTGGACCAGCTACTACTGCTGCTGCAGCAGGCTCGATACCATATTCATCTTTTAATATAGTTGCTAACTCATTTACTTCTTTAACTGTAAGGTTAACTAATTGTTCTGCGAAATCTTTTAATTCTGCCATTTGTGATAATTTTTTTAATTTTAATATTTAAGTGTAAAGTGCGTACTTTTTAATATTATCCCTCTTTTTGAGATAATGTTTTAAGAATACCAGAAAGTGTTTGTCCACTTGATTTAAGTGCAGAAATAACGTTCTTCGCAGGAGATTGTAATAATCCAATGATATCCCCTAATAATTCTTCTTTAGATTTGATTTCAACTAACATATCTAGTTGATCATCTCCAATATATACTGTTTCTTCAATAAAAGCTCCTTTTAAAAGAGGCTTCTCAGCTTTCTTACGGAAAGCTTTAATTACCTTCGCTGGTGCATTACCAGTCTCAGAGTACATTACTGAAGTATTACCTTTAAGCGTTGTTGGTAAGTCTCCAAAATCTCTATCTGAAGCTTCCATTGCTTTTTCAAGTAATGTGTTTTTTACTACTGATAATTTTACGTTTGCTTTAAAACAAGCACGACGTAAATCTGAAGTATTACCTGCATTTAATCCTGATAAATCAGTTAAATAGATATTAGCATTTTCGGCTAACTGAGCAGTTAATTCTTCAATAACTTGTGATTTTTCTTCTCTTGTCATAATAAAAGTTATTTAACTACTAACCGATTTTTGTTTCAACTGCAATACTTGGACTCATTGTAGAAGACATAAAAATGCTTTTTACATAAATTCCTTTTGAAGCAGTTGGCTTCAGTTTCATTAATGTTGTTAATAATTCGTTTGCGTTTTCTTTAATCTTATCAGCACTAAAAGATGCTTTTCCAATTGCAGCGTGAACGATACCAGTTTTATCAACTTTAAAGTCAATTTTACCAGCTTTAACTTCTGTTACAGCTTTTGCAACATCCATAGTTACAGTACCTGTTTTAGGGTTAGGCATTAAACCACGAGGACCTAATACACGTCCTAAAGGACCTAATTTACCCATAACACTTGGCATAGTAATGATTACGTCTACGTCTGTCCAACCACCTTTTATTTTATCAAGGTACTCATCTAAACCAACGAAATCTGCACCAGCTTCCTTAGCTTCTGCTTCTTTGTCTGGAGTTACTAATGCTAATACTTTTACATCTTTACCTGTACCATGAGGAAGAGATACTACACCTCTAACCATTTGGTTTGCTTTTCTAGGATCTACTCCTAAACGTACAGCTAAATCGATTGAAGCATCAAACTTAGTGTTAGTAATTTCTTTTATTAGTGCTGAAGCATCTTGTAAAGAATATACTTTATCCTTTTCTAGCTTTGCAACAGCCTCTTTACGTTTCTTTGTTAATTTTGCCATTTTAAAATCTTTTTAGGTTAATTAGGTGCTTCACCACCTTTAACAGTTATACCCATAGATCTTGCAGTACCTGCGATCATTTTCATTGCTGATCCAATTGTAAATGCATTTAAATCTACCATTTTGTCTTCTGCAATAGTTTTAATTTGATCCCAAGTTACCTTAGCTACTTTACGTACATGAGGTTCACCTGATCCTTTTTTCACCTTGGCCGCTTCTAATAATTGTACTGCAGCTGGTGGAGTTTTAATTACAAAGTCAAATGATTTGTCTTTATAAACAGATATCACAACTGGTAATACTTTACCAGCTTTGTCTTGAGTTCTAGCATTAAACTGCTTACAGAACTCCATGATATTAACACCAGCGGCACCTAAAGCGGGTCCAACCGGTGGCGACGGATTCGCTGCACCTCCCCTTACTTGTAATTTGACTACTTTGCCTAATTCTTTTGCCATTTTAAATAATTTAGTTTCGTATTAAATCTATTTTGAAGCTGATTTAACACTTTCTTTATTGTATTGTAACAATTATTAAATTTTTTCTACTTGCATGTAACTTAACTCTAATGGTGTTTTTCTTCCAAAAATCTTAACCATTACTTCAAGCTTACGCTTTTCTTCATTAATGTTTTCGATAGTTCCATCAAAACCATTAAAAGGTCCATCTATAACTTTTACAGTTTCTCCTTTTGTAAATGGAATAGCAACACTAGAATCCATATCTACAGATAATTCATCTACTTTACCTAACATTCTATTTACTTCAGATTGTCTTAAAGGTAATGGATCACCGCCTTTAGTTGCACCTAAGAAACCTATTACATTTGTTATTGATCTAATGATATGTGGAACTTCACCTGTAAGGTTAGCCTTTATCATTATATAACCACTGAAATATACTTTTTCTTTGTTTATTTTTTTTCCGTTTCTTATTTGAACTACATTTTCTGTTGGAACTAAAACCTGCTCAACATAATCTTGTAAACCTAAACGCGCAATTTCGTTTTCAATATAAGTTTTGATCTTATTTTCTTGACCACTTACTGCTCTTACAACGTACCACTTTTTTTCTCCTACTTCAGCCATAACTTTATATTAACTAATTAATTTAAAGTATTCGCTTATAACTCTACTGAAAACAGAATCAATTCCCCAAATTGCTAAAGAGAATATAATTGAAAATACAGCAACTAAAATTGTTAACTTTTGTACTTCTGGCCAAGGCGTCCAAGTCACATTGTTTTTCAATTCACCGAATGATTCTTTAATATAATTTACTATTCCAGCCATTTTCAATCTTTATTTTGCGATAGACATACTACTACATTTATCAAATTCGTCTTAGTTAAAAAGGTTTATTAAAAGCCTTAATTACTATAAGCACGGGCGGAGAGACTCGAACTCCCGACACCTGGTTTTGGAGACCAGTGCTCTACCAACTGAGCTACGCCCGTAAATATGAGTTAAGGCATCACGAAAACGAGACACCTTAACTCTATATTGGTTAGACTAAAATTAGTCTAAGATTTCAGTTACCTGACCTGCACCAACTGTTCTACCTCCTTCACGTATAGCGAAACGTAGTCCAACATTCATTGCAATTGCTTGAATTAACTCAACATGTATTGTTAAGTTATCTCCTGGCATAACCATCTCAACTCCTTCTGGTAATGCAATATTTCCAGTTACATCCGTTGTACGAACGTAAAATTGAGGACGGTAGTTATTGTGGAATGGAGTGTGACGTCCACCTTCTTCTTTCTTAAGGATATAAACCTCTGCTTTAAATTTAGCATGTGGAGTTACAGAACCTGGCTTACAGATTACCATACCTCTTGAGATTTGAGACTTTTCAATACCTCTTAATAAGATACCTGCATTATCTCCAGCTTCACCTCTATCTAATATTTGACGGAACATTTCAATTCCAGTAATAGTTGAAGTAATTTTCTCAGCACCCATACCAATAATTTCTACAGGATCTCCTGTGTTAGCGATACCAGTCTCAATACGACCAGTTGCTACAGTACCACGACCTGTAATTGAAAATACATCTTCAATAGGCATTAAGAAAGGCTTATCAACTTCTCTTAAAGGTTCTTCAATCCAAGCATCAACTTGCTCCATTAATTCTAATACAGTATCAACCCACTTTTGCTCACCGTTAAGTGCACCTAAAGCAGAACCCGATACTACAGGTCCGTTATCACCATCATACTCATAGAATGATAATAATTCACGAACTTCCATATCAACTAACTCTAAAAGCTCTTCATCATCAACCATATCCACTTTATTTAAGAATACTACTATTCTTGGGATACCTACTTGACGACCTAATAAGATGTGCTCACGAGTTTGTGGCATTGGACCATCTGTTGCAGCTACAACTAATATAGCTCCATCCATTTGTGCAGCACCTGTAACCATGTTCTTAACATAATCGGCGTGACCTGGACAATCTACGTGTGCGTAGTGACGATTTGCTGTTGCATATTCTACGTGTGAAGTATTAATTGTAATACCTCTTTCTTTCTCTTCAGGAGCGTTATCAATTTGATCGAAATCTTTTGCTTCTGAGAAACCTGCATCAGCTAATACTTTAGTAATAGCAGCAGTTAAAGTTGTTTTACCGTGATCTACGTGTCCAATTGTACCAATGTTTAAGTGTGGTTTTGAACGATCGAAAGTTGCCTTTGCCATGTTTTAATAATTTAATCTTAGTTATATAATAATTTAATGTTCTATTTTTTGTTGTAATTTAATAAATTGAGCCAATGACGGGAATTGAACCCGTGACCTCTTCCTTACCAAGGAAACGCTCTACCTCTGAGCTACACCGGCTTAAATATTAGAGCGAGAGACCAGGTTCGAACTGGCGACATTCAGCTTGGAAGGCTGACGCTCTACCAACTGAGCTACTCTCGCAATTATTTAATAATTCTTTGTTTAAAACTTACTTTTTCTTGGTAAAAAAAGTGGGGAGAGCAGGATTCGAACCTGCGAAGACGTAGTCAGCAGATTTACAGTCTGCCCTCGTTGGCCGCTTGAGTATCTCCCCAATCTTAAACTTATCAATATTTTAAAGAACTTTAAAAAAAGTTTTTTCAACTTCTTTTATTTTAGAGCCGATGGAGGGACTCGAACCCACGACCTGCTGATTACAAATCAGCTGCTCTAGCCAGCTGAGCTACATCGGCTTTTAATACCTTTTTTTGGTAAAAAAAAGTCCGCTATTTCTAACGGACTGCAAATGTATATATTTATTTAGATATTCGAAAACATTTTTTACATATTTTTTTCATAAATGTGCTCTTAATTTCTCTTTTCGCTTTTTTAGCTGTCTTTCTAACGATGCAATTGCGCTATCAGCGCCTTCTTCGAAAGATTTACATTGTTTTTTTACAACAAAACTATCTCCAGGAACGCTAACTCGTGCTTCAAAAACTTTATTTTCTTTACCTGTTGTGTTTTCTACTTTCAAAAACACGTCAGATTTTATGACTTTATCGAAATACGTTTCTAACTTATCCATTCGTTCTTGAACGAAGTTTAATAATTTTGGATTTGCATTGAAATTTACTGCTTGCATGTTTACTTTCATAAGCGTTGTATTAAATAGGTTATACAATAGCTGTTACTTTTTACTTCTTGGATGTGCATTAGTATACACTTTTTTAAGTTCGGCTATACTATTATGTGTGTATATTTGGGTAGCAGCCAAACTTGAATGTCCTAAAAGCTCTTTAACAGCATTTAAATCTGCACCTTGATTTAATAAGTGTGTTGCAAATGAGTGCCTTAGTATATGCGGACTCTTTTTCACCTTATTAGATGCTAGACTAAAATACTCATTTATTATCCTGTAAACAAGAGTTTCGTATATTTTAACTCCTTTTTTTGTTAAAAAAAGTGAGTGAACATCTTCAATTACACTTAGCTCTTTTCGTTTTGGTAAATAAACTTCTATTGTTTCTATTACTGATTGCAATAAGGGAACGTAACGCTCTTTATTTCGTTTCCCTAAGACTTTTAGCGTCTTGTTACCAAAGTCTATATCTGATAGCTTTATATTGACTAATTCTATTCTTCTTATACCTGTAGAATAAAACAACTCTATTATTAGTTTATTTCTTAGACCTTCGTAATCATCTTCGTATTTTAAATCGTCTAGCGCTATATTTATTTCGGCTTCGGAAAAAGGAACTTGTATTTTTTTACTTGTTTTTAAAGCTTTGTGTTTCGCTAGTGGATTTATTTCTATGTCTCCTATTTTTAATAAGAACTTATAATAAGAATTTAACGCTGAGACTTTACGATTTATACTTCGGTTTGTAATTTTAGATTCTACTAATTGCACAATCCAACTTCTAATTTGAGAGTAGTTTACTTTATCTAATTGCGAATCGTCGAATTCTTTAACTAAATAGGATTGAAAAGAGTTTATATCGTTTGTATATGCTTTTACTGTTAAACTAGAATAGTTACGCTCTAGTTGCAGATAATCTGTAAAGGCTTTTATGGACATAATTGTAATTTGTTTGTTAAATATAAGAAATAAGCATTACTTAAATTTACTAGTGTAAACTAAATTAACAAGTACTCCCGCGTTAAGGATTGAACGGTTTGTTTGAGCTCCTCGCAGAGAGCGAGTAGTGAAAGCCTGACCAAGACTTGCATTTTTATTGCAAGCCTTGGTAACGCTATAAGATTTATTCTTTAAAGAGTGATGCTCGTTTGCTTAGGTCTTGAATCATTTTTTCTTCGTCTTCACTTTCTAACAAGACATTGTATGTTTCCCAAAACTCTTTGTTATATGCTTTTGGCGAAAAAATATCCATATCCCATTTTTTTTCAAGTTCGGCTTCTATTTTATCGTGATCTAAGACAATGTCTGAGAACAAGATTTCTTGTATTGTATAATAATAGCGTTCTTCTTTATTAAATTGCTCGGCAAATTGTTCGTCTTGTTTGTTTTTAGGTTTATAACCTACATTAACAAGTTTTGGTGTTTCGTAATAAATATAATTAGGATACATTTTATCTTTATACTCCTTGTAACTTATTACTAACTTATGGTTGGTTAGTGTATCGAACAGGCGTTTACTTCTACTTTTTTGCTGTTGTGAAGCTGCTATTAGTTCGTATTCAACCTTTTTAATAGCGAAATTATCATAATAGATATACAACCAGCCTTTAGCTTCGAAACCTTCGTTGTAAACACCTTTGGTGTCTAAACCTACATAGTCTTCGCCTTTAGTAATTTCTATTTTATATAGTTTACGTTCGTTATCTACTAAAATAGTATCGAGTTTAAATTGATGATTTTTTAATATGTCTTCTCCAAATATTGCTTTTTTTCCATCTACATTTCTAAACATATTTAATTTACCTTGGAATATGTTTTGAAGTCCGTTTATTCTGTTATCATTCCATTTAATAGATTTCTCTAATAAAGCGGTTTTAACTTGACTTCTTTTTAAATTTTTAGGATTAGTTCTTACTGTAGAATTTTGATTTAAGTAAGAAGCATAAGTAAACAAGCTATCAACATCTCTTAAATCGTAACTTTTACGCATTTGATCTACATTAATCTTTAAATGTTTTTTTGCTGGTACTGCATAACTGGAGTCGTAAACTGAAATAGCACTTTCGATAAGCCATTTAAATTCTTTTTTATTACGCTCTTTATGTCTTAAGAATCCTTTTTGAATGTATGAAGAATCTGGCATTGTTGATGGCAACTGTTCGATTGCTTTTAAAACAATATCGTTACCTGTTTCTGGCCTTGCTTCTGCTTCTAGCACAACCTCGTCTAGAGATGCTACTGCTTCTACTAAATATATTGGTTCAGATTCATCGTACTGATCTAATGGGATTTTTTCTGTTGAAAATCCGATAGATGAAACCACCAAAGTATCTGACACATTCTCTTCTGGAATACGCAGTGCAAATTTTCCATCTGCATTTGTAATGGTACCTATTGCTGTACTTTTAATATAAACACTAGCACTTTCTATAGGTGAGTCGCTAAAAAAATCTACTACTTGATTATTAATTTCTTTTTGAGCGAAGACAATTGTGCTAAATAAAAAGAATAACAGACACAGAACTTGATTTGGGTATTTCATTTTTTTAAAAAAGTTGATATTTATAATTCGACCTCCTTTCAATAACGAAAATATTGTCACGTTATTGAAGTAAACTTGGTAAAAGTAATATTTCTTTTCTAAACTTTAATCTCTTTCTGTAAACTATAAAATTCTTGCTTTACCGAATTTAAGTCAGTATAAATAGCAAGAATCTTATATTTTACTTTAGGTATATTTACCTTTATGTCAATTAACATTTTAGCAAATTGAAAACAATTTTTGCTAAAACAATAATTTAATTAATGCTTTACAGCTGGTTTATATTCCTTTTTATCAATTACCATTTTAGCGATAATCTCTCTTAAGATTTCAGAAGTTCCTCCTCCAATAGGTCCTAGTCTACTATCACGCAATAAACGTGCCATTGGATACTCTTCCATATAACCATAGCCTCCTAACATTTGAAGACACTGATAAATAACGTCGTCTGCCATTTTTGTAGAGCGTAGCTTAGATATAGTTGCTTCTTTTACAACATATTCGTTTTTATCTAATCTTGCTGCTACTGTGTAGTTAAATTCTTTACACACTTCCATATCTGCATAGCAGTCTGCCATTGTATGACGTAAAGCTTGAAACTTATCTATACTTTTACCAAATGCTTGACGTTCTCCCATATACTTTACTGCATATTCAAGTGCAAATTCTGCTCTTGCGTGTGCGTTAACACCCATAATTAAACGCTCGAAAGCAAAGTGTTGCATAATGTATGGAAAACCTTTTCCTTCTTCTCCCATTAAGTGGCTTGCCGGAATAACTACATTATCGAATGCAATTTCTCCCGTATCACTAGCTCTCCAACCTAATTTATCTAATTTAGTTGCACTTACTCCTTTTGTATCTCTATCTACAATAAACATACTAATACCTTTATTACCAAGTTCTGGGCTTGTTTTGGCTGCAACTACAATATAATCGCTGTATACACCATTTGTAATAAAAGTTTTAGAACCATTTAATACATAAGTGTTTCCTTCTTTTACAGCAGTTGTTCGCATCCCTGCAACATCACTACCTCCAAAAGGTTCGGTTACTGCCATAGCACCAATAAACTCTCCTGTAATACTTTTTGTTAAATATTTTTGTTTAATCTCTTCGCTTCCTTCTGCATTTACATGCGTCATTGCTAAGTATGCATGCGCCCACATTGCTGCTGCGAAACCTCCAGAGTTTACTTTTTGAAGTTCTTCTAAAAATATAACGGTATAAAACAAATCTAAATCCATTCCACCATAAGCTTCAGGATATGCGATTCCGAAGAATCCCATCTCCCCAAATTTCTCCCATATAAAGCGTTCTATATGACCTGTTTTTTCCCACTTGTCTATATGCGGTACAACCTCTTTTTGCAAGAAATCTGCTAAACTTTGTCTAAATAAATTATGTTCTTCGGTGAAGTATCTGCTGTCCATTTTATTATATTCTAATTAAGCTGTAAATATAACTTAATTATCTCTATTTTTTTCACTGGAAAGTCTTTAACTTTTATTAAATCCTCAAAAGAACTAAAGCCTTCATGCAGTGTTCTGTATTCTATAATATTATGGGCTATTTCGTAATCTATAAATCTTACAGTTACTAACTGTGATTTGGAAGCTGTGTTTAAATTAATCTTATTAATTGCTTTAGGCGTTTTTAAACTAAACGATTTTTTAAGCTCTTCTATTGTCTCTGGTTTTAAACCATAGACTTGATTTAACTCTATTATTGAAACAAATCCATTTTGTTTTGTTCGGTATTTAATAATACGCTGAGAATATGCCTCACCTATTCCATAAACCTTTTGAAGCTGAATTGCTGTGGCAATATTTAAATCTATTTTCTCTGCTTCGGTTTTAGGCTTACTTGTACTGAAAGATTTAGTGTATTGTTTTTTAGGTTTTGGGTTTGTTACCCAATCTGGAAATTTAAAATAAGGAGATATTTTATTAAAAATTGAATCTGAAACTTTTGTGACTTGCTGAAATTGTTTTGAAGAATTTATCCATTGGTCTTTAGCTCTAAATTTTAAAAGTCTATTAATTTCTTCGCTAGACATTCCTAAAGTATAACCTTTATAATCTGTAATGAAATTAGGATTAAACGGATAGATTTTTGGTTTACGCTTTTCAAGCTCTACCAATTTTAAAGAATCTATTTCTGTTTGAAATAACTGCAATGCTTTTGAATCTACGGTTATCTCTTCCGAAGAAAAATTAACAAATGCATAAACACATTGCAAAGCAACAATAAGTAATAGCAATAAAAAAATCCCATTTCGTTGTTGCGTAGTGAACTTGAAATGGGATTTTATATTTTTCATATTAATACTATATGTTATTCTTTTTTAGCTTTAATAGCAGACATATACTTTGTAAGCTCCTCCTTTACTTTAGGAGCAAGAAGTACTAAACCTATCATGTTGGGAACCATCATTGCAAATACCATAGCATCTGAGAATCCAATTACAGATCCTAAACTTGCTGCAGCACCAACAACTACAAATACACAAAAGATAACTTTATAAGTGTACTCTGCTTTTTTAGTACGTCCGAATAGATAAGACCATCCTTGGTAACCGTAGTAAGACCAAGAAATCATAGAACTAAATGCGAACAATACAACCGCTATAGTTAATACATATGGGAACCATGAGATCGAAGATTCGAAAGCACTAGATGTTAATAAAATTGCTTGAGCATCACTTCCTGGAGGATTAGATGGATCTACAAAACCTGTAATAATTAATACTAAAGCCGTCATTGTACAAACAATAACAGTATCTATAAAAGGTTCTAATAATGCCACTAAACCTTCACTTGCAGCATATTTTGTTTTTACTGCAGAATGCGCTATCGAAGCCGAACCAATACCTGCTTCATTCGAGAATGCTGCACGTCTAAATCCTTGCACTAATACACCAACTACACCACCGGCAATTCCTTCTGGGCTAAATGCGCCATCCCAAATTGCTAGAAAAGCTGAACCAATCATATCTGATTTAGAAATAATTACAAATAATGATGCTGCTACATAAATAGCAACCATGAACGGTACAATTTTATCTGTAACACTTGCAATTTTCTTAATACCACCAATAATAACAATACCTACTAAAATAGCCATAACGAGACCAAATGCCCAACCATAACCATGTAAGAAAGATTGCTCTCCTCCTGTAATGTTTTCTACTAATTGAAATGCTTGATTTACTTGGAACATGTTACCACCTCCAAAAGAACCACCAATAACAAATACAGCGAAAAGAACAGCTAGCACTCTACCTAAGCCGCCCATTCCTTTAGACTTTAATCCTTTTGTTAAGTAATACATTGGTCCTCCGTAAACAGTACCGTCTGATTCTATATCTCTATATTTTACACCTAAGGTACATTCTACAAATTTTGAAGCCATTCCTAAAAATCCAGCAATAATCATCCAAAATGTTGCTCCAGCTCCACCAATTGAAACTGCAATGGCAACACCTGCAATGTTTCCTAAACCTACGGTAGCAGATAATGCAGCCGTTAATGCTTGGAAATGACTAACCTCACCTTCATGGTTTTCTACTTTTATAGTTTCTATAGAATCTCCTCCTGGAGTTGAATCTCCTGAAACATGCAAGTCCTGTATACTCTTATCATCTGCACCATCAAGATGATCGTACTTTCCTCTTACAATATTTACAGAAGTAAAGAATCCTCTAAAATTTATAAACTTAAAGTAAAAAGTAAAATATAAAGCTCCGAGTATTAAAGGAAATAGAACCCAAAATATTTTTACACCGCCTCCAAAATTTATTTGATAAAAGATTAAATCCACAAACCAGCCTGTTGCGCTTCCAAAGGCATTATCGATTTTTTGATCGATACCAATCTCTGCGGAGTCTTGAGCGATTGATAATAGTGGTAAAATTAAAGATAAAATTGAAAGAAGATACTTCTTCATAATGTGTTTTAGTTAGTTAATTTTTAGTTTAAGAATAGCAAGATGCAAAAAAATGCTGAGTTTATAAAATGGTAATCGTTAAAAGATTAACACTAATCTAAATCGTAGATAGATTTTAGCTGTTGTATTTGCTCTGGTCTTCCAAGAACAATAACTTTAGAATGTGGTACTAATTTTATTTCGGCTTCAGGATTTACAATATATTCTCCTCCACTTCCTTTAAAACCAATAACTGTACATCCCGTTTTATTTCTTAAGTCTAAATCTTTAATAGTCTGCACTTTATTAGAAGTATTATAGAGTTTATCTACATCTATTTCTTCAATATTTACATTATCGCTTCCGCCTACTGCTAGGTTATCTATAAACTCTATTAAATCTGGTACTACAACTAAAGATGCCATGTGATCTCCCCCAATTCTATCTGGAGAAATAACATTATTAGCACCTGCTAATTTTAACTTTTGATAAGATGTTTCTCGAGAAGCACGACTAATTATGCATGCATTTTTGTTTATCTGTCTCGCTGAGAGTACTACAAATAGATTATCGGCATCACTTGGTAAAGCCGAAATTAATGTACCTGCTCTTTCTAAACCTGCTTGCAAAAGCACTTCATCTTCATTAGCATTTCCAAAAACCATTGGCAATGTTTCACTTTGAAACTTCTCTATAATATCTTTATTTTTCTCTATAATTACAAATGCCTTTTTATAAGACATTAATTTTTTAGCGGCCTGTTTTCCATTACGTCCAAAACCACAAATAATGGTATGATTTTGAAAACCATCAATTTTCTTTTGCATCTTTTTCTTTTTTAGCTCATCGAAGTTATTTCTACTAATAATATACTCGGTAATAATAGAAAGTGCATAACCTACTATTACAACACTAGACAAAATTAAAAATACAGTAAATATTTTAGAGCTATCATCCAGCGGTTGCACTTCACCAAAACCTACGGTTGTAATAGTAATAACCGTCATATAAATAGCATCCACCCAAGAGTATCCAGAGATCATTTTAAACCCTAAAACACCTGTTAACAATACAAATACTAATAGCGCAATGGCTAAATATATTTTTGTTCTAAAAAATTTAAGTAATGAATCTACCATTTTTTACAAGTCGAAAACCGAAGATCTTTTAGTGTATAGAATATCTTTTATTCGCATCCAGAAAGCCATAAATAAGTATAAGGCAAAACCAAATCCCACGGTTATAAATGTTAAGTACATAAAAGAGGTACGAACAATTTTTGCACGAATACCTAATCTATCTGCTATTCGCTGACAAACATGGTAGCCGTGTTTTTGAAAAAACAATAATGTATTTCGTGCTATTTGCATATTGCAAGGTAATAAAACCTTTTCTAATTTAATTCTAAATTAGTTTGATATTTTATTAAGCAACTGATTACCAATAGCACATTGCAAACATTTATTTTTATCGCAATATTCGGTTTTAAGCTGAATTAAAGCTTGGGAGTCTAATGCAGATTTAGAAACCTTTTTTAAGCTATTGAATTTATTAACGATGCTATTCTTTTCTGAAGCTATTTGCTCTAGCAATTTTATAATATCGTTATCAACAGGTTTACCTATTTTTTTTGCGTAGCTAAACTTGATAGGAATGATAGTATTAATTAATAGCAAATCTACAAACGATTTTGTTAATCTCTTTTTTGAAGCTTTTGATACTTTACTAAACGTATAATGAGTTTCCCAAAATACAGATGTTTCTACAGAAAACAACTTATAGAAATCTTCTAAGGTTTTTGTTTCTATAATTTTTGAAAATACATTTTGATGTAAATAGTACATATTCGCCAATTGCGATAAACGAATGGTTGGAAAATTTGGAGGACGTAATCTAAAAAATTGCAGCGGTGTTATATTTTGAGAAGATAAACTAAACTTTTGTTTTAAAAACTGATATTCTTTTTCTAGTTCTAAAAAGTACGGTTCTTGGCAATCGTCTTGTAATAATCCGGCTTGACCAAATAGTAATGCTTCTAAACTTAACAACTTAGATTGTTGTTTTCTTATTATAGAAAAATCAAAAGAACTTGTAATACTTGCGAATGCCTGTCCGTTTACTTTAAGTCCAAAGTTTTTAGCCAGCATTTTAAATAAAACAGCTTCCCAATTATTTATACTTTGTTGTAACACTATATTAATATCATTTGCTTTACGCTCTAATCGTTCAAAATACAAACGCTCTAACCAATTGGACATCGCAAATTCTGGAATGCTTGCAAAATCGTTTTCGCAATTAATCCATTTTTGTGTATTACTAAATAATTTTTGATAATTATTTAATGCCTCGGGAGTAACATAATGTTTTAATTCTAGTGTTGGGATTTCGGTATTGTCTTTTCTAAAAATTTCTGTGTCATGTTCCCAAACTACGTGTATAATTACATTATCGTAATTACTATCGATCTCATGGTTATGCAGGTACCAATCGCTAGATTTTATATGAATTTCTAAATTTCCTGCCCATAACTGATTTTCAATTTTTAATTGCGCATTAAAAAAATCTGGCCCTGCATTGTGATTATGCTCCCCTACATTATTAATAACTATTTTTTCTCCTTTTGTAGTTTTAAGATTTGTGGTCGTTATCTTTTTGTGTTTCCAGAGATAATGTAGAAAGTCTTCTTGCATGTCTTAAATGTAAGAAATTGCAAACAATAAATTTCACTTTGTAATGTTTTTTATATAACCTTCGCCTAAACGGGACAACAAAGATTACAAAGCTCTTTTCCTTAAAACATTATTACATTATGAGTAAATTACATAAATTATTAATAGCATTTTCAATTTTGTTTTCACTCTCGTCTAGTACTAATACTGATGACACCTTTAAACAATCTACAGACTCAAGTGTTTGAAAAGGAGTTTGTTTCCTTTGACTATAATACCAATTCTTAAAACAATTTAAAAATAGATATAACTACAGTTATAGATGTTGAGTTAAATACAGCAAACTTATATACTAATGGATTGTATTTAGTAGTAACACAAAACTTTATACATAAAAATAGTTTTGGTACATTTAGTCCATTATCGCATGTAGACACTTTATTCCTTTTTAAGAATACAAATAAGGCCTATCTTTTAAATGATGATACTAATGCTTCTTATGGTGCTGAAAAACAATAAGTTATTATTCATAATAGCAGTTTCTCCTTCCACACACCGTAACAGTTTTTTTAAAAACTTTTTTTTACCTTCTTATAAAAGAACAACTAGTTAAAAAAAATCTACACTCATTTATTTATATTACAAGGTTCTAATATTATTTATAAAAAAAATATTATCAGTCGTCATGTCCTGTAATTATTAGAAAAAACAACTTCAAATAAAAAATAACGAAGAAAAAATAATTTAAAAGTGTAACAAATACTGTTTTCTTAATCAAAGGGATATAAACCTTTAAAACAGTAGTATTATGAAAAAATTATTTAAAATTATCGCTCTATTCATTATTACGATAAGCAGTACTAATAGCTTCGGATTTAACCGACAAACAAGTTTAATTGAAACCGATAAACTAGAACCAATTACAATAGAAACTATTGGAAAAGGAAAACCTATTTTATTTCTCCCTGGTTTTACTGCACCTGAATCTATTTGGAAAGAAACCATTCAAAATTTAACTTTAGAAAGAGAATCTCACCTTGTTTCTTACGCAGGTTTTAATGGAAACAAGCCAATAGAAATGCCTTGGTATTCCAATATTAAAAACGCACTTGTAGAATATATAAAAGAAAACAATATGAATAATATTATTATTGTTGGACATAGTATGGGTGGAAATTTAGCCGTTGATATCGCTGCAGAATTAAATAATAAAGTTTCTAAAATTATTATAGTCGAAGCATTACCTTGTATGCGAGAAATAATGATGCCTAATGTACCCGCAGAGAACTTTTATTACAGTAGCCCGTACAATACGCAAATGCTGAATATGGATAAAGCTCAGTTTCAAGGTATGGCTACTATGATGGCTTCAAATATGACATTGAAAGAAGACAAAAAAGAAATTATAAAAGATTGGATACTTAAAGCAGATAGAAAAACCTGGGTTTATGGATATACCGATTTATTAAAACTAGACTTAAGAACTGTTTTGAACAAAATAAAATGCGAAACCTTAATAATAGGTGCATCTTTCCCTGATGTAGTAGTTGCAAAACAAAACTATGAAGATCAATACACTAACCTAACTAACAAAACTATAATAATGGCATCTAACAGTAAACACTTTTTAATGTTCGATCAGCCAGAATGGTTTTATAAAACTGTTAATGATTTTTTAGTTAATGAAAAATAATAAAAACAAACCTTTTGAAACAATCTATCACCAGCATCATCCAATGGTTTTACAAATGTGCTTGGGATTTGTAAAAGGTGATAAGGATACAGCCAACGATTTGTCTCAAGAAATTTTTATTAGTGTTTGGAATAATTTAGAAAAATTTAGAGGAGCATCATCTTACAAAACTTGGATTTACAGAATAACAGTGAACACCTGTTTACAATATGTAAAGAAAGATAAAAAAGAGAGAACTATATCTACTTTTGAAATAGAAAATCAGGCCTCTAGCATAGAAACCGAAAACGCCACAAACCTAAATGCACCCGAATTATACAAAGCAATTGGACAATTAAAAAAACTAGATAGACTAATTATTATGATGGTTTTAGAAAACCAAGATTATGATAATATATCTGAAATCATAGGTATAAAACCAACAAACGTTAGAGTTAAAATCCATAGGATAAAAAAACGTCTTGAAACAATTTTAAAAAAGAACAACAATGGATAGTGATTTTAAAGAACTGCAAAGTAAATGGCAGAATAGCAAAAAAAATCTTAAGCTTTCTACTACAAATTTTGATAGCTTATATGCGAAAATTAAAAAAAAGGAAAAAGAAAACTTTTTTTTCTATTATGGTACAATAGCAATCCTGTTAATTACACTTATAATAATTTCTTTATTCTTTTATTATACTGCTCCCCTAAAAGAAACCTTAAGCCGAATAGGTGTAGCCTTGATGATTTTTGGTTTAGTGTTTAGAATTTTTATAGAAATAATTAGTATCTATAAAGCCAAACAAATAAGTAACATTGATAACACATTAAAAACTACCGAAAACACGATAAAATTTCATCAATTTAGAAAAACTATTCATAAGATTATTGCTCCTATAATTATAGGTCTATACACTATTGGATTTTATCTAATTACACCAGAGTTTAGTTTAAATATGGAATTATGGAATATAGTATTAATTGATGTTTCTTATGTTGTTATTGCTGTCATACTTTTTATTGTAATAAGAAAAGGAGTTAAAAAAGAAATGCAAAAACTAACAGATATTATGAAATTTAAAAAAAACCTAGAAGATTAAAACAATCTAAATAAATTACTAATAAAAGCAATCTTACATAATTTTGAATGCACCCTTTTTAGCACATTACAAACTTGAAACTGTCATTTTTTCTACTAACTTAGTTTAACTTAATATATAAAATATTGAAACGATTTAATAACAACGAAACATTGACAATAATTAAGACAATTATCAAAAGAAAATAATTTATGATGAAAACTATATTAATAATTACTCTAATTTTAATTTCAAGCTTTTTGTCTGCTCAAAATAAAAATGAGGTTTTACAATTTGATAAAAAACTAAATGAATTCCATAATGTGCGTGATTTTTGCATTTCAACCGATGGAAATGAAGCGTTTATTACTTTACAAAGTCCTAATGGAGGGATTTCGCAATTAGTCACCATTAAGAAAGAAAACAATGAGTGGCTAGAGCCTAAATTATTACCTTTTTGTGATTCTTTTATGTATTTAGAACCTTTTTTAACAATGAATGGGAATCGGTTGTTTTTTGTTTCTGATAGACCACTAGATGATTCAATTGATAAAAAAAAGGATTTTGATATTTGGTATGTTGATAGAAGCAATAAAAATGATGAATGGTCCGAACCTAAAAACATAGGAAAGCCAATTAACTCAGATTTAGACGAATTTTACCCATCCGTAAGTGACAATAATAATTTATATTTTACAATGGACTCTCCAAATGGATTTGGCAAGGATGATATTTATTTTTGTAAATGGGAAGCTGGAAAATATTTAACTCCTGTTCTTTTAAATGAAAACATAAATAGTAAAGGATATGAATTTAATGCTTTTATCTCTAAAAAAGAAGATTTTATATTATTTACAAAGTATAATGAGAAAGACGGACAAGGCAGTGGTGATTTATATATTTCAAAAAAAGATATAAATGGAAAATGGAATAAAGCCACAAATATAGGTATTCCAATAAACACGGAGTATATGGAATACTGCCCTTTTTATGATGAGAAAAATCAAATATTATATTTCACAAGTAAAAGAAAGAATATCAAATCAATAAAATTTAAAAATATATCGGATTTTAAAAAATATATTAAAGAAGGAGAAAATGGTTTAAGTAAAATTTATATGACCTCAATAAAAATAAAATAAAAACTACTACCAACAACATATAACATTTATTGCTAATCTTTATCTGATTACGACTACCCTAACGGATTTTTTATTTATTTATTTATTATTTGCTAAATCAGTTATTAAAACTGACAACAAATTTAAACGAAACGCTAAAATTATAAATAAAAAAAGCACAGTTATAAAACTGTGCTTTTTGCTTTTCTATTATCCGATTCCTGCTTTTGCAAGGAATTTGCTACTCTATATAACCCATTTCGCGCATCCACTCGTCGTTAAACATTTTACCAACATAACGTGAGCCATGATCGTGAAATAATACAACAACAACATCGTCTTTAGTAAAGTGCTCCTTTAATTGTAGTACACCTTTAATTGCTGCTCCTGCGGAGTTACCTAAAAACATACCTTCTTCTTTACTTAAACGTTGCGTATAAACAGCAGCGTCTTTATCTGTTACTTTTGTAAAACCATCAATAATATCGAAGTCAACATTTTTTGGCAAAATATCTTCTCCAATACCTTCAGTTACATAAGGATAAATTTCTTTTTCATCGAAAATTCCAGTCTCGTGGTATTTTTTAAATACAGAACCATAAGTATCTATTCCCCAAATTTTAATATTTGGGTTTTGTTCTTTTAAATATTTACCAACTCCAGAAATTGTTCCTCCTGTTCCTACACCAACAACAAAGTGCGTTATTTTACCATCGGTCTGTTCCCAGATTTCTGGTCCTGTACTTTGGTAGTGTGCTTTTGCGTTACTTGGGTTATCGTATTGGTTTACGTACCATGAATTTGGTGTTTCTTCACCTAAACGTTTTGATACCGAGTAATACGATCTTGGGTCTTCTGGATCTACAGCTGTTGGGCAAACTACTACTTCTGCTCCTACTGCTTTTAGAATATCTACTTTTTCTTTAGATTGCTTATCTGCCATTACAAAAATACATTTGTAACCTTTTATTATGGCAGCTAATGCTAATCCCATTCCTGTATTACCAGAGGTACCTTCTATAATTGTTCCTCCCGGTTTTAATCTACCATCGGCTTCGGCATCTTCAATCATTTGCAGTGCCATACGATCTTTAACCGAGTTTCCGGGATTAAAGGTTTCGTACTTAGAGAGTACCAAACATGGTAGCTCTGCTGTAAGCTTGTTTATTTTTACTAATGGTGTGTTTCCTATAGTTCCAAGGATATTTTCTGCGTATTGCATGCGTTTTTTTATTTTACTTTTTCTTTTGCAAAAGTACTAAAATGGAAATATACTTTTGTTTGTTTTAACGTTCATTTTAACGAGAGGTAAGCTACATAGTAATTCTAAGGTTTAAAAGCGCAAACAAATAGATGCTTACACACTAATTTAGATAACTAAACTTAATTAATACGCCCGCGTTAGCGATTAAAGCGGCATCCTTTTTTGCCATTAAAAGCAAAAAAGATATAGCGGAAAGCGCGACCTTTAGGTAACGCCCAAAATATGCTACTCGAAACGAATGGCTTTTACTGGAGATATTTTAGTAATAATGTAAGATGGGATTAGTAACATTGCCAAGCATAAAACAAATGTACCTATATTTAATAGTAAAATATAATCTAAACTTATGTACACCGGAATGGTTGTCATATAGTACTGTTCTGGATTTGGGAAGCTTAAAAAGCCAAAATACTTTTGTGCAAATAGTAAACCTAATCCTATTAGATTTCCCCAAAAAAGGCCTTTAAGAATAAGATAAGTGGCATTGTAAATAAATATTTTTCTTACAGTATTATTACTACTTCCTAAAGCTTTTAGTATACCAATCATTTGGGTGCGCTCTAGAATTAGGACTAGTAATGCGGTTATCATATTAATACCAGCAACTATAATCATTATACCAATGATGCCAATGATGTTTTTATCGAAAATACCAATCCATTCGAATACCATTCCGAATTTTTGCTTTACCGATTCTACGTTTAATGTCGAAGGCGTTTCTTGAAAAATAGCATCTGTTTTTTGGTCTATAGCATCGAAATCGTCTATAAAAACTTCAAAATTTCCTATTTGGTCTGCTTCCCATTTGTTTAAACGCTGAATATGTTTAATGTCTCCAATAGCAAATTGCTGGTCGAAATCTTTAAAACCAGAGTTATAAATGCCAACTACATTATAACCTAATGGTCTTGGTAGTTTAGTCGCGTCTTTGTCTAAAAAGTAAGCGGTTACCTTATCTCCTATTTTTAAATTAAGTCTATTGGCAAAATATTGAGATATTAAAAGGTCTTCGTTTCGTTTTTGTGAAAAGTCTGGCAAAACACCTTCTACTAAAAATTCTTGTAGGTATTGCCAATCGTAATCTGCACCAACACCTTTTATTACAACACTCTCGAAAGTGTCTGGTTGTATAAAAACAGCATGTCTTGTTGCTACACCTTGCACATGTTTTATGCCCGATACGCTATTAAAATCTGGATAAAAATCTTGATTTATAGAAATCGGTTTTTGACTTTCTTGCGAATTATTGGTATCGTAATTAGTAATAGTTGCGTGCCCATTAAATGCCACTACTTTATCTCTTATTTTTTGTTGTAGACCAATTCCTGTTGCTATGGCAATCATCATTACAATAATTCCAAGTGCAATTGCTACGATTCCAATTTTTATTATTGGTGCCGATATACTACTTTTATACGCTTTACTATCAATAATGCGTTTAGCTATAAAATATTCGAAATTCAAAAAAGTTATGAGTGTACAATTAATGTGGTGTAAAAATACAGTTTTATTATTTCTTTTTTTAGGAATTTCTTGCGGAAAGGCGAATAAGGTTGATGTTGCTTCCCGAACCAATACTACTTTAGAGGTTATTGAGCCAGTAAAGAATAACAATACTCTTGTTATTGGTGCAAACCAAACCAATGCGTATTTAAAACTTTTAAAAGGCAAACGTGTTGGCGTAGTAGCAAACCAAACCAGTGTAGTGTTTAAAAATGAGATAGATTTATCGCAAACCGATAATAATGACAATTACATACACTTGGTAGATTCGTTAATTTCTAATAAAATTGATGTTAAAAAAGTTTTTGCTCCAGAGCATGGTTTTAGAGGTAAGGCCGATGCTGGTGAAGTGGTTAAAGATGGTATAGATACTAAAACGAGTTTACCTATTATTTCTCTTTACGGAAAGAACAAGAAACCTTCTGCCGAGCAATTAAAGAATTTGGATGTTGTGATCTTTGATATACAAGATGTTGGTGCACGCTTCTATACTTATATTTCTTCGTTACATTATGTTATGGAGGCTTGCGCCGAAGCAAATATTCCTGTTATTATTTTTGATAGACCCAACCCAAATGGACATTATGTTGATGGACCTATTTTAGAAAAGGAGCATAAGAGTTTTATTGGCATGCATCCTATTCCTGTAGTACACGGTATGACGATTGGTGAATACGCACAAATGATTAATGGTGAAGGTTGGCTAGAAAATAATTTAAAATGCGAGCTTACTGTTATTACAATGAAAAACTACAATCATGAGTTAGCTTATAGTTTACCTATTAAACCGTCTCCTAACTTACCTAACGACATTGCTATAAACCTATATCCTAGTCTTTGTTTTTTTGAAGGTACAAATATAAGTGCCGGTCGTGGTACGGAGTTACAGTTTCAAATTTATGGTTCTCCTTTTTTGCCAAAATCTAAATTTGAATTTATACCTCAACCAAACTTTGGTTCTAAATATCCAAAATATAAAAACGAACTTTGTAATGGCTATAATTTAACAACTACACCAAAGTTAAAGGCATTAGATTTAAGCTACCTAATTAATGCTTACAACGCTACTAGGGATAAAAGCAAGTTCTTTTTATCTAACGGTTTCTTTAGCAAACTAGCAGGAACTAAAAAATTACAGAAACAAATTGAAGCTGGAGAATCTATAGACAACATAAAAGCCACCTGGAAAGATGGCTTAGACAGTTTTAATGTAATACGTGCTAAGTATCTAATTTATAATTAGTGATTCTATTATACTCGACTTATTCTTAGAATATTAAAACCACAGTAAGTATATAAACTATAAAAG
>NZ_LIQH01000024.1 GCF_001418085.1 Lacinutrix algicola
TTTTATAGTTTATATACTTACTGTAAGCTAAATTTATTTACTAAATAATTAGTTTTCGTATCGTGTTCCGTTTGGACGTAAGTTATTAGCTCTATACTCTTCGCGAGTTTGCCTATCTACCGTCTTATCGTTATCAATTTGAGAAAGGTTATAGGTTACCTTTTTAACTTCTATTAGTGTAGTAGGCTTTTTTGATGGCTCATTTTTAGTAACGCTAGTTACGACTCTATTATTTTCATTTTTAAGACGCATCGCTTTTTTTGCTTCTTCTCTTTCTGCAGCAATTTCGAATATATTCTTTTTGTTCACGTTAGAAACCACCTTTGGCTCTCTTTCCTTTCTTGTATTTACTCTTTTTATTGGTGTTACTTTCTCTTTTTCTGCTCTAGGCTTAGCAACTGCAACTCTTCTATCTTCTTCTTTTTCTATTATTGGCTTTGCAATGGCTAAAGAAGTATCTTCTTCTTTAGCTGCTTTTGTTTTAATTTCAACAGGCTTATCTTTTTTAACTCTTGATTTAGCAATAGCCACACGTGTATCTAGATCTTCAACAACATTAGTTTTTTTCTTAAGAGGTTTAATATTTCTAGCTATTTGTTCTTCTTTACTTAAACTAGATCTTAAAATACTTTCTTCTAAATCTTCGATAGCATTTTTTGGTCTAGCTATATCCTCTACTCTTTTTACTCCTAAAGCTATAATTTTATCTTCTCTATAAACCGCAATTGTATATCTCCCTTGTTTAAAGTGATACAATGGAATTTTAATTTCTGGAGCATCAACATCTATTATAACAGAATCCTTTTCGTCATGACTTAAAAAAGTAACTCGTAAAATATTCTTATCACTTTTAAGTGTTAATGTGTCTAATGTAAAGTTTAAAGATTGCTCTAAACCAGCTGCCTCTTTATTTATGTTTCTTTCAATATTAGAAAGCGCTCTTTGTTGTCCATAAATGGAAACACTTAAAAGTAAAGCTAAGAAAAGTAGGTTTATCGTTTTTAGATTTTTCATAAACTGAATTTTTACTAATTTTATTAAATTTTGCTAAAAATCAATTAGTTTCAGGTACCACAAAAATAAAGCAAATAGTAATTGTAGATTTACATTTACTATATAATTTAGGACAATTTAGCCGAATAGTACAATTAACTCGCTAAAACGCACCTTTATCTGATAATCAATCATATAACTAATAATTAGCATTAATTGCTTAGTATTATGCAACGATTACACAAAAAAAATATATAATAAACAAGGAAGTACGTATTCTATTAAAATTTACTAATATTCTATTAATAAATTTAACTCGTAGGTTTTCTGTATTTATGAAAAGTTGTTTTAAAAGATACTTTAAACTTGCATTTACTTCGCTATTTGGAAAAGATATCTACACTATAAACAATAGGTAATTAAATTTTCCAAATGTTATTTTTATTTAAAGGTAATAATTAAAAAAAAAATTAACTCAACCCACCTTTTATAATAACAATACTATTAAAGTATAATTTACAATTTAATGCGCTCCTTCATCTTCTCTACAATATTAAAAGCTGCAGGACATATTGCGACATTTTGCATGGTTAAATTAGAGATTTGCTGAAACTTCTTTCTATCGGTATGCGGAAATTCGCTACAAGCCTTTGGTCTCACATCGTATATAGAACAATAGTTATCTGCACCTAAAAAAGTACAAGGCACACTTTGTAATACGTAATCGTTATCTTCATCTATCCTTAAAAACTGTTCTACAAATTTTTGCGTTTTCATTTTAAAATGTTTCGCAATTCTATCTACATCTTTATCTGTAAATAGAGGCCCTGTAGTTTTACAACAGTTAGCACACTCTAAACAATCGGTGCTTTTAAATTCTTCATCATGCAATTCCTGCATAATATAATCCAATTTTTTGGGTGCCTTTTTTTTAAGCTTTGTAAAAAAGGTTTTATTTTCCTTATGCTTATCTTTGGCGAGCTTTGGAAGATTATTAATAATGTCTTGCATTATGCGAAAATAATATTTTCGTCTTTATCAATAGTAAATGACTTAAATAATCTTTAAAAAGAAATTACAAATTAACAGATTACCAATACTAAAGTCTCGCAACGACTGCTATATGAAAAAAGACTTATTCGGAAAAGCTTTATTAGATTTTTACCACGGAAACACTTCTGAAGACATTATTACGTCTACTAACATTTCGGAAGAAGACACTTTACCTCTAGATTATTTATTTAGAGAGTATACTGAAATGCCTAAACTTGAAAAAGAAGCTTTAAAACTAGCTAAAGGAAACATTTTAGATGTTGGCTGTGGTGCTGGCAGCCATAGTTTATACCTTCAAGAGGAAGGTAAAAATGTAAAAGCTATTGACTTATCTAAAGGCGCTATTACTGTTTGTAAAAAAAGAGGCGTTTTAAATGCTGAATTACTTCCTCTTTTAGAAGAAAAAGAAACATTCGATACTATATTATTATTAATGAATGGTACTGGAATTTTTCAAACGTTAAAAGCTCTTCCCGAATATTTAACACATTTAAAAAGTTTGCTAAATATTAATGGACAAATTTTAATAGATTCTACAGACATTAAATACATGTACGAAGACGAAGATGGTGGTTTTTGGCAAGATTTAAACTCTGGATATTATGGCGAGTTAGATTACTTCTTAAAATATAAAGATGAAGAAGAAACGCCTATAAAATGGTTATACTTAGATTTTAGCACTTTAGCTATTGCTTGCGCTTCGGTTGGATTAAACTGCGACAAGGTTGCCGAAGGTGAACATTTTGATTATTTGGCTAAGCTTTATATCTAGTTACAACTAGAGTTATAAAATTCAACAATTTCTTGAAGGTCTTCTTTTATAAATTTCGGTAAACTGTTGTCTATTTTTAATTCTTTTCGATTTATAAGTTTCTATTATTTTTAAGTCGTCTTTTTCATTCAACGTTTTTATAATAGTAACTTCAATTACTTTTCCACAAATAGGATCGACAGTAATATAATACAACCCATAATCATTATTAAATGATTTGTAACTTAATTTATATCTACGTCCTTTTACTGGATTATAAATACTAAAAGTGTTATTGGATTTAAGAAGCGTGATGTTATCTAAATCGCTATAATATTTAAAGACCTTTTTTAAAACCTTTAATTTAGTAGCCTCTTCTATTTCTACTTTTCCTTTGTAGTATAAAACTGAAGGATTACATATAGAAACAGCTATCCTTTCGTTTTTAGAAGCATCAGAAAAAATTAACCATGTAGAACCAACTTGAAGGTTTGGTGTAGAACAAGAACCTAGAGATTTAGATAAATAGATAAAATCTGACGAGACCGTACCTTTAAAATCCTCTAAAAGGTTAAACCTAACTTGTTTTGGCTGTTTTGGCTGTTTTGTATTTTCATGATATGCTACAACTTCTACTATTTTTGCTTTAAAAACAACACTAGCATTATCAAATCTTTGAGGTATAGGAGGATAAATACAGGTACATGCAAATACTTGATAAGAAATAAGAACAAATAATACCTGTAACGCTCTCCTAAGCATTACCTTATAAGTTATATCCTTTATCCGATAATTGTGCGATTACACCACGATAAACACCGCTACTCCACATTTCTGAAATTTTACTCATAGACTCATTCATAGACTCTTGAGATCCTAAAATTTTCTGTCCTGTATCGCTTTTATAAAACTCGTTTAAAACAACTTTATCACCATCTGTTAAACCATCTGTTTTAAACATATTCTTTCCAGCTTTAGAAGCATATAAAGTATTCATATTTTTAACATCTTGATGTGTAAAATGCCCTTTATAGGCAGATACCATCATTTGTGCCAACTCATCCATTGCTGCAGACTTTCCTTTTTTAACTTCTACCCAAACGGTATCTGGAACATTCTCATCTGTAAATTGCACTTTTAACATTTGGTACATTTGGTCCATTACATCTTCGTAATAAGACATTGTACCATTACTTTTAACGCATTTTTTAACATCTTCACTATATGCATCTACTTGTGCAAAACTGGTTACTGATAAGCTTAAAAATAATAGTAATGTAAATACTCTTTTCATTTGTCGTTATATTTAATATTTTAATGGTTGTATGTAAAAAATAGTAATATGATATCTATCTTATAAAACCATGAACATACTTTGATTTTTTATAATTTTCTAAAATCAATTATTGTGCCACTCCATTAATATAGGTTAGTTTTACTTTTGTTAAAGGTATCTTTTCTTCAGGAATTTCCATAATATCTTGATTTAATATTATAAAATCTGCAAATTTACCAGCCTCAATACTTCCTTTTTCTTGGTCTTCGAAATTAGAATATGCCGCCCAAATAGTCATTCCTTTTAAAGTCTCTTCTCTTGTTAAACCATTTTCTTTTTGAAAACCATTTTCAGGATAACCTTTTAAATCTTTTCTTGCTACTGCTGCATAAAACGTTAAAAACGGACTCACTTGCTCCACAGGAAAATCTGTACCAAGTGCAACTCTTCCGCTTTTTTGCAATAATGTTTTGTATGCATACGCACCTTTAACTCTTGTTTCTCCTACTCTATCTTTTGCCCAATACATATCGCTTGTTGCATGTGTAGGTTGTATTGAAGGAATTATGTTTTCATTTTCAAAATAATTAAAATCGTTATCTGTAATCACTTGTGCATGTTCTACTCTCCAACGTCTATTTTTTTGATTCATTAAGGTCTTCTCATAAGTTTGAAGTACAAATCTATTAGCCGAATCTCCAATAGCATGAGTATTCATCTGGTAACCCGCTTTATCTATTTTTTGTGCCAACGCTCTATAATCGTCGGTACCAATTACCATGGCTCCAAAATGATTGTGCTCATCGCTATAAGATTCTTTTAAAGCTGCACCACGAGAACCTAAAGCACCATCTGCATATACTTTTACAGACTGTACGTTTAATCGCTCTGTCTTAATTTTTCCTTTCTTTAAATAGTAATCAAGGTTTTCCTTTTTATTACTAATCATAGCATACACTCGCATGTGTAGCGTATTTGCTTTTTGTAAACTATCTATTAATTCAATCACTTGTTTATCTAAACCTGCATCACTCACAGTAGTTAAACCTAAATTAGTACAAAACTCTTGTGCATCTAACAATGCATCTATTTGTTGTTTACGTGTTGGTTTAGGAAAAATAGCTTCAACCAATTCCATAGGATTATCAATAAGAACTCCTGTAAGCTTTCCATCTTTAATCTTTATTTCTCCTCCTTCAACTTTAGATTTTATAGTAATATTAGCCATATCTAAAGCCACCTGATTACACAACATAGCATGACCATCTATTCTTGTAATAGCAACTGGAGTATTAGGATATAACTTATCTAAAAGTGTTTTGTCTGGATAGGTTTTATCTTCCCAGTCGTTTTGATCCCAACCGCGACCAATAATAAATGATGTGTTTTTTTTCTCTTGAAATGCTATAACACGTTTCATAACGTCGTCAAAACTTGTAGTACCTACTAAATTTACAGTTTGCTTGTTTAAGCCTAGTCCATAAAAATGACAATGCGCATCTATTAAACCTGGCACTACGGTTTCTCCTTTTGCGTCAATAATTTCTTTAGCGGAATACTTTTCTTGAATTTCTGAAGTACTTCCTATTGCTTCAAACTTTCCGTTTTTAATAGCGAACGCTTCGGCTTTAGCGAAATTAGAATCTACGGTGTAAACATTAGCGTTTATTACAATAGAATCGACCTCTGTTTTATTGTTATTACAACTTAAGAAAGTAAAGATTGTTGCAACTATTATAATTTTTTTCATCTGTATTATTTTGAATGATAAATATAAGAATAAAAAAACGTCCTCTAGTTTAGAGGACGTTTTTGAAATGAAATAAAAATTATTTCTAATTAATTTACTTAATTGTGATACTATTATTAAGATTGCTTCGTGTCTCGCTATGACCAAAACATTTTAGAAATCGAATTTATAAGTTCCTCCAGCTAAAAACTGAATACCTTGAACTGGTGTATTTTGCCATTTATTATAATTTTCACCAATAAGATTGTTTCCTTTTACAAATACAGAAATACGATCGTTTACATGGTAACCTCCATGAATGTTAGCATCGAAATAACTATCTAATGTTACAATTTGAGTTGGATTTAGAGGGCTCGGCAAAATTGGATTATCGATATCATTAAGGCCTGTTAAATCTTTACGTTCACCCACGAAGAACAGGTTTGCTCCTGCAAACCAATGTTCGTTAATTTGGTAATCCATAAATAAAGTTCCTTTAATTTCTGGTAAATTCCAAGCTTCTTCTTCATTCTTTGTATTGTAAACAAAGTATTCTCCTTTTGCACCTAAAGTAAAATTTCTATTTATATCTACACTTAATTCTCCTGCTACTCCTAAAGTTGTAACATCGTCGTAAGTTACACCAAACGAGTTTCCGTAATGGTAACTCTCATTATTATCGAAACCATAAGGCACTAAATTATTTTGGAATAAAGCTTTACTTTTTTCCGACTTATAACTTCCGCTAACCGAATAACCAATAGTATTAGACAACTTACCTCTTAAACCAGCATATGCATTATATTGTTGATCTGTTGGTGTAATAAATAGTGTTGGTGAAACAAATGCATTCTCTGTAGAAAAACTATAATAAGAATTCTGATTTAAACCACCTTTTACGCCTCCAAAAGCAATAATAAACTCGTCTACTAAGCGGTAGCTTGCATTAATATTTGGATAGATAAAGAAGCTACTTTTACCCGCTTCGGTATCGTTTAAATAGGTTAATGTTACACCTAAATTCACGGTTAAATCGTCTTTCTTTATTTGGTATGTTGGCGCTAAACCTACTTGAAAGTTTCCGTAGTTTATTTCGGTAGCATCAAAATAATTTCTTTCAAAATTTCCTCCTAAATAATCTAAACTTAATACTGTTGATACTATTTCGTCTCTAATAGGAATATCTGCTGTTCCGCTTAATTTTAGCCTATTTTCTCCAGATCCTTGATTATCACCAAAACGTCTAAATAAAACATCAGCACCTTTAAAAATACCGTCTTCTATATTTAATTCTCCAGAAATATGAGCATCTGTAAAGTTATGACCCACATCTAAAGTATCTGCAGTAGCCTGATTAAATAATGGTTGCTGTAAACCATACCAATTGTAAGATTGTAATCCAAAACCTCCAGAAACAGTCCAATTTAAATCGTTAGTTAACTTACTGTAACTTAAATCTATTTTAGAATCTAAAAAATCATCATCTGTAAGTACACCATCTATACCACCTTGAGAAGAGTGATGACTAACATGAGCACTTACATTTTCTCCACTATTGAGTTCGTGGTTTAAATACACTTCCCCTAAAATGGTTGTGTATGTTCCAACACCTAATGTAGCATAATTATCGTATAATTTCACTTTTTTAGCTTTGTCTACAACCGCTGCTTTTCCTTTTGCTGGTGTAAATGTTGAAGCCACCGGAAAAGAAAATATATTATACTTTATTTCTTTTTTTGTTCCAGTTTCGGCATCGTCTAACGTTGGTGTTTCCTTTAATTTAAAAGCATCAGAAATAGTTGGTGCATAAGGTTTAATTACATTAATAACATCCGGATTTAACGTGTCTTGCTCACGTTCTTGTGCAATCATTACTGTTGTAGTTAATGCTGCTATAATTAATAAGAATTGCTTTTTTTGAAACATGTATTCTTTTATTTTATTTCTATTATTCTTGCGAAAGCAGGAATTTATATTATTTATTCTTCTTTTGTGGATTCCTGCCTTTACAGGAATGACAAAATTCTGTTTTTTTTTAATTCAGAAATACTAATCTTCTATTTCTACTGAAGCATTAGTTTTAGCTTGCTCTGTTTTTATTATAGATAATTCTGTTTGCGCCTCTGCAACAACCTCTGGAAAATCTTTAAAATTCTTAATTACACTTTCTAAAATGTACGTTGCTTGAAAGGCATCGTTTAAAGCATATTGGTTTTTAGCCATAACAATTAATCCTTTTGCACCGTAAAATTTGTAACCAGAATAATCTTTAGCTAAACGCTGTACCACAGTATTCGATGCGGCATAACTGCTTTCTTTATTTTTAAAATAAGAGTTGTAATATAATGCCTCGGCAGCGGTTTCTCCTGTAGCTGTTAACTCTACATTTGCATAAGCCGATTTTGCTTTCGCTTCATCATTTGTCTTAATTGCAGAACGTGCAATAATAACATAAGCATCACTTTTTATCTTATTATCTAAGTTTAGATTGCCGAGTACTTTTTCCGCGTAAGCGACAGCTTCTGTATACTTATTTAATTGGTAATTAGCTTGCATTAAATTAGATTGCGCAAACAAACTGTTTTGAGGGAAATTAGCTTCGGCTTCCAAACGTTTTAATGTAGGTATTGCTTCGTTCCAGTTTTTCTCCTCCAGTGTTATTTGAGACAAACGTAATAAAGCCTCTTCGGTAAACTCGCTTCGAGATGCATTTACAACTACCTGATAATGTGGTTTTGCGTTTTCTTTTAACTCTTTTTTGAAATACAATTGTGCTAAATAAAAATGAGCTTGATTTGCGTGTAATCCGTTATTAAAATCGTTTAAATAACGATTAAATAATTTAATAGCATCGTTTGTATTACCATCTAAATATTGCTTTTCTGCAGATTGATATGTGGCATTATCTATATCGCCATCTGTTACTTCCACAAAATCTAAGGTTTGAACCCATGTAGCATAATCGTCTACACGCCCCAAGTCTATATAAATTAAACGCGCTGTTGCTACTGCTTGATTTGCCTCTAGAGAATTAGGGAAATCGCCAGCTACTTTTTTAAGTTTGGTTAATGCCTCTTCATTTTGACTCTTATTGTAATGTATTAAACCTTGACGTAATAATGCTTTTGAAGTAAAAGATCCATTATTATATTCTGACACTAATTGATTATACATTGCAATACCTTTATCTGTATTTCCGGCTTTTACGTAGGCATTACCTAAGGTGTACATAGCATCGTCACGTAATTTTGAACTTGGATATTTAGAAATAAATGTTTCTAATTCTGAAATTTTCTTATCTGTTTGTCCTAAATAACCATAGCTCATAGCTTTTTGAAAGAATGCATAATCCATTTCTATTTTGTTGACACTTAGCGCTTCGCTATACATTGTAATTGCATTCTGGTAAACACTTGTTACAAAATAGCTATCTGCTAAACGTAAGTAAGCATCGTTTAATCTTACTTTATCTTCTTTATTACTTGCAGTAAAACTTTTGAAGTGCTTAATCGCTTGATCATAGTTTTTCTGCTTAAAATAAGTGTATGCAAGGTTGTAATCTAAATTTTTATACTCGGGAGTTTGGTTGGCATCAGTTTGTTGTTGAAACTGTTTAAAACCAATTAAAGCATCCTCGTAATTTGTTAAATTATAATCGGTTTCTGCTTTCCAAAATGTTGCTCTTGCTGTATACTTTAAATCTTGAGATTCGCCTATAGAAGCATCGAACATTTTTTCGGCTTCAGCATAATTACTTTCGTTATATAATTCTATTCCTCTGTAATATGCTACTTTTTGGTAGGCTACTTTATTCTCGAAACTCTTTTTACCTTTTAATAAAACTAAAGCTTCTTTGTAGTTTTTAGAAGTTATATAAGAGTCTATTAATAAAGTCTCTAATTCTGTTCTATTGTTAGTCTCTGGATATTTATCTAAATAGCTAGCTAATACTTGAGGAACGGATTGGTACGGGTTACCAATTTCGTAACTAATTTTAGCATAATTAAGCCATGCATCTTCTTGGATTTTTAAATCGTAATCCATTTGCGAAGCATTTCTAAAGGCATTTAAAGCCTCTTGCTTTTTATCTAAATTCACGTAGCTTTCTCCTAAGTGATAGTATGCATTTTGAGCTACACTATTATTTCCATTTATAATTTTATTGAATTCTGAAATGGCTTTTTCGTAATCTTTTTGCTTGTAATAAGCATAACCCAATTGGTAATAATCTGTGTTATTCCACTTTCCTTTTTTGCCCTTGTATTCCGTTAAAAAAGAAATAGCCTCTTCGTAGTTTTCTAGATTAAAATAACTTTCGCCTACAATTTTATTAAGTTCGGATACTTCGTTTGGTTCGTTTGTTTTCTCTAATTGTGCTTTAGCTAACTCTATTGCTTTTTCAAATTTTCCTAATTTAAAATTTAAATCTGCTTGATAATAACTAAGCTTTTCTTTGTATTTATCTTCACCTTCAACTTGTGTAAAATATTCGTTGGCTTTGTCGTAATCATCACCTTCGTAAGCCATAAAACCAATATAGTATTTAGCTTGCGAGCCGTACTTTTGAGAATTTTCAACTCTATTTAAATACTTTTTAGCTTCTTTAAAATTCTTTGAAGAAAAAGCGGTGTATCCTCTATTAAAATTAAACTTTTCACGTTCGGTTTGAGATAGTGATTCTTCATCTACTTTACTGTACCATTTTTCTGAATAGGCAAACTTTCCGTTTTCAAAATAGTAATCAGCAACATCTACAAAAGCAGTATTTTTCTTAGTGCTTGTTGGATAATCTTCTACAAACTCTTCGATTAGAGTATCTGCATTTTTCTGGTTTAATCGTACAGCACAATTAGCAATGTAATAGGCACAATCTGATTCTATAGCATCACCTTGAGATTCTTTTTTAATATCCTTAAAAGCTGCTTGAGCAGCCAAATATTGCTGATTGTTGTATAACGATAGTGCTTTTTGATAAGCTACAAAATTGTTTGTGTAAGCAGCAGATTGCTGTGCTGAAGATAATAATGTAAAACTTAAGGCTACAAGTAGAAATGTTATATACTTTTTAGTCATTGACTAGGTGTTTTAAATTTAAAAATCAAAGATAAATTAATCCTAATATGTTAACGTTAGAAATTTGTTATAATTGTTATTTAAAAGAAAAAATCCTTAGTTCAATTTCTAAATTAATTGAGTTTACTATACTTTTTAAATAGCGGATTAAGTAATAGAATTAATGCTGCAAAAATTATCCAATCGAAATAGAAAGTATAACGTCCTATAGAATGCACAACCATTGCGATTATTATATTATTTGAAAATTTAAGAACGATTGCAAGTGCCAAAAACACGAATCTATAATCCTTACTTTTAATAAATAACCAAGCGCTACATGCCAAAATAAAGAAGAGTATTAATAAAACTATTCTACCTCCAACTCCTTTTATAAAACTTCGTTTTACATGTTTTACCCAACTTTTTAAATTCGCTTTTAGTAATGGTAAAAACATACTAGATGTTAGCTCGTCTACCTTATACTGCTGTTCATACTCATCAAGACCTTTAGCTGCATAAAAATCTCTATTGTATTCGTGGATAGTTGCATTACATATTTTTGTGAAATTTTTTTCAAAAAAAACATAAGGAGCTTCCTTGTCTTCTGTTGACATTTCTAAAGTCAACCTTTTAGACTCTAACCTATTAAAAGTTCTTCTAAAAAAATCTTTTTCTTCCTCGGCTTCAAAAAGAGAAACATTTTCACTATTCGCAACAAAAAATGGAGCACTTATAAAGTGCACATATGTCATTGCATAGTTTTTGTATTGATTGATTACTATTTTATTGTAAACACGTTCCGAAAAGCTACTAAAAACTGGAATTAAGATTAATAAAGCGACAGATAACATACCTGTTTTTATCTTTTTAGTATTGTACATTAAGTAAATACCAATTAACAATACTATTGGAATAAAAACAATAAACTGACCTCTATTAAACTGAAGTAAAAACAATACACCAATCGCTTTTAATAAAGATGAAAAACTATTGTACTTTATTGCAGTAAACAAATAAGCAACAAATACAATTACTAAGGGAAATGCTATCGATTCTGATAAAATTCTAGTTACAGAATGATACCAAATTATAGCATTAGCTAAAAAAGTTAATTGAAGAAACAATACACTATAAGAGTGTAATTTTAAACTCTTGTATAATGTGCTAAGCAAAAAATGTGTTGCAAAAACCATTAATAAATACTGAGCTATAAGTGCCGGAAATGCAAAAGCATCTCCAAAAATAAACGTAAAAAATTTTAAGAAAACCGAATAGACAGGAGATCTATTAATTGCCATGTCTAAAAAAGCATAACTATCTGGATAAAAAATAGGACCAACACGTAAAACATATAAACCTGCAAACAAATAAATAAGGAGGTAAACTATACGTGATTGTTTAGGTAATTGTTTTAACATAGACATTATAAATAATTAATGGCTAAATTAACATTTTTAGATTTTAATTAATTGATGAAACTATTTATCTGTCATATTTTTTTATTTTCTTTGTTACACTTATAATTAATTATAAAATCTATATGGCAAATACTGTTCTCGAATTTAAAGACGCTTCTATTTTTCAAGGTGACAGTTTAGTCTTGTCTAACGTTAATGTAGAAATAAAAAAAGGAGACTTTGTTTATTTAATTGGAAAGACTGGTTCTGGAAAAAGTAGTTTCATGAAAACTCTATATGCAGACATTCCTTTAAAAAAAGGAGAAGGTAGTATTGTAGATTTTAATTTAAATACTTTAAAAGAAAAAGACATTCCTTTTTTAAGACGAAAATTAGGTGTTGTTTTTCAAGATTTTAAATTATTAACCGATAGAACTGTTAATGCTAATTTAGAATTTGTATTAAAAGCAACTGGTTGGAAAAATAAGGCAGAAATGACTAAACGCATGGAAGAAGTGCTAGATAAAGTAGGCATGAAAACCACTGGTTTTAAATTCCCTCACGAGCTGTCTGGAGGAGAACAGCAACGTATTGCTATTGCACGTGCTTTACTTAATAATCCTGAACTTATTCTTGCAGATGAACCTACAGGAAACTTAGATCCACAAACAAGTGTGGAGATAATGGAAGTATTGCAAGAAATTAACAAAAACGGAAATACAATTTTAATGGCAACGCACGATTATGCTTTACTTTTAAAATACCCAAGTAAAACTTTAAAGTGTGATGAAAATCAAGTATTTGAAGTTGTACAACGAAGAGCTTAATTATTACTTTTTGTAAACATGTGGATTTTTACGCACACCTTTTTTAAACACTTTTCTAACTAACATTCTTAAGCTAGAATCGAAATCTAAAAACAGATTAGTGAATGTTTCATTTGGTCTACCTCTAAATTTAGTAACATGAAATTTATCTGTTTCACGTAATGCTTTATCACTAAAATAATAATTAGAAATACAACATCGCGATCCATCTACAATTACTTTATTAACAGAGTGCCATGAGCTAGAATGTGTTGCCATAACTATTAACCTATTAAATTTACTTTCTATTTCTATAGGTTCTTTTTCTGGTCCATTTGGCCACAACTCTAAATGTCCTCCATTATTTTTTCCCATTCTGGCGTAACATAATACAGTAAGTTTAAAACGCGCCAGCGTTCGCGTTCTGCATCATGAGAATTATCTAAATGAGGATTTAAAAAATTATCCTTCGCCATTAAAGATAAACCTCCTGCATATAGAGAATCGTCTGGAAATAAAGAAGAAATATTACATATTTCTCCAATAAGCTTTACTATTTTTTCATTTTGAAAAGCATAAATAACCTCTTCTAGTAGTCGATGGTGCCTATTCATTTGTGCAGACACGTGCTTAAACTCCTTTATAGACTTAAGCTGTTTCATCTCTTCAGGTTTTGGAAAAACCTTAGCACATTCTAAAGCCAATTTTTCCGGCAAAACATTATCTATATAAAAATAACCAATAGTATTTTTACTCTCATTAAACTGTGCTGTCAAAGACAGTTTATTAGTGAGAATATGGTTACAAATAATATCTGAAATAGCGTGTTTGTCCAAAAGAAAATATCAAAAATTAATCTGTTGCAATTTATAATTTTTTATAGAATTATACTGCTAAAAATTAAAAAGACAATTTCTTATTTCTTCCTATTAAAAAATAGTATTTTTAAACACATAAAATTATGCTTTCAGTCTTAATACCTACATACAACTGTAATGTTTCAAAATTAGTTACGGCAGTACATGCGCAACTAAATAATAGCAATTTCTCTTTTGAAATAATTGTGTTAGAAGATGGTAGCACAATTAATTTAAATTCTAGTAAGGGATTAAGTAACACAACAATTATTGAAAACAAAAACAATATTGGACGTGTAAAAGCAAGACAAGCATTAGCCAGTAAAGCAAAATACAATTGGCTTCTATTTTTAGATGCAGACGTTTTACCTAAAACTGAACAGTTTATTACTAACTATAACAATGCCATTAAATTAAATTTTGATGCCGTTTTTGGAGGTTTTGCCTACTATAAAACGAAACCCAAAGACTCTGTTGTTTTACGTTGGAAATACGGAAGCAAAAAGGAACAAATACCTGCATCCACTAGAAATCTATCTCCTTATAAAGTAATTATTTCTGCTAATTACTTAATTAAAAAAGAGGTTTTCAATTTAATTAACTTAAAAATCGAAGACAATAAAGGTTACGGTTTCGATAACTATTTTGCAGCCTTACTTCAAGATAATAATATTAAAGTTTTACATATTGATAATGAAGTGTATCATCTTGGAATTGAAGAAAACAAACTATCATTAAAAAAACAAGAACAAGCTACATTAACCTTGTTACATTTTTACAAAACTGAAGATATTAAAAGCCATAGTAACGATTTGCTTTTATTATTTTCGAAATTAAATCGCTATAAATTAGTTTGGCTGTTTAGTCTATTCTTTAGCATTTTTAAAAGGAGTATGAAGAAAAATCTACTAAGTGGATCTCCTTCAATAACCGTATTACAGATTTACAGAATTAGCTATATGTGTAATACCTATAGAAAAGGCACTACTGTTTAGATTTTACAAATTGAGAATATTCTCTTATGTAATCTTCTTCTTTATAAACATCTGAAGCCAATACTAAACATACAGCACCAGAAGAAAAGTTTTCAAGTTCACGCCAAATACCATCTACTATTAACAATCCTTTGTCAGGCTTATTTAATGTAATAGTTTTTTTATTTTTCCCATCTTTTATTACTACATCAAAGCTACCGCTCAAGGCAACTAATAGTTCATGGCATGAAATATGAGAATGTCCTCCTCTATTTGCATCGCTTGGAACATCAAACAAATAATAAACACGCTCTACACTGTATGGCAAAATATCATTCTCTATAACGCATAGATTGCCTCTTCTTTCTGCATCTATAATTTTAGGAATATTAATTACCTCTACGTTGTCTATTGTTGTGTTTTTCATTACTATCTTGTTTCTTATCCTGCTTGTATTATTTTTTTATATGCTGAAATACCTTGTAATCCTGTTTTACACTTAGCAAATAATTGGTTAAACTTAATACTATCATGATTAAGAATAACTAAAAGATATTTAAATAATCTTAAATAGCCTAAAAATCCCGAATACTTATAAAATAATGCTGCTCTAGCAAAAATTAATCTATCACTACCTTCTAATTTACCAGAGCTATTAATATCGTGAGATAATATATAATCCGATTGAAACCAAAGTTTTAAATTAGACTTTAAACAGTCTCTTAAAAAAATATATTCGTCTGCCGTTTCAAAAGTAGAACCTAAACCAAAATGTGGGTTAAACATAATGTTTTTAGTTCTTATATCTTTCAATTTAAAAGCTACAACAACAGAATTAACTTGCTTTAAAGATAATACGTTATGCCATGTACTTTCTGCATAATTTTTAAAATCCTCACCTTCAAGATCTTTCATTTTAAATGTAATAACATTTGCTAATATATTCTCCTTAAAACTTTTAAGAATTATGCTTTCAAAATTCGAATTGTAAATAACATCGTCATCTGCAATTAAACAAACTGGACCTTTAGCATTTTCTAAAGCTAAATTTCTACTATTAGTTAGACCTTTAGTAAATGAATTTATTACCCTAATATTCTCGTAATTAGATGTTAATAAACAGTCTTTTTTGGTTTGATTAATAATGAGGAAATTATAATTAACATAACTACCATTAGGAAAAAGCTTTGCCAGAAAATCTAAAGAATTTCTGTTCATCGTAGACAACAGAATCTCTAATGTAAAATTAGTTTTGGTGGCATTGCTCATTAAATTATCTTTGAAAACAAATGTATAAAATATAAATGAAGATTCTATTAGTTGGAGAATACAGTAGATTGCATAGTTCTTTAAAAGAAGGCTTAGTTAAGCTTGGCCACGAAGTAACAATTGTAAGCTCTGGCGATGGTATGAAGAAGTTTAAAACTGATATTAATTTTAACTCTAAAATTAAATCTTCCTTCGTTTTAAATAAACTTAATAATTTATCCATTCGTTATTTTAACACCGATTTTATTAAGATTGAAAATGCCTTCAGGTTTAAAAAACTATTACCTCAATTTCGTGATTTTGATGTTGTTCAGTTAATAAATGAAGACGCTCTTTTTATAGAACCTAAAACACAAATTAAAATTTTAAAGCAACTTATTTCTCAAAACAATAAGTTGTACGTTTTATGTTGTGGAGATGATTACACATCTATTAATTACTACTTAAAAAACAATCTAAGATACTCTGTTTTAACTCCGTATCTAAAAAACAAAACATTAAGAAATCTATTTGTATTTTCTTTAAAATACACAACTATACCCTACAAAAAACTTCATGATTTTTTAAAGACAGTTAGCTCTGGAACGATTGCTTCTGATATAGACTATCATCTACCAATGCTAAATCAATCTAATTATTTAGGTCTTATTGCAAACCCAATTAATACAGAAAAGATAGAATACATTAAACCAAACGTAAATAATAAGATTATTATATTTTTGGGAATAAACACACACTCAAAAATAAAAAAAGGAATCTCGTTTTTTGAAAAAGCATTAGAAAATATTCAAGAGAAATATGAAGATAAAATAACCATAAAAATCACAGAGAATTTACCTTACAGCGAGTATATAAAAATATATAATGAATCGCATATTTTGTTAGACCAAGTGTATGCATACGATCAAGGCTATAATGCTCTCGAAGCCATGGCAAAAGGAAAAGTTGTTTTTACAGGAGCCGAACAAGAATGGTTAGATTATTACAAATTAGAAGAAAATACTGTTGCTATTAATGCATTACCAGATGCTCAAGTTATTTTTAATAGATTAGAATGGCTAATATTAAATCCAGAAAAGATTATCGAAATTTCTAAAAATGCACGACAATTTATTGAACGTGAACATAACTACATAAATTCTGCTAAACAGTATCTTGAGGCTTGGACACGTTAATTTTCTTAAATTTAAAAGAGTACCAAATAATAATTAGCACCATAAAGAAGTAGATAATATATCTAAAAAAGTGAGCCATTACAACGCCTTCGGTTCCATAAATACCAACCAGAAATATAGACAACCCATAGAACAAGGCTAACGATATTATTTCGGTAACAACAAAGCTCACTAACATCTTTTTAGCTAAAAATTGATGCGCTATTACCAAAGATGCAATTTTAACAAAATCGCCCAACAACTGCCATTTAAACAAAGGCTCCATAGCATCAAAATCTGGATAAATAATATGTGTGATTACATTTCTAAAAAGATAGATAAAAATCATACCAATTCCAAAAAGCGGTATTAAAGTTTTATAAATATGTATTACTTCTTTTTTAAACGCTGTTCCTGCTTGTATTCTCGCAAATTTAGGAATTACATAAAGCGTAAATAATCCAGAAGAAAACACCATATAGTTTTTAGATAAAAAAAGCATTGCTGTCCAATTTCCTGCTTCGTCTTCATTAATACGATTAGAAATTTGTGTCCTAATATCTATTTCTACAAAATTTAATAAAACAGTAGATACTAAAGACATAATAGTAAATACCAGCAATCCTTTTAAGTAGATATTATTCAACTTTAAAGTATCTAATTTTATATACTTTTTTAAAGTTTTTCCAAATACAAAAATACTAACAAGTAACTGCAGAACAGGAGTTATTGCAATAGCAACCAAAACACCGTCTAGATTGAATTGCAACAAAAACGACACAAATAAAAGACTAGAAAGCAAGTAAGAAAACAGTTCTATTTTTGCATACTTTTTATAAGCAGAAAGTCCGTTTAAAACACCACTAAAAACTCTATTCAAAGCTATAGAAGGCACTATAACTGCGAGTAATTTTATAACAAATACAAACTCACTATCTCCAAACAAATAAACCGCAATTGTATTAGAAAAAAAAAGTAATGTTAAGCTACTGCAAATAACACCAACTACTATAAAAATAAAAGTAGTAGAAAACATTTTATTTAAAAGAGTCTTATCCTCTTTTAATTCTGAAGTATATTTTACAACACCATTAAAAACACCTAAAGAAGAAGTACTTGTAACAATACCTATTAAGTTTCTAATCTGTCCTACTTTTGCTAATCCCGAAGCACCAACCGTTTCGGCTAATAAGTTTTGAATAAACACCGAAACAAATAGTCTCACACAAATTACTAAAGAATTAAGAGATGTAATCTTTAATAAAGTATGCTGTTTAAAATAGGTTTTATAATCATTTAAACTCATCAAAAAGCATTTACAGTTTTAATAACTTTGAGTACTTCAGCTTCAGTTAAAACAGGACTTATTGGCAAACTTACACAGTTTCTATGTATATGCTCTGTAATTGGTAATTCCAATTCTAAAAACTCTTGTAATGCTTTTTGTTTGTGTGGTGGCTTTGGGTAATGTATTGCAGAATGGATATTATTTTTCAACAAATAATCCGTAAACTCTTCTCTATTATCTACCAAAACAACAAATAAATGAAAACTATGATTTTTAGATCCATCATAAAATGGAAGGGTTATTTTTTTATTTTTAATTTGAGAAAGGTAACACTTTGCGATGTCACGTCTTTTTTCGTTATCCGAATCTAAATGCTGCAATTTAATATTTAAGATGCGCGCTTGAAGCTCATCAATTCTATTGTTTACACCTAATCTAACATTTTCGTATTTTCTTTCAGAACCATAATTTCTTAATTCTGAAATCACTTTTGCCAATTCAGCATCATTAGTAGTTACCGCTCCTGCCTCGCCTAAAGCGCCTAAGTTTTTACTAGGATAAAAACTAAAAGCAGCAGCATCACTAACGTTTCCTGCACGTTTACCAATTAAGTTTTCTGCTCCATGAGCTTGTGCAGCATCTTCTATTAATAATAAACCATGCTCTTGAGCTAATATAGAAATCGCTTCACTATCTGCTAACTGTCCATACAAATGAACCGTTAAAATTGCTTTCGTCTTATTTGAAATGTGCTTTTTTATTGTAGCAGCTTCCCAATTAAAAGTAGCTACATTTGGCTCTACAAAAACAGGCTTTAAACCTGTTTCTATTATCGCTAAAATTGATGCGATATAAGTATTCGCTGGTACTAAAATCTCGTCTCCAACTTTAAGTTTCCCTAATTGGAGGTATGCCTTAAATATTAAAATTATAGCATCTAAGCCATTACTAACACCTACACATTGCTTTGTACCGCAAAACTTAGCATAGTCAGTTTCAAAAGCAGTAGTGCCTTCTCCTAAGACATAATAACCAGAATCTAAAAACGACTGAAACTCTTCTTTAAACTCGGTTTCAAAACGTGAGTTTATTTTATGTAGGTCTAGAAATTTAATCATTTAAAAGCGTGCTCTAAGTTAGTACCTGAATTTGTTTTAATAGTATATGTACGTTGTGGCATTAAATAAGCACCAAAACTTTCTTTCCAATAGGCTAATCCTAAATCGATTTTAAGCGTATCGTCTGTTGCCGAACTCCCAAAACTTATATATTTATAGTCGGAATATTTTTTAATAATAGCATCAAATAAGAAATCTAACGCTCCCGTTTCATCTCTATCTTCTTTTCCTGAGCTATATTGAAAATGCACTACGTTTTCTGTAATAAATAATACCACTCCCGCATGCAAAACTGCTCCTTCTTTAGCGCCATAAAATTTTATCTCATCAGGGAATTTAGATTGTAGAGCTGCAATTTCACTATAAGTATGCACTGGTTTCACTCCAAACTTGTCTTTTAAGTTTTTAGTTAATATACCTTCCCAAAATAAATCCATTCCAGAATTTACTAGCTCCATTTGCTTTTGAGCTTTATTTATAGCACGAGTTCTATTTCTATTGGGTTTATATTGTTTTAAATTATCTATAACATAATAACTGTTATTAGCCACTATACCATAATCTAGTTCTCCTAATACATATTCAAACTCTTCGGCTAAATTCTTATTATAGATAAAAGGAAGTTGCTTTATAGTTAACTCTAAAAAGCCTTCAGTACTTATCCATTTTAAAAGCGCACTAATAGCATTAAAATAATCTAATATTCTAGTCTTTTTAGAAATAATAAAACTACCATAACTTAAACCTTGATGAGAAAACAACTGATTTCCTTTTCTATTTGCTGGTAATACTGCAACAAGTTTTTCATCCTTAAAAACCATTAACGAAAAATCCTCAAACCTATCGCTATGATACTCCATAAACGCTCTTTGAAAAAGAAATGTAGCATTCTTTGCTTTGATCACGAAGTCGTCCCAAAGTTTAAGATATTCTGGCGTATATTTTTGTACAGTATAAATAGCGGTAATTGTTAGTTAAGGTTATGCATAGCAAAATACAATAATTTTAATTTTTTAAACAAAAAGAGCGACCAAATAGTCGCGCTTTAAATATTATTTTAATTTCAAGCAAAAAAAAAGAGAAACACTTTTCAGTGTTTCTCTTTAAATAAACTATATCTAATTGCTAATTAAGCAATTTTGTTTCTTTTTCTGTCTGCTTCTTTTAACCAAATTTTACGTAAACGTAAGTGGTTTGGTGTAACCTCAACATACTCATCTTTTTGGATATATTCTAAAGCTTCCTCTAAAGAGAATTTAATTGCTGGTACAATTTTAGCTTTATCATCTGCTCCAGAAGAACGTACATTACTCTGCTTTTTAGCTTTTGTAATGTTAATATTCATATCATCTTGACGAGAGTTCTCACCAATTACTTGACCTTCATAAATATCTTCACCTGGTTCTACGAAAAACTTACCTCTATCTTGTAATTTATCGATAGAATAAGGAATTGCAGTACCATTCTCCATAGATACTAAAGATCCAGAAACACGACCTGGAATAGCACCTCTTAAAGGTTGGTATTCTTTATAACGGTGTGCCATAATAGCCTCACCAGCAGTAGCAGTTAATAATAAGTTACGTAAACCAATAATACCACGAGAAGGGATTAAGAATTCGCAAATCATACGATCTCCTTTAGCTTCCATAGAAAGTAACTCACCTTTACGTAATGTTACAAACTCTACAGCTCTACCAGATACATTTTCTGGAAGGTCAATAGTTAACTCTTCAATCGGCTCACATTTAACACCATCAATTTCCTTGATAATTACTTGTGGCTGTCCAATTTGAAGTTCGTAACCTTCACGACGCATCGTTTCGATTAATACAGATAAGTGTAATACACCACGACCAAAGACCATGAATTTATCTGCACTTCCTGTTTCACCTAATTTAAGTGCTAAGTTTTTCTCTAGCTCTTTTTCTAAACGGTCTTTAATATGACGAGATGTTACAAACTTTCCATCTTTTCCAAAGAAAGGTGAATCGTTAATTGTAAATAACATACTCATTGTAGGCTCATCAATCGCAATAGATTTTAAAGCTTCAGGATTTTCAATATCAGCAATAGTATCACCAATTTCGAAACCTTCAATACCTACTAAAGCACAAATATCTCCAGTTTGAACGCTCTCTACACGTTTACGTCCTAAACCTTCAAATATAAATACCTCTTTTATTTTAGTTTTTGTAATAGTACCATCTCTTTTTACTAAAGAAACTGCTTGTCCTTCTACAAGAGATCCTCTTTGTAATCTACCAATTGCAATACGACCAGTAAAAGAAGAGAAATCTAAAGATGTAATTAACATTTGCGTTGTTCCTTCCTTAAATTCAGGTGTTGGAACATGCTCAAGTACCATATCTAATAATGGTTCAACATTATCAGTTTCGTTTTTCCAATCATCACTCATCCAGTTATTCTTAGCCGAACCGTAAACTGTTGGGAAATCCAACTGCCACTCTTCTGCACCAAGTTCAAACATAAGATCGAAAACTTTTTCATGTACAATATCAGGAGTACAGTTTTCTTTATCAACTTTATTTACAACCACACAAGGCTTTAAACCTAAGTCAATCGCTTTTTGTAATACAAAACGCGTTTGAGGCATTGGTCCTTCAAAAGCATCTACTAATAATACAACACCATCGGCCATGTTTAAAACACGCTCAACTTCACCACCAAAATCGGCGTGACCAGGAGTATCAATAATGTTAATTTTTGTACCTTTATAAACAACAGATACGTTTTTAGACGTAATGGTAATACCACGTTCACGTTCTAAATCGTTATTATCAAGAATTAAATCTCCTGTGTTTTGGTTTTCACGAAACAATTGACAGTGGTACATAATTTTATCTACCAATGTTGTTTTCCCGTGATCTACGTGTGCAATAATTGCAATATTAATAATCTTATCCATAATGTGTGCCTTATTTTAAGCGTGCAAAGGTACTTATTATTTATTAAACTTTAACTATAATATTTTTATTTGGGCATTACCTTTTATTACAAGCCTATTTTTAGGTAAAATACAATGTAAGTGACTGAGCAACAAAACGTCGGGCTTTCACTACTCGCTCTCTGCGAGGAGCTCAAACATGCCGTTCAATCCCTAATGCTGTACTTGTTATGTTTAGGTTATTAAATTAATATTTAATTATACTTATAAATTAAAATTTTAAACACCAAAAAATATTCTAAAACTTGAGTTCTTAAGCTTATTGAAAAGTAATAAAAAATTGAATAATTAATATAAAAATTACAACTTGACTTTGTCAAAAAAAAGCCGAAATTCGCTTATCGTCTGATATAAAACATTGAAACGATTTTATATCAACGAAACATTGTGCAACATTTGACACACACCTGAAATCAGTACTGTAATTATGAATTTATCTGGTATAAATAAAAAAAAGTGGATAATAATATTTGGAAACGGACTTTTGATTTTGATTACTATTATGGCTTTTGTAGTGTTTTTAATACTAGACAGATATTCCAATATTTACGAAGTAACTGAAAGTGCAAACAGAATTACGATTGACTTAAATAGTCCATTTGTAAAAGGCGGACAAATATTGGTAACTGGACTTTTTTGTATGATTATTTCAAAAATTTTAAAATCAAACATTCTTATAATCGGATTTGGAATTTTAACTCTGACAGTTTACTATTTAAAAATGTTATGGATTGGAATTTAAAAACCTTGTCAAACATCTAAACTAAGCTTTATGCGAATAATAAAAATTCTCATTGGATTATTAGTTGGAGTATTTATTTTATTCCTAGCCTATATTTATATTTCGAACGCTTATGTGCTTCCGTGGGAAAAAAAAGAAGTGATTCAAGCAACACTTGAAATGGGTGGACTGAATGAATTACCAAGCGGAATTAAGAACTTACAAATTGACAAAAGAGGAAGCATTTTTACACGACAATTCATAATTGAATTTGAATTTGAGGATTCAAAGGAAATAGACAATTGGATAAAGCAAAGTAAAAGACTGAAAAACAATGTTCCGAAAATAAAGGACAACGTAAAAACGTATGAAATCTTTCCTGGAGAAAATGATGCTTACGGTGGAAAAGTGGAAATTCAAGATAAAAAAGTACGGATTGATATGAGTTGGAGTTGATAAAAAACGTTGCACAACACCGTGTATAATTAATTGCTTGGTCACTGCCGACTTACGAACATTCCTGCGGAATATTCTATCTGTGATTTATTTGCTAAATTAGTTGCTTAACCACGCAACTAACCATACACAATCACGGTAAGCGAACGACTAAAAAGAGACGTATTAATTTCACAGTTATCTTTTCAATTTAAAGTTCTGCTTCAACTTCATTTATTTATCTTTGCAATCAAACTTAAGACTACTACATATGCAACTTCAAGACATACCTAAAATAAAACATACAAATTCTAATAACTTCTTTCTTTTATGTGGACCATGTGCCATAGAAAGCGAAGACATGGCATTTAGAATTGCAGAACGTGTTTTAGAAATAACTAATAAATTAGAAATTCCTTACATTTTTAAAGGCAGTTTTAAAAAAGCCAACAGAAGTAGGATAGATAGTTTTACAGGAATTGGAGATGAGAAAGCTTTAGAGATATTAGCTAAAGTTTCAGAAAAATTTAATGTTCCTACAGTTACCGATATTCACGAAGTTAGTGATGCTGCAAAAGCGGCTCAATATGTAGATGTATTACAAATACCTGCTTTTTTAGTACGCCAAACAGACTTAGTTGTTGCTGCTGCAAAAACAGGAAAAGTTGTAAACCTTAAAAAAGGTCAGTTTATGAGTCCGGAAGCTATGAAACATGCTGTACAAAAAGTAAAAGACGCAGGAAGCGACAAAGCTTGGATTACAGATCGTGGAACTATGTTTGGTTACCAAGATATGATTGTAGATTTTAGAGGCATACCAACTATGCGAGAATTTGCACCTACAGTATTAGACGTTACACATTCTTTACAGCAGCCAAACCAAAGTGCTGGAGTTACGGGTGGAAGACCAGACATGATAGAAACTATTGCACGTGCTGGAATTGTAAACAATGTAGATGGTTTATTTATAGAAACACATTTTGATCCTGCAAATGCAAAAAGTGATGGCGCTAATATGCTACATTTAGATAATTTAGAAGGCTTATTAACTAATTTAACTGCTATTAGAAAACTAGTGAATACGTTTTAATATTTTACTGTCATTCCTGCGAAGGCAGGAATCCACATTAAAGAACTACAACTCAAAATGGATTCCTGCCTCCGCAGGAATGACAAGATTATATTTAATTAAATTCTACTGACCTAATGAAAAATATATTAACACTCATTTTTTGTTGCTTCAGTTGTATTTGCTTTTCTCAAAGTGAAAATTATTCAGAATTTAAAGCGCCAAAAACAAAAGGTTTTATTTTTTCTCCAGGAATAATAATTCAAAAAGAAATATTTACAGAATTTAGTATTGGTTATGGAGATATCTATACCGATTTTAAACCTAAAATGGTCCCAAATATTGGTTTTAAAGGTTTTAAACTTGGAATGGAAACCAATCTTAAAAGTAAAGAATACTTTATTATTGCTCCCAAAATAGGCTACGAAATTTCAATAACTTATTTTTCAATAAGATTATCTGCTTTAAATTATTTTAAAAATAACCAATCAGAATTTAGACTACTTCCGGAAGCTGGAATAAGTCTAGGAGGACTACTTAACCTCACTTATGGTTATGGCATTGGTTTTGGAAATACAATACATGAGATATCTAACCACAGACTTACTTTAAGCTTTAATTTAAACAGAAAACTATTTAAAGCTATAAAGTATAAGCGTTAATATTTACTTCTTATAAAAACCTTCTAATTTACAACTATTCACTTGTTTTAAAACTGAAATTAAAACGGTATCATTAACATCTTCAAGTGTTTTATAACGTAAAGATTTCACTACTTTTCGTTTTTCGTCTACCAAATGCTCTGTATATTCAGTTATATAATTAGAATGCCAGAAAGCAATATCTACAAATTCGTTTTTATGGCTCGCGTTAAAATAGCAAATTGGTCTTTTACCAACATAATAACAAGGTATTCGTCATTTAAATTTTAATTCAGCTTCTGGAATTGTGTGCTCTATAATAACTTGCACATGTAATAATATAGAACGATACCGTTCTGGTTGGTTTAATATGTAATCTTCAGCTGGGTTCATTTCGGAGTGGAATGCTTTTTGATTATCATTGTAAATATGAAAAAATACCTACTTCTTTTTATTCTTTCGCTTTCATTTCAATTACTAATAGCACAAGACTATAATTTAGTAGATGATAAAGTTAATCAATATCCTAAACAATTTCATTCTATTGAGTCTTTAGCAAAGCGAATTTCTTCAGATTTTACAACAAATATAGACAAAACAAGAGCTTTATTTTACTGGGTATCAAATAATATAACTTACGACGATCATGACGCAAATGATGGTAAAGGAGCCTACAAAAGAATTAAACTAGACAAGAACTACAAAACAAAATTAACTGAGCAACAAATAAAATATGCAAATAAGTGTTTACGCAAGCAAATGGCTGTTTGTGAAGGCTACTCTCAAATCATGAAACACACCTTAGATATTTTAGATATTGAATGTGAAGTTATATCAGGCTATGCGAAAAAAAATGTACGAGAAATTGGAAGAGTAAGAAACACAAGTAATCACGCATGGAATGCTGTTAAACTTAATAATAAATGGCAATTAATAGATGCAACATGGTCTGCTGGAGAATACAATTATCCAGCCAATAGCACTTATTTTTTAATACAACCAGAGCAACTTATTCTTTCGCATCTACCAAAGGATTCTAAATGGCAATTGTTAGATAAACCTATCACTAAGTCTAAGTTCTTTTTTCGTCCTGTGATATTTTACACCTATTACACTTCTGGTTTAAAACTAAGTAAAGATCAAATTGGATTAATAAAGGTTAAAACAGGTGAAAAAATTAAACTTGTTTTTTCAAAAATAGAAAAAACAACCTCTTATAGATATGAGTTTAAAAATCAGACACACACATCTCCTCTAAAATTTAAAAAAGAAAAAGATAATTACGTTGCAGAAATAGTATTTAACGACACAAGAAACTCTGAACTAACACTATACAGTAACAATACTGGTGTTCTTGAATTTAAGATTTTAGCAGCAAAATAAAGATCTTAAAACAAAGTAATCAATCCTATTACAATTAAAGTAATACCAATTATAGCTTTAAACGGCATTAATTTATCAGATATTTTATAAAGTGTGTCTTTAAAAGCTGGAGCTTTACCAATAACGTGAGTTAATAACAAAAAACCACCAACAAGGCTTATAATATTAAATAGCAAACCTCCATTTCCAAACAATCTCATTAGTGATAAAATTACCAATGCACCACCAATTCCTGTTTGAAAAGGCGCTAAAGCCGCTGCTATTTTATTAAAAAAATTGCGTTCTCCATCCCATTTGTCTAAAGTTGCTAAACCTAGTAATAATCCACCAGCAATATTTGCTATAGTTAGTAATGTTAAAACCATGATTGCATTTTTATTTATGAATTAGATTATAAATTTACAAAATTGGGAAACAATTAACTTGTTTAATTCTATAATTTTAATTTACTTTGTAATTCAAAGTACTTTAATCATGAGCGACAAAGATTATTTAAAAGACATTAGTGAGATTAAAAACTTAATGAATAAAAGTTCACGCTTTATATCACTAAGTGGCTTATCTGGAATACTTGCTGGAATTTATGCACTTATTGGTGCGGCCGTAACTTACTATTTGGTAAACTCTTATAGTTATGGCGTACTAACTCTTGACGGTTGGATATTTAGAACTGTAATGTTGGTTTTATTTTTGGTTGCTTTTTTTAGTGTTATCACAGGCATTTTTCTTACTACTAGAAAAGCTAAAAAAAACAATGAAAAAATTTGGGATACTTCTTCAAGGCGATTAATCTTTAATTTTTTAATTCCTTTAGTAGCCGGCGGTTTATACATTCTAATTATTTTAGCACAAGGAAAATATGGTCAAACTGGTGGTTTAATGCTAATATTTTATGGGTTAGCATTAGTTAGCGCATCGAAATACAGTATTGGAAAAATTAAATATTTAGGCTTTATAGAAATAGTTTTAGGCCTTATTGCAACGCTTTATCCTGGTTATGGTTTTTATCTTTGGGTAATAGGATTTGGTGTTATGCATATTATATACGGATCTATTATGCATTTTAAATACGATACAAAATGAATAAAACATTAAAAGTAGGAATAATTGCAGCTATAATAGTTTACGCTTGTGGCTTACTATACACTTATTACGATAACATTAAATTTGAAGAGCGCATTGCTTTTTACGACATAGATAAAAATGGTTTAATTGATAACAAAGAGATAACTAAAAACTCTATTGCAACTGTTAAACAAATGGCTAAACGTAAGACAACAAAACAAGCCTTTATTATGTTAATTCCAATATCATTAATCTTTGGTTTATTTACAGGTGGTGCATCTTATCTTTTTAAAAAGATGAAATATATTGATGCTAATGAGATTGATTATCGAAAGCGACAATAAACTAATAACTAAATAGATTCTTGCCTGCGCAGGAAATGTATGAGCATAATAATTAACATAAATAAACTATTCGACCACAGAATTAGATTAGGCATCATGTCTATTTTAATGGTGAATGAGTATGCAGATTTTAATATGCTTAAAGAACTCCTAGGAGCCACAGATGGCAACTTAGCAAGCCATACAAAGGCTTTAGAAAAAGCAGAATATATTAAAATTGAAAAACAATTTATTGGCAAAAAACCCAATACAAGATACAGCACTACTCCATTAGGAAAAGCTGAGTTTAAAAAACACATTAACGCTTTAGAAAAATTAATACATAAATCTTAATTCCTTTTTTTTATACACTTACTTTGAATTTCAAAGTACTTTTAAATAATAAATTCAAACTTATGAAACAAGCCATCATCATTCTCTCGTCTCTTTTATTTAGCACTTTATTTTACAGTCAGAATATTGGATTAAATCTATCCATTTTTAGTATCCTTACTTTAATCGTTTTACTTATTAGTAATACCAATAAGTTTAAGAATAAAGCAACAATTATCTATGCTCTACTCTATTTAGTAACAGCAGCAATAGTATTCTTTCAACACACTACATTATCTATAATAACAAACTGTGTTGTCTTTTTTACCCTAATTGGTAGCATTACTGAGGCTAAATCTTCAATATTTGTTAATTGGCTAAATGGTGTTTACACAACTGTTGCAGGCTTCTTTCATAGGAGTTTTCATTTTAACGAAAAAGAAGCTAAGCCCATACTAAAAAAAGACATTGATTTTTTACATTGGATAAAACTAATAGGCATACCATTAGTATTTATTATTGTTTTTATTCTGCTTTACAAAAACGGAAACTCGGTTTTTAACGATTTAATCTCTCAAATAAATCTAAAATTCATCAACATGCAATGGATTTTATTTTCAGTATTAGGTTACTTTTTATTCAGTAATATTATAAATCCTGTAGAAGTAGAACACGCAACAAAATTAGATTTAGAGACAGGAAACTCATTATCTAAAGGCACTATTTTTTCTGAAGAAGATTTAAAAAAAGAAAAACAATTGGGCACAACGCTTATGCTATTGCTTAATGTATTAATCGTATTTTATTTAGTTACAGATATTATTGCTATTAGCACCTCTGCTACTTCAAATGCCGAAACATTATCAAATCAGGTTCATAATGGCATTAATGCTTTAATAGCCTCAATTGTAATTGCAATTGTTATTATTCTATACTTTTTTAGAGGAAATCTCAATTTCTATAAAGACAATAAAGCACTTAAAATTTTAGCATTTACATGGATTATTTTAAATGCTGTATTAGTAATTCTTATAGCATTTAAAAACAACATTTATGTTTCTTCTTTTGGCTTCACTTATAAGCGTGTGGGTGTTTACATATACTTATTACTCACATTTATTGGTCTTGTAACAACCTTTATAAAAGTACTAAAAGTTAAAAATTTATTATTTCTATTTAGAGTAAATACACAAATAGCTTTTGTAATACTTATGCTTTGCAGCACTATAAATTGGGATTACCAGATAACACATTACAACATTAACTACGCGCAATCTGTAGACTTAAGCTACCTAATAAACTTATCTAATAACAATGCTTCCTTATTAAAAACATACAATGATAAAAACACGTTAGGTAGTAAAAACTATAATAGAATAAATAATAAGCATACCAATTTTATTCAATTATTAGAAGATAGAAGCTGGCAAGAATACACCTACGAGAACTTAAAAGAAACGAATAACTCCAAAACACATAACTACTAATGAATATTCCATCTAACGTAGGAAAATCTACACTATTAGCCATGTGCATTTTCTGGATAATCAATTTTACAAAAGATATAAGCATGGACCTTGCTGGTTTTGCGCTCTTATCGGCAATCCCAATTTTTATTTGTGTATCGCTTGTAATTATTATTACAATATGCCCAGTATTCTGGTTTTTAAAAAAAGACAACGTAAGCAATTACGCTATTGCTAAAAAGTACTTTCCTTATTATATAATAGTAATGTTTGCTTTATGTCTCATGGGAATAATAACATCAAGATCTGATGTTTATTCTATTAGTTTCTTCATTACAGTATTTATTACAACAGCACAATCATGGGTGTGGTTTGCAAAAGAGAACAGAATATGAAAGCACTAAGAAAACAACTTATTAATTGGCTATTCGAGGTTTCTAGTAAAATTTATACTCTTATTTATAAAAACCAGAAACCATGGCTAATTACAAAAACAGATTTGCTCTCCTATTCTAGAGATAGTTTAGGTTACTGCTTGGGTTTATTTCTCGACAAAAATAATTTCGAGCTCATACCTAAAGTCGAACGTCATGATTGCTACCATGTTTTAACAGGTTACAGTACAAAAGTAGAAGATGAAATTGCTTTGCAATATTTAAGTTTAGCAAATGGAAAAAGAAGTCCGTATTTGTACGGAGCGGTAATTTTAGGCACTATTATTCTTCCCGACTATTTAACTTACTATTTACAATCTTATAAAATAGGTAAGGAAGCAAATGTGTTCCATAATCTAGATTATAAATCACTACTAAAAGTGAATATAAACACCATAAGGCAAGCTATATTTTCGAAGCAGCAAATACAAACCATTAACAATTTACATTATGAGCAGACTTAAAACTAAATTACTTAAATACACAAAGAGACTTTCTATAATTACAGCTCTAACGGTAATATTCGCAGTAATATGCAATGGTATTATTATTTATAATGCTGAAGGCAAAACGTTTTCAGACATTAAAAATATTCCTAAAAACAAAGTAGGAATCGTTTTAGGCGCAAGTAAATTCACCAATGGTAATCGCATTAATTTATACTACAAATACAGATTGGAAGCTGCGGAAGCGCTTTACAATTCAGGGAAAATAGAATACATTTTAATAAGTGGAGATAATAGTAGGAAAGACTATGACGAGCCTTCGACCTTTAAAAACGATTTAATAGCCAAAGGCATTCCAGAACATAAAATATTTCTAGACTATGCAGGATTTAGAACTTTAGATTCTATGGTGCGTGCAAAAGCCATTTTTAGTTTAACCGAATGCACGATTATATCACAAAAATTCCATAATGAACGTGCAATTTACCTAGCTCAAAAAAATGACATTAATGCTATTGCTTTTAATGCAAAAAACATAACCGGACGTTATGGCTTAAAAACAAACCTTAGAGAGCATTTAGCAAAAACAAAGGCTGTTATAGACATCCTCTTTAGAGTGCAACCAAAGTTTCTTGGTAAGAAAATAGACATTATATAAAACGATCCAATTAAAAATAATGTGATTAAAACAATAAACACCAACACATGAAAACTACATTTCAACCTTATTACTTCGCATCCTTTTACTTTTTGTTATTAATAGAAATTGCAATTGCAATATTCTTAAAAGGCGGATTTATAAGGCATACGTTTGGCGATTTCTTATCGGTAATCCTAATCTATTGTTTTATAAAAAGTTTTTTAAACATTAAACCCATATTAGTAGCAACGCTAGTACTTGTTATTGCTTTTATTATTGAATTCTTACAACTAGCAAACATTTTAGAGTTTTTAAATTTAAGAGACAATAGATTAATTGCAACACTTTTAGGAACATCGTTTAGTATTCAAGACCTCATCGCTTATACTTTAGGCACAATATTTATATTGATTACAGATATTATTATTAACAAAAAAAGCAGTAAAAATGAATCTAATTAAAACTATATTTCCAAAACAAGCACGTTCTTTAAGTATTGTATTTATGCTCGTGCTATTTTGTTTTCTAGTTCTATTTTTTAGAATTTCAATTACAAAAACACTTTACTACATTTTTTTAGTTTGGAATCTTTTTTTAGCTATTATACCTTATGGTATTACTCTACTTTTATCAGATAGAAAGAGATTGAATAAAATAAGTTTCGTTTTAATCTTCTTTACTTGGCTTGCATTTTTACCTAATGCTCCATATATAATTACCGATTTATTTCATTTAAACATAAGTACGTTTAATAACATTTGGATAGACACCTTAGTTATTAGTGCGTTTGCAATCACTGGTATGTTTTTGTTTTATTTTTCTTTATTTCAAATGAAAAATTTACTCTTAGCTTTTTTCAGCAAATCAATATCCAACGTTTTAATAACCTCAACTATATTCCTATCTGCTTTTGGTGTTTATATTGGTCGCTTTTTACGCTATAATTCCTGGCAAATTTTAAGCCATCCACAACAATTATTTAGTGATATCATTAATATGATACTCCATCCTATTACCAATAAAGAAGTTTGGTTATTCACGCTTTTATTTGGGTTCTTTTTACAATTTGGATATTCCATATTTAAGCGTTTAAAAGAATAACTGTTTAAATCCTTTAATATCACTCAGACTTAAATCTCTAATTATAAAACAATAACAGTTAATTATAACATTGTTAATTTTCATTTTCTTACTTTTATAAGATTAACCAAAAACTTAAACTAAAAAATGAAACATTTATCAGCTGGATTACTACTTGCGGTACTACTTGTTTTTTCATGTAAGAAAGAAACAGAAAAAGTAGAAAAAACAAACACTTATAGTATGGGTGATTTTGAGCTTTCTACAGATGCTATAATGCACAACAAGCCAATTACAATTACCTATAATGGAGAAGATAAAGACATGGAAGGTTTTTATTATATGCTTGATGGATACAAAGCATACCCAGAAGATTTAAATTTTAAAAACGGGAAAGCAACTATTTCAATTCCAGACTCTATTTCTGCAATTGCTATAAACTTAAAAGTTGATGATGCTTACTTAGACAATGATAAAAAAGGTTATTTATTTCCTGTTTTAGATAACAAAGGAACTGCTATTGTTGGCAGTAAGTCTACTATGGAAGCCTATAAATCTGGTAATGGTCAAAATTACGGAATAGAAGGAGATGCAGATGTTTTAGCAAAAACACTTGAAGCAGATATTACAGCTAATCCAGAACTTAAAGAACTTTGGGGAACTCGATATTTAAGTAATGTAATGAGAAGTGATAGCAAAAAAGGAAAAGCATTAGCTAATACAATGCTAACAGAATTTGCTGCTAAAAAAGATTTAACGGAAGACGACTACACACAAATAAGTACTATATATAGAAACTTAAGAGATGCAAAAGGTGTCGATTCTATTTCTAAGATTGCAATTGCTAAATTTCCTAATGGAGAATTGAAGCAACAAGCTTTAATGAATGATTTTTATGGTGCAAAAACATTAGATGAAAAGGAAACTATTTTCACAGCACTTGAAACTAATTATGGAATGAGTCCTTCATTATCTTACGCTGCAAACAGTATTGCCGCACAAAAATTTAAAGAAGGAGACGAAGCTGGTTTTAAATTATACGCAAGTAAAATAACTAACCCAAACGATAAAGCTGGATTATACAACAGTGTTGCTTGGCCTGCTGCCGAAGAAGGAAAAAACATGGAAATGGCTTCTCAATTGTCTAAAGCGTCTTTAGATTTATTAATGCAAGCAAAAAAGGATGCATCTAACAAACCTACTTACTACACAGAAAATCAATACAAAAAGAGTGTTGATGATTCTTATAACATGTTTGCAGATACTTACGCTTTATTACAATACAAATTAGGTAACGTAAAAGAAGCAATTACATACCAAACTAAAGCTGTTGGAGATGGTAAAAGTAGTGATGTTAACGAGCGTTATATTGAGTTTTTAATGGCAGATAAACAATATAAGTTAGCAGCAGAAAAAGCTAATTTATTTTTAAGTGAAGGTCATGGAACTAGTAAAGTAAAAGGTTTCTACAAAACAGCTTATACCTCACTAAATCCTGATGCTACAGATTTTGATACTATTATTTCTAATATAGACAAAGCGAACCACGATAGAGAGTTAGCAGAATTAAAGAAGTCTATGCTTGACGAAGAAGCACCACAATTTGTACTTAAAAACTTAGATGGTGAAAATGTTTCACTTGAAGATTTAAAAGGAAAGACTGTGATTTTAGATTTCTGGGCAACATGGTGTGGACCTTGTAAAGCATCTTTTCCAGGAATGCAACAAGTAGTAGAAAAATATAAAGACGATGAAAGTGTTGTTTTACTTTTTGTTGATACTTTTGAAGATGGCAAAAACAGAGAAAAAGATGTTACCAAATTTATTAAAGATAACAACTACGGTTTCCATGTGTTAATAGATGGTAAAGTAAAAGATAGTAACGATTATGAAGTTGCTAAAAAATATGGTATCACTGGAATACCTACTAAAATAATTATTGGTCCTACGGGAAAAATAAACTTTAGAGCTGTTGGTTTTAGTGGCAACAACGATAAGTTAAAACAAGAAATGGACTTAATGATAGATTTATTAAAATCTTAAATCAATAAGTTTTTATAAAAAGAAAAAGCCACGATATATATATCGTGGCTTTTATATTTAATAGCATTTAAATTAAAAGTCTAATGGATCGTTAGGATCTGTACCATTTGTAGCTTCACTACAATCGTCTACGCCATCTCCATCTGTGTCTGGATCATTTGGACCTGTAATATTCCCATTAGGATTACACGTTGTTTCTGTAAAATCATCACCAGACAATTCCTCACAATTAAACAAACCATCTCCATCACTATCTTCGAAACCTAAAGCAGTAATAACTCCAATTATATTTTGTCCTGTATTATCACTTTCTACTCTTACATAAAGTTGTTGCACTCCAATAACTATTGATGTGTAAGGCATTGATAAGACATTAACTTCACTTTGCGCATCCGTTAAAGTTTCATAATAATTATAAACAAAGTTTGGAAAAGAACCATCTTCATAGTACAATGAAAAATCGTAGGCATAAACATCAATTACACAGCCTATTTCATAAATATCAGCATCAAACATATTAGAATTGTTATCAATATCGTCTAAATAATCTGGTGTTAGATCTCCGTCTGTATCATCATTCATTGGATTACCATCATTATTAGCATCTTCATCTGCTGTATTTATTCCATCTCCATCATCGTCTTCATCTTGGTAATTTGGAATCCCATCATTATCGGTATCATCATCATCTAAGTTATTATTTCCGTTTACATCTTCATCAATATCAAAAATACCATCAGCATCTGTATCTACTAAATCAACACAAGACATTTCTGTGCCTAAATCTGTAGTTGGCGCTGTAAAACTCCCATTAAAAACATCTGTAGACTGACTATTAGTAACGTCTATTACTTGTGCAGAATACGAAGTATCTGAAGCACAATAATCTATTACAACAGTAATTTCTCCATCTGTAATTGGAATTATTTGCGATTGGCTATTATATACTAATTGAAGGTATCCATTAGTAATAGCATCTCCATTACAATCGTTAAAAGTTGCTATAAAGTTTGTTGTTAAAGCACTTCCACTTTGTGCGGTTACCGATATGTTTTGGTCATCAGAATAGGAACCTAAAGCCATAGAGAACTCGTTATCTAAACATCCAAAATCTGGAACCGTTAACGTTAAAGTTTCATTTGCAGGCGCTAAACCACAAACCAATCCATCATTGTTTGTATACCCAGAAGTAGTAGAACTCCAACCAGTGGCATCTCTTTCTATTTGTACTAAAATATTAGGAATAGGATTGTTATTTTGATCTACTATTGTAACACAAAAATCGATAGTTTCAAAAGGTGCATCGCAATTCCAGAAACTAAAATGAGAAACCTCTCCTTCGTATTTACCATTAACTAAGGTTGCAGAACCTTCTTGTTTCCAATATCCATTATCTTCATCAAAATACCAAAGCGGTATTGTTGCAGGAGGACTAACAATACTAGTAGCAACAGGAACTCTTATAATAGCAGGTTCTCCTGGAGCAATGTTTAACTCCTCTCCTCCATCTCCTCTTAACTCCACAGCAATCATTCCATAAGATTCTAAAACTCTAAGTTCTCCATCTATAGTTTCTGCTGTTAAGTTTCCAGGCATCATTTCTATAAAATACTCATTATCTACACTTAATGATTTCATTATAATATCTACATTGCCTTGATAAGCTCCTCCAAATTGATTTGTAAACTGCCCTGGAAAATCTACTTCTACACCATCTGGCAAAGCTATAGTTAATGGTTGACCTGCAATTATTGTTGCTATAGGATCTAAATTTAACAACATTATTTTAACTTGATTAATACCACTTGTTGGTACTATAGCTCGCGAACTCGTAATAAAACCAGTCTTACTTACTTTTATGTCGGCAAACTTACTATAAACTGTTGCGCTAATTATTGAAAATACACCGTTAGCATCTGTTATAGCAAAAGTAGAACCAATATTAATAGTTGCTCCTGCTATTGGATTATTTTCTTCGTTTACAACTGTACCTACAAAACGGGCTTGAATGGCATCTCCAAAATTTTGCAAAAAAGGATTCGTTTCGCCTGCTTCAGAGCTTTCATTTATAGGTATATTATTGTCATTCTGGCAAGCGGTAAACGCAAACAAAAATGCTAATAGCAATACATTCTTTATTGATTTCATAATCTATTTTTTATCTTTATAAATATAACAACTAGTCTCTAATAAGTCCTAATCTTAAATGTTATTTGTTATGAATACTTTACTACGCTGTATTATACACTTTTTTTAATTAGTGATACATCATTCTCAAAATCTGCAACACTTGAAGTTTTCTCTCTGTTTTTTTCTTGAATTTTTCTAACAATTTTGGTTGTTCTATTTCTAGTTAAAAAACGAGGTAAGTTTGCTAAAAACTTATTAAAATTCCCTGGAACTGCAACTACTTTTCCTTTTAACATTGCTTTATAACCATAAGCAGCAACTGCTTTTGGACAAGCCATATTAAAACTTATTTTATTCTCTGAAGAAGCACTAGAAACTACTTCTTGAAAACATGTTTTAGTTGGTCCAGGACATAAAACAGTAACTGAAACTCCTGTACCTTTAAGTTCGTTTGCTATAGCTTCGGAAAAAGAAAGCAAATACGATTTTGAGGCATAATATAAAGCCATCATTGGTCCTGGCTGAAATGCTGCTAAAGAAGAGACGTTTAATATTTTTCCATGATCTCTATCCTTCATTCCTTGCAAAACAAGCTTTGTTAGATGTGTAATAGTTATAATATGCAAATTTAACATTGCAGATTCCTGCTCCCAATTATTATCTACAAAAGAACCATAGATACCAAAACCTGCACAATTAACTAAAACATCTATTTCTACGTTTTTAAAGGTATTAAAAACAATTTGAGCACTATTACTTTTGCTTAAATCTACAGCCATAACTTCTACATTACAGCTGGTTGTTTTTTGTAATTGGTTTTTAATGTCTTCTAGTTTTACCTCATCTATATCTATTAAAACTAAATTGTAGTTATCTTTTACTAACAACAACATTAACTCGTATCCTAATCCTGATGCTGCTCCTGTTACTACCGCTGTTTGGTGCATGTATTTGTTTTTGTACTATTTATTTTTCTCCGTCTACGTAATCTTGTAAATATGTAAATCGCGGTGTTAATTTACTATCGCTTGTTGTTATTTTAGCTCGTTTTAAAATTTCGTTCTTATCGTTATTAAAAAACGATGGTATTACATGTTTTAAAAACATTTCTCCAAAACCTTCACTAGCATCTTTTGGTAACTCGCAAGGTAAATTATCTACAGCCATAACTGTAATGGCATCTTTTGCGTTAAAGGCTACTTCTTTTTCTGTTTCCACATGGTAACCATAAAACGGATCTGCAATTGTAGATGCTTTTAATGTTGATGCTACTGGTCCATCGACATCGCAAGAAATATCTGCTACCAAATTAATTTTAAAATCTGGAGATTTTGCGTCTTCTCTTGTAAAAAGATAAGGTGCATTGTTTCCGTAAAAATGTCCTGCTATAAAGAAATTGGTTTCTTTTGCGTATGGCATAAAGTTACTTACGTATCCTGTTGGGTCTTTATAGAATTCCCACTTGTCTCCTACTTTACCATCTGCTCGTTTTGCATATTCCATTACATCGGCCATTACATAAACGGGCTCTGTAAATTCTGTTGTTAAATATAACGCATCACTAACTTCTTTTATTTTTAAATGGTCTAAAATCTCTTTTGCTCCTAATGCTACTTTTCCGGTTCCTGTAAGTAGTATTTTAATGTTTGGAAGAGTTATTTTATCTAATTCGGCTTTAACGGCCTCTAAATCTGCTAGTGTTTCTACTTTAGGCAAATTAAACAAACCGTCTCTTAAGCCTAAAGCTCTAAAACCGTTATATGCGCCAACTAATCCTGCATAGCGACCAAAACCAATTAATCGTCCTCCATTTTGTTTTACAATGGTTTCATGATCGTACATTTCTATGTTTCTTTCTAGCATTGCTAAAAGTAACTTACGATTGTAAGGTTGCTTTTTTATGGTATGCGAAAAGTAAAAGTATTTTTTATTTGGTATTAAGTTTTCTATTGGCACTTCTTTTACGCCTATCATAACATCGCAATCGGACACGTTGTCTGTTACCTCAAAACCTAGTGCTTGGTAGGCCTCATCTGGAAACACACGTATGTCGCTAGACTCAACAACAAACTCTGCTTGTGGGAATTGTGCTCTAGCTTCTGCCAGTTTTTCTGGTGAGAATACCACGCGTCTGTCTGGTGGGTTTTTACGTTCTTTTATTATGGCGAATTTCATATATAATTGTGATTGGAATAATTTTTGCACTAAAATAGTAGTAAAAGTAGGCTTATACAAACTTTCTTAATAACTTTGCATTCTTTACTTGATGCTTTTAAGGTTTTGAGTAAGTGCGTTAAGGATTGAAGTGGCATCCTTTTGCTTTTGCAAAAGATATAACGGAAAGCCTGACTCTACGTAGCTTTTGCGAAGTAGAGTAACGCCAAGATAATTTAATATTTGGGGTCGACTGGTTTTGACAGCGAGATTAATTAAATTGTAAGCACGTCGTGTAATGGCATTGAAACACGTTAAAGACTAGACCAAATTTTAATCGGCGAGAATAACTACGCTTTAGCTGCCTAATCTGAATTATAGTAAGATTAAGCCTCGGTACACAAGGTGTACGAGCTTTATGTCTCCGGAAAGCCTTGATTGACGGCGTTCCAGATGAGACATCGAAAATGTCAATATAGATTAGGCAGTGCTTTGTTGCCTTTTTGAAACTAAAGAAGATAAGTTAAAAGTGGATTGTCTTTAATCAGCTTTTAATCGAAAACCTAAGAAAAGAATAAGCGTGTAGAAAGCCTTTTGGTTACTTGTTTGGACGAGAGTTCGATTCTCTCCGACTCCACAATTAAAAACCTCAACTTATTGTTAATCAATTTGTTGAGGTTTTTTTTAATTATTATTTAGCCAAAGAGACTAAATTCTTCTTTTTGAATGATTTATTAATCTGTTCACATAAGAACAAAGACATTTTGAGCAAATTCAAAAACATGCAGGTTATAAATATTATAAAATAACAGTTTTAAATATTCCTGATATATTAAAATACTATGATGCTGAACTTACATCTATTTTAGAAGGAAAGCTTACGTTATAAAAACAATGACTTAATAGAACGACTTCTTCTTTACTTTTTTGAACGTTTAGTAACAATATTAAGCACTAGCCCAGAAACAATTAAACCAATACCTAAAAGACTCCATAATGTATAGTCTTCGCTAAACCATAATGAACCTATTATCATTGTAAAAATCACTTCTAAATACTTTAGAGGAGCTATTTGATTTGTTTCGCCAAGTTGCATTGCTTTAGTCATGTATAATTGAGCAAAATACCCAAAAGCACCTAAACTAAAAAAAGTTAACCATTGCATTCCGGTTGGGTTAATCCAATTATTAATAGATAGCACACCGCCTATTAATGCCGAGATAATCATAAAATAATTGACAACTACAACAGGATGATCTTGGTTGCCTATTTTTCTAATAGTTATATAAACCAATCCTGCAAACACGGCAGATATTAAAGCAAAAACAACACCTTCGATTTGTAACTCGTTATCCAGTCCTTTTAAAACTAAAACACCTGAAAAGGCAAGAGCAAAAAAGAGCCACTGTATTAATTTAATTTTTTCTTTGAGGAAGAGTACAGCAAATAATGCTGCAAAAACAGGTGCTATATACCTAAGAGAGACTGCGGTTCCCATAGCTATATATTTTAAAGAAAAGAAAAACAACATCATGGATGCTAGTCCGAAAATACTACGCAATACCAATAGTCCTTTTTGATTTCCTTTTAATGAAATTTTGTTTTTTAATAAAAACGGAAGTGTAAAAAACAGAGATCCTATAGATCTAAAGAATACAATTTGATAGACACTAAAATTATGTAATGATTTTACAAGTACATTTAAAAAGGTAAATGCAACTGCACTTAAAACCATAAACAAAATTGCCTTTTTAAGCATTTAAGTAGGTATTAGTTTATTAGGCAAATTACGCGATATTTTTTAACAAGGCATTAAAACTATTAATACAATATTTTTCTAATTGTTCTTGAGATTGGTTTTCTGTTATTTTAATAAACTCAATGGGATGGTTATAGTTTTCTATTAGAGGCTCCGTTTTAGATAATAAAATAACGCCATCCACACTACCATCGTTACTATTCTCAATACATTCTTTTTCTTTAGAAGGAGATTCAAGAGATTGAAAAAGCACAATTTTATAACCATTACTGTATGCTAGCTTTTCTAAGTTAAACAAAAACCAACTGTAAAGGCTATTGTTAACTTGTGGTATTATTACAGCTACTGCTTGCGTTTTTTTCTTTCTTAAACCTACGGCATAAGTATTAGGTCTATAATTATTTGCTTTAGCAATATCCTTAATTAATTTCCTTGTATCACTACTAATATCAAGTTTATTATTTAACGCTTTAGAAACAGTTGACACCGAAAAACCGGATATACGAGACAATTGTTTTAATGTCATTATAGAAACTAAATCTTTCATGACCTAAGGTCTTTAATTATTTCAATAGCTTCGTTTGTAAGTGATTCGATAGCACTAAAATCAAATTTCCCTTCTGTATTCTTTTTTATTAGTTTTGAACCAATACCAACGCAAGTAACTCCGGCAGAAAACCAGCCTTCTAAATTTTCTTTAGTTGGCGAAACACCTCCTGTAGGCATAATACTTGTCCAAGGTTGAGGTCCTTTTATTGCTTTAATAAAATCTGGTCCATAAATACCTCCTGGAAATAACTTCACAATTTCGCAGCCTAATTCTTCGGCTCTAGCAATTTCTGTAAGCGATCCACAACCTGGCGACCATAGTACTTTTCTACGGTTACAAACTATTGCAATATCTTCTCTAAAAACAGGTGTTACTATAAAGTTTGCTCCCAAAGCCATATATAACGAAGCAGAAGCTGCATCTGTTACAGAACCAACACCTAGAATCATACCAGGTAATTCTTTTAAAGCATACGTATTAAGAGCACCAAATATTTCATGTGCAAAATCTCCTCGAGCAGTAAATTCCATTAACCTTGCTCCACCAGCATAACAAGCCTTTAAAACTTGCTTACAATTATCTATATCACTATCGTAAAACAAAGGAACTAAACCCGTTTCTTGCATTACATTTGCTACTTCTATTCTTGAATATTTTGCCATTTTACTTTTATTTATCTTGAAACTTTTCCTGAAGAATCTCCACTTAATAATTTTTCTATATCATCTAGTGTAATTAAATTACAATCACCCGAAATAGTATGTTTTAAACAACAAGCAGCTACAGCTATATTTAAAGCCTTCTGCTTATTGGTTGCATGATTTATTAGTCCGTAAATTAAACCGCCCATAAAGGCATCTCCACTACCTACTCTATCTACAACAGGAGTTACTTCTTTAACATCTGCATTGTATATACTTTTACCATCATACAAAACACCACCAATACGCTGGTGCGAAGCACTTACTGAATACCTTAATGTTGTTGCAACTGTCTCTAAATTAGGACATAATTTAAAAAGCTGATCGTATAAAAAAGGTAAAGACTTCTCGTCTTGATAATTAGGGTTTACCTTATCTTTTCCTAACATAAAAAAAGCAGTATCAATATCTCCTAAAATAATATTACTGTACTTTAATAGCTCTGGCATTACCTCTTTAGGCTCTTTACCATATTGCCATAATTTAGATCTATAATTTAAATCTGAAGAAATAGTAATTCCTAATTTATGAGCCACTTTTAAAGCTTCTAAACACTCTTGTGCAGCAGACTCTGATATAGCTGGAGTAATACCACTCCAATGAAACCAAGTTGCCTCTTTTAAAACAGATTCCCAATCTATAGCTCCTTTTGTAATAGTGGCCATAGAACTATTAGCTCTATCGTAAACCACGTTACTACCTCTTGTACCAGCACCAGTTTCTAGATAATATATACCTAATCGATCTCCGCCATAAATAACATTTTTGGACTCTACATTATGTCTACGCATCTCTTTTAATGCACAAGCTCCAATCTCATTTTCAGGTAATCTGGTAACAAATTCTGCAGGAATACCATAATTAGCAAGGGATACTGCTACATTAAATTCTCCACCACCATAAGAAGCAGCAAACGTTTTTGCTTGAGAAAATCTTAAATGACGCTCTGTAGAGAGTCTTAACATAATTTCACCAAATGTGACAACTTTACTCATTTCTTGAATTTAATTTATTTACATTTAAAAATAAAGCCAAATAGATTTATAATAAAACTATTTGGCTTCCAACTAAAACTTAGGTCTTAGATACCTAATGCTTGACCTCCACCAATTTGAATAGTTTCGGCAGTAATAAATGATGCATCTTTACTTGCTAAGAAAGAAACAACTCCAGCAACATCTTCTGGCTGACCTAATCTTCCTAACATAATATTGTTTGCCCATGAAGCGAAAACCTCTGGTTTTGTAGCTTTAATTTGAGCGTGAAATGGAGTATCTATTGTACCTGGAGACACTGCATTTACTCTAATTCCATATTCAGCTAAATCTTTAGCAAACGCTCTTGTAATTGCGTGAACTCCAGCTTTAGATGTACCATAGATTCCTGCACCAGGTCCACCTGCTGTCCATCCTGCATTAGACGTATAGTTAATAATTGATGGGTGTTCTCCGTTCTTTAAAAAAGGTATTGCTGCTCTAGAAGCAAAAAATACAGAATCTAAATTTAAAGCCATTACTTTTCTATAAAACTCAGTAGTCATTTCTTCGAATCTAGATCTCCCACCTAGTCCACCTGCATTATTTACTAATACATCGATTCTACCGTACTTATTTCCTATTGCCTGGATATTAGAAGTTACCGCTTCTTCACTTGTAACGTCGAAACCATAATACTCAGCAGTAATTCCTTCATCAGTAAGCATTTTTAGTTTTTCGGCTCCAGCCTCATTATCAATACCGTTTAAAATTACCGTGTATCCATCTTTTCCTAATCGTTTTGCTACTTCAAAACCAATTCCTCCCGTTGCTCCAGTTACTATTGCAACTTTTCCACTATTTTTACTCATCTTTCTAATATTAATTTTATTTATTGTAATATTTTATATTCTAATTTTCTTAATTCTTGCTTTAAACTTAATAGATTTACCTAGTAAGTTTTCGGCTTTAAAGGTTCTATTTTAGGGCACAAAACCCAAACAGCCAATAATGCAATTACTGCTAATACTCCACCAATTATAAATGCAGGTGTATAATTACCTCCTGTTGTAACTATTGTTACTACTGCTGTAAGTCCTGCTGCACCAAGTTTAGCAGCCATTCCTGCAAAACCAGAAAGTGTACCAACTATTTTACCGCTAAAAAGATCACTTGGCATAGTTTGTATGTTACCAATTGCTACTTGAAATCCAAAAAGTAAAACAGCCATTATAATTACGGCACTTGTAGCAGATGCTGGTGCTTTTAAAAGGAAAAAACATGGAATCATAATTAAACAACCTAAAGTAATAGTCATTTTTCTTGTCTTATCTACAGACCACCCAGCTGTAAGTCTATTCTTGGCAAGTAAACCTCCAAATATTGCTCCAATCATTGCTCCAACATAAGGTACCCATGCAGAGAATGCTATTTGCTTAACATCCATTCCAAAAACTTCAGATAAATAAAGTGGTATCCAAACTATAAATAACCACCAAATAGGATCTAGTGCTGCCGAAGCTATTATTACTCCCCAACTTTCTTTATGCTTAAGGAGTTCCTTTGTGTCGGGTACATAACCCTCATCATATTCACCGTCTTCATCTAAGTCTTGATTTTTTTGCCCAGAGAGAATATATTTTCTTTCGTCTTCGGACAACCAAGGATGTGTTTTAGGTCCTGATTTTACAATGTATAACCATGGAACTAACCATAATAAACCCATTGCACCAACAACTATAAATATTGACTTCCATTCTAAATAAGCTGACAATAATCCTATTACAGGATAAGCTACTATTCCACCTATTGCAGCACCCGAATTAAAGACACCTTGAGCTAGCGCCCTCTCTTTTGTAGGAAACCATTCTGCATTAGCTTTAGCTGCTCCAGGCCAATTTCCTGCTTCAGCTATACCCAATATTGATCTAAAAATTGAAAAACTTAATATTCCTTGAGCAAAAGCATGAAATATTGTTGCAATAGACCAAACTCCAATAGATAAAGCAAAACCCATTCTAGTTCCTATCCAGTCGAAAATTTTACCAAAAAGAGCTTGACCTCCTGCGTAAGAAATTATAAATACTGTTGATATAATACCATATATAGCTTTATGCCCATCTTTATCCATATCTGGAAATAAATCATTTGCTATGTCTGGCCACAAAGCACCAAATGCTTGTCTATCGATATAGTTTACAACTGCTGCTAAAGCAACTAGTCCTACTACCCACCATCTTAATCCTTTTAATTTCATTTATAGTAGTTTGTTATGTTATAATTTAAGAAAAATGGTGCTAATACTATTTTTCTTAATCTCAATTTTAAGGTAACTGAATATTTTATTCCAAGTAAGTTGTAAAAAAAGTCTGATTCGACTTATTTAAACATAATTACCTTCCCTCCTTCTTTTTTACTTTAATACTTTCATTTAATAAATTGTGCACTTTATTAATTGAAGTTTACATTTTAAACATTGTAACAATATTTATATAACTCTTTAAAATGTTCTTTCATTTTTTTCTTTGCCAATTGCGGATTCTGATCCTCAATTGCTTTAAAAATGGCATTATGCTCTTCTATACCTATTTCTGCCACACCTTTATCACAAACATGATACTTTGCAAAATTTGTTATAATTTCTGGAGTAATAATTAGCATAAATGTATTCATACTACTGTTTCCACTTGCTTTTGCAATAGCAAGATGAAATAATAAATCTTCTTGTACTGCATCCTCACCATTTCTCACTTTTTTAGAAAAAGCTTCTAAGGCTGCTTTCATTTGTACAAGATCATCTTCTGTTCTTCTTAATGCAGCTAATCTTACTGTTTTTAGTTCAAGAAGAATTCTTGTTTCAACTAAAGATTTAAAATCTGGAGCTTCTAAACGAAGAATATCTTCGATCATACCATTCATGGCAATTACGCCTATATTAGCAACAAAAGTTCCACTCTGCGGAATAGACTCTAACAAACCGTAAAATTCTAATTTCTGAATAGCCTCTCTAACAAGACCTCTTGAAACATTAAATCTTTCGGATAGCATACGCTCAGAAGGTAGCTTATCTCCAGGCTCAAGATTCTTTAAATTAATTAAATCTCTTATGCTAGCGATAATGTGTTTTTGCACATCAAAATTTTCAGTTTTAGTTAGTATGTCTAATTTCATAAACTCAATAATTGGTTAACCAGTTCCTAATGCTAAATTAGGGTATATCTGTTAAAAAACATTGTACTATATTATATTTTTTTACTAAAATTTACTGATCTAATACTAGATCAGTAAAACTCAGTTTTGCACACATTATCAAGACTAATCAAATTACAGTTAACGTGTTACTGCCAATCAACAACATTTCTTTTAGAATAAACTTGAAGAATCTTCTTCTTTCTTTTATAAAGTTTGAAAACTATCTAGAATTAAACTCAACTATTAAGATTTGCCGACCTATAATATTTTAGGTCGGACAAAACCTCAATAAGACTAATTCAAATAGTAATTCATTTATTAATATTAGTAACCAGGATTGTTAGGCAATAAATTAGGGTTTCTTGCTAACTCATCTGCTGGTAATGGCATTAAATAATCGTTTGGAGAAAAATCTGGTTTTATACCTTCTAATCCAGAAGCACTAAATACAGTTGTTCCTAATTGTCTTCTAACAATATCATACCATCTTTTCCCTTCAAAAGCCAACTCTAATCTACGCTCTTCAAGCACATCATTAGCTGTAACTGTACCTATATGGTCTGCAGGTTCTGCACTACCAGCAACTGATACTTCTACTCCTGAACTTAATGTAGTGCCTCCCATTCTTGCTCTAGATCTCACTTCGTTTAAATAAGTTCTTGCAAATTCTGGTTCGTTTATTTCTACTGCAGCTTCTGCTGCAATTAATAACACCTCTGCGTAACGCATCATAGAATAATTATGACTTGTTGCTCTAGCATTTCCACGAGCAAAAGCTCCTGGGAAACGTGTATACTTTGCAATATAAGGTCTGTTTTTAGCAAATTGATGACCACTTATTGTAAAGTTAGTATAAAGTTCTAAGTTACCATCAATAGAAGCACCGTCGTCTAAACTTACTGCTCTTCTATAATCTTGTGCATTCCAAGTAGTATATACTTCTAAAGAAGGAACTGCTACAGACCAACCTCCACCTGAATTTCTATCATCACCTCTAATACCTGTCATTGGAGCGATTTGATCATAACCATTATTAGGTGCTTCAAAATTATTATAATCTAATGCAAAAATTGGTTCTATTGAACTATCAATAACATCGGCATTAAATAGATTTTGAAAATCTGGATCTAAATCTAAGTTATAAACTCCTTTATTAAGAATAACATCTTGTGCTTCGTCGAAAGCTTTTTGAAAATTTGCTGCATCATTAGTCCCAGCCATTGTTAAATAAACTAAAGCTAAGTAAGAGCTCGCAGCTGCTTTAGAAGGTATTGCTCTAGATGCTTGTGTATTTGGCAACCAAGTTTTAGCAAACTGTAAATCTGCAATAATATTCTCATACACTTGTGCTGCTGGTGTTTTACTAATAGTAGACATTTGAGCAGTATTCTCTGGTGTAATGACTACATCAATGTAAGGGATATCACCAAACTGTCTTACTAAATGAAAATAATAAAATGCTCTTGCAAAATAAGCTTGTGCAGTAACTGGGTTTTTAACATCTGCAGCAACATTTACAGATTCTGCTCCATGGATTGCTTGATTAGCAGCTGCAATTCCTTGGTAGGTTTTTAACCAAAATTCGCTAATCATTTCGTTGTTAGCTAGAGTTGTTAATTCATTATTTTCAACTCTTCTAGTTTCGTTAGATGCAAGATCTACCATATCTGAACGTAACATTAATGCTACAGACAGTTTTCTTCCCCAAAACTTCTCGTTAATTGCGTGTGTAAGAGATCCATTTACGGCTGTTTGTATATTGTCTGTTGTTTGAAAAAAGTCTTCAGGAGATGTTAATAAACCAACTGGCTCTTCTTCTAAATCTGAACAACTTACTATTCCTAGACTCACAAATAGTAAGAATAAATATTTATATGCTTTCATAATTCTTGTTTTTTAATTGTTTATTAAAATTTCACATTAAGGCTTAAGTTCACTGATTTTACTGTTGGATAGTTTCCAAAGTCAAAACCTTGAACTGTATTTGCTGATGTGTTATTACTTCCACTAGCTCCAAAGTAATTTACTTCTGGATCTAAACCTGAATAATCTGTGATAGTTAATAAGTTTTGTGCACTTAAAGTAAGTCTTAAATTATCTAGTCCTATTTTTTCTACAACATTGCTTGGAAGATTGTATCCTATAGCAATATTTTTTAATCTTATATAACTTCCATCTTCAACAAAACGAGAAGAAATCTCTCTATTACTATTGTTTCCTACACGAGGAGTATTAGTATTTGTATTTGTAGGTGTCCAAGCAGAGTTGTAATAATCTTTAGTTGTATTTGCATCACCATTGTTTAACTGCACGTCTGTTAAGTTAAAGATATCACCACCTTGAGAACCTTGAAAAAATATACTTAAATCGAAATTTTTATAACTAAAGTTGTTCGTGATTCCAAAAGTATAATCTGGATTCGGGTTACCAATCGCTTTTCTATCATCATTTGAAATACTACCATTATTATCTAAATCTCTAAATAATGGATCTCCTGCTACTCCATTTGCTAAAGTTGCAGTACCTTCTGGTACAGTTCCTCCTTGATATACACCTGCATATTCATATCCCCAAAAAAGACCTACTTCTTCTCCCACTCTTAAAATATAGTTATCATCAACACTAAAATAGCTTGGTGCAGCATCACCAAATAAATCTGCATCGTTTATTAAACTTACTACTTCGTTTTTGTTCTTAGAAAAGTTAAAATCTGTAGTCCAGCTAAAATTATCATTTGTAATATTTCTTGTATTTAAAGATACTTCGAAACCTCTGTTATTAATTTCTCCTAAGTTCGTTAAGATAGCATCGTTTAAGAAACCAAAGTATTCTGGTATTCCGTTGTTTCCTAAAATTAAATCTTTAGTATCAATGTTGTAATAATCTAGAGAAAGTGTAATTCTATTATCTAACAATCCTAAATCAACTCCAAAATTTGCTTGATAAGAAGATTCCCACTTTAAATCTTTGTTTGCTGGTTGCTCTGGAGTAATAGCAAACTCTGTTTCACCATTACTTGAAGCATAAATACTTGCAAATCTAGCTAAAGACTGATAAGGACTAATTGATGGATTACCTGTAACACCATAACTTGCTCTTAATTTTAAATTAGAGATTGTTTCACTATCTGCTAAAAACTCTTCGTTAGATATTTTCCAACCTATAGCTCCTGAAGGAAAAATCGCATATTTATTATTAGCAGCAAAGTTTGATGCTCCATCTCTTCTTACTGTAGCAGTAATTAAGTATTTATCATCATAATCGTAATTTACTCTACCAAACTGAGATTGTATTTCTGTTACATTTAAATAAGAATCTGGCTGTAATAAACCTGTAGCACTACCTAAAGCATGGTAAGAAAAAGCATCAGAAATAAAACCTGTTCCAGCTGCAGCAAATACATCTGTTTTTGTTTTCTGATAAGAATATCCTGCTAATAATGTTAAATCACCTTTTCCTATTTCTTTAGTATATGTTAAATAGTTCTCACTTAAAAGATTAGTTCTTTGAGAGTTTGTAACTCTAGCTCTACCATTTACACCTCCTGCAGTAATTTGCAAAGTTGAAGGTTGATAAACTCCTCTTGTATCATTCTCTGTACTTAAACCAAACGTTGTTTTAAAAGTAAGTCCTTCTAAAAGATCGTAATTAGCATAAAAATTAGCTCTAAAATTATCTGTAACAGTCTCATCTACTCTTTGTGTAGCAACTGCATAAGGATTATCTACCTCATCACCAACAGCATCATTTGTTGTAAATGTTCCGTCTGCATTATAGATTCCTTTATCTGGCGCAAAACGCATAGCTAAAGAAATAACATCATCACCACCTACAGTAACCGACCCATCAGATTGTGTTGCAACACCATCTTTAGAACCTCTACTTCCAAAAAGATTAAGTCCTAATTTTAATTTATCTGATACTTGCGCATCGATATTAGATAAAAATGTTGTTCTCTCAAATCCAGAATTAACTAAAATACCATCTTGTTTAAAATAGTTACCAGAAGCATAAAAATTAATTTTTTCTGATCCTCCAGAAAATGATAATTGATGATTTACTGTACTACCCGAATTATAAATTAAATCTTGCCAATCTGTATTTGCATTACCTTGTGTATAAACCGCTGCAGCTTCGCCAGATGTAATAGCAATATTATTATTAACATCTTGTTGGTAAGCAGCAAACTCATCTGCATTTAATAAATCTAATTTATTAGCAGTATTCTGAACAGCATATGTTGTATTTAACTCAACAGTTAACTTACCGCTTTTTCCTTTTTTAGTTGTTACTAAAACAACACCGTTAGAACCTCTAGAACCGTATATAGCAGTTGCCGAAGCATCTTTTAAAACCTCTAAAGATTTAATATCGTTTGCTTGAGGCATACTTGCTCCAACAAAACCATCCACTACAATAAGTGGAGAACTATTAGCACTAATAGAAGTATTACCTCTAATCTTAATATTAATAGGAGCTCCTGGCTCACCACCATTATTAGATTGTACAACAACACCAGCTGCTCTACCTTGAAGCGCTTGTGCTGCATCTAAAACAGGAAAAGCATTTAACTCATCGGCGGTAACCGAAGATACAGCTCCTGTAATATCACTTTTTTTCCGACTACCATATCCAACAACAACAACTTCTTCTAATTTATTAGTATCTTCTTCTAAAGAAGTATCTATTGTAGTTTCACTAGTTACCTTAATAGATTTAGTTACAAATCCTACAAAAGAAAACTGAAGTAAATCTCCCTCTTTAGCACTTATTTGATAATTACCATCAAAATCTGTACTTGTACCATTACTTGTACCTGACACTAATACATTAACACCTGGAAGTCCCATGCTGTCTAATGATGAAACTACTTTCCCTTTTATTGTTAAATTTTCTTGCGCAAAGGCAGAAATACACATAAAAAGTACTGCAAATAATGCCGACTTAGCTTTTAAATTCATAATTAATTTTTAATTTTAAGTTAGTTAATATTATTATTTACTTAAAAACATAATTATACAGAAGTTGAAAATAGTTTATTACTTTTGCATCGTTATGTTTCTAAAACATAATTACTTCCCTCCAAAGAAGTATTTTACTAAAAGGATAGGTGTGCACCTGTCCTTTTTTTATATCCAAATCAATGTGTAAAAAATAATTGGTTTACCAGATTGGTTTACCAAATATAAACAAATTTTTGTCTTATACAACGTTTTCGTAATAAAAAGTTAAATATTGTTAATTATTTATTAAAAAAATAAAACAAAAGCTATTAAATAGATAAAGCCCTAAATTATAGGGCTTTATTTTATTAGTAATTGTAAAGTACAAAAGAATTATATTGGTAAAAGGATCTTTGCGTATTAATGTTTAACTTCTAAATCATAATATCTCACTTTAGCATAAGCCCCCTCATCTCTTGATTGAAAATAATTACCAGCTTTAAAATAGTTTTCAAAAATCCCCCATTTTCTCATATGAATGTTCTCATATACTTTAAATTCATTTTTATTTAAAGCGATTACCATTTTACCATCAGAAACTTTCACTTCTAGTATAAACTTTTTAAAACCAACTTCTTGCTCAAAATTAAAACCTTCATCATCTCCCCAAGAATCTTTATGTAACATTTCTTTAGGAGTTGCATTTAAATTTTTTAGCACTTTTGTTTTTACTCTAATTTTACCTTTATCCCAATATATTTTCAATATTGGAGGCGCATTGTTATCTTTTTGACCTATTAAATCTCTCTGCTCATCTGAAAGTCTTCCATGAATTTGCATTACAATTACTCTATGGTATTTACCATCGATATCTTTAGTTACATCTTCCATGGCTAACTTACCTTTCATATAAGCACCTTCTTTAAAAGTCCAATTAACATTATTATCTCCTGGCACCATTTGCTCTCTTAGCTCGGATCTCGAGTATTTGGTATTAGCAGTCGTTGCTTTACTAGGATAAGAATAAAATACTAATGCTCCCTTTGTAGAATCATTATACATGTATGGTTTAATCTCTTCATTTGTTGCATAATTAGTAACAACTTCTTTTCCTTTAAAACTTTTTGCTTTACCATTTTCTCCTTCAGGAATGGTTAGAGACCAATGTGTTAAATCTATTTCAGGAAGCTTAAATTTCTTTTTTCTTTTCTTCTTTTTTTTAGATTCTACTTTAACTTCCGAATCAGAGACACTTCCTTTTTGTGTTTGACAAGAGACATTTACCGTAATAAATACCATTAACACAATACTTAATATTTGCTTATTTAAGTGTTTCAATATTATTATAATTTAGTTAGTTACGTTTTAATTAACTCTATAGATGTTATAGTGTTGTTATAACTATATCTGTTAAGAACACCTCATTACTACTAGCAACTGTATTAGTAGGTACAAAATAGAAGATAACAAACTGTTGATCTGTTGATACTAGAATATCATTTGTATTCTCATCTACTCTACTTGTAGGGAAGCTAAAAGTAGCATCTGCCGTAAAATTAAATGTTGATTGTTGCCAACCATCTACAGCATTTGAAATCACTTGTTGACTAGATAATGTTAATGAAGGTAAATCATTATCACTAGATGGCTCACCTGATAAAATATAAAATGTTCCCTCTACATCTCCTACAGGAGTTAATTCGCTTTTTAGGAATGCTGAAATTGAATATTCAACTCCTGTTTCAACTTCAAACGCTTGATAAGCTCTTTCTCCCGAGCTATCAAACTTAAGAGACCTACCCGAAGTACCACCAGCAGACATTGCATCTGTACCAGAAGAACTAGGCTTATCTGTTGTTCCACTACCTCCATTATTAGCAGGTGATGAAACCCAAGCTTCTAAATCATCATTTCTCCAAAAATTAAATGGTGTGTCTGTACCATCATTAAAAGTATTATCTGGATCTACTGTCCAAGCATCAACTAAGTCATTATTATTATTTTCTGAAGTAGGATAAGATTCCATATCTGCATTTTGCAAGACCGCATTAAATGTGGCCTGAATTCCTCCTACAGGCACTTGTTGCGTGATACTATTAGAAACACCTGCCGCATTTGTAGTTGTTAATGTAACAGCGTACGTTCCATCCACTGCATAAGTATGTGTAGGATTGATATCTGTAGAAGTATTACCATCTCCAAAGTCCCAACTATATGATACTGCTAAAATTGAAGCATCTGTAAAGTTAACCATCAAGTTTGAAGTAGTAAAAGTAAAGTTAGGTATTGTGGACAAAACTAATCCTTCAATATTTTCGCTAACAGAAACCTCAACACCTAAAAAATTAGTTGCAGTAAGTGTTGCAACATAAGTATCTTCTGTTAAATAAACATGAACAGGACTAAAATTAGGATCTTGAATTGTATCCTCAAAATTCCACTCTAAAGTTTCTCCATTACCAAAATCCCAAACTAAATCTCTCACTCCAGTACTTAAGTTTTCAAAAGTTACTTCAGTATCAACAGAGGTGTGATTAAAACTAACAAAAATTGGAGAAACATCTTCTGATGCTTCAGCAACTAAACCATCAGAACTTGTTGTGGTTAGTGTTACATTATATAATCCTCCTGTGGTATAGGTATGATTAGGGTTTTCTTCGGTTGAAGTATTACCATCTCCAAAATCCCACAAATAAGAAACAGCATCTGTAGAATAGCTTCTAAACACTATTGCTAAATTATCTTCAGGGTTTGTACTAGTTGTAAATAATGTATTTGGCTGTATATCGTTTACATTTCCTGTAGGTGGAACAAACTCCTCGTAACCTGTATCATAACATGAGAAAAGTCCAAAAAACACTAAAGAAATAGCGAAAATACTTTTACTGAATTTTTTAATTAATTTAAAAATCATAATATTAAATTTTAGAATTTTTTATTCTTTTACTACTATATCGAATGCATCTAGCCTAGTCTCAACTCCTGAATTTGAAGCAAAAATAATTACTGATTCATTATCACCAGCTTCAAAGGTGATAGCATGTTTTTTGAAAACATTATCAACTCTCCCAACGTTACTATCTGTTCTAGAAGCTACAATATTTTCTTCTAATTGTGCTTCTGCATAAGTTGATGTGCTTGGCTTTAATATAGACACCTTCATTTCTCCAAAACTATCTTCTTCAAAGGCAGTAAAATAAGTCAAAACATATTCTGCTCCTGGAGTAACTTCTATTTCTTGGTAAGCAACTCTTTCTCCACCTCCTGGAAATTTTGCTGCCTGTGTACCATCTGGTAAATTAGGTGCATCAATTGGATTGCTATCTGTATTTATCTGAATTACGGTAGTACCCGCACCAAATGGACTCCATGCAGCATTACTAGGCGCTTTCCATGAATCTCTACCATCACCTGTTCCATCAAACAAGCTATTATCTTCAAAACTAGGCTCAGAAATTTCAGGTACTGGAATTGTTGGTACAGCTTGATTAACTGTAATTATTTTTTCTGTATAATTTAATTTTCCAAGATTATCTGTTACTGTTAAACCAACTGTATACTCGCCTGGATTAGGAAAAGAAAAAATTATCTCTCTATCTTGTAAGGTTGCTGGCTCTAACACAGAAATTTGATTTTCTAAATTAGAAACATTTTCCAATGTTTCATCTGTAAGTGCTTCTTCTGCAATAACTAATTGATTTTCTAAATCAACAATTTGAGCTTGTAATACTATAACTCTAGCTGGATCAGCCTCGCAAGGTATTTTAAATTCTAATTTAGATATTTCTTTTTCAATTGCAACAATAGTCGCTAACTCTGCCTCTATTAATTGTTCTAAAATAGGTAAGTTTTTGTTGATTAAATCTACTCCATCAGATGGTGTAATTGACCATTGATAATCTGTACCATTTACTGCTAAATTTGAACCCGCAAGAAAATTAAAATCATAATCAGCCCATAGTTCAACGTCATTACAATCAAACTCCGAACGAGTAACATCGGTTACGTTATAAAAAGGCGTAGGACCTGTAATGTCTTCAAGATCTCCTACATTGGCCAAGTCATCACTTACGCAAGCTGTTAAAGACACAAACGTACCTAAAACGATATATTTTATTTTAAATAAATATTTTTTCATAATTATTAGGTTTTAGTATCCAGGATTCTGTGTATAAAAATTAGGTAAATTATCTATTTCTCTTTGCGGAAAAGGAAGGTATTTCTTTTCTATTGTATAAAACAGACTGTTTTGATTAGAGAATTCTGTTAAAACAGCATCAACCTGATCAAATCTTATTAAATCATATAAGCGTTGGTTTTCGTATACAAACTCTACCCTTCTTTCAGCTAATAGTAATGGTTTTGTTAAATTAGCAATAGCATCAAGCCCTACTCTCTCTCTAACTTTATTAAAAGCATCAATAGCTCTTGAATCTGTTGTACTAGCGTTATCTCCTAAAATTGCTTCAGCATATAATAACAATACATCAGCATATCTTAAAACTATCCAGTCGTTATCTCCAATTTCACCATCTGTAGGAAATTTAGCATTAAAAGTATCATTTGTAATATCAGATGGATTGTAAGATAATGCATCAATACTAGCATAAAACCTTACTGGTTGTAACTCTGGGTTCATAAAATCTAAAAAGTCAAGTGAAGCAATATTTACTCCATTAGATGGCCCTTGCAAGGTCATTGCAAAACTATGAGACTCTGAGTCCGTTTCTACTTGATCGTCTAAACCACTATCACTAGTTGTATAATTATCACTACTAACCAAATCGTATGCTATTGAAAAAATAACTTCATCGTTAATTTCAAGCCCTGGATTATTTGACCAAGAACCATCAAGTACTCCGTCTGTATAACCGCTAGATATTTCATTACCAAAAACATTACCATAATCTATAACTAGGTTTGCATTGTATTCGGCATCCGTTAAAAGATCTTCTGATGGATTTAACGGATTGGCATTAAACTCAAATTGATCTGCTTGACTTCTTTCAGTAAATAATAAGTTGTAATTATAAGTATTACCTTCTACAACTGAAGCTAACAACAATTCTGCTTCTGTAAAATCAGGATTAGGTTGACTTAAATAAGCTTTTGCTGCTAAACAAATAGCTGCTCCTTCTGATGGGCGATATCTATTTTGTTCCACTCCATTTAAATAAGCTATTGATGTTTTAAAATCGGCTATAATTTTCTCATAAACCTCTGCTTCTGGTAGTTGAGGATAATTTAAAGCTTCATTACTAGTTATGTCTAAAACTTTATCTATAAAAGGCACATTTTTATATGCTCTCACCAAATTAAAATGACATAAACCTCTCATGAAATAAGCTTCACCAACTGTATATTGTTGATTTTCTGGAGCTAAAAAACGATTATCTATAATTGTATTTGCATGTTTAATAGAAGCCATATTATTAGAGTAATACGTTGCTACGTCTCCATTATTTGGATCTACATTGTAAGCATTAATTGCTGCAAAATTTCCGTTTTCGGTATTAGCCCTTACATTATCTGATCTTAATTCAGTTAGTAAAAATTCGTTAGCCGGAATCTTTTGATAAGCATCTAAAACTCCATTTGCTAATAATTCGAACCCGTTATCTGTTTGAAGTAACTCTTCTATTGAAAGTGCAGTAGGATTACTAAGATCTAGTTCTTCTGTACAACTTATTAATAAAGCCATAACAGAAAAACAAACTATTATATTTTTAAATATATTTTTCATAATTAATTAAAATTGAAAGTTAACTCCTGCAGAAATTGTTCTCACTATTGGTCCATCTCCTCTTTGATAACCTGATGTTAAGGCAGTGTTAGCGTTATTAGATGTTTGTCCAGCAGCTTCAGGATTAAATCCTTCATAATCTTTGGCTGTAAAGAATAATAAATTTTCACCTGTTATATAAAATCTTAGTTTATTAAGACCATTTCTAGTTATAAATGATTCTGGTAGTGTATAACCAAAAGTCAAGTTTCTTAAGGCAATATAAGAAGCGTCTTGTATTTGAGCATCTGTAAACCTTCTGTGAACTGTTTTATCTGCATCTGGAAAATTAGCGACTTCATTAACAGCTGATTCACTAGCATAATACAATTGATCTAAATCTGCAACTCTAACTTCAGCTCCATGCGATCCTTCCCATTGAAAAGAAAAGTCAAAATCTTTAATTCCGTAATCGGCACTGAATCCCCAAGTAAAATCTGGATAAGGACTCCCCAACTCTGTTCTATCTTCATCATCAATAACACCATCATTATTTAAATCTTTAACATAAACATCTGCATATTGGTTATTAAACCTATTAAAAGGATTATCTACCCATTCTAATGGAATTTCTTTTTCATAAACCCATCCATAAAAAGAAGTTATTGGTTGTCCCACAGTTGCAATAAACTCTGTTGGCCTTGTATCTTGATCTATTCTAGAAATAATTTGTTGATTATTACCTAAATCTTGAACAGTGTTTCTGTTTAAAGCAAATTGCCCTGATACATTTAATCTTGATTTTTCGTTAGCGAATATTCTACTATTCAACTCTAACTCTAAACCTTCATTTTTAACTTCTCCTATATTTTGCAGCCAATTATCTGTCCCATAACTAGCAGGAACCGGTGCAAAAAGAATTAAATCTTCACTTGTTCTTGTGTAGTAATCTACAGATAAACCTAAAAGACCTCTACCAAAAGTTACATCTATTCCTGGATTAAACTCTACTAATTTTTCCCATCCTAAATCTTGATTTGCTAGGGTTACACCTTTAACACCTGTCTGTCCATTGTATCCAATAGTACTAAATGTTTCTTCAAATCTATATAGAGATTCAAATATGTTGTTTGATATTTCGTTAGAACCTGAAATACCATAACTAGCTCTTAATTTTAAAAATGTTACAAAATCACTAGATGACAAGAACTCCTCGCTAGACATTAACCAACCAACTGAAGCAGCTGGAAAGAATCCAAATCTACTATTTGAACCAAATCGAGTACTACCATCGGTACGCGCAGATAGTTGTAAAAGGTATTTTTCGTCGTAGTTATAATTTACTCTTCCAAAATATGAAACCAATTTATCTGTTCCATTATTTGTAAATGTAGTCCCACCATCTGCAATAGCAATATTATTATTAAAATCATCTGTGAAACCAACAGCTTCTGATTCTTGAACAGAAAAATCCCTACGTGTATATTCAAATCCAAGGATTGAATTAAAACCATGCTTCCCAAAATCTTTATCGTATTTAAGTAGAGATTCAAATGCATATTGATTTAATTCATCTCTTCTTTCTAATCTATAAGATTCTTGTTCTCTATTTTCTTGACCCAATAAATAATCATTTTCAGTAGTTTTATTATGTCTAATTACTCCAGAAAAAGATTGTCTAAAACTAAGACCTTTTGCTAATTTAAAATCCATATAAGTAGAAGCATTTAAACTTAACTTTTGCTTTACCCTAGATCTTTCAAGAAAGTGTACTAAAGGATGGACATTTTTTGTGGTAGATAAAGTTAATCCTCCAGATGTTAAAGGGCTAACTAATGGAAGTCCTGTTAAAGGATCTCTAGCTATTGCTCTTGGATTATTAGGATCAACTGTAAACACATGATCAAAAGCTCTTGAGAACCCATAACTTCCTACTCCAATGTTTTCAAATTGAGATCCAGCATCTCCTGGATCTGACTGAGTAATATATTTTAAATGTTCTTCATTTAAGTATAATGGAATATGACCTAATTGTCTTAATGGGTCTGTAAATCTTGCAGGTAATTTATCTTGATCATTATAATTAACACGTAAATTTCCTCCAAATTTTATCTTTTTATTTTTTGTTTTACTATCAACTTTTATTCTAGCATTATATTTCTTAAAGTTATCTGTTATAGCAATTCCTTCGTCTTCAAGGTAACCTAAAGATGCAGTATAACTTGTTAGTTCTGAACCACCTCTTGCCGACAAAGAGTGGCTTCTTACAATACCTCCTTCAAAAACTTCATCTTGCCAATTAGTTTCACCACCTCCTAATGATGCTATAAAGTCCATAGCTTCTAGCTCAGCATAGGCCGTATTGTAATCGTTAATAATTCTATTATAATTTTCACTATCCGGTGAGATACCATTAACTGTACTTTGTAAACTATTTAATCTACTTCTTTCTTGAGCTATAGAAGTATTAAAGTTTTTATTTTTATTAGAATACCTAACACCTGTAAATGCATTGTATGAGAATTGTGTTTTACCTGCAACACCTTTTTTAAGTGTTACTAAAATCACTCCATTTGCACCACGAGACCCATAAATAGCAACAGAAGAAGCATCCTTTAAAACACTAATAGAATCGATATTATTATTATCGATAGAACCTAATATGTCTGAATCTGTTCCTAAAACAACACCATCAACAACAATTAAAGGTGACGAAGAACCGGTAATAGAACCAGGACCTCTTAATGTAATTTTAGAATCTCCACCAGCTTCTGAACCTACTGTTTGTATTCTTAAACCCGCTACTTTTCCTTTAAGTGCATCTTCCACTCGAGAAACAGCTACATCTTTAAGGTCCTTGGCAGAAACTTTAGTTAAAGCACTTGTTATATTTTTTTGTTTTTGATCTCCATATGCAACAACAACAACTTCATCTAATTGATTAGCATCTTCTGATAGTGAAACATTTAAAATTGCATCAGTTGCAACTGGCATTAGTTTAGTTTCAAAACCAATAAAAGAAAAATGAAGCACTTCTCCTTTTTTTACTTTAATTTGATAGTTTCCATCAAAATCTGTACTTGTTCCATTACTTGATCCAGCTACAGTTACATTCACACCAGGAAGTGGCATATTGTCTATTGCCGAAATTACTTGACCTTTTACGATTAAGTTTTCTTGGGCAAAAGCAGATATACACATAAAGAGTATAGCAAAAATTGCCGATTTAGCTTTTAAATTCATAATTAGTTATTAAGGTTAGATAGTTTAGTTAACATTTACAATAAAATAATATTCAAAAAAAAGAAAGAATCAAAGTTCGAAAAAGTAACATATCGTAATATTTTTTTTGTAAAACAGTTTTATAATATTGGTTTACCAATCTGGTCAACCAAATATATATAAAATTTTGTTAAATACAACGTTTTCGTAAACGATAAATGTAAAAATAGCATAGAATTAAGTTAAAATAACAACATTCCTTTTTAAACACAACGATTTTCAACTCTATTTATAAACTCCTAATACATAGCATTAAAGATATTTATTGAAATATTCATTTTAAAATCAACCTTTATACTAAATCTCAACAATCAAACAAATAAGCTTTTATTATCAGAAATTTTTAATCAATTTTAATTAAGACTTATCTCCAAAATAAGATACTGCATCCCCACTTAAGAAATCTTCACGCACAGGACTAAATGTATCTATTAACTGACCCGCTTCTAAGCAAACTGCACTATGTAATAAATTAGGCTCAATATAAACACCGTCACCTGCTTCTACAATTTTCTTTTCTCCATCAATTTCAAATTCAAATTTACCAGAAACACAGTAGGTCGCTTGTGTATGAAAATGCTGATGTGGTGCACCTAATGCTCCTTTGTCAAACTTTACGCTTACCATCATGATTTGGTTATCGTAACCTAAGAATTTTCTTGATACTCCTCCACCAAGCTCTTCCCATTGCATATCTTTTGCGACAACATACTTTTCACTAAATCTTTTCATAATTTTTAATCTATTTGTTTTTATTTAAAATAGTAAGAACCCGACCATTCGTAATTCTTATCATTAATTTTTACGTTATGTTTTGTTTCTTTTGAAGCACCTCCGTTTACAGTTATAAATAACTTTGCATTTCCATTTACATTAGTTATTTCAATTGCAGTATAATTTTCTTCATCTAAAACAACTTTTAATTCTTTTATAGTACTATTTGAATTTATTGCAGATTCTGTTACTGGACTATAACTTCCATGAGCTTCTATTACAGAAACAAAAAGTGTGTTTTTAGTATTTTTACGTCTTAACATAAAAGCAGCTTCGCGTCTTAAATTAAATTCAGGATCGTTAGCTCCAATTCTAGTAAATAACAATTCATCATTAGTATTAGTTACAGATGTTAAAGTGTAAAACTTACCCTCATTTAACCATGATAATTTACTGTTATCACTAGAAGCTTTGGCAGTACCTTCTACAAATAAATGTTGATATCCGTTTTTGTCTCCTAGTGTTGTTAATGACTTAGGCACTTTATAATCAAAATTTGTTTGCACAACTTGCCCTAAGAAGTAATAAGGAAAATCATATTTATTTGCTTTATCTGAAGTCACCTTCATAATATCTAACATGTATGGTTTTTCAAAATCTTCATCTTTTATAATTGCCATTGTACGTAACATCTCTGTACCCGGATATGCATTATCCTCTTTTGCACTCGCTACTTGCACAGCTTCATTCTCTGAAGAAAAATAATTTAAAACTGAATGATACTGACTTCCTATTTCATACTTTCCAGTAAAATGAGAAGTTTCATTTTGCGTTACTGTATTATGTGCAATGGTTTGTTTTGCCCAGGTTTTGTTTTCCTTAAGATAATTTCCACCGCCTTTTTGCTCTATATTTACAAATCTGGCTAAACCATAATCTTGAATAACTTCATCACCTTTTTCGTATAACGAATAAGATAATTTATCGTAATGCCCATGACTTGAACCTTGTGCAGCATATTTAAAAACCAATTCAATATCCTCATTTCTTAATATAGCAACACCACCTTGCTTTCCTTCTGGTCCATCGGAAAGGTTAATTGATTTTTTACTGAACTGCTCTGCCTTATCATTTTTAATACCAAGCGCCACTGCTAAACCAGAATCGTCTAGTAAAACACGATCTTGTGCTGATGCTATAGATAATAAACCAGGATCTTGATCACCAAAATGATAAGAAATATCTACCGCAGTAACTAATGCACTGGTATAATAAGACATTCCTTTTTGACCATCGTTAAGCGGAAAGAAATCTCCATCGGCATCAGATAAGTTTAATAATGCATTTATAGATTTTAATAAAACACCGTCTTTATATTCAAATATTTTTAACTCTGGTTTTACGTTATGTAATCCTTCAGCAAAAATTAAAAAAGGATACATAGCGTAACGTTGATAGTATGGTCCTTCGTTATAATAACCATCAGGAGAAAAAGGCTCTTCTATGTTTGCTAAGAAACCAGCTTTCCCATCTTTATTTAAAAATCCTCCGTCATCGTCTTTCGCCTTAGTATCTAATTTTAAATCTTTAATACCATATAAAGCACGATCTATTAATTCTTGATCGTCCATTACTAAACCAATCATGCCAACAGCTGCATTTCCCCAAGTACTATGGTTATGGACTCTTTGATAAAACTGTGGGCTATCTACTGAAATATGATCTGCGAATGGTTTAAATAAATTGTCTTCTAGTTTTTTACGTTCCGCTTCAGACAAATAATTATAAACACAATCGTAAGCTTGACTTACATACACCAACCAGTTAGAATCGTTTAAACATTGCCAAAATAACTTACCTCTAGCATAAGATCTTGTTTTTGGATGCAACGGTAATGTTTTGTACATTTCTTCGTATTGCATTAACATGTCTTTTACATATTTCGCATACTTTTCGTCATCTAAAATCTGATACAAAACACCTGCTTTTTGCAAAACAATCATGTTACGTTTGTGGCGCACATGTGTGTATCCTCCAGAATAATCTAGAGGTATTGGTGTTTCTATTCCTAACTCAATTTCAGCATCAATTTCTTCTTTAACCTTTTCTAGCGTTTTATCGAAAATAGGAACATTTCCTAATTGCGCCCTAATATCTTTAACACCTTGAGCAGTAAGAATTAATTTAGGGTGCTCTTGAGACGTAGAGACTTCCTTAATGTTATCTGCAACAGCAGTCTCTTTTTCTTTGCAAGAAAAACTAATCATTAAAAGAATAACTATTGCTAATTTAAATTTCATACTATTTTATTTATTATGTACGTTTTCGATTGCACTGAATTTGGTTTCTTTTCACTTAACTAAAAACAATTAATACATTAGTTTCATAACTAAATTTTCTTCCGTTTTAATTTTTCCTGAATTCATTAAAGTATTCTCAGACTCCATATTATTTTTAGCTCCCCACAAAATAGAAACAAACTGCACCTTGTTATTTTTAAATGCATTTTTTGTAATATTTACGTTTACAATACCTCTATGATTTAATAAGATTTTATTTTTCTCGTTTGCACCACAATTAATAAATGTACTATTAGTTACTAAAAGGTTTCCTCCAATTGTAGACTCATCGTATCCACCTCTATAATAATCTACCACATTTTGCTTTACGCTATTAAACGTACAATTATCGATAGTTAAATACTCTGTATTATAATCTCCTCTGTCATTTGTTTCTTCAGACAATTCTATTCCGTTTTCACAATTTAATATTGTAGTGTTTTTAAAAGTAATCTCTTCGGAAAAAGACTGCTTATATACTTTTAATGCGTAGTTGAAATTACTGATTTCAGAATTTAAAACTTTTAGTCCAAAATGATTAGACATATTGTTTTTTAAACTAGCAAAAGCATACTGAGTATCTGCTCCTTTTAATTTTATCTTATTTAATGTTAACTTTCCATAAGGATGCAATTGAAAAGCAGGTGTCTCTTTGTCTCCATTATATATAATTTCAACACTTCCTTCAGATTCAATAGTTATCGTTTTATTAATAATTAATGATTGAGCAATACCGTAAGAACCTTCTTTTAACTTAAGAACATCTCCACTTTCTGCCGCATTTAGTTTTGCTACTAATTCTTCTGCGTTAGCAACGGTATGAGTTGCTTCTTCTTTCTCTTCAACCTCATTAGAAAACCAAGTTGCTCCATATTTTTCTTTATCTAAAAGATCTAAACTTACATTTTCCGATCTTAATATTGCTCCAATTTTATTAGACTGCTCTCTAGAATTCCCTAATAAATCATTAGTAATTGTTTCGAAATCGAATCCTTTATAGATCTCTACATCATCGAAACCTGTAATTGGCACAGAAAGATCTTTCCCTATTTCCGTTAAGCTTAATTCTTTTGAAATTAATCCATGAGCATTTGCTATTTCTACACCGTTATTATAAATAACATTACTTTTAAAAGCAACACCATCTGCCTTATCATGCTCAATAATAGGATTTGCATCTCCAACAGAATTATAAATTACATTATTTACAACCTCTGTTCTTAAAGGTCTTGCCGAACGAATTTCAGATTTCGGCAAAACATCAGCTTGTGCAATGTTTGTTCCTACACCAAATTGCCACGGCGAACTAGAATCTACATATGTATTATAAGCAACTACAACATCTGTAACCTGGTTATAACGGTTTAATGGCGATTTAGGAATTCCGTTCATTATTGCTAATGGGCTTCTAAAATTCTTTCCTTTTAATTTATAAAATAAGTTGTTTGTAACCCAATGTCCTGTATTGACAATTCTAATTCCACCATATTGCTCGTTTACACCATCACCAATAAAATAGTTTCCATCCACCAAACAATAATTTCCATGTCGTGTTACTACCGAACCTTCACTTTTATAAAACACATTGTTTTTAATAATATTAAAGTTCGTTTTACTCGAAATAATTTCCACCTCTCCATTACACTCTTCAAACAAGTTATTTGCAATAGTTGTATTACTAGGAGACATAGAAGTAAAACTGCTACCTAATTGAATTGTTTCTCCTCTTGCACCACCTTTTCTTGGCCTAGGTCCAAAATGATTATTTATAATTTGATGATAATTTTTAATACTTTGATTCCCTTTTAAGTCTACTCTAACTGTTGGTCCTCCATTTGTTTTTCCGGCAATATAACAGTGATCTAATGTATTATGCTTTCCATAAAACTGCACCCAAAGATTATCTTGGTCACGTTCAAGATTATTAAAGTCTAATATTACACAGTTTGAAACGCTACTATTATTAGCTACTTTGCTTTCACTTGTTCTAAATGCAATTACGTTTTCGGTTGGCGAATGCCCATTTCTAAAAAACAAACCATTTACTTTTAAAAAATTTCCGCTTATTTCTAGATTAGACTCTCCTACTATAAAAACCTCACCTTCTGTTTCTGCTTTTAATACTATTGGACTGTCTTCGGTTCCTTCTCCAATAAATTTAATTTCAACATCTTCCCAAACACCATTTGCTAAAATAATATGGTCTCCAGGTTTGGAATCCTTAATCGCTGTATTTAATGCTTCAACATCTGAAACTTTAATAGCATTGATACCTAAAGGCTTTTTATCACAAGCGATAAATAATATTAACAGAGAAAATAGAATTATTTTTTTCATAAAAAGAAGTTATATAATTGGTTTAAAAAAATATGCTAACCTTTAAAATTATAACAAATTACATGAGCAGAAAGCTAAGCTGCAGAAGCTTTTCAATGTACTACATTATAAAATGATTAAGCATAAAAAATTGGTTTACCAAATTGGTTTACCAAATATAAGTATATTTAAGTAGCATACAAATTTTAAACAAAAAGTTTCACAAAAGGAAAGAGCGAAATAAAAATACTGAATACCAGACAAGTACACCCCAAAAACCTTGAGAAACAAAAACAAAACAAAGAGTTACTACTCAATAATTAACAATCAAAACTATAAATCTCCATGGCAAAAAGTTAGTATCCTAACCCGTAATTACAAATACATTATTGTCTTTACACAACAGTTATTACAAACTATCAGAATTAAAATTCATGTTACTAAATAAATCTTTAATCTTAAATTAAGATATAAAAAGAACTTGTCACATATTCATTTTATTGCTGATTTTAATACATAAAATATAGTCATATAACTGATTGCTAATATTTCAATAAAAATACTAGTACAATTAAAAAGAGTCAAAACAAATTAGTACTTTAGAAACTGCTAAAAATAATTACATGAAAATAATACACATTAGTGCAGAATGTTATCCAGTAGCAAAAGTTGGTGGCCTTGCAGATGTTGTAGGAGCACTTCCTAAATATCAAAACATGTTAGGTGAAGAATCTAGTGTTATTATGCCTTACTACAATATTGCTTTTACACAGCAGCATGAATTTGAAAGCATATATGAAAACACTATTGTTTTAGGTGAAAACACTTTCAATTTCAGAATCTTAAAACCAGTAGATTTTTCACTTGGCTTTGATTTATTCTTAATAGATATACCAGAGCTATTATTTAAAGATTACGTATATTCTTTTGATGATTCTAATCGCTTTTTAGCTTTTCAAATTGCTGCCTTAGATTGGATTTTAACTTTAAAAATAAAACCAGACACCATACATTGCCATGATCACCACACAGGTCTTATTCCTTTTATGCTTCAAGAAAGTTTTAAATACGAATCTTTAAATAATATTCCTGTTGTAACCACAATACATAATGCACAATACCAAGGTTGGTTTTCTCACGATAAAGTAAACTTAATCCCTGAATTTAATTTTAAAAATGTTGGTTTATTAGATTGGGACAACTCTATAAACCCATTAGCTGCTGCCATAAAATGCGCTTGGAAAGTAACCACTGTTTCACCAAGTTATATGGAAGAATTAAAAAGTGCAGCAAATGGCTTAGAAGCTTTATTAAGTAACGAATATAAAAAATGCGTTGGTATATTAAATGGTATAGACACCAATGTTTGGAACACAGAAACTGATACTTTTATTACAAAACAATACTCTATTTCTAATAATGTTGCTGGTAAAAAAGCAAATAAAAAATGGCTTTGCGACACCTTTAATTTAAATATTAATAAACCATTATTTGCATTTATTGGTAGACTTGTGCATGAAAAAGGATCAGATTTGTTTCCTCAGGCTTTTGATCTTGCATTAAAAGACAATGACATTTCAATACTTCTTTTAGGATCTGGCAACAAAGAAACAGAAGCAGAATTAGAAGCTTTAAAAACAAAACATATAGGAAACTACAATACACATATTGGTTATGATGAAAAACTATCTCATAACGTATACGCTGGAGCAGACTTCCTATTAATGCCATCTCGTGTAGAACCTTGCGGTTTAAATCAAATGTACTCACTGCGCTATGGAACAATACCCATAGTTAGAAGTATTGGAGGTTTAAAAGATACCATTATAGACATTGAGAACAATGGTTTTGGCTTCACACACAAAAACACAACTGTAGAAGATATTTGCAAAGCCATTAAAAGAGCAGTTACCTTTTATAAAGATGAAGTGAGCTTCAAAAAAACAAAAACACAAATAATGAATATAGATCACTCGTGGGACAATTCAGCAAAAAAATACATAGAATTATATAAATCTCTAAACAACTAAACTATGGTGAATGACAAGGTTTTAAGTATCATTTTAGGAGGAGGCCAAGGCTCTAGGCTATATCCATTAACAGAGAGCAGATCTAAACCAGCTGTTCCAATTGCAGGAAAATATAGACTAGTAGATATCCCCATTTCTAATTGTATAAATTCGGATATAAAACGCATATTTGTTTTAACACAGTTTAATTCTGCCTCCCTAAACAGACATATAAAAAACACTTATCATTTTAGTTTTTTTAGTTCCGCTTTTGTAGATGTTTTAGCTGCAGAGCAAACTCCTGATAATAAAGGCTGGTTTCAAGGGACTGCAGATGCAGTAAGACAGAGTATGCATCATTTTAAAAGACATGATTTTGAATATGCATTAATTCTATCTGGCGATCAATTATATCAAATGGATTTTAATGATATGATTAAAGCACACATGGATGCTAAAGCAGAAATATCTATTGCTACAATTCCTGTAAATGAGAAAGACGCTACTTCTTTTGGAATATTAAAAACAGACGATAAAAACGTTGTCACATCTTTTATAGAGAAACCAGACGCCAGCTTATTACCAGATTGGACTTCCGCTACAAGCGAAGAAATGCAAAATCAAGGCAAAAATCATTTGGCCTCTATGGGAATCTATATTTTTAATAGAAAATTATTATTCGAATTAATGGATAATCCTGATACTATAGATTTTGGAAAAGAAATAATCCCTCAATCTATAGACAAGCATAAAACTTTAAGCTATCAATTTGAAGGTTATTGGACAGACATTGGAAATATCGACTCGTTTTTTGAAGCCAATTTAGGCTTAACAGACGATATTCCTAAGTTTAATTTATACGATAAACATAAAAGTGTATATACTAGAGCACGTATTTTACCAACATCGAAAATTAATGGTACTGCTTTAGATAAAGCCGTAATTGCTGAAGGCTGTATGATTAACGCAGCTAAGATTGAAAAATCGGTAATTGGTATTCGTTCTAGAATTGGTAAAGAATCCACTGTAATAAATACTTACATGATGGGTAATGATAAATACGAAACGCTAGAAGAAATTAACAAAGCTAAAACCGAAATACTAATTGGTATTGGCGAAAGATGCTTTATTAAAAATACCATTATCGATAAAAATGTTCGTATTGGTGACGATGTAAGAATAAATGGAGGAACTCATTTAGAAGACACTGAAACAGAAAATTACGTTATAAAAGGAGGTATTGTTGTTATTAAAAAAGGTGCTACAATCCCTAAAGGATTTGTAATATAAAATATGGCTAAAGTTATACCACACAGTCTTTTTACAGATTTTGATGTTAATTTATTTAAATCAGGAAAACACTACAAACTTTACGAAAAGTTTGGATCGCATATTACAACCATAAATGGAGAAGAAGGTACTTATTTTGCTGTTTGGGCTCCAAGTGCTAAATCAGTTTCTGTAATTGGAGATTTTAATTTTTGGAAAGGAAACGAACACAAGCTTAACGTACGTTGGGACGAAAGTGGTATTTGGGAAGGTTTTATACCTAATTTAGGAAAAGGAACAACCTACAAATATAAAATAGAAAGCAACCATAATAATATAGTTACAGAAAAGGCAGATCCATATGCTAAACGTAACGAGCATCCGCCAAAAACGGCTTCTATTGTTTGGGAAGATAATTATAAATGGAAAGACTCGAAATGGCTAAAAAAGCGTAAAAAGTACAATGCTCTAGATGCGCCGTACTCTGTATACGAAGTCCACTTAGGTTCTTGGAAAAAACATCTTGAAGAAAACCGTTTTTTAAGCTACGTAGAACTTGCAGACCAATTGGTAGATTATGTAAAAGAAATGAACTTTACACATGTTGAGTTTATGCCAATAATGGAATTCCCTTACGATCCCAGTTGGGGCTACCAAATTACAGGCTACTTTGCTCCTACCTCAAGATTTGGTTATCCTGAGGAGTTTAAATTACTTGTAGATGCTTTTCACAAAAACGACATAGGAATCATTTTAGATTGGGTACCATCTCATTTTCCAGAAGATGCTCACGGACTTGGCTTTTTTGATGGTACTTGTTTATACGAACACCCAGATAAACGCAAAGGCTACCACCCAGATTGGAAAAGTTTAATCTTTAATTATGGTCGTAACGAAGTAAAATCTTTTTTAATTAGTAATGCTTTTTATTGGTTCGATCAATACCATGCAGATGCTATAAGAGTGGACGCCGTTGCTTCAATGTTGTTTTTAGACTACTCTAGAAATGAAGGCGAATGGGAACCAAATATTTATGGCGGACGTGAAAACTTAGATGCCATTGCTTTTATGAAAGAGCTAAACGAAGCTATTTACGGTGCGTTTCCAGATGTACAAACCATTGCCGAAGAATCAACTTCTTTCCCTGGTGTTTCTAAACCTGTATTTTTGGGAGGCTTAGGTTTTGGGATGAAATGGATGATGGGCTGGATGCACGATACTTTAGATTATTTTGCAAAAGAACCGGTCTATAGAAAACATCATCAAAACGATTTAACCTTTAGCATGACCTATGCTTTTACCGAAAACTTTATGCTTCCGTTAAGTCATGACGAGGTCGTTTATGGTAAAAAGTCTATTCTCAATAAAATGCCTGGAGACGAATGGCAAAAATTTGCTAATTTACGCGTAATGTATAGCTATATGTTTACACATCCAGGAACTAAATTATTATTTCAAGGTAACGAATTTGCGCAAAGTGAAGAATGGAATTTTCAAGAAAGCTTAGATTGGCATTTACTAGAATACAAGCCTCATATAGGCATTAAAAACCTAATTAGAGACTTAAATCTATTATACAAAACAGAGCCCGCACTTTCACAAAAGCAATTTTCTCAAGATGGTTTCGAATGGATAGATTATAACGATGCAGAAAATTCTGTTCTTGCATATATTAGAAAAGGAAACAAGCCAAAAGACAACCTTATTATTGTTTGTAATATGACACCTCAACCTAGAGAAAACTACCGCATTGGTTTACCTAAAAAAGGTACGTTAAAACAAATATTTAATAGTGATGACAAACAGTATTTTGGTTCAGGAGATTTTAATAACAAAACAATAATTACCGAAGCAAAAAAATGGCAATCTAGAACGCATTCTATAGAGCTTACACTGCCTCCATTAGCAATGATTGCGCTAAAGTATTCATAATATAAAAGCCTTATTTTAAGAATAATACAATTACATCGTTTGCGTTAGTAAGTCGTCATTAATATTGTTTTTATTGTGATAACTTTTGCGTTTTTTTGTATACCTAAACATCAATTTCATGATAGTTAATACAGAGTTAGAACAAAAAGGAAATTTATTTCCTTCAGAAATTATAAATTACGAAAAAGATGTAGATACATTACATTTTTCGACAAAGAATGGCGTTGTACTTCAAGTAACCGTTGTAAGAGATAGTGTTATTAGATTTAGATACAGTACAACTGGTAAATTTGAAAACGACTTTTCTTACGGAGTTACCATACATGCAAGTAGAGGTTACAGTTTTTTAAACGTAACCGAAGATGAAACACACTATACTATTACCACTTCAAAATTAATTTGTAAGGTTGAAAAACTAAGTTTGCAAGTCAGCTTATTTGATGCTATAGACAACAAACTAATTAATGAAGATGAAATTGGTTTTCATTGGGAAGAAAGCTATGAATACGGAGGAGATATTGTAAAAATGAGTAAAGCTTGTCAAAAAGCTGAAAGTTTTTACGGCTTAGGCGATAAACCTGTAGATGTTAACTTAAAAGGTAAACGTTTTCAAAACTGGGCTACGGATTCTTACGCTTTTGGAAAAGACACAGATCCTATTTACAAAGCCATTCCATTTTATACAGCAATACAAAATAACAAATCTTACGGTATATTTTTTGACAACACCTTTAAAACACATTTCGACTTTGCACACGAAAGAAGAAATGTAACTAGTTTTTGGGCTCAAGGTGGTGAAATGAATTATTATTTCATTTACGGACCAAAAATGGAAGATGTTGTTAAAAACTATACCGATTTAACCGGTAAGCCACATACACTGCCGCCTTTATGGGCTTTAGGCTTTCACCAATGTAAATGGAGTTATTATCCAGAAGCTAACGTTAAAGAAGTTACTAAAACTTTTAGGGATTTAAAAATACCTTGCGATGCTATCTATTTAGATATCGATTACATGGATGGCTTTCGTTGTTTTACTTGGGACAAAAAACTATTTCCAGACCCAAAAAGAATGGTAAAGGAACTAGAAGACGATGGCTTTAAAACCGTAGTAATTATAGATCCAGGTATTAAAATAGATTTAGATTATTCTGTTTTCAAAGAAGGATTAGATAAAGATTATTTCTGTAAACGAGCAGACGGACCTTACATGAAAGGTAAAGTATGGCCAGGAGAATGTTATTTCCCAGATTATACTAAACCAGAAGTTAGAGAATGGTGGTCTGGTTTATTTAAGGAATTAATTGAAGATATTGGTGTAAAAGGTGTGTGGAACGACATGAACGAACCTGCAGTAATGGATGTTCCTAACAAATCGTTTCCAAACGATGTGCGACATGATTACGATGGTAATCCTTGTTCTCACAGAAAAGCACACAATATTTATGGCACACAAATGGCTCGTGCAACCTATCATGGTTTAAAAAAGTACGCCTATCCAAAAAGGCCTTTTGTTATAACAAGATCTGCATATTCTGGCGCACAACGCTATACTTCTACTTGGATGGGAGATAACGTTGCAACCTGGGAACACTTAGCTATTGCTAATAACCAAGCCCAAAGAATGGCCATGTCTGGCTTTTCTTTTGCAGGAAGTGATATTGGAGGTTTTGCAGAGCAACCACAAGGAGAGTTGTTTGCTAGATGGATTCAACTAGGTGTTTTTCATGCCTTTTGCAGAGTACACTCTTCTGGCGATCATGGTGATCAAGAACCATGGGTTTTTGGTGATGAAATAACAGACATTGTTAGAAAATTTGTAGAAATTAGATACCAGTTACTACCTTATTTATACACTGCTTTTTGGCAATATCTAACAGACGGAACACCAATCCTAAAATCATTAGTGTTATACGATCAAGAAGATACAGCAACACATTATAGAAGTGATGAGTTTGTTTATGGAGAACAGATTTTAGTTTGCCCAATCTTAGAACCAAATGCAAAAGGAAGAAGAATGTACATTCCTAAAGGGAAATGGTATAATTTCTGGACAGGTGAAGTTATTGAAGGTGGTAAAGAATATTGGGTAGATGCAGATTTAGATAGTATGCCAATGTTTATTAAAGAAGGTGCTGTAATACCTAAATATCCAGTACAACAATATGTTGGTGAAAAAGAATTTGACGAAATTACATTAGACATCTATTACAAAGAAGGTAAAGAATCTTCAAAACTATATGATGATGCTCATGATGGGTATGATTATAAAAAAGGAAGATTCAGTTTACGCACTTTTAAAGTCACTGGAAAAAAAGAAGAACTAATTTTACAACAACATAAACGAGGAGACTTTAATGCAGGTTATACCAAGTTTAATCTTGTGTTTCATAATTTACCGTTTACAATTACATCTTTACAAGTAGATAATGTAGAAATTGATTTAAACCATGTAAATACCAATGGCAATCAATCATTCTCTATTGACAAAACATTTACAGAGATTCACTTATTCGGCAAATAAGTGTATATTTTATTAAATAAAAAAGCTCAAAAAATATTTTTTGAGGCTTTTTTTACTGTCTTTATTTTATTAAAGATTAAGTTTTAAATCTACGTGTTCCCATTCTGAAAAACCGCCTTTTAAATCGTATATTTTTTTAAAACCAGCTTCTAATAACTTATCAGCGCATTTAGCGCTTCTACCTCCTTTTTGGCAATATAAAATTACTGGCTTATCTTTATCCAACCTTGTAATATCATCATCAAATGTAGGTGAATTATAGTCTATATTTTGTGAATTCGAAATATGCCCTACATTATGTTCTGCTGGTGTTCTTACATCTACTAACTGCACATTTTCAAGAGCTATTAATGTTTGCATTTCTTCAACCGAAACAACAGTGATACTACTTTTATCTGAAGTAGAACAACTAAATACACTTATCATTAAAGCTAACACGATTACTATAGTAGACTTTTTCATTGCTTATGGTTTTATATTTCCGCGTAGACGGAAAATTATATTTTAATTACCGTTCTATTTTTTAATCTCTCCTGTCCATTCTGAAATTCCACCCATTAAATTATAAGCGTTTTCAAATCCCATCTCATTCATTAATGCACAAGCTTGACCGCTTCTTCCTCCTGACCTACAATACACATAATAATTTTTATTTTTATCTAATGCTTCTAGCTCATAAACAAAGGCCTGACCTTTAAATATATTAAGGTTTTTTGCATTTGGTATATAACCTTCTGCAACCTCTTCTTCAGTTCTTACATCTAATAAAAAAGCATTATCGTCTGCTTTTAATTGTTGAGCCCATTGCTCTTGTGATAAATCTGCCATTGTTATTTTTTAAAGTGCAAAGTTAATCAAATTAACGTTTCCTTAAGATATAGACGTAAAAAAACCTGAAGTGTTACAGTTTCAGGTTATAATTAATAAAATATAAGTATAAATTATACTTTAATCGAACAACCTATTGCTTTAGTTTCCTTGACCTCAACTTCTTGCCCTTTCAACAAAGCATTTACTGCCGCTTCAACATATCTACTTTTTACGGCATCTGCATCTTGGTAATTATCGTCTATTGCTCCAATATATTTAATAACATTCCCTTTTTCTGTTTTTTCAACCACATATATATGCGGTGTTTTTGTTGCTCCAAATTGAGGATACACACGCTGCCCTTTATCTATTAAATAAGGAAAAGTAAATCCTTTTTCTTTTATTATATATAATTGTTCTAGGTATAGCACCAGACCAATTCTTATCTACTTTTGGAATCCATGTATTAGAATCGACATCATCTAATGCAACAATTTTTGACTCTAATTTATGCTTAACCATAAAAGGCTTCAATTTAGTGTCATACTGCTTTGGGAAATCTAAACTCACCAATATCACCTCTACATTTTTAGATTTATAGGTTTCATTTAAAGTTTCAAAATACGGCAACTCCTTAACACAAGGTGCACACCAAGTTGCCCAAAAATTAATAACATATATTTTATCGTCCTTTATATTTAAAAGCGGTTCTAACTCATTAAAATTATAAACGTTTAACTCTATTTCTTCTATGCTGCTTTCTTCGGTTTTCACAATTGGCTCGCTTTCAACTTTAGAATCGTTTCCCTGCTTACAAGCAGAAAAACAAACCATTAACAGTATTATGTATAACTTCATTTTATAAAAACAATAACAAAAAAGTAGATATAAACCTCTTTTAACAAATATTTACGTTAAAATTAATTTGATTATTATCAAGCAAGTTATATATTTGCCTTTTAAATAAAACATGAAAACAAAATTAAATCATACTTGGTGGTGGACTTCTCGAAAATTTAACTTCGTGAACTAATCCTGTACGTATTATTTATATAACTATACAAAAAGGCTTGTCTCACGACAAGCCTTTTTTTTATTCTGAATTTTTCAGAATGTTAAACAAAAAAAAATAACATCTCATTAATTGAGATACTGAAACAAATTCAGCATAAATGAAGACTTTTAGCCTTTACACTAATTACAAAAAAATTCTTGCAGATACTATCACACCTGTAAGCATCTATTTAAAAATTCGCGATAAATTTCCGAATAGCATATTATTAGAGAGTAGCGATTATCATGCAAACGACAATAGTTTCTCTTACATCTGCTTTAATCCTATTGCATCAATAAAAGTCTCGGGAGATACTATTGAGCAAAAATTTCCAGATGGTAGCATATTAAGAAATCGTACTAAAGATGTGCCAAAGATGATTCATAAATTTACGCAGCGTTTCAAGGTAAACTCTGATGACGATTTTAAATTTATTAATAATGGAATTTTTGGTTACACCTCTTACGATGCTGTTAAATATTTTGAAGACATCGAGATTTCAAAAAAACCTGATTCTATAGAGATTCCGGATATTTATTATGCCGTTTATCAAAACATTATTGCCATAAATCATTTTAAAAATGAAGCTTATATTTTTGCGCATTGCTTTAATGATAATGCTAGTAATATTGACGAAATATTACATTTAATAAAGTCTACTAATTTTACTTCTTATGAGTTTTCTACAGATTCAGAAATTGAATCTAACTTAACAGATAACGAATATAAAGACCATGTAGCATTAGCAAAACAACACTGTGCTAGAGGTGATGTTTTTCAACTTGTGCTTTCAAAAAAATTCTCTCAAAAATTTAAAGGAGACGAGTTTAATGTCTACCGTGCATTGCGAAGCATTAATCCTTCTCCCTACCTATTCTATTTCGATTATGGAGACTTTAAAATATTTGGAAGTTCTCCAGAAGCCCAATTAGTAGTCAGCGATGGTATTGCAGAAATTCATCCTATTGCAGGAACTTTTAAACGTACCGGTAATGATGAAAAAGATGCCGAGCTAGCTAAACAATTAGCTGCAGATGAAAAAGAAAATGCGGAACATGTAATGCTTGTTGATTTGGCCAGAAACGATTTAAGTAGACATGGTAGTCAAGTAAAAGTTGAAACCTACAGAGAAGCGCAATTTTTCTCTCATGTTATTCACTTAGTAAGTAAGGTAACTGGCAAAGTACACGACAACACACCTACAATGCAAGTAGTTGCTGATACGTTTCCTGCGGGAACATTAAGTGGAGCACCTAAACATAACGCCATGCAACTTATCGAAAAATACGAAAAAACTAGTCGTGCTTTTTATGGAGGTGCTATTGGTTTTATGGATTTTAATGGCAACTATAATCACGCTATTATGATACGAACATTCTTAAGTAAAAATCACGAATTGCATTGGCAAGCAGGCGCCGGTTTAGTTTCTAGATCTAATCCAGAAAATGAATTGCAAGAAGTGTATAATAAGTTAGGAGCGTTAACAAATGCTATTGAATTAGCAAAAGAAATTTAATTATGAAAAAAGTATTGGTAATAGACAATTACGATAGTTTTACATACAATTTAGTCCACTATCTAGAAGACTTAGATTGCGAAGTAACAGTAAAGCGTAACGATAAATTAACGCTAGAAGAGGTTGACGCATTCGATAAAATAGTATTATCTCCAGGACCAGGGATTCCAGAAGAAGCAGGTTTACTAAAAGCTATTATTAAACAATACGCACCAACTAAAAGCATTCTTGGAGTCTGTTTAGGACAACAAGCAATAGCTGAGGTTTTTGGAGGAAGTTTAGTAAATTTAGAGACCGTTTTTCATGGTGTAGCAACTAAAGTGAAAATAACTGTAGATAATGAGCCTTTATTTAAAGATATGGGCAAAAGCATTGAAGTCGGTAGATATCATTCTTGGGTTGTAAATACTAATTTACCAGAAGAATTAGAAGCAACTTCTTTTGATGACAACGGACAAATAATGTCATTAAGACACCGATTTTACGATGTAAAAGGTGTACAATACCATCCAGAAAGTGTTTTAACACCTAATGGGAAACAGATTTTAAAAAACTGGGTTAATCAATAATTATTAAGAACAGGAATGATTAGAGAGAAAAGAAATATAGTTAACAAGCTACCACTTACACGTGAAGTGAATATGAAAGAGATATTAAGTAGATTAATAAACCATGAGAATATTTCTAGTGAAGAAGCAAGAAATGTATTGGTTAATATTTCGGAAGGTAAGTATAACCAAAGCCAAATAGCATCGTTTCTAACCGTCTTCATGATGCGGAGTATTACACTAGAGGAGCTTCAAGGATTTCGCGATGCACTTTTAGAGTTGTGTATTCCTGTAAACTTATCCGATTTTAATGCTATAGATTTATGTGGTACTGGAGGCGATGGAAAAGATACCTTTAACATCTCTACTTTATCTTCTTTTGTAACTGCGGGAGCAGGTGTAAAAGTTGCTAAACATGGAAATTATGGTGTATCATCTGCTTCAGGTTCATCTAATGTAATGGAAGCTTTAGGAATTCATTTTTCAAATAAATCAGATTTTTTAAAATACTCATTAGATCAGGCTGGAATATGCATATTACATGCTCCTTTATTTCATCCTGCAATGAAGCATGTTGCTCCTATTCGTAAAGAACTAGGCGTTAAAACCTTTTTTAACATGTTGGGACCTATGGTAAACCCATCATTTCCAAAGAACCAAATGGTAGGTGTTTTTAACCTAGAATTGCAGAGATTATACGGCTATTTATACCAAAATACAGATAAAAACTATAGTATCGTTCATGCACTAGATGGTTATGATGAAATCTCTTTAACAGGAAAAACCAAAATAATTTCTAACACTTCTGAATCTATGTTGGACCCTTCAGATTTAAACGTGCAACAAATAGAACAATCAGAAATTTTTGGAGGCTCATGTGTAAAAGAAGCTGCTAAAATTTTTAAAAACATTATTAAAGGAAAAGGAACCGAGGCTCAAAACAATGTTGTTTGTGCTAATGCAGGATTAGCTATTGCTACGGTAAATGGTATTTCCCATCAAGACGGCTTTCAACTTGCTAAAGAAAGTTTAGAAAGTGGAAGAGCAAAAGCGAGTCTTGAACGATTAATAAAAATGAGTAAATAAAATGTCACTTCGAGTAATTTTAAGTAACAAAAAATTCTATCGAGAAACATAAAACATTCTCAATACAATTTTACTAAAAAAGAAGGCACTCGAAAAGACAAGAATACTAAAAAATGGATATTTTAACCAAAATAGTAAAAGATAAGCGCATAGAAGTAAACCTTCGAAAGCAGCTTATTCCAACAAAGCAACTAGAGCAATCTATTTTATTTGAAAGAGAAACGGTTTCTTTGGCCAATAAACTTAGAAACAGTACTACAGGAATTATTGCAGAACATAAACGACGTTCTCCATCAAAACAAGTTATAAATCACGACTTAAATGTTTTTGATGTAGCAAAAGGTTACGAAGAAGCAGGTGTTTGTGGTATGTCTGTTTTAACAGATGGCAAATACTTTGGAGGTTCTCTAGACGATTTGCTAACAGCACGAGCAAGCTGTAACCTGCCTATACTGCGTAAAGAATTTATTATAGATACTTATCAAATAATAGAAGCCAAAGCTTATGGTGCAGATGTTATTTTATTAATAGCTGCAATACTAACAAAAAACGAAATAAAACAGTTTTCAGAACTCGCAAAAAGCTTAAATTTAGATGTTCTTTTAGAAGTCCATAACGAAGAAGAACTAAATAAATCTATAATGCCTAGTCTAGATATGCTGGGCGTTAATAATAGAAATTTAAAAACATTCGACGTTAGTTTAGAAACGAGTAAACAATTAAGTACATTAATTCCAAACGACTTTGTAAAAGTATCAGAAAGTGGAATTAGTAATATAGAAGCCATAAAGACTTTACAACCTTTTGGCTATAAAGGATTCTTAATAGGAGAAAACTTTATGAAAACAAACAATGCTGGAAAAAGCGCAAAACAATTTATAAAAGATTTAAGACTATGAAACTAAAAGTATGCGGAATGAAAAATGAAAACAACATCCTTGATGTTGCAGATCTTAAACCAGATTATATGGGTTTCATTTTTTACGAAAAATCATCACGTTATTTTAACAGCGTTATTCCAGAAATTTCAGAAGACATTAGTAAAATTGGAGTTTTTGTAAATGCTACTTTCGATTTTATAAGAGGCAAAGTAGAAAAGCACAATCTTCAAGGTGTACAATTGCATGGTGGCGATGAAACTCCAGAATTGTGCGAAAGACTTAAAGCATTAGACTTAACTGTTATTAAAGTGTTTTCTGTAAAAAATCAGTTCGATTTTAAAGTCTTAGAGCCTTTTGAGGACGTTTGCGATTATTATTTATTCGATACAAAAGGAAAAGAACCTGGCGGAAACGGCTATACTTTTAACTGGAATATCTTTAAAAAATATCCATCTATAAAACCCTATTTTTTAAGTGGAGGTATTGGTCCAAACGAAATGGAAGCATTACTTCTATTCTTAAAAAGGCCAGAATCAGATTTTTGTTGTACGTTAGATTTAAACAGCAAATTCGAAACAGCAGCAGGATTAAAAGACTATACAAAACTAAAAGATTTTCGCAAAAAATTAGTAGATGCTAATTATATAAAAGAAGATTAAATAATTATCTCATGTCGTTTCGTTAAGTGTATTAACACCAATATCGGAATCCATTATTTACAGAAAACACATGACATACAATATTAATGATAAAGGATATTACGGAGAATTTGGAGGCGCATACATTCCAGAAATGCTCTATCCAAATGTAGAAGAGTTACGCCAAAACTATCTTAAAATAATGGCAGAACCTTCTTTTAAAGAAGAATTCGATCAGTTATTAAAAGATTACGTTGGACGTCCTTCTCCTCTCTATTTAGCAAAAAGGCTAAGCGAAAAATACAATACAAAAATCTACTTAAAACGAGAAGATTTAAACCATACAGGAGCACATAAAATAAACAATACCATTGGTCAAATTTTAATGGCACAACGTTTAGGCAAAAAACGAATTATTGCCGAAACTGGAGCCGGACAACACGGTGTTGCAACAGCAACAGTTTGCGCACTTATGGGCTTAGAATGTATTGTTTACATGGGAGAAATTGATATTGCACGTCAAGCTCCAAATGTAGCAAGAATGAAAATGTTAGGTGCAACCGTAGTTCCTGCTTTATCAGGAAGTCGTACATTAAAAGACGCCACTAACGAAGCCATAAGGGACTGGATTAACAATCCTGTAAACACTCATTACATCATTGGTAGTGTTGTAGGACCTCATCCTTATCCAGATATGGTTGCTCGTTTTCAAGCAGTCGTATCCGAAGAAATGCAATGGCAACTGCAAGAAAAAGAAGGCAAAACCACGCCAGATTACGTAATAGCTTGCGTTGGTGGTGGTAGTAATGCCGCTGGTGCTTTTTATCATTATTTAGAAAATACAGACGTAAAATTAATAGCAGTAGAAGCTGCCGGAAAAGGTGTTAATTCTGGCGAAAGTGCAGCAACATCTGCACTTGGTAAAGAAGGCGTTATACATGGTAGTAAAACGTTATTAATGCAAACTGGCGACGGGCAAATTACAGAACCATACTCTATTTCTGCAGGTTTAGATTATCCTGGTATTGGTCCAATGCACGCACATTTATACAAAACAGGTCGTGCAGAATTTATTTCGATAACAGACGATCAAGCCATGAATGCTGGATTAGAATTATCTAAGCTAGAAGGTATTATTCCAGCCATAGAAAGTTCGCATGCATTAGCCGTTTTCGAACAGAAAAAATTTAAACCAGAAGACGTTGTTGTTTTAAGTCTTTCTGGTCGTGGAGACAAAGATTTACAAAATTATATAGACTATTTCAATCTATAAAATTATTTGAGCGTTACCACAAGGGTCAGGCTTTCAAGGCTCGCTCTCTGCGAGGAGCTCAAACAAACCTTTCAATCCTTAACGCAGTGAGCAGTGAGCAGTGAGCAAAAATGAAAACCCTAAATCAATTCATAGAATTGAACGACAAGGCGAAGAATAGATCAATAAAAACTTCGAAATCTGGAGTACAGTCTTTTTATCCTTTACGACGCGGAGTTTTCGAATCGATTTCAGTTTTAAAGACTAAAAATCCTTTGTCTTATCTGTTATTTTCTTAGTTCGTTTTACATAAAGGCAAAATGACCGTAAATAAAATTTAATTAGAATCCGTATTCAGTTACACAATTACAAAATAAATTCATTTTAAAATGAACAGAATAAACCAAAAACTAAAAGAAAACAAAAAGCTACTAAGCATATACTTTTCTGCAGGTTATCCTAATTTAAACGATACCGTTTCAATAATAGAAAATCTTGAAAAAAATGGAACAGACATGATAGAAATTGGCCTACCATTTAGCGATCCTTTAGCAGATGGTCCAACAATACAAGCCAGTTCTACACAAGCTCTAAAAAACGGAATGACAACTGATGTTCTTTTTAATCAGCTAAAAGATATTCGCAAAACCGTTTCTATACCATTAATTATAATGGGTTATTTTAATCCAATGCTTCAATATGGAGTTGAGGCTTTTTGTGAAAAATGTCAAGAAATAGGAATAGACGGTTTAATTATTCCAGATTTACCAGTAGATGTTTATAATGACCAATACAAAGCTACTTTCGAAAAATACGGATTAATAAACGTGTTTTTAATTACACCACAAACAAGTGTAGAACGCATAAACTTTATCGACTCTATTTCTAACGGATTTATTTATATGGTAAGTAGCGCAAGTGTAACAGGAAGTAATTCTGGTTTTGGAGAAGAACAAACCGCATACTTTAAACGTATTGCAGACATGAAATTAAAAAATCCACAAATAGTAGGTTTTGGGATTTCAGATAATAAAACATTCTTACAAGCTACAGAATATGCAAAAGGTGCGATTATTGGTAGTGCTTTTATTAAACACTTGTCTAAAAACGGAACAGATAACATAGATTCTTTTGTAGATACAATTTTAAAATAGATAAAATTATGAAGGATAAAATTATATACAGAGCAGCGATTCTAGAAGACATCCCTACACTATTAGGTTTTGAGCAAGAACTAATTGCTTACGAGCGTCCTTTCGATTCTAATTTAAAAGACAACTGTACTTATTATGATTTAGACTACTTAATAACATCTAGCAAAGCTCACCTTATTGTTGGTCATCTCGATGATCGCATTATAACCTGTGGTTATGCGAAAATTATGGAAGCAAAACCATACCATAAAAACCCAGCATACTCTTATATGGGATTTATGTATGTTAATCCGGAGTTTAGAGGACAAGGCATAATTCAAGAAACAATAGCACAACTTAAAAAGTGGTCTGTTTCTAAAAATATTTTCGAAGTACGCCTGGAGGTTTATAGCGAGAACGCTTCAGCATTAAAAGCTTACCTAAACAATGGTTTTAAAGAGCATATGGTTGAAATGAAAATGAATTTAAAATAACTCGATGAAAATTCTTAATAACTTTTGCCTTATTATTATACTTTGCCTCACTTTAGGTCTAGCTCCATTTTTTCCAGAACCTCATCTTTGGGGAAAATTAAAATGGCTTTTTGGTGGTGCAAATGGCATGCAAATAAAAGACTGGTTTGATGTAGTACTTCATGGTTTTCCATGGGTACTTTTAATTCGTATAATATTTATAAAAATCTTTAAAAAAAATGGCGCTTAACATTGTATTAATAGAACCAGAAATACCAAATAACACTGGAAACATTGGCAGATTAGCTTTAGCTTCAGGCTCTAATTTACATCTAGTAAAACCATTTGGATTCGAAATTACAGATGCACGATTAAAGCGTGCTGGACTCGATTATTGGCAACATCTTAATCTGCATTATTATGATAGTATTGAAGATTTCTTCAATAAAAATGAAAACAAAAAAATGGTATTTCTTTCTAGCCATGGCACAAAACAACATTGGGATATTGAATTTGAAGACGATTTGTTTTTAGTCTTTGGTAAAGAATCGAGAGGGCTACCAAAATCTATAACAGAAAACAATCCTGATAAATTATTTAAAATTCCATTATATAGCGAACACGTTAGGAGTTTAAACTTAGCTAATGCAGTAAGTATTGTTGCATACGAAGGTTTAAGACAGCTAAATAGTTTAAAATAGTATCTGTAAAAAACACTAAAGCGAATAAATCATTTATGTTTTATTTAACCAAAATCTTGTGGTAAAACGCTCAATTTGTATTATATTTTTATAAATAAAATACAATGAAATATCACATAATAATAAACAGTGTAAAAACTATTGACACGCTTAAAGACGCATGGTCTAAAGTAGATTATGTTGCGTTATTAGATAAATTTGGTTTCGAAGATTCTGGAGAGAATACTTCAGAAAAAGAATTAATAGAATTACTCTTTATGGCCATTTCAGATTTCGAACCTGAAAAAGCCGCAGCTATTATTTTAAACTACAAATTATCTGATAAATTAAACAAAAATCAAATAGAACAGATTTCGCATGAAATGCTTTTAGATAAAATTTCTGAAGAATATGCAGACATCTCTCTACATCATCAGTTATTTAACATCAACCAACTACTTTACAAAGCCTTTAACGGTACTTTTCCTAGTGCCCAAGCCACTATTGTAGAATTCGAAATTACGCCTAATAAAGACATCTCTAAAGAAGTTGTACTAAAAGCTTTAAATGCTACACTAGCCAATAGTAATGTTATAAAGCGTTTGTTTCATGATGCTTTAGAAGGTAAGGAAACTCTTAATGAAGCCGAAAGTATTATTTGGGATTTAAAATCTACAGGAGAATCTTTATACACACTAACAACTTCAGAATATTGGATGAGTCGTGATGAGTTTACAAATGCAGAATTTGATGTGAATGTAGTTGAGTTTGAAGAAGACGATGAAGATTAATTTATTTTAATAAATAATTCAATAACAATTAAACCAAATTAAATTTTAAAAGTCTAAGTTTTAAGTAACTTTTAAATTTAACTAAAATGATATCAAAAACAATAAAACTAGGTCTTTTCACACTTGCTCTTTGCTCTGTAACTTTAGTAACTGCTCAAGAGAAAAAACAAAAAAATCCTGAAAAAGCATTTGAAAAAATGGATACAGATTCTAGCGCTTCTATTTCTTTAGAAGAATTTAAAGCTAAGCGTATGAAAGATGCTAGTAAAGAAGAAAGAATTACAAAGCGTTTTGAAAAAATGGATGCTAATGCAGATGGCTCTTTAGATTTTGAAGAATTTAAAGCGTCTTTAAACAGACCAAAAAAGAAGAAATAATTGTATTTCTACTAAAATAAAAAATGCCTTAGAGAGATCTAAGGCATTTTTATTTGTAAAAAGAAACTATTTAAAAACAGTTAAGCTTAAAATTAATGTTTTATAAACTTAACTGTTTTAGTACCTTCTTCTGTTATAATTTTAACAATATACAATCCATCTGAAAATGGACTCATATTAGTTTCAATTAGTACTTCTTTTTTCTGAGTTAAAACTTGTTGACCAAGAGTATTAAAAACAAATAGCTCTTTTAACTGAGCGTTTTCTATATTTCTAATTTTAATATGTTTTGAAGCACCATCATAAATTATTGATATTCCATTTAATGCTTCCTCTTCAGCAGATAGTGTATTTCCATCTTGAAAAACAACACTGAAGCGTTCTTCATTTACTCCAGCATCTAAATGTGTTACAAAATCACTTTCGATAAGATTGTGATAAGTATTAAGCATATTATCTTTTATGTAAACCGAAAGGCCATCTGGGACATTTACCATTTCTGAAATACTAAATGTAAATAAACCTACGTCTGTAACTTTTACTCCAAGAGGCAGCTCGTCTTGAATATTAACTTCAGCTAAAGCTTTAATTGATAATTTATAATCTTCTTGGATCCAATATAACTCATTAGGTTGATCGTCATAAGCTTGTGCATCATATCCGTTATCGAAATTATAAGTCGCATTATTTGAATCGTACCCTAAACCAATAACTCTTTTGTATTGAGAAGGGCTAGTAAATGAGAACCAAAATTTAATTCTATCATCTACTGAAGAAGTTGTGTTTGAATTAGATGTTTTATAAAATACAGCTTCGTTTGAAGACTCTTTTGCAAATGAGCGTTGTTGGTTATTAAAAACTAGAGTACCTGCATTTTCCATGGTTACAAAAAAGGCTTGTCCAACTCCTATGTTAGCTGTTGGCTTAGGTTTAGAGGCTGTTCCGTTATTACTAGCTAAACCAGCAACTGCAGGAAGACCTAACATTAAATTATAAGTAGCATACCCTCCTTCGTAATTAGCATACAAATGACTACTATTGGTTGCAAAATGTTCCCAAAAATATAATGTCCCTTCAATTATTGATAGGTTATCATTAATAAACTGATCTGCATTTAAAGCAGAAGTATAAGGGTTTCCTAACAGAAAATCGTTTCCAGCTACTACGGGATAAGAATAATCTCCATCATTTGCTTCTCCTATGAACACGTATTCTTGTTCAGGTCCAGAAGTTCCAGATCCTTTCATAGAATAACCTCTTCCTGGTGTTAAGCCTGTTGAGGGTGTTAAAAAATTCCAACCTGAATATTCTCCAGAAACTGCATTATAATCGTATAACCAATAATTACTTAGTGTAATTGGTGTGGTTGCTGGATTTGCATTGTAACCACTAGTAAAGTTAACAGCTCCATTAGCATCTTCTAAATACCCAATTTGCCATGTTCCTCCTCTATTAACTGGTGCTGTCCAATAATTATAATTATATAAATTTGATGTCCCTTGTTGTCTAATCTTCAAACTTCCTGAACCCGAGTTTAATGTTGTTCCTGTATGGTTTTGAATAAGTTGTGCTTCACCTAAAAGGTCTATTGTACCGTTATTAATAATACCGCTTTCTACTTCTAATAGAAAACCATCACTAACCTTTAGTGTCGCGCCGTTTTCTACTTCTATTTCTCTAACATTTGCATTAGAAACTAAAACAGCTTCATTTCCAGACTTAACTGTAAGTTTTAAACAAGCATTGGTGGTATCTGGTGCATTTGCTGTTCCAGAACCATTAGAAAAACTAGCTCCATCCCATACAATTTGGTCTGTATAACGCAATGTAAAATAACGGTTTTGCTTTAATTGAACATTAGTTGCAGTAGCTGTAGTACCCACTATTGTTAAATCGTATACATCGTTTGCCTCTGGAGAAGAGAAATTGTAATCATTATCTAAAACTAATTGCAAAGGAACACAGTCTTGTTTGTTAGTAAGATCTAAACCGCTTATATCGAAAGAAACATCTACTGTTCCAACATTACCTTGTCTTCTTACTCTCCATCTTGAGTTTAATTGCTCAGTATAAGTACTTGTGTTTGTACTAAAATTATAAGTAGGATCTTTTGTTTCTTCTCCCCAAAACAAAAATTCATTATCACTTAAACTATTTGGATTGCTTACTCTTACAATACCTGTACCACGTGAGTCTGTATGATTTGTTCCATCTGCTGCTTGACCTATACCTGCAACATCATGATCGAAGTTCCCATTTGACGCATTATCATGTGTATAAACATCGTTTGAGGTTAAAGCTCTATCATATTTTGCTGCTAAATAATTATCTATTATAATACGTTGAGCCGTATTAATCGTAGATTTAAATACTACAAGCTCTGTTAAATCTCCAACATAACCATTTGTACCCGAAGTATAACCTCCTACATTAAAACGTTGAGAAGCATGAGAAGTATAATTAGATGAACCTGCTCTGTCTTGTAATAAGTCTGAATTTCTATATAATTGTTTTCCTGTTGAAGGATTTGCATTATAAGACCATATTGAATAATCATTTAACCCTGTTAAACCTCCTACTTGTATTCTCGCTGTACTATTACAACATGTACCTATGTCGAAATAAACTGTTCCGTTCCATGGAATATGAGTAGAAAAACGTGTAGAACTTACTAAAGGATCTGTAGTATAAAGACTAGAGGATTGTGAATTATAATCTGACTTAGCTACAACTACAGAAGTTGCTTGGTTAGTAATAAAATTTGCTGTTGTTAATGTAAGTCCTGTTCTTAATCTGTTGGTGCCATTAAAACTAATTTCATTGTAACCGTTAATAGCATTAGATACTAATGTTGGCCTATTAGATCCTGTTTCACTTAAATTAAAAGCAGAAACTCCAGCTGAATTTGACCAGCTATTAATACTAGTTCCACTTGTTACAACACCATTGTCTGGGCGATACCATATAATTAAATCTGACGTTCCATCATTAGCACCAATTCCTCCAGGGCCAGTTTGTGCATTTACAGTATTAAAAGGTGTAGATAGTATAACGTAAAAAATGATGAATACTATCGATAGTGATTTAGGGAAAAACATATCTATTTTAAATTTTACAGACAAAAATAGAATGAATTTCTAGTATAAATTGCCTAATAAACCTTAAAAAACAAGTGTATTCGTTAAGAGGCAAAGTTAACAGATAAAAAGCATTATTTAAAACCAAAACCATTAACTAAATGGATAATTCTAGACTTTATTTACTATTATTTCTTATTCTTTTTTAAGTACTCTAAATACAAATTTTCAACCTTAGTTCTAGCCCAAGGCATTCTTCTTAAAAACTTCAAGCTTGATTTTACTGAAGGATTATCTGTAAAGCACTTAATTTTTATATTGTAGCCCAAATATTCCCAACCATAATGCGCTTGTAAATCTGTTACAATTTGCTCTAGCTTAATACCGTGAAGTGGGTTGTTTTTTTGAGTTTCCATATCGTTTAAAACTTTATTTTATCTTTTTGAGTATAGTTAAAATGGTTATTAATTTAACTATACTCAATGTGATAAAAAAATTATTGAATCATGATTTTAATTTTCAAAGCCTTTTCAAAATGATCTAATTGGTGTGTTTCAATCCACCAAGTAGCTGCTTCCATTAATAACTTAGGATTATCGTTTTTGTTCTTAAAAAAGGCGTAAAAAGAAAGACCGACATTGTCTCCTTTTTTTGCAATTTTTGTATTGCAAACCTCTATTATTTTAGATTTTAATTCTTGAGTCATTTTAACTTCTTGAACTACTAGAACGCCTATCGTTACTAGAACTTCTTTTTTTATTTTTAGTACGGTTTCTACCGCCTCCATTTCCAGAGTTAGAATTCCCTTTAGATTTATCTCCAGAACCTTTTGCTTTAGGCTTGCTATTTCTAGGCTGTCTGTTTTGACCTGGTTTAATTGGTGCTGTAGATGCATTTGGATCTGGCTCGAAACCTTCCATTATTTCTACTGGTAATTTTTCACCAATCAGTTTTTGTATATCTCTTAAAAAAGTAGTCTCGTCTGCACTTACTAAAGAGATTGCTTCTCCTTTTGCCCCTGCTCTACCTGTTCTACCAATTCTATGAACGTAATCTTCAGATATGTTTGGTATTTCGAAGTTTATAACGTGAGGTAATAATGGAATATCCAATCCACGTGCTGCAATATCTGTAGCTACCATAACACGAACAGTTCCATCTTTAAAACCTTTTAAGGCTTTTGTTCTTGCACCTTGACTTTTATTTCCATGAATAGCTGCTGCTGTAATTCCAGCACCTATTAACTTTTTTGTTAAATTATTGGCACCATGTTTAGTACGTGTAAAGACTAATACTTGTTTCCAATTTCCATCGGAAATAAGTTTAATTATTAATCCTGTTTTATGTGCTTTTGCAACACGATATACTTTTTGTGTAATCGCTTCTACTGCTGTATTTTCTGGAGTTGCTTCAACTTGTACTGGATTATTAAGAATACTAAAAGCAAGCTTTTTAATCTCTTTAGAAAACGTTGCCGAGAACATTAGATTTTGTCTTTTGTCTGGCATAAGTTTCATAACACGTTCTATATCGCGTAAAAAACCCATATCAAGCATTCTATCTGCTTCATCTAAAACAAATATTTCAACACGCTTTAAAGAAATCGCACCTTGATTACATAAATCTAACAAACGTCCTGGTGTTGCGACCAAAACATCTACTCCATTTCTAATATTTGCTACTTGTGGTTTTTGATTTACACCACCAAAAATAACAGTACTTCTTAAATTTAAAAACTCGCTATATTCTTTAACATTAGCATATACTTGTGCAGCTAATTCCCTTGTTGGTGTTAATACCAAAGCACGAATGGGTCTAAATTTTTCTTTAGGATTTTCGCTTAATATATGTAGCATTGGTAATGTAAAACCTGCTGTTTTTCCTGTTCCTGTTTGTGCAGAAGCTAAAACATCGTAACCATCTAATATAGGTGGAATTGCTTTTGCTTGAATTGGAGACGGAGTATCGTATCCTTTTTTACTAATTGCTTTTAGTATTGGCTCAGAAAGGCCTAATAATTTGAATGACATAAATAGTGTTTATGAAGCAAACGCTATCTTAATTGTAGGTCACTTCTTTATTTTGCTGCAAAGGTACTGCTATTTTATGCTTTAGCAGATTAATTAAGGAATGTTTGTGTTTTATGTACTTGGCTTTGTCTAAAAAATGAGCGAACTTCGATTATTATAATTAAACTTGAAAATATCAAGCATTCATTAATATTTAAACTTAATTTCATTCATTTTAATGAAAGATTTAGAACATCAATTAAAAAATCCAGTTTGGCATTCCTTAAAAGAAACTCATAAAAAATTCGTTATCGAGTTTAATAGAGTGCAATTTTACAAACCTGATGTTTGCAATTTTGCTGCTTTTTACGATGACACAAAAACAGCAAAAGCGGCAAATGAATACACAAACTCTTCGGATGATTTTTTCTTTGTTTCGGAAAACCAAACACCAATAGTCGATGGAATAAACGTTGTCTTAGAAAAAAAGACTGACGGTTGCCAAATGGTTTTAAATAAACTAGTCGATATTGAAATAACAGAAGACATCGTATTATTAGACGAAACATTTATTGATGAAATTTATGATTTAGTTTGGTTAGTTATGCCTGGTTATTATAAAAAGAGAACCTTCGAAATGGGCAATTATTATGGCATCTTAAAGGATGGGAAATTAGTTTCGATTGCAGGACAACGCATGCAAACTAACCTTTTTATTGAAATAAGTGCAGTTGTTACTCACCCTGATTACACAGGAAAAGGATTGGCAAGGCAATTAATTGTTCATAATACAAAAGAAATTTTAAAAGAAAATAAAACACCTATTTTACATACAAATAAAGGAAATTTAGCAATCCCTCTTTATGAAAAATTAGGATATAAATTAACAAGAGATATGAACTGGTGGCTATATCGCAAAGTATAAATATTATTGGTTCTTTTTTGTCACTCATACTCTTTGACATACAAATACTTAACTTTGACCTAAATAGGCAAACGCCTATTTTAAACTAACTACAGACACAAAACATTAAAACGATTGTATATTAGTTTAACTGTTAGGCATAAAATAAACAACACACAACCGAGAATGAAATATTTAGAATCTACATATTGTTTTGATTTTGAAAATGATTCAGTACAGAATCTAATATCTGAATTTAAAACGGATACTCTATCTAATAAAGAGAAAGCAATAGGAATCTATACCAAAGTACGTGACAATTGGAAATATGATGCTTATAACATAAGTCTTTCAAAAGAAAAATATAAGTCAAGCTATCTTGTTGAAAAACAATCTGGAAACTGTGTAGAAAAATCTATAATATTAATTGCTTGTCTTCGTGCTTTAGGGATCGCTGCAAGACTACATTTAGGAAAAGTTAAAAATCATATCGCGGTAGAAAGATTAATAGAGAAATTTGGTTCAAATGAATTGACACCACACGGAATGGTTAACGTCTACCTCAATAATAAATGGCTAAAAATGTCTCCAGCATTTAACAAATCATTATGTGAGAAACTGAATGTTGAGCCATTAAGTTTTGATGGAGAAAATAATTCATTTTTACAGCAATATAATGGTAAAGGAAATCGATTTATGGAATACATAGACGATTACGGACATTTTGATGATGTACCTCTTGATTTTATGATTAAAAATATAAAAGAACACTATCCTAGTATTTTTAATAACAATGACAAAAAAACAGAGTTTAAATTATAAAAACATCTAGCATCTGTCTCTATTTAAAGAGAAATCTAAAATAAATTTCTCAATGTCTAATGCTCTTTTTGGTGATTAACGATAAAGACAACTGTGTCTTTTTTTAGTCAACACACTGTACAGTATATAAAAAACAAAACGCATATTAGCTATAAGAATAGTTAATATACGTTTAAAAATTACAACGTCTTTATTCAAAAAAACTAGCCAAAAAATTAAGCTAGTTTAAATTAAAAATCTAAATTTTAAGGTGTAGAGTTAGCTACTTGTAGCATTTTTCCATTATAATACTTATTCCCATTTAAAGAGAAATCTGCAATGTATTTAGCCATATCTAATGCTGATGTTGGCGCTTGATAACCTGGAAAAGCTTCCTCTAACATTTCGGTTTGTACAGCTCCTAAAGCTAATACATTAAAGCTTGGTCCAGTTTCTTTATATTCTTCGGCCAAAAGCTCTGTAAGTGTTACCACGGCACCTTTACTAGAACTATAAGCAGATAATCCAGGAAACTTAACACTACCTTGCACACCACCAATAGAACTTATAGTAACAACATGGCTTTCTTTTATCATGAAAGGTAAAACGCAACGCGTCATTTCGGCAACACCAAAAACGTTAGTTTTATACACGTATTCAAAATCTTCTATTGTGGTTTCTGCAAATGGTTTGTTTAAAAGCGCTCCTGCATTATTAATAAGTATATCTACTTGTTTCCATTCTTTAGTAACATACGCTTCTACTTTTTTGTAATCCTCTTTTTTACTTAAATCGAATGCAAAAGATTCGATATTATCAAAATGTAAATTACTAACCGGCTGTGCGTTTCTAGACAATGCCAATACATTATGTCCTTGATTAGCTAAAATATGTACTAACTCGAAACCAATACCTCTACTTGTACCTGTAATAATTATATTCTTACTCATTCATTTTAATGTCTTGTGTTGGAGCATTAGCCATTTGCTCTAAAACTGGTGCTAATTTATTTATTAAATCTGCCATAAAATTGTAATCTAATTTATCTACCTCATCGTCTACATGGTGGTAAAAATCGAAATTTGTTAAATCGCAAGATGATACAGTATGACTTGGCACTTTAAATTCTTCATAAAACGCATAATTATCTGAGCGTTTAAATAAACCATATTTTTTAGCCACATCTGAAGCTCCAATAAAATTTTCACCAGCATAATCATTCATCTTTTCGGCTAAGTTTGATAATTCGTAACCTGTAATAAAAGCTTCGTAATCTCTATCTACAAATGGCACACCAATCATTTCTATATTAATCATGGTATATAAATTAATATTACTTTCTTTTAATCTTTTAGCTAAATGCTTAGATCCTAATAATCCTTTTTCTTCCGCTGTAAAAGTTGTAAAAATGATACTTCTTTTATTGGTTTTATTTTTAGAAAAATATTTAGCTAAAGACAATACACCACTTGTTCCTGCTGCATTATCATTTGCACCATTTGCAATAGTATCTCCGTTTACGTCTTTTGCTGTACCAATATGGTCGTAATGTGCTCCAATTACAATAAACTCGTCTTTAAGTTTTGGATCTGTACCTTCTAAATAACCAATAACATTATAGGCGCTTAATTCTTCTATTTCAAAATTATCTCTGTATGTTTCGAAGTATGGCTTCAAACCGTAAGACTTAAACTTAGTTTCTATATAACTTGCTGCTACTTCTATACCTTCACTACCTGTATCTCTACCGTTCAAATCATCAGAAGCCAAGAAAGAAACCATTTCTTTAAGCTCTGCTGCGTTAACAAAATCTATTGTTTTAACTGGAGCATTAGTTTCTACAGTTTCAATTGTAGTGCTTGCACTTGTTTCTGTTGTTGTCTTTTTTGCTGAATCGCAACCTATAAATAAGGCCATTACACCTAAAGTAGTTAGTATTTTCATTTGTCTATTTTATTAGAGTTTAAAGATAAAAAAAACCTGAATCAAATTCTTGATTCAGGCTTTTTAATATGTACATAAAAAAGGTTGATACCTATTTCATTTTCTTATTTGCTTTTTTTGCTAAACGCTGTACTTTTTTATTTAAATCTTTCATCAATTTTTCTACAGCACTTTCACACATTGGTTGTATTTTACTAGTACTCATTACAGGAATACCTCCAACCATTACTGCTTTCTTTTTCGAACCTGCAATTTCTCTAAATTGAAAAATACTATTATTATCTTTAGTATAAAGATCCATAGCATATCTAGCTTGTACGCTAACATATCCCATGCTTCCTATTCCTGTTTTAACAAACCCGAATGATAGATTAACAAACATAATAGCATCTACTCCTAAAGCTTCTGCTACAACCTTTAAATCTTTAACATTTTTTCTGTAAGAAGGAATTACATTATAACCCTCTATGGCAGTAGTTGTTTCAACATTTGTTAAAAAATTTGATCCTTCTTGATAAGTTGGAACAAACTCTTTGTAAACTTCGTTAGATAATACTTCTTTTTCATCTATAATTTCGAAATCGAAGTTCTTAGTATATTCACTAAAAAAGGCAGTATGCAGTTTTTTTAGTGGCTCTGTTAAATTAAAATCTGGATCATCACTTAGCTTCGTATTTTTAGCAATTAAATCTGCCGAGGCGCTTAATGCGGATAAATCAATAGTTTTATCTGCATAAAAAGTAATTACTGCAACTTTCTTTTTTTGAGCATTACCAATTAACATTGATAACGAAAGAAACGTCATTAGTACTATAGCCTTAATGTTCTTCATTTTAATTTGTTTTTTATAATAGATTAGTCAATTTAATCAAAATTAGCTTAAACTAACATTGTTACTGGATTTTCAATAAACCCTTTTAATGTTTGTAAAAACTGAGCTCCTGTTGCTCCATCGACCGTTCTATGATCACATGCTAAACATAATTTCATAGTATTACCAACTACAATTTGTCCGTTTTTAACAACTGGTTTTTCAACAATATTACCAACAGATAAAATAGCAGAATTAGGTTGATTAATGATAGATGTAAAACTATCGATACCAAACATTCCTAAATTAGAAATAGTAAATGTACTACCTTCCATTTCGTCTAAAGCTAACTTTTTGCTTCTTGCTTTACCAGCATATTCTCTAACAGCTGCACCAATTTGAGGTAAACTTTGCTCGTTTGCAAATTTAACTACAGGCACTAACAATCCGTCTGGTACAGCAACTGCTACACCAATATGTACGTGATTGTTTAATTTCATTCTATCATCGAACCACTGAGAGTTAACTTGCGGATGCTCTTTTAAGGCTAAAGCACATGCTTTAACAATGATATCGTTATAAGAAATTTTAATATCTGGTACAGAGTTGTATTGTTTTCTAAACGCTATTGCATTTTCCATATCAAACTCCACATTTAAATAATAATGTGGTGCCGTAAATTTAGACTTCGCTAAGTTTTTGGCAATTGCTTTACGCATGTTTGAGTTAGGTATCTCGTCGAAATCTTCTTGACCAGTTGCAACAAATTTAGCTGTTGAAGCAGATCCTGATGCAGATGGTGTAAAGTTTTCGATATCACGTTTTACAATACGTCCGTTTTCTCCAGAACCTTTAACTTGATTAAGTTGAATACCTTTTTCTTCGGCCATCTTTTTGGCTAAAGGAGAAATAAATAATCTACCAGAATTTGTATTAGAAGCAGTTGCTTTAGCTTGTTGCTTAGGCGCTTCTTTCTTTGCTTCTGCTTTTGGAGTCTCTTCTTTTGGAGCTTCCTCTTTTTGCACTTCTTCTTTTTTAGCTGAAGAACCTTCTACCTGAAAGTTTTTAGCAATAGAAGAAACATCTGTTCCTGCAGGACCAATAATAGCTAATAAAGAATCTACTTTTGCTGAAGCTCCTTCTTCTAAACCTATAAACAATAAAGTTCCTGATTGAAAAGATTCGAATTCCATTGTAGCTTTATCTGTTTCAATCTCGGCAAGAATATCACCTTCTTCTACAGTATCTCCAATTTGTTTTAACCATGTTGCCACAGTTCCTTCTTCCATTGTATCACTTAAACGTGGCATAGTTACTACTATAACACCTTCTGGTAATGCTTCTTCTGTTTTAGGAGTTTCGCTTTTGCTCTCCGTAGTAGCTTCAGCTTTATCCTCATTTGGAGTTTCAGCTTTAGCTTCAGTAGTACTTCCGCTTAATAATCCAGAAATATCTTCACCTTCGTCTCCTATAATAGCTAAAAGTGTATCTACTTTTGCTGTTTCACCTTCTTGAATACCAATATGTAATAAGACTCCTTCATTAAAAGACTCAAATTCCATTGTAGCTTTATCAGTTTCAATTTCAGCTAAAATATCACCTTCTTCAATTTTATCACCTACTTTCTTTAGCCAACTTGCTACAGTGCCTTCTTCCATTGTGTCGCTTAAACGCGGCATATTTATTACTTCAGCCATAGCTTATTTTATTTTGTGATCTATAAAAGGATAATCTTCTTGCTCGTATACCACATCGTACATTAAGCTTTTTTCTGGATATGGAGATTCATCTGCGAATTTCTCACATTCTGCTACTAATGCTTTAACGCGCTTATCGATTACTTTTAAATCGTCTTCGCTAGCGTAGTTTTCTTTAAGAATAATATCTTTAACCTGCTTAATAGGATCTATTTTCTTGTATTCTTCTACTTCATCTTTTGTTCTATAATGCTGAGCATCTGACATTGAGTGACCTCTATAACGGTATGTTTTCACTTCTAAGAAAGTTGGACCTCCACCTGATCTTGCACGAGTAATCGCTTCATCAAAAGCTTCGGCAACTTTAATAGGATTCATTCCATCTACAGGTCCAGAAGGCATTTCGTATCCACGTCCTAATTTCCAAATATCTGTATGGTTTGCTGTACGCTCTACACTTGTTCCCATAGCATACCCATTGTTCTCACAAACGAATACTACTGGCAAGTTCCAAAGCATTGCTAAGTTAAAAGTCTCATGTAAAGAACCTTGTCTTGCTGCTCCATCACCAAAACAGCAAATAGTTACTGCATTTTGATCGTGGTATTTATCTCCAAAAGCCATTCCAGCTCCTAATGGAATTTGACCTCCTACAATACCATGTCCACCATAAAAACGGTGTTCTTTAGAAAATATATGCATTGAACCACCTAAACCTTGAGAAGTTCCTGTTGCTTTTCCAAATAATTCTGCCATTACACGTTTAGGATCTACTCCCATACCTATAGGCTGAACGTGATTACGATATGCAGTAATCATTTTATCTTTTGTTAAGTCCATTGCATGTAAAGCTCCTGCTAATACTGCTTCTTGGCCATTATACAAATGAAGGAATCCTCTAACTTTTTGTTGGATATAAACTGCAGCAAGTTTGTCTTCAAACTTTCTCCAGAAATACATGTCTTCATACCATTTAAGGTATACTTCTTTAGTTATTTTTTGCATTTTTGGTGTTTCTTTTCTATAAATTAAAAACCACTTAAAATTGATATTCGTTCAATTAATCAATTTTAAAAAATTGTTTCACTAACAAAAGTAACACTTTGTATTGGTTTACCAAAAGTGAAAATTAACTAATGTTATATGATTTCAAGATTTTTTTTACGAAAACGTTATAGATTTGATGAATCGAAACCAAAAGGTAATAAATTGGATAATGAGTTAGATCTCATAACCTTGCCAATCTCTCCCATAAAATAGATTTCTATAGCACTTCCCTGCTTTGTTTCGTATTCTGCAATAGACTGTCTACAAGCTCCACAAGGCGGAATTGGCGCACTTGTTTTCTGGTTTTGAGACGCCGCAGTAATAGCCATTTTTACAATTTTTGCTTTTGGATACTTAGCTCCTGCATAAAAAATAGCTGTTCGCTCTGCACACAATCCAGAAGGATAAGAAGCATTTTCTTGATTACTACCAGAAATAATTTCACCATTATCTAGCAATATTGCTGTACCTACGTGAAACCTTGAATAAGGAGCGTAAGCATTATCTCTTGCTTCTATTGCATTTTGCATTAAACTTTGAATATCTTTAGGTGTATCTTCTAAAGTATCGAAAACATAAAGTTTAGATTCTATTATTACTTCTTTCATATAATTCTAATTAAAAAACTACAAATTAATTTAGACAAAAAAACTATTGCTTTGGGCAATAGTTTTTATTTTTTAAAATATTCTATATTTTAATATTCTGTATATTCTCCTTCTCCAAGATTAAACGTTAAAGAAAAACGTAATGTACTTTCTAATGGACTTTGCACTTTTGATGCAGAGAACAAATATGATAAATCTAGATTAAGAACATTGTATTTAAATCCTGCTCCTAAGGCAAAAAACTTACGTGCTCCTTTTGTTTCATGCTCGTTAAAATAACCAGCTCTAAATGCAAAAGAATCTTGGTATAAGTATTCTAAACCTACCGCATAAGTAAACTCTTGTAACTCTTCCTTTCCTCCTCCTGGTGCATCACCAAAAGATTGAAAAATACCTGACATAAAATCTACATCATTATCTTGACCGTCTATTATATAATCATTATCTACAGCAATCAACACATCTTCTCCTGCTTGATAACCTTCGTTCTCTCCGCTTTCTGTATATTCTGTTCTCTTTCCAAGAACTGGAGGAGTTGGAACTAACAATTTAGAAAATTCTACTGTTGCTCCAAGTTTATTGTATTGATCGAAAATAAAATCGAAACCACCACCTAAACGTAATGTTGTTGGTTGGAAATTTTCTTGTCCACCTTCGTCGTAGTTAAATTTAGGCCCTAAATTTTGAAGAGCAAAACCACCTCTCCAACGACCATTAAAGTCGTTATAAGCCTCTTCTTCACTTTGGTAGTAACCTGTAATATCTACACCAAATGTACTTGCGGCTTTTAAATCTTGACCATCTTCTGTCTGTAATTTTAAATCTGAACGCAAGTAACGCATTGCTACAGCCATACCAAATTGATCGCTTAGCCTTAAACTATATGAAAGATCTAAAGCTAACTCATTTGGCTTCTGAATTAATGGAGTAGAATTTTCATCTTTAACAAACTCTATTTCTCCTAAACTAAAATAAGTTAAACTAGCTCCAAAAGCACTTTGTTCATCTATTCTATTGAAATAAGAGACATAACCAATACCTATGTCATTTACCAACTTACTTAAATATGGAGTATAACTTAATGAGATACCTGATTTTGCTGTTGAAAAAACATACTTAGCTGGGTTCCACTTTTGAGAAAATGCATCTACCGAAGTTGCAACTCCCATATCTCCCATTGCTGCAGCTCTAGCGTCCGGTGCTATTAAAAGAAACGGCATACCTGTTGTTATTACTCGTGTATCTTGATAAGGCTCTACTAGAAATGAACTTTGCGCATTACCATAGGCCGTAAAAACTAACACAATTACTATTAAAATATTCTTTTTCATAAATCAATTTTATTTGGCAAATATAATTTTTTATTATAGGATTACAAGCTTCTCAATTTTTTCTACTGTTTTATTTGTGGCACTAGAATGTACTTTTAATTTATAAATATAGGTTCCTTTTCCTATTTTATCTCCAAAGTCGTCTCTACCGTCCCATACGATGTCTCTCGATGTTGAACTTGTAGATTTTGTACCAACTCCTGTTGTTTGACCATTTAATGTTCTAACTATTTTACCAGATACTGTAAATATTTGTACAGAAACATCTAAAACTTCCGAACTGTTATGACTAAACCAAAACTCTGTATAATTTACAAACGGATTTGGATAATTAAGCACATTTTCAATTACTAGATTTTCGTCTTCATTAAAAACTCTAAACTGTAACTCTGCAGTAGAAGAATTATTGTAAACATCCCATGCTTTAACTGTTAAAGTATGTAATCCAGGCTCTAAATCTCTAAAAGGATAACTTAAACTTCCTCTTGTATAATCGTCTAACTCGGTTACATAATAATTATTAAGCACGTAAGGGTTTACTTCGTCTCCATCTAATATGGCCACTATATCGTGCCCAATACCACTTGCGGTATTTATTCCATTTTCATCTTGTAATTTCACCAATAATATTGGAGACTCGTTTGTTATACCTCCTGAAACGAAGTTTTCATCATTCATGTATAAATTTATATTAGGCCCAAGATTATCTTCTGCTGCGTTTTCATTTATACCACCTATTTGTAATACGTTTATATCTCCACCTGACTCATCACTGACTGAATTTTCTCGCGAGGCATAAAAACTTATTTTTCCATAACCTACAGGTATTCCAATATCTCTAGGCACAATAAAATCGAATTCAAATTCTCCATTTGTAACAGTAGATTGCCCTCTAAAAATAACTTCTCCTAAGGTTTCATACTGCAACTTAATTAACGAACCCGCTTCTGTGGTGTTGTCGTTTCCTAAGGTTTCTCTTTGTATTAACTTATCATAAATAGTTGTAACAACTTTACCATTATAATTAGTTAATAAATTTCCTGAAACATCTGTAACTTCTCCTGCTAATTTAGTATAACTTAAAGCCTCTAAAACTTCTGAATTACCAGCTACTGGTACATCGTTTATTTTAGTTAGTCTAACATTTGGTTTTGGGAATGCTAATTTTAGTGCTGGATCTCCTATATAAAAAACTAAATATTTCTGACCAACTCCAGCAATACTATTACTGTTTTTTGTTAACCTAAGTGCTTCGGCCATTGAAGGATATTCATGATCTAAATAAGTATCTGTATCACTATACGAAAACAAATATTCTTCTAGTTTAATATTAAATTCAACTCCCACAGACACAAAAATTTGACGCGTAGTAGATATTAAAGAAATTGCTCCTCCGTCTTTATTCCAATATACTAATTCACCTGCTGTTATTCTAAGCGGATTATCGAATCGTGTGTACTCACAAGTTACGGTTACAAAACAACTTAACTTACAATCGTTTCTAAGGTCCTGAGCTTCTGGTTTTTGAAAAAACCTCTCGGTCGCCCAACCATCTTCTCCTCCGTGCCCAAAATAATTAACTACAAGCGCTCCATTTTCAATAGCATTTGAAATTGCAGTTGAAACCTCTGGATAACGGTCTCCTCCTGCCGATGCTTCTTGTTGGTATGAATCTGCATGAATTTTTATTGCATTTAAAAATGGCTTTTCTGTAGTGATTTCATCAGCAATTTGGTCTGTAGTTTCTTGTAGGGTTCTTTCATAAACTTCATCAACATCGTCTGAGATTGCAATAAAATTATTTCTCCAACTCCCCAATGCCGCCTCAGAATAATACACTTCTACTTTATCTACCATCTCCTTTGCACGTGTTGGTGAATCTGCAATTATTCTACCTACAGCAATGTCTAATCTATCAGAAGTAACCATGGTTCCTTCGTTTAAACCCATCATACCATAGAAGTCATCTGAAACAAATGAATTTGTTAAATTATAACTATCGAAAGCATGCCATGAGGGTGTATTATATGTATTTGGTGAAACTCTAGATTTATAATCGAATGAAGTATCTCCAAAAAGGCATAAATATTTCAGTCTATTTTCTGGTAAACTGGCATTATCGTATACATACCTAACTAAGTTTCTTATTGCTGAAATATCTCTATTACCCGTGTTGAACTCATTATATATAGAATTTAAAGTAACAACTTTTACATTTAAATTGTTTTTGTCCCTATTTAATTGCGCCAAACGGTTAGCTTGACTTAAAAGAGTACTTGGCGTAACAATAATATAATCGACGTCTTGAAAATTCCCTTGACTATCGTTAAAAATTGTTCCTTTAATATTTTGATTTCCAACTGAAGAGTTTCCAGGGTTTATAGGTTCATATAAATCTGATGCCGTAATTGCAACATATTTTTTCAAACTTCCTAAAGCTGATTTAAAACTTAAGGTAGCATCTGAATTTAGTTTATTAGTAATATTATTTTCATCAGTAATATCCCAAACTTCAAAAACATTAGAAGCATTAGACATACTATATAATCCGATTCCAGAATCTTGAGCAGCGTCTCTGTTAAAAAACTCAAATTGTTTTCCACTATAAATTAAATCTCTTGTTGCTTCTATGGAAATATAATCGATGTAACCTACTGCACTTGGCACTCCTAATTTATCGTATTCAACTTTTACAGAAAGATTATCTGAATCTACACTTATATCATTAGCATAATTTGCACTAACACCATAATTATGCCCATCTACTCCAGGAGTTGTAATTGCTGCAACCTGATTATTATTAACACTAACAGTCCAATTTGCGGCATTACCAGATGTTGAAGCTCCATTAAACACAAATTTAACAGGCTCTGAAATTACAAGGTTTGGAAAATTAAAGTCGAATATTTTAGTAGTTTCAATATCTAATTTATCACCAAACCACCTTCTTCCTACATAAGCAAGGCTAAACTCATCTATTTCATGAAATTGAAAATCTTGAAACGTAGTTATTGTTGTTGTTGCATTACCTGACGGCTCTGCCATGTTTTGAATTCTTTTACCACTACCAAATCCGATATTTATATAATAATACGTTACATCTTGATATGGATTAATATTAGTATTAACCAAAGGATCGTTTACAATACCTTCTGGACCTACACCATAAAACAAAACATAATCACCATTATTAAATACACCATCTTCCTCTCCAACAACCTTAATTGCATTTTCAATAGGATCTAGAGGATAGTTATCATCATTTAAATAAGGTATCATTTGTCCTCCCTTTCCATAAATTTTTATAGATCTCGGATCAATAGAATTTGTATTAATACCCAAGTTATCCATAAAACTTTTAGTCATTTTAAAGACTCCTGTTTTGTTTATTGCAAACTTATACCAAGTCCCAGAACTTAATACAGAATTTGAAATTGGTTGATTATTACCATTTCTATAAAACAAGTTAGAATTCTCATAATCAACTGTAAAAGAAGTAACTTTTTGATAAGAATTTGTTCCAGTTTTCACTATTGCAGAAACTGTTAAAAAAGCATATTTATCTTCCCTCGCTTCCGCATTTTTTAAACTATATTTAATAGAAGTAGGAATAGTTTTTAAATCTAAATCTTTTAATTCTGTTGTAGAAATGGAAGCATATTTAACATTAGTTAAAGTTATACTACTCTCTTTTATACTAGAATTAGTATCCCATTGCGCTACAAAACTAACTCCGTCGTTTAGACTAAAACTATAATGTTCTACAGGCGAAAAACTAGGCACTTGAATACTATAACCATCTGTACTCATGGTTTTAGCAGCGTTCCATGTTAAATTAAAATTCTTCTGTTGCGAATAGGCTATAGTACAAAGCAGTACTGTAATACCAAATAATATCTTTTTCATTGCTTTAAATAACGTGATTATTTCAATGTTATTATTTCATTTTTAACATTTTTATAACAACGATTCAAAATTACAATAATAAATTAAAAAATAAGACGTTATAATGATTCAAAACATCGGCTAAAAACTAATCACAAATCGATGTATAGTAAATAAATGGGATAAAGCGTATTTATTTTTTAGTTAATTTTACAAAATAGCTTGTAGAGTTATGTAGAATTATTATATTGCGTCTCCAAAAAAAACTTAATTAGCTCATAAACGTATCAGTATGAAAAAAGTAATTGTATCAAGGATTTTAATGCTATTAGCAGTTTCGATTACCTTGGTTGGCTGTGGTAGATCTGGCGGATCAAACGTAGATAGCGCCACTGGCTGGGAAATTAACGCTAAAGAAGGCGGATTTCAATACAACACAAAATTTAAAGAACAAGAAACTCCTCCGGGAACTGTTTTTGTAGAAGGTGGTACTTTTACAATGGGACGTGTTCAGGATGATGTAATGCATGATTGGAATAATACTCCAAACCAGCAACACATTCAGTCTTTCTACATGGATGAAACAGAAGTAACCAATCAAAACTACTTAATGTACTTAGATTGGATTAAGCAAGTTTATCCACCAGAAGACGAAAATTTTAGAAAAATATACGAAGGTGTTGTACCAGATACTTTAGTATGGAGAAACCGTTTAGGTTATAACGAAGTAATGACTGAAAACTATTTACGCCACCCAGGATATGGACAATATCCAGTAGTTGGTGTAAGTTGGATTCAAGCTGTTGAATATGCAAACTGGAGATCGGATAGAGTTCAGGAAAAAGCATTACAACAAGAAGGTTACTTAAAACAAGATAGCCAATACGAAGCTACTGCAGATGCAAACTTTAGTACAGATACTTATATTAATGCGCCAACTCAAACTTTTGGTGGGAATGAAGATATTTTAAGAGGCGGAAAATTAAAACCTCAAATGGATGCTAACGGTGAAGAAATTAACGTTTATGCTTCTAGACAGACAGGTATTATTTCTCCTAAATACAGACTTCCTACTGAAACAGAATGGGAATATGCTGCCTTAGGTTTATCTGAAATTAGAAGTTATAATGTTTATAGAGGTCGTAAAAAATATCCTTGGGATGGACAGTACACTCGTTCAGGAACACGCAAAATTAAAGGAGATCAATTAGCAAACTTTAAACAAGGTAAAGGTGATTATGGTGGAATTGCAGGATGGTCTGACGATGGTGCTGATATTACTGCTCAAGTAAAAACTTACGCTCCAAACGATTTCGGTTTATACGATATGGCAGGAAACGTTGCAGAATGGGTTGCCGATGTTTACAGACCTATTGTTGATGATGAGTTTAACGATTTCAACTACTATAGAGGAAACGTTTACACTAAAAATGCTATTACTGAAGAAGGTACAGTTAAAATTGTAACTACAGATGAGATTGTTTTTGATACACTTCCAAACGGAAAAGTAATCGCAAGAGATTTACCTGGTGAAATTGCTCAAGTTCCTGTTGATGAAGATGAAACTTACTTAAGAACAAACTTCGACAGAAGTGATAACCGTAACTTTAGAGATGGTGATAGACGTTCTTCTCGTGGATATGCAGATTTTGACGAATCAGAAGGAGAAAAGGATGCTCTAACAAGTAAAATGTATAACTCACCTAAACATTCTACAGAAGTTGATTCTTCTGGAAATATGATTAGAGAATGGGATAAGAGTAGTAAAAGAACATCTTTAATTAACGACGAAGCTCGTGTATTTAAAGGAGGTTCTTGGAAAGATAGAGAATACTGGTTAGACCCAGCACAAAGACGTTACTTCCCACAAAATATGGCTACAGACTATATTGGGTTTAGATGTGCAATGTCTAGAGTAGGTTCTAAATCTAAATCTAAAAACAAAACTAAAAACTAATATTAGTTTTAAATAATATTAAAAGTCCTAACGTTTAGTTAGGACTTTTTTTATACTTTTATTTTATGAAAATAGAACAACTGCACACCCTTTTTTTAGAATGCAAAGGCATTTCTACAGACACGAGAAAAGTATCTAAAAACAATATGTTTTTTGCCTTAAAAGGTGATAATTTTAATGGCAATACCTTTGCTTTAAAAGCAATAGAATTAGGAGCAAATTATGTTATAATAGATGAAGTTGAACATAAAGCATCGAACAAAACTATTTTAGTTGATAATGTACTAGAAACATTGCAAGCGCTAGCCTCTTACCATAGAACTTTTTTAAGCATTCCAATAATTGCTTTAACTGGAAGTAACGGTAAAACAACAACAAAAGAATTAATAAATACTGTACTCTCTAAAAAGTACAAAACAACAGCCACAATAGGAAATTTAAATAACCATATTGGAGTACCATTAACCTTACTTTCAATGACCAACGAGACAGAAATTGGTATTGTTGAAATGGGAGCGAATCACTTAAAAGAGATTGAATTTCTTTGCAGCATAGCTAAGCCAGATTACGGATACATTACCAACTTTGGGAAAGCCCATTTAGAAGGTTTTGGAAGTATTCAGGGAGTAATTAATGGTAAAAGCGAACTTTACACCTATTTAATTAAAAACGCTAAGCACATATTTTTAAATGCAGATGACTCCATTCAAAAAGAAAAACTAAACACATATATTAAAAAGCTTGGTTTTTCGGAAACAGATTCTAACTATTTTAAAATAGAGTTTATTGAGGCGAATCCATTTGTTTCTTTTGAGATTGAAGATTCTACAATTAACTCTCAACTTATTGGGAAATATAATTTCACAAATCTTTGTGCTGCAGCAATAATTGGGAAATATTTTAATGTAGAATTAAATGAAATTAAAGAAGCCTTAGAAGACTACGCTCCAACTAACAATAGATCACAAATAATAGAAAAAGGCACAAATAAAATTATTCTAGACGCCTATAATGCAAATCCAACAAGCATGAAAGCAGCATTAGAAAATTTTAGTGCTTTAAAAGATGAAACTAAAATAGCTTTTTTAGGAGATATGTTAGAATTAGGAACAGATGCAAAACAAGAACATCAAGCCATTTTAGACTTATCTACTAGCTTGAATATCGATTCAATTTATTTAGTTGGAGAAAACTTTTTTGAATCTGAAAATAAATCTCATAGAGCAAAACAATTTATCTCTTTTGAAACTTTAAAAGAAGAATTAAAAACCGTAAAGATAAAAAATAGAACACTATTAATTAAAGGTTCAAGAGGAATGGCTTTAGAAAGAATACTAGACTTTGTGTAAAGTAAGTTTAAATAGTATCTAAAAATGCTTTAAATGCATTTCTATAACCTTGAAAACCTTTTGTTGATTTCCACAATACACGAGAACCATGAATCCCTTCTTCGATAGGCTTATAATGCGTAAGGTTTTCTGTTTTCATTTTACTCACTAAAGTGCTTAAGTCTTTTGTTTCACCTAACGATGCAGTAACAAAAGTAGGTTTATCTAAATCTTTAATTTCATTTTGAATATTCATTCCTTTATAATATTCTCCTGGACTAAAAGCTGCAACTGCCTTAATCTTATTGTTTTTCTCTCCTATTAGCATTGCTAAAGTCGCAGAATAAGAACTTCCAACAAGTAATAATTGAGTATTATCATTTGTCTTATACACATAATCTATAGCAGCAATAATATCTTGCTTACCATTAATATATTCTGTCTCTAAGTTTTTTGACTTAGCCAACTTAGCCGTTTCATTAATAACATCATTTACTCCGTCACCAGAACGTTGATCTATCGCCATAACAGAATAACCATAACTATTTAAAAGTAAAGCGGTGTCTATATATTCTCCACGACTAAAACCTGCTTGATGGCATAACAAAACACTAATTGGATTATCATCGACTTTATAAACATCTGCTGTAATAGTTAAACCATCTAAAGATGGAAATGTTACGGTTTCCTTTGTCATTTCTTTTGTATTATTATTGTTAACCAAATCTATCTTATCATGCTTCGTTGAAACATCATTTAAAACATTATTCTTATCGCTTTTACAAGATGAGATTATAAATATAAGAGCTAATAATATAATATTTTTTTTCATTATTAAATTTTAAAATAAAGGTATAAAAATAGTTTCTAAAAACAGAATTGTATAAAAACAAAAAAATCTCAATGACTAATCATTG
>NZ_LIQH01000025.1:0-20000 GCF_001418085.1 Lacinutrix algicola
ATTTTTTAATTTAAGTGGGCGACAAGGGATTCGAACCCCTGACCCCTTGGGTGTAAACCAAGTGCTCTGAACCAACTGAGCTAGTCGCCCGATTTATTCGGTGCGCAAATATACAAGAGATTTTAGAACTACCAAAGAAAAAACATTAAAAAATCCTGATGAAATTATCATCAGGATTTTTTAATTTAAGTGGGCGACAAGGGATTCGAACCCCTGACCCCTTGGGTGTAAACCAAGTGCTCTGAACCAACTGAGCTAGTCGCCCGATATATTCGGTGCGCAAATATACAAGAGATTTTAGAACTACAAAGCGTTTTTGAAAAAAACTTTTAAATAATTTCTGCCACAACGAAAGTACTTCCTCCAATGTAAATAACATCTTCAGGATTTGCATTTTTTAAAGCCATTTTATATGCTTCATTTACAGAATTATACGGTTCTGAAACTAAATTATTATCATTAAAGTACTGTTTAAGAATATTAACATCTAGTCCTCTAGAAATATTTGGTTTAGATAAATAATATTTTGCATTATTTGGTAAAAGATCAATAATTGAGTCTAAATCTTTATCGTTTACTACTCCAAAGACAATATGCAGGTTGATACATTCTTCATTTTGGAGTTGATTTATTACAATTTTTAAACCTTCTCTATTATGAGCTGTATCGCAAATAACTTTCGGATTATTTTTTAATACTTGCCATCTACCAAGTAGCCCTGTATTATGCACAACATTTAATAACCCCTTTTTGATGTCTTGCTGTGAAATATTAAAGCCTTTTAATTGTATTTCATTAATTGTATTAACAACCGTTTTAATATTTTTATCTTGATAGTCGCCTTTTAAATCGCTTTTATAATTTATTGTTTTGGTTTTATCAGCAAAAAGAATTTTAGCATGATTGCTATCTGCTATTTCAATAAAAATATCTTTAGTTTCTATTTGTGTCTCTCCGATAACAACAGGAATATTATGTTTAATAACTCCTCCTTTTTCCCTCGCAATGCATTTGAGAGTGTTACCAAGAAACTGTGTATGATCTAATCCAATGTTTGTGATTACTGAAACTTCTGGTCTAATAATGTTTGTAGAATCTAATCTACCACCTAAACCTACTTCAATTATAGCTATATCGACTTTATGATTAGCGAAATACTCGAAAGCTAACCCAACTGTCATCTCGAAAAAAGATAGATAATTCTTTTCTAAAAAACTTTTGTTACGTTTTATAAATTGAATTACATACTCCTTACTAATTTCTTTACCATTAATCTTGATACGCTCTCTATAATCTTTTAAATGTGGTGAGGTATATAAACCCACTTTATATCCTGCTTCTTGAAGAATAGAAGCTAACATGTGGCTTGTAGAACCTTTACCATTGGTTCCTGCTACATGTATAGACTTGAATTTATTTTCTGGATTATTAAGGTGTTTTGCTAATAAAATAGTATTACTTAAATCTACTTTATAAGCGCTTTTTCCTTGATTTTGATACATTGGAAGTTGAGAGAACATCCAGTTGATAGTATCTTTGTATGTCATTTTTTATTGTCCTAATTTAAAATCTATACTTACAAAGCCGATTTGCCTTGTAGGCGCCTTTGAATCTGCTGGCCATTTACCAGACATTGCAATTTTTCTTGCAGGTTCTAATAAACAAGCTGCAGTGTTTTCTGTTCCTCTAACTCCTGGTGTTGCTTTAACCACTCGACCACTTCTATCTACTTCGACCAAAACAACAACTAAACCTGTTTCGTTACAGTCTTGTTTAACTTCATTAAATTTACCTTGACCACGTCCACCAAGACCAGAACCGACTCCTCCATTACCTTTACCTCCACCAAAGTAACTTGGTGCATAAGGATTACCATCTAGCTGCCCTTTATCTCCTGCTGTATTATCGTTTCCTTCACTACCACTTGATTCTCCATCGGAATTATTCATTCCTCCCATCATAGCATCAATTTCTGCTTTTTTCTGAGCTTCTTCTGCTTTCTTTTTTGCTTCAGCATCTGCTTTAGCTTTCGCTTTTTTTGCTGCAGCTTCTTTAGCCTTAGCATCTGCTTCTGCCTTAGCCTTTTTTGCGGCTTCAGCTTTTTTTATAGCTATTGCTTCTTCTGTGTCTTGAGTTAAAACATCTTCTTTTACTTCTTCTGAAGCCGACGCCTCCTGAGTATCATTTGTTTGCTCTTCTGATTTGTTTGGTTCAGATTGCGCTTCTTGAGGTTGCTTATTAATATTTAAATTCTCTGATTTGACAGGCTTATCTGGTTGAACGTTTCCGCTTCCAACTGCTGAATTACCAAAGTTTACTGCTACTCCATATTCTTCTGGAGGATCTTGATAATCTTGTCCAACTACAAAGCACAACAAGATTAAGATAACTACTATTAAGGCTGTTATCTTAGCTGAATTTTGTTCGTGTTTTGTTTTTAAATATTTCATATTAACCTAAAAGCGAATATTATTTTAATTAGCTTTAATACTAAGAGGCAAATTAAAAGTTACCGACACTGGTCTTCCTTGTTGCATTCCTGGTTTCATTTTCGGTAATAATTTAGTAACTCGTTTAGCTTCTGCTTCCAATTTAGGATCCGGACCTTTTGTTCTAATTCCGATAATGTTACCTGATGCATCAATTGTAAAACGGATACTTATTTTCTGTAATCCTGTTAATCCCAAATCTGATATTAGTATCGTATTAAAGTTCTTAGATAAAAATTGTCTGACTTTATCATTCATACATTTTTTCTTAGCTTCATTACTACCAGATCCGCAACCTGGGTAAACAGGAGAATTTTCAATTAAATCAAAGCGAACAGTTTTATTTCCTTCACTTTTCTTTTTTGCTGCTGCTGCTGCTTTGTCACTTGCCGCCTTTGCCGCTGCTTTATCTCTCGCTGCATTTGCTGCTTTTGCCTTAGCCGCTGCTGCGTCTGACTTTGCTTTGGCAGCTTTATCTGCTGCTGCTTTTTGAGCTTTTGCCTTTTTCACTGCATCAGCTTTTGCTTTTGCATCTTTGGCTGCTTTATCAGCTTTTGCTTTTGCTGCTTCTTTTGCTTCCTTAGCTTTTTTTGCTTCTAGAGCGTCCTTCTTTTGTTTTTCTGATTTTTCTTTAGCTTCTTTCGCTACTTTAGCCTCTTTTGCTTCTTTTGCTTCTTTTTCGTTTTTAATCTTTAGAGCTTCCTCTTCCTGCTGAGCTAATAGTTTTTCTGCCGCTACTTTTGCAGCTTCTTCAGCCGCAGCTTCCGCCTCCGCCTTTTCCGCAGCTTCGGCTTCGTCAGCTTTTTGTTTTTCTAAAGCTTCTTCTTGCTTTAATTTTTCGGCTGCCTCCGCAATTTCTTCTTCATTTACCTCTTCTTCAATAGCTTCATCTTGAACCTCCTCTTCTGCTATCTCTTCTTCAAGAACCTCTTCTTCTGAAGGCTCAGGCTCCTCAATACTTTTAGATGCACTTGGTTCGGTATTATCATTAATAGTACTTACATCTCCAAAGTTCATTTCAACTCCGTATTCTTCAGGTAATTCTTGATAATCTTGGCCAACCACAAAACAGAGTAATACAACAATCACAACTATTAAAGTTGTGATTTTAGCCGAATTTTGTTCGTGTTTTGTTTGTAGGTATTTCAAATTATTGCGATTTTACTGCTAGGGTTGATTTTATCTTATTTCTATTTGCAATGTCCATTATGTAGACAACATGTTTCATTTCTACATCTTGATCTGAACGAATAGTGATTGTTGGAGATTCTGCTCCACCAATTTTTGCTAATAATTCAGATTCTAGTGTTTCTTTTGATACTTTTTTTAAGTCTATATAGTAACTATTGTTTTTATCGACACTTACAGATACACTTTTTGTTTGTGTTGTTTTACTTGTTGAACTTGGTAATAACAAATCTATGGCTTCAGCTGAAACAAGCGTAGAAGCAATCATAAAAAAGATAAGTAGTAGGAAAACAATATCCGTCATTGAAGACATATTGAATTCTGGTGTTACTTTATTTCTTCCGCGTAAATTCATAAATTAGTTATTAAATTGGTTCATTTAAAAGGTCTAAAAATTCTAATGAATTTGCTTCCATTTGATACACCACTTTATCTGTTTTTACAACGACATGGTTATATGCTATATAAGCAACAATTCCTACAATTAAGCCTCCAACTGTTGTTGTCATTGCAGTATATAAACCATCTGCTAATGTTTTAATATCGATAGAACCACCTGAGTTTGCTATTTCGAATATTGAAAGAATCATTCCAATAACTGTTCCAAGAAAACCAATCATTGGTGCAGCTCCAGAAATTGTAGCTAAAACACTTACATTTTTCTCTAAGCTATAAATTTCTAAACGTCCTGCATTTTCTATCGCTGTATTAATATCGTCTAAAGGTTTTCCTATTCTAGAAATTCCTTTACTAATTAACCTTGACACTGGTGAATTAGTTTGTGAACATAAATTTTGAGCAGAATCTATTTTACCACTACTAACATAATCTTTAATTTGATTCATAAAATTAGCATCTACCTTTGAAGCTTCTTTTATTGCCATGATCCTTTCGAAATAAATATAAAGTGCTGCAACAAATAAAACAAATAGTAAACCTATTATTATTATCCCAGCAGTACCACCAGTTGTAATTAACTCGATTATTGATAATGTTTTTTCGGTAGTTTCACCATCAACTAATAAATCTGCTTCTTGTGATGCGTCTTGTAATAAAGTGCTTAACATATTGTGTGTTTAGATAAATGTATAACGTTATTTTTTTTAATCTCGTATTAAAGAGCTTGTTTAAAATAGTGTTCTAGTCCAAAAGAATACTAATGTTCCTGCTAAAAAGCCTACTAGAGCTAACCAAGATATCTTTTTGAAATACCAGAAAAAATCTATTTTTTCCATTCCCATTGCAACAACTCCTGCTGCAGAACCAATAATTAACATACTTCCACCAGTTCCTGCTGCATAAGCAATAAAGTGCCAAAGTTCGTTATCCATAGGCTCATGGAACATACCTAAACTTGCTGCTACTAATGGTACGTTATCTATTACTGCAGAACCAATACCTAATAGAATAACTACTAAATCTGAAACACCTGCGTGACCACCTGGATGAATTTCAGTTCCTAACATTGGAACAGAAGTTTGTAAAGAATCTGCAAAATTAAATAATGTACCTAAAGATTCTAAAGCAGCTACAGCCATTAATATACCTAAGAAAAATAAAATACTTGGCAATTCAATTTTAGACAATGAGTGGTGTACTGGACTGTGGTGTGCATGAGCATCACTTTCAACTCCATCATACTCAGTTAAACTGAATTTTGAAGAACTGTAGATTTCAGCAAAAATAGCTACAACCCCTAGAGACAACATCATCCCTACATAAGGAGGTAAATGAGTTACCATTTTAAAGACAGGTACAAAAACAATTGCTCCTAACCCTAAATATAACATTGTACCACTGAAACGACTTTTTGGTTTATCGTCCTCATTTTCTTCAACATCTAAGTTTCCTTTAAACGCTGGTAAAAATGAAGCTATAAAAGTAGGCACTAACATACATACTAAAGATGGTAATAATAGGTAACCAAATAAGTGACCTGTTGATACTTTTTTACCAATCCAAAGCATTGTCGTTGTTACATCTCCAATTGGAGAAAAAGCACCACCTGCATTTGCCGCTATAATTATTAAACCAGCATACCAAATACGTACGTTTCTATCTTTTACAATTTTTTGAAGTATTGATATTAATACAATAGTAGCTGTTAAGTTATCTATAATTGCAGAAAGCACGAATGCTAAACCACAGAAAATCCAAAGGATTTTAGACTTCTTCTTTGTTTTAATAAAGTTTTTTATAGTTGAAAAACCATCGAAATAATCTATAATTTCAACAATTGTCATTGCTCCTAATAAGAATACTAAAATTTCGGCAGTTTTACCTAAATGATGCAATAATGTTTCTTCCATTAAATGCATTTTGGCTTCATGACCTAATGCAGGAAAGTTTTCTACTAACGCATGATTTGCAGAATCGAACCAATTTGGAAACGAATCTATACCTAATGAAATTAATGCCCAACTTATAGCCATCATGACTAAAGCAGGAATTAATTTATCTATTTTAATACTGTGTTCTAATGTAATGGCTAAATAACCAATTACGAATACTAGAATAATTGCTGTTTCCATAGTTTATTGTAATGAGAGTTTTAAACGAGTTGAGTTAATGCAATTTCAAATGCTGTTTTACTAATCTCGGTTTTGCTTGGGTTTTTATCGTATGTATTTTGAATAGCTTTTTTAATAATGCTAGATGTATCGTTGAAGATGGCTTCATCCGTCATTTGTACTTTACGTTCCATAAAGTATGCAAACACTCTTGCCATCCCACAGTTTGAAATAAAATCTGGAATAAGACTTACTTTCTCGTCTGTAGATTCCATAATGCTTCCAAAGAAAATTTCTTTATCTGCGAAAGGTACATTTGCTCCACATGAAATAACTTCTAGTCCAGTATTAATCATCTGGCTAATTTGATCTTGAGTAATTAAACGAGATGCAGCACATGGTGCAAAAATTTCAGTTTCTAGAGACCAAATACGATCGTTCATTTCTGCAAACGGAATCATGTTTTCTGTCGCTAGTGTATTTCCGTTTTTAGTTAAAAAGAAGTCTGTTATTTCATCGAAAGAAAAACCTTCTTCTTTTATAACACCTCCAGAAATGTCTATAATACCAACCACTTTAGCTCCCATTTGTGCTAAATAATAAGCTGCTGCAGAACCTACGTTTCCAAAACCTTGAACAACCGCGCGTTTTCCAACAACACTCCCTCCATAAATTTCGTAATAATGTTTTACAGCTTCGGCAACGCCATAACCTGTAATCATATCTGCTACAGTATATTTTCTTGCCACATCTGGTGAAAAACCTGGATTCTCTATAACTTTAATAACACCTTGACGTAATTGTCCTATTCTATTAATTTTATCTGCTTCTGTTGGTTTAAAGTGTCCGTTAAATACACCTTCTTGTGGATGCCAAACTCCAGATTGCTCTGTAATTGGGATTACTTCGTGGATTTCGTCTACATTTAAATCGCCACCAGTTCCATAATAACTTTTAAGTAATGGAGAGACTGCCTTATACCAACGCTCTAAAACACCCTTTTTCCTTGGGTCTTTAGGGTCGAAATTAATACCTGATTTTGCACCACCAATTGCTGGTCCTGAAACGGTAAATTTAACCTCCATTGTTTTTGCTAACGATAGAACTTCGTTCATATCTAAACCTTTACGCATTCTTGTTCCTCCACCTGCAGCACCTCCTCTAAGAGAGTTTATTACTGTCCAGCCTTCGGCTTCTGTTTCTGCATCTTTCCAGTTAAAAATAATTTCTGGCTCTTTATTTTCGTATATTTTAAGTAATTCTTTCATTTTAGTCTATTGTAACGTTATCAATTTGTATTTGTTTTCGGAAAATATAATTGAAACGTAGCTAAAGTTGATTCATTTGAATAATGATTTATTGGTTTAACAAATATAAAAAACTAAAGGTGCATAAAGTAAAAAAATATTTTTTTTTACAATTGAAAAATTACACCTGAAGAATGATCCTTTTTTGCTCCTGTAATACTAGATAAACAGTTGCTTTCTCCTCGAAGTTTTAAAACTCCTAAAAAGCCAAAAATTAAAGCTTCTTTAAATTCTATAATTTCTTTTGAAGGTATTTTAATTGTATTATAACACAAGTCTTCTATTCTAGACATTAAAAATAAATTAAAAACGCCACCTCCAGTTATTAATACTGATGCATTCTGTTTAATATTTAAAACATTAGAAATTTGAATAGCAACGTGCTCTACAAAAGTTCTTAAAACATCTTTTACTGAAAGATTATAACTATTAATTAATGGAAATATAATTTCATTAACCCATTCTAATCCTAATGATTTTGGGTAGGTTTCTTTATAAAATTGAAGGTTATTTAACTCATTTAATAAATTAGTATTTAATGCTCCTTCTTTTGCAAAAGCACCTTTATCGTCATACGCAAAACCTAATGTTGAGATATACTTATTAAGGACAATATTTACAGGACAGATATCGAAAGCTATTCTTTTTCCTTTAATTTCTGTTGAAACATTCGCAAAACCTCCAAGGTTTACACAATAATTATAATCTGAAAACAGTAATTTATCTCCAATTGGGACTAAAGGAGCACCTTGACCTCCAAATTCGACATCTTGAACTCTAAAATCACAAATTATTGTTTGGTTTAGTATTTTGGCTAAAACTGGAAGATTTCCTATTTGGTATGTTAGTCCGTTTTCAGGTTTGTGTAATGCTGTGTGTCCATGAGAACAAATGGCATCAATTTCTAAAATGTTATTTCTATTAATAAAATTATCTATAACTTCAGCTAAATACAATGTGTAATCTGTGTCTAATTCTTTTAGTTCTTCTTTTGAATGTTCTATTAAAGTTTTCAATTTACCAAGCCATTCTTCCGCGTAAGCGACAGTTTCAGCTTTAATAATTTGAAAAGACCAATTCTCGTTAAAAGAGAAATTGATGAATGCTAAATCTATTCCGTCTAAAGAGGTCCCAGACATAACTCCAATAACATTATATTCAGTTTTTATCATATTCTGTAAAAATAGAAATATCTGTTGAAAAAAAACTAATAAAGAGCTATATTTGCACTCTTATTTTATCAAATTAATATTATAGAAAGATGGATTTTAGCTTAACCGAAGAGCATATAATGATACGCGACGCAGCTCGTGATTTTGCACAAACCGAATTATTACCAGGCGTTATAGAGCGTGATAACAAACAGGAATTCCCACAAGAATTAGTAAAAAAAATGGGTGATTTAGGTTTTATGGGTATTATGGTAGATCCTAAATATGGCGGAAGTGGAATGGATGCTATTTCTTACGTTTTAATAATGGAAGAGCTTTCAAAAATAGATGCTTCGGCTTCTGTAATTGTTTCTGTAAACAATTCTTTAGTTTGCTATGGTTTAGAGTCTTATGCTAATGAAGAGCAAAAACAAAAATACTTAACTAAGCTAGCTACTGGTGAATTTGTTGGTGCTTTTTGTTTAAGTGAACCAGAAGCAGGAAGTGATGCTACATCGCAAAAAACAACTGCTATAGATAAAGGAGATCACTATGTAATTAATGGAACAAAAAACTGGATTACTAGTGGAGGAAGAGCTGATGTTTATTTAGTAATTGCACAAACAGATAAAGACAAAGGACATAAAGGTATTAATGCTTTTATAGTTGAAAAAGGAACTCCTGGTTTTGACGTTGGACCTAAAGAAGATAAATTAGGAATACGTGGTAGTGATACGCATACGTTACAATTTAACGATGTTAAAGTACCTAAAGAAAATAGAATTGGTGAAGATGGCTTTGGTTTTAAATTTGCCATGAAAACTTTATCTGGAGGAAGAATAGGTATTGCTGCACAAGCCTTAGGTATTGCTGCTGGAGCTTATGAGTTGGCTTTAAAATATTCTAAAGAACGTAAAGCTTTTGGAACAGAAATTTGCAATCACCAAGCAATTGCTTTTAAATTAGCAGATATGTATACTGAAATTGAAGCTGCACGTATGTTAGTAATGAAAGCCGCTTGGGATAAAGACCAAGGTAATAATTACGATATGTCTAGTGCGATGGCTAAATTATACGCCTCTCAAGTTGCAATGACACATACTGTAGAAGCTGTACAAATACATGGTGGAAATGGTTTTGTAAAAGAATACCATGTAGAGCGTTTAATGCGTGATGCTAAGATTACACAAATTTATGAAGGGACTTCTGAAATACAGAAAATTGTAATTTCAAGAGGCGTTATTAAAGGATAATAAATTCTTTATTTTATATACAAAAAGCGTAACCAAAGTTTGGTTACGCTTTTTTATTTCTTGCTAAATCTTCCAAAACCAAACGTAATTCTCCAAAAGTATACTTATTATCTATTTGGTGTTTTAAGTCTGAAATGTTCTCAAACTTCTGTTTTGGAATAATAGCTTTTAACTCTTTATAATGTTTTTCGGAAATTAAGTCTAAGATTTTAATTTCTCCTGTGTCTATAAAACTTGCTAAATGTCCGCTAATTGTAGCCACATTTAAATCGCGTTCCATAGCTATTTGCTCTATTGCTTTTCCTGCTTTAAATAAATTTAAAGAGGTTGTTTTAGTTTCGCCTACTTTTCGTTTAGGCTTTGCTGTTTCAAAAATTTCAGATTTCTTAGCCGTTTCAATATCGTTTTCATCGCAATACTCACGTATTACTTTTAGAATATCTTTTCCGTATTTCTCTACTCTGGTTTTCCCGAAACCGTTTACTTTTAGTAGTTCTGCAGAATTTGTTGGCAAGGTTTCACACATTTCGTACAAAGATTTTTGTGTGAAAATTTGAAAATGAACCAGATCGTGATCCTTTGCAATTGTATTTCTTAATTCGCGAAGTAACTCGAACAACTCAACATTTGTAGTACCATCGATAATTGTTTTTCTAGGTTTCTTTGGTGCTTCTTTTGCTAAGAAAACAGATTTTGCCCTTAACTCTAAAAACAGTTTCACCTTAAAACCATCTGCTAAGCCTTTAAAATAAAGTTGTTTTGTAGCAAGTAATTCTTCAAATAAATCTAAAGCTTTTGTCAGATCTTTTTCTACAGTCTTATTATCTGTTGTAAAACTGAACGTTTTATAAGGCTCAAGAATTTTCGCTTCGACTTCTTTCTTATAATAGTTTAATGCTTTTGCAAAACGTGCTTGTATTTCTTTACTAGATTCTGGTGTAAGTGTAATTTCAGAAAGCTCATTTAATTGTGCCTTAAATCCGTTGGCTATTTTTAGCAAACTAGCCACACAATCTTTTATTGTAATTAAAGGCGCTTCAACATTACCTTCTATACTGCCTCTATTTTTATAATAGACATCTAAAACGCGATTAACAGGATATAAAAAATTATAAAAGTTAAAAATTTCTGCAATTATACCGAGTTGAAATTCTCTCTTAGATTTAGCTAAAACGGTTTCATCCGGTTGGTTTTCTTCGGCTCTTTTATTAAACGTAATAACATTAATATCGCTTATAATCTGGTTAGAACTAATCTTACTTTTTAGCACTAAACCTTCTAAACTTTTACAACGACTTAAGGCCACATACGTTTGCCCATGAGCAAATGCGCCTTCGGCATCTATAATTGCTTTATCGAAAGTTAAACCTTGACTTTTATGAATAGTAATAGACCAAGCCAAACGTAAAGGCATCTGCGTATAAGAACCAATTTTGTTTTCTGTTATGGCTTTAGTTTCCTTATCTACATCGTAATTTATGTTATCCCAAACCTCTTGTTTAGTAATAATATTAAACTCATCGTCTGGACATTTTACAACCACTTCATCCTTATCCAGTAAAATAACTTTACCAATTTTACCATTAAAATAACGTTTCTCTACAGAACTATCGTTTTTAATAAACATAACCTGAGAGCCAACTTTTAAGTTTAATACTTCTTTTGTTGGGTATGAAAATTCTGGAAACTTACCTTCTACCGATGCTTTATAATTAACAGACTTACCTTTAAGTTTCTCTAATTCGGACTTGTTGGTTTGTTCTGCTTTAAAATTATGCGTTGTTAACGAAATATAACCTTCTTCTTCTGTCGCTTGAAAGTTTGGATCGTAACTTTTATTTAACTCATCGGCAGATTCCTGAGATAAAGTATTGGTTCTAATTTCATTTAAAATATCTATAAACTTAGGATTATCCTGTCTGTAAATATGTTTTAACTCGACAGTAATTGCAAACGATTCTTTATAAGCTAGACTGCTAAAAAAGAAAGCATTATCATAAAAAGGCTTTAATAATTGCCATTCGTTATCCTTAACAACAGGCGATAATTGTTGTAAATCTCCAATCATTAATAATTGAACACCGCCAAAAACTTTAGTTCGATCTCTAAATCGACGTAGCGTTTTATCGATACCATCAAGTAAATCTGCACGTACCATACTAATTTCATCAATAACCAATAAATCCATAGATTTAATAATATTGATTTTCGTCTTTCCAAATTTTCTATTAAAACCACCAGAACCTTTTAAATCTTCGTTAGGCAAAATAGGTCCAAATGGCATTTGAAAAAACGAATGTATAGTCACACCTTTAGCATTAATAGCCGCAACTCCAGTTGGTGCCACAACCACCATTCGCTTTAAAGACTCCATCTTTAGCTTATGTAAAAAAGTCGTTTTTCCAGTTCCCGCTTTTCCTGTTAAAAACACATTTCTATTTGTGTTATTAATAAAATCCCAAGCTAAATCTAATTCCTTATTTGTAGTCATTTTTAGTATTTCAGTACAGAATCTCAAGATAAATAAAATGAATAGTATTTATGGCGCGTTTTTAAGAAAAATAAAAACCACGCTATCCACTATATCTTTTTCAAATCTGGACTTCTTTAAGCATCAATGCTTTTAGGCAAGTGCTTTAATATATATTTATTTTTGGAAATAATAAAAAAGGATGCCGTTTCAACTACGAAGTAATCACGATTTCTTCCTAAATAATATTTATGAGTAATCGTTCGCGCACTTATTTATTATGGTTCAGTACTAAAGATCAAGTCCTTTACTTCTTAAAAAAGGAAGATACCTTCTTTATAAACCCACTTAATAAACCAGAAGCACCTTTTTTAGTATTTGGCGCATATTGTTTTACATGCTCTTCCTTATAGTTATATTTTACAAGAATAGCATTTACACGTTCTTTATAAATGGCACCTTTTACTTCATCAATCTGAAAAATAAAATTTGCGTAACCATCAATTTGAGCTAAAACATTTCCGCCTTTATTCCAGTACTTTCCTTCTATTCCTTCTTTTTCTATTAAATGTAATAAAGCTCTAAATCGCTTTAAAGACGTTTTAGGAATATTAGCTTTTTCATTAACCACAACACCAGTAACTTCTTGCTTGGCATTGCGTTTCATGACACGTAATTTTTCTGGATGTAACATAAAGTTCTCATCGCGTACTATTTTACCAGAATATTTAAGTAATGCCGTAATTTTAGGTAAGCTTTTTTTATCACCAGAAAACGTAATATCGTCTACATATCTAGTATAATCGAAATCATACTTTTTTGCCAAACCAGATAATCTAAAATCTAATTTTCTACATAAAATATTGGTGATTGCTGGACTACAAGGCGAACCTTGTGGCAAAAAACGTTCTCCGCGCTGTGCATAATAATCTTCACCTAATAAAGAAACGTCTAGTATTTTAGGCTCAGAACATAATAAAGCTAAAATAGTTGCTACTTGATTAGAATATCCTAAAGACATAAACACACCTTTAATTCTATTATAAGTTACCGATGGAAAGAAGTTTTTAAAATCCTGATTTATAACTACAGCTTTCCCAATATGAGGGACTGCATTTGTTTTTATAGATTTACCAATAACGCAACCATGTGCATTATCGTGTACTTTTACGTTATTTAATATGTGTTCTAAAATCCAATGTTGCGCCTTTTTTAATTTAGGCATTGGTGCAGAAATTAAACGATAACCACCAGATTTTTTTGGCATTTGAAATCGCTTATAATGACTAATCTTAGAGTTCTTTCGTGTAAACGACAAAAACCGAAGTTCGCCAACCGTTATACCTAAAGCAGAAGCTAAATCTTCGGCTGAATTTAAAACAGGTAATTGTTGCGTTTTTAATCGTGCAACATCACATTCTTTTTTATTAAGGTTATTAGAATATCCAGAACCAAGATAAACAATATCTTTTTCTTTAGACGTTTTCCAACGTGCTGCCTTTTCTAAGCGTTCTTTTTCACGTCTTTCTTTAGTTTCTTTTTGAGATTGTTTAGAAGCTAATTTACGTTCTTGGTGTTTCTTAGCTAAAAAAGCTTCAGGATCTTCAATAACTCGTTTTTCCTTTAAAAGCCCTTGTAACTTTTTAGACAATTCTGTCTCTTCTTTAAAAAAAGCATTAACGCTTTCGAAATCAAGTTCTTCTTGATTCCAAAAACCCAAACGTTTCATTTCAGAAAGTATATATTCTTGTTTTGAAGACGCTTTTATTTTATCATAAATTTCCTGTCTTCTTTCTGTAGAATTTTTCATATAATAAAAAGGTAGCAATAAGATGTCTATTTAATTCCCTTCGTACGATTCTCAAGACTGAATTGAACAACTCCAGTGAAATAGGTACTAGTGTATTATTTCACTTCGCAGAAGTCTAACCGGAAATAGTACACTAGTACCTATTTCACAAGTTAAGTTCGAGTCAGTGACGCGTTCGGTGTCTTTAAGCAAGATTGGCGATACACCAATCAAAATGCAAGGTTTTTATCTTATTACTACCATGGTTTAAATATAATATTAAAATTGTTCGTACTCGTAATCTATAATTAAATCACCATTATTCGTATCAGACATTGTTGGATATCCTATACTATTATAGATATATATTGTGTTCTCTTGGTAGTTAGTACTTGAATTAATAGAGTTCACTAACACTTCATTATTACTTCCAATTAATTGAATTTTCTTATATTCTTCAGTATATATAGTTGTGTAAGGATTTTGCTTTGTGTCATACTCATAAGTGAAACTTGTACCAAATTCGGTTCCAGTTGAACTTAAATTATTACCAGAATACGTATAAATAAGAGGTACACTAATATCTGAATAGGATTTACTTACGAGATTATTATTGTATTCATAATATAACGTAGAAGTAATAACTCCACTAGAAGAATTATAGTAATCTTTTGATGTAATTAAATTGTTTTCATAAGTGTATGTCTCTAATAAGGAGCCGTTTGTTCTTGTTCGAGAAATCAACTTTCCTTGACTATAATTATAATTTATATATGAAATATTTTGTGAATTATCAATCTGTTCACTTTTTTTTAATGTCCCATCAGCATTAAAAAAGAAATTCAAAATCCTAACGTTATTATTATTTGAAGTAAAAGTTATGCTTTTTAATCTTATTGGTCCTGTAAATTCTTCTACTTCATCATTATTTGAGCAAGAAAAAATTATTAAAAATGTAAATAATATTAGTTTTTTCATAATTTATTTATTCAACTTTATACTTATTTAGGTTAACTTACTCAATAAACACAATTAGTTTTTGATAAGTTATAATATTGATTCAAAAGCATTTATTTTAACTACGTTATCGTATTATTTATTCATCAATTGATTTTATTTATAGAAAGTTAACTTTTGAAAACTGTATTTCTTAAAAAAAACATTTGTAATTAGTGTGCTTAAATTCATATTACCATGGTTTAAATATAATATTATTTTTTATCAAAAGTGATTCTTGTTGCTAATATATGCTCACAAGGTCCTTTGGTCATTTTATTTTCATAATAGTAATTGCATGTGCAACTACCATCTACTATTTTTAAGTCATTATCTATTGTTGTAACAACTTTATATTTATTACTTACAGTACTTTTAAGTGTAATTTTATCGTTTTTATGTTCAACTTTTAAATCTGAAACAGCGTTTTGTTCCATTAATTTATAAGCTTCTTTATCTGTTTCACTAGAAAAACGTAGAGATTCTATATCTATTCCTTCTCTTTTTAATTCTCGAATACGATATACTTTGTTTTTTAAATCGAAAATAACTTTTCCTGCTTGCGTAAAAGTTTCTAACGATTTATTGACAACAGACACATCTAAGTTCATGGTTTTAGCAATTTCTGTTTCAGTTGCAAACCAATGCTTTCGCAATTCTAAATAGACACTTTGCATTGTTTTTGCAGGAACTTGTCCTCTTGGTGATAGTAAATCTAATTGACTAGATTGTGTCCAATCGTTAGCTGTCCAACCAGAAAGCCCTAAAGTAAAATACATTTCGGACGTTAAATGTGCTGTATAAAACGAAGGCATTCCATTTCCTAAAAGGTGCACAGTAAATGTATTTGTTATTGGTAATAAACGTTCTAAAAGTAGAATTCTCCTTCTTCCCCAAACTCTTATTTCTTGTGCACTATCTCCTTTATAAATAGATTGTTTACAAACAACTTCTATATTCCAAGGTTCGAAAATAGCAACAATTGGTTCTCCTGGATTTAGTATATATTTAATAGAACGTGGTCCTTTACGCTCTTTATTTCTTTTTAATACTGAAATAAAATTAGCAATATCTATAGCTTCTAATTCAAAAGAAATTTTTTTAGAAGTCATTGCTGTACTTACTTGCAGAAAGCCGCGAACCCAACTGTCTGGTAAATCTATTTTTACTTCTCTATAGTTATCTTCTCCTGTTGTTTTAACATCAAATCCTTTCGGATCTATTTTAAAATCGGTTTCCTTATAGGTTCTTATTTTCTGAAACTCTTCATATAATGTCTTCGAATAATCAATATTTGTTGTACCACATTTAAAGTCACTTATATTATTAAAGACATCGTAACCGCAAGATAGTTTTCCGTAAACGGATTCATCTTTACTAAAACATTCGAAAAACACTTGGTCTGGATGAACGGTAATTACAGGATCTAAAACCATCCAAGCATCCATATCTCGTTTATAAAGATGTTTAAAATAATTACTTTGTGCCTTATAATAAGGTTTCATTATAACATCGCGTTCTTTACGAAGACCTTCTAATTGAGAACGTACATGATGTATTTCTGTTTGTAATTTAGAAAGATCGCTACTTGCTTCTGCCAACCAAATCTCTTCTTGGCTTTTTAACCAAGCTAAATATTCAGAATTGTCTTTGGGTTGAAAATTAAAATCGGCAACCACAACATGATGCAGTGCAGAAATAGCTTCTCTAAATGGAATTTTTTTATCTAATGTGCCAACAAAAAATGTTGGTTCTCGTAAAACGTCTGGCGCAAAACTAACTCCTGTTGTAGATACTCCATTGTCTACACTACTCGATCCTCCATATTTATAATTAAACTGCATACAATTAATTCTGTTTTATTAATAATGGAATTTCTATATCTGGATGCGCTTCAGCTATAGTTAGTAATAAATCAATATTATTACTAGTATCTATTAATGTATTTGTACCTAAAACAGTTTCTATTAATCGTGTTGTCATAACTGCAACAGATTTATTTTTAATAGATTCTTGTTCTAAAAAAGTATAAACTCTAGTTTTGGCAACTCTATTTTCGTTAATATTAAACAAGGTTGTTTTAAAGTAAGTTTCTAATTTCAAGATAACTTCTACATTGTCTTTTGCATAATTATCTAGATAATTAGTAACAAAAAACTGCATGGTTTTTGTTGGATGTTCTTGAAGCTTTAATAATAAAGGCAAGCCTTTTTCTTCAGTAAAATGTTGTGTTATCATTTTTCGTCCAAAATGTTGAACTTCTTTTTTTGTATGATCGCAAGCATAAAGTAACATATTTACAGTCCATGTTTCAGGCTTAATATGTTCTTCAAAATATTTAGTAGCCCAAGTAATTATGTCTTCCCAATCCGAATTAAAAATTAATAACGCATTTTCTAATTCGTAATTTACTTTAGATGCATGGTTTTCGAAATAGTTTTTTACAATGTTTCTAATTTCAAAAATGTCACTATTTCCAAATTGAACAATCTCCTTTAAACTCAGTTTTTCTAAATCGATATGCTCTTTAAATAAAGGTTCGCCTAGTTTTTGTGCATAATCGTATTTCGATAATATCAGTCCAAATATGTTCTCTTGAGAAATACTACTTAAATACTGTTTATAGTTCGTTGTTAAAAGGTCGTAGCAATTTTTGTGTAATCCATCATAAGTTTCTACTGTTTCAATTGCTCTTATTAAAGATTTAAAAAGATTATTTTTAAAACCTTCATCTAATGTAATCACCCTTTCTACTGTTGGCTGAATAGCTTCTCTAACTTCATCGTATTCCGAAAAACAAAAGGCACTTATTTTATTATGATTTTTTAAAAGAAATTCATCCGGAAAATGAGATAATAACTCGATTCCTACTTGTCTTAATTGAGCGTTATCCGAATTAATATAACCATCAATAGTGTCTTTAAATAATTGATAGGTCGATATTGAATTCTGCTTAGCAAGATTTGCAGCGAATAATTTATTGATGACTTCACTCGAATTAGCTAATTCTATTATTTTTTCTTTAGGAACTTTACTAAGTAATTTACCAAAATGGGTGTTTCCTATTAAATCATTAACCTTAATAAGATACTCAAAAGTATATATTGAAGGTGAACTAAATAAATCGTTTAATTTATCTACACTTAAAGGAGTATTATATTTTACCAAATCTTCAAATAATGCTTTTAAATATATAATAACATTATCATTACCTAATAGCAATAGTTGTTCGTTGAAGTTTAATTCAGCAAAATATTGAGATTCATATTGTGTTAACCACTTAAATCCTAAAGTATGTGCTCTTTCATTATTAGATTTAATTAATGCTGATAGTAAAGCGCTTTCAGGTTTCACTAATCGAAATCGTTGTTCAACAATATCTAAAACCGACTCTAATACCTTTGGATGATAATGAGAAACCAATTGTACCAATAAAACATCATCAACATTTTCTAAAAAATGAGCATTATCTTTAATAATTCTTAGAGCAAATTGCACTGCAATTTCACTCTTAGCATTTGCTAAAATATAAATTACATCCTTTTCTTTAGCATCCCATAAATTCGATAAAGCTTCTTCTCTTGGCAAACTATCAGTTTCACTATCTATATAAAACCATTTATTATTCTGACTCTGCAAACGAGTAGAACTTCCGTAAACAATATACATCAAAGCTAGAAAATCATGATACTTTGGGAAAATTCGTTTTACAGTATTATACCGTCTAGTTTCCCTATCGTAATTATAATGATACTGAATATCTTCTTTAACATTATCTAACTTGTCGTCAAGAGAAACTAAAAGCGTTTTAGAATAATCAACATAAAGTTCTCTGTCAACCTTACTTATTTCATAAACAAATTTATAAGTAGCCTTGTTAAAATAGTTCTTTGTCTTTTTAGAAAACGCTATCGTTGGATTAGGTTTTTGTTTTTCAACATCAGCTGCAGTCCATTGATCGTTTACATATAAATAATCCGAAGTATAACCTGGTTTACTAATAGCTATCCTTTTAGACGTTAATGCAAAAAATATAACATCATTTAAAACATCAGTTGCCCTATATATATAACGTATAGATTTGAAAAAATTAATTTTAAAAGGCGCTTTTTCTAGAAATGAATATAATTGCTCTCTAAGTGTAATATCATTAATAGAATACAAATAGATATAATATAATACCGAAGAATCAATTGCATTAGCACTTAAAAAATAAACAGAAAGTGCATTAAAAAATGAAACACTATTTCCAGACTGAACCTTTAATTCTTCAGGAAGTAACTCATAGGCCTCTTTTATAATTTTATCTTTATAATGCTCATCAGCAAGTTTTAAAATATAAGATGCACTAATCCGACCTACTTTATCATCAAATTTTTTCGACTCAAATACCTCATATATCTTATCTTGATTAGAAATATCATTAAACTTTGCTAATGCGTATATAGAATTATATTGTTCAAAAACATCTTTCGAATCTACAAAGTGATTTATAAAAGGAATAGCTTTAACAACATTTAACGAAGACGCCTTAAGTATAATTCTAGAAACCTTCCAATCTCTAGTATAAACGCCTTGAATAGCATCCTTTAAATATTTTAATATAGTTTTCTCTCTATCATTATTCAGCACAGATAGTAATTGACCATTATCTTTCTCTTCAGTAGTTGAAGACAATAATTCACTATATCCTTTACTTTCTTTACTAGATACAAGGCTCGAAAAAACAACTAAAGCTTCATCATAAGAAACCGGAAATACCGTCTTAGTGCCTTCTCTTAAATTAGCACCTCTCCTTCCGTATCTAAAATTAACAACAAATAAATCGGATCCCGATTCGCATAAGT
>NZ_LIQH01000026.1 GCF_001418085.1 Lacinutrix algicola
CTATCCGTAGCCATGGTGTGCCGTTACCACACCATCTAGCTAATAGAACGCATAGTCATCTTATACCGTAATCTTTAATGATATCTTGATGCCAAGTCATCATACTATAAGGCATTAATCTTCGTTTCCAAAGGCTATTCCTTAGTATAAGGTAGATTCTATACGCGTTACGCACCCGTGCGCCGGTCGTCAGCAATAGCAAGCTACTCTGTTACCCCTCGACTTGCATGTGTTAAGCCTGCCGCTAGCGTTCATCCTGAGCCAGGATCAAACTCTTCATCGTTAAATTTTTAAGTGTTTCCACTAATATGCTTAACAACCAAAGAAATTAAATTAGTACTCGAATGGTTTATTCTCTTGTTTGTCTATAACCGTTTCCAGTTATAAACTTACGCTGTCAATTCAATATGTGTATGAACTTGTTTCTTATCTTGTATTTGCTAACTAAAATTTAATTCACTTAGCGGGCTGCAAATGTAAAACCCTTTTTAATTCTGTGCAATGTTTTTTGATTAAAAAATTAAAAACTTTTTTCTCTTTTTAAACACCGATATTTCACTGAACTTTCCCACTCTTAACGTTGACGTTTTAAGCGGCTGCAAATTTACAACCTTTATTTAATATAAAAAGACTTTTCTGAATCTTTTTTATATTATTTTATTTCGTCTTGTTTAGGAACTTCGCCTTACACCTTGTCGTTGTGACTGCGGCGCTAAGCGGCTGCAAATGTACAACTGTTTTTTACTTACACAAGCTTTATTTTAATGTTTATTATTATTCTTTTTTAGACTCGGTTTTAACAACTAATAATCAAGGAGTTGAAGTGCTGTTTTTTTATTGTGTTTTCGATAGTAATAACATAATTGCAACAAAAAAAAGGATGCCGTTGCTATCATTCGCGCAAGACCTATCAACATAAGTCTGTAGTCTAAGACATTCGTTTTTATATGGTTTATGCTTCGTTTCAAAAAAAGTTTAAACAAAAAAAATCCTCAACAAATAAATGTTGAGGATTCTCTAAAAAAGGCGACGACCTACTCTCCCACGAATGTAGTACCATCGGCGCAAATAGGCTTAACTTCTCTGTTCGGAATGGTAAGAGGTGAGCCCTATCGCAATAATCACCTTAAATCTTTCGGTGTGTGTAGTGATTTAACATCATCTACTTAACCGTATAAAATAACATACTGAAAAAAGTACACTTTAGTGTATTAAACATGAAAATCGTAATAATATATATTGTACTTAGTAAAAAAACAGGCGTACAATAAGCCTATGGGTTATTAGTATCACTCGGCTATGACATTACTGCCTTTACACCTATGACCTATCAACGTAGTAATCTCCTACGACCCTTTAAAGAAATCTCATCTTGTGGTGGGTTTCGCGCTTATATGCTTTCAGCGCTTATCCCTTCCCAACGTAGCTACTCTGCAATGCTCCTGGCGGAACAACAGATACACCAGAGGTTAGTCCAACTCGGTCCTCTCGTACTAGAGTCAGATCCACTCAAATTTCTAACGCCCACTGTAGATAGAGACCGAACTGTCTCACGACGTTCTGAACCCAGCTCGCGTGCCACTTTAATGGGCGAACAGCCCAACCCTTGGGACCTTCTCCAGCCCCAGGATGTGACGAGCCGACATCGAGGTGCCAACCCCCCGTCGATATGAGCTCTTGGGGGAGATCAGCCTGTTATCC
>NZ_LIQH01000027.1 GCF_001418085.1 Lacinutrix algicola
GGTAGATTCTATACGCGTTACGCACCCGTGCGCCGGTCGTCAGCAATAGCAAGCTACTCTGTTACCCCTCGACTTGCATGTGTTAAGCCTGCCGCTAGCGTTCATCCTGAGCCAGGATCAAACTCTTCATCGTTAAATTTTTAAGTGTTTCCACTAATATGCTTAACAACCAAAGAAATTAAATTAGTACTCGAATGGTTTATTCTCTTGTTTGTCTATAACCGTTTCCAGTTATAAACTTACGCTGTCAATTCAATATGTGTATGAACTTGTTTCTTATCTTGTATTTGCTAACTAAAATTTAATTTACTTAGCGGGCTGCAAATGTAAAACCCTTTTTAATTCTGTGCAATGTTTTTTGATTAAAAAATTAAAAAACTTTTTTCTCTTTTTAAACACCGATATTTCACTGAACTTTTTTGCTCTTAACGTTGACGTTTTAAGCGGCTGCAAACTTACAACCTTTATTTAATATAAAAAGAATTTTTTGAATCTTTTTTGTATTATTTTATTTCGTCTTGTTTAGGAACTTCGCTTTATACCTTGTCGTTGTGACTGCGGCGCTAAGCGGCTGCAAATGTACAACTGTTTTTTACTTACACAAGCTTTATTTTACTGTTTATTGTTATTCTTTTTTAAACACGGTTTTAACAATTAATAATCAAGGAGTTGAAGTGCTGTTTTATTTGAAATTTTATTACTCACTTTGTCCTTATTATTTATACCTTGATTTTTGGTTCTTTTACTCACTTTATTGGTTTTGTGAAACTGCTGTATTATAATTACTTTATTATTGTGTTAATAATAGTTTACATAGATAGCGCGTTAGGGATTGAAACGGCATCCTTTTTGCTTTTTTAGCAAAAAGATATAGTGAAAAGCCCGACCTTTAGGTAACGCCCTAATAGAAATAAAGATAATTTACGTATATGTATTGTTTGTGTGTTTATAACCTATTATCTTTGTTAACTGAATTTAAACTTATATATGATACAGATTACTTTACCTGATGGGAGTGTTAAATCGTTTGAAGCGAACTCAACACCTATGGATGTTGCTAAAAGCATTAGCGAAGGCTTAGCTAGAAATGTTATTTCGGCTAGTTTTAATGGAGAAACCGTTGAAACCGTTACGCCTTTGACCACCGATGGTTCTTTGATATTATATACTTGGAATAATGATGAGGGAAAAACTGCTTTTTGGCATTCTAGTGCTCACGTACTAGCACAAGCTATACAGGAGCTTTATCCAGATGCTAAGTTAACTATTGGTCCTGCTATTGAGCGTGGCTTTTATTATGATGTAGATTTTGGAGAAAATGTTTTAACTGATAAGGATTTTAAAACGGTTGAAAACAAAATGTTGGAGATTGCTCGTGGTAAACATGAGTTTAAAATGAGAAGTGCTAGTAAGGCGGAAGCTTTAGAGTTATATAAAGACAATCCCTTTAAGACTGAATTGATTGAGAACTTAGAAGATGGCACTATTACTTTTTGCGATCATTCTACTTTTACAGATTTGTGTCGTGGTGGACATATACCTAACACAGGTATTATAAAGGCAACAAAAATATTATCGGTTGCTGGTGCTTATTGGAGAGGTGATGAAACAAAACCTCAATTAACTCGTGTTTATGGTATTACTTTCCCTAAGCAAAAAGAGCTAACTGAATACTTGGCTTTATTAGAAGAGGCTAAAAAACGTGATCATAGAAAACTAGGTAAAGAATTAGAGTTATTTACGTTTTCGCAAAAAGTTGGTGCCGGTTTACCTTTATGGTTGCCGAAAGGTGCTGCTTTACGTGAGCGTTTAGAAAATTTCTTAAAAGCTGCACAGAAAAAGGCAGGTTATGAAATGGTAATGACTCCGCATATTGGACAAAAGGAACTTTATGTTACTTCTGGACATTATGAAAAATATGGAGAGGATAGTTTTCAGGCTATAAAAACGCCGAAAATGGATGAGGAATTTTTATTGAAACCAATGAATTGCCCACATCACTGTGAGATTTATAACGCAACGCAGTGGTCTTACAAAGATTTACCTAAACGTTTTGCAGAATTTGGTACTGTTTATAGATATGAACAAAGTGGTGAATTACATGGTTTAACTCGTGTAAGAGGTTTTACTCAAGATGATGCACATATTTTTTGTACTCCTGACCAATTGGATAAAGAATTTAAAGATGTTATTGACTTAGTACTTTATGTATTTGGTTCTTTAGGGTTTGAGAATTTTACTGCTCAAGTTTCTGTTAGAGATCCTGAAAATCCAGGAAAATATATTGGAAGTCTTGAGAATTGGGAAAAAGCTGAACAAGCAATTATTAGTGCAGCAAAGGATAAGAATCTAAATTATGTTATAGAAACTGGTGAAGCAGCCTTTTATGGTCCTAAATTAGATTTTATGGTAAAGGATGCTTTAGGTAGACAATGGCAACTAGGTACAATACAGGTTGATTATAATTTACCTGAGCGTTTTGAACTTACATATAAAGGAAGTGATAACGAGTTACACAGACCGATAATGATACACCGTGCTCCTTTTGGAAGTATGGAGCGTTTTATCGCTATTTTACTTGAGCATACAGGTGGTAATTTTCCACTTTGGTTAATGCCAAATCAAGTTTCTATATTAACTCTTAGTGAGAAATATGAGAAATACGGTGAAAAAGTTTTAAATTTGCTAGAAAAACACGAAATTCGCGCTCTTGTAGATAACCGCAGTGAAACTATTGGTAAGAAAATTAGAGAGGCTGAAATGAATAAGACGCCCTATATGATTATCATAGGAGAGAATGAAGAGAATGAAAACAAGATATCTGTAAGACAACATGGTGGAGACGATTTGGGCACGATAAGTGTAGATGAGTTTTCAGAAATTGTTAAAACAGAAATAAATAAGACATTAAAACAATTTTAATATAAAAAAATTAATCGTTTAACTAAAAACATAAAGTCATAGCAATACGTAGAAAAAGATCGAGAGGCCCTTTAAGAGTCATTAAAGAAGACCAACACAGAATAAACTCAAAAATTAGAGCAGAGAAAGTGCGTCTAGTTGGAGAAAACGTCGAAGTTGGTATTTATACAACAAGAGAAGCTTTAGCCATGGCTGAGGAACAAGAATTTGATTTGGTGGAAATTTCTCCAAAGGCGGATCCTCCTGTGTGTAAAATTATGGACTACAAGAAGTTTCTTTACGAACAAAAGAAACGTGATAAGGCTTTAAAAAGTAAAGCGACAAAAGTAATTATTAAAGAAATTCGTTTTGGTCCACAAACGGATGATCATGATTACGAATTTAAAAAGAAACACGCTGAGAAGTTTTTAAAAGAAGGTGCTAAATTAAAAGCATTTGTATTCTTTAAAGGGCGTTCTATTGTGTTTAAAGAGCAAGGTCAAATTTTATTGTTGCGTTTAGCACAAGACCTAGAAGAACTTGGTAAAGTAGAACAAATGCCAAGATTGGAAGGAAAAAGAATGACTATGTTTATTGCTCCTAAAAAGTAATTTTTTATTAGCGTTAAACTTTTTAACCTAATACTAAAAGTGTTGATTGAAACCCAACATAAGATATTATAAGTGAAATAATTAAAACTAGGAAACAAGATGCCTAAAATGAAAACAAAATCTAGTGCTAAAAAGCGTTTTAAGCTTACAGGTACTGGAAAGATTAAAAGAAAGCACGCGTTTAAGAGTCACATCTTAACAAAGAAGTCTAAGAAACGTAAGCTTAAATTAACTCATGATGGTTTAGTACATAAAGCAGATGAGAACAATATTAAAGTAATGCTACGTTTAAAGTAACATTACCTTAATTCGGTTACAAATTATTTATAAACCCTGGAGTTAGGCAAACTTAGATTTAAACAAAGTGTCAGTTTTATTGACCGCCTACTACAAAACACATTAAAATTATGCCAAGATCAGTAAATTCTGTTGCCAAAAGAGCCAGAAGAAAAAAAGTGCTTAAACAAGCAAAAGGTTACTTCGGACGTCGTAAAAACGTTTGGACAGTAGCAAAAAATGCGGTTGACAAAGCGATGCAATATTCGTACAGAGACCGTAGAGTAAAAAAGAGAACATTTCGTGCATTATGGATCACGCGTATTAACGCTGGAGCTCGTTTACACGGTATGTCTTATTCTCAATTTATGGGTAAGATGAAAGCTAACAATATCGAATTAAACCGTAAGGTTTTAGCTGATTTAGCTATGAATCACCCAGGTGCTTTTGAAGCAATTGTGAACAAAATTAAATAAGGGCATTTTGCCAATTGAATAAATATCATTTCACTTATATGATAGAGAGTCCGATTCGAAAGAATCGGACTTTTTTTTGTGCTTGATTTACGTTAACTTAATACTAATGTTAGCACAAAATAAAGGTTAGTAATTATCTTTGACTCAAAATTTAAACAAATATGATGATGGATTTTTCTGAAGTAAAGTTAATAGTTACAGATCTTGATGGTACTTTACTAAACTCTAAGCATGAAATAAGTGATGTGTTTTTTGAGCTATTTGAACAGATAAAATCTGAGAGCATTCTATTTGTTGCAGCAAGTGGTCGCCCCTATTATAGTATGGTAAATAAGTTTGCTAAAATTAAAGACGATATTATTATAGTTTCGGAAAATGGTGGAATCGCGATTAAAAACGATGAACTCTTTCTATCTAGCCCTATAGCAAATGATCACTTTAAAGAAATTAGTGAATTAATAAAAAATATAAAGGATTCTCATGCTGTTTTCTGTGCTAAAAATCAAGCTTATGTTTTAAGCGACTCAATATTACTATTAGATTTACTAAAAGAATATTATCCTAAATACAGTTTAATATCAAATGCATCTGAAATTAAAGAGCCCATATACAAAGTTGCTTTATTTCATGAAGAAAGTTCTGAACGCTTTATTTACCCTCATGTTAAACATATTGAAGATCGCTTCAAGGTGAAAGTTAGTGCAAATCATTGGGTGGATATCTCTGAAAACTTAGCTAATAAAGGTCATGCTATTTCCTTAATACAGAAAAAGCATACTATTACACCCGAAGAAACTATGGTTTTTGGCGATTATAATAATGATATTGAAATGTTAAAACTCGCAAAGTTTAGTTATGCGATGGAAAATGCACATTCTAATGTTAAGGCTGTAGCTAATTTTAAAACAAAAAGTAATAATGAAAACGGTGTTGAATATATTTTAAAACAAATGCTTAACGCTAGACAAAAAGTTAAAACGCTCTAATTGCAGAAATATTTAACTTCTCTTCTTTTCCTTTTAGTTCTATCTTACCTATAAATTCAACTTTATATTTTGATGAAAGCGATAAATCATTAATTAATATATTAGAAGACAATAGTAACTCTTTATACTTATTACATTCACCTTGAATTCTTGCAGATGTATTAATAACATCACCATGATATGCAATCTCTTTTTTAACAGTACCTACTTCTGTTACTATTAACTTTCCACCATGAATTCCAGCTTTAAATACAGGAACAAGATTGTATTTTTTTAGATAATATTTTTCTCTTTTTTTAATCCTGTCTTGAAAATGAAAAAATAGTTTAACACAATTATTATTCTTAATTCCTCTTTTGTATGTCCAACTTAATACTGCTTCATCACCAACATATTGGTATATTTCTGCATCATATTTTGTAACAATTCTATTTAAATCGTAGAAGCAATCTTGTATTAGTTCGCTATAATTATAGTGACCTAGTTTTTCGGCTATTGTTGTAGACGCTTGTAAATCGAGAAACATAAAAATTCGCTTCTCTTCTCTTGGCTTTCTATACTTACCTATTAATAAATTAAAGAAGACTCCTTTTCCAAACTTATCGTTTGCAATTTTCACAAATGAGAAAACTATAGAACAGATTAAAAAGTAGCCAACTATAATCCAGAAAATCTTACTGTTTTTCCACCAACCTCCTTCTGTAGTAAGATTTAAATTCAACTCGTTTTCTGCTAATGGAAAAACATAATTGAGTAAAAATATAATACCAATAAAATATATTAATAACTTTTGAACTAAAACTAGAGCTAACGATAAATTTTTGGAAAGAAATTTATCGAAAAGAAATTCTACAACAGCAAATAAAATACCTACAAGTACTCCTGATAATAGACCAAAAAATAATATATCTGATATATGATAAGTAGTTACTATAAGCCCTTCCTCTGAGCCTATTGCGAAATAACGAATAAAAATGAATATACAAAATGCAAGTACCCAAAAAATAATAGTTTGTAATAATAATTCCAGAAACTGAAAAATGTAATTTTTCACGTGTAATTAATTTGAAATTTCACTAATTGCTACCTGAAATTCTGTCCAATTTATAAGTTCGTCTCCATCTTTATCGTATCCTTCAATTAATTTTGAACTAACAATACCACGAATGAAACCACTAATCTCTGCTTCTTTAAGCAGGTTTTTAATTTCAGATTTGGACAATTTACCATTTGCATCTTCGTCAAAAAAACGAAAAGCTTCCTCTGGTGTTTTAAAATGATTAGTTATAAGGATTTGTATTTTCTTTAAAATATCTTCTTTTGCTGACATGCGTTTTGATTTTGTTTAAAAGTAAGAAATTATGTTTGGATTTAATCTTGTATTTATAACAAAAAAGAGTCGCATTTCTGCGACTCTTTATACTTGTTATAATAGGAAAACTTAGTCTTTAATTACTCTTTTAGTAACTTCACCAAAATCGGTTTTCATTTTTAATAAATACATTCCATTACTAAATGACGAAATATCTACTGTATTAATTTCTTGATTACATGTTTTACTTAACAATAATCTACCGTTAATATCGTAAATAGATAACTGTAATTCAATTCCGTCTATATTAGAAATATTTAATAAACTACTGCTAGGATTTGGATATATGCTGATGTTACTTAGTTCGTTATTATCATTAACTCCTAATGTTTCTTCCACATTAACAACTATTTCTGAACGCTCACTCTCACAACCATTATCATTTGTACTAGTTACCCAATGTGATGTAGAACCAACTGTAGATGTATCTGGTGTTGGAGCAGTTACGTCTCCCATTCCTCCACTTACTGTAGTATACCAAGTTAATCCTGTTCCATTAGATCCTGTTGTTGCTGTTAATTGTGAAGCAGTATCTCCTTGATTATATGTTACTGGTGTTGTAACTGTTGCTTCAGAAGGAATTATTGATCCTGTTGTTACTGGAGAACCTGATAACCAATTAGAAGTCATTCCTGTTAGAGTAAAATTAGTTAAAGTTCCATTATTTCCATTTGATGTTGCGTCTAATAGAGTTGTTTCCGATGTATTATCTGCTGCGTCGATACCTTGATTAAAATTGTAGTAAGCTACTAAACCGGTTTCGTTACCTTGTAATTCGCAATTTTTACCAGCATTAATTTGATCAGCTGTTCTTGCAACACTCCAAATACGAATATCATCCATATTACCTGTAAAAAAACGACCAGGATATATTGGATTGTTTCCAATTAACACAGTCTGTGTATTGTTATTAATAATCCCAAAAGCGATAGCTTGAGTTTCTAATATACCATCTATATAAATCTTAATAGCGTTACCACCTAAAGTTGCAGCTATATGATGCCAATTTCCATCGTTTATATTTGTAGTTGAATTAATTTCTTGTGTAGGTGTTATTCCACTACAGGTAAAATTCACAGTTCCTGAATCATTTAAATGTAATCTCCAGCTATCATCTCCTTTAACGACTAAAGCATCCCATTGTTGAGGCAACACGTTTGAATTCACCCAAAGTTCTACAGTCATTTCAGTTGTAAAATCAAAATTAGATTCATTTTCTAATTGAATATAATTATTAGAGCCATCAAAATTTAAGTGCGTTGCTGGAGCATAAACATTAACTACTATTTCTGTTCTTTTACTTTCACATCCATTAGCATTAGAACTTGAAACCCAATATGAAGTTGCCCCAATAGTTGCCGTACTTGGTGAAGGTGCTGTTGATAATCCAGAACCACCTGTTTCTGATGTGTACCACATTAATCCAGTTCCATTAGATCCTGTTGTTGCTGTTAACGGAGTTACAATATCTCCTTGAGTATATGTTACTGGTGTTGTAACTGTTGCTTCAGAAGGAATTATTGATCCTGTTGTTACTGGAGAACCAGCTAACCAATTAGAAGTCGCTCCTGTTAAACTAAAATTAGTTAAAGTTCCATTATTTGCACTTAAAGTTGCATCTGTTAAGGTTGTAACACTTGTATTATCATTAGCATCAAGACCTTGATTAAATTTGTAATAAGCTATTAAACCTGTTTCATTACCTTGTAATTCACAGTTTTTACTAGCATTAATTTTATCAGCTGTTTTAGCTACATCCCATATACGAATATCATCTAAATCACCATTAAAAAAGTACTGATTATTAACTGTTACACCTATTTGAAGAGTACCACTACCTGTATAAGGAGCTCCACCTGAACTTGAACCTACTAAAATACCATCTTGATATACTTCTTTAGTAGCATCCGTCATGTTGTAAACACAAGACCAATGGTGCCACTCATTATCTGCTAAATAATTAGTAGCAGGAATATTTATATCATTATACCAAAAAGCAAAGGTAAAATCATTATTATTTCTAAAACCAATATGTAATAAGTTATTATTTGCTTCAAAGCCTTGTGTCAAAATATAACTATCTGTATTAGTTGAGTTACGTTTAGCATAAAACTCTATTGTAAATGATGAATTTGCTAAATTTATTCCAGAAGGTACTTGGACATAATCATTTACACCATCAAAATTTAAATGCGTAGCAAGTTCACCTACATAAACATTTAATGGTTCTCTTTTACTTTCACAACCTGCGCCATCGCTTTGTGTCACCCAATAGGTTGTAACGCCATTAGCATTTGTATTTGGTACTGGAGCTGTAGTAATTGGCATTCCTCCAGAATTAGATGTGTACCATTTAAGGTTTGATCCATTTGCAAATAAAGCTGTTGCAGCTTCTCCGACAGAATAATAAACATTTTCTACCAATGGCACGGTTGGCATTGATGCTTCAGGACTTGTTACTGTGAACGTAAAGTTTTCGTAAATAAAATTAGAAGAAGTTGTATTACCAATTTGCCACTTGATTAAAAATTGATCTACAGGCAACAAACCTACAGGTATTGTAAATGTTCCACTAATAGGGTTGTTAGTTACACTTATTGAATTCACCAAATTTTCTCCAGAACTATTTACAACATACATATTAACTGTTCCATATCTACCTGCCTCTAGATTGAATGTATAGCCAACACTTATATTATTATGACATTTTGAAAAATTTGAAAAATTTTCTATTTCATACTCTTGGCCTGACACCCAATTTGATTCTTGATAAATTCCAATGACCTTGTTATAAACATGATCATAGCTTTGAGCTTTAGCCATATTAAGGCATATAAAAGCCAGTAAAAAAAAGTAAAGTTTTAATTTCATAAATTATAAATTTGTTAGATTAATTAAGGATGCTAAAACTAACTTTTAACCTATGACTTATAACTAATAAGGGCTGAAATACGATATTTTGTATGTAAGCGACTATTTAAATTGCTTTGCGTAGGTTCTAGAAAGTGGAATTTCTACACTATTTATAAACACAGCGTTTGAAGTAACTCTCTCTACTTTATTTTTATTTACAACATAAGATCGATGTGTTTGGCTAAAGACTTGTGATGGTAATTTTTCTAAAATAGTACTTAACGATTGTCTAATAGTAAATTTTTTGAAAACGGTTTGAATGTTTACATAATTACCTTCTGCTATAAAGTACTTAATAGCATTAAAATCTAAACTAACTATATCGTAACCATCTTTAAACTGAAATGTTTGACTTTGTTTTTTATGCATAGCCAAATTAATAGAAGCCAATAAATCTATTTTTTTTAAAGGTTTGGTTAAATAAGCGTCCGGATTTGTTTTTAAAGCATCATTCATTAATACTAAATCGTGTTGACCTGTAATAAAAATGATGGTCGCATTACTATTCTTTGCTTTTGCTAATTCAATGCCCTCATTTACTCCTTTTAAATTAATATCCATAAGGATAATATCTGGTAAAAAGGAAGTCATTTCCTTTAAGGCTGATTCTTTATTATTTGCGATAGTAATTTTTGTGAATTGTTCTTCTTGCAACAGATCTTTAATATAATCGGCTATAATAATTTCATCTTCTACTATTAGAATTTTAGTATTAAGTAGCTTATTCATTGATTATTTTTTTTGAAAGAGAAAAAGCAAAACCATTGCTTGTACTTATTTTATAATCCGTTTCTAATTGACGACATATCTTATCAATCAGTTTTGGTGTAATTGTTTTATTTAAACTAGTTGTTCCATTATCTGTATAATTGAATAATAAATAACCATTAATAGCTTGTAATTCAAAATCTATTGTCTTAATATCTTGCTTATAAAAAGCATGTTTTATAGAATTTATTAATAGTTCTGTAAGTAAAAGCCCAAAATACATTGCATGATCTATAGGAATTTCTACGGAAGCAATATTAAAATTAGTTATAATATCGTTGTCCTTAAACACATCGAAGAAACTAATTTTCACATCGTTAAGGTAACTAGCAGTATCCACCTTTTTTTTGTCTTCACTTTTATACAAATGTTTATGCAAGGTCGAAATAGCTTCAACTTTAGTTAAAATATTTTTTAAATGAATACCTTCTTTTTCTGTAGTTTTTTTTAGTTGATTGGTAATAAGAATAACTACCAACTGTAAATTATTATTAATACGATGATTGGCTTCACTTAACAAAAATTCGTTTTCTTGGGATAAAGATTGTAGCCTTTTGTTACTTTTCCTTGTTCTTTTAAGAAAATAGGTGATAACAGCAATTATAAAAAAAGCAAACAAAAACAAGCCTATACTTACATATAAATTTATTCTATTTGCTACTAACTCTTTATTCTTATTGCGAATTTCAAGAGTATTAATTTTAATTTGATTCTCTTGTTCTTTAAGTCTGTATTTACCTTCAATGTTTAATAATAATTCTTCTTTTTTAATTTCGTTATACTTAGTAGTAAGCTCAAGTCTGTATTTTAAATACTCGTATGCTTTTTCGGTATTATTGAGTCTAAAATATAAATTTTGAATATTTTCATTAAAGATTATTTCATTATATAATAAGTCATTTTCCTTAGAAAAGCTAGCTGCATATAAAGCCTTTTTCAATGCTTTCTCCAATTGATTGTTTCTAGCTAAAGCCATTATATAACTTATATAAGCATCAGCTTCCTGTTGCTCCATATTATTACTTTCTGCAAATTCAATTATTTCTTCTAAATAGAATATTGATGTGTTATATTCTTTTTTACGCTCATAAACACCTGCTATTTCTAGTAAAGAATAAAACACATTATCTTCGTCTTTTATTTTTTTTGCAAGATTCAGTGATTTATTGGCATAAAAAAGCGTTGAATCGTTTATATGGTAAAACTCTGTAAAAATTGCTGCTTTCCGATTGTAGTATTTAGCTAAATAAAGAACTTGAACTTTATAATCCTTTAAAATGTATGCTGCTTTTTCCAGTTCTGCCGCAGATTCTACAAGCATTGTTCTCTTTCTAAAAAACTCTGCCATTTTTACATAGTATAAGAATTCTAACTGATTATTATTAATGGTCTTAATGTTATCAAAAGCCTTAATGTAATAATCGTTGGCTGTATCATAATCTAGCTGTAACTTATAAATTTCTGCTAACCCTAAAAGAAGATTAATTTTTTGTTTTTGATTTGCAGGCTCTATTACATGTTTATTATAATAACTTATAGCTTCGTCTAATTTATTTTCATGAATTAAATTCTGACCAAAATCTACAATATTATCATTTTGAGAAAATGATAAATGAAATATTAAAAATGAAATACAAAGCAATAAAAATCTCATACTAGGTCTTTTGCTTCTTCTTTTTAGCAGCAGGAAATAATACATTATTAAGTATTAATCTATAACCTGGAGATGTTGGATGTAGATCCAATTCTGTTTTCGGGTCGCCTACTTTGTGTGTGTAATCTTCAGGATCATGACCTCCATAAAATGTAAAAAAACCTTTTCCTTTAATACCATGAATGTATTTTGCTTCTCCGTTTGTTCTGTTTTCACCCAAAACAAGTACGTTACTCTTAATTTGTTCTCGAGTAAAGGATGTTGTTTGTCCCATAAAACCTTTTACTAAAGCTGTATGATTTTGACATAACATAGTTGGTATTGGATCCCATTTTGCCGAGAAATCCATTAAAGAAAAGTAGTCCGTTTGTTTTGGTATTTTTCGTTTTGGAGTCATATCTATACTAGAAAATTCGTAAACTAATGGACTACGTTCTAATATAAAATCTTTAAATGCAAAGGTTTTGTGGTACTGTATTTTAGATTGGTAGTTAGCATCACTAGCATCTCCATCGAACATTGGTTCGCAAATATCCACACCTTCTGCCGACAATGCAATATCAAAACTATCTGTTGCACTACACATAGCAAACATAAAACCACCTCCAACAACGTAATCTCTAATTTTTAATGCTACATCTCGTTTTTCGTTAGAGACTTTACTATAACCTAATTTTGTTGCTAGATCTTCAGCAGATTTTTTTTCTTCAATATACCAAGCTGCTGTTTTATATCTTGAATAGAACTTACCAAACTGTCCTGTAAAATCTTCGTGATGAAGATGTAACCAATCGTACAAGATCAGTTCATCTTTTAAAACATCTTCATCATATATTGTTTCATAAGGAATCTCAGCATAAGTTAATACCATTGTTACGGCATCATCCCAAGGTAATTTTCCTTTTGGTGTGTATACTGCTATTTTTGGTGCTTTTTCTAAAACTACAGCTTCCATGTTTTTACTAGGACTACTAATTTCTTTAAGGATACCTTCTGCTCTATCACTACTTAAAATTTCAAAACTAACACCTCTAATTTTGCATTCTTTCTGAATTTGATTAGTGTCCGGTAACAAAAAAGAACCACCTCTATAGTTTAATAACCATTTTACTTTAATGTCTTTAGCTAATGTCCAATAAGTTATACCGTATGCTTTTAAATGGTTTTCCTGAGTTTCTGCATCCATAGGTATCAAAATATACGATGCGTAACTTTGACTTGAAATTAGAAGAATTAATATGAATAGTATTTTTTTCATTGCCTTGTAGATAATTATTTCAAAAATTGATTTGCATTAAAATAATCTAGTTGAAAGATAATCAAAAAATTATTCCTTTCTAAAAATGGTATAGCAGAAACTGCAGTAATTAATTATCCAGAAATAAGCTTAGCGATCTCTCTTGTACTAGAAAATTGCTCGAAAATAATTTTAAGGAACACAGTAATAGGAATTGCCATTATTAAGCCTGGAACACCCCAAATAAATCCCCAAAACATTAAAGAGACTAATACTGTAATAACATTTATAGAAAAAGATTTACCCATAAAAATAGGCTCTAATATACTACCATAAAGTACTTGTGCACCTGCAATTGCAATAATAAAAAACAATAATGTACTTGAAACTTCTAATTCTACAAAGGCAAAAATAGATAGTAAAATAACTGTAATAAAAGAACCAACCATTTGTACAAAGTTGATTAAGAAAGCAAATAATCCCCAAAAAATTGGGAAGCTAACATCAAAAAAATAACATGCTAGGCCTGTAAACACACCTGTTAAAAAACTAACTAACACTTTTACTTTTATAAATTTTATTAAATCGTTTTCAATTTTAATAAATGTTTTTATAGATTGGTGCCTTTTCTTTAATAAAGTTTTATTTAAAAGGTTTTCAATATTTATAGATTCGGCTAACCAAAGAACAACAAAAAACACAGTCATTAACAAAGCTGTAAGCGACTTACTAACAACACTTAAAGTGTTACCAAAATTATTAAAAATTGCTTCTTTATTAAGAAAACGCGATAATTTTGCATTATCTTTTTTTATAGTGTCTGTACCAAAAACAGATTCTACTTCGTAGACTAAATCATTAACTTTAGTTTCTGCTTTTAATAGAAAGGAAGAATCGCTTTCCATTATCTGCTTGCTAGATAATTTAACTAGCTCTATTCCAAACTTAGTACCAAGTATTATAATTAATAATACAATACAAATACTAATAATTTTATGTACTCCTCTACGTTTTAAAAAACGCATAAGTGGCAAAAATAATAAGGCTATAAACATTGAAAAAACCAATGGCACAAAAATAAAGGATAGTGTTTTAAGTAAATAAAACACTATAGGAATTACTATAATTAAAAGTAAATAATTTGTGGTGCGGAGTTTATCCATTATTGTTACACTTATTTTTAAGTAAAGATAATTTAATGTATACTTTTATTTATAAAATTTAACAGTAGTTTTTAAAAAGGTACTTCATCGTCTGGAGCTCCAAATGCATCTTCGGGAGAAGCTGCAAAATTATCTGCTTTGAATGTATTTTCATTATCACCTCCATTCATTTTACTATGAAACTCTTGACCAGATGAAAAAGGCGTATCAAAATCATCAAGATTGTCGAACTTACCTAAGTTTCCAATAAACTTTAAACGAATATTTTCTAATCCACCATTTCTATGTTTTGCAACAATAAACTCACCTTGTCCTGCTGTAGGAGATTGGTCGTCATCATCCCATTCATCAATTTTATAGTATTCTGGTCTATATATAAATGATACAATATCAGCATCCTGCTCAATTGCTCCAGATTCACGTAAATCTGACAGTAAAGGTCTTTTACTACCTCCACGCGTTTCTACAGCACGCGAAAGTTGCGACAGTGCAATTACTGGAACTTCTAATTCTTTTGCTAATGCTTTTAAGTTTCTAGAAATAGTCGATATCTCCTGCTCCCTGTTTCCTCCACTACCTGCAGCCGTCATAAGCTGTAGATAATCAATCATTATCATTTTAATTCCATGCTGCGAAGCTAAACGCCTTGCTTTTGCACGTAAATCGAAAATAGAAAGTGATGGTGTATCATCAATAAACAAAGGTGCTTTTTCAAGTGCTTTTACCTTAACATTTAATTGTTCCCACTCGTGTTTTTCTAATTTTCCTGTTCTTAGTTTTTCTGAAGACAATCCTGTTTCACTTGAAATTAGTCTTGTTATTAACTGTACAGAAGCCATCTCTAAAGAGAAAAAAGCTACAGGAACATTATGCATTACGGCTATATTTCTAGCCATTGTTAAAGTAAAGGCTGTTTTACCCATACCTGGACGTGCAGCAACAATAATTAAATCACTTGGTTGCCATCCAGAGGTTAATTTATCGAGTTTATCGAAACCAGAAGGCACTCCACTCATTCCATCTTTCTTAGAAATCTCTTCAATTTTCTTTTTGGCTTGTATTACTAAATCTTGTGCTGTTTCACTCGATTTTTTAATATTCCCTTGAGTTACTTCATACAACTTAGATTCGGCCATATCCAGCAAATCGAAAACATCTTGCGTTTCATCGTAAGCCGTTTCTATAATTTCACTTGAAATTTTAATTAAGCTTCGCTGAATAAATTTCTGCAAAATAATACGTGCATGAAATTCGATATGTGCAGAAGAAGACACCTTTTGTGTTAAAGAAATAAGGTAAAAATCGCCTCCAGCTAGATCTAACTTTGCATTTGTTTTTAACTGTGTTGAAACTGTTAATAAGTCAATAGGTTGACTTTCTTGAAACAACATAAATATAGCTTCAAAAATATGTTGATGTGCTTCTTTATAAAATGCATCAGCACTTAAAATATCGATTACTTCATCTACACCTTTTTTATCAATCATCATAGCACCAAGCACAACCTCTTCTAAATCAAGGGCTTGTGGTGGTATTTTTCCTTTTTCAAGAGAGATAATTGTACTTTTATCTACTTTATATCCAGATACATTTTGTGGTTGCTTCATGTTAAGCGAAAGTAAAACAATTGTTAACAGGATGTGACTTTTAATGATAATCAATCTTCACACCTCATTAACAATTTAACTGTTAATAAGTTAATAATATTGTTAATAAGCATAAAAAAATCTGAAAGAGTAACTTTCAGATTTTAATATTATAAGTATTTATTACTGTTAGCCTTTGTAAACTCCCATTTGAGAATATTTATCCATACGCTGAGCAACTAAATCTTTTGGTGATAAGTTTTTTAACTCATCAAAAGTTTTTTCGATAGCATTTTTAACTGCTAAAAATGTTTTATCTCTATTACTATGTGCACCTCCTAAAGGCTCTTTAATAATCTCGTCTACTATCTTCATTTTTTTCATGTCGTTAGCAGTTAATTTTAAAGCTTCGGCAGCTTGTTCTTTATACTCCCAACTTCTCCATAAAATTGAAGAACAAGATTCTGGAGATATTACAGAATACCATGTGTTTTCTAACATTAGTACCTTATCTCCTACTCCAATACCTAAAGCTCCACCAGAAGCACCTTCTCCTATTACAATTGTAATAATTGGCACTTTAAGACGAGTCATTTCTAGAATATTTCTAGCAATAGCTTCACCTTGACCACGTTCTTCTGCTTCTAAACCTGGATAAGCTCCCGGAGTATCTAATAGTGTAATTACAGGAATACCAAACTTCTCAGCAGATTTCATTAAGCGTAAAGCTTTACGATAACCTTCAGGGTTTGCCATCCCAAAGTTTCTATATTGTCTTGTTTTAGTGTTGTATCCTTTTTGTTGACCAATAATCATGTAACTCTGGTCACCAATTTTACCTAAACCACCAATCATGGCTTTATCGTCTTTAAAATTACGATCTCCGTGCAACTCTAAAAAAGAGTCTCCACATAGAGCTTTAATGTAATCTAAAGTATAAGGCCTATTAGGGTGACGTGACATTTGTACACGCTGCCAAGGTGTTAGGTTTTTATAGATTTCCTTTTTAGTCGCTACAAGCTTTTTCTCGATCTGCTTACAAGTTTCTGTAACATCGACATCGCTCTCTTCACCAATAATTTGACATTTGCCTAATTGGTCTTCTAGCTCTTTTATTGGTAATTCAAATTCTAAATATTCCATTGAGAATTGTATTAATATAATTTCTTAGTTAGCTTACAAAACTACACAAATTTTTCGTTTTGTCTCCTCTTATTTTTAAAGGCTTTTTTGTTTTTTATTATTCCGTTTAATAAAACGGTAGTCAATATTATAAGTGCTCCATAGTAAAACGAAGGCGTCATAGTCTCTGTTTGTGGAAATATAATAAGTGCCAAAACAACACCATAAATAGGTTCTAAATTATAGGTAAGCACTACTGTATATGGGCTAATTTGCTTCATTACATATACTGATGCGATAAAAGCATAGGTTGTACAAATAGTAGCTAAAATTAGTAGATAAATAAAATCTTGACTATTTAATTGAAAATATTCTACAGAGAAACCATCTCCAAATATTAATATAAAAAGTGAAATAAAAATAACACCAGCTAAAAACTCGTAAAATGAAATTTTTGTTGCTGAATCTTTCTCAAGAAATTTACCGTTTAACACTGCAAACAACGATGAAAAAAAGGCTGACGAAATACCCAATATAATTCCGGTTATATGCTTCATCTCTGTCTGTAAAATAATTGCAATGCCTATAATTACTATAATTCCGAATAAAATTTCATACCAAATAACTTTTCTTTTGTAGACTATTGGCTCTATAAACGAAGCAAAAAACGCTCCTGTAGAAAACATTGCTAATGCTATTGAAATATTAGAAGCATCTATAGATCCGAAAAAAGTAATCCAATGTAATGCAATAATAACTCCGGCAATAGAGAATTTAGTAAGTGTTTTTCTTTTTATTGAAATATCAATTTTAGCTATTTTTATGTAAACAAACATAAATATAATCGCAATTACCATACGATACCATACTAAAGAAACTGCTTCTATAGTAATAAGCTTTCCTAGAATAGCTGTAAATCCAGCTATAAAGACTAAAAAATGTAGGTGTAAATAATTTTTGAGTTTATCGTTTAGCATTGTATAATAATATAACTGCTAAAATACCGAAAATAACATTTGGAAACCAAACGGCTATTAATGGTGAAAAATCAGATTGTGCAGCCATAGTACCAAAGACTTTATCGAAGAATACAAATATCATAGCAATTGTAATACCAAAAGCAAGGTTTACTCCCATCCCACCTCTTCTCTTTATAGAAGATACTGCAACAGCTATAATAGTTAATATAAATACAGAAACCGGTAAACTCCATTTTCTATACAATTCTAACTTATACCTCCCAATATTGGAAGATCCTCTTTTTTCTTCTCGTGAAATAAAACGTTTTAAATCTATATAATTTAGCGTCTCTGCTATATAATCATCTGGAACTAAATCTTCTAACTCGAAACTAAAAATAGTATCTTTTCTTCTTTCACTTTCAAGAATATCTTTTCCATCTGTTACAGTACGCTTAAAGTAATTACGCATTATATAAATAGAATCCTCTTGCATATATCTAATACTGTTTGCGTTAATTTTATAAGTCATTTTATCTCCTTCAAAATGTTCTAAAGAGAAATTTAAACCTTGAGCTCTGGATGCATCAAAACTACTAACGTAAATAATGTCATTATCATTAATCTGTTTATAGAGTTTCTGATTTTGAGTACTTTTCTTTCCTTTTAAATATTTGTATTGAAAATCGTTAAAACCTTTGCTAGCGTTTGGTGCTAGATATAAACCTAAAACAATAGATATCAATCCAACAATAGTAGCTCCAATTAAATAAGGTCTTAAAAATCTTGAAAATGAAACTCCCGAACTTAAAAAAGCAACAATCTCTGTATTATTAGCTAATTTGGAAGTAAACCATATTACCGAAAGAAATAGAAATAACGGAAACAATAAGTGCGCAAAGTACACAGTGAAATCTAATAGATATATCATAACTTCTCCAAAAGGAGCATCGCGCTCTAATATTTTACCAATTTTTTCTGCAAGATGCACTGTTATTCCAATAGGAATAAACAGTAATATCATCATTAAAAATGTGAGTAAATATCGTTTTAATATGTACCAGTCAAGTATTTTCAATATTAAAGTCTTTTATCCATTTGTTTTACCATCATATCTTTCCAGGTTCTAAAATCTCCTGCCAAGATATGTTTTCTCGCTTCACGAACCAACCACATATAAAAACCTAAGTTATGTATCGTTGCTATTTGCGCTGCTAATCTTTCGTTTACTGTAAATAAATGCCTTACATAAGCTTTAGAATAATCTGTATCGACCCATGTAATAGCCATTTCATCTAAAGCAGAAAAATCGTCTCTCCATTTTAAATTTTTAATATTTATAGACCCGTGTGCTGTAAACAACATTCCGTTTCTTGCATTTCTTGTTGGCATAACACAATCAAACATATCTACTCCTAATGCAATATTTTCTAATATATTAATAGGTGTACCAACTCCCATTAAGTATCGTGGCTTATCTTCTGGCAAAATATCTGTTACTATCTCTGTCATAGCATACATTTCTTCTGCTGGTTCTCCAACAGATAATCCTCCAATGGCATTACCTACCGCTCCTGCATTTGCTATGTACTCAGCAGATTGCTTACGCAAATCTTTATAAGTACTTCCTTGTACAATTGGAAAAAAAGCTTGAGAATAATCGTACTTAAAAGGTGTTTTTTCTAAATGATTAATACACCTATCCAACCATCTATGTGTCATTTTCATAGAACGTTTGGCGTAATTATAATCGCATGGATATGGTGTACACTCATCAAAAGCCATAATAATATCGGCACCAATGCTACGTTGAATTTCCATTACACTTTCTGGTGTAAATGTATGGTAACTTCCATCTATGTGAGATTTAAACTTTACGCCTTCTTCTTTAATTTTTCTATTAGCAGATAAAGAATAAACTTGATAACCTCCAGAATCGGTTAAAATATTACGATCCCAGTTCATAAATTTATGTAAACCTCCAGCTTTTTCTAAAACGTCTATTTGAGGTCTTAAATATAAATGATAGGTGTTTCCTAAAATAATATCTGGATTAATATCATTTTTAAGCTCACGTTGGTGTACTCCTTTTACAGATGCAACTGTGCCAACAGGCATAAAAATTGGTGTTTCAATTACACCATGATCTGTAGTAAGTACTCCAGCTCTTGCACTACTTTGTGCGTCTTTACCTTTTAATTCGAATGTCATATTAATGGAAATATTCAGCTTGTAAAGATAATTAACAAAATAACATACGTTCTTAAACATTTAATAAAATTATAAAAAGTTTGAAATTGTTAGCAAATCGTATCAATTCGTTAATAAATGCCTTCACTCTATCTTTGTATTACTTCTATAAAAAAGTTATTTTTGATACTTTATAAATCAAGCTAAAAACAATGGCAAACACACAACAATTAGAAGACATTACAACTCAAGTTCGTAGAGATATTTTACGAATGGTTCACAAAGTAAATTCTGGACACCCAGGAGGTTCTTTAGGATGCGCAGAATTCTTTGTTTCGCTTTACAACGAAATAATGGATAGAAAAGAAGGTTTCGACATGGATGGTATTGGAGAGGATTTATTTTTCCTATCTAATGGTCACATTTCACCTGTTTACTATAGTGTTTTAGCAAGATCTGGTTATTTTCCTGTAGAAGAGTTAAATACTTTTAGATTATTAAACACACGTTTACAAGGACACCCAACTACTCATGAAGGATTACCTGGTGTTCGTATAGCATCTGGTTCTTTAGGACAAGGTATGAGTGTAGCACTTGGTGCAGCACAAGCTAAAAAATTAAATGGTTGCAATCATTTAATTTATAGTTTACATGGAGATGGTGAATTACAAGAAGGTCAAAATTGGGAAGCTATTATGTATGCTGCAGGAAAAAATGTAGATAACATAATTGCTACAATTGATTTAAACGGACAGCAAATTGATGGTTCTACAGATACAGTATTACCTATGGGTAGTATAAAAGATAAGTTTGAAGCATTTGGTTGGACTGTTTTAGAAATTGAAGAAGGTAATAATATAGAAGCTATTTTAAAAGGAATGGCAGAAGCAAAATCTTTAACAGGAAAAGGGAAGCCTGTTTGTGTACTATTAAAAACAGTTATGGGTAATGGAATTGATTTCATGATGCATACACATGCTTGGCATGGAAAAGCACCCAACGATGAGCAATTAGCAATTGGTTTAGCACAAAATCCTGAAACTTTAGGAGATTATTAATCCTTCAAATTAAGAGACAAAGATGAAAACATACGAAAATCAAGGAAATAAAGATACTCGCTCAGGATTTGGAGCAGGATTAACAGAATTAGGAAGAACGAACCCAAATGTAGTTGCATTATGTGCAGATTTAATTGGTTCATTAAAAATGGATCAATTTATTGAAGAAAATCCAGAACGTTTTTTTCAAATAGGAATTGCAGAAGCAAACATGATGTGTATTGCAGCTGGTTTAACTATTGGAGGAAAAATACCATTTACAGGAACTTTTGCTAACTTTTCTACTGGTCGTGTTTATGATCAAATAAGACAAAGTATTGCTTATTCTGATAAAAATGTAAAGATTTGTGCATCTCACGCAGGTTTAACTTTAGGAGAAGATGGTGCAACTCACCAAATTCTTGAAGATATTGGATTAATGAAAATGTTACCTGGAATGACTGTAATTAACACTTGTGATTACAACCAAACTAAAGCTGCAACTATTGCTATTGCGGAACATAAAGGGCCTGTTTATTTGCGTTTTGGAAGACCAAAAGTAGCAAACTTCACTCCGGTTGATCAAAATTTTGAAATCGGAAAAGCATTACATTTAGTAGATGGTACTGATGTAACTATAGTTGCAACTGGACATTTAGTTTGGGAAGCACTCGAAGCTGCTAAAACCTTAAATGAAAAAGGAATATCTGCTGAAGTTATAGATATACACACTATAAAGCCATTAGATGCTAAAGCAATTTTAGACTCTGTAAGCAAAACAAAATGTATTGTTACTGCTGAAGAGCATAACCACTTAGGTGGACTTGGAGAGAGTGTTGCAAGAGTATTATCTCAACACAATCCCACTCCGCAAGAGTTTATTGCAACTAACGATACCTTTGGAGAGTCTGGAACACCAGCTCAACTTATGGAAAAGTACGGTTTAAATGCGGACGCTATTATTAAAGCTTGCGAAAAAGTTATTAAAAGAAAATAGTACTCTATAAAAATTGAATATTAAAGAGGCTAAAAATAATTATTTTTAGCCTCTTTTTTATTTAGTATTATCTTAAAATCTAATAGCATTAGAAAATATATTGGCACGATTTTCGTTTAATTCTATAATTCACATTAAAAAGCGATAATTATGAGGAATTTTGAAAAGCATCAAAGTCACTTAAATGATAAAAGTGATTTAAGGAAGAAAATATACTTATCAGTAATTTTTATTTTAGCTATTATCTCATCATCAGTAGCACAAAATGGAAGCGGGTTTGGTATTAAAGGTGGTGTAAATTACAATGCTAATGGCGATTATTTTAATTCCATTAGTAATACTTCTGAGGATCCAACACGAGCTATAGGCTATCACATTGGTATATTTGGTAAACTAGGTGATAAAATTTACTTAAAACCAGAACTTATGTATACTAAAACAACTAGTGAATATGATACTGGAGATTTTGAGCAAAAACGTATTGATGCTCCTGTTTTAGTTGGTATTAAAATTTTAGGACCAATAAGTGTTTTTGCAGGTCCTGCATTTCAATATATTTTAGATTCAAATATTGAAAATGTAAAAATAGATGATATAGAAAATGATTTTACTATTGGCTTAAACTTTGGAGTCGCTTTAAATTTTGATTCTGTTGGAATAGATTTACGTTACGAACGTAGTTTTACAGATAATGAAGCAACCATTATTACAAATAATTCTACAGTAAACGTAGGAAGGTTAGATACAAGATCTAACCAATTAATATTAAGTCTTTCTATTAAACTATAAAATATCTGACATTAAAAAAGCTAAATGCATTGATAGTGCTTTTTTAATATTAAATGTAAACTCTATTCTAACTCTGTTGTAATATCAGAATTTAAATAGTTTGGTACAGAAACACCGTTTACGATTGTTGCAGGGACAATTAATGTATGCAATGTGTATGTACCATCTTGTTCTGCTTCAATACTAATGAGAATTTCATCTATAGCCGCATTCGCAGTAAAGTAAGCTTGAGCTTCTGCCTTAGACATGAATTGATTTGTTCCGTCGTCTTCGTACTCCTTTTGTTGAACTTCATCTATAGTTAATACACCGTCTCCATCATCGTCATTATCTATAAAATTCACAAGAGCATCTCCATCAGTATCGTCATCTTCTTCAGTATAATCTCCATCCAGATGCTCTAAATGAGAAGGTATTCCATCTAAATCGTAATCTGTATTACTTCTAGAAATTACTTTTAAATTAAAAAATAGTGGTGAATATTGAGGTATTATACCTACTGGGTTAGAAAAATAACCTAATCCTGAAGGCATGAAGACTACTCCAATACCATGATCTTTATATGTTATTGAACCATCTGTATTTTCTATATAACTTGTAGCTGTTTTAAATTCTACTATTCCTTCTTTGAAACCTGCTACTACACCCCCAACACTTCCAACAGCTGTTAAATTAAAAGGTTGTCCTTCTTCAACACCAACAGCACTATCAAAAACAGAACCATCTGGAGTTGTACCACTATACGCCATAGCAGCACTATCTAATGGGCTTACACTATCTCCTTCTCCTTCCCTAACTTTTAATATATAAAGTTTATAATCTATATCATCTTGCTCAACTGTTTTAATATCTAACCTTGGGTAAACACCCTCTGCTTGATCTAAATAATAAATAATAGGTGTTTTATCTTGAGTGCTATTAGCCAAAGAAATAGTATCTAAAATTACAGAAAACTCATTATTTGATGGATTTGCAGCATCTGTAAAATCAAAATCCTCATAATTAAAGAAGTGTGTTTCAAAATAGGCTATAATCTCTTCTTCGTTTTCATCGTAAACTTCTTGTCTATCTCTTATTGCAATAGTTTCGAAGCCAGCATCATCATCTGATCCACATGAGAACCCAACAAATAGTATAGATAAAGTTGGAATTAAAAATTTTCTTAAATTCATTTTTGCTTATTTTTGGGTGCAAGATAAACTATATAATAATTTTGCACAATATCATTAACGTAGAATTAAGTTAAATTATATGCGAATTGACAAATATTTATGGTGTGTTAGGTATTTCAAGACTAGAAATATAGCTACAACAGCATGTAAAAAAGGACACATAAAGATTAATGGACAAGTTGTTAAGCCTAGTAGAGAAGTCTACCCTACAGATAAAATTGAGTTAAGAAAGAATCAAATTAACTACACTGTTTCTGTTTTAGATATCCCACTAAACCGCGTTGGAGCAAAACTAGTTGATATTTATAGAGTAGATACTACACCCAAATCTGCCTTCGAATCTCAAGAACTTCTTAAATTTGCAAAAGATTATTATAGAAAAAAAGGAACAGGAAGACCTACAAAAAAAGACAGAAGAGCCATTGATGATGTCTATAAAGAAAACGAAGAAGAATAACTTCCATTTAAATTAAAACAGCAAAACATGACTACTTTAAAAAATTGCATTCTTTCTCATGATGAGATAACACATAAAATAAGAAGAATCGCCTATCAAATTTATGAAGCTAATAGTAATGAAACTGAAATTATTTTAGCAGGAATAGATTCTAATGGGTACATTTTAGCAAAAAAACTAAAATCAGTTTTAAGTAAAATATCTCCAATAAAGCCAATTCTGTGTAAAGTAATAATAGATAAGAAAAACCCACTAGAAGCAATAAAAACATCAATTTCTAAAGAAGATTACACAAACAAGTCGGTAATTCTTATTGATGATGTTTTAAACTCTGGCACAACATTAATATATGGCGTTAAACATTTTTTAGATGTTCCACTAAAGAAATTTAAAACAGCTGTATTAGTTAATAGAAACCATAAAAAATATCCTGTTAAAGCAGATTTTAAAGGCATTTCTCTTTCCACTTCTTTAAACGAGCATGTTGAAGTAATTCTAGAAGATAAAAACTTTGAAGTAAATTTAAAATAATTGAAGTAAAATGTCTTCTATTATATCGTCTGCCTTTCCGTTAGCATTTATTTTCACTTCTGACATATTATAATACGAGCCTCTTTCAAAAAGGTGCTTACCTATAAACTCCATTAATAACTCATCTGTTTTAATATGAGATATTAATGGTCTTTTAGATTTTTCATTATTAAGTCTATTAGCTAAAACAGGAATACTAGCGTTTAGATACACTGTTTTTAAATCTTTATTAGCTAATAAGCTTTCCATAGTGTTATAATAACATGGTGTTCCACCTCCTAAAGAAATTACTGTATTACTAGAATTTTTAACTAAAATATCTAAATACTCCTTCTCCTTCTTTCTAAAATACAATTCTCCTGAGTCTGAAAAGATTTCTTTTATAGTTTTATCTTCACCTTTTTCGATAGCATTATCTAAATCTTGAAAGGTATAGTTTAATGTTTTTGCTAATTCAACCCCAATTTTAGACTTTCCAGAAGCCATGTATCCAATTAAAACAATATTCATTTTCGCCTTTATTATTTGATTATTAAACAACTATAATTTGAGAGAACAAAAAAACAAAAAAAAAATATAAATACGCTTGCAATACTAATAAAAGGTTCTATATTTGCACCCGAATAACGAATGACCTGGTAGCTCAGTTGGTAGAGCATCTCCCTTTTAAGGAGAGGGTCCTGGGTTCGAGCCCCAGCCCGGTCACTAAAGAAGTTAAGTCAATCTTAGCTTCTTTTATTTTTTTAATAAGCAAATTGCAAATATTATTGCTCATTATCATAAAATTTATATATTTGCATCCGATTACAAATGACCTGGTAGCTCAGTTGGTAGAGCATCTCCCTTTTAAGGAGAGGGTCCTGGGTTCGAGCCCCAGCCCGGTCACTAAAAAAGTTAAGCTATTTTGCTTAACTTTTTTTTACTTTAAATTTAGCGCACGTGGCGGAATTGGTAGACGTGCTGGCTTGAGGGGCCAGTGATTATTATGATCGTGGAAGTTCGAATCTTCTCGTGCGCACAATTAAATTCTTCTTTTTAGATTACTCTTCAACTTCTTATTTTACAATTTGTTTTAAAAATTTTAATACTTAACACTATTGTGTTATTTTGTTTAACTATTTTAGCAATACTATGAACAATATTAAAACAAACTTTAGCATTAAAGATCTTGAAAACCTTTCTGGCGTCAAGGCACATACTATAAGAATTTGGGAAAAAAGATACATGCTACTTGAACCCAATAGATCTGACACTAACATTAGAAACTATAATCTTGAAAGTTTACAGAAACTTTTAAATATTACTTACCTAAACAATAATGGTATAAAAATATCTAAAATAGCAGAGTTAAACGAACAAGACATTACTGAAAAAGTTAAAGAAATTGCTTTATTAGAGAAAAATGAAGATGATGCTATAAATGCACTAAAGATTTCAATGTTAAATTTTGACCAAGTCTTGTTTAATAAAACTTACGATAAACAAATAGAAAAGAAAGCGTTTAAAGATATATTTTATTCTATTTTCTTACCACTATTTAATGACATTGGTTTGTTGTGGCAAACGAATACTATAATACCTGCTCATGAAAATTTCATTTCTACATTAGTAAAACAAAAAGTATTAATTAATATAGAAAGACTAACAAACTCTACTCCTAAGCATGAAACTAAAACATTCGTTTTATTCTTACCTGAAAATGAAATTCATGATATTGGTTTATTATTTGTAAATTATGAACTAATAAGTAGAGGTTACAAAACTATTTATCTTGGAGAAAGTGTTCCTTTAGATAATTTAAGCAATTTTAAAACTCTTTTTAAAGATATTACGTTTATAACTTACTTTACGGTTAAACCTGATAATAAGGATATGTACTCTTACATAAATAATTTTAATAAACAAATTACGAATAATGGAAAAGCAAATCTTTGTATATTAGGTTATAAAACAAGTATTCTTAATGAAGAAAAGTTTCCAAAAGGCATCTATAAATTTAACTCAATAGAAAGTTTATTAAACTCGATATAGATAAAAAACAGTTTTGTTTAATTATTTATTATATTTGTTAAACAAATGAAAAAAACTATACACATATTAGGTTCTGGTTTCTCATCATTATCTGCTGCGTGCTACTTAGCCCAGTCAGGTAACGAAGTAACTATTTTTGAAAAAAACGCCACTATTGGTGGTCGGGCAAGACAATTAAAAAAAGACGGTTTCACTTTTGATATTGGGCCAACATGGTATTGGATGCCTGATGTTTTTGAGCGATTTTTTAATGACTTCAAAACAAAACCATCAGATTATTACACTTTAGAAAAACTAAATCCAGCATACAGTGTCTATTTTGGAAAAGATGATTATATCACTATTGAAGATACAATAGAAAAAATATATTCAGCTTTCGAAAAAGAAGAAGCAGGAAGTTCCAAAAAACTAAAAAAATTTATTGACAACGCACAAAACAACTACGATGTTGCAATAAAAGATTTAGTTTACAGACCGGGCGTTTCACCTTTAGAATTAGTAACTCCTGTTACCATAAAAAAAATAAGTCAATTTTTAAGTACTATAAAGCGAGACGTTAGAAAAGAATTTAAAAATGAACGATTAGCTCAAATACTAGAATTTCCAGTTCTATTTTTAGGTGCTAAACCAAGCAATACTCCTTCTTTTTATAGTTTCATGAATTACGCTGATTTTGGAATAGGGACATTTCATCCTAAAAAAGGAATGTACCAAGTAGTTCTTGCCATGGAAGCTTTAGCTAAATCTCTTGGAGTTATTATTAAAACTGAAAGTCCGATTGATAAAATTATAGTAGATAATGGAAAAGCTACAGGTATTATTTCTAACGGAGAAACATATACAGCTGATATTATTTTAAGTGGTGCAGATTACCACCATAGTGAAACTTTACTTGACAAAAAATACAGACAATATTCTGAAAAATATTGGAGCAAAAAGACATTTGCGCCTTCATCATTACTATTTTATGTTGGTTTTGATAAAAAATTAAAAAATGTAAATCATCATACTTTATTTTTTGATGTTGATTTTGATGTTCATGCCCAAGATATTTACGATGATCCAAAATGGCCTGAAAACCCATTGTTTTATGCAAGTTTCCCTAGTATTACAGATGATAGTTCTGCTCCAAATGGAAAAGAGGCAGGAATATTTTTAATCCCGTTAGCTCCCGGAATAGAAGATAACGAAACATTAAGAGAGCAATATTTTGAAAAAATTATAACTCGTTTTGAGAACTTAACCTCTCAAAAAGTTAGAGGTTCCATTCTTTTTAAAGAATCTTTTTGCGTAAACGATTTTACTAAAGATTACAACTCTTATAAAGGTAATGCTTATGGAATGGCAAACACTTTATTACAAACTGCTTTTTTAAGACCTAATTTAAAGAGTAGTAAAGTTGATAACTTATATTTTACTGGTCAATTAACAGTTCCTGGACCTGGTGTTCCTCCAGCTCTTATTTCTGGAAAGTTAGTTGCAGGATTAATTAAAAAACACCATAATTAATTTATGAAAGCATTATTTGATACCGTTTCTAATAGCTGTAGTAAGATTGTAACTCAATCTTATAGCACTTCTTTTTCTATGGCAACCAAAATGCTTGCGACTACAATAAGACAAGATATTTACAATATTTATGGCTTTGTTAGGTTTGCTGATGAAATTGTAGATTCCTTTCATGATTATGATAAGGAAACATTATTTAAAAGATTTGAAGCAGATTTAGAAATCGCTTTAGCAGATAAAATAAGTTTAAATCCTATTCTTAATGCCTTTCAACATACTTACCATAAGTATAATATTGAAAAGCATATGGTAGATTCTTTTATGAAGAGTATGAAACTTGATCTCACTAAAACGACATATTTAACCGAAAACGAATACAACGATTACATTTATGGTTCTGCAGATGTTGTTGGACTTATGTGTTTAAAAGTTTTTGTTAATGGAAATACAGAAGAATATAACAAACTTAAAAGTTCTGCAATGTCGTTAGGTTCTGCTTTTCAAAAAGTAAACTTCTTAAGAGATTTAAAAGCAGATTTCGATGTTTTAGAACGCACATATTTTCCAAATACAGATTTAAATAATCTTGATGAAATTGCAAAAGAATTGATTATTAAAGATATTGAAAATGACTTTTCTAAAGGCCTTGAAGGTATAAAACTACTACCTATCGAAGCCAAATTTGGTGTTTTTATGGCTTACCGCTATTACAGTCAGCTATTAAAAAAACTAAAAAAGACACCCGCTTTAGATATAAAAAATACCCGAGTAAGAGTTCCTAATTATAAAAAAGTAGAACTTTTAACTAGGAGTTACGTAAAATATCAACTAAATTTATTGTAATGCAAACTCTATTCTGGATACTCGTTTTTTTAGCAACATTTAGTGCCATGGAATTTATGGCTTGGTTTACACATAAGTACATTATGCATGGTTTTTTATGGTCTTTACACAAAGATCATCATCACAAAGATCATGATAGTTGGTTTGAGCGTAATGATGCTTTTTTTATTTTTTATGCCATAGTAAGCATGACCTGTTTTTACCTTTGGAGTTACGAAGGTGTTTGGTATTGCCTACCAATTGCGCTAGGTATAATGGCCTATGGTGCTTCATATTTTATTGTTCACGATATTTTTATTCACCAACGTTTTAAACTTTTAAGAAATTCTAATAATTGGTATGCCAAAGGTTTAAGACGTGCTCACAAAATGCACCACAAACATTTAGGAAAAGGAGATGGAGAATGTTTTGGGATGCTATTTGTTCCGTTTAAATATTTTAAGCGATAAGCTCTGTTGAATGAATAATAGAGAGTCTTACGATTATATTATTGTTGGTAACGGTCTTGCTGGTTTACAGTTAGCTTTATCATTTGCTCAAGATCCTTTTTTTGAAGAAAAACAGATTGCTTTAATAGATAAGTCTACCAAGCAAGAGAACGATAAAACTTGGAGTTTTTGGGAAAAAGGAAAAGGTAAATGGGATAATATTATTGAAAAATCGTGGGAAGAAGCAATGTTCTACTCTTCGGAAAAACAGATTACTCTAAACCTTAATCCTTATACTTATAAAACCATACGTGCTTTAGATTTTTATTCTGAAGCCAAACGTATACTTTCAAAAAAATCTAATATTCATTTTATTACAGATGAAGTTCTTTTAGTTGAAGATTCTGCCAAACCAATTGTAAAAACAACATCTAACTCCTACTCTGCTCATCATATTTTTGATAGTAGAATTGCAGAAGACTATTTTTCAGAATTAAATAATTACACCAAAGTTATTCAGCATTTTAAAGGTTGGATAATTGAAAGTAAAACACCAGTATTTAATCCAGAACAGTTTACAATGATGGATTACAGGCTTAAAGATGGAGAGCAAACAACATTTACTTATGTTTTGCCTTTTTCTAAAACCAAAGCTCTTGTAGAATTTACTTATTTTACTCCTAATTTAGTAGATGAAGAAACCTACGATAAGTACATAGAAGAGTATATTAAAAGTATTTTAAAAATTGAAAATTATAGAATAGTTGAAACTGAAAGCGGAAAGATACCGATGACGAATTTTCCTTTCGAAAATTATTCAACTAAAAATATAACAAAAATTGGTACTGCTGGTGGTTGGGTAAAAGGCTCAACAGGATACTCTTTTAAACATACAGAAAAAAAAGTTGAAATAATAACTGAAAATTTAAAACAAAACAAGCCTGCATCTACTGCCTTATTTAAATTGAAATATAAGTTTTACGATAAGATTTTCTTGAAAGTTTTACACGATGAAAATGAAAAAGGCGAATGGCTTTTCGAACAATTTTATGATAAAAACTCTATTGAAACAATGTTTAGATTTTTAGACGAGGAATCTTCATTTTTAGAAGAATTAAAAATTATGAAATCGTTATTTTCTTCAGCATTTATAAAAGCCTTTTTTAAAACGTTATAATTTAAGCAATTCGTCTATAGTTTTACGAACAGTTTCACTATTCCAATTTGCGGCACCAGATTCATCAATAATAATATTTCCTTCACTATCTATTAAAAAAGTTCTAGGAATACTTGATACGTTAAACGTTTCTGGAGCACGAGATAGAGGTGTGTATGTTTTAAAATTATAATTCTTTTTTTCTAAGAATTTTTTAATCACTTCCTGCTTTTCGTTAGATACTATAACAAATTCAATTTTATCGCCATAATCATTATACAATTCTTGAATAGAAGGCATTTCGGCAATACATGGAGGGCACCAAGTTGCCCACATATTTAAAAATATAATCTTCCCTTTTGTTTTATTTAATTGAAAACTATTACTTTCTAAATCCTGTAACTGCCAGTTATAACTACTTACTTGTTTATAATCTTCGTTTTTCTCTACACTTGGACTTAATTTAGCTATTACTGTATGTAATGCTATTTGAATTTGTTGTCTTGTTTGTGGAATAACCATTAAAGCAATAATTACTATAAAGATTACATTTTTAATTGAAATTTTTCCTTTTCCCATAGCTCTAAAAATAATGAAGCGTTAATTATATAATTAACGCTTCAAATCTAATAAAAAACAAACTATACTACTTACTCTAATAAATCTAATTTACTCGAGTCTACAATAGTATTTTTTAATACTTTTATCTTGTTACTGTTCCTGTAGGTAAAGACCCTAAATTTAAACCAAAATCATGAGTTGCTGGTGCAACTTCTGTTCCTGCTGTACCAACTAATGGTTTTAACGCAAAAGGTGCTGGTGAATTATCTGGAACTGGTTCTACTGAAATAACAACAGTACGTCCTCTAACATCTAAAGGAAAAGTTTCTCCTGCTGGTGCTTCTTGAAAGAAATCTTCTCCTGGAATAGGAGGTCCTGCTGAATCTCCACTAAATGGAGCATTATTATCTGCTGTATTAAATTCTGTAAAAGTACCTGTTGTTAATGGACCTGTTTCTCCTACTACCCAACCTTCGTAAGCCCAACCTTCTGGTAAAACTGGCAGTGTAAAGTTAGCTGTTGGTGGTGCTCCTGGTGTTCCGAACCATACACCGCTTTCGTCGTTTCCATTATTAGTTCCCATTTCGTCTGTTGGTGTTCTTAAAAAGAAAGCTCCTGAAGAAGTAGTAAAATCTCCTACAATACCCGTACTTACCATTGCTGCATCTCCAGAAAAGTCTCCTGCTAATACCTTAGTAGCTGCTGGTAATGGATCTGGATCTACTGTTGGCTCTACTGAAAGTACAAAGGTAGTTGCTGCATTTAATTGAGAAGTATTTACTTGAAATGTTTGTGGAAAATCTACAGAACTAAATCTTCCAGTCGATACTGGGCTACCGTCTACTATAACCCAACCTTCGTATACAAAATCGTCTCCAAGTGCTTCTAACCCACTAAAATCAATTGTTAAACCAGAAGTTGTTGATACTGCTACTGCTGCATCGTCGTCGTTACTACAAGAGGTGGCAAAAAATCCTAATGCCAAAGCTCCTAAAATCATTTTTTTAATCATTGCTGTTTTTTTAAAGTTTGTATTTGTTATTACAAAATTAAGCTAGCAACTTCGTTCTAAATGTTAGCTAGCTAACACAACTTGATTTTTATAAAAAAATATTAAATAAAAACAAAAGAGCCATAGTTTTCACTACAGCTCTTGATGTTATTCAATTTTTAATTGAAAAAAAAGGGATTCTTATAACTAGGCAATTCTTTTATACATGGTAATTTCATTTCTATTAAAATCTAAAATCTTGGCCTCCTTTAATTCATTAATTAAAATATTTAAAGTTGGTCTAGAAGTTCCAATTAAAGAGGCAATATCTTTTTGAGTGTAAGGATGCTTAATGACGTGATCTCCAGTTTTTGGACAATCGTATCCATAATCCACACACAGTTCATCTAAAAAATCTAACAATCTTGTTTTAGTATCTTTAAACATTAAAAGCTGAAGACGTCTTTCTAATTTTTTAAATTTAAAGCCAATAAACTTATACACCTTAAAACTAAACGTTTGGTTATCCCTCATTAGTTCATGCATAGTATCTACACTTATTGGACAAATTGAAGTACTATTATCTATAGATTGCGCAAACTCATCACGTTTTAATTCTCCTAAAATAGCCTTTTCACCAAACAGCTGACCTTTAGATAATATTGCTTTTACAACCTCTTTACCGTCTTCACTATAATAGCCAACTTTAACTTTACCTTTTTCTATTAAGTAAACTTTGTTTGCAGAATCTTCGGTGAAATAAATGTAGTCTTTCTTTTTATAAGCATCGAAATCGTGATCTTTCTTATATGCTTTAAACTTATGTGGACATAATACTTTGAAGAGGTTTGTATCTTCAAAAAACCAAAGTGAATTCATAATATATTGCTTGTTGGTTAATAGATAGTTATTGGTCTATTTTTATCGATATTACTTACAATACAGCATAAAAAAAACTCCTAAAGATTATTAGGAGTTTTTAAATTGTAATAAGAAGTGCTAATTATGCATTCTCTTTCTTTATTAAATTTAATGCAGAACCTTCATTATACCAATCTATTTGAGGTTGGTTATATGTATGATTAAGCATAATAATATCTTTACTACCATCTGCATGAACAGCTTCTAGTGTTAATTGTTTTCCTGGTGCAAAATCAGCCATATCAACAAAGTTGTATGTATCATCCTCCTGGATTAAATCGTAATCACTTTCTGTAGCAAATGTTAAACCTAACATTCCTTGTTTTTTCAAGTTTGTTTCGTGAATACGTGCAAAAGATTTTACAATAACAGCTACAACACCTAAGTGTCTTGGCTCCATTGCTGCATGCTCTCTTGAAGATCCTTCACCATAGTTATGATCTCCAACTACAATTGTAGGAACACCTGCAGCTTTATATGCTCTTGCCGTATCTGGCACACCACCAAACTCTCCTGTTAATTGATTTTTAACAAAGTTGGTTTTCTTACCAAATGCGTTAACTGCACCTATTAAACAGTTATTAGAAATATTATCTAAATGTCCACGGAAACGTAACCAAGGTCCAGCCATAGAAATATGATCTGTTGTACATTTTCCAAATGCCTTTATTAATAATTTAGCACCTTTAATTTCACTTCCAATTGGAGTAAATGGTGTTAATAATTGTAAACGTTCTGATGTTGGACTAACAACAACTTCCACTCCGCTTCCATCTGCCATAGGCGCTAAGAAACCATTATCTTTAACTTCGAAACCTTTTGGAGGTAACTCCCATCCTGTAGGCTCATCGAACATTACTTCTTCTCCGTTTTCATTAATTAAACTATCTGTTAACGGATTAAAATCTAAACGACCTGCAATTGCAATTGCAGCAGTAATTTCTGGAGATGCTACAAAGGCATGTGTATTTGGGTTTCCATCGGCACGCTTAGCAAAGTTTCTATTAAAAGAGTGTACAATACTATTTTTAGGTGCATTTTTAGGATCGCTATATCTTGCCCATTGCCCAATACATGGTCCGCAAGCATTTGTAAATATTTTAGCGTCTAGTTTTTCGAATATTCCAAGAATACCATCTCTATCTGCAGTATATCTTACTTTTTCTGAACCAGGATTAATTCCTAATTCTGATTTCATTTTTAAACCTTTATCTATAGCTTGTTGTGCAATAGAAGACGCACGAGATAAATCTTCGTAAGAAGAGTTTGTACAAGACCCTATTAATCCCCATTCAACATTTATTGGCCAATCGTTTGCTTTTGCAGCCGCACCCATATCTTTACCAATTTGAGTTGATAAATCTGGTGTAAAAGGTCCGTTTAATAATGGCCCTAATTCTGATAAGTTGATTTCTATAACTTGATCGAAGTATTGTTCTGGATTAGCATAAACTTCAGCATCAGCTGTTAAATATGGTCTAATTTTATTTGCTTCATCTGCAACATCTGCTCTATCTGTAGCACGTAAATAACGTTCCATAGAATCATCGTAACCAAAAGTAGAAGTTGTTGCTCCTATTTCCGCTCCCATATTGCAAATAGTTCCTTTTCCTGTACAAGACATAGAAGTTGCTCCTTCACCAAAGTACTCAACAATAGCTCCTGTTCCTCCTTTAGCAGATACAATTCCTGCTACTTTTAATATCACATCTTTTGGTGCTGTCCAACCTGATAATTTACCTGTTAATTTAACACCAATTAATTTAGGAAATTTAAGTTCCCAAGCCATTCCTGCCATAACATCTACAGCATCTGCACCACCAACTCCAATAGCAACCATTCCTAGTCCACCGGCGTTAACGGTATGAGAATCTGTTCCAATCATCATTCCTCCTGGAAATGCATAATTTTCTAATACCACTTGGTGAATAATTCCTGCTCCTGGTTTCCAGAAACCTAAACCGTATTTATTTGATACAGATTCTAAGAAATTAAAAACTTCACTAGAAACATCATTAGCATGTTTTAAATCTGTAGAAGCACCGTCTTTTGCTTGTATTAAGTGATCGCAATGTGCAGTAGTAGGAACAGCAACTTTACTTTTTCCTGCTTGCATAAATTGCAACAACGCCATTTGAGCTGTTGCATCTTGTAAAGCAATACGATCTGGTGAAAAATCTACATAATCTTCACCTCTAGTAAAAGCTTTAGTTGCTTTACCATCCCAAAGGTGATTATATAAAATTTTCTCTGAAAGTGTTAACGGTTTACCAACAACTTCACGAGCTGCATCAACGCGTTCTGCCATTTGGCTGTAAACCTTCTTAATCATATCAATATCGAATGCCATACTATTTATTTTTAAATTTTATTCTACTAATATACAAAATAGAGATTGGCTTTAAAAGCTGCAAAGCTATTATAGATTGATTCTAAAATAGAAATTTTCTATGCTAGTAATTTTTTAAGTTTTAACAATAAAAAAAGCCTGAATCTAAAATTCAGGCTTTTAATACTATTTAATCCGTTTGTTATTATCTTACTAACTGTTTTGTAGAAGGCTTAAACTTTGTTAAAACAATACCATCAACAGCAGCTTCGTATTCTTCCATAGTTGGTGTTCTACCCAAAATTGTAGATAAAACTACTACTGGAGTAGATGATAATAATGACTCCCCTTTTTTCTCGCCAGAATCTTTCACAACTCTACCTTGGAATAAACGTGTTGAAGTCGCCATAACAGTATCTCCTGGTGCAGCTTTTTCTTGGTTACCCATACATAAGTTACAACCTGGACGCTCTAAGTACAACATGTTTTCGTATCCTGTACGTGCTTCTCCTTTAGGCGCATTGTCATCGAACTCGAAACCAGAGTATCTTACTAAAACTTCCCAATCGCCTTCTGCTTTTAATTCATCTACAATATTATAAGTAGGAGGTGCAACTATTAAAGGTGCTTTAAACTCTACTTTTCCATATTGAGCTTCTACGTTTTTCAACATTTGAGCTAATATTTTCATATCTCCTTTGTGAACCATACAAGATCCTACGAAACCTAAATCTACTTTTTTAGTTCCTCCGTAGTAAGATAATGGTCTAATATTATCGTGTGTGTAACGTTTAGAAACATCTTCGTTATTTACATCAGGATCAGCAATCATTGGTTCAACAATTTGATCTAAATCAATAATAACTTCTGCATGGTATTTTGCATTAGCATCGGGTCTTAAAGAAGGTTTCATACCCGTTTTAAGCTCTATAATTCTAGTTTCTGCTTTATCAACTAAACCTTTAAGTACTTGTTTAGCATTATCCATTCCTTTTTCAATCATGATTTGGATACGACCTTTTGCAATCTCTAAAGATTCAATCAAGGTATCATCTTCAGAAATACAAATAGATGCTTTAGCTTTCATCTCTGCCGTCCAATCTGTAAAAGTAAAGGCTTCATCGGCAGTAAGTGTTCCAATGTGTACTTCAATTACACGTCCTTGGAATACATTTTCACCACCAAATTGCTTTAACATTTGTTGTTGTGTTGCGTGAACAACATCACGGAAATCCATATAAGACTTCATTTGTCCTTTAAAGGTTACTTTAACCGATTCTGGAATTGGCATTGAAGCCTCACCTGTAGCAAGTGCTAAAGCAACTGTTCCTGAATCTGCTCCAAAGGCAACACCTTTAGACATACGTGTATGCGAATCTCCACCTATAATGATGTCCCAATCACCAACAGTAATATCGTTAAGTACTTTATGGATAACATCTGTCATTGGAAAATACTTCCCTTTAGGATCACGACCAGTAATTAAACCGAAATCGTTCATGAAACTCATTAATCTTGGAATGTTTGCTTTAGACTTATCATCCCAAACTGAAGCTGTATGACAACCTGATTGGTATGCTCCATCAACAATTGGAGAAATAACTGTAGCAGCCATCATCTCTAATTCTTGAGAAGTCATTAATCCTGTAGTATCTTGAGAACCTACAATGTTAACTTCTGCACGCACGTAAGAACCAGCATGTAATGTTGCTCCTGAAGTTCCTACTGCATTTTTATTAAATATTTTTTCAACAGCTGTTAAACCTTGACCTTCAATAGACACTTCTTTTGCGGTAGCATATACTTGAGGCGCTTCAATTCCTAAAGCTTTTGCTGCAAATGTTTGTAGTTTTTTACCAAAAACAACTGCGTAAGAACCACCTGCTTTCATAAACTCCATTTTTTGTGGTGTAAATGCTGCAGAAATATCTTTAAGTTCTTTATCTCCGTTATATAATTTTTTCTCTTTGGTATTAATGGTAAGAATTGTACCTGTAGCTACAGAATACGTTTCTTTTAATATTGGTTCACCATCTTCATCTCTTACTGTATTTCCTTCAGCATCTTTTTGCTGTACCCAGTTTTTAAGATCTAAACCAATACCACCTGTTACACCAACTGTAGTTAAGAAAATTGGAGCAATACCATTCGTACCAGCAATTACTGGTGCAAAATTAATAAATGGTACATATTTGCTAAAAGGAACACCTGTCCATAAGGCAACGTTGTTTACACCAGACATTCTTGAAGAACCAACTCCCATTGTTCCTTTTTCTGCAATTAGCATGACGCGTTTATCAGGATGTTGTTCTTTTAAAGCTAATAATTCATTTTGCATGTCTTTATTATGCTCAAACATACATTGACCATGTAATTCGCGATCTGATCTTGAATGCGCATCACCACCTGGAGATAATAAATCTGTTGATATATCACCAACACCTGCAATGTAAGTTACTACTTCAATTTTTTCGTCTATTTCTGGAAGCTTAGTAAAAAACTCAGCTTTAGCATAGCTTTCAATAATATCTTTTGCTATTTCACTACCGCTTTTAAAAGCCTCTTCTAAACGATCTGTATCTGCTTCGTAAAGAAAAACTTGAGTTTTTAAAATTTCAGCCGATTGTTTTGCTAAATCAGCATCGTTACCTAAAGCAATATCTAACAATACTTTTACAGAAGGTCCACCTTTCATGTGTGATAATTGTTCTAATGCAAAAGTTGGTGTAATTTCTTTTACTATAGATTCTCCTAAAATAATCTCTTTTAAAAACTTTGCTTTAACAGTAGCAGCACTTGTGGTACCCGGTAAAACGTTATAGATAAAAAAGTTAAGAGATTCTTCTCTATGTTCGTTATCTAAATCTTTAATTTGCTCAATGATTTGACTAAGTAATTCAGCACCATCAATTGGCTGCGGATGAAGCCCTTGCTCTTTTCGGTTTTCGATCTGCTTAAGGTAATCGTTATAAATGTTCATATAATAGAATTAGTTCTGTTTTTGTTCAGCTTAGAAAGCTGTGTTAGTACGCTTTATTGTTTTCCAAATTTCAAACATCTTTTTAAGATTAAAAAAACGTTATACGGTCTATTAAAATTGGAATTCAAAAGTACAAAATATTGAAGAATTTAAAAACTTGTAACGCAATCCGAAAACGTTTGCGAATAACTCAGTATTATTAATTTAATACTTCTGTTTATTATTAAAATGATAATTTGAATGTCAAAAAAACATCAAATTAATAAGAAAAGTCAATTACTCTATTTATAAGAAGGCAATTTGTAAAATAATATTTTACTATTAATGAATAGTTATTGACTATTTCTTTAAAAAATACTTGATTAAGACCACTATAAAAAAGACTAAACCAATGACTTCTGCAAGTGTTCCTAGTGTTAGAATTTGTGGAGCATAAGGCCAATGCTGAATTTTGAATAAAGCACCAATAATGGTAAGGATAATTCCTAATATGAAGATAACTAATGGAAGAATAAACTGCTTAGCTTTCATTTAAAACAGACTTTGAATAATCTGTTCCTCACTTACGCCTTCAGCTTCAGCTTTATAATTTTTAATAATTCTGTGACGCAAAATACTTGTAGCTACAGCTTGTACATTTTCAATATCTGGAGAAAATTTACCATTTATAGCAGCGTGTGTTTTTGCTGCTAAAATCAAGTTTTGAGAAGCTCTTGGTCCTGCTCCCCAATCTATATACTGCTTTACTAAATCTGCTGCAGTATCTTTATTAGGTCTTGTTTTAGCTACCATTTTTACAGCATATTCTATAACATTATCTGCTACAGGAATACGACGAATTAATTGTTGAAAATCTATAATTTCTTGTGCATTAAATAATGCATTTACAGATGCTTTAGAAGCATTTGTAGTTGCTTTTACTACTTGCACTTCTTCGTCGAACGTTGGGTAATCTAAATTAATAGCAAACATAAAACGGTCTAATTGTGCTTCTGGTAAAGGATAAGTTCCTTCTTGCTCAATTGGATTTTGTGTTGCTAATACAAAGTAAGGTAAATCTAATTTGTAATTATGTCCTGCAACCGTTACAGATCTCTCTTGCATAGCTTCTAATAAAGCGGCTTGCGTTTTTGGAGGTGTACGGTTTATTTCATCGGCTAAAATAATATTAGCAAAAATAGGACCTTTTATAAATTTAAAATTTCGGCTTTCATCTAGAATTTCACTACCAAGAATATCACTTGGCATTAAATCTGGCGTAAATTGAATACGCTTAAAATCTAATCCTAAAGTTTGTGCAATGGTATTAACCATTAACGTTTTTGCTAATCCTGGTACACCTATTAATAAAGCGTGACCTCCAGAAAAAATGGAAATTAATATTTGATTTACAACATCATCTTGACCTACAATTACTTTTGCAATCTCTTGTCTTAATGCGTTATATTTTATTACTAATTGGTTGATAGCTGCTACGTCCGACATTCTTTATTATATATTATTTTTTAAGCCAATTATTAGTAAAATCGCAATCTCTATAAGATCCAGTTATTTTAATATAAGTGTCTTGAATTTTTTCTTCTTGCCATTTTGCTATTGCATCCAAACGTTTTTCGTTAAGCGCTAATTCTTTAATTTTAAGGTAATCTCTAGCATAGTTTGCTTCGTGCTCGTCTATTCTATCTGTTACTGTAAGAATTTTGAATTGTACGTTTCCAATTTCATCTCTATCTACAAGAACATCTGATATTGTATTATTATCTAAATCTTGAATTTTTACATAGATTTCTGTATCTATTTTAGTTAATTCAAAATTATAATCTTGAGTTGCTGGGTTAATTAATTGCCCACCTTGAAACTTAGTTTCTACTTCATCACTAACTTCCCTTGCAGCATCAGCAAAAGAGATATTACCTTCTTCAATATTTTTCTTAGTTTCTTCAATTTTTTCTTTTGCAGCTTTAACAGAACTTTCTGCTACTTCAGGAATCATTAATATGTGTCTTACATCGTATTCTTGTCCTCTAATTTTTTCAAGTAATATAATGTGGTAACCATATTGTGTTTTAAACGGCTCTGAAATTTCACCTTCTTGTAAAGAAAAGGCAACTTCTCTAAATTCTTTCACCATTCTAGGTCTAGATCTATTCATTGGAGGTAATGCACCACCATCTTTTTTAGAACCTGGATCGTCTGAATTAAATAAGGCTTTAGATCTAAAATTCCCTCCTTCTTCAACTTCTCTTTTAATAGTTTTAAGCTTAACAATTACGTTATCTATTTCTGCTTGTGTTGGTTCTGGCTTAATAACTATTTGCGCTACCTTAAGCTCTGTACCGAATGTAGGACGTTGCTCTTTAGGTATTTTATTAAAGAACTGACGTACCTCTTCTGGAGTTACTTCGATTTCGTCGATAATTTTACGTTGCATTTCTGAACCTAATTTTTGCGACTTATTAATCTCGAACATTTCGTCTCTTAAACTCTGCTCGTCAGATTTTTTGTAGAAATCTAAAACCTTTTGCATGTCTCCACCAACTTGTTGTTTTATTTGCTCTAGTTGTTGCCCAACATATGAACGAATTTCGGCATCATTAATAACAATACTATCTTGTATTGCATGGTGCGCGTATAATTTATCTTCTAAAAGTTTTCCAAATAATTGACATCTAGAAATTACAGACGGATCTCCACCTTGTGCTTTTAATTGTAAAAACGTTTTATCGATATCAGACTCTAAAATAATATAGTCTCCAACTACAGCAGATACACCATCTACTTTAATATCTGTTGTTGGCTTAATACTATCTACAACCTCTTCTTTCTTAATTGTTTCGTCAATAATTTCTTGAGCTAATATTCCATTAGCGACAAAAAGTGTTAAGCAAACTGCTATTATGTGTTTCAAATTAATTGTAAATTTCAAATTGTTTATTTTTAATTGCATCTTTTGTAATATCCTTTTCTAGCTGTCTAACTAGTTCTAATTTTCGTTTATTAACTACTATCTGCTTAATTGTTGGGAGCACGTACTCTAAAGGTGCTTCGGCATTTCTAAGTAAAACATCGTTAATTTGCATCAAATATAGTCCTAATGAGTCTTTGCTTTGTATAAAATTAGTTTTTTTTAACAGTTCATTTTTATTATCTGCAGTAACTGTTGGTATTTTAGTGATTACTTGACCTAATCTTATCCATACAGAATCGTTTAACGAATAAGATTTAAATTGAATTGCTATAGAATCTAGTTCGCGTTTATCTTTCGAATTAAAACGTTTGAACTTTTGCTTAACCTCGCTAAAATCGAGTCTGTTTTCGTCTATATTAATGTATCTAAATTTTATAAGATCTTCATTAAGTTTGAAAGCTTGTTTATTTGCTTCGTAATATTTTGTTGCTTCAGCTTTAAGAACTAAAGTATCTAAGTTCTTATAAACTAAGGCTTCTAAATATGCTTTACTATATAAATCGCTTCTGTATTGGTTTATTAAATCGTTAAATTCTTCCTGAGTATTTTCGTCTAAATTTAAAGTTGCACCTTGAACCAATAATTGTTCTGTTGCCCAATTATTAATGAAATTATTTACTATAACTGTACTGTCTTGCTTTGTGTAATTTTCGGGAAGTAAATCTTCAACATCTTGCTTATATAAATAAGTCTCGTTTACTCGAGCAATTGCATCTTGAGTTTCGGCTTGCTTAAAATATTCGCACGAAGCGAAGGCTAAACCAATAATTACGTACAATACAATTCGTTTAAACATATTATTTTTTTAAATTCTGTTTTACATTATCTAAAACGTCTTCATTAACTTTTACCGTATATAATGAAGCTAGTTTTTTAAGCCAATTTTCTTCTTTAAATTCTTGGTATTCACTAGTAACACGACCTTTAGCTTCTTTAAATGTTTTTAAACTTTTTGGTAAAACACTATTAACATTGGCAACTATATAACCATCGTTATGTTTATATACTTTAGATACTCCTTTACTAAAACTAAATTGCTTTGGTAATGCTTGATGTTCTTTATCCATTTCTCCTGAAGAGAAACTAACATTTACTTGATCTTTAGTGTTTACTAAGTTTTTAATAGCCTTAGTATCTGCACCTTGTTTCATTAACTTAGCAATCTTTTTTATAATACTTTTTTTAGCAGAAGACGCTACTACTGCATCCACACGTTCTGGATAGTAATAATTGTCTTTGTGTGTATTATAATAGTCTTCTAATGCAATAGTATCATTTTTAGCAACGTCCCAAATTTCGGTTTGCATTAAATCGAACAACAACAAACCGTCTCTATATTCTGCAACAATTTGAGCGTAATCACTATTCTCTGTAATTAGATTTTCTTCTTGATATTTTTGCAATTCGTTTTCTAAGAAACTTTCATAAACCTTATCTAAAACAACTGCGATAGTGGTTGAGTTATTATAATTACGTTGATTCTTAACTAAAAACTGACCAAAATCTTTATAAGTTATTATTTTCTCTTGAATCTTAACAAACGCTTTCTCAGATTCTAAATCCTCTGGCAAACTCCATTTTTTATTAAGATAGTCTTTATTTAATATTCCTTTAAAATAGTTTAAAGCGTTAGCATTTTCTGTAACAGTATACTTTGCTTTTAATGCTTTAATTCTAGAATCGTTAATAACTTTAGAACGCGAATCTCTTTTTATTTTAGACTCTAATTCCGGTTTCATTTCTACTAAAGATGCAATTCCTTTTTTTCCCTTTAGTTTAATAATGTGCCATCCAAATTGCGTTTTAAAAGGCTTAGAAACATCGTCTATGTTTTTAAGTTTGAATGCTACTTCCTCGAATTCTTCTGCACTAATTTCTCCGCTAGAAAATGGTTTTAACATTCCGCCTTTGCTTGAAGTACTTTTATCTTCAGACAGTTGTTTTGCTAAAGCATCGAACGCTTCGCCTTGCTGAATACGTTTATATATTTCGTTAATTTTAGTTTCGCTCTCTTTATTGTCATCAGCTTCTGTTTTTATCATTATGTGTGCTACAGAAACTTCTCCTCTAGCCTCACGTTTATTAAAAACAGTAACAACATGATACCCGAAACGTGTTCTAAATGGTTGTGACACTTCACCTACCTTTGTATTGTAAGCTGCATTCTCGAAAGCATATACCATTTTAAAGGCTGTAAAATAACCTAAATCTTCTGCGAAGATTGTTTTTCCATTATGCACAGACTTTTGCACATTTTTATAACCTTCTTTTATAACACGTTCACGTAATTTTACAATTTCGTTATACGCTGCTAATGTATCTTGTGGTTTGGCATTTTCGTCTATTCTAACTAAAACGTGACTTGCGTTAACTTCTGTTTGCAACCTATTATGCGCCTCCTCCACTAAAGCATCTGTAACTTTATTATCGGTTACATAATTTTTAGCTAATTGCGTTTTGTAGCTTTCGAATTCTCTTAAATAACTTGTTTTTTCATCTAATTCTAATCGCTTTGCTTCTTGCAATTTTAGCTTATAATTAATAAAAAGCTTTAAATATCCATCAATATCCTTTTGAGATTCGTCCTTAACTAAATCTAAATTTTTATTATAAACTCTCATAAATTCTGAAGCATAAACTGGCGCTTCGTCAATAGTAAAAAGCACTGCTTTATCTTGAGCTTGAGCTAAGGAGATTGATCCAAAAATAAAAGCAAAAAAGAATGTTAAATATTTAAATCTCATAATTATATATAGATATTATAAAGTCTTGCAAAAATAACAATATTAGCCTATAATGCAAGTACAATAACAAACGATAGATAAAGAATGTTTATTGTAGATAAACAGGCTTACTTGGCAAGTAAATTACATTAAATGTTTGCTAATACATTCCTTTTAACGAATAAAAAAATCATTTAGCGTTGCTTTAATGACTGCTGCTAGTAATTTGCATAGTTTTGCAACTTCAATTTATATTAAAATGAAGTACACTTCGCAAATTATTGTAAATATTCCTATTGAGGAGTTTATCGAAAAATTCGATAACCACAATAATATGAAACATTGGCAACGCGGTCTAGACAGTTTTGAGCATATTTCTGGAGATCCTGGAGAAATTGGAGCGAAAATGAAACTAAATTACACTTTTGGGAGACGCAAAATAACACTTTTCGAAACTGTTACCAAGAACATTTTACCTCAAGAATACCACATGCATTACGACACAAAAGGAATGCACACCATACAACACAATTATTTTAAACAAACAATAGATGGCCATACTAAATGGATTTGCAAAAGCGAACTTATACCTACAACTTTTAATATGCGCTTAATGATTTTATTAGCTCCTAAGTCTATAAAAAAACAATCTATGATTTACCTTAACGATTTTAAAAACTTTGCCGAAAAAGGCACATCTGTAGCACATGCGTAAACTAAAATTAATATGGGATTTTAAAGGACCTGATGGTTTAAAAATTGCCCAACATCACGAAATACATTTAAAAGAATATATAGCTATTGAAAAAATAAGCTTAAATATTACTGGTTTTGAAATTATTAACGATTTTCATTCTATTGCTTACATGGTAGTAAATGAAGACGAAATGAAACCTGTTAGAGATGCATTAAAACCACATCGTGGTCAAGTGTATACTGAGTAATATTTTATTTAATTATATTAGGAACACCTTATTTCTTCACATAAAAAACTCTTATTAATTCTTAATACACAAAGTAAACATTAGCGTTTTAAAGCATTATACTGTTAAAATATTTTAGTTTAAAGTTAAATATTTAGTAATTAAATTATTATCTGTTACCTTAATAAGAGCATGAAATTTAAATTAATTATACTACTGTTAATGACTAATACACTTTACTCACAATCTACTATACCCGAATCTATAAAAGACGAAATACACACGGCTTTATCTTTTTACCCAGAGTTAAAAGACACATCAATAAATTTTGAGTTTAAAAAGAATATTAAAAAATCTACAATGCAAGCGCAACCGTCTTTTGGAAGTTTTTTTAAACTAAAAGGAAAGCGTTCTTATAATATATATATAAGTGAAACTGTAAATATTTCTGGCGAAGTGTTTTACACTAAAAATATGCCTAAAGATGTTTTAATAGGTTGGATTGGACATGAACTAGGTCATGTTATGGATTATAGAAATAGGAGTAATTTAAATCTAATTTGGTTTGGGTTAAAGTATATTTTATCCGACAACCATATTGCTGAAGCAGAACGAACCGCAGATACTTATGCCGTTAAATCTGGTATGGAAAAGTATATATTAATTACCAAAGACTTTATTTTAAACCAAGCAAATATTGATAAAAAATACATTGCACGAATTAAAAGGTATTATCTGTCTCCAGAAGAAATTATGGAAATTATAAACCAAAGAGATGCTGAGCTATCTAAATCTTAATGCTCGGCTACAAAAGCTTCCCAATCTTTAAACTTATCCTCTCCCATAACGCGCTCCATTTTAACTTGTCCGCCTTTTTTCTTGTTAGCACCACTCCAATTTGCAAAAACCTCAGTATTAATAACCTCAACTTTTACACCTTCTAAAGCTTTACCTCTAGCCACCTTATAATTTTTATTGGCGTTTTTCAAAAATTCATCTAAAGCTTTTACAATAGTTGCATTATCTTCTTTTAGACCTTCAGCCCCTAAGTACCAACTATGGTAAAAGCCATCATTAAAACGTTTAGCACACAAAGTATATTCTGGAATTGTAGTATTAAAGGTTTCTTCTAAATGACTTATCGCATCATCTAATTTATTAACCGATAATTGAGACCCAACCGTATTTAAAAAGAACTTAGTACGCCCAGTAATTTTAATTTCGGCTCTTTCAACATCTGTAAATTCTATAGTATCACCGATTAGATATCTCCAAGTACCACTAACAGTACTTATAATTACTACGTAATCTTGATTTAATTGTACATCCTTTAAAGGAACACTTGGCGCTTCCTTTTTTAAAGAACCATCAGAGTTAATATACTCTGGCATAAATGGTACAAATTCAAAATAGATTCCGCCATCTGTAACCAATTGCATTGCATCTGTTTCTGGTCTTGCTTGAAAAGCTAAAAAACCTTCCGATGCTAAGTAAGTATCAATAACCGTTATAGGCTTCCCTAATAATGCATTAAAACTTTTTTGATAAGGACCAAAAGCAACTCCTCCCGAAGTAAACACTTGTAGATTTGGCCAAACATCGTGAATATTTTCTACGTTATGGTATGCTATAACTTCCTTTAGCATTAACTCCATCCACGATGGTATTCCGCTTAAAGCGCCAATATCCCATTCTTTTGCACGTTTTGCTATTGTGGCTACACGTTTATCCCAATCATCTATTTTAGCAATATCTTCTCCCGGCTTATAAAAGCCTTTAAACCATGACGGAATGTTACTAGCTGTAATACCGCTAATCTCGCCTTCAAGATGATCCTCTTTTTCAATTAAATCTGTAGAGCTACCTAACATCATTGCTTCTTTACTAAAGAAATCTGCAGGCAAGTTAAAGTTGCTTAATGCGGTAACTTGATCTATTCCTGCTTGTTTTATAGCGTCTAACATTGCATCTGTTACAGGAATTCGCTTACTAGTCTTTCCGGTTGTACCAGAACTTAATGCAAAGTAAGATGGACTTCCTGGCCAAGTTACATTCTCTTCTCCAGCGTGTAGTTTACTCCACCATTTAGCGTTGATTTCGTTATAGTCGAAATAAGGAATGTTTTTAGAAAACAAAACAGAAGGATTTTCTGCTTTCAAAATAGCATCAAAATTATAATGCTTACCAAACAACGTGTCTTTAGCCGTTTCTAACAAGTTATTTAATACTTTTTCTTGTGCTTCAATTGGATTAATTTCTGGTGTTAAAGCACCTTTTAAGTTAATAGCTCCTTTTATAATATTTCCTATAATTTCCATGCCATTTCGTTTTGATGTTTTTCTGAATTAATAATTAAAAGTTATTTCGTTTTAAAATAGCCAATAGCTCTAATTTAATTCTTGGTTTAAAATAAAAAAAAATCATAAGTATTTTGGACTCTTTAGAATAATATTAACACTCTTTACATATGGAAACTTAAGCTTGACTTTGTAAAAAAAATCTGTTAACTTCGAAAATAATATAACGTTGAATATAATTCATTAAAACGGAATCATATTCGAGTGACGTTATATTATTTTCGAAAACAAAAAAAGCACAACCAATGGTTGTGCTTTTTCAATATTATATAAACCTATAATTCTATCTAGAATAATTAGGAGATTCTTTAGTAATAGTAACATCATGTGGATGACTTTCATTAATTCCAGAAGCTGTAATTTTCACAAATCTTCCAGTTTCTTTTAGTGTTGCTACATCTTTAGCTCCACAATATCCCATTCCTGCTCTTAAGCCTCCAATAAATTGGTGAATACTTTCAAATAAGTCTCCTTTATATGGTACACGACCAACAATACCTTCTGGTACTAATTTTTTAATATCGTCTTCTACATCTTGGAAATAACGGTCTTTACTACCTTGTTTCATAGCTTCTACAGAGCCCATTCCACGGTAAGACTTAAATTTACGTCCTTCGTAAATAATTGTTTCTCCTGGAGACTCTTTAGTTCCTGCTAATAAAGAACCTAACATTACTGTATCTGCTCCTGCTGCAATTGCTTTAGGTATATCTCCTGTGTATCTAATACCTCCATCTGCAATTACAGGAACTCCAGAGCCTTTAATAGCTGCTGCAACTTCTAATACTGCCGAAAACTGTGGAAAACCAACACCTGCAACTACACGAGTTGTACAAATAGAACCTGGACCAATACCAACTTTTACGGCATCTGCTCCTGCTGCTACTAAATATTTAGCTGCTTCTCCTGTTGCTATATTACCAACAACTACATCTAAACCTGGAAACTTAGCTTTTACTTCTTTTAAAACGTTAACCACACCTTTTGTGTGACCGTGCGCTGTATCTATAATTATAGCATCTACTCCTGCATTTACTAATGCTTCTGCTCTATCTACTGCATCTCCTGTTACACCAATTGCTGCTGCAACACGTAATCTACCATAAGTATCTTTATTTGCGATTGGCTTCTGAGTTACTTTAGTTATGTCTCTAAACGTAATTAAACCAACAAGAATTTCATCTTTAACTATTAAAAGTTTTTCGATTTTATTTTTCTGAAGAATAGTCTCTGCACCTTTTAAACTTGTTCCTTCTGGAGCTGTAATTAAGTTTTCGCTCGTCATTACCTCAACAATAGGTCTATTGTTTTCGTGTTCGAAACGTAAATCTCTATTGGTAACAATTCCCTTTAACTTACCATTATCATCTACAATTGGAATACCACCAATACTATGCTCACGCATGGCATTTTTAGCATCTGAAACCACAGCTGTAAGTGGTAATGTAACAGGATCGATAATCATACCGCTTTCTGCACGTTTTACTTTACGCACTTTAGCCGCTTGCTCTTCGATAGTCATGTTTTTATGTAAAACACCTATCCCACCTTCGCGAGCCATAGCAATTGCCATTCTACTTTCTGTAACTGTATCCATCGCTGCAGATACAATAGGAACGTTAATGGTAATGTTACGTGTAAATTTTGTTTGAATATTGACTTCTCTTGGTAGAATTTCAGAAAAAGCTGGAACTAATAGTACGTCGTCGTAAGTTAAACCTTCACCTACTATCTTATTTTCGTGTGCTGTCATTGCAATTGGAATTAATTGCGCGTAAAGATATGTATAATTATATAATAAATACTGTTTTTCAATTTAGAATGTAAAATAATTACAAATAAAACGATTGACCTACAAACAACTAAAGGTTATTATATCAAATATTATTAAGATTTATTCTAAATAGCTTGGTTTGTATTACAAGTAAAAATATATTTGCATCATTATTTTTATTAAGTCTAAATAACAACAACATGAAAACCAATCTATTGAAATCAACTTTTATCATTGCTTTAACATTATCATTATTCTCTTGTAGTAGTGATGACGATAGCAATACAACAAATAACACAAACAACGTCAGCAAATCTGATGTTATAAACAATTATGGTGATATTGTTTATCAAACCTACCTGGACAGTTATAATAGCGCAGTAAGTATGCAATCCGCTATCAATACTTTTATAACTACTCCAAACCAAACTAATTTTGATTTAGCAAAAACCTCATGGTTAGCTGCTAGAGAATTTTACGGTTTAACCGAGACTTTTAGAGAAACTAATGGACCTATAGATACAGAATCTGATTCTTGGTCTTTAGGAACCGAAGGACAAATGAATGCTTGGCCAATAGACGAAAGTTATATTGATTATGTTGCTTCTGGAACAGAAGATTACGCTAACAATTACGATAGTATTATAAGTGATACTACTATTTCAATAGATCAAACAACTATTTCTGGTTTAAACGAAGGACAAAATGATAAATCTATAAGTACAGGATGGCACGCTATTGAGTTTTTACTTTGGGGACAAGACAATACAATGCCTTCTGAAGACTTACCTGGGTTAAGAGAATTTACAGATTACACCACTGCTACCAATGCAGATAGACGTGCACTATATTTACAAGTAGCAACTAACTTATTAGTAAGCGATTTAAATGCACTAACAACTACTTGGGCTACAGGTGGAACATATAGAACTGTTTTTAATGATTTAAATCAAGACATTGCTTTACAACAATTAATTAACGGTGCCTTTTTTATTGCTGGTGATGAGTTAAGTTCTGAGCGTATTATTGCTCCTGTAGATTCTACAGACGGTATTGGAGGATTAGGTCAAGAAGATGAACATTCTTGTTTTAGTGACAATACGCATCGTGATATTTATGCAAATGCAAAAGGTGTTTACAATGTTGTTTTTGGAGCATATAGTGCTATTGATGGAGCATCATTTTACGATTTAGTAAAACAAGCAAACCCTACACAAGCAGCTGCCTTAAAAGCTGCTGCCGATAATGCAATGGAAAAAGTAAACGCTATCGCTAACAATGCGCAACCGTTCGATTATTTAATAACCTTAGAAAGCTCAACAGATTCTAACTTTGGTGTTGTAATGCAAAGCGTTCAAGCACTTCAAGATTGGGCTGACGAGATCAGTGCATCAGCTACAACTATAGGAATTAGTCTATAAATAATTCTCTTTCTAAAGTTAAAAAAATCTCGAATTTAGTTTCGAGATTTTTCTATTTAAAACAATTGCAATATGAAATACCAATTAACCATTGTCTCTTTACTCGTTTTAACTTTCTTTAATTGTAATAATGATGATTATATAGCCGTACTAGAACCTACATCTAATTATGTAGAAGGAGAAGAATTCTTAACAGGACCATTAGGTGTTAACTCTACAAGCGCTAACGCTTTTGGTTTTGAGATTAATGGTTTATCGTTTCAACAACAAGCAACCTTTGCTTCTGGAAACTCTTTATTTAATCAAACTTGGGTATCTTCTCCTGCTTCTACAACTGGAAGAGATGGATTAGGCCCTACATTTAATGCGCGGGCTTGTGCTACTTGTCACTTTAAAGATGGTAGAGGATTTCCATTAATTAATGGTACAAATTCTAATGGCTTTTTAATGCGTATTAGTTTAGACGGACAAGATGCTAATGGAGATGCAAATCCTGTTCCTGGTTATGGTTTACAATTACAAGATCTTGCTAATAATGGCATTCCATACGAAACTAAAATAAATGTTAACTATCAAATTATAAATGGTACTTACGCAGATGGTAGTGAATATCAACTTCAAAAACCAATATATACTTTTCAAGAGGAACAATTTGGTTCTTTAGCAGGTGTTAACACATCTCCTAGAGTTGCACAACAAACTATTGGTTTAGGTTTAATTTCGGCTTTGCCAGACATTGAAATTATAAAATTTGAAGATATAAATGATAGTGATAACGATGGCATTTCAGGTCGTGCAAATTTTGTTTATAATTATGAAACAAATACAACAGCTTTAGGTAAGTATGGTTGGAAAGCCAATGCACCAAGTTTAAAACAACAAATAGCAGGAGCTTTTCATGGTGATATGGGATTAACCACTTCTATTTTTTCTGAACAAAACTGTCCTTCACCTCAACAAGATTGCTTTGATGCTCCAAATGGAGGGACTCCAGAAGTTACAGATAGCCAATTAGACAAAGTTCTTTTTTACCAAGCGCATTTAGCAGTACCTAATCGTCGTAATTATTTAGATGAAGATGTGCAGCAAGGTAGAGTGCTTTTTACCGAACTTAATTGCATTGGATGTCATGCCATAAACCAAACAACTGGTACAGATGCCGAAAGTGAGTTTCTAGAAAATATTACTATAAAACCATATTCAGATTTTTTATTACATGATATGGGAGACGACTTAGCTGATAATAGAAACGATTTTAATGCCAATGGAAATGAATGGAGAACACAACCACTTTGGGGAATTGGTTTAATTGAAACAGTTAACAACCATACTAATCTTTTACATGATGGTCGCGCAAGAAACATAGAAGAAGCAATTTTATGGCATGGTGGTGAAGCCGAAACAATTAAACAAAACTTTAAAAATCTATCTGCACAAAAACGTCAACAATTAATTGATTTTGTAAACTCTTTATAATTATGATAAAAAAATCTAAAGTATTACTACTACTATTATTAATTTTTAGCTGTAATAGTGATAACGATCAAGAACAAGAAGTTGCATTTAATGTTATGCAACTTTTAGATGATGTTACAAATCAACAAATATTACCTAGTATTGATACTTTTACAGCAGAAAGCATTACTCTAAACGCTACGGTACAAAATTACTTAACTACTTATACAGAAACAGACTTAAATTTAGCAAGAAACCAATGGAAAGCAACTGCTAAAGCCTATGGTAAAATATACGCCTTTAACATTGGTGATGTTAGAGACCAGTTTATGCACTTGGCATTATACAATTGGCCAACTCTACCTAGTGCTTTAGAAAACGTTATTACAAATAATGATGCTATTACAGAAGAGTTAGTAGCTAGTTTAAGTCCGCAAATAAAAACACTATCTGGTTTAGAGTATTTATTATTTGGAAGTGATGTAACAACATTAAATACTCAATTTATAAATTCGGTGAAAAGGCAAAACTATTTAAAATTTACTGCTTTAGAGTTCGAATTTCAAGCCAAAAGATTACAAGGTATTTGGAATACGCCTGGAAATTACGCCTCTACATTTATAGATAATAACGAGACTGGCATTAGAGATTCTTTTAACAGATTGTTTAATGGTTTAAACAACCTAATCGATACTGCCAAAATAACCAAAATAGGCAAACCTGCTGGCTTAGAAAATTCTCAGGCTACAAACCCAGATCAAACTCAGGCTTATTTTAGTAGTTTATCTTTAAGTATTTTAAAAGAAAACATAAATAGTGTTGAAGAAGTTTATTTTAATACAGAAGGAGTTGGTATCGATGATTACACTTATCATGTTATTAAAAACAACGATTTAAACTTAGCGATTCAAAACAAGATTAATGATGTGCAGAATGCTATTGATGCCATTCCTGTACCTTTATTCGATGCTATAACATCTCATCCTAATCAAGTAGAAACACTACATACAGAATTAGATGCATTAGGCATACTATTTAGTGTAGATGTTAGAAGTATACTATCCATAATTATTACTTCCACAGATAATGATGGAGACTAAAAAATAAAAAAAGACCACTTAAAAGTGTCTTTTTTTATTTAAACTATTATTAAAAATTAAGCTTGAGCATTTTGCGGCGCCCATTGAGAACATAACATTCCTGGTGCTGCTTTTTGTGGGTTTGCACAGTTTGATGATTCAAAACGTGCACAAGAACTACAATTAGGATCATTTTTTAAAGAAGCCTTCATTTCAAAACTATCACAAGTATAATTATCGCTTACTTTTACGGCATGTACTTTACAGACTTCGTTAGCAGTTAAACTTTGACAATTAACACAACTATTTCCTATTCTTATCGACATAATTTCTTGTTTTAAAGGTTAATACTTCTTAAATATAAGAAAATCACATCTCAAAAACACTTAAAACACACTGAAAGTCAATAGTTTGTATTTAGACTGTTTTAAAATAAGCACGCTTTTAAAACTTAATCTCTAACGTTGTATAAAAGTTTCTATTAGCCGAAGGTATAATTCCTGGTCCAGGATATCCTGTTGCACGTCTAGTAAAATATGCAGTATCTAAAAAGTTGTTTACACCTGCTTCTAGCTTAAACTTCTTGTATTTATAAGATAGTGATACATCAAGAATATTGTAAGCAGGAATCTCTCCAATAACACCACTTAAATTACCTTCGACAGCATTTGTTGCATCTGTAAATTGAGACGACAAGTATGTATATTGAATATTAGATAAGAAGTCTTTATAACCAAGTCTTATTCCTGTTTTAATATTGTAATTAGGTATAAACTCTACTTTATTACCTTCTACTCCATTCTCATCAGACTTAGTGTATTCTGAGTCTACAAAAGAGGCGTTAATAAAGTAATTAAAGATATAGTCTTTATTATTAAGTAATAAACTTTCTAAATTAAATTCTACTAAACTTTCTACACCATATAAAACAGCATCACCAACATTACCACGTTCGCTTTTTACACTCGTATCTGAACCTACACGTTGTACAAATCCAATTCTATCATTATAAAAAAGGCTAAAAGCACTAACATCATAAGATATTTTATTGTTTAACTTTCCTCTAATTCCGGCATCTACCGTTAAACCATTTTCATCATCAATATCTGGATTAATGGTAAACGCAGGATTAACAATACTAATATCGGAAAACGTAACAGAACGGTAGTTTTGCGACACGTTTCCGTATAACTCAAAATTAGTCCCTGGTTTGTAACTTAGTCCTAATCCTAATAAAACAAAAGAGCGTTCTCTAGTTAATGCATCCTCATTTTTTTCATTTAAAATAACATTACCAGCTGCATCTGTATTTATTTGTCTAAAAAAACCATCACTTTGCGTGTTTATATATTCAAATCTAAAACCTGGTGTAACCGATAATTTATCGTTTAAGTAGATAATATTCTCACCAAAAACAGCAACATTTAAATTAGGATACGTAAAGTCTGACTGATTACTATAGTTCGGAAACGTATCGTATTGAAAATCGAAATTAGCATCAGACCCATCACTTCCCGGACCTTGTTCCGATGTGTTTTCAGCCTTGTAAAACTTAGCACCAATCAATCCAATTGACTTTTTATTAAAAAGACTGTAATTGGTTAGTAATCGTGTTTCGAATCCATAATTATTAAACTCTCCTTTTATTAAATCTCTAACTCCATTAGCATCTGGTTGGTCTACACGGTTACTTCTAAAACCTAAAGCGTTTCTAGAGGCATTTAATCCGAAGGCATTAAAAGTAAAATTAGTATCCTCAGAGAACTGGTGAGATAATTTTAAATTATACAACAACCAATCTACTTGAAACCAGTTACGTGCTCTATTACTTTGGTAGGGATCTTCTTCAAATTGAGAATCATTTAATCCTCCGCCTTGTTTTGCTAAATATCTTAAATAAGAAACCTCACCTTCTATCTTAGTTTTATCATTAAACTGATAGCCTAAATGTGCAAATACATTTTTAGATTCGAAGTTAGAATTATCTCTAAATCCATCTCCTTTTTTATAATTAAAATAAGTGTAGTAACTAAACTTGCCTTTAGTACCACTCGCACTAGTAAAGTTAGTATACAAGCCATTACTACCAATAGTATTTCTAGTAATTACCTCTAATGGCTTTTTAGTATTTGGTGTTTTTGTTTTAAAGTTAACCAAACCTCCAAACTGTGTTCCGTATTGTAAAGAAGCAGCACCTCTAACAATTTGAATTTCTTGTAAAGCTTCTGCCGGTGGAGAATAATAACTCTCTGGGTATCCTAAAACATCGGCACTAATATCGTAACCATTTTGGCGTGTATTAAAATTAGCTGTTCTATTAGGATCTAAACCACGACCACCAATATTTAACTGCAAACCAGCATCGTCGTTTTGGTAAATATTTAAACCTGCTACTTGACTGTATAATTGTCTTGCATTGTTTGTACCCAAACTCGCCATAGACTGGTCTATTAAAACCACCTCTGTTTTTTTACCAGCATAAATAGCAGTCTCTTCTACATCTTTTAAGCGTTTTAAACTAAATGCTTGTGCTTTTCTAGAAGTTAATTCTACTTCAGATAGTGTTGTTTCTGCAAAAGGTAATAACGTTATTTTTACATTCTTATTCTTGCTAACATTAATGGTTTGCTCAAGCACATTGTATTCGTATGTAAAAAAAGTTAAAACAATACTTTCTTCTTCTGTTTCAACTTTAAAAAATCCATTAGCATCAGACTTTGCTAAAAGGCCTAAGTTTTTACTGTAAACCTCAACGTCTTTAAGTTTTTCTCCTTGCTCATTTACTATCACACCTGTAATTTGCTCTTGAGCAAGTGTTACAAAAGTGATAAGTAATGTTATAATTAGTAAGCTATAGTCCTTTAATTTCATCTGTAAATGGTAAAATCCAGTGTTTATGTTTAAACGATTCTTTTTCTTGGTACAAATCTACGCTTTCATCAATAAATAATTGACTTAATCTGCCGTTTAAAGCCACATAACTTTTAGCATATACTTCTACGCCTTTGTGACCTTGTTTGGTAAAATGATTGCCTAAATAATGTGCATATTCTAAAATAAAATCCGGTTGAAAACTCATTTGTTTTTCCTGTAAAGGTGTTAAAAAATCTGAGTTATTAACTAGAAACGAGTTTCCTTCTCCATCTTTAATTTTAAAAGTAGTGTTACCCATTTTCTCCATTAGCATTACACGCCAAGACAAACGATAACCTTCTTCTGTCCAAAACAGTTCGCCAGGATATAATAGGTATCTAAACGGAAACACCAATTGCACCACAAAAAACAATCCAAGCATTGGTAGCAATAACTTGCTATACCTTACTTTATAAACGGTTTTATAGTCTATTTTTTTCGCTTTCGCGGAAGTAAATGCTAGTAACGACTTGATTTTGCTTATTATTTTATGATGAAATGAAGCATCGAAAAAGATTAATGCACTTACAATCATTACAAACGGAAACATCCCGATTGGAAACAATATTCGTGTAAACACATGAAAAAAGACAACCATTGCAAAGGCTGCAACTCTAGTACGCTTGTATAATAAGAAAAACGGAATCAATAAATCGTACAACATACCTGTCCAACTCATAGCATAATAAAACCATTCTTGTTGCATTAACGTATCGCCAATAAGAGGTAAATCGTATTTAGAAGGCAACCATATTTTTAAAGGCTGTGCTTTTAGTAGCCAATCACTATTTATCTTAGCTAGTCCTGCGTAAAAATAAACGATGCCTAAAAGTAGTTTTATACCATCGATAGTCCATTTCGGTATAGTTTTATAACTAATCTTTGCAGTATAATTGTCTAGTGAGAAAATGGCATTCGCTGGTAAAAAAATCATTAAAAAGCTAAGTATGCTTATAAAGTAATAATGATTTAAATACGTGGTTTTATCCATGAGCTCTATATATGTAAAGCTGATAAAAAAGGTAATAATTGCTAATCGATACTTATAACCTATGGCTACAAAGAAAGCAGACAAGCCACAGATTAAAAATAGCAAATAAGTATAATCGCCTAAGGTTTTAACCCATTCGAATCCGTAATATTTAAAATGAAATTGTGGCTGAATGTAAATAGTTTCAATCCATCCTTTTAACCAATAACGAATCATGCCATAACACATCATTAATCCAAAACCAATCCTGAACACAGCCAAAGGCGCTGCATCTGTAGTTTTATTTAAATATGTTTTTAGGCTAAAATCCATAATGCAAAAAAAAGGTTGATTTATAAAATCAACCTTTAATAAAATTAGTGTTTCTTAAAATTAATCTCCATCAGCATCTACGTAATCTACGCTTACATTAAATGCTTGTAGCATATCTACCTTAAAAGATACTACTACTAGTTGTAATGCATCGTAAGCTTCAGTCATTTTTGTATTATCTGTTTCAACCTGCGTTTTTAAATCCGCATTTAAAACTTGTATTTTTTGTCTAGCGTCATTAATTCTTGTATTGATTAATGTTGCTAAATCTGCTCTATCTAATTCAATTAAATAGTTATAAAAACCTTCTCCTGTTGGAGAGGTGCTTGTAGCTTTTCCATTAAAGATATTTTGTACATTATCCAATGCTATAATAGATAAATCTCTGGAGATTGTTCCGTTATAAACAGCTTCAGCTTTATCTGCTAAAGGATTTGTAGAAAACACACCTGCAGGAATACCAAATTTATTAGCACGCAGACCTTTTTCGTAATAAAAAATGTAATCGTTTATAAACTTATTTACTGCACTAGATACAGTATTACTTGTACTGTTAATAAAAACAGCTCTGTAATTCGTTGTCCAATCTGTTAACACAGTTTGTGTTAAACTATTCATTTGTGCAATTAAATCTGTTAAGTAAGCTGCGTAATTTGAAGTTGCATACTTATTTAAGATTTCAGTATCTGTAGCAGCGATACCGTGTAACATATAATCTACAGCAGGAAAACCTACAGCGTCATTATTACCTACTGCTGTTAAATCGTAAGTACCATTAGCAATATTTGCTTCAATGTCTGCAGTAGTTGTAGGATACACATTCATTTGAAAACTGTATTGTAGCACTTCGGCTTGACCGATATTAAAAGGCTCTACTAATTGCCAATCTTTATATGTATTAATAAAAGCAGCTCTTAAATTATCTAAATTAGCTTGGTTTGGTGTTGCTGTAAAAGTATTACCTACAGTAGCTAAAGTTTCTAATCCAGTTTTTAAATCTTGAAATCTTGGAATAATTATATTATCTACCAAGTTAGTTTGCATAGCAGCTCTATTGTAATTATCAGGAGTACTGCCACTACCATTGTCAGAATCATCAGACCCTGAACAAGCCGCAACTATTAGCATTAAAGTAAAAATGTAAGCTAACTTTTTCATAAATATTTTTTTCTTTTTCAGTGTGCAAAAATAAGAATAGTAGACATTTATAACAAACGTCTACTATTTTAAAACTTATAAGTTATTAACTACCAGCTTGTGCTGTAGTAAAACTAAACTCTGCAGAAATTGTATCTGAGATTGTATCTAATGTTGCTGGTGTAATATCCCAGAAACCATTTCCTGTCATTAACTGGTCTGTTAATAATAGTACTTCGTCTTTTGTTAAGTAAGGCTCTGTAGTACCTGGCTTTCTTGTAAACTGTAAGCTATAAACAAAACCATAAGCTTCAGACAATGCATGAAATGCTGATGCCATATCTGTACCTAACTTCGCTTTACCTTGTTGTAAGTAGTAGATACCTCTTACTGCAATAACTTGAGAAATTTTAGCTCTAATAATTTCAGCTTGAACATCACGTACATCATAATCTTTAGCTACAATTGCAGCACGACCTAATTTAAAAGCATTGAAAACATCTAAAGCAATACCTGAAAAATCATCATCTCCATCTACTTTTGCTAAGTATTCACTTAAAAACTTATCTGCTTCTAATACAGGAACAGCAGGATTATCTTCGTTACCATATAAGTAACCAAAAGCCTCATCCCATTTGTGCTCCATAGTTGTGTAATTATTAGTACCATCTAAAACGTCTGCATTATTATTTGCAACGTTATCTCCTGCATCTAAAACAGCAGTACTTAAGTAGTTGTTTAAAATTTGATCAACCATTAAGGCTCCTATTAAACTTTTAGCGAATGCTTGGTTATACTCTAAACCTTTTGCATTTACATAACGTGTAGAACCTCCACCTGCTTGTTGTATTTGTCCTGCAACACCAGAAGTTGCTGTAGTTGCCCAATTTGGGAATACATTATTTACTTGGTCTTGTATGTATAAATCGAATGTTGATTTAATAACGTTAGCATCTGTAGTATTAGCTGCAAAATAATCTGTTGATGCTGCTACTTTACTTCTTACACTTTTATTTGATGCATTAAGATCTGCATCACTAAAATCGTTAGCGTTTTCAACGTGAGCAAACATATTATCTAAAGTTAATTCTGTATTGGCAGTATTAACTAATCCTGAAACAATTTCTTGAGCCATTTGGATACGTGTTGTTTGCCCTCCAAAACTAACAGTACTTGCTGCACCTCTTTCAAATACATAAGTATCTGGAGCTGTTACACTGTTTGTTACTGCAGGTGCTCCTCCATCGTCGTCACTGTTACAAGATGTGAATCCTAATGTTGCTAAAGTGGCTAATCCTAATACGAATTTCTTCATTTTAATTTCTTTATTATTATTTAGACTAATTACAAATAGACTTGTAATTCGACTGCAAAAATAAAAATGAAAAGTAATTTAAACAAGTTTATTTAGACTAAATTTAAATAAAAATTGAAATAAATTTTAAAGAACTATTGCACAAGTAGTTACGCTTATTCTTTTTTAATGATATTTAGTAAAAATCTTTGTCGCTTCATTATAAGAGCTCTCAAATGACATTGCATTTAAGTTTGAAGCCTTCTTTGTCGTTAGGTAAGACAGTACTTTTTCTGTAGGCATATTGCCCGTTAAATCATCTTTTGCCATTGGGCAACCACCAAAACCTTGGATGGCTCCGTCGAATCTTCGGCATCCTGCATTATAAGCAGCATCTACCTTCTCAAACCATGTCGTTGGCGTAGTATGTAAATGTGCACCAAATTCTATATCCTTGTAAGCAGGAATTAAATTAGAGAAGAGATAATCTATATTTTCTGGGTCCGAAGTACCAACAGTATCGCTTAAACTCAAAATTTTAACACCCATTTTACTTAAGCGTTCTGTCCACTCTCCTACTATTTCTACACTCCATGGATCTCCATAAGGATTACCAAAGCCCATAGAAATATAAACCACGACCTCTTTATTTACTTGGTCTGCTCGGTTTAAAATCTCTTGTAACGTTACTACAGATTGTGCTATCGTTTTGTGCGTATTACGCATTTGAAAATTCTCTGATATAGAAAACGGATAACCCAAATAATCTATTTCTGGGTGTTTACAAGCATCTTCTGCTCCACGAGTATTAGCAATAATAGCTAGTAGTTTACTCGTTGTTTTACTTAAATCTAATTGAGATAATACTTCTCTTGTATCTACCATTTGCGGTATTGCCTTTGGAGACACAAAGCTTCCAAAGTCGATAGTATCGAAACCTACGCGAAGTAAAGATTGAATGTATTGCACCTTCTTTTCCGTGGGAATAAAAGTTTTTATGCCTTGCATGGCATCTCTTGGACATTCTATAACTTTAACGTGGTCTTTCATATTAAATTCAAAGATAAAAAAGATTAGTCGTTTACAAATCTTTATTCTTTATAGATTATGGTAAAATTAACGCGCCTAAAAAGCCAAACCAAATGGTAAAGCCTAAATTAGAGACTATTAACCCTTAAATTATAAGACTCTATTTTTCTGAAAATAAAATAAAAACTGCGATACCTACAAACACAACTATTTGTAACCATTTTAAAACAACGCCTATGTTTTTATGAGATTTTAAATATGAAGAGATTGAACCTGCTAAGATTGCTATTATTGAAAAAATTATAAATGACGTTGCCATAAACAACAAGCCTAAAACATAAAACTGTTTTACAGAACTTATGGTTTCAGAATATAAAAAACCTGGAAAAAAAGCTAAAAAGAAAATTGAAACTTTTGGATTAAGCACGTTCATAATTACACCTTGCTTAAACAATTGCAACATGCTTTTTTTGGGTACAGCATTACTGTTTAAATCAACTTTCGCGTCACTTTTATATACTTTATAGGCTAAGTATAACAAGTAACCAGCGCCAAAAGCTTTAATAATAAAAAACAAGGTATCGTTTTCTTTTAATATTGCAGACACTCCAAAGGCCACTAAGGTGGTATGAAACAAACATCCAAAAATAAGTCCGCAAACAGTTGCCAAACCATACTTAGTTCCGTTTACAATACTTTGCATTAAAACATAAATATTATCTGGTCCTGGCGAGATAGCTAAAACAGAAGTTGCTACTATAAAAGCTATAAGTGTATCGGTATTCACTTAAAAGTCTTTTAGTATTGCCTTATTAATCTTTTTAATAAGCGAAGGTCCTTCGTATATAAAACCTGTATAAATTTGTACTAAATCTGCACCTGCTTCAATTTTTGATAACGCATCTTCGGCAGAGTGTATGCCTCCTACTCCAATAATTGGAAAGGATTTTTTACTCTTATCAGATAAATATTTAATAACCTGTGTAGACTTTTCTAAAACTGGTTGTCCGCTTAATCCTCCGTTTCCTATTTCGGTAAGTCTTTCTTCAGATGCCTTTAAACCTGATCTGTCATTAGAAGTATTACTTGCAATTACACCATCAAGATTTGTTTCGGCAACTAATTCTATAATTTCGTCTAACTGTCCGTTATTTAAATCCGGAGCAATTTTTAAAAGTATTGGTCTTTGTTTATCGAATGTTTTATTTGCAGCTTGTACTGCACCAATTAACTCTAACAAATAATCTTTATCATTTAGTTTTGCATGACTGCCAACATTTGGGCAGCTTACATTAAGTACAAAGTAATCTACGTACGGATGCAATGCATTAAAACACTCTAAGTAATCTTTAGTATAATCTTCTGGTTTTGTCTGTGTGTTTTTACCAATGTTTCCACCAATAATTAGCTTTCCTTTATTTTTCTTTAATTGCGTTATAGCAGCTTGGAGTCCTTCATTATTAAAGCCCATTCTATTAATAATCCCTTTATCATCTTTTAATCGAAACAAACGCTTTTTAGGATTTCCAGCTTGTCCTTTTGGTGTTACAGTTCCTATTTCTATAAAACCAAAACCAAAATTTGCCAATTCGTTATACAACACTGCATTTTTATCGAAACCTGCAGCTAATCCTACTGGATTTTTAAAGGTTAAACCGAAGAGTTTACGCTCTAGTTTAGCATCTTCAATAAGAAACAAACTTCTGTATAAAGCAGCAACTCCAGGAATTTTTGAAGTAAATTTTATTAATGAAAATGTGAAATAATGAACCTTCTCGGGATCGAAAAGAAAGAATAATGGGCGTAGTAATAATTTGTACATCTAATAATGTTTGCACAAAAATACTTCTAAAAAAAAGATGAACAATTCAAAAGCCAAAAAACTTAATAATCGTAACTTTGAAACTTAAAGGATTACTAAGTTTATTCACTCGAATTCATAAAATAAAAACATTGATAAAATGATTTCAAAACAAGACATAATAAAACGCTTTGTAGGTTACGTAACGGTTGATACAGAATCGGATCCAGAAAGCGACACAACGCCAAGTACAGCCAAACAGTGGGATTTAGCAAACATATTAGTAGACGAGCTAAAGGCTATTGGTATGAGCGATGTTACTATAGACGAGAACGCTTATATTATGGCAACTTTACCTAGTAATGTTGACCACGACACGCCAACTATTGGTTTTATTTCGCATTTTGATACGACTCCAGATTTTACTGGTGCTAACGTAAAACCTCAAATTATTGAGAGTTACGATGGTAAAGACATTATACTTAACGAGGCTGAAAACATTGTGTTGTCTCCAGACTATTTTGACGATTTATTATTATACAAAGGTCAGACCCTAATTACAACAGACGGCACAACGCTTTTAGGAGCAGATGATAAAGCTGGAATTACAGAGATTATTTCTGCTATGGAATATCTTATTGCTAATCCGCAAATAAAACATGGTGATATAAAAGTTGGTTTTACACCAGACGAAGAAATTGGTCGTGGTGCACATAAATTTGATGTCAAGAAATTTGGTGCAGATTGGGCTTACACAATGGATGGTAGCCAAATAGGAGAACTTGAATACGAAAACTTTAATGCTGCAGGAGCTGTAGTTACCGTAAAAGGTAAAATAGTGCATCCTGGTTATGCAAAAGGTAAAATGGTAAACTCTATGTACATTGCTACAGAGTTTATAAACTCTTTACCACGCATGGAAACACCAGAACATACAGAAGGTTACGAAGGTTTCTTTCACCTATATTCTATTAAAGGAGAAGTTGAAGATACTAAGCTCGAGTATATTATACGTGATCATGATCTTGGACATTTTGAAGCTAGAAAAGAAGTTATGCAAAAATTAACCAACGAGTTAAATGCGCAATACGGAAGAGAAGTTATTAAAATTGAGATTAAAGATCAATATTTTAATATGAAAGAAAAAGTGGAACCTGTAATGCATATTGTAGATATTGCCGAAGAAGCAATGAAACAATTAGGTATTACGCCATTAATTAAAGCCATACGTGGTGGAACAGATGGTTCTCAATTAAGTTATATGGGTTTACCTTGCCCTAATATTTTTGCTGGTGGACATAATTTTCATGGACGTTACGAGTACGTACCTGTAGAAAGTATGATTAAAGCTACCGAAGTTATTTGCAAAATTTGTGAGCTTACTGCAGAGCAGAAATAAACAGTATTTTATTACTATAAATTTAACAGCCAAAACATATTTTGTTTTGGCTGTTTTAGTTTTTACAAACTTGACTTTGCAAAATAAATACGCTAACTTCGTTTAACGTATGATATAAAACATTGAAACGATTTTATATCAGCGAGACATTGTATGCATTCCAGAAAACCAATAAAGTAAATGAAAAAAAGTGAAAAAATTCTAATTATAGCTATTCTATCTTTTTTTCTTGGAGTTTTAATATTCGGACATCAATTTACTACGTCTCTATTAATAAGCACATCTATTCTAAGTATTTGCTACATCATAGGTGGTTTTTATTTTTTAAATTATCAGAATGATAAAGACAAACTAAATATATTAGCAGGAATAATTTTAGGTTTTGCTCTAGGTAGTTTTACATTTACATTATGGATGCCAGTATCTGTTTTTAGAAAGGTTATAGTCTCAATAAATATCATATTTTCTATTTTATTAATTGGATTATGGATTTATAAAAAAAATAATTTTAATAGAAAACTTAAATCTATTTTTTTTAGATCTATAACTATAGCTATTTTTACCTCATTTTTTTCTTTTTCTAGCGTTCATTTTAATACTTATAGGGATTTCTTATTAAGAATGCTTACTCCTGATACTAGTCTATCTAACAACTTATTAATGTTTGAAAAAATAGATGAGTATAAAGGTTTTATGAACTTAAAAAAGTATGACTCAGCTATAGTCAAAGCCAATGAAGCAATCTTATATGGAAAAAAATGGAGAGATTATGACACTTTATATTATCAAGATTTTTCTGGGACATATGAGTTTTTATCAGATGCTTATATAGATAATGGAGATGAGTATTTTAATAAAAAGGACTTTAAGAATGCTCTATCTAATTATATAAAAGCAGATAGTATACTAACTCACAAAGAACATAAACCTAAATATGTAAAATCTACTGAAAGTGAAATATACTGGAATCATTATAATCTATTTTTAACATATAATAAGCTTTTAGATTATGACAATTATGATTCTGAATTTGAATATTTAATTGAAAATTATTCAAAAGTAAAAGACACCTTTGATATCGACTACCATCATATATTAGAAAACGCATCTAATAATTATTACACGCGCTCATACTACAGTGATGCAATAGAACTAAACAAAGCATCTTTAATTATCTTAAATCAAGACAGCGTTAATAATATAAATTCATTTAAAAGCACCTATGTTCGCTTAATTAAAAATTATTTAATTACTGATAGCACCCAAACTGCAAAAACATATTTAAAAGAATTCGAAAAAATCGCTTCAAAAAACGACTGTCTATATTTGTTATACAAAACTAGAATTCTCCAAAAAGAAAACATTAAAGAAGCTTTAGAGACTGCAAAAAAAACTTGCGAATGTGCTGAACAAGAAAACCAACCTTCAAGTTTATTTTTTTCAAATCTATTATTACTAAAATTAGAGCTTGAAAACTCAAATTACAAGAACTTTGAGAAGCAAATAAAAATTACTCAAGATTTAATTTCTAAAACTGATAATAAAACATACAATCAATCATTTATAGATGAACTTTTAGCTTATTATAACTTTATAAAAGGAAATTATGTAGACTCAAAAAAATATTATGTAAAAGCGCTTAATAATCCTAAAAACATTAAAGAAGTCAAAAAAAACGCACTCGAATTAAAAATAGCGCAAATAAATGACGAACTAGATATTAATTATGATAGAAATAATCTTAATTTAAAGATTCTTAATTTTTTATCCGAGTATGATACCAATTACCCGAGTACTACAACTTTTCATAACGATTTAGGAAACATTAACACTGGAATCAATACTAAACTATCTGACTCTATTTTTAAAGTAACAATTGAATGCCATAAAAAATTTGGAATTACTAAATCTCCTAAATTAGGAATTGCTTACAATGGTTTAGCAACAAATCAATTACATCTAAAAAAATATAAAAAAGCTGATTCCTTATATACAATTGCAATAAAAAAACTAAATGATTTTTATGGCAAACAACAGAATGTAAATCAACTTATTTGTTATTCTAATATTATTGAATTAAAATTAAATCAAAAAAAATATGACCAAGGTTTAGATTTCTTAAAAAAAGCCCGCTTAACGAAAATAAATTGTTTCAATAAAGAAGTAACAATATATGATGCATATCTACTAAATTTAGAAGGAGACATAATTAAAGGGAATAAAAAAGACAAATCTCTATCAACTGAAAAATATAATCAAGCATTGGATATAGCAAAAAATTATTTTGATGATAATCATAGATTTATAAAAAAACTCAAGAATAAAATAGAATAATAACCCACTACAACAATTGCTATAGTTAATACGGGTTTTGGTGCTTAACCCAAAGTTTATAGTATTTTAACAAAGTCCGCCAAATCTTTTGATTTGGCTTTAGAATAAAAAAGATAAAATAAAAAGTTTTGGCTAAGTGTTTATTCGAAAATTAATTACTTTTAATTCCCGTACTAACCATAGCCGAGACGTTAAACGAATCTCTTCAAAAAATTAATCCTAAAGAAAAAAAAGCAAAAAATACTCAATATAATTTATACAAAACAGCCAAAACATATATTGTTTTGGCTGTTTTACTTTTTATAAATTTAACTTTCTAATATAAATTTACGTACTGCTATTTCTTTAACTCTGTGAAATAATCAAAGATTTCAGGAACATTTAAACTACCCATATCAGCACCTAAAGCAGCTTGAAGGTTTCCAGAAGTTGCTTCAGCAATTGTAGAAGTTGTACCAAGATCGTTCATCATCTGTACAAAATAACCTAAATCTTTATTAGCATTCGCAATAGAGAAACCTAAATCACTTACATTGTCTACTGCATAGTTTTTACAGAATTTCATAAATGGTGAATTTGATGGTCCTGATGACATAATATCAAAAAGTTGTTGTCCATCTACACCAGCAAGTTTAGCAGCAGCAAAAGCTTGAGACATAGCAACCACAGTTGTCATACCCATAAAATTATTAATCAGTTTAGTTGTATGTCCAGCACCAAGAGCACCTAGGTAAAATACGTTCTCTCCTTGTTCGTCAAGAACTGGTTTTACTTTCGCGAAAATATCTTTATCTCCTGCAGCCATAATGTTAAGTAATCCGTCTTTTGCATGAGCAGGTGTACGCCCAAGTGGAGCATCAATCATACCTGCACCTTTTACAGCAAGGTCCTTACCAATTTTAATAGTAGATGCAGGAATAGATGTTCCAAAATCAATTAAAACAGCACCTTCCTTAATACCTGCAAGAACACCATCTTCACCGTAAACAATCATTTCTACAACCGCTGAAGTTGTAAGACAAAACATTACAATATCACTCTTTTGAGCTAATTCTTTTGGAGAAGATGCTTCAGTAGCATTACCACGAGCTATAACCTTTGCAACTTCATCTTTATTAAGATCCATTACTGTTAATTCGAATCCTCTCTTTTGAAGATTTTCAACCATGTTTCCGCCCATAAGGCCAAGTCCGATAAATCCTATAGTTGGTTTTTTCATAAATAATGTATAATTTTTGCCGCAAAGATATACATCTATTAGCTAAAACATCTCGCTCAGCTCATAAAAGCGAAATCCATGAAATTTGACTATAAAAATTTTAATTTTGTGAAAATAATTATAAAAAAATATGAAATAATAATTTTTGCTAACGCAAAAAATTAATTCAATTATCTCAACATACAAAACACCTCACCATAACATTAAATAAAACTATTTAAACGAGAGTTACACACAAAAATCTTAATGTTATATTTGGAATAAATGTTACATTAAAATCGCTCAATCTTTATTCTTTTTTTAGTCTAAAATAGTGGTATTGATGACATGATATTTAACGATAGATTGCAATTCGCATTTACTACTTCTTTCCATTAAATACTTCCACAATTAACCATAGGTTTATTGTTATTGATAGTTTATTTTAAATGGAAACACCTTAGAAATAATATTGAAAAATATAATAACGTTGCAAAGTTTTTTATATTTTTTTGCTGTAAACTTTATAATTGGTGTTGTAATAGGAATTCCTATGGAATTTCAATTTGGCACCAATTAGGCGAAATCTTCTGAATTAACAGGTGGTATTATTAGTCAAACCCTAGCATCCTCTGGCTTACGAAATTTTAGACAATGGTAAATTTGTATTACAAAACTTTTCGGCATTATTTGCAACCCCTTGGCTCGTATCTGCTTATTTTGTAATTATGGAAAGTGTTTTTGAAACTAAAAAAGCTGGCGTCGAAATTGTATTGATTAAGCAGCCAAATCATGGTAGAAAAAAATAGATAATAAAATAGTAGTACCAGATGATTATCCAAAAAAGATTAATGAGAGGTAAAATAGACAAAATGGATTACGGTCATTAATCTAAAACCATTGTTATGACAGATACTTTAATTTCCTTAATTAGTATTCTTATAGGCGTAATTGGTGCTAATAGCACTGGTTGTGTCTAAAAAAAATACTCCTTTGTTTTAATAGGCAATACAATAGCTGGTGTTTTTGGTAGTCTATTTTTGATTAAATCTTTTGGGCGATTGGACTTTAATCCTTTTTCTATTATGGAAAATAGAACGTTTCATCTTTGGCTATTTACTATCAATTATATTGTGTCATTTATTGGAGCTGCTTGAGCAATGATTTTGATAAAAAAAAATTAAAACATAAAATGAATAATAGTAATAAAGATTAAATTAGACACTTTTAAGCACTAATAGTAAACCACAAACAAAATATTCTAAACTTGAAAATAGCTAATCCTGAAAACAACTACATAGACGCCAACACTATTGAAGCTAAAGAAGGAGATTATCTATACACTAAGGCATCGCAAATTCAAAATGCAGGTAATGGTTTATATACTGCTATAGCTATTTATAAAAATGAAATAATAACATTGTTTAAAGGAGAAATTCTCGATACTAAAGAGGCCGAAAAAAGAGCTAAACAAAATAACGATCGTTATTTTATAAATTTATTAGATGGCACTATTATGGACAGCATGCATACAGACTGCTTTGCTAAATATGCCAATGATGCTATTAATAGCAACTTTAAAAAAAATGCAGAAATAACTTTAGATGCCGATGATAATGTTTGCTTAAAAGCAATTAAGAAAATTAAATCTGGTGAAGAAATATTTTGCAGCTATGGAAAACGATATTGGAAAAAGCACCATTAAGTACTGATTTTACTTTCATTAAATTTTCTTATTTTTAAGAACAAAGAATACATTATGACCACAACACCCGAACATGATAAAAGAATAGCAGAAATGAAGTTTTTTTCTGTTTATCCTCATTACGTTACCAAAGTTAAAAAAAAAGGGAGAACAATTGAAGAGTTACATGCTGTTATTGAGTGGTTAACTGGCTTTAATGAAGAAAAACTACATGTGTTAATTGATGAAAAAGTAACTTTTAAAACCTTTTTTGAACGTGCAACGTTAAACCCAAACGCAGAACTTATTAAAGGCGTAATATGTGGCTACAGAATAGAAGATATAGAAACACCTTTAACCAAACAGACACGCTATTTAGATAAATTAATAGAAGAACTAGCTAGAGGACGTAAAATGGAAAAGATTTTACGTGTTAAAAAATAAACTTATGAAACCAAACATTAAAACATTACAAATTATCCACTTAGCGTTATGTGCTGGTGTTATTGTAGCCTTTACTATATTATCTAATATAAATTCCATTAGTGATATTTTTAACATCTCGGAGGTTTCTAAGAACGATTACTTTTATTTTGCAATACCATTAATAGCATATGTTACAAGTAATTTTATATATAAGCTTTTACTTAAAAAAGCAGATAAAAATGCTACTGAAGACTTTAACTTTAACATATTTCAAACTGCTTCCATAGCACGTTGGGCTATTTTAGAAGGTTCTGCATTTGTTATTTTATTTTTAAAACCAGAGTATATACTTTTTGGAATATTAATTCTTATTTATTTAATACTCCTAAGACCAACAGAAAATCGTTTTAAAAACGACATTAATTTTCTATAGAGATGAAAAAAGCACATTCAGTTGAAGAATACATAGAAAACAACATCAATTTTAAAGAAGCCCTAGAGTTACTTCGTGAGCTAGTACTATCTACGAAACTTGACGAAAACATTAAATGGAATGCACCTGTTTACAGCATTAATGGAAAAAATGTTTTGGGATTAGGTGCTTTTAAAAACCATTTTTGCTTATGGTTTTTTAATGGTGTGTTTTTAAAAGATGAGCAAAACTGTCTAGAAAAAGCACAAGAAAAAACCAAAGCGCTAAGACAAATGCATTTTGAAACCATAGAAAATATAAATGAACTTGTAGTTTTAGCTTACATTAAAGAAGCTATTGAAAACCAAAAATTAGGTAAAGAATTAAAACCTGTACGTACCACAAAAAAAGATGTTGTTATTCCCGAACTTTTAACTGAAGAAATAAAAAACGACACCAATTTTAAAACTGCTTTTAATAAGTTATCTCCATCTTGCCAACGAGAATATTGTAATTATATAATTGAAGCAAAACGAGATAAAACTAAAATATCAAGATTTGATAAAATTAAACCTATGATATTAAACGGTGCAGGTTTACACGATAAGTATAAAAACTGTTAGTAATGCTTAGCTCCTATTTCATGTAAAAATTGACTTTAAAATAGCCTACAAATAAAACAATTTAAACATCTTTATAATGTTGTTTCTCTTAAATTAAGCGAAAAATCGATAGTTTTCACAACTGTATCTAAAGGTTCTTTAGATTCTAAACGTTTAATCATTAATTGTACAGAAGCTTCACCAACAGCATCACTATGTTGAGTAACTGTAGATAATTTAGGACTTGTAAAAGGTAAAACATTATCATCGCAAAAACCTATTATAGAGAGGTCTTTTGGTACATTATAACCTTTCTTAGTAGCTGTATTTAATGCAATAACTCCAGAAATGTTATCAATAGAAATTACACCGTCTATTGTTTTATTATTCTTAAAAAATAAATTTATTTCTTTTTCTAATTCTGAAATTTCAGCAACCTTTAATTCTTTTAAGCTGCAACCATAATGTTTAGCATCTTCAATAGCTTTATAACAACCTTTTGCTCTTAATTTACCAACACTTAAATTATCTATATTATTAATTAAAACAATGTTTTTTCTACCTTCTTTTATTAAATGTGTTGTTGCACTATAAGCGGCTTGAAAATCATTCATAATAACTTTATCACAATCTATATCGTCTGTAACACGATCGAACATTAAAATAGGAATTTTTTGATCGATTATTTCCTTAAAATGGTCACTTCTATTTTCTTTTTGGGTTTCTTCTGCGATAGACATAATAAAGCCATCTACGCTACCGTTTGCTAATAAATGCAAACTATTTGCTTCTTTATCATACAACTCGTTAGACAAGCACGTTATAATGTTATAGCCTAGTTTTGCAGATTCTTTTTCAATGCCAAATAATACTTTAGCAAAGAAGTGATTTAATATATTTGGTATAATTACACCTATGGTTTTAGTTTTACTATTCTTTAAATTAAGAGCTGCTCTATTGGGTTTGTAATTATATAATTTAGCAGCCTCCTTTACTCGAGAAACAGTCGCTTCTCCAATCTCACTACTTCCGTTTAAAGATTTAGACACAGTTGATATAGAAACGTTAAGTTTTTCGGCTAATTCTTTAAGAGTAATCATAATAAAAAAGGTTATATCTTAACAAGATAGTATATCGTTAAATGTTAAACAAATGGACTTCTCTTTTTATAGTCATAAAATATTAATACATTTTTAAACAAAAAAAACCTCAAGCATTAACTTGAGGTTTTTAGTATGTAGTAAATATAATTACTTTTTCTCTTTTACCGGAGCATTTAAGGCTCTACTACTTTCCATTGAAATAGCAGCACGGTCGAATTTTAACTTTCCAGACATAGTTTCTATTACGCAACTATTATCTTTTTCATTGAATTCTACAATTTTACCATGCATTCCGCTTTTAGTAACTATTTTATCGCCACGCTTTAATTCTGCAGCGAATTTTTTTTCGTTTTTAGCACGTTTCATCTGTGGTGCAATCATAAAGAAATACACAACAGCAAACATTGCTACTATAGGTAGCATACTTGTAAGATCACCCATTACTTAATTACTGGAGATAATGGAGTTGCTTTAGCTGGAGCATTAGGATCTGGCTTAATAAAAGCAGAAATCTTAACTACTTCTCTACCTTTTTCTGTATTAGCAGTTACTGTAATAGCTTTAGATATTTTGTTGTTTCCTTTACCGTTAAATTTAACTGTAAATTTCCCTTCTTCACCTGGAGCTAAAGGCTCTCTAGACCAATCTTTAGGAATAGTACAACCACAAGAACTTTTTACATCTGTAATTACTAATGGAGATTCTCCTGTATTTTTGTATGTAAATACTGTTTCCACTGGAGTTCCATTGATAATTTCACCAAAATCATGCTCTGATTTGTTGAATTGAATTACTGGAAATTTAGATGCTGCTTGATCTCTAACTGCTGCTGCTGCAACTTTAGTATCGTCTACTGCATTTGTTGCATCTTCTTTACATGAAGATAATGCGATCATACATATTGCACTAAATAATAATACTACTTTTTTCATAATTTAATTTTTAAAATATATTAGTAATTTCAAGCAAAAATAAGAATATTTTTGAACTACATCAAGCCGCGGCCAATTTTATTTAGCTTCCCTTCAGTTTGATATTCTTTTGTTAGTTTATCTAGAATTCCGTTAATAAATACACTACTTTTTGGAGTTGAGTATTCTTTAGAAATTTCTAAATATTCATTAATTGTTACTTTAGTTGGAATAGATGGAAAACTTTGAATCTCGCAAATTCCCATTTTAAGTAACATAAGATCTATACTCGCAATACGATCACTATCCCAATTAGTTGTTTTTTTAGAAACCTCTGCTGTTAAAGCAGTTTGATTTAACAATGTCTTTTTAAACAACTTAATAGCAAACTCCTTATCCTCTAAATCTTTATATAGTTTTGGTAAGAAATGAAATGCGCTAGCGTCTTTTTTAACTTTACGTAACAGTTTAAGTATAGTTGTATTAACTGTAGGTAAATCATCTAACCAAGTTAAATGCTTATCTTCTAAATAGTTGTAAAGCTTCTCGTTTGGTGCTATTATTTCTTTAAATACATCAACAATAAAATTACGATCTGTATTAAAGTTTGTTGTATCTGTTTCTAAATATTCTTTATAGATATCGCTAGCTAAAAGTTCTTTAAAGATAACATCTACGTATTCAGAATCTAACTCCCAATTATTAATATGATTCTCTTCAAACTTAGCCTGTAATTGCTCATTATTTTTAAGCATATCAAGCACTTGGTTGTTAACAAACTTACGATTCGGATTTTTTTCTTCCGCTGTTGCTAAATGTTTTTGAGAGGTTTTCTCTAAATGATTTTCAGCACGTTTTTGCACTTCTATCATTAAAGAAAGCATTAGTAAATATAGATTGTACATATTATCTATACTGTTTAACAAAAACCTTTGATCTTTTGAAAAATCATCGCTTTCGGTACCTCTAAAGGCATAAAGCACTTGCATTACTTTTATTCTAATGTGTCTTCTACTTAGCATCTTTACAAAGAACTTAAAAAAATTAGAGCGAAAGTGATGGTCACTTTCGCTCTGCAAAAATAGTATATTTTATTAATACTAAAAGCTAATATTAATTAATATTAACGATTAGAATTTTCTTTTTTTCTAGCATCAATTCTACCTTGTGCAATATTTAATGCTGCTTGGTGCGTAGAAGTCTTATTTACATCGGCATTATTTAATATTTCTAATGTAGTATTGTATATGTTTTCGGTTTTACTCATTATTTCGGTTTTACCGTATTTCTCTAATTCTGCATATACATTAATAATACCTCCGGCATTAATTAAAAAATCTGGAGCATAAACTATACCCTTATCTTGTAAAATTTGTCCGTGTATTTTTTCGTTTGCTAATTGGTTGTTAGCTGCACCTGCAATTACTTTCGCTTGTATTTTATTAACAGTCTCATCGTTAATAGTCGCTCCTAATGCACAAGGTGCATAGATATCTACAGCTTCAGAATAAATATCGTTACCTCTATAAATTTCTGCGCCATATTTAGAACTTACTATGTTAAGGCGTTCTTCGTTTATATCTGTAATAATAACTTTAGCTCCTTCTTTTGTTAAATGATCTACAAGCGTTTCACCAACGTGGCCAATACCTTGTACGATAACGCTTTTACCTTCTAAAGCATCTGTTCCAAATTTATATTTTGCTGCTGCTTTCATTCCCATAAAAACACCATAAGCTGTAATTGGCGAAGGATTTCCTGCTCCTCCTTTACTTTCTGATATTCCAGTAACATAAGGTGTAACCTCACGCACTAAATCCATATCGCTGGTTTCCATACCTACATCTTCTGCAGTAATATATTTACCACTTAAAGAGTGTACAAATGCACCAAAACGTTTCATTAACTCTGGTGTTTTTTGTGTTTTAGCATCTCCAATAATTACAGCTTTACCTCCTCCAAGGTTTAAACCTGTAATTGCTGCTTTAAAACTCATACCACGAGAGAGACGTAACACATCATTTAGTGCTTCCCATTCGTTATTATACTGCCACATTCTTGTACCTCCTAAAGCAGGACCTAATACAGTATTATGAATACCAATTATTGCTTTTAATCCACTATCTTTGTCATTGCAAAAAACTATTTGTTCGTGATTATCGAATGATAACTGTCCAAATACTGGATCGATTTTATGTAATTCGTTTGTGTTTAAAACTTCTGAAACCATAGATTATTAATTTAATTCATTAAGGTTGCATTTTACAGATTCCATAAAATGAACGCGTAAAAATAATAAATATTGATGTTATTGCAAAAAATAAGCTCTTGAATTGAGTATTTCATAATTAAATTTAAACACTTTCTCTGTAAATGAAAGAATTACAGCATCTTAATAAATATTTTTTTAAGTATAAAAAGCAATTATTAATAGGAATTAGTATCACAATCATCTCAATTCTATTTAAAGTATATGTTCCAAAACTAATTGGTTCTATAATAGACATTGTAAATAACCAATTGCAGCATCCTGAAAATTCGATTGCAGATTTTAAAAGTGAGTTAATACATAATATTTTACTTATTATTGGTACTGCTATTATTGCCGGTATTCTTACTTTTTTTATGCGTCAATACATTATAAATGTGTCGAGATATATTGAATACGATTTAAAAAATGAGATTTACCAACAATACCAAAAACTATCTTTAAATTTCTACAAAAAGAATAAGACAGGAGATTTAATGAATAGAATAAGTGAAGATGTTGGACAAGTAAGAATGTACGCTGGACCAGCAATAATGTATAGTATAAATACCATCACACTATTTGTTGTAGCATTGGCTTTTATGTTTAAAGAAGCACCTACACTTACACTTTATACCATTATTCCATTACCTATTTTATCGGTTTTAATTTATTTAATTAGTAAAGAAATACACAAACGAAGCACAGTAGTACAAGAGTATTTATCTAAGCTTTCTACTTTTACACAAGAGGTATTTAGTGGTATTTCGGTTATTAAAGCTTATGGAATAGAACCACAAACGCAAGTCGATTTTAATACACTTGCAAAAACAAGTAAAGAGAAACAATTAAGCTTGGTACGCATACAAGCTTTCTTTTTCCCAATGATGCTTTTACTTATTGGTATTAGTAATATTATTGTAATTTATATTGGAGGTCTGCAATATATTAATGGTGAAATTTCTCTTGGAAACATTATAGAGTTTATTATATATGTAAATATGCTTACTTGGCCAGTAGCAACTGTAGGTTGGGTAACTTCTATTATTCAACGTGCCGAAGCATCGCAAAAACGTATAAACGAATTTTTAAAAATTGAACCTGAAATAAAAAACAATACTCTTAAACCTTCAGAAATTAAAGGTGATATTGAGTTTAAAGATGTCCATTTTACTTACGATGACACTAATATTAAAGCCTTGCAAGGTGTTAGTTTTAAAGTGAACTCCGGAGAAACTCTTGCTATAATTGGAAAGACTGGATCGGGAAAATCGACTATATTAGATCTCATTGGTAGATTATACGATATTGATAAAGGCAAATTATTAATAGACAATAAAGCCATAGATAAACTTAACCTTACTAGCTTAAGAGATGCTATTGGTTACGTACCGCAAGATGCTTTTTTGTTTAGTGATACCATTAACAATAATATAAAGTTTGGTAAAGAAAATGCTTCAGATGAAGAAGTGATTGCTGCAGCAAAAAATGCACAAGTAGATAAAAACATCGCTAAATTTACAAATGGTTACGAGACTGTTTTAGGAGAACGAGGTATAACATTATCTGGTGGGCAAAAGCAACGCGTTTCTATTGCTAGAGCAATTATTAAAGATCCAAAAATATTATTATTCGACGATTGCCTTTCGGCAGTAGATACAGAAACAGAAGAGAAAATTTTAAATAATCTTAAAAAACTATCGGCTGGAAAAACAAGTATTATTGTTAGCCATAGAATCTCTTCTGCAAAAAATGCAGACCATATTATTGTTTTAGACAGTGGCAAAATTGTACAAAAAGGAACCCATAACCAACTTATAGATAGCGATGGTTACTATAAAGAGCTTTATTTAAAGCAATTGAGTGAAAGCTCAAGCATTTAATAATAAATCTGTTAAAAGAAAAACCTTAAAATGTTGCTTGGTTTTATTTTTTTTATATTTTTGAGTCACAATAACAACAAACAACAACTATGCACAATAACGAGATGATGGAGAAAGAGGAAATTTACTCTAAGGTTCTAAGAGCTGGAAGACGTACATATTTCTTTGATGTTCGCGCTACTAAAGCTGGTGATTATTACTTAACAATCACTGAAAGTAAAAAGTTTACAAATGATGATGGATCGTTTCATTACAAGAAGCATAAAATCTACTTATACAAAGAGGACTTTAGAGAGTTTAATAGTATTTTACAAGAGATGACAGATTATGTTATTGCTGAAAAAGGTGACGAAGTTATTAGTGATCGCCATCAAAAAGATTTTAAAAAAGAATATGATACTCCTGCTCCAACTGAAGCAAGCTCTACTACAGAAGTTGAAAGCGAAGGAACCTCTGCCGAAAGTAGGTTTACTGATATAGATTTTGACGATATATAAAACAAACTATTAGCCATGGCTACTAATTTTAAAACACTGTTTCTTTCGAAATGGTGTTTTTTTTTGCTTAGAGTTTAACGGCTAATAAAGCTATTATTAAAACTGAAATAATAAAATAAACAGCAATACTTACAGAGAAGAAAAACAATAACACCATAGCTAATAACGCAATCCATAATGGTGCAAGAGTAATAGCAATAGCAAACCTAAAAGTACCTGTAAACTCTATTTCTTTAATTTTTGGTTGCGCAACCTTTTTCCAAACAAAATAAGGAACAATACAAACTGTTTTTAAAAGTAATATAAAAAAGGTCTTTAAATAACCAAAGCCTTTTTTCTTTTTAGGTTGGCACGATTTAAAATTTGATGCAATACAATTATTAACCTTTTCTGGCTTTAGAAAATCAACATTTAAACGTTCTAAATTTAAAAGCACTTTATCGTAATGCTCTGTTTCAATATGGGTTGTTAAGCTTGTTAATTCTTTATAGACGTCTTCCTTTAGTTTTTTTACAGCTTCGTTTTCATTTGTAAAGTTATATTTTGAAACCGCAATAGGTTCTCCAAACCAAATCAATGCTTCATCTGCAAATGCAGTCGCATTTAGGTAGTTAAAACCTACAGGAACTAATAATAATTTAGTACTCGAGTTTTCATTTAAAACACCTAAAACAATTCTTGTAAATCCTTTACTTAAAGGTCTAACCGTACGTTTTAAATTATGACTTCCTTCTGGAAAAATAGTAACTGCATCGTTAGCATTTAATAACGACACACATTGTTTAAAAATAGCGTTATTCTGTTTAATACTCTGCCAACCATCTCGTACACGATAAACAGGTATCAATTGTAATGTCTTTAAAATTTTACTTACCAAAGGTTTTTTAAAAACTTGAGCTCGTGTTAAAAAATGTGTATATCTTCCAGATGTTATTGCCAACAATAAAGGATCTAACAAAGCATTTTGGTGATTACCTAGAAATAAAACAGGTTCATCTTTTGGCATGTTTATTGGCTTTCTAACTTCAATTTTTTTGAAATAGAAAAACAAGCCAATACTTATATACGTTTTAACACAAAAAAGCAAAAGTGATTTCAAGCGGTAGTTTTTAGTTAGGTTTTAATTAGAATTTCGAGACCAATATAAGGATAAAACTAAACCTGATATAATATGCCAGATTCCCCAAAAAGCTGCAATTATTGCCATCCCTCCTAATCCATCGAAAAAAGTAAAGATTAACAATAAACCTAAACCAGAATTTTGAATACCTGTTTCTATCATTATTGTTTTTTGATTTTTATGGGATAGGCCGAATAGTTTTGCAACCAAAAAGCCTAAGAGTAATGCTATTATATTATGCGTTATCCCAATGCCAACCACATGCTTTACATAACCCGTAAATACATCTAGATTTTTATAAAATGCAATACAGACTATAGCGATAAAAACAATTACAGATAAAGGCTTTAGTAGTTTTGAAAGTTTAATTGCTAAAACTTCGTACCTATTTCTAACTAGCATACCAAGTAATAAAGGTACTCCCAAGATAAGAGACACCAATTTTAATAATGCTAAAAAGCTAATATTTACAGTTTGTAATAAACCTGCTGTCGGCTGATACAGATTGCCATACAATTCGAAATTTAGCGGTGTTAAAAAGACAGCTAAAACGGTAGCAAAAGCGGTTAAACTTATAGATAACGCTGTGTTTCCTTTTGCTAAATGCGTCATGAAATTAGAAATATTTCCACCAGGACAAGCGGCTACCATAAATAATCCCAAAGCAATACTTGGTTGTGGTTCTATTACCAAAACAAAAAGGAAAGTAACCAATGGTAAGAGTACAAATTGCGATAAAACTCCTGCAACTAATAATTTTGGTTCTTTTAAAAGTAATTTAAAGTCTGTAGTTGTAATACCTAAAGCAACTCCAAACATAACGACTGCTAATGCTATATTTAATAGCCAGAGTCCATTGGCATCGAAGTTTATGGTTACATTATCTAAGTCTTGCATAGTTATGAAACCACACTTCCGTTTTTAACTAAAACTTCAGGATTAAGCAAGATTACATCTTTTCCATCTACTGCTCCAAGCACCAAACAGTCACTCATAAATTTACCAATTTGCTTTTTAGGGAAGTTTACTACTGCCAGAACTTGCCTGTTTAGTAAGTCTTCTTTTTTATAAAGCATTGTTATTTGTGCAGATGTTTTCTTTACTCCTAAATCGCCAAAGTCTACTACTAGTTGATATGCAGGATTTCTAGCTTCCGGAAAATCGTTAACTTCTATTATTGTGCCTACACGAATATCTACTTTAGTAAAATCGTCGAATTGAATAGTTTTACTCATGAGTTAAAGATAATAAAGTTGATTTGCTCTCACAAATTGAGTATTTAAAAATGTAATTAAACATCAGTATTAATATAATAAAGAAGAAAATAAACGGCTTGACTTTGTCAAAAAAATCTGCTAACTTAGAAATTATTATAACTGCTGATATAAAATATTAAAACGATTTCATATCAAAGTAGAAAGTTATAATAATTTCGAATCATAAAATTTCTATTTTAAAAACACCTTTTTTAAACATCTTTACACCAACCACCCTTCTCTTTCAATTAACTTTTCAATATGTGCAAAATGATGATTAGAATGCCAAGCATAAATACCTAAATTTTCATTTAAAGCAACAACCTCATTTCCATCTGGATGAATAAACGTACGTTTTAAATCTTGAGAAGAAAGACCTTTTACAAAGTGTACCAATTTAGCATGTATTACTTTAATGTGTAATAGTGAGTTTTCAATTGGCTCATTATAATCATGCTGTTGTGCCCAAACATTTTCATCGTAAGCTTTTATTAGAGGATTATCTTCTGTCATTGCCCATTTAAAGCGTGTATAACTATTGTGATGACTATCGCTAATGTGGTGCACAACTTGCCTAACTGTCCACCCTTTTGGTCTGTAAGGCGTATCTAGTTGTTTATTGTTTAAGTTAGCAACTAGATTTTCTAAACGATTGGGGAACTGCTTTAAAACAAAAATCCATTCTTGAATATGTTCCTCTGTTATTTCTGTAGGACAATCGAATGTTCCAATTGGATATTTTAGAGATTCTAGTTCCTTATTGGTCATTTTATTTGCGTTAAATTATTAATCATTCCTGAGAAAACAAAAAACGATGCTTTACTATTAATATAAATTCCTGCCTCCGCTGGAATGACAAAAAATTACTTTTTATTATAAGCAGCTACAAAACGCTTTGCGCTTCTGTTACCATTATTGTACTGCAATGCTTTTTTATAATTATTATAAGCCTCTAAACTATCACCATTTTTAACGTAAGCATCAGCTAAGCTATCGTAAACATTATCACTTTCTGCGTGTAAAGCCACATTTATTTTAAAGACCTCTATTGCTTCTTTGTATTTTTTTTCTCTTAGCTTACTGTAACCTAATCTATTAAATCCGTTTTCTTTAATAAATACACTTGTAGAATCTTCTTTTTGGATTGCCAAATAACCTTCTAAAGCTTCACTATACTGTTCGTTTTTAAGATAAGTACTTGGTACTTGCACAGAATCTTCTAACTTTTTATAGTTATAAGTTATCTCTGTTTCTTCATCTTCAGGAACTTCAGATATATAAAACACTTGTGTTTCAGGATGCTTCAAGAACTGAATTTTCTTATTCATTTCCTTTATAAAATAGGTGTTTTCATCTAAATACAGAGGTTCTATTTTTTCTGCACCTCTCCATTTTAAAAAGAGTTCATTATTTTCAAAATAAACTTCTATTACTTCATTTGCATTAAATAAATAACGTCCAGTTGTATCTTTAATAAATTCTGGAGTATAATTTGCCGATTTGCCACAAGATACTATTAGAGCAAAAAGTAAAGTGTAAATAAAAGCTTTGGTTTTCATATTTGTTGGTTTTAAATGGATTGATGTTATAGTGCAATTAAAAGCAAAATGTTGCGCATAAAAAAACGCCTCATATATATGAGACGTTTTAGAATTATATTTGTTACTAAATAATGTTACTTATTTTACAGCCATTAATTCTACATCGAAAATTAAAGTTGCATCTGGTGGTATTGCTCCTCCAGCACCTCTAGATCCATATCCTAAATCACTTGGTATAACAAAACGCGCTTTATCTCCTACTTTTAATAAGCTAATACCTTCATCCCAACCAGAAATTACTTGTCCCATTCCTAGAGCAAAATCAATTGGTTCGTTACGCTTGTAAGAAGAATCGAAAACAGTACCATCTGTTAAGCTTCCTTTATAATGTACAGAAACTGTTTTTCCTTTCTCTGCTTGAACTCCTGTTCCTTTTTGAAGAATCTGGTAACGTAATCCGCTTTCCGTTTCATCAAAACCTGCAGAATACTTATCTAATTCTGCTGCTTTTTCTGCTCTTTCTGCTGCTATTCTTTTTTCGCGAGAACCTTCAAATGTTCTAAAAGCTTCAATAGCATTAAATTGTTCTGCTGCTTCACCTACTCTTACTATTTCCATAGTTTCAATAGAATCTCCTTGAGCAATAGCATCAACAATATCTTGTCCTTCTACTACATTACCAAATACAGTATGATTTCCATCTAACCAATCTGTAGCAACGTGAGTTATAAAAAACTGACTTCCGTTAGTTCCAGGTCCAGAATTTGCCATAGACAATATTCCAGGTCCGTTGTGTTTTAAATCTGGATGAAACTCATCGTCAAACTTATAACCAGGGTTTCCAGTTCCAGCGCCTTGTGGACAACCACCTTGAACCATGAAATCTGCAATTACTCTGTGAAATTTTAAACCATCATAATAAGGAGTTCCTTGAGGCTTAGCCGTATTCTCCATATTTCCTTCTGCTAAAGCAACAAAATTACCTACTGTTCCAGGAGTTTTTTCAAATTCTAGATTTACTAAAATAGTACCTTTATTCGTGTTAAATTTTGCGTATAAACCGTCTTGCATTGTCTTGTTTTTTAATGAGCTGCAAAGATAGTAAGAAGTTAAAAAAATTAAGTTATGAGTTAACATTTTTTTTCAAGTCTCACTTATTAAGTTAATATCGTGAATTTTCTTAGCTTTGAAACTAAATTAAAATTAAAGTATGGGTGTTTTAGGAAAGCTATTTGGAGGTAAACAAAAGGAAAATAAAGAAGACGATAAAAAATATATTGAATCAATAATTGCTTCTGGAGATGGCGAACCGCTTGCTGTTTCTAATAGTAATGTTATGTACGCTGGATATAACGAGCTTGGTGGCTACTACTATTTGCAAACCTTTACTATTGGACGTTTAAAAACTAAAACTAAAAATGGTGCTAAATTACTTATTGAAGGTAATGATTACACTTTAAATCTAAACTCTGATATGCTAGAGTTTGAGTGCGATCCTGCACATCCATTAGAAGGTTATGTTACTAAAATAGATTTTGAAATTGAAAAATCGGCAGTCGAAAAACTAAAACGATCTACAATGAAACAGGTTACACTTTTGGTAATGAAAAAAGAAGTTGTTTTTACTGTTAAACCTGAAAAGGAATAAATTTTACTAGTTCTTGGTTACTATTAGAAAACCAAGAACTAGCAATTATATTTTTTACTTTATTAATTAGCTACTTCGCTAATAAATTTAATACGATATAAACGAAGTTCTTCGTCATCGTAATCACCATCAAACTCGTCTATAGCAACATCTATTTTATCGGTTTCAGATTCCATAAAATAATCATGAAGCTCTTCTTGCTGGTCTTCATCTAACAAATCGTCAAGCCAATAATTAATATTAAGCTTAGTACCAGAAAACACAATAGCCTCCATTTCTTTTATAAAGTCGGTCATTTGCATTCCTTTAGCAGAAGAAATATCTGTTAATGGTAATTTTCTATCCACATTTTGGATAATATATAATTTTAAGCCAGAATTAGTTCCTGTAGATTTAACTATAAAATCGTCTGGTCTCTCTATTTCATTTTCGGTAACATACTTATCGATTAAAGCGACAAAATCTTTACCATATTTTTTAGCTTTTCCTTCACCAACACCGTGCACATTAGATAACTCTGCAACAGTAATTGGATATTTTAAAGCCATATCCTCTAAAGAAGGATCTTGAAAAATAACAAAAGGAGGTACTCCTAATTTCTTAGCGTTAGACTTCCTTAGGTCTTTTAGCATTTTCATTAAAGCAACATCTACTACCGCTCCTGCACCTTTATCTGCAGTCACAATATGATCGTTATGAGAATCGTCGAAAGTATGATCTTCGGTCATCATAAAAGAAGTTGGCTTTTTAATAAACGCTTTTCCTGACTTCGTTAATTTTACAACACCGTAAGTTTCAATATCTTTTTTAAGATAGCCAGCAACTAATACTTGACGCAATAATGCCATCCAATATTTATTGTCTTTATGATTTCCTCTACCAAAAAATGGCTGATTATCTGTTTTATGAGAACTTATCATGGCGTTAGAAACACCTGTAATAACACAGACTAAATCTTTAGACTTATATTTTTCGTTTGTAGATTCTACAATTTCTAAAAGTATAGCCGCATTGTCTTTAGCTTCGTGTTGCTTTTTAGGATGGCGCATATTATCATCCATATCACCACCACCACCAGTTTCATTATCAAACTCTTCACCAAAATAATGAAGAATAAATTTTCTTCTAGAAATAGATGTTTCACAATATGCTACTACTTCTTGCAATAATGCGTGACCAATTTCCTGCTCGGCAACTGGTTTTCCAGACATAAATTTTTCAAGTTTTTCTATATCTTTATAAGCATAGTAAGCTAAACAATGTCCTTCTCCTCCATCTCGTCCAGCACGTCCAGTTTCTTGGTAGTAACTTTCTATACTTTTTGGGATGTCATGATGAATTACAAAACGTACATCTGGCTTATCTATTCCCATTCCAAAAGCAATGGTCGCAACAATAACATCTACATCTTCCATTAAGAACATGTCTTGATGTTTTGCTCTTGTTTTTGCATCTAATCCTGCATGATACGGCAATGCTTTTATACCATTAACTTGTAAAACTTGCGCTAGCTCTGTAACACGCTTTCTACTTAAACAGTAAACAATTCCAGTTTTACCTTCGTTTTGTTTTACAAAACGAATAATATCTGAATCTACAGTTTTTGTCTTCGGACGTATTTCGTAATATAAATTAGGTCTATTAAATGAGGCTTTAAATGTTGTAGCATCACTCATTCCTAAATTCTTAAGTATATCTTCTTGAACTTTTGGAGTTGCAGTTGCTGTAAGGCCTATAATTGGAATATTGTCACCAATACGTTGTATTATAGTACGCAAGTTTCTGTACTCAGGTCTAAAGTCATGTCCCCATTCACTAATACAATGCGCCTCGTCTACCGCCATAAAAGAAATTTTTACAGTACGTAAAAACTCTACATTCTCTTCTTTTGTAAGAGATTCTGGAGCGACATATAGCAGCTTTGTTATTCCATTTGTAATATCTTCTTTTACTTGTTTTATCTCCGTTTTATTTAAAGACGAATTTAAAACATGAGCAACACCATGTTCATCTGAAATACCACGAATGGCATCCACCTGATTTTTCATTAATGCAATTAAAGGAGAAACCACAATAGCTGTCCCTTCTTGCATAAGTGCAGGAAGTTGATAGCATAAGGATTTTCCGCCTCCAGTTGGCATAATAACAAAGGTGTTATTTTGAGATAGAATACTTTCGATAACGGTTTCTTGTAATCCTTTGAATTCACTAAAACCGAAATACTTTTTTAGGGCAGCACGAATTTGACTTTTCACTTTTTTTATTAAGCTATTAATTATTTACACAAAAGTTAAAGGTAAAACAACTTCTAATATCGACACTAATAGTACAAAGAATTAAAGATTTACTTTTAATTTTTTGCTAAATTTGTCGAGATTATCAACAATCACGAAATCGAAGTTATTTTACGCAATGATTAAAGATAACAAAATCTTTTTAATTGCAACCTAATCTTAAAATGATATATTTTGAATACTAAGGAATCTATTATAAAAATTGCCAAAGAAACCATTGCTTTAGAGAGCGCTTCTATAAGTAATCTCGCTACTTTAATAGACGAAGACTTTGCTGATGCTGTGCAGCTTATATACAAATCTAAAGGTCGAGTTATCATTACAGGAATTGGAAAAAGTGCCATAATTGCAACAAAAATTGTTGCAACAATGAATTCTACAGGAACGCCTGCTGTTTTTATGCATGCTGCAGATGCCATTCATGGTGATTTAGGTTTAATTTTAGAAGATGATGTTGTTATTTGTATTTCTAAAAGTGGTAACACACCTGAAATAAAGGTACTTGTACCTTTAATAAAGAATGCAAAAAATAAAATGATTGCCATAACAGGTAATAAAGACTCTTTTTTAGGTACACAGGCAGATTATGTTTTAAACGCGTTTGTTGCTAAGGAAGCTTGCCCAAATAATTTAGCACCAACAACAAGTACAACTGCCCAATTAGTAATTGGAGATGCTCTTGCTGTTTGCTTATTAGAAATTCGTGGTTTTTCTAGTAAAGATTTTGCAAAATACCATCCAGGAGGTGCTTTAGGTAAAAAATTATATTTACGAGTACATGATTTATCTTCGGTTAATAATAAACCGCAAGTACAAATAGATACAGATGTTAAAAAAGTAATTATAGAAATCTCTGAAAGTTTACTTGGTGTAACTGCTGTTGTGGAAAACAATAAAATTGTTGGTATTATTACCGATGGAGATTTAAGACGTATGCTTACTAAGGTTGATAATTTTACTGGACTTACTGCAAAAGACATTATGAGTAGCAATCCTAAAACCATAAATGAAGATGCTATGGCTGTAGATGCTATGGAGCTTATGGATAACAACGGTATTTCTCAATTACTTGTAGAAAACGAAGGTAATTATGCTGGTGTAGTACACATACACAACTTAATAAAAGAAGGTATTATTTAATGGCAAAAGCAGATGTAAACAGTATGTCGTTTTTAGATCATCTAGAAGATTTAAGATGGCATTTAATTAGAATATGTATTGCAATAGTTATTTGCGGTACTGTCGCTTTTATTTTTGGAACTTTTATTTTCGATAATATTATTATGTGGCCAAAAAAGATGACGTTCCCTACATACCAATGGCTATGTGGAGTATCTCAGTTTTTTGGTATAGAAGACACCACATTTTGCCAAGCAGAATTTCCTTTTATTATTCAAAACAGAACAATGGCTGGTCAGTTTTCTGCACATATATGGACCTCTATTTATGCTGGGTTTATTGTTGCCTTTCCTTATATAACCTATCAACTTTGGCATTTTATAAGTCCTGGTATGAAGGTAAACGAGCGTAAAACATCTAGAGGTTTTATTATTATCTCTTCTTTACTCTTTTTTATTGGTGTTCTATTTGGGTATTTTATTATTGTACCATTATCCATTAACTTTCTTGCTAACTATATAGTAAGTACAGAAATTTTAAACGAAATAGATATTAGCTCTTACATTTCCCTTATTCGCTCATCGTCTTTAGCGGCAGGTTTTGTTTTCGAGCTTCCTATTATTATATATTTCTTAACCAAAGTTGGTTTAGTAACACCGGAAATACTAAAAAAATATAGAAAGTTTGCACTTGTTATAGTACTTATACTTTCTGCAATTATAACACCACCGGATATTGCCAGTCAGATTATTGTAGCAATACCAATACTTATTTTATATCAAGCTAGTATTTTTATCTCTAGAATGGTAGTGAAAAAACAGAAAAAGAAACAAAGAAAAGATGTCAGAGTCAGTTAAAGAATTTAATGATTATCGTACTAAAATGAACGATAAAATATTAGCAGATAATAATAAGGTAATAAAACGTATTTTTAATTTAGATACAAACGCCTTTGCAGAAGGTGCTTTAGATGTTGCCACAAAAGAACTTTTAGGTCTTGTTGCCTCAACAGTTTTACGTTGCGACGATTGTATTAAGTACCATTTAGAGTCTTGCTACAATGCAGGATTATCTAAAGAAAAAGTGGTAGAAACATTAAGTATTGCTACACTAGTTGGCGGTACTATTGTAATTCCTCACCTAAGAAAAGCTTATGAATACTGGGATGAATTAGAATCTCAAAGTTAAACTTTAGCTAAACCAAATTAAGTTTAATCTTAGTTTAGTATTTTTATCTAATATAATATGTACACATGAAATTAAAAGCCGAACATTTAATGAAGTCCTATAACGGACGAAAAGTTGTAAAAGATGTTTCTCTAGAAGTAAATACTGGAGAAATCGTTGGATTACTTGGACCTAACGGAGCAGGAAAAACAACCTCTTTTTACATGATTGTTGGCTTAATTAAACCTAACGGTGGAAACATATTTCTGGAAGGTACTAATATTACCAAATACCCAATGTACAAACGTGCACAAAATGGTATTGGTTACTTGGCACAGGAAGCTTCGGTTTTTAGAAAACTAAGTATTGAAGATAATATTTTAAGTGTATTACAATTAACTAAACTAAGTAAGAAAGAGCAATTACATAAAATGGAATCGCTTATAGATGAGTTTAGTTTAGGGCATATTAGAAAAAGTCGTGGCGATTTATTGTCTGGTGGAGAACGTAGAAGAACAGAGATTGCACGTGCCTTGGCAACGGATCCTAATTTTATTTTATTAGATGAACCTTTTGCTGGTGTCGACCCTGTTGCTGTAGAAGATATACAACGTATTATTGCGCGTTTAGCTAAAAAAGACATTGGTATTCTTATTACCGATCACAACGTACAAGAAACTTTAGCCATTACAGACAGAACGTATTTAATGTTTGAAGGTGGTATTCTAAAAGCTGGTGAACCAGAAGAGCTCGCTGCAGACGAAATGGTACGTAAGGTATACTTAGGACAGAACTTCGAATTACGTAAGACTAAAATTGATTTTTAGTCGAAATAATAAAGAAATATTTTACAACAAAAAACACCATTAGTAATTTACCAATGGTGTTTTTTTTTATGCCTTTTAATAGCCTAAATCTACTTTCTATTAGTTGTCATTCCTGCAAAGGCAGGAATCCACCATCAATTAATGTAAACATTTCTATTAATTAACTTTCAACTTCTGAACGTGTTTCTGTTCTTTATCCATTTCAAGTCGAAAAGAAAGAACTTTAGACTTGTTTTCGGCTTGAGAAAAATATACGATTTTTATATAAATGTATTTTGAACCTTTCTTTTGATAAGTCGATGCGCCAGTTATTGTTATAGTATCTTCTTTGTTATTATGTATCTTTTCCTTGAGCGCTTTATAACTATCCTTTAATAATACATTTGTTTCACAAGTTAAATCATCTAGTAATAAGTCGTCCTTAGCTTCAAGATAACTTAATATTTTATTTGAAAGCGCTAGTGCTTTTGGTGGCACATCTTCTAAATTAAAATACCTGTTCTTACTAGAATAGGAAGCTTCATTTTTATCCCAAACATCATTTAATCTAGAGAGTTGTAAAATCTTATAATCTGGATCTATTGTTACTTTTTCTAAATTGTTTTTGCTAAAAGTATACTTATCATCAGTATAAGAAAAAGATAACCTGTGTGTTTCTTTTGTTCCGTCGGTTAGTTCTTTCTCTATATCTACTTTAGTGTCTCTAACTGTAAGTCCATTTATAATTAACTCTTTTTTAGTTTCAGTAACAAAGAAATCTGGTAGCACATTGTTATCTATTAAACTTAAATCTTTCAGCTTTAAAAACTCTTGAAATTCACTTAAAGAAACCATACGTCCGTTTACTATACTACTCCTATAAAACTGAGATAAGTCGTTATATAAATTAGGATTATTTTTCTCATTATAGACAAATAGAAGTGGTGAAAACTCATAATTAAATTTACTTCTATTCTTACTCATAATCCTTTTTGTTACTAGATTAGCATTTTCAACACCTTCAACTCTGTGTCGTTTTCTATTTAATAAACTTTTTAAAATACTATCTTCATTTTTAGATTCTAAGTACTTTATAGACATATATTCTGCCAATCCTTCTGTTAAAGTAGACTCTTTGAACCTAATACCAGAAACTCCCCAAAACAAATGAGCAACTTCGTGAGCCAACAAGCGTTTTCTTAATTTTGCTTTATCCTTAATCATTTTAGTGTTTAGAAGTATAACATTGTCTAATGTTCTACCTAAAAGTGTTTTACTAACAAAAGGAATAAATATTATTTTTGGTTTAGATTTTCGTTCAGGATAGCTCTTTAAATAGAAACTATAAGCATCATTTATTACATTAATTATATCTTCAATTTTATCTTTATTCTTTTTATACCTATTTAAATTGTATACTTCAAATCCTTTTATTTTACTATTATAAAAGTCTCCAGCAATTATTGGTGGTGAATATAAATGAGTGTTTTCTAAATCACTTTTATTAGGATAAACTAAAGTAAACTCTTTGGGAAGTTTGGTTTGAATACTAAACGTTTTTCTATTATTATAGTCTTCTTTTAATGTCGTTAAATAATTGATTGTTGTTAAGAAGAAATCTTTAGTCTTTAAATAGCTATCGTTTTTACCTTTGGGCAAATTTACTAGATAACTAAAACTGTTTTTTTTAGGTATGTATTGCGTATAATTAGGCTTACCTAATCTAACACTTCCTATTAAAGATGCTTGGTCTTTATGGATAAGTACTTGCCCACTAACTATTATGGTATCCTTTTTAATATCTAAATTTGGTAATTTAGTATTAACATACAAATTCCCATAGTTATCTACTTCTATACTTGCATTTACAATACGTTCTTGGCTATAAGAAAGCATTGAAACTATTAAGCAAAATATAAAGCAAATTTTTCTTAGTAATACATTAGCAAGAGATACTTTCATACTAATAATAAATGGTTTTAAAGTTTTAATTTCTACTGTAAACTACAATTTCTAACCTCTACGTCTCTCTAATAAAACCAACATCATTAAACTTAACATAATACGATCGTCGTCGTCGTTATCTATTGGCTTAACAAGTTCAACTTTAAACTCTTTTCCGAAAAAAGAAGGCTCTTTTTTCAACTTAACAATAATTTCACCTCTTAAATTAGTAACGTTATAAGTAGGATTAAATAAGTAACCTGTAAAGAATCCTAAAACAGGTATTTCTCCCAATATAGAGTCCAAAACCTTTACCCAAGCATTGTTTTCTTTTATGTGGTATTGTATTTTGTCGTGCTGGTCTATAATTTCATAATTAGCTTTCCATATCGAAGCCCAACCTTTTCTAGCAATTTTACCAATTATAGAGCCATCTGCATCTTTTAAAGCATAAGCTGCTGAAAAATCTAACCATTGGTTTGCTGCAATAGTATAAGCAACGTTTGTTTTATTCGAATCTGAATATATAGTAATCGCTTCTTTAAGCTTAAACATTTTTTGCTTTACAAAAGCTACTGTCTTGCCATTAGCATCTTTTGCTGTAAAATCGTTTGCTAGCGTACCAATGTGAAAACTAAACTGTAAAGGGAATTTTAAATCTTTCATATTAAAAGTATTAATAGCTTAAGCTTTTTTTGAATTATTATTCTCCTTTAACAGCTTCTTTTGGTAACGACCTTGCACAACATCTACAATAACAAGTATGGCGATTACAAAATAGAAGGTTGTTTTACTCATTGGTACAATTTCATTTCCAAAGAAATATAAGTGAGCCAAGTGGCCACCTTCTGTAATTAACATAATTCCAACTATAAAAAGAATAAATAAACCTAAGACTTCGTACATTCTGTTTTTAGATAAAAAACTAGAAATCTTATCGGCCATAAATAACATTAATAATCCACTAACAACAATGGCAATAGCCATAACAATAAAAGCAACTGTAGAATCTTCAATTTCTCTGGTTAAACCAATGGCTGCTAAAATAGAATCGAAAGAAAAAACCAAATTCATAATTACAATACTTGTAATGGCAGCATTTGCCGTTTTTGTACCACGCTCTACATCGTCTACTTTATGACTATTTTCCTGAAGTGAAATCATGTGCCAGATTTCTTTTATTGCAGTATAAACAATAAAAGCTCCACCAACAAGTACAATAATACTGTGCCCATTAAACGAAAACTTTACAATATCTTCTATTTCTCCTGTTAGCCAAGAAAAAGGCTCTTGAAAAAACACGATGACTTTTACTAACACAAATAATAATATTATCCTTAAAAAAATAGCTATTAATATTCCTTTTTTACGAACACTTTTTTGTTCGGATAGTGGTGCTTTTTTAGATTCTAAAGATATATATAGTAAGTTATCGAAACCTAAAACAGCTTGTAAAGCCACTAACATAATTAGTGTAAAAATAATTTGACCCATTAGTTTTTGTTATTTTGAATTAAAGAAAGAAGAATATATAATAATATGATTACTGGTATTGCGGCAAAATGCAGTACTATTAATAAGACTAAACTTAGAATAATAAAAACATAGCGCATTGCATTATTTTTAAAACTATAGTCTTTAAATTTTAATGCGAATAGCTTAATACCCGAATTAAGCAAGTAGCAACTTAAAAGAGCAAGCCCAATTAAAAACCATTTATTTAATATAATGGCATTGATAATATCGTTATGTTGAAACTCCATAATTAATGGTAACGACATAATAAGTAATGTATTTGCCGGTGTTGGCAAGCCTTTAAAATAGGTCTGTTGGTCTTCGTCTAGATTAAATGTTGCTAACCTGTAAGCCGAAGCTAAAGTTACAAACAAACCAATAATTGGCACAAAAGACATTGAAAACCCAGACCAATGTAAAGACCATTCGTTAGAAGCTGCCATTGGTGGCGCATCTACAGCTATTGCTATTAATTTATAAAGAATAATTCCTGGTACTAGACCACTAGTAACCATATCGGCCAGAGAGTCTAATTGTAAACCTAGTTCACTTTGCACATTAAGTTTACGAGCTAAAAGACCATCGAAAAAATCGAAAAATATACCTAAAAAAACAAATAATGCAGAAGTAACAAAAAGATTGTTAACTGCGAATAATACTGCAATGCTGCCACATAACAGATTAAGAAGTGTTATAAAATTTGGAATAAATTTTTTAATTTGCATTGGTTAGTTTTTTTGTAAAAATAGTAAAGTATTTTAATTTATAGTAACACTATACAATATAGTATTTAATTTGAAGTTTAATAGATACTCAAAACTAATAGATTACAGGTTTCTATAGACGTTTCTTTTTTCCTTATTTTATTAAAATTTAAAACTATAGCTAAGGCTACGCTCTAAAATTTTATATCAATAAAGAAAAACATTATGAGCTCTAAATTCCCTAAAACCTATTTGTTTTGAGTAAATAGAAAATTTATACCATCTTTGTAAAAAAATTGATATTGAAACTACAACTAACTCTTGCGCTAACCTTAGTGTCTATTACACTTTTTGGTCAAACCAAATATTCTAATGAATTCATGAATATTGGTGTTGATGCTGCTGCTCTTGGCATGAGCAATGCTGTAGCTGCTACCACTAACGATGTTAATGCTGGATATTGGAATCCTGCAGGTTTAGTTAATGTAGAAGATAACCAATTAGCATTAATGCACTCTAGTTATTTTGCGAATATTGCTAATTACGATTATGCTGCTTTCGCAATGCCTTTAGACGATAAAAGTACTATTGGTTTCTCTTTAATACGTTTTGCCGTTGATGATATTTTAGACACAACACAATTAATTGACGATCAAGGTAATGTTAACTACGATCGTATTAGTTTATTCTCGACAGCAGATTATGGTTTTACATTTTCTTACGCTAGAAAATTACCTATCCAAGGTTTAAACTATGGTATTAATGCCAAAGTAATACGCCGTATTATTGGTGATTTTGCTAATTCTTGGGGATTTGGATTTGATGCCGGTATTCAATTTGAAAATGATAACAATTGGAAATTTGGCTTAATGGCTAGAGATATTACAACAACTTTTAATTCTTGGAGCTACGATGAAGAAGCCTTTGCAAGAGTACAAGGTGCTGTAGAAGGTCAAAATCAAGAATTACCAGAATCTTCAGAGATTACAATTCCTAAGTTACAAATAGGGATTTCTAAAAGCTATCTTTTTCATTACGATTATAGCTTAAAAGCAGCATTAGATTTAAATGTACGTTTCGAACAAAACAACGATATCTTCTCAACATCTTTTGCAAGTGTAAATCCTGCTTTAGGGTTTGAATTTGGCTATATAGATATGATATACCTTAGAACTGGTGTTGGTAATTTTCAAAATGAATTACAAATTGATAATTCTGAAAGCTTAAGTTTTCAACCAAGTTTTGGTCTGGGCTTTAAATACAAAGGTATTTATATAGATTATGCTTTTACAGATATTGGCGATCAAAGTGCCGCATTATATTCTAACGTATTCTCGGTAAAATTAGACTTTAGCGCTTTTAGATAAAAAAATATGAAGAAACTTTTACTTACTTCACTCCTACTTTCTTTCTTTTTTTCATTTTCTCAAGTACCACAACTTACAAATAATACCGAAATAAGTATTATTACTATTGGACCTGGAAACTTATTAAACGATAGTTTTGGACACAATGGGTTTAGAGTGAAAAATGAATATTTAGATGTTGTTTACGACTACGGAAGATATAATTTTGAAGATCCTAATTTCTACACCAATTTTGCGAAAGGAAAATTAAAATACTTAATGGGAGCAGCTAATACTCGAGATATTATCGCGTATTATAAAAGTCAGAATAGAACCATAAAAGAACAAGTTCTTAATTTAAACAAAGATCAAAAAGAAACACTTTTAAATTACTTGGGCAATAACTACAAGCCTGAAAACAGACCATACCTTTACGACTTTTTCTACGATAATTGTGCTACCAAAATGCGTGATGTCGCTGAAACGGTTTTAAATGGAAACATAAAATATAATACGCCTAAGGTTTATAAAAACGAAACCTTTAGAGATTTAATACAAAATAATTTATATTGGAATTCTTGGGGAAGTTTTGGTATTGACATTGCTTTAGGTTCTGTTATAGACAAGACAGCAAGCCCTAGAGAATATATGTTTTTACCAGAAAACATTTTTCAGTTTTTTGAAGAAGCTTCTTTTAAAAACACCAATAAACCCATTGTAAAAACATCTAAAATTCTCTATGCACAAGATGAACCTTTTGAAAAAGATAGCTTTATAACCAGCCCAATAGTTATTCTTTCGCTTTTAAGTTTTGGTATAGTATTTATCACTTTTAAGGATAATAAAAACGATAAACGCTCTAAGTGGTTAGATGTAATACTTTTTACAATAACAGGTATTATTGGTTTACTATTATTGCTTCTTTGGTTTGCAACAGACCATACTGCAACTGCATATAACTACAATCTATTATGGGCTTGCCCAATTAGCTTAATAGCTTTATTTCAAGTCTCTAAAAGTGCGCCTAAGCGTTGGTTTGTAAGCTATTTAAAGTTTCTTGTTATTATGCTTTGTTTAATGACTATGCATTGGTTTATTGGCGTTCAGGTTTATGCTTACGCGCTTATACCTTTACTAATTGCATTGGCTGTAAGGTATATTTATTTAATTCGTTTTTTAACACGTAAAGTTTAAAAGCAGTTATACTTTCTAACTCTTTTTTAAGTTTATCTGATTTTGAAAAATAAATGCTATTGTATTTATATTCTAGGTTACTTCCGAAGAAAAAATAAAGCTACTTACTAATTTAGTTTTTATGTTTATTCTAGGCTGCAAAGAAAGAAAACAAATTTACTGTCCTCTTAAAAAGATAACCGTACTTAAAGTCTTGACTATAATATTAAAATCTAATAAAAAGCCACGATGTTTAATATAGTATAAATCATATTCTAATTTCACCAAGCTATCATCAACACTAGAACCATAACGTGCTTTTACTTGAGCCCAACCGGTTAATCCTGGTTTTACAATATGCCTTGTATGATAAAACGGTATTACAGATGCTAATTCATTTACAAATATTGGACGTTCTGGTCTTGGCCCAATAATACTCATATCTCCTTTAATTATATTTATTAACTGAGGCAATTCATCTAAACGAGTACTTCTTAAAAAACGACCAAAAGCGGTTATTCGTGAGTCATTTTTTTGAGCCCAAACAGCGCCTCCAGGTTCGGCATCGGTAACCATACTTCTAAATTTATATATTTTAAACGGCTTACCATTTATACCTATACGTTCTTGAGAATACAGTAAAGGTCCGCGATTACCAATACTATTTCCTACTAAAATAAATGGTAATATTAAAATAGAACATAAAATACCGAAAACAGATAATATTAAATCAAAAGTACGTCTGTAAGCGAGATAGAGTTTATTTTTATTGTTGCGACTGAATGGAAAATACTTATAAAAATCTTTTCCAATAAACTGTACAGGTACTCTATAAGACATATCTTCGTATACCTGAGTATACTCTCTAATAGGATAACCACGTTCTAGAAACGTTATTAAATCTACATATAAAGAAGAAGAAATAGCTTCTGAATTTGAACTTGCAACAACAATCTCCGAGATGTTTTCTTCTGCAATAATTTCATGAATATCGTTGGCATTAAATTCTGTTATTCCGTTAAATTTAATTTGATCTTCTTTTTCTTCTTCACAATTAATAAATCCTATAATTTGATAATTGGGATCAGCTTGTTTTAAGGATAAAACTATAGCCTGAATACTAGAAATCTCACCAACCAACAATGCTCTTTTATAAAACCTTGGAGAAGCTACAAAAGTAATATAGGCCAATCTCCAGATTATTAACGGTAACAATATCGCTAAATAAAAATAAAGGATTTGAATACGATTTTCTGGCAATACCGGCGTGTAATACGGCGTTAAAAGGTAAACAAGAACGGTTACAGAAGTTGTAAGTAATATGGCACTTGTTATGCTTTCTATTTTACTCGATTTTTTTAAATCGTAAAGCTCGAAAACGGTTCCAAAACCCATAATATAAATAACTAAAACGAGTAGCCATCTCCAATGCGTTTCATCAATAGTGAAATAGTCGAATTCAGTAAAAGAACTAAATAGATATAAAGTAATACCTACAAATAAAACATCGAAAAGCCTTAATAAGACTTTCCGCTCTGATATTTCAAAATGAATACTAGACTGCTTAGTCATGGATTAGTTAGTGTGGTTTTGCGTAAAGATAATGAGTAATGTTAATATTACAAGATTTATTCTAAAATTGAATTCCATTTTTCTTTAACCACTTTCCAACTATACTGTTCTACTTTTACTCTTGCTTCCTTTGTTAAATGCATTTTAATCTCTTTATTATTTTTAAGTTTTAAAATAGCTACAACAAAAGCATCTGTGTTATTTGGTGCTACTAATAAGCCATCTACTTCATTGTGAATTAAAAAGGGTAAACCTCCAACGTTAGTAGAAACTACAGGCAGACCTAATGCCATAGCTTCAATAACACTTACTGGCATATTATCGAAATTAGTAGTATTTATAAAAACATTATAATCTTTAGACAATGTAATCCATTCATTTTTAGATAATTTACCAGTAAAACTAACGTCTACTTTTAAAAATTTAGCATAGGCTTTAGTATCCATTAAACTACCATCATTATCTGGACCAACCATTGTCAAACTTGCATTTATACCTGCGTCTTGAAGTGCTTTTAAAATAGAAACTGCCAATTTAGGGTTATACAAATTAGAGAATGAACGCACCCAAAGTAATCTAATATCTGCTATATCTCTTTCTATAAAGACATAATTTTCTATCTCTATAGCATTGGGAATAATTATAATATTATGATATCCTAAACTATTGAAATTAGATTTTATATACTCTGAAGGCGCAACGTTTATATGTGCATTATTAAAAATAGCTGAACATAATTTTGGGCTACTTTTAAGTCGGTTTGGTAAATTCCCACCATGTAAAATAGAAAGGTATTTTAAATTCAATAAACGACACAATTGACTACTTAAATAAGCAAAATAGAAGTTTTGAGTACTATAAGTATCTATTAAAACATAATTTGCCCAATTTTTATTTTTAATAATAGACAATAACATATTTAATAATCTCAAAAACTTATTCTTTTTATTAGATACTGATTTCACATTGAAACCTTCAATAGTTAAAGCACTACTAAGTGTATCTATAGTAGTCGCTGTTTTACCTTTGGAAGATAATTTGTTTCCTATGTAGAGGATGTTTTTCATTATAATACTTTGGTAAGATTTATTACTAAAAATAAATAAAACAGCTTTCTATTAAACGTTAACATTATTTTGCTTTTGGTGCTTTTGTAATATCGTAATGTACAGCTTGCAATAGTAATTGAAAACCAAGGATACTTGTTAAAGTCACCAACATAATAGTACCTGTAGGAGCAAATTCAGCTTGACTAGAATAAAACCACCATGTATAAATACCGTAAATAAAACCGAATAAAAATAATGGAGTACCAATTAATAAATAAACCGATGATATATTAAAATCGTAAACAAAGTAAGATTTAAAGAGTCGCTTTAAGAATGTTTTTATAAGTTTTGGGACAAACACAAAAGGCATTTGCCAAACGTTCATGTTAGACTTTTCTCCTTCATAAATCGCAGGCATTGCTACATCTTTAATCACTATATTTTGAAAATACAATTGAGAAATTAAAGAGGTTTCAAAATAATATCTATTCGCTACTTCGTCGAAATCGATGTCTTTTAATGTATCTGTTTTAATTGCAAAAAAACCATTAGTAGGGTCAAAATTATTCCAATAACCAGTTGCGGCTTTTGTAAGAAATGACAAACCTAAATTACCGACTTTTCTTGTAAAAGGCATTTTTTTAAGTGCTTTAAAATCTCTAAAACGATTACCCTTTGCATAACTTGCCTCTCCATTTACTAAGGGAGCAATAAGGTCTTTAATGTAAGTAGTATCCATTTGGTCGTCTGCATCCACTTTTACTACAAATTCCATTTTATCTTCAATAGCCTTAATGAAACCTATTTTTGTAGCACCGCCAACACCTAAATTTTTCTCGTTTTTAATGTACTCTAAATTTGAAAACGCAGACAAAGCAGCTTCAGGAAGTGCTTGCGGACTACAATCGTCTATAATGTAAACTTTTGTCACCATCTCTGGCAATTTCTCTAAAACACGAACTATTTGATTTGATGCATTGTAGTACGGTATTACAACTGCAATCTTATTTTGATTTTGCATTATTAAAATAATATCTTGAGACTATTAAGTAAAACAATAATAAGTATAAAATATCCTAAGATAATAAATACCGAACAGTAAAGGTACAAATGCGCTTTTAAATATAAAGCGTTATTAAAGTATCGTTTATTCAACCGCAATAGATTGTACTTTATAAATAATACTCTAATAATGAAATTTAACCTTCTAATCTTGATTTTAGCAGTTGTTCTCTTTTTTCTCTAATACTAGGTTCTTTATAATTTATTGACAGTAAACACAAACCATAAACAAATGCTGGTGCAGCAATTCGCATGGACGAGTGATTAATAGTTAAAAACCAAAACAGAAAAAAAGAATAGAAAAAAATATTAGATTTATCTCTTATTCTAAACAATAAGGGTGTAATAAATAGAATACCAAAAGCAAACAATCCAAATAATCCATGTTCTGATAAAATACGGCTCATTTCGTTGTGAGATGCCGCTTTAACACCTGTTTTTTCGAAACGCAATTCTTTAGACTTCCCTACGCCAATGCCTAAAAAAGGGTTTTCTAAAAACGCATTTAACTCGAAAGCCATTAAATCAGTTCGTCCTGTAGAAATATCTTTTTTTTCTCGACCTAAAGCATCTTCATTATTATATCTTTTATCTATAAAGCCTCCTGTTTCTATTGATGACAATGCCCAAATAGAAAGACCTAAAACAATAAACAAAGTGGTTAATAAACCAACTCGCTTTCTGTTTTTACCTGTAGATTTTTTATAATAAAATAGAATAAAAAAGGCCATCATTATAATAGCTACAAAAATACCTCCACGACTAAAGGTTACAATAGCACGAAACGAGATAACAACCAATAAAAAAACATTTATTATTTTAAATAATTTATAAGGTGCTTTAGAGAAAAAGCGAACACAAAATATAAACATACCAAGTCCTAAAACGGTTGCTACTTGGTTGGGTCCAAAACCTCCAGAAGTACTATAATTAGAACCTGTACTACTTATAACTTCACTAACGCTTGGGTTGTAAAGAAAAAGATAAGTAGTTGTAGAAATTAAAGGTAAACCAATGTAAAGTAATAGCTTTTGAAAACTGGAATACATAATCGCTTTTTGATAACAAAAAATAGCTACAAAACCCAAACATACTGGTCCGCTTAAATTAAAAGCTATGGCTTTTCTTATAATTGTTTCAGTAGTTTGATTAAATCCTGTGACAAAAATACCAGGAATTAGCAATAAAAGATAGAGTACATAAACAAAACTCTTTTGAGAAATTCTGGTGCTAATGATACCTACAATACTAAAAAAAATAACCATGTATTTTGAAGCTTCATATAAAAGGCTTCCACCTGTCATTCTTATAAAAACCTCAGCGCCTATAATATAACCACAAGCCAATAAAATTTCTAATGTTTTACCTTTAATTGGCGATTTTATTATTCTGAAGAAAAAGTAAACAAAGATACTTAACAAGTAAACATTAGAAAGCACCGGAATGATGTAAACCGCAATTGCAATTAGCACATGTAATCCTATTAATTTTATATCGTTTAAAAACTTCATTTAGCTTCTAAAATAATATTATAATTAGAAATCAAACTACCTATTACAGCTTTGGACGAATACATACTAAACACATGTGCTTTAAAAGCCACTGCTTTTTCTTTCGCTAATTCGGGATTTTTTATATAGTTTGTAATGGCTTTAGCTAGTAAAACGCTATCATTAGAAGAGATTAAAGCACCTAATTTACCACCTAAAATCACTTTACCACACTCTCCAACGTTGGTAACCACAACTGGTAAACAAGAAAAACCGTATTCTAATAAAGCAATAGGTAAACCTTCCGATTTTGATGACAACACAGCAATATTTGTTTGGCTTAATATATTAGATATATCAAATTTACTTCCATAAATAAAGACATTGTTTTCTAATTGTAACGCCTTTATTTCTTGACGAATTGAATGCGAGTATGCGTCTTTAAAATCTTTACCTACACAATGTAATGTCCAATCAGGAAATAGTTTTACAACTTCAGAAAATCCTCTAAGTAAGGTAAAATGATCTTTTTGATCACGTAAATTAGCTAGATGAATAATCCGTTTATTTTCTATGCCTTTTAGTTTTGTTTTACCTTCGACCTTATTTAGTACTGCAAAATTTGGTAAATAGGCAACTGTTTTACAACTCAATTTTAAACGTGCCCAATCCTCTAACTCTTTATTTACACTATAAATTATAGAAAAAGACCTCGAACATTTCTTTAACATTTTATAAGAACGCTTCCTTAGGAACTCACTATTTCCATAGTGATCATGCCATACAATTTTTACATTTTTATTCAATACCTTAATAATAGTCGCTAAAAAAAATGAGGTAGAATGCGCATGAATTATATCTATTTTTTGAAACTTTACAAAAGCACTAAATACTTTAATAGCTTTAACATCTATTGTTTTATTTTTATCTAAAAACAAATAATGAATTTGAGGATTTAAACTCTCTTTTAGTAAGCCTTCTTCTCTCGTTACACATAAATAAGACTTCTCAATACTGGAAGCTAAAGCATTAGCAATATTAACTGCTACACGCTCTGCTCCTCCAGGATGTAAAGAATCTATAAGTTGTAAAACTCTCATTTATGGTTTTAATAGTTTAATCAATTCACTTTCAAACAAATCTAAAGTATAGTGCTGAGACCATTGCAAAGCAGCATTAGATTTTATTGATAAATCTTCTTTGTTTTCTATCGCCTCAATTAAGGATTCCGTTGCGAGCTCTAATTCTGCCTCAATTAAAATACCACGCTTTCCATAATCTAACATAAAAGGTACACATGATATTTTGGTAACCACAGGAATACAGCCAAAAAACATAGCTTCTGCTATGGCTTTTGGCCAACCTTCTGATTGAGAAGGTAAAATTGAGAAATGTGCTGTCTTAAAAGCAGACTTTACAACGTCTTTTGTTTGATTACCTTGAATAGTAATAATGTCTTCAATTTTATGTTCCAAAACGTATTGAATTAATTCAGATTTTAAAATACCATCTCCGAATAAATATAAACAGACATTGTATCCTTTTTGTTTTAAATTTTCAATAATTTTTATTGCTAACAATGGTCGTTTACCAACAACTAAACTTCCCACAAATACAAACTTAAGCAATGTGTTATAATCTCGTCTTTCAACTTTTTCTATTTCTGTTTCTCTATAGGTTGCAGTAAAAAATGGTTTAATATTTTTAGATTGATTTTTCCAATCTCCATAAACCAAAACTTGCATATTTTTAGTTAAAAACGTATTACTCAATATCCATTTTTGAAACCGATAACTTAATGGTTGTTTTGCTTCTGGATCCCAATTCCCAGCATATTTTGCTGTTTTAATTGTCTTCGGAAAAAAAATCTGTACAATACAGCCTAATAAACCTATATTTCCAGGACAACGCAAATGAATGTGATCTGCCCAAAACATACCTTTAAATAGCTTAAAAATTACTATAGGTAACTTAACTAAACTAATTAATGCAGATTGTACACTAGAGAAGTTTAAACCACGAATAGAAACAACACTTGGTTGATTTTTAAAAGGAATAGTTAATAAAGGTTGATTGTATTTTGTTGGAGATATTATTTTAAAATAATCGACATGATTGCTCCATATATCCATTTCTCTAACATAAGGAGCATATGCTTTATAGCCGTTTTCATCTTTTAATGTTGGTGCATTTGTTATTACTAAAAACTTCATTATATGTAATCTTTAGAGCTATTGTAATTAACAATTTTACCTGGAACACCAACTACAACAGCATTACGCGCTATAGATTTAGTCACTAAAGAATTAGCTGCAATAACACAGTTATCACCTATAATTATTGGTCCAGCAATTACAGCATTTACTCCAATATATACATTGTTACCAATTGTTGGAACACCTCTTTTATCTCCTCTTCCACTTACACCAATAGTTACACCTTGAGAGATATTACAATCATCACCAATTTTTACATTAGAGTTAATAATAATATTTCCAAAATGTCCTATATAAAAACGCTTGCCAATACTTACAGAATAAGGAATACTAATACCTGTAATAATCTCAATCCACTTTTGATAAATAATTGCTAACCCTAACAAAACTAATTTAATAGGTTTTAGTAGTGAACTTTTAAAAATTTTATTAGATATTCTATAAACTGTTAAAGCCCAAAGACCTTGTTGAGTTAACAACAAAACTAGAGTAGATTTATTCCCACTATACTTTTTATATTTTATAAAATCTGACTTTAAACTCAAAATAATTAACGCGCTTTAGGTTTGTTAAAGATAAGGGAAAACCAACCAATAGTGCGTCCAATTGACTCTGTTAATGCTTCCTTTCTACTTTTGGTTGTTATTACATTTGCAAATCGAATACTTGTTAATAAAAAGGCAGTCGAATGCCATTTAAAACGTGCTTTAAAACTAGGATTAGGGTACTTTACTCTCCAAACATACCATCCATTTCTTAGTACCATTTTACCATAATTATACTGGTTTGGTCTACCAGAGCCATCATGATAATGACATAATTGTGCATTAGTGTTAATATAAAGCTTACCTATTTTTGCTAAACGTATTGAAAAGTCGGCATCTTCATACAAACCATAACCTTCAAAATAGGTTGAAAATTTAAAGGTTTTAAATACTGAGGATTTATAAGAAGAAACGCCACCCATGAGTTGTTCTACTTCGTAAACTTTACCAGAAGGTGGTAAAAAGCCTATGGAACGACCATGAGAAAAATTAGGTAAAAAGCCTGGTTCTGTATCTGGTTGTAATCCAAAAGTTTTACGTAATCTAAAACGTGAAGATTCTTCACGTTGCCAACCATCATAATAAAAAAAGTGCTCATCGTTTTCTGTAGATTGTTTTTGCCATTGCGCTTCGTTTGTAATATAACCTCCAACAGCTAATGCTTTTGGATAAAGCGCATAAGTTGCTATTAAAGTTTCAAAATATTTTGAATCTAAAACAGTATCATCATCTAGAAAACAAGTGATTTCTGAAAATTCATCAACTTTACTTATTCCAAAATTACGTTGTTTTGTAAGTCCTCGATTTTCTTTATCTACTTTAAAATACTGTAAGTTTTTAAAGCTGTTTTCATTTAAAATAGTTTCCGTTTTATTATCTGTAGAACCATCAATAATTAAAATAGCATTAGGATATAACGTTTGCTCTTTAACCGACTGCAACAACTTTAAAAGTGGTTGTGGTCTCATGTATGTACAGATGATTAGAGAAAAATTCATTTTAAAAATTTACTTTATTTAACTTGTTTGCCCATGTTTTACTAATATTCCAACGCTTTTTAAATGTACTATAATATTTAAATGGATTCTTAATTGATTGCCTTTTATAAAATTTAAAAAACAACGTTAATTTGTAACCTCTTAACTGTTCCTCTGTTTTATATTTTAAATTATAAAGCATAACCGTTGGTGATGGTTTAGGTGTTAAACATTCTTTTTCCCAATCATGTATATGCTTTTTTCTAAAACCTCCTACTGGTGCTTTTAAGTGTTTTAATTGCACAACAGGAAAATAGATAATATCCACTCCATTATTTCTAAGTTGCATTCCAAAATCTGAATCTTCACCAAACCCATGTTCAAAAGCCATATCGAAATTCACCTTTTTAATAGCGTTCATTTTTACAATACTACATCCAGACCCAAAAGAAGGCCATTGTATAGGTGTAACACATTTTTCTATCTCATTTTCTCTTAAACAACTTAATGTAATAGCATCATGAGAGTTTATTTGCATAAAACTTAACGCATTATCTAACATATTTTTATTAAATCTTATATCATCGTCTGCAAGAAATACATAATCTGATGAGATAAGCTTTAAACCCATATTTCTGGCATTACATGCTCCTGTTCGAGATATTAGTTTATGAATTATTTTAAATGGCCAATTTTTAGTTTTTAAATAATCTAGTTCTGTTTTTGCAATCTCGCTATCGTCTTGCTCTATTATTATTACTTCTTCTGGTATTAGTGTTTGGTAGGTTAAATCTTTTAACACATCATACAGGTATTTAGCTCTTCCTAATGTTGGTATTAATACAGAAACAGAAGCATTCTCTTTTAATTTAGTAGCATCTGCTTTAGAAGTTATTACATTATTAAATGTCTTCTTTTTAAAAAATAAACTTTTCATTAAAGGAAAGAATAAAACCTTCTTTTCGAAAATTAATATATTTAAAAATAATAAGAAAGTCCAACGTGTTCTATAGTGCTCTTTTACAAACTGAAACAATTCCGAAGCACTCGCTTGTTCATCGAGGTGTTCTTCATCATTTTTTTTAATAATTTCTGGAGAAAAATAACAAAACAAACCATTAGTCATTCCTAATTTCGCAATACTATTCAAATTATAATTAAAGCTGTACTTGTAGTTTATATGTTTTTTAAATAGCAATAAACTTTCTCCATAAATAGCACCACAATTATTATGCATTAGCCAAGTAGGAAATTTTATTCTTCTATTAACGTTAATAAAAAGTGAATCTTCAACATAGCCAATACTATTTCCTAAATAAGATGAATTACCATTAGAAACCATAACATTTGTTGAAGTAAAACAAGACTTTACAGCCTCTACATTCATGTTATTTTTATTTAAAATATCACACCAAGCGATAATACGAGTGCTATACTTTGACGCAAGGAAAAACAAGGCCTTCATAGGCTCTTTCTCTTCAAGCGCTATAACCTTTTGCGTTGTATTGTCGATAATCTCAACAACACTATTATTTTTATGAAAAAGAATGAGCATCTACTATTTTTTTGTAAAAGTCTACAGACTGTTTTGCTACAATTTCTGAACTAAATTTTGATATTATCTTCTCTCTTGCTGCTATTGAAAACTCCTCCTTTAAAGTTTCATTCTCTAAAAGTTCTGAAATTTTATTAGCATAATCCTTATGTGCTTTAGGATGTACTAAAAAACCATCTTCTCCATCATCAACTATTTCTTTTGCCCAACCAATATTTGAAGCTACAATAGGCTTTTTTAATGCCATAGCTTCTAACCAAGACACAGGTAATGCTTCTGCGAAAGTAGGAAAAACACAAAGTGTTGCTTTCTCAATATGTGCTCTCATTTTAGAATAAGGTACTACTCCAACATATTCAACTTTTGCCAATGCATCTTTAGTAAATAAAGTTTGCATTAGTTGCCAAGTCGATTTGCTTTGAGTTTTAATATCTGGACTGTCTTTACCAACCAATATTAGTTTTGCTTCTGGATGATTTTCATTAACTTTATTAAAAATATAAGGCAATTCTAAAAGTCCTTTTTTTCTTATTAATGTTCCAAAATATAAGATTATACTTTCTTTATTTGCAATAGCTTCTGGACTAAACATTTCTAGATTAATGCCATTATGAATTACTGTAAACTCACGTTTTAACCCAAACAATTTATTGGTTAACTCTCCTGTGTATGCACTTACCGAAATAATACCACTAACATCTTTTAAAGCTTTTCGCTCATGATATTTATTTACAGCTTTTACCTTTCTATTATCTAAATGACAGAAATAAGTATCTGAACCATGTAACCTAATAACTATTGGACAGGAAGGTTTTACAAATGAAGCAATACCTGTCCAGTCTGGTGCTTCAATAATATCAATTTTTTGTTCTCTATGTAACTTAATTGCTAGTTTTTCTATTTTTTTCTTGGTTAAATACCAAGATAAGCCTTTAAATTTTGGATTCTTTATTTTGTATATATCTATGCCATTTTCACTAAAAAAACCATCTTCTTTTTGCCCATATACTAAAATAGAGACCTTATGATTTTGCTTCAATAATGCAACAGCCAAGTGTTTTATACTTGTACCAATACCTCCAGAATGCCCTAATTTGGCATGAGGAAACTCAGGTGTTAAGAATGCTATTTTCATAAATCTAATGCTTTAATAAAATGCTTGGTAAAAACTTTAGCTCCATCTTTATTTAAATGACCACAATTCTGAAATAAACTATCCTTATCTATTACTTGAGAAAAATCTTTAAAATTAGGTAATTTTGTTTCTAATTTAGAAAGGTAATTATTAGACACTAATCCTGAACAAAAAGGTGCACAATAATAACTAACCTTAATATTATTAGCAACACATAATGAATCTATTTCTAAAAGACTTTTATTCGTTTCAATAATTGTTTTTGGTAAATTCCCTACTTCCTTTTCTCCTCCAGTAATAGAACCTAAAAGAGGAACAAAACCATCATTAAAATCTATTTTTGATTTTTTGTCGATTGAGGATGTAAAAAACTCTCTAAACCCTAATCTATAATCATTACTTGCGTACCTGTAAAAAGGGATATAATAATTTTTAAAAAAGTTAGAGTCTACCCTTTTCATATAGTCTTTAATAATTTTATTACTTCTTATATAAGGCAATGCTTGAGAACGCACAATATCTGAACTAGTTTCGAAATTATAAATATAATCTACTTGTACAAAAAGTCTTTTGATCTTTACTTTTCTATCTATTAAAAGTCTTAAGAAAATATTCATATCATCAAGTTTAGCGCCTTGAGTACCCAAATTTATAGCTTCTTTTTCAGTTACATCTTCAATTAACGAAGGCATTATAAAATTCTCGACTCTTGAGCTTCCTAAAAACACATAATCTATTGTTTTTCCTTCTTTAAGACTTAAAATGTGTTGTGTTTTATTTCTTGGAAAAGCAGCTTTATACACTTTGGTGTACATAAAATCTAGCAGAAACAATACAGTAATTATTCCTAGAGTAATTAATAAACAATTTTTAATAAATCTATTCATCTAAAATTGAAAATATATAAAGTTTGAATGTTCCGAAAACACACCCAAAACAATAATTAAAAATATAATAAGCGATACAAACACCTTTTTATATCTACCTGTAAAAGGATGCTCATAATCTCTTGAAAACCATTCTACTAAAATAAAAAACAGTAACAATAATAGTGCTTCAAAGTTATAACGTTCTATTGCTAAATATTGAAATGAAAAATCTAGATTAACAACTAATCTTTTTAAATAACCAAAAGCGTCTGTTATTGTATTTGCCCTAAAAAATACCCAAGCTAATGTTACTAATAAAAATGTAGTCCCTATATTAAAAAAAGTTACAATGCCCTTTTTAGAAAAACCAACCTGAATAGTATCTAAATACTTTCTATTACTATTAAGCAATAATAAAGGTAAAAAATAGAATGCGTTTAATAATCCCCAAAAAACAAAAGTCCAATTTGCTCCATGCCAAAAGCCACTTACTAAGAAAATAACAAATACGTTTCTTATTTTAAGGACATTAGATCCTTTACTTCCTCCTAAAGGAATGTATAGATAATCTCTAAACCAAGTAGATAATGAAATGTGCCAACGTCTCCAAAACTCAGCAATATTTCTAGAAAAATAAGGCTTATTAAAGTTTTGTTTTAAATCGAAACCTAGTAGTCTTGATAAACCAATGGCAATATCTGAATACCCTGAAAAATCTCCATAAATTTGAAAAGCAAAATAAATAGCTCCTAATAACAGACTTAAAGCATTTAAGTTTTCATAATTATCGAATATTGTATTTACATAAGTCGCACATGTATCTGCAATTACTATTTTTTTAAATAATCCCCAAATAATTAGATATAAACCAGAGGTTGCAAACTTATAATCGAAGGTTCGTTTTTTACTAAACTGTGGTAACAAATGCGATGCTCTTTCAATTGGTCCAGCTACAAGCTGTGGAAAAAAAGAAACAAAAGCTGCAAACTTAAGTATTGAACTGGTAGGTTTTAGCTCCTTTCTATAGACATCGATTGTATAGCTCATAGTCTGAAACGTGTAGAACGAAATACCAACTGGTAAAATAATGTTTAGAGAAGTAACATTAGATTGTATACCTATACTTTGCCAAGCTGCTACCCAATTATCTATAAAAAAATTGGAATACTTAAAATAACATAGTAATCCTAGATTAAACAATACACTTATTGCTAAAAGCCATTTTCTTTTATTAGATTCTTTTTCAATGTTTAAACGTTGACCAACAAAATAATCGACTAAAGTACTTAGGATTATTAATATTAAAAATCGCCAATCCCACCATGCATAAAAAACATAACTAACAAGTAGTATAAAGATGTTTTGAATTTTAGTTTTATTCTTTAATGGAAACCAATAGATTAAAAAGACTATGATAAAGAAAACAAGAAATGTAAAGGAGTTAAACAGCATTGTTTTTTAATTTTTCAAAAGATTAATATGGTTCTCAACCATTAAATCTATAGAAAACTGAGATTCTATTAGATGCCTCGTATTTTCTTTAATACTTTTTTCTCCAGTAATTAAAGTTGTTAAAAGCGTTGTTAACGCATTGGTATCTTTCGTTTTAAATATATAGCCATTTTCACCATGTGTAACGACTTCTTCATTACCTCCAACTGGTGTGGTTACTACAGGTATGTTTGCGGCCAAACTTTCTAAAATCGACAAACTAAAGCACTCCATATGAGTTGGTTGTAATAAATAATCGTAATGTTGATAGGTTGTTTTTAATGTTGCACTACTGCCTTTAAAATTAAACACAGAATTTAATTGGTACAAAGCTACCAAGTCTAGCAATTCTGTTTTATAAAGTCCATCTCCATAAATAGTTATCCTTAATTCTTTTTTTAAAGCTTCTGGCAAGTTTTTTACAGCAAGTATTAAATCTTGAATACCTTTTGAAAAACGCAAATGAGAAACCACCATAAACTTAGGATTCGTTTTTGCTCTTTCTTCTGTTTTTGGCACAATGTCTTCTATTAAAACACCATTATAAACTGTTTTTGTTTTTGGTTTTAAAAAGTTACCAAAATCGTTTAAAATAGCATTGCTTGTATAGTCTGAAACACCAATAAATTCATCTATATATCTAGCATACAATCGTCCTTTTATTTTCTTCTTAATTCTTTTAATTAAAGGATAACCATTTAATGGTCTTGGATTATGATCTATAGTAATGACTTGAGTCTTTAAGTTCTTTTTTATTTCAGCAAAAAACGAAGTACATAGCTCTACAAAATGCGTTACAACATGTGAATACCCTGTTTTGTTTGTTTTTATATGATTAATAAATAAAGCTTCTATTGAAATATTTTCGTTTGCTATAATATTAAACGCGTTATAATCACCATGTGTTGCAGTATTTGGAAAAAACCAATCTACAGTTATATTTTCTTCTAAACACTTTTTATTAAAAGCCCAGAAAAAATAATCCATACCTCCAACGCGGTTTTCGAGTAGTTTGTAGTTGCAAATTACAGCTATATGTTGTTTTACGACCATTCTAATAATGTTTCTGCCATGCGGTTACTAGTACCTTTAAGCGCTTTACTTATTTCTAGTTTAATAAGTGCTTCTCTATTTTCCTTTCTTAATTCTGGTTGTATTAATGCTTCGTTTAAAGATGCGTGTAATTGCTTTTCATCTTTAGCAATAGCTACTGCTTTACTATCTATTACATATTCTAAATGCACATAGTTTAAAAATAATTGATCATTATATAATCCATTAGACGCATTACCAAAAACAGTATAAATAACAGGCTTATCGAACAATAAAAAGTCTAATCCCATTGTAGAACACATATTTACGTTCACATCTGAAAACTCTAATATTGCTCTTAAATCTTTAACATCCTCGACAGAAGGAATACGTTGCGACCAAGATTCTACATGATTATTTCTGGCCAGTTTCCATTTTGGAACATTCCATTTTATTTCTGGAAATTCACTTTTTAGTGGCTCGAACCTTAAACCATCTTCCGCTGGAGATGTTCTAACCAAAAGTTGTAAATTTAGTTCTGGATTGGCCTTTATATATTGCATTACAGAGGTAATATGCACACTATCATTAGCTCCTATTCCAGCATCCGCACAACTATAACAAATAAGGCGTTTGGAAGTCTCTAGGTTAAACTTTTTAAACAGGCTTAATTTATCTGTTTTATATTGCTCCATAACATAAGGCTCAAACTGTGGTGTACCAATAACTTTAATATTGTCCTTTTTTGTATTTGGATAAAAATATTCTAATTCTTTTTTCATTAAATCACTCCATACCAAATAGCTATTAAAGCTACCCATCATTCTTCCTTTAGAAGCTAAATTATCCCAACTAAAAATAAACGAAGATGTTTTAATATTTAAAAGATTAGCACAATACACTAAAGGTGCTAAATAAGGTGGTCTTTGGTGCGTGAAAAATAATATATCTGGTTTATCCTCTTTTAAAAAACGTTTATAATTTGCTGTTACTTTATCATTTTTAAAGGAGTTAAACTGCAAGCGTTCATATTTATTAATGGCTTTTTCTGAATGGTAAACACCAGCAATTTTATAAACCAACTTAATTAATAAACCTCTTTTAGTATTCTTCTTTGGATAGCCACGCTTTAGATTGTTATTTATACCATAATAGTTTTTATGAAGCGTCATGTGTGCTACCTCTTTAAGCTTTCTATAAAACCATGTTCTATTTCCTTCTGTAAAGATTTCTAATTCTTTTACTTCAATATTACTGGGCAGTGTTACAACATTATAACTTTCCTTTGGTAACCCTGAATATATAACAACACTAGTGTATGCTTTAGAAACTTCATTTAAAAAATTACTTAAAACAAAGTTTCTATAGCCTACTCCATCAGTTATAACTATTCCTATTTTTTTCATCAGTTATAAAAACTTGGTTTTACAAATGGTTTCGGCTTTCTCCCAATCTTCAATAGTATCTATATTTACATGTGTTTCTCTATTTGAAACGACATAAGAAATAGAATCTCCAAATAAAGAATTACCTTTTAATATTACATCTATTTTTGTTAAATATATACTACCATCTCGATGGTAAGTTTTTGGCAAATCTTGTCTGCGACTAATAATTTGTTTTTCTCCTGTAGCTATTTGCAACTCATTATTTTCATTGGCTTTAAACGTCCAATGTGGATTAAATTCGTGAGGTACTTCTAAAACCGATACTAATGCATCTGTTTTTGCTTGTATAAAAGTCTCTATTGCTTTATCTAAAAAAGCAACCGTTCTAAATGGACTTGTAACTTGAAGCAAACAAACAGCATCAAAAACTTCGCCTTTGGCTTTGTAAAACTCTAATGCATGTTGAATAACACCTAAAGTTGGCGATTTATCTTCGGAAAGACTAGAAGGTCTTTTAAAAGGAATAGTAATACCTAAAGCGTTACCAACTTTAATAATAGCATCGTCCTCTGTGCTTAATATTACTTTTGAAAGTTGCTTGCTCTTTGAAGCCACTTCCCAAGTATATTCTAACAAAGGTTTTCCGGCTAACATTTTAATGTTTTTACCAGGAATGCCTTTAGATCCGCCTCTAGCTGGTATAATACCTAGAATTCTCATATTAATATGTAATGGTTTTATGAAACTCTAAAGTTACATTTGCTAATGTTTCAGCAATTTTAACACCTGCTTCTCCATCTCCATAAATAGATTCTGAAGTAATATTTTTATTCGCAATACGTTCTAATATTGCTGCTTTTATTTTGTCTTTATCATAAGAAACATCGGTAACATTATTACCACGTTGTCTTCTATTTTGGCGTGTTCCAATATTTACAACTGGCACACCTAAATAAGAACATTCTCTAATACCAACACTAGAATTACCGATTAGACATTGACTATTAACTAATAGTTTTAAAAAATCGTTAGGTTCCATATTCTTAAAAAAGTGAATGTTTTTGGGTTGATTATTTTCCCTAAAACTTCTTATTCCGCTAGACGTTCCGTCTGATCCAGCATCTACATTTGGCCAAAACCAAAAAGTAGGCATATTTAATTCGTTTACAACCTCTAAGGTTTTTATTACATCTTCTCTTGCAGATTTGTACTCTGTAGTTACAGGATGTTGCATAACAACAATATAGCCATCTTCCCAATTAATAAGCTCTCCAACGCCACCATATTTTTTAAAAGGATCGAAATCTAATTTTGAGTTTTGTTTAATTTCTAAAGCTAAATCTATAGATGGACAACCTGTATTAAAAACAGTTTCTGGTCGCTCTCCCATTTTTATAACACGTTCGTAAGCGTCTTGAGATGCTACCAAATGAATATCTGCTAACTTAGTATTGGCATGCCTTACTTTTTCGTCTATATTACCTGTAACTTCTCCTCCTTGAATATGAATTAAAGGTATGTTTTGATAAGCTGCAGCAATAGAAGCTGCTATAGTTTCAAACCGATCTGCAATAGTAATTACAGCGTCTGGTTGTAATTTATAGAACACATTAGACAATTCCATAACACCTAAGCCTGTTGTTTTTGCCATAGCTGTTGGGTTTTCACCTTCTAAAACCATGAAGACTTTTTCTGCAACTTCAAATCCGTCATTTTCAATAGTATCTATAGCATTTCCATATCTACCTAATAAAGCAGAACCTGCAATAACTAATTGTAGCTCTAGTTTAGAATGGTTTTTTATTGCTGTTAATGCTGTCTTTATTCGGCTGTAAGACGGTCTTGCTGTTATAACAACACAAATTTTTCTAGCCATATTTAGTTTATTTAAAATCTTTTAAATTTAAGAAATCCCATTGCTTTAATTCGTGCTTTAAAGCTTTACCTATTACACTTTCATAGTCGCTAGCATTAATTCCAAACCCTTTTGGTTTTTTAGCTTCTAAATCTGAGAAGGTTAGCACATGTCCTTCTGGACAATCCCTATTTACTGATAATGATTTTTCAAAAATATGCTTTAATTCTATAAATTGTTCGTTTTTACTTTTATCTATTGGGTTGTTTTGTGCTGTATTAATATTTTTTACTGCTTTTACCAATTGTGTTGTTTCTTCAAAATTTAAAGAAGATTTAGCGTCTGGACCAAACATTTCTTTATTAAACACCACATGAAACTCTAAAATTTCAGCGCCTAATGCAGTTGCTGCAATACAGGCTTCTATTGATGAAGAGTGGTCTGAAAAACCAATAGGCACTTTATAACGTGCTTTCAATTCTTGAATCACATTTAAACCATACTGTTTAGCATTGGTTGGATAAGACGTTGTGCATTGTAATATAGAATAGTCTACGTTTCTTTTGTTTAAAAAATCTACAGTAGCATCCAACTCTTCTATAGAACTCATTCCAGAAGATATAATTACAGGCTTTCCTGTTTGTGCAATTTTTTCTAGTAATAGAAAATTATTTACTTCTCCAGAGCCTACTTTATAACGTTTTACACCTACTTTCTCTAATAAATCTATTGCTGCATTACTAAAAGGCGAACTCATAAATTCTAGCCCAACGGTATCACAATGTGCTTTTATTTCTTGCCATTGCTCTAGCGTAAACTCCATGCGTTTCCAGTACTCTAAACGTGTTTTATCCTGCTTAGAAAACTTTATACGAAAAGGCTCATGAATACTACTCTCTGCTTCAGCTATATGTGTTTGAAACTTAATCGCATTTGCTCCTGTTTTTGCAACAGCATCTATATATGCGTGTGCCATTCCTAAACTACCATCGTGTGCTTGTGCTATTTCTGCTATTATAAATAATGAAGAGTCATCGCCAATTGTCTTTCCTGATATTTCTTTATAAGAATCCATATAATGTTCTCTATAAGTTATTTTAATTTATCACTTTTTTTCTTTTCTGAGCATAATACTTGATTTTATCTCTAATCGGTTTTTCAACGTATAGATAACTTATAACAGACAAGCCAATAAGTATTAATAGTCTTAAAAAGAAGCAAAATAAGAAATCTTCGGCTTTATCTAAGCCAAAATACTTTTCTAATCTATAATCGCTTACATAAACCCAAACAATAAACTGAAGTATATATAAGCCATAACTTATTTCTCCTAAAAAAATAAAGCCTTTTTTATTAAATAATTTAGTTAAAAAGCCATTATTAAGAGATAATAATATAATAATTGGTACAAATAGTATAGCTAAAAAGCCATTATGAAAGTTAAGTCCAATAGGAAACTTTAAAGCTATTAATACTAGTGTAACTAAACCAATAATATGAAAATCATAATTTTTAGTTTTATTTCCTTTTTTTACAAAATAGAGTCCTGCAAGATTACCAATTAGAAACTCATTAAGATGAAAAATTGGATGAAAATTTAGATCGTATGTATTGTAAAAAAAGGAAGTAAACGTTGTTTGATAATTGAAATAATGAAATAGCAATTGGCTTATAAGCCAAAATAAAAGTATTGGTATAATTAATTTATTATAACTAATTTTAGAATAAAACCTATTGAATAAGAATGGAAACAATAGATAAAAAAACAACTCTACAGAAAGTGACCAAGCTGGAATATTAAAAGCTAATGCTTTACCAGGTATCCATGCTTGTACCATGAATATATTTAAAAACACATCTAAATAATTAACTTTATTTGAGATTATAGAAAGCACTAACAACAACAATATAGCAATAAGATACATTGGATAAATTCTAGCAAATCTACTTATCATGTAATCAATAAAATTTATTTTATTTTTTTTATGATATGCTATAATCATTACAAATCCAGAAAGTATAAAAAAGTAACTTACTCCAACATTGGCTTGTTTAAATAAAAATTGAATGTATTCACTATTAAAATATGAATCTCCACTTCCAAAGTGAAAAACAACAATTAAAAGTGCTGCGACAAACCTAGTAAAAGTAAGTTGTTCGATTCTCATTTTAGTTTTTTCTATTTTAAATTAAGGTTAGCTATTTAAAATAAAACAGCAAAAATCACGACTCTTATATCAATAAAAATATGTTGTTTACAATGCGTCATCAAATTTTAAATTTATAAATAAGGCATCAGATTTTGATGCTAGTCCTTCTTTTGTGTTACTAAAATCGTAAAACTTTGCCAGAACAAAATTATTTTTCTCTAAATAACTAAAAATCTCTCCAACACTTGATTGTCCAATAAAATTTAAATCGAAAAATAACTCAATGTGAATAAATTTAATTGCATTATTATTCATCATCTGTTTTGCTCCTTTTAAAACTTTTAGTTCAAAACCTTCAGTATCACTTTTTAATAAGTGGATATTTTTAATTGCGTTTTGTTCACAATACTTATCTATTGTTATAACGTCTACTAAATATTTATCTACAATTTTTGCGCTACCATAAGCACGTTCTAAAAAGGAATTCATGGCATCCCAAGAATATTCATTAAATTCTAATTTAGTAACCTCATCTCCAACAGCTAGATTATTTAGGTTAATACCTTTTTGGGTTTTTATATTTTTTTTAATTATTTCAAAACAATATTTACTAGCCTCAAAACCATGAATAATAGCATTTGGAATATCGGTTTTAATTTTTTTAATGGTTTGACCATGATTCATACCAATATCAAAAACAACAGGTGTTATTGTATTAAAAAAGTCTTTTGTAGCTAAAAAGGGATTTTCATTTTGAATACTATAATCACTATTCTTTACAATTCTATATCCAAATCTTTCTAATATTTTTTTTAAAATTTTTTTCATTATTTATTTTTAAATTTTACTTCAAATTACAATTGTTTTAATAAAATATTGGTGACGGTAATTTGTCTTTTAATTCTATAAATTTTGTTGCTATTGGTTTTCTGTATTTTAAAACATTTGGGAATTTAAATATCGCTTGAGATATAGCAAATACAAAACCTTTAAAAAAACTAAAATCCTTAATCGCGTACTTAAAAAAGTTATGATATATTAATTTTAAAATCTTAATTGCTGGGTATTTATAATATACTAGATAATAAAATAAGGTATTCTTTAATTGCTTTTCAAATCTAAAATAATTATTCCCTGCTTTTTTTCGTGCTGCCATGTCTACACGATGATTAACCGAAATGTTATTTGTATATAAAATTTTCTCACCATTGGCAATAACTTCTATGGATACACAAGACTCTTCTCCATAAATATCTACCCAAACTGGAAAACCTCTGGTATTAAAATAGGTGCTTTTTTTTATAGCAAAACCACAACCTACAAATTCTTTACATAAATAATGCAATTGTTTTTTAGGTTTAGAGGCTAATGCTTCACTATCATTTTTATAAATACCTTTTATTTCTTGAAAAGCTATAACACCAATACTTTCATCTTTATTAAATTGGTCTTCAACAATTTCAATAAAATTATTTTGCAAAGGATGTGCATCATCATCAAAGCCTATTAATATATCACCTTGAGATTTTTTATATAATATTTCTCGTGCAGCAGATGCTCCTATACTTTTATTTAACACAGTCCAATTTACCCAAGGTAATTGTTTAACAAGCATATTAGAATCGTCTTCACATCCATCTAATAGTACTAAAACTTCATGAATAGACTTATCGATTAAAGTATTCAACCTATTTAAGGTGAAATGCAAATCTGCTTTTCGATTTTTAGATATTATTAAAATGGATACTTTCATTAATTATTGTGGTCTATTTTATTTAAAACTGTTTTTACATAATCTGTACTTAAATAATGCTCAAGATCTGGACGGTTTAAACTTCCCTCTTTTTTTTGCACCCAATTTAAATAAAGCGTTTCTATCTTTGACGCTATTAATGCAACATCATCAACTTCCGAAACAAATGGATAAGCATCGCCCAACAAATGCCTAGTTTCACTTCGTTTAGGGCTTAAAGCTAATATAGGTTTATTTGCAAATACACAATGTGGAAACTTACCAGGTAAAAATGGGCTGATTTTAGATTTTGATTCTAAAATAATATTAACAGTTGCTCTATGCTGTAAAGTGTTTACGACATTAAATGGTACATTTTTTAAATGTAATTGTAATTGCGAGAGTGTTTGCTGCTCAATTTCTATTTCTTTTTGATGATAACTTGCTGGACCTATTAGTAATAATACCGAATTATCTTTCGCTTTTGGGTTTAATTCTAAAAACGTTCTATAGGCTTTTATTAAAAAGAATGGTGAGCGTTGTTTCATTAAATTTCCTGCGTGTAACAGTGTAAATTTATCATCATCTACAAACGCATTATACACGCCTAGTTCTTCTAAAACATCTACTTTTAATTGTTGATGTGGTATTACCAGTCCTGTTTCTATAAAATTAGGAAAAAATTGTCCCATCCATTCTTTTAACAACTGGCTTGGAAAGGCTGAATACTTTGCACGCTCAGAAACTTTTCTAAAAAAGTATTCTTTTTGTTTGTAACCTGCTTCTGTCCAATTATAAGGTTCTGGGTATAAATGAAAAGGATAAGGGTCATGAACATAAGCCAACCATTTACTATGTAATTCTGGTAATTTAAGCATGGCATTATGTGGTCTAAAACTAGCGCCTTGACTTAATGTTATAATTAAATCGTGATTAGTATAGTATTTTTTTATTGCCTTTTGAATGCTTTTCGAGTCGTTAAAAAAAGTAAAAGAATGCCCAAAAATATTTTCTAAAAATTTAGATATATTAATTTTCGTCTTTCGTTGAAATATGCGTTGCGATCTACTTAATAAATAATTTAAACTTAGTTTTCTTTCTTTAATAGCAACACAATTAGCCAAAGGCATATTAATAGTTTTTCGAGTGTAATGAAGCACAGTAACTTGTTCTTTACATAAAAGCAATGTGTTTATTAACGCAACATTAGCCTTTGCTCCACTTGTAGCATTAATATCTATAGACTCTACAACAACTAATATTTTTTTATTTTCTAACATAAAATTACCAATTGGTTCTCCAGTCTATATTATTTTTAACCACAACTGCTGGATTACCTGTTATAATAGTTTTAGAGTCTTTAAAACTATTATTTACAACACTACCTAAGCCTATAATATTTATAGAAGATAACTTAACACCTGGCGCAAATTTACAAGAAGAGCCTATATAAATATCGTCTCCAATTTCTATATCTAAATTCTTTCCTGTTTGTGTATGTATAGAACCATGTGTCCAAAATTCAGAATTTTTTCCTGCAATCCATGTATTGTTACCTATTGTAATATTATTCCAAACATCGAAATAATGATTATTTATGACTCTAGAATTGTCTCCAATTTTAAAAACACCATTGCCAACAATATTATTTTTAGAATGGAACATGGTATTATCTCCTATTATTAAGGTTTTGCATATAAAATTATTATTGCTTGCTATTTTTACATTATCACCAATAGTTACGTTTTTACAATTTATATAAGCTTTGCCTATAGAGACGTTTTTACCAATTTTATAACCAAAAACCGTTCTCATAATCATAACTTTAAGCGATGAAAACGGAGTATACTTCAATAATTTCAATAAAATTACTTTAAACTTCATGTCTGTTTATTCTATTGTTTATGATAATAAATATTAATAAGACCTGTTATGTAAACAAAAAGACCAGCCATTATACCATTTTGAATAGAAAAATAAGTTGCCTTACTTTTTAGAAAAATCATTTTAAACTTTCTACTTTTAACACCTGCTGTGTCTGATCCTTGACCAATATGAACTACATGTGCATTTGGTACAATCATAATTTTAGAATCTTTTATTTTTCGTGTTAATCTTAAGCATAATTCGGTTTCTTCATAATACAGAAAAAAACGTTTATTAAATCCGCCAATTTCATCAATAACAGAACGTCTTATAAAAAAGTCTGCACCAGAAACATAATCTACTTGGTAAGGGTTACTTTCTCTTGGTTGTACAGCTTTTGGTACTTCGTTTATATAAAAGGTTTTTTTGTAAAAATGCTTCCAAAAACTACCTTTTACAAATAGTTTATAATTAGGAAAATTTGCAGATGATATACAATTATTCCCATTTTCTCTAAACATATGTCCACCAGCAATACCAACAGATGCGTTTTCCTTTTCTTCCATAAAGTTGAAAAGAATTTCGATAGCATTATTAATTAAATAAGCATCTGTATTTAGCAGAAAGAAATAATCGCCTTTAGCCACTTGCATACCAATATTATTAGCACGACCAAAACCTACATTTTTTTTATTAGCAATAAGTGTAACTTCTGGAAAAGCAGTTTTTATAGCTTCTACAGAGTTATCTACCGAAGCATTATCTACCACAATAACCTCTACGGTTATACCTTTTGTTTTTTGGTAAACAGATTGTATCGCATCTTGAGTAAGTTGCGATGTGTTATAGTTTACAAAAATTACACTTACGTTCATTAACTTAAATTTAAAATACTATTATTTATAATGTTCTCCTACTAATTCTCCTGCATTATCTACTCGCCATGATGCAGATTTGCTTGCTGTTTTCATGTAGTATTCTTGTTCGTTATTTAAATTACTATGGTCTATATACCAACCGCCATGCATTGCTATAAAAGGTGACTTTAATCTTAAAGACTTATAAAAATAGTTGTATTCAAATTGATTTAATGGTCTGTATAAAGCAAATGTGGTATCTATTTCTGCTATAAAATGACCGTCTTTATTTGTGTGTTCCCAAAAGCGTTTTTCCCACTTTACAATCTTCTCTTTATGTAAATTAGTATCTGGAATATTATCTATTTGCAAACTAAAGCCAACTTTAGACAGCTTTTTATCTTGCTCTAAAATGGCTTTAAATTTTAATAAAAAATCTTCTGGACAATTTGTATTTGGTACAATATCAGAATCTGTTACCACATAATAACCTTTTCCGTACTTTTTACTAATCTCTTTGTTTTTCCAGAACACACGATGGCCTTCATTTTTAGTGTTTCTAAAAACATCAACCGTATTTTCTATTGTTTTATAATAGTCCAAAAGTGGTTTATAAGTAGACACGTTATCTATTATTACTATGTTTTTAAAATGACGTTCTTGTAAAAAAGTAATTAGTTTTTTTAAATATTCTAATTGATTAAAACTAATAATAACAATAGGAATACTTTTATAATCTTTGTTTTGCGCTTTTACTGTTGTATTAAAAATAGGATTTAAAACACCATTAACTGTAAACTTAATGCGCCATCTAATAAAGACAAAAGTGTTCCTTAAAAAGCGCTGCACGCTTTTTAAAAATACCCAAACACTATGTGTTATCTTTTTTATTGTTGACATATTACTTTTTAGAAACTAAAATTCTCCTTATTAATTTTAAAAATGGAATAAGACTAAAGTTCTGAACATATTTTTTAAATAAAAACTGCCATTCTTGTTTTACTAATTTTCTTTTACGCTTAATAATTATTTCATAAATAAGAAATAATCTAAGTCTTAAAGCTTTAGGATATTCCTGAGACTTCTCATCAATTACATTTCTATAAAATTGAATTGCAGATTCTTGTTTTAAGCCAATATTACTTTTTTTACCAGAAATACTTTCATTAGAAACTCTAATATAAACCATACTATCGTTTATGGTATAAATAGGTTTGTTTTCGCTAAAATCTATCCATGCTTTATCATCACTAAACCAAGCTAAAGGATAATTTACAAAACCTTGTTTTTTATAAGATTCTGTTTTAAAAATATGCTCGGATAATGAGCTTCTAGAAGCGCCATCGTATTTTCTCATGTGAGACGTGATCGCATCTTCCCAAACTGGATGTGTATAAACTTTAGACTTAGTATTTGTAGTATCAAACACCATTTGCGATGCAAACCTAACCACGTTAGCCTTAGTTTTAAAACTATTGTATTGCTCGTAAAAAGTCTTTACTACATGTTCTCCCAAATAATCGTCGTCTCCTAAAATCATGAGCCATGTTTCGTCTGCAATTAAATTAATGCATCTATCCCATTGTTTTACTAAAGAAGTACCACCAAGGTTTGTACTAAATTTATGATATACAATATCTAATTGCGACTTATAAGTATCTAAAAGTGTTTCTGGATTTTCTGTACTCGCATCGTTACCAATATAAACTTTAAAGCGTTGGTCGCTTTGCAGTGCCAAAGATTTTAAAGTGGCTTCGAAAGAAGATAATTTGTAATATGGTATTACGATTGCTAGCATTCTAAAGTTTTAGGTTGAAATAGTTTCTTATATATTAATGCCTTTTTTTCTATTAAATGCCATGATAAATATCCGAAAATGAAAGATAGCAAAATGGAATAAAACATTAAAGCCATTATCCCAAAATCAAAATAATACATTAAGGTTTGTTGTATAGGAAATCCATAAATATAAATACCATAAGATGCATCTCCATATTTACCAAAATTCTTTAAGTATGCTAATGGTTTTAAACCAAAAAGTAAAATAATAATTGGAAGCGTAAAGTGAGTTACAAGCTTATAAAAATCAAACCATACAGCGACTAAAACAAGCACTAATGTTGACCAAAAAACAATGTTTTTATATTTTAAATTTTCAATTTTAAACATTGCTAAAACACTACCAAACACAAAATAAGTACATAATTTTAAAAAGGAACTACCATACATTCCTAAAACACTAATACCTCCTAAATTATCCATAAAAAAATTATAACCAACATACATTGCTATAAAAACTACCAAAGTAGACACCTTAATAAGATTCGTTTTTGTTTTAACAAAATAAAAAAAGGCGAGTAAACTATACATAGTAAATTCATAACAAATAGTCCACAATGAACCATTAATAGCCTTTGGATATGGATTGTTCTCAAAAACACCAGTTATACTATATTGTAAATTATAAAGAGAAATATTTCTGAAAAAATAGTAGTAAGCAGAACCATTTTTATAATATGGAACATTGCTTTCGTAAACAAAAGGCGCTAAAAACACAGTTAATAAGAGTACGACTATTAAGGCAGGAAACAATCTTAAAATACGTTTCCAGAAATAATCTATAAGACTTTTACTGCGTTGTAAACTCTGATAAATTAAATAACCACTAATACTAAAAAATCCTGCTAGACCAATTGACGACCAACTTATTTGATTATTTGTTATTTTAAGTAACCATTCTGTTTCTCCATTATTAATAGACAAAGGATAAGAATGCGATACCAAAACTAATGTCGCAAATACAAACCTTAAAAAATCGAAATTATTAATTCTCATATTTATTAAAGTCCAATTTTATTTTTAACTCTTTTAAAAAAACTAGAGTATGTTTCTTTCCTAAAAACCTTAATACCAAAAATAGTTTGATGGTATTTTGGCAAAAAATACCAGAGTATGTTTTTATTATAAATTCTATTATTAGTTATAGATTTTGAAATATCATTTTGTTTACCAAAATCGCCAAAATTATTAATTTGGGTATATACTTTTTCTATCCATTTCTTATTAGGTACAACTTTAGATAATGCTTCTATAAACCTAAAATCGGAACCTTTCCACTCATCCCATTGCACTTCGTTTTTATACTTAGAATGAAAAACCATACAACAAGAACCAATGCCATTAATTTTAATTTCTTTACTCTTAAAATGTGCTTTACTTGGTAAAATTCTTCCATTTGGATATCTCATTTGCCAAATAAACAGAGTGTCTTCATTTCCTTTTCTAATTTGAGACACAATATCTTCTAAAACTTTATTATGCAATAAGTTATCGTCATCGTCTAAAAACACAACCCAACCTTCGGTTACTTTATTTAATAATGCATTACAATATAAATTGTAAGGTGCATATATATAACCTTCTTTGTGTTTAGTAATAGAAATATCCTTATTTACTTTAACTTTTTCTACATTATATAAATTAAGGTAATCTAAATCTTTTTCGTTGTCGTAAGACACAATATGCTTAACATGCTTATAGGTTTGATTTACAACAGAGTTATGGCAATTTGAGAAACCAAAAGGACGATTAGATGTTCGTGTTAGAACATTTATTAGAATATTTTGGTTTTCCTTTAATTTCATTTGCAAAAACTTAAACTGTTTTAAATAATTTTATCCATTCTTTTGTAGTTGTTTCTGGAAATAAAAATCTTTCAATTTCAATTTTGTTATTAGCAAACTCAAAACGGTTACTTTCTAGCTTATCTAAAGCTATTTTTATAGTTTCATGCAAGACATTAAAAGTATTAAAAGTATAATATTTAATATTATTTCTTTTTAAAATATTATATGGTAACCAATCTCCTGCTATAACAGTATTGCCTGCGTACATAATTTCTACCATTGCGCCACTAAGTGCATCGCTTACTGGTGCTTGAATTAAAATATTAGTACATATTCTTAATAATGCTATATTTTCTGGATCTAAATAATCTTTTAAAAGAATAAACGAAATGTTATTATTTTCATTTATTGCTCTCTTTAATTCAATAATGTATTCTTCTTTAATCCCATAACCCAAATGAATTAAAAAGACACATTTGTCTAAATATTCTTTTGGCATTTTTTTTATAGCATCAATCATTTTTATATGATTATTCTCTTTGTGGGCATTATGACCTAATGCAACAACAATTTTATCTGTATTAAATAAATATTTCTCTTTAAATGCTTCACGTTTAGATTTATCTAATAACAGTGCATTAATATTATTGTAAATATCGGTACTAATTGTAAATCGAAGGGATTCAATTTTATTAGCTACTTCATTTCCATATTTTTTTCTCACCTTTTCTGCCAACTCTGGCGTTTGGACTGTTATAATTTTCGCTCTTTTTAATGCTTTATTAACATAAAAGGAATTATAATTATTTTGTCTTCTCATTAAGTCTGATCCCCAAAAACTCATAATTATTTTTGCCTTTTTTGGCATAAAAAAGGAATACATTAAAAATTTTGGAATACAATAATGAAAATGATATATATCGAAACCCATAGGTTCTATATGCATGGTATACACATACTTAGACAGAATAAATTTGATAATCACTTGCTTAATCTCTTTATAAGATTTTTTTTGTTTTAATTCAAAATATATAACTTGAATTGCTAATAGAGAAAATATAAATTTAATGGCATAAATGTAAAGATTTGACCTACTAATTTTAATTGATTTTAAATCTAAATTGTCGACATATATATTAGGAAAATCAGCGCTTTCAGGCTTTGAAATATTAAAATAATTACTTAAATAAAATTGACTATCTGGTTCTATTTTTTTTACATTACCATACAATTGATCTAAAAAATTAGATTGACCTAAACCTAAAATAAGAGTTTTCATATTACGAAATATTAAAATTTCCAGGTAAAATCATTGACGAACCCGCCCTATTAAGCTTACCTGATTTCCATATGTCGCCTTGAAGAATAGTCAGGTTTGAAACATTCTCTACAACATCTAAAAAGTTACTTTGCTGCGTATCTATATAACTAGAAAATAATCTTAAGCTATAATCTCCTGCTCTAAGATAGAGATTAGGTATTTCAAGTTCAAAATAGTTACTATTCTCTAATTCTTCAAAATTAAAACCCATTTCATCACTAATATAAGATAGTGCTATATTTAAATCTCTGTCTAAAACACTAATTGCAACAATTAGTTTGCTGTAATCAATTTCCTTCTTCTTTTTTATATCAAATTTAATCTTCAAATATTCACCAGAGATAATCTCTGTAGCCTCAAGTTTATTTTTGTTGTAAAATCTAACATTAGTAAACTTTATGTTTTGATTACCATTTCTATCTTCTCTTTTTTCTAAATCAATATTAGATTTTGATATTTCAGAAGTCAAATAATAATTGACAGCGGCATCTTGATTACCAACATAATTTATACAACCATGCTCTAAAACAATACATCGTGTACACAAACTCTTAATTACTGCCATATTATGGCTCACAAAAATAACGGTACGACCTTGACCTTGCGAAATGTCTTGCATTTTACCAATGGCTTTTTTTTGAAATTCTGCATCACCAACAGCCAAAACCTCATCAATAACTAAAATTTCTGGTTCTAAAAAAGCTGCTACTGCAAAAGCTAAACGCACTGTCATCCCAGAACTATACCTTTTTACAGGTGTGTCTATATAGCGTTGGCAACCAGAAAACTCAATAATTTCATCTATTTTAGAGGCGATTTCTTTTTTGGTCATGCCTAAAATGGCACCATTTAAGAACACATTTTCACGACCTGTCATTTCTCCATGAAAACCTGTACCAACTTCTAATAAAGAGGCTATACGTCCTCTAGTTTTTATTTCTCCTGTAGTAGGTCCTGTTACTTTAGATAGTATTTTTAATAAGGTAGATTTTCCTGCTCCATTTTTACCAATAATTCCTAAAACTTCGCCACGCTTTACTTCAAAATTAATGTCTTGTAAAGCCCATACGTATTCAGATTTTCCTTTAGTACTGCGATCGTTACTCTCGCCTACTTTTAAATAAGGATCTTCTTTACCACGAATTCTACTCCACCAACGGTTTAAATCGTGAGAAATAGTACCTGTACCAACTAAGCCTAAACGGTATTGTTTAGAAATATTTGTAGCTTTTAATATGATATCCTTATCTTCTACCATGTTCTATTTTTAAAAAAATCTACAATCTTTTTGGAAGCGTTACCATCTCCATAAGGATTTAAGTTATTATTATTTTCTTTAGTATGAGATAAAATCTCTTTTGCTTTATTAACAATCTTTTCTTGATTTGTACCTACTAAAAAAGAGCAACCTGCTGCTACGCCTTCTTGACGTTCTGTAACTGTCCTGGTTACTAAAACTGGTACTCCAAAAGTTGGAGCTTCTTCTTGAACTCCTCCAGAGTCTGATATAATAAGGTGTGCCTTTTTCATTATCCATATAAATGTAGGATAATCTAAAGGCGCAACTAAATGTACATTTGGTAAATTAGAGAGTCTGTTATAAACTACTTCTTGAACATTTGGGTTCAAGTGTACAGGAAATATAAGTTCTACATTTTCATCTTTAGAAATTTCGACTAATGCATTACAAATAGACTCGAAACCTTCACCAAAATTTTCTCTTCTGTGTCCTGTAACAAGAATTATTTTTTTATTAAAATTTACTTTTTCTTTTAAATTTTGAATTACTGTATTATTAAAACCTTTATCTAGAATACCACTTGTAACTTTTAAGGCATCTATTACTGTGTTTCCAGTAACCAAAATACTATTTAACGCAACACCTTCTTTTTTAAGGTTTTGCTTAGCAGTTTCACTTGGAGCAAAATGAAAATCTGCAAGTCTACCTGTTAACTGCCTATTCATCTCTTCTGGAAATGGTGAGTACTTGTTATAGGTTCTTAATCCTGCTTCTACATGTGCTACCTTAATTTTTCTATTAAAAGCAGCTAAGGCAATAATACTAGATGTTGTAGTGTCTCCATGAACTAAAACAAGGTCGATTTTATGTTCTATAAATACTTTATCTATATCTTCTAAAATTCTTGAACTTAGTTTATTTAATGTTTGGTTTGGTGTCATTAAATCTAAATCGAAGTCTGGAGTCATTTTAAAAAAATGCAGTACTTGATCTAGCAAATCTCTATGCTGAGCGGTTACACACAATTTTGTATTGTAACCCGATTTTAAAAACTCGAAATAAACTGGTGCCATTTTAATAGCTTCAGGTCTTGTACCTATACAAATTAAAACATTTTTATTCTCGCTCATACTTAAACTGTATCTATAAAAGATTTTTCGGTTTTATTAAAAATTATTAATCCTAATAAAAACAATATTATACTTATAACTCCAGCGTATAAAAAATTGTAAAAAGAGAAATTTCCAACACCTAAAGTCATATATCTAAACAGTTCTATAATTGTAGTCATTGGGTTGTATTCTACAATCCAAGAGTATTCTGGCAAGCGTGTTTTAAAATAAGACAATGGATACATTACTGCAGAGCCATACATAAGTAATTGCACACCAAAACTTACTAAAAACGTTAAGTCACGATATTTGGTTGTTAGAGATGACAAAATCATTCCTAAACCTAAACCGAACAATCCCATAAATAGTATTAGAAAAGGTAGTAATAGTATTACCGTTTGTGGTGCAGCATTTTCTGCTTCATCTGTAAAAAACACATAATAAATATAGAAAACTACAAGCACTAATAACTGAATACCAAACTTTAAAAGATTTGAAAACACTACAGATAATGGTGTTATAACTCTAGGAAAGTATACTTTACCAAAAACACCTTGATTTGCTTTAAAAGTATTACTTGTTCCTGTTAAGCACGTACTAAAATAATTCCAGGATGTAATACCTGCTAAATTAAATAAAAACGCTGGCACACCTTCTCCTGTAGGGATTGCTGCTAATTTGTTAAATATTAATGTAAATATTATTGAAGTAAATAATGGTTGAATAAAAAACCAAAGAGGCCCTAATATGGTTTGTTTATAAACAGTAATAATATCTCGTTTAACAAACAAAAACAATAAGTCTCGATAGCGCCAAATTTCTTTAAAATTTAGGTCTATTAATTTTCGCTTAGGAGAAATGGTATATAACCAGTCTTGTGATGCTCTTTTAGTATTCAATATTATTTTTTAGATTTGAAGACATTAGATATCTTACTTAATAACCCAGTTTTTTTATCTTCATTTTCATGGTATCCATTACCATAAGTTCCATAACCGTAACCATAACCGTAGCCATAACCGTAACCATAACCATATTTACCTTTTTGGTCATAAAAGTTATAAATAAAACTAATATTACTTAACTCTTTACGTTTAAACTTGTCGTTTATTAAGTTTAGCATACCTTTTTTAGTATAATTTTGTCTTACAACATATAATGTAGCATCTACATACTCTACTAGCTCAATAGCATCTGCTACTAGACCTATGGGTGGTGTATCTAGTATAACGTAATCGTACTTCTCTTTTAGCTCTTTTATTAATTGATCCATAGTATCACTCATTAACAACTCTGATGGATTTGGTGGTATAGGACCAGATACTATTAAATCTAAATTTTCAATATTAGTTTGCTGTGTAATTTCTGTTAAGTTTTTTTGGCCAATAAGATAATTTACAGATCCAATATCATTTTTAATCTCAAAATCATCAAATATTTTTGGCTTACGCAAATCTAAACCTACTAAAACTGTTTTTTTACCACTAAGCGCAAAAACGGTTGCTATATTAATAGAACAAAAGGTTTTACCTTCTCCACTTACAGAAGAAGTTACCATTATTGTTTTAGAACCTTTGGTTGCCTGTTTTTTATACATGTATTGTAAACTAGACCTTAAACCTCTAAAAGCTTCAGCAACTGTAGACTTGGGCTTCAAGTGTACTGCTAAATTATTTTTAGTTGTGTTTTTACCAATTACACCTAACAAAGGAATTTTAGATAACTTTTCTAAACCTTGTGGATTATGTAATTTATTATCGAAAAAAGTAATAAGAAATGCTATTAGTAATGGCACTAAAAAACCTCCAAGAAAAGCAAAAATATAACGAGCGCTTAATTTTAAATCTACAGGTATTGCTCCAGTATCTTTTGCTATATCAATTACTAGTATATCACTTACACTAGCCGATTTTATAATCTCAGCTTCACTACGTTTTGCTAAAAACACATTGTAGCTTTTTTCATTAATTGTAGATCTTCTTGATATTGAAAGTAATTGTTGTTGGTCTTTAGGAAGTTTTCTAATTTTATTATTACTTTCTGCTATTTTAGAATTAATAAACCTTAATTCTCTACTTATACCATTATTTGCAGAACTAATACCTTCTAATAAAACTCTTTTTATACTATTTATTTGATTGTCTATATCATTAAAAACAGGAGCATCACTTCTTACAGTAGCTTCGTACTTAGATTTTTGTACAGAAAGCACATTTATCTTAGAGATATTAGATAAAATATTATCATCATCTATTCCGGCTATTGCAGGTGCTGGTAAATTGGTAAAATCATCACTAGTTTCTAAATACGTTTTTAAATCTCTATAATAATCTACTTTCTTATTAATATTATCTTTATCTAATTCAAAACCAGCTAGTATCTCGTTTATTTTAACGCTTTCTGTGTCTAAATTAAAAATCTTGTTTTTTTGTCTGTAATTATTTAAAGAGTCTTCATCGATAATCAATTCATCACTTACTCTTTTCAATTGTTTATCTATAAAGGCTATTGTATTAGTTACAAATAGATTTTTTCTATCGAGTTGGACTTGACTTAAAACACTTACCGTTTCATTTAAATAGTCTACAATCTTAGAAGTATTTACATCTGTAATACTTAAATTAAGTATTGCAGAATTTAGTGGATTATCTATTTTAAGACTTCCTCTATAACGGTTAACTACAGCATCAAAATTATCGAACCTAAGAAAATACTCATCTCCAGGTTTAACCTCTCTATCTTCCCTTAAATTAATAACACCGTTAATGTATTTCGTTTTTATGTTATCGCCAATTGTAAAACGCTGTTTAAATTCACCACTATTTATATCTATTTGTAAATGCTCTTTAGTTGTGAAGTTTTGAGTTGAGGCTATTTTTGGTTCTTCAAAATTTGCTTGTAATTCATATTCGTTATTACCAAGAAAAGTAATTCGTAATGGTGTATTTAATAATTGGTAAGTATCGGGTTTTAAAACGACCTCAAAAGGTGCTGCTTTATATATGTCGTCTTTTCTAAAGCGTGATTGTTTTAGATAAGTAATGTAAAAATTTAAATTATCGACAACTTTTTCATGGTTAGATCTCGATTTTAATGTTGTTATAATTGTTTTTACTTTTCCAGATACGCCTCCCCAATTAAAGGTTAAACTTGTATTCGCACTAAATAAAGGATTTTTATCGTCCTCGATAGAAACTTGAGTACTTAACCTATAAGTTTGTTGGGTTCTAATATTTTGTTGGTATACTATAAATATACCTAAGCCAATACATAGCAAAAACCATTTCCAATAACTTAACGCCCTAAACATGAAGGCTTTTAGATCAAAAGGTGATTGCGACTGTGATTCTAAAAGTTCGAATTCATCATTCATAAATAATAACTTACAGGTTTCTTGCTAAAAAATAAGTGGACACAATTACAGATATTATTGATGCAACTGTAGTAATTGTTTGTGTAGCTGTTTGTCCTGCTCCTAAGGCTTTTCGTTTTAGAGGCTTAACTAAAATAATATCGTTTGGCTGTATATAATAGTAAGGCGATTGCATAGCAGACAAATCTGTTAAATCAATATGATGTATTTTCTGTCCTTGTGGATATTGACGAATTACCATAACGTCTGTCCTATCTCCTGTTTGACTAATATCTCCAGCATTTGCTAATGCTTCTATTATATTTACACGATCTACAAACAATGTTTTAATACCAGTACTTTTAACCTCTCCTGTTACTGTATAACGCAGCCCAGAAAGTTTAACTGTTACAAATATTTGAGAGATATCTTTTAAATAATTATCAAGTAACGATTGTTTTACTTTTGTAACAATTTCATCTGTTGTATAACCTAAAACATTAATTTTACCCAAAATAGGGAACTCTATATCACCATGTAAATCGACAGTAAACCCATTAAAATACAGTGCTTGTTGACCTTCAGATCCTGCACTTTCTGTAGGCTGAAAAACCTCAATAAGCTTCTTAAGTTCAGAATCTATAGCCTTTATATCTATACTCAACACATCGTTAATTTGAACACGATATGGTTTACCTAATTCTTTTAATAACAAAGAATCATTAACAACAGTACCTTTATCTTGAAGATAAACGACATCTTTGCTAGTAATACAAGAAGAACATAAAATACTGAATAGCAAGCAAATAGCCGCTAAAAATTTATTCATTTTTTTTGTTTTGATTTTCACAAATATAGCTTTCCATCGTGAATAATAAAACTTTTATCGGATTTTTTGGTTTTTTGTCTGTTTTCATTCAAAAGCGATAAATGATAGAGACGTTAAAAATTCTTCTTTAAATTTATGAAGAAATAAATTTTTATCAGATTTTTTAGTTTTTTATGCGTTATTTGTACCAAAAATAGCCATTGACTTATTTAACTGTTGAAAGTATATCGAAATCCTACGGAGAACTTACACTCTTTGAAAACATCTCTTTTAGTATCCATAAAGGACAAAAAGTAGCATTTGTTGCCAAAAATGGTACTGGAAAAACATCCATTTTAAATATCCTTGAAAAAACTGACGAGCCAGATTCTGGAAATGTTATTTTTAGAAAAGATATTAAAGTCTCTTTTTTACCTCAAGAACCGTATTTAAATAGCGATTTAAGCGTTGAAGACACCATATTTAATAGTGACAATCCTATTCTTGATGTTATTAAAAACTATGAAAAAGCACTTTTAAATCCTGAAGATGCAGAAGCTTATCAAATAGCATTCGAGCAGATGGATATCCAAAATGCTTGGGATTTTGAAACACAATATAAGCAAATACTCTTTAAATTAAAGCTTGAAGATTTACAACAAAAAGTAAGCAGCATGTCTGGTGGGCAAAGAAAACGCCTCTCTTTAGCCAATGCTTTAATTAATAAGCCTGATCTTTTAATTCTAGATGAGCCAACAAACCATTTGGATTTAGAAATGATAGAATGGTTAGAAGAGTTTTTTGCAAAAGAAAACATGACCTTATTTATGGTAACTCACGATCGTTACTTTTTAGAGCGTGTTTGTAATGAAATTATAGAACTAGATCAAGGCGAAATGTTTTCTTACAAAGGAAACTACTCGTATTACTTAGAAAAAAAGGAAGCGAGAATAGAGCAACAAAGTGTAGAAGTTGGTAAAGCAAAACAACTCTTTAAAAAAGAATTAACTTGGATGCGTCGCCAACCAAAAGCACGTACAACCAAGTCTAAATCGAGAATAGACGATTTTACCGAAATAAAACACAAAGCAAGCCAACGTAGAAATGACCATGAGATTCAGTTAGAATTAAACATGGAGCGTTTGGGCAGCAAAATTGTTGAACTTAAAAAAGTATCTAAGTCTTATAAAGACAAAGTTATTTTAGATGGTTTAGACTATATGTTCCAAAAAGGTGAACGTGCTGGAATTATTGGAAAAAATGGAACGGGAAAATCGACGTTTTTAAATATTCTAACGCAAACCGCTCAACCAGATTCTGGAAAAATAATTATTGGTGAAACTGTAAAATTTGGTTACTATACACAAGGTGGTATTACTCCTAAACCAAACCAAAAGGTTATAGATATTGTTCGTGAATTTGGTGATTATATTCCATTAAAAAAAGGACGTCAAATTAGTGCTCAACAATTATTAGAGCGTTTTCTTTTCGATAGAAAAAAACAATATGATTTTGTCGAAAAACTAAGTGGTGGAGAGCGTAAACGATTATACCTATGTACCGTTTTAATACAAAACCCTAACTTTTTAATTCTCGATGAGCCTACTAACGATTTAGATATTGTAACTCTAAATGTATTAGAAAGTTTCTTATTAGATTTCCCAGGTTGTTTACTAGTAGTTTCTCACGACCGTTATTTTATGGATAAAATAGTAGATCACTTATTTATTTTTAGAGGTCAAGGTGTTGTTGAAGATTTTCCAGGTAACTATAGCGATTTTAGAGCCTATGAAGATAGTAAACCTGTTATTTCTGAAGTCTCTGAAGCTGAGAAAAAAGAAAAGAAGAACTGGAAAAAGAACAATAATGTAAAGTTATCTTATAACGAGCAAAAAGAATACAAGAACATCGAGAGTAAAATAAAAACTTTAGAATTTGATAAAATAGAATTAGAGAAAAAATTCTTAGATCCAGAACTTTCTACAGATGAAATTAATAAACTTTCTAATAAGCTTCAAGCCATTATTGATAGTATTGAAGAGAAGGAAATGCGCTGGTTAGAATTAACAGAGAAATTGGAAGGATAATTTACTATAAAGTGAGCAATGTTCAGTTTGATATTACTAAGTAAAAACCTGGACGCAAAACAATATATTAATTCAAAGAATAATAAATTAAGTACTCTTCTCTTTAACAAAAGGAGAGTACAAAAAAAAGATTGCCGTTGAAGTTTATCTTCATCTAATGAGAAAGAGTCATTAAAAATGTTACATCAAATAATAGCTTACATAAATTTTTTAAAACGTTCCACAAATCAACATGGAGTTCATTCTCCTTTTGTGTACAACCTAATTACTAAATGTTTTTATGATAGATCTAAACACAAATCATACAAACAAATAAAACTATATCGCAAAGTTCTTAAAAAAAGCAAAGACACTATAGATGTAATAGATCTAGGTTCTGGTAGCCGTGTTTTTAAAACGAACCTACGTTCGGTTTCTAAAATGGCACAGAAAGTAGGTGCTTCAAAAAAAGAATCTAAATTATTATTCCGTCTTGTAAATTACCTTCAAATTAATACTATTTTAGAATTAGGTACTTCTTTAGGTATTGCAACTCATGCTATGGCTGTTGCGAATCCAGAAATTAAAATGACTTCTATAGAAGGCTGCCCAAACGTTTCGGAGTACACGAAACGCACACTTGGGCAATTCAACATAAAAAACACAGAAATACTTACAGGAGATTTTAACAACGTTATTAAACCTTTAGCTTCAAACAAATACGATTTAATCTATTTTGATGGTAATCACCAAAAACAAGCTACTTTAGATTATTTTGAAACCTTATTATCAACAGCAACTAACGATTCGGTTTTTATATTTGATGATATTTATTGGTCTAAAGAAATGACTGAAGCTTGGGAAACAATTAAAAAACATCCTCAAGTAACAGTTACAATAGACACCTTCTTTTTAGGCTTTGTCTTTTTTAGAAGAGAACAAGAAAAAGAACATTTTACAATAAGAATATAAGTATGCTAGTACCTATTCTCGCATTATTTGGATTATTACTGCTAGCAAAAGCATTTGTTTCTGTTATTAATCGTAAACGACAATTAAGAAACAATAAAACAAAATTCAGAAAAAAAATGAATCGTAAATAGTTGTGTTTTCATTTTTTTATTTAAACTATATCTATGGATATTCCTTGGCTTCTTATTCCAGTTATTATTGGATTAATATTGGTTTTCTTGAACAACAAAAAGTTTAATTCTAAGAAATAAACTAGCTTTAAAGCATTTCTAGTATTTTGAAGAAGAGTTAAAACAAATAATTTTATCTAAAAAGGTTTAGGGTTTAGCATATAACTTTTAACTTCGTAAACATGGACCTTTCAGAACAGAATCTTTAAACTAAAAAGATTTCTAAATGGAAGTAACATGTGACCAATTAAAAAATATAAAACACACATGAAAGTATATACAAAAACAGGAGACAAAGGCACAACCGCTCTATTTGGTGGTACTCGTGTACCAAAACACCATATTCGCATAGATAGTTATGGTACAGTAGACGAACTTAACTCGCATATTGGGCTCATTCGCGATCAAGATATAAATCAGCAATACAAAAACGTTTTAGCTATTATTCAAAACAAACTCTTTACTGTTGGTGCTGTTTTAGCAACAGATCCTGAGAAATTAATATTAAAAAACGGAAAAGAACGTTTAAATATTAATAAAATTACTAGCGAAGACATAGAGCTATTAGAACACGAAATGGATGCTATGAATGAGGACTTACCTCCTATGACGCATTTTGTACTGCCTGGCGGACACCAAACAGTGTCATTCTGTCACATAGCACGCTGTGTATGTAGAAGAGCCGAACGTTTAGCAAGTGCATTAAACGAATTAGAACCATTTTTACCCGAAGCCTTAATGTACTTAAACCGTCTTTCTGACTACCTTTTTGTATTGGCACGAAAGTTGTCTCATGACTTACAAGCAGACGAAGTAAAATGGATTCCTGAAAAACATTAATACCATGTCTTCTTTAAAATTAAGATAAAATAAAATGATGATTTTTTATTTTATACAAAATAGAAAAATAAAGCATAGCCTGTGTTAAGGTTTCTTTTTATATTGAAGTAGAGAGTAAAAAAGGTCGTTTTTATTAGAATAATTTTAAGGAAAATATGGTATCCAGAGCCAAACAGAAAAACAATATTAAAAATCTGCTATTAAATAACACTGCAAGATATTTAGTATCAAATAGTTTCAGTGAAAAATGACGTTCTTTTTTATTACTGAAAAATAATTCACTTTTTTCTTGCCTATTAATACTAAAAATTTATTTTTGCAAAAAATAAATCTATTAAGAAATGTATTGGACATTAGAATTAGCATCTCATTTAAGTGATGCACCTTGGCCTGCTACTAAAGACGAACTTATCGATTACGCGATTAGAACAGGAGCACCTTTAGAAGTTACTGAAAATTTACAAGCAATTGAAGACGAAGGAGATTCGTACGACTCAATTGAAGAAATCTGGCCAGATTACCCAACAGACGAAGACTACCTCTGGAACGAGGACGAGTACTAGTTATCATGCAACACTGCGTAACTAGTATTTTTAAATGTAGCAATGCTACATTTAAACAATAAAAAGAAAAGAAAAAGTCTCAATTTGGGACTTTTTTTGTGCTTTAAAATTTAGCCAACCACAGCTAAAAACGTATATTTAAGCCCTTAAAATTTGGCTATTTAAAACACCAAATACAAAAGCAATTTAACTAAGCCTAAAAACTAGTTACAACTAACTATAATAACAACTGTAATGCTTTATAATACTAATACATTACAATCGAAATATAAAATATAAAACTATGAGTTTTTTAGATTCCGTACTAAAACTATTTGTTGGAGACAAATCCAAACAAGATGTGCAAGCCATATCACCTTTAGTAGATAAAATTAAAACCTTTGAAGCTGCTCTAGAATCTTTATCTCATGATGAGTTAAGAGCTAAGACTTTTGAGTTTAAAGCTATTATTGCCGAAACGCGAAAGCCTTTTAATGAGCGTAAAGACAAACTTAAAACCGAAGCTGATGCTACCGAGGATATAGACAGACGTGAAGACATTTATCAAGAAATTGATAAAATCGAAGACGAATCTTACGAAGCAGTTGAACAAACTTTAAACGATATATTACCTGAAGCTTTTGCTGTGGTAAAAGAAACTGCAAAACGTTTTACAAACAATACAGAAATTACAGTTACTGCTAGTGCTTTTGATAGAGAAATTTCTGGAATGGGAGACTATGTTACTTTAGACGGTGATAAAGCAACTTGGGCTAACTCTTGGGATGCCGTTGGAAAACCAATTACTTGGGACATGATCCATTACGACGTGCAACTTATAGGTGGTATTGCCATGCACCAAGGTAAAATTGCAGAAATGCAAACTGGTGAAGGTAAAACCTTAGTAGCAACGTTACCTGTGTACTTAAATGCATTAGCAGAAAAAGGTGTGCACTTAGTAACCGTAAACGATTACTTAGCAAAACGTGATATGGCTTGGATGGCACCAATATTCCAATTCCACGGTATGACTATTGATTGTATCGATTACCACAGACCGAATAGTGATGGTCGTAGAAAAGCTTATAATTCTGATATTACTTACGGTACAAACAACGAGTTTGGTTTCGATTATCTACGTGATAATATGGCAAATTCGCCAGACGATTTAGTACAACGCCGTCACCACTTCGCTATTGTCGATGAGGTAGATTCTGTATTAGTAGATGATGCTAGAACACCATTAATTATTTCTGGACCAATACCTAAAGGAAATGAGCACGAATTCGATGCTTTAAAACCTAAGGTTGAAGACATCGTTTCTGTACAACGTAAGCTATTAACACAAACTTTAGTAGAAGCAAAAAAACTAATTGCAGATGGAGACACTAAAGAAGGTGGTTTCCAGTTATTAAGAGTTTATAGAGGTATCCCAAAAAACAAAGCGTTAATTAAGTTTTTAAGTGAAGAAGGTGTTAAGCAAATTCTTCAGAAAACTGAAAACCAATACATGGCAGACAACAATCGTGAGATGCCAAAGGTTGATGAAGCTTTATACTACGTTATTGAAGAAAAGAACAATCAAATTGAATTAACAGATAAAGGTGTAGAATACATCTCTGGTAAAGATAATCCAGATTTCTTTGTACTACCAGAAATTGGAATTGCTGTTGCTAAAATTGAAGCTCAAGGATTACCTTCTGAAGAAGAAGCAAACCTAAAAGAAGATTTATTTAGAGACTTCGGTATAAAATCTGAACGTATTCATACATTAAATCAACTATTAAAAGCATATGCTTTATTCGAAAAAGACAACCAATATGTTGTTATGGAAAATAAAGTCATGATTGTAGATGAGCAAACTGGTCGTATTATGGATGGTCGTCGTTATAGCGATGGTTTACATCAAGCGATTGAAGCTAAAGAAAATGTAAAAATTGAAGATGCTACGCAAACTTTTGCAACTGTAACACTTCAAAATTACTTTAGAATGTACCGTAAGCTTTCTGGTATGACAGGTACTGCCGTAACAGAAGCAGGAGAACTTTGGGAAATCTACAAATTAGATGTTGTCGAAATTCCTACAAACAGACCAATTGCAAGAAAAGATAAAGAAGATTTAGTTTTTAAAACAAAACGTGAAAAATACAATGCTGTAATAGACGAAGTAACAAGTCTAGCAGAACAAGGTCGTCCAGTATTAATTGGTACAACTAACGTTGAAATTTCTGAACTTTTAGGAAAGATGTTAAGCATTCGTAAAATAGACCACAACGTCTTAAACGCAAAGCAACATAAAAAAGAAGCAGATATTGTAGCACAAGCTGGTAACCCAGGACAAGTAACTATTGCTACAAACATGGCAGGTCGTGGTACAGATATTAAATTAAGCGACGAAGTAAAAGCTGCTGGCGGACTAGCTATTATTGGTACAGAACGTCATGATTCTCGTCGTGTCGATAGACAGTTAAGAGGTCGTGCGGGTCGTCAAGGAGATCCAGGTAGTTCTCAATTCTATGTATCTCTTGAAGATAATTTAATGCGATTATTTGGTAGTGAACGTATTGCCAAAATGATGGATAAAATGGGATTACAAGAAGGTGAAGTGATTCAGCATTCTATGATTTCTAAGTCTATTGAACGTGCACAGAAAAAAGTAGAGGAAAATAACTTTGGTGTTAGAAAGCGTTTATTAGAATATGATGATGTTATGAACTCTCAACGTGAGGTAGTTTACAAACGTCGTTTTAATGCCTTAAATGGTGAACGTTTACGTGTGGATTTAGCAAACATGATTTTCGATACTTCGGAAGGTATTGCTGAAACAAACAAAGGTGCTAATGATTTTAAGAATTTCGAATTCGAATTAATTCGTTACTTCTCAATGGCATCTCCAATTACAGAAAGTGAGTTTAATAAACTTTCTGCTACAGAATTAGCAAAACGTATTTATACTGCTGCTTTCGATCATTATAAAGCTAAAATGGAACGCAATGCAGAGGTTGCTTTCCCAGTAATTAAAGATGTATACGAAAACCAAAGAGATAAGTACAAACGTATTGTAGTACCATTTACAGATGGTGTAAAAACATTACAAGTTGTTACAGATCTTGAAAAGGCATACGAATCTCAAGGTAAAGAATTAGTTACCGATTTCGAGAAAAACATTACACTTGCTATTATTGACGATGCTTGGAAAACACATTTACGTAAAATGGATGAGTTAAAGCAGTCTGTACAGTTAGCGGTACACGAACAAAAAGATCCATTATTAATCTATAAGTTTGAAGCTTTCGAATTGTTTAAAGTTATGATTGACCAAGTAAATAAAGATGTTATTTCTTTCTTATTTAAAGGTGAATTACCTACTGAAAACACAAGTACAATTAGTGAAGCTAGAGACATAAAAAAGAAAGATAATTTACAAACTCAAAAAGACGAAATTCCTAATCTAGATGAGCGTTCTGTTCAAAACAGACAAGCAGGAGAAACACAACCACAAAGACAAGTAGTAGAAACTATTGTTCGCGATCAACCAAAAATTGGACGTAATGATAAAGTGACTATTAAAAATGTAATGAATGGTGAAAGTAAAACCGTTAAATACAAGCAAGCCGAACCTTTAGTAGCTAAAGGTGAATGGGTTATTGTTGAGTAAAATAAAATAACATTAAAATATAAAAAATCCTGAGGCATATGCTTCAGGATTTTTTTTTGGTTTGTTAATTTTAATATAATTTTTCACAATAAAATACGTTGTTCATTTTAAGTTAGAATATCTTTTTTTATAGTTCGATGTAAGTTTTCAATTAAACAATAATATCTTATTTTTGGAAGCCTTAAACAAGCCCTAAATTACAAAAGCAATCACTAATACTTTTATGCGCAAAAGCAACACTTTAAGAAAATTCTGGTATAATTTACCTACCAAGCAAAAGTATATAGTTAGAAAACTTTATTATTTCCCAATTGATTTATGGGATAAACTCACAGGAAAAACTAATAAATACGTTCCTTCTAGAGGCTCTATATATACAGGTTCTCCTTCTGGAGCTGAAAAGTTTTTAAAACAAGGTGAACAGCAACTACAACTCTTAACTACTTATATCAATTTAAAACCTACCGATTCTGTTTTAGATATTGGAAGTGGTATTGGTCGTACAGCAATAGCATTATCAAAATACCTTAATAAAAAAGGAAGTTACGATGGTTTTGATGTAGTAGAAAAAGGCGTAAACTGGTGTAACTCTAAAATAAACAAAGATTTTCCAAACTTCAACTTTAAATACATTCCTTTATTTAACGATTTATACAATAACAATGTAGGGAAAGCAGAAGAGTTTCAATTTCCATATGAAGTAAACAGCTTTGATAAAATATTTACTTTTTCTGTATTTACACATATGCAGATTAAAGAAATATCAAACTATTTTGCAGAAATACACAAAACGTTAAAACCTAACGGAAAGTGTTTATCTACATTTTTTTTATATAACAATGAAAACGAAGACTACATCTCCAACAGAGAACTCTTCAACTTCCCAGTAAAATTTGAAGGTTATCGTTTAATGAACGAAACTGTAACCTCTGGAAACATTGCCATTCATAAAACAATGCTAGAAACAATGCTTGACCAGCATAACTTGAAAATTGATAGTATTATTGATGGCTTTTGGAAAGATAAATTAAAAGACACAACTAAAGTTGAATACCAAGACATCGTTATTTTTAGCAAAAAAGATAACGGTTAAAATTACGTTCATTATTTATTTTGTAATTTTATTTATATAACCAATTCATAATTGAGTTTAAAAACTTTAAATCATGCTTAGAAATATACTCGCAACAATTGTAGGTTTAATAGTCGCTAGTGCTTCTGTTTATTTATTTGAAAATGTTCTTGGACAATCATTTTTCCCATTACCAGAAAGCGCCAATGCTATGGATATGGAATGGTTAAAAAACAATATGGCTAACATTCCTGTAGGCGCTAAAATATTTGTGATTGTAGCACATTTTATAGGACCTATTGCAGGTATGTTTGTTGCTGGATATATATCTAAAACAAGTATGATTCCTGCGTATATTGTAGGAGTAATAATGTTATTAGCTACTTTCTTTAATATTTTTATGCTTCCAAAAGAGCTTTGGTTTAGACTAGCCGATGGTATATTTGTTATTGCTGGTTTTTTCTTCGGAAAATCTCTGGCCAATCGTTATGTTTTTAATTAATATAAAAGCACACGAAATTGAATCTCATTATTAATTGAAACATCCTAAGTTAATACTTCCTATAATTGTAATCTCTCAGTTTTGTTGCACATCACTCTGGTTTGCTGGAAACGGAGTAATAAACGATCTTATTATAAACTTCAATCTTAAAACAACAGCTTTAGGTCATTTAACTTCTGCTGTACAATTTGGTTTTATTATTGGCACACTCCTATTTGCTATATTAACTATTGCAGATCGCTTTTCGCCTTCAAAAGTATTCTTTATAAGCGCACTATTGGGTTCGCTATTTAATTTGGGTATAATATGGGAAAGCAACACATTAACAAGTTTACTTCTACTGCGCTTTCTAACTGGATTTTTTCTTGCTGGCATTTACCCTGTAGGCATGAAAATAGCTGCCGATTATTACGAAAAAGGACTTGGTAAATCGCTTAGTTTTTTAGTTGGAGCTTTGGTATTAGGCACTGCTTTACCTCATTTATTAAAAGAAATAACAAATAAATATCCTTGGGAATCTGTATTAATTACAACATCTATTCTTGCACTACTTGGCGGTTTATTAATGCTAATTTTAGTACCTAATGGTCCATACCGTAAGGTGAGCCATAAAACAGACTTATTAGCCTTTTTTAGCGTTTTTAAAAACAGAACATTTAGAGCTTCGGCCTTTGGTTATTTTGGACACATGTGGGAACTGTACACTTTTTGGGCATTCGTTCCTTTTATGCTAAAACGATATAGCGAATTCAATACTTCGGCTACATTTAATATTCCCATGCTATCGTTTATTATAATTGGCATAGGTGGATTAGCTTGTGTAATAAGTGGCTTTGTATCTATAAGAATAGGTGTAAAAAAAACAGCGTTCATAGCTTTACTTTTATCCTGTTTATGCTGCTTAATTTCTCCAATAGTATTTTCAATGCAATATGAAAGCTTATTTATTGCTTTTCTTATTTTTTGGGGTATGGTTGTTATTGCAGATTCACCACTTCTATCGACACTAGTAGTAACAAATGTTGAAGCCGAAATAAAAGGAACAGCACTTACAATTGTTAATTGTCTTGGCTTTTTAATAACAATAATTAGTATTCAATTTATTAGCATGCTTACAGACTATACGAATTCGAATACTGTTTTTGTTATTTTAGCTATAGGCCCAACTTTTGCCTTAATTGCCTTGAAAGGAAATAGGAAAATATTAAGATAATTACTAGACCACTTGAGATAGTTCTTCAACTTTCTAAAAAAATCAAATGAATTCGTTTAACTTACGCTAAGAAATATTGTAGAAAAACATAAAATCAATGAATACATTCTTAAAAACATCAATTATAGCAATTATATTTTTCAACTCGAATCATGCATTTAGTCAATTAACAACATTCGATTTTGAAAATTATGAATTCAATTCTGAGGAACAAATTAATGCCGCAAAACAGGATGTTTTGTCTGTTGCTAATTTGTTATTAGAAGCACCTATAAATAATAACAAAGAAGTAAGAATGGACGCTGGTTATTTTCTGTCTGAATGGATGAGTGAAACAAATAATTATAATTTTGGAACAGGTACTTTAAAAGAAATTTTTGATGATAAAATTGAACTTGCAATAATTTCTATGGCAGCGCAAGTAAAATATTGTATCGAAAACAATGCTACTAATAGTTACGATTATGAAACAAGACTTGGAATCTGGAAAATTATAACGACTTACGTTGAGAACTCTAAAAACAAAGTCCGATCAACAAAAAAAATAAAGCAACTTATTAAGGCTAAAAAAGAAAACAAACTTGCCGAATTTCTAGAGGCTAATGAGTAAAACCAATCTCTCTAAAAAAATATTAAATTCACAACCCTAACACAGGTTCAGGATTAACAGTGTTTTCAATATAAAACTCTATTTTTTTTAAAGAACAAACTCCTGGATAATCACCAACTTTATCTTGTATATCTATAATAATTTGAAAATGTAAATGTGGTGCATAATCGCCATTCACCTCAGCTTTTCCTAAATAAGCAATAGTTTCTCCTTGTTTAATCTGCTCTCCTACTTTTAAGTTATTTAAAGACTCACGAGACAAATGCCCATAAAGAGTATAGAACACAAAGCCATCTAACTCATGTTTTAAGATTATAGTTGGACCATAATCTCCATAATTAGTATTATCATTAAAGCTATGTATTTCGCCATTAAAAGCTGCTAAAACAGATGTTCCTGAAGCTATCCATAAATCTAAACCTATATGAATATTACGTTCGGTTTCAGGATTAGGATTATTAAAATAATCGCTTCGATTATAAATACCACGTTTTTCAAGATAACCACCAAAGGCTACTTTTTTGTTTCTTTTATTAAGGTAATTGGTAATATAGATGTCCCAATCTTTAGAAGATGAAATATCGAAGTTTTGTAAGTCTGTATTAGCTTCAGATAAATCGATTGGTGTGTAGTCCCTTTTAGAAATGGAAGCATCAATTACACATATATTTTGTGTAGCTAAAGCTGCCAAGCGTGTTTTGAAGTCTTTTGAATTCATATTTAATACGTAAAAACGATCATTAATATTGAACTCAAAAATAAAATTTATTCAGCAATAACGTTGCTATACTTTGCATTAATTACAATGGTTTTATTAGAAGCTTCATTGTTTGGATTATGCTTTATTGTTTTACTATTGGTTTTTTCCTTATTAAATTTCGATTGATTACCTTTAAAATACAAGTTATAGTTTATTGCTTTTGGTAAGTTTAAAAGAGCATCGCTATTCTCTAAAACAATATTAAGATTATTAAAATCTTCTGTAATATTCTGTACATATAAATCTCCAAAACTACCATCTATAACAGAGTTTCCACTTAAATTCTCGATATCAATATTAGAAGACACTGCATTAAGTATTAAATCTTTAGCCGATTGAATAACAGTTTTAGAAGCATAATTTAGCTTTAAAGTACCTTCATTCCACGATTGAATAGATGCGTTAGAATATGAAATATTGATGGAAGCGTTGCTTCCATCAATACTATTAGCTAAAAATTTACCGTGAGATATAGTAATGTCTGGATTACTAATTACAGATGCCATTTTAAGTTCTCCATGCCTAACATCAAGCTTTAATTTGGCTTTTTTAGGCATTTTTATCTTTATGGTTTTTATTAACTCATGTGTTTTATTAGAATTCTCAAAAAGGTTTTTAGATTTCGAATCTCCAAACGCTTCTTCCATCTTTTCTTCGAAAGCCTTACCAAATTCCTCTCCCCATTTTTCCATTGCAGGTGCTAGTTTTTCTTCAAACTGTTTACCAAAGTCTTCTCCCCATTTCTCCATTTTCTTTTCGAAATCTTTACCAAAACCTTCTTCGATAGCTTTTTCAATATCTTTTCCAAGGTTTTCTCCCCAATTCTCCATGCCTTTTTCAAATTGGTCTAAGTCAGATTGCTTGATACTTTTAGCCCATTGACGCATTTCATTTTCATATTCTTCACCATATTCCTTTCTGTACTTTTTGCTCCAAGAATTTAAATATGTTTCGCCTTCTTCTTGATATTTGTCAAAATCGAAATCCATATTATAATTACCATTTGGAGATTTTGGAATACGTAATACGTTTAATGCTTCAGGCAAATCTTTTAAAGATTCTAAGCTACTTAAACCTTCTAATAAAGGACCTAAGTTTAAATTAAAATCCATATTAGATAAAGCTTCAATAGATTCTTCGTTTAAAATATTAACACTCATATCCTCTGTCCAAAGTCCTTGCGAGCCTTTAGAGCGAATTGTTATTGCATTACCTTCAGTTTCGATGTCTAAATCCCAAGATTTCAAAGCCAATTTAAGATCTTCTTTATTTAACTTTTTACTTTCAATATAAGCTTCAATCTCTACATAATCTTTATTCCAAGTATCTACCTCAACGTTGGTGTGGCTGGCATCTAAATAAATTGTAGACTGTTTATTTGCTTTTACTGTTTCCTTTGTTTTTGTCAATCTGTTTTGCGCTAAGACACTACAGGTTACAAATAAACAAAGCATGCTGATATATATATGTTTCATGTTTTTATTTTTTTGATTTGTTGAATTCATTTTCAACTTTAAAATTGATTAGCATTTACCGTATTCAAGTCCTTTAATTGTTCTTTTAAACGATACATTAAGTTTAATCTTAATTTTAAATTACTAATAAGCGCATCTACAGTTAACTCGTCTGGACCTTCGTTTGTAAGCTCTATATTTAGACGTTTGTATTCTGCTTTAAGCTCGTCTAATCGTTTTACATAACCATCAAACAGATCCTTATTTTCTGGTGTCAGTTTTACTTTAGACAGTTCTATATTAATATTAGCGAGATAATAATCTTCAACCTTTTTTAAGTTTGGAGAAATATCTCCAAGTGTTTTTGTTTCAATAGGTGCTACATCTGTAACTGTTATACCTTGGGTGTTTTCGGTATTAAAAAATTGAAAACCTCCAAAACATAAACCTAAAAACACAACAACACTTGCTGCAATAGACAGCCAATTAAATTCTTGTTTTTTCTTTTCTGGCAAAGCCGTTTCTAGTTTGTTTAGAAAACGTACTTCGTGACCAGATGGCATGCGCTCTGTAGACAGTTTGTTGTCTGCTTCAAAAAGGTCTCTAATATCTTTCGCCATAACTCTTATGTTTTAGTAATTCTTTTAATTTCACTTTTCCTCTAGACAATTGTGTTCGTGATGCGACTTGTGTTATGTTTAATATTTCGGAAATCTCCTCATGGTCGTAACCTTCTACTAAAAACAACATTAACACATATTTGTACTTGTCTGGCAGGTTATTAATTGCTGCCTTAATTTCGTCCAGAGTTGTTGTATCGTCCACCAACCAACTGTTATTCTCATTAGTATCTACCACTTTTAAATGAACGTCTTCTAACTCAACCAAACGCTGCTTTTTTAGTTTGAGATAATCGATACTCTTATTAATAACAATTCGTTTTAACCAAGCTCCAAAAGTAACATCGCCTTTAAATTGATGCAGTTTCGAAAATGCTTTTATAAAAGATTCTTGTACTACATCTTCTGCCTCTGCGGTGTGATTTACAAAACGTTTTGCAATACAATACATACCATCACAATACTGGTTGTATAATTGCAATTGTGCCTTGCGATTGTTTTGTTTACACAATTCAATAATATTTAATTGAACGACTCTCACTTAATGGTTTTTGGTTAGTTTATTTTGGAACTCACACTAAAGACGAGTCAAAACTTAAGATGTTGCAAAAAAGTTTCATTTTTTTTAAAGATAGCAACAAAAAATATTAAAATCGCGTTAAGATATTGACCATCCTTAGCTTTTAAAGTATCTTTACCACCTTGAATTAATCCTAATAAATTTCCCTATGAAACGGTTTATCGTTTTTTTACTTGTTATTATTTTTGCTATTGTTGGTTATTTCTATTTTACTAAAACTGGTATTTTTGAAGAGCGTAAGAGTCCTAAAGACACAGTCGCTTTTAACTTAAACGATTTAAGATTAAGAATTTTCTACAACAGGCCATCTAAACGTAATCGTGAAGTTTTTGGCGCATTAGTACCTTTTAACGAGGTATGGAGAACTGGAGCAAACGAAGCAACTACTTTTGAAACTAACAAAGCTTTAAAAGTTGGAAAAGATTCGCTTCCGGCTGGAAAATATACACTTTGGACTATCCCTAACGACACCTCTTGGAATATAATGTTTAATGCTAAACAATATAAATGGGGCGTTGACGAAACTATGAAACCTATGCGTATTCCAGAATTCGATGTTGCTAGTTTCTCTGTTCCTGTTCAAAAATTAGACAAACCTGTAGAGAAATTTACTATCGCTTTCGATAATTCTACAGATAACCTATCTTTAACTATGGCTTGGGATGTTGCTAAAGTTGTGGTGCCGTTGAAGTAGGCAGTATTCAGTTGCTTATTCTTGTATTTTAAATAGGTGTTTAATTGTTGTATTTCTTGAATTTTTAAAATAATAATTTTGTCTTGTTGAGCGCAGTCGAGACGTTTTTATTACATTTACTTTTCATTTCATTTAGTCGTGGCAAATCAAAAAAAATCAGCATTAAAAGAAAACGATGGTATTTCTAATCCAGAAATAACGAGTGATAATGCTATTGCTAAAATTAAAGAACGCCGAAGACAAAAAAAGACTACTAATACTTTAGTAAAGTCTATTTTAAACGGAAACATTACGGCCTTAAGTCAATCTATTACTTTAGTAGAAAGTAAAAACACGAAACACTTAGAGCAAGCCAATTCTATTATAAAAGCGTGCTTACCTCATGCTAATAAGTCTATACGTATTGGAATTACTGGTGTTCCTGGTGTTGGAAAAAGTACTTTTATAGAAGCTTTTGGCAGCTACTTAACTAGTATTGGTAAAAAGGTTGCTGTATTAGCAGTAGACCCAAGTAGCTCGCTTACTAAAGGCAGTATTTTGGGCGATAAAACTAGAATGGAAGATTTAGTAAAAGATAAAAATGCTTTTATTAGACCAAGTCCTTCTGGCACTTCTCTTGGTGGTGTTGCTAGAAAAACACGCGAATCTATTATTTTATGTGAAGCTGCAGGATTCGATACTATTATTATTGAAACCGTTGGTGTTGGCCAAAGTGAAACTGCTGTGCATAGTATGGTAGATTTCTTTTTATTACTGAAACTCGCTGGTGCTGGAGACGAACTTCAAGGTATAAAACGTGGTATTATAGAAATGGCAGATGCTATTGCAATTAATAAAGCCGATGGCGACAATGCTAAACGCGCTAAATTAGCTAAAGTTGAGTTTAATCGCGCATTGCATTTGTACCCAATAAAAGCATCTAAATGGCAACCAAAAGTAATAACCTGTAGTGCCATAGAAAGCCAAGGTATTGAAGAAGTCTATAACATGATTATGGAATATTTAAAACTAACTACCGAAAATAATTACTTCTATTCTAAACGAAACGAGCAGAACAAATTCTGGTTAATACAAACTATTGAAGATCAACTTAAAAGTGAATTCTTTAATAATACTGAAATTAAAATTGCGCTTAAAAAACAATTGGAGCTTATTGAAGCTAATGAAACTACACCTTTTGTGGCTGCTGAATATTTATTAGGATTAGGTAACAGTAATTAGAATAGTTTAGATTCTTCGCTTTGCTCTGAATGACATAAATACTAATAAATCAAGATTAAACTAATACTTAAAATAGTAGATTCTTCGCTTTGCTCGGAATGACAGGAATATTACTTCTTTTAAATATTAGTTGAAGTTTTTAAGGCCTGTTAAATTTTCATCAACTCTTTAGTGTCAATTGCTTTATCAAAAGCTACAGTTACATATTTATGACTATTAAAAAACTTCTTTTTAGATACTAATTTAATTGTCGCAACCAACTCTCCATCTTTATTCTCTTTAACAGAAGTAACTTCAACTTTTTCTCCTACAATATTCTTATAGCTAGCAATGCCTCCTTTTTTAATAATAAAATTAGCCTTTGGGAAATTTATGTGATTGTAATTATCGTTAGCTTCGCCAATAACAAAAACATCGCCAATGGCAACATTAGAACTATTGCTTTGAGCATAAATTGATATCGACAATAAGAACATTAAAAACGTAAATAATACAGTCTTTTTCATAATTATAAAATTTAATATTTTTGTTATGTAAAAATAAAAAATAAATTACAGATTTCAAAAAAACTAGAACCTCTTATTGGTCTCTATTATTAGTATTTAACAACAAAATATTATAAAAAAGCAACCATCAATTACAGTTGATTTTTTTCATATTAATAAGAAGTAAAAAACAGTGAAAAAGGCAGAGAACGAAATGACTAACTGGACCATTTGTAAAGAATGTAAAGGTCATGGTACGAAAAGCCGAAAGCTAAGCAAGAAAGTAAAATTGCGCTACCAGGTTGCACTTGAAAATTATAAAAAAACGAACGCACAAGGCATTGCACCTGTTTCTCCTAAGCGTCCGTTATATTCTTGTTTAAAATGTTCTGGTTCTGGATTAATTCCTTCTGTAAAGCATCCAAATCCGGATAACGAAAACTATCCACACATTGCTATTATTGGTGGTGGTATTGGCGGTGTTGCTTTGGCTGTAGCTTGTTTACATCGTGGTATTCCTTTTACACTTTACGAGAGAGATAAAAGCTTCGATTCTAGATCTCAAGGCTACGGTTTAACTTTGCAGCAAGCGAGTAAAGCCATTAAAGGATTCGGTATTTTATCCTTAAAAGAAGGCATCGTTTCTACAAAACATATTGTACATACTACCAGCGGCAAAGTAATTGGTGAATGGGGAATGCGAAAATGGATGCCCGAAGAAGCCAAAACAAATTCGAAACCTTCAAATATTCACATTGCAAGGCAATCTTTACGCTTAGCATTACTTGAGCAACTTGGCGAACATAACGCTGTGCAATGGCAACACCAATTAATAGATTTTAAAGCTTCAAAAAATGAAGGCGTTAATTTAATTTTTAATGTTAACGGAGAAATAAAAAACACAAAAGCAGACCTTGTAGTTGGTGCAGATGGTATTAGAAGCACTGTAAGAAACCTACTTATTGGAGAAGATAAAACACCTTTACGTTACTTAGATTGCATTGTAATATTAGGCATTTGTCCTTTAGCGGCATTAGAAGGTGTCGAAAGTCCGTTGTTAGATTCTGAAACCGTTTTTCAAACTGCCAATGGCAACGAACGTATTTATATGATGCCTTACTCCTCTAACGCAATAATGTGGCAACTTAGTTTTCCTATGTTAGAAAAGGAAGCTAAAGCATTAAGCGCTCAAGGACCAAAAGCACTAAAAGAAGAAGCCTGTAATAGAACACAATGGCACACTCCTATTCCTCAAATTTTAGCAGCAACATTAGAATCTGAAATTTCAGGCTATCCAGTTTACGACCGCCAATTGCTTAAACAAGAAGTATTAGAACAAGGCAAACAAGTAACACTTATTGGCGATGCTGCCCATCCTATGAGTCCGTTTAAAGGTCAAGGTGCAAACCAAGCTTTATTAGATGCTTTAGCTCTTGCTAGACTTATTACAAAAGAATGCCGACCATTATCGCAATGGCAAACAGCAGGAATACGCAAAAGTGTATTAACTAATTTTGAAACAGAAATGCTAAAACGCAGTGCTTCTAAAGTTATAGATTCTGCTAAAGCTGCAAAATTTTTACATTCAGAGGTTGCACTTCATCAAAGTGATAAACCTAGAGGTTGCAATTAAAAAAAAATCTTTTTTCAATTTAAAACACGGTTACAGTAACAATAACCTTCACTAAAAATATAGTAATTTCTTACTATTTAATAAAAACTTCCGCATCTTTGTTTAAAAATAAATACCTGTGGATTTTACAAGTAAAAAACTGATTATATTCGATTTTGACGGCACGCTTATTAATAGCATTCCCGATTTAACTTTGGCTGTTAATAAAATGCTATTACATTATAATGCATCATCATTAACAATAGAAGAAGTCACTCCTTTTATTGGTAACGGCGCAATGCCACTTGTAAAACGTGCTTTAAAAAAAGCAATGCCAGAAAAAGAACTTACAGATGCCTTTTTAGAAGAAGCATTTACAGTCTATTTTTCGGCGTATACAGCAGTAACTTGCGATAAAACTTTTATGTATCCTGGTGTTTTTGACACCTTAACCAAACTAGATAAAAAAGGTTATAAAATGGTGATTTGCACGAATAAACCGTACAGTTTTATTGCTCCCATTTTAGAAAAATTAGAGATAAAACATCTTTTTAAATCTTGGATTGGAGAAGACTCTTTAACTACTAAAAAACCAGATGCAGCGCCGCTTTTACATTTAGCAAAAACACAAGAAGTCGCTATTGCAAACTGCATTATGGTTGGCGACTCTAAAAATGATATTCTTGCAGCGCAAAACGCAAATATGGAAAGTATTGGAGTAAGTTATGGTTATAATTACAACGAAAATATTGCCGATTACAATCCTACTACGGTAGTTGATAATTTCACAGATTTAGAAGCCCTTTTTTAGTATGACTATTAAACACGATGTAGGTATTATAGGAGGTGGTGTTTCGGGAGTTGTAATCGCCTTGAAGCTATCTGAATATGGAATAGATAATATTTTATTTGAAAAAGAAGAAAGCGTGGTAAATGGTCCGCCATTTTGCCATTTACATGCTGGAGGAAATTTGTATCCAGATATTTCCGACGAGCAATGTAGAATCCTCTTAAAACAATCGATAGAAATGGCGCGACTATTTCCACAGTCTATTGATGAAAGACCTACATTTATAAGTATTCCTAAAACTGAAAAATACGCCGTTTCTCAAATTGAAAACCGACTAGATATGTTGGTGGATTATTATAAAACATTAATTGCTGAAGATCCAGAAAATGAAATTCTTGGTGCTCCAGAACACTATTATAAACTTTATAATAAAGCAGATTTACAAGTTTTAGCAGAACAACCTACAACCGCTGTACCAAATACGGCAGATGAATGGATGTGCAACGCTATTAAATTAATAGACTATAACCTTTTAAAAACGCCTGTAATTTTAGTACAAGAATACGGATGGAATTTTTTTAGATTAGGAGCACAAGCACAATTAGCCTTAAACAGCTCTAAAGAATGTACTTTAAAAACAAATACTTTTGTTACAGATATTAAAGATGTTAGATCTAAAAAAATAGATCATAATTGGGAAATACATACTAAAGACAACATTTACAAGGTTAAATACTTAGTTAATTCTTCTGGGTTTAAAACAGGAGAAATAGATAATTCTTTGCATTTAAAATCCGAACGTTTAATTGAGTTTAAAGCTGCTTATGTTTCAAAATGGCAGCCTATTTCTGGATTAATTCCAGAGTTAATTTTTCATGGAGAACGTGGCACACCACATGGCATGGCACAGCTTACACCTTACCGCGATGATTATTACCAAATTCACGGTATGACTAACGATATTACGTTATTTAATGATGGTATGGTACAATCTAAAACCGATGATGCCCAGCCGGAGTTTAATTCTGAAATTAAACAAAAACTATCTCGTGCTTGGAGTCAAGAAGACATAAATACAAGAACTGAAAACGCCATTGCTTTTGTTGGTAAATTTGTACCTTCATTTACAAGTGCAACTGTTGGTGGACCTCCATTATATGGTGCACAACAAATTTTTGGTGACGACCCTAATTTAAGAGTTGGAGAAGTTCATTTTCCAAGTAAATTTTATGCACGTAGCGAAATTATTAAAGCCTCTTCTGCATTAACGGTTGCAAACCAAATTATAGAGAAAATTGTAGAGGAAGATATTGTGGTCGAACTAATAAAGGAATTACCTACTACTTTATTAAAAAGTATTTCGAAAACAGACATTGATGCTTTAGCAGGAAAATTTGCAGTAGATAGAGGTTATCCTGAAGCGTTATCAAAATTGGTTATTGATAAATAATAGTGATTTTTGTTATGCATAGATTATACTAAATTTTTCGCTTTGCAATGCTTTTGTTTTACTTGACTTTGTCCGAAAAAACAACTAACTTCGTTTAACATCTGATAAAAAACATTGAAACGATTTTTTATCAATGAAATATTAAACGAACCTTTCCAAAATCCATAAAAAAGCACAGCTTTAAACTGTGCTTTTTACTTTTCTATTTTTTCTAAAGAGGTGTTAATAAAATTCTTGTTACCTCTTACACCTAAAGCTTCTACAAAAAATTAGCCTTATACCATTCCACTTGAGCTTTCACACCTTCCAACAATGTAGTTTTAGGATTGTAATTTAAAAGCGCTCTAGCCTTATCAATATTGGCTTTAGTACGCAATTGATCTCCTGCTCTAGCTTCGACATGGTTTATTTTTATGGACTTACCAATAATAGTTTCTACCGCTTCGATACCTTCTTGTGTAGTATGTTCAACTTCGGTACCAAGATTAATAATCTCTCCATTAACTTTAGCTTCGTTACCAATAACACTTATAATACCATCTACTATATCTCCAACATAAGTAAAACTTCTTAAATGTGAGGCACTACCATTATACAAAGGAAACTGGGTATTATTAAAAGCGCAAGCAATTAATTTAGTGTACATTTTTTCTGGTCGCTCTCTTGGGCCTATTACAGAATACAAACGTAGTGAACACGATTGTAATACATTTTCTCTACTTTTTTGAAGCACTAATTGCTCTGCCGTTAATTTAGTAACACCATAATAAGATGCTGGTTTAGGCACTGTAGTTTCAGGAAAAGTAGCTTCTAATCCGTAAATTGAAGAGGTTCCAATATTAACCAATAGTTTTAAATTGGGTAATGTTAAGGCATAATCTATTAGGTTATTTGTACCTATAATATTATTTGAAAAATAATCTTGAAATGTAGATGAAGTAGAAAGTCCTGGTTGTGCTGCAAAATGAAAGATGTAGTGAATATCGTTAGGGAGCATTTCCGCGAAAGCGTTATCTCTTAAATCCTGATTAATAATATTAATTCCTTTGGCATTAAGTGCCTTCTCATTTAATTGCTTTAACGCAACATTGTAATAGGCATTAAAATTATCTAAGCCAATAACATCGTGTCCTAAATTTTTTAAGCTTTCGCATGCGTGAGAGCCAATAAATCCAGCTGCTCCGGTTACTAATATTTTCATATATTATATTCTACAATTACAAAGTAACATATTTTATTTGATACTCATTTTCTATTCTTAAAAAAACGATACATTTGTAACATTATTATATTGTTTATGATTTACCAATTTACCATCGTTGTACCTGTTTATAACGAAGAGGATAACCTTTTACGTGTTGAAAAAGAGCTTTTAGCTTACACGAAAACAGCAACAAAAACTACCAAAATTTTGTTTGTTAACGATGGCTCTAAAGACAAAAGTCAGACACTAATTGAAAACATTTGTAATAGAAATCCAGAATTTACTTTTATTGCCTTTAAAGAAAACTGTGGCTTAAGTGCTGCTGTTAAAGCTGGTTTCGATTATACCGATACAGAATTAGTAGGTTACATAGATAGCGATTTGCAAACGGCACCAAGCGATTTTAATTTACTTTTAGAACATATGGGAACACACGATTTAGTTACCGGAGTTCGAGCAAACAGAAAAGATAGTTTTGTAAAAAACATGAGTTCTACAATTGCCAACGGTATTAGAAGGAGTTTTACACATGATGGTATGGACGATACCGGTTGCCCATTAAAAGTTATAAAAACAGATTTTGCAAAACGTATTCCAATGTTTAGAGGTTTACACCGATTTTTGCCTGCCATGATATTATTGCAAAACGGTACTATTAAACAAATTCCTGTGCAGCATTTCCCACGCGTTGCAGGAGAAGCTAAATTTGGTGTTTGGAATAGGTTAATTGGTCCTTTAATGGATTGTTTTGCTTACCTATGGATGAAGAAAAAGTATATTAATTATACCGTAGCTAAAAAGAGTTAATGAGCGATTGGATAATATATAGTGTTGGTTTTTTAGCTCAAATTTTATTTTCGTCGCGATTAATTATCCAATGGATTACAAGTGAAAAAACAAAGCGTGTAGTAACACCTACTTTATTTTGGACCTTAAGTTTAATAGCGTCTTTCCTCCTATTTATTTACGGTTATTTACGCAACGATTTTGCTATTATGCTTGGTCAAGCACTCACCTATTTTATATACATTAGAAATTTACAACTGCAAAAACAGTGGGAGAAAATACCAGTAGTTTTACGCTACGTCTTACTATTTATGCCATTATTTATTACTGTTTTCTATTTTAATAATAACAGAATAGATGTAAACGTTTTCTTTAAAAATGAAGACATCCCGTATTGGCTACTAACTTTAGGTATTGTCTCTCAAACTATTTTTACATTGCGTTTTGTTTACCAGTGGTTGTATTCTGAAAAACAAAAAAGTTCGTCTCTCCCTTTTGGCTTTTGGGCTCTAAGTTTAATAGGTTCGCTTTTAATTTTAACTTATGCTATCTTTAGAAAAGATCCTGTACTTTTTGTAGGTCATATTTTAGGGACCGTAATTTACGTTAGAAATTTAATTATTCTAAAAAATCAAAATGTTTAAAGCGCTTAAAAACTATCCCATACTATTTATATGTTTGTTTGTAGCGGTTATGTTACTTCCAAATTTAGATGCTTTACAGATTTCTATTATGGAAGCGAGAAACTTTATTACAGCTCGCGAAATGCTTAACAACGATCATTGGTTACTTACCACAATGAATAACGTTGCGCGTTACCAAAAACCTCCTTTACCAGCTTGGTTTTCGGCTTTGGGTGGTATATTATTTGGAGCTAAAAGTCTTTTTGGTATGCGATTACCAGCCGTTTTAATGGTAATGCTTACCGGTAGTTATATGTATTATTTTTCAAGAACTATTTTAAAAAGCAGAACACATAGTATGATTAATGCTTTGGTTTTAATCACTTCTTTTTATGTTATTGGGATTACTTTTGAAGCACCTTCAGATATTTTCACACACGCTTTTATGCTTGTGTCTATTTACTATTTCTATAAAATTTTTAAACAAGATGTTAGCCGTTGGAAACATGTGCTTTTTGCAGGAATTTGTTTAGGCCTTTCTATATTAGCAAAAGGACCTATTTCTATATATGCTTTATTACTTCCGTTTTTAATTGCCTATGGTTTTAGTTTTAAATACAAGGCAATTAAACAAAAACTACCACAGCTTTTAAGTGCCATTGTATTAGGATTAATTATTGGCGGTTCTTGGTATTTGTATGTTAAATTAAAAGATCCCAACGTTTTAAACAGTACTGTTGCCAAAGAAACCGGTACTTGGAAAAACTATAACGTTAGACCGTTTTATTATTACTGGAGTTTCTTTGTACAGACAGGAATTTGGACTATACCCGCTTTTATTTCGTTATTATATCCTTATTTAAAAAAACGTGTAAGCCATTATAAAGCTTATCAATTTAGTTTAATTTGGACGCTTACAGCAGTGGTTTTATTGTCTTTAGTACCAATGAAAAAATCGCGTTATTTAGTACCTGTTTTAATTCCGTTGGCTTTTAATATTGGTTTTTATATAGAGTATTTAATCCGAAAATTTAAAGTACTAAAAGACAAGCGCGAGACGTTTCCTGTTTATTTTAATTTTGGGCTAATTGGTGTTATTGGTATTGCTTTTCCTATTGTAATGTTCATGCTTTTTAATACTGAATTACAAAGCCATTTATTACGATTTATAATCCCTTCAATTGTATTGTTTGCTATTGGAATATTTATTTTACTTCAGCTGAAAGCAAAAAACATAAAAAACGTATTTCTACTTACAGTACTCTTTTTTGCATCCGTTTTTGTTTTAGCATTACCACTTTCTAATGCTTTTGAAAATGAAGATTATAGCAGTGTTTCTAATCTAAATGAAGAAAACCAACAGCGTAATATTAACTTATATGCCGTTAATTATATCGCTCCAGAAACCATTTGGGATTATGGAAACAGTATTCCTGAAATTGAGTATAAAAATGACCGTTATACGTTTCCGAAGGAAAATAAATTTGGAATACTTGTGTATGAAATGAGTGCTGAAAATGAAGCCGAAATACGAGCTAATTATGAGGTAAAAGAAATGGCTACTTACGATTTAAATCGTTTTGGCAGCAACTCTAACCAAAACAATCCGCGCTTAAAAAGTGTGTTTTATATTCTAACTAAGAAATAGAAGCTCTCTTTAAAACATACTTAGCTAACTTATAGAAAATAAATCCTGAAAACGTACCGAATAATAATCCTGAAGCAATATCTAAAGGATAATGTACACCAACGTAAATTCTACTATAGGCTACAATAAGACTCCAAGTAACTAAAATAAATATTAGATTTTTATAGAATGGTCTTAGTAATAAACCTGTAAATATAGCTGCTGCCATGGTATTAGAAGCGTGTCCAGAAAAATAACCGTACTTACCACAACGCACTGCTATAAAACGCATGTACTCCATAACACCTTCTTGTCCGCAAGGTCGAAATCGTTTAAACCCAGACTTAAATTGGTTGGTAATTTGATCTGTAAAAGTCACCATTAACACAATAACTAAGATCATTATTAACATGCCTTTTAGTCCGAATTTTTTAAAAATTAAAAATAATAAGACCGCATAAAATGGAGCAAAAGTAAATTTATTGGTAATTACAAGCCATAAACTATCCCATGTTTCGGTTCCTAATCCGTTTAAGTATAAAAATAGTTCGTGATCAAATTCTATTAATTGCTCTAACATTTACTTTAATTTTTGTTTTGTAAAAAAACTACTGCGTCTAAAAAAATGTAACTTTAAATTACAATAAGCTTATTCGTCGTAACGCGCTACTTCTCTATCGTAAAAAGCAGTGGCTTCTGCAATCATGTTTTCAGTTTCCATTTCAAGCTCTTTTTGGTCATGCTGATCGAAGTCTTCTAGCCATTCCACCTCATCGTCTTCAAGGTTTATAATAAACATTGGAAATTCTGTATGGATTACAAAAATAGCATTTGGTAAATCGGTATTATCACCTAATATAAATTTTGGAAGTGTCATTTGTAATGTCTCTTTAATTGTTTGTTTTTGCCAAGTTAGACAAAATTAACTTTTTTTGTTATTCCTATGTAAACAGGAATGTATTTTATATTTATTCTGTCATTCCTGCGAAGGCAGGAATCTAATTTTATTACTATTCTTTTACTGTGGATTCCTGCCTACGCAGGAATGACAATTAATACTTTTAACTCTTTTTATTTTCAGTTGCTATCAACTTTTTTGTAAGATAGTTAAACCTTATGTATAATAAAATTGAAGCACTAGTTAAACCAGCTAATAAACCTAACCAAATACCATAACTACCATAAGCGTCCTCTTTACCAAGAAACCAACTTATTGGAAAACCTATTAACCAATAGGCGACAAATGTCATTATAGTTGGAATTTTTACATCTTGTAAACCACGTAAAGCGCCTAAAACGACGACTTGAATACTATCACTAATTTGAAAAATTGCTGCTGCCAATAATAATTGAGATGCTATTGAAACTACTTCCATGTTATCGTCGAAATTTACAACATCATCAAAATCGACATAAATTCGTGGTAAGTAATCATGAAATAATGCAAATAATATTGCAAAACCAGTCGCGAAAATAGCTCCTAAAAGAAATAATGAAAAAGCAATACGACGTAACTCGAAGTACTGTTTTAATCCTTTTTGGTTACCCACTCTAATCATAGACGCGACACTTAATCCCATAGCCACCATAAACGTCATAGAACTTAGGTTTAAGGCAATTTGATTTGCCGCTTGAGGATTTTTACCTAATAACCCACTTAGCCAAATAGCGGCAGTAAAAATAGCAACTTCAAAAAACATTTGCATAGCACTTGGCGTCCCTAAACTTATAATTTTACGAAGCATCAACTTATCTAAAACAAATAGTTTTATGTTGGTAACAAATGCTTTCGACTTTTCTTTTTTCTTAAGTAAATACCATAAATACCAAAGCATAACAAAACGTGATACTAAAGTTCCGTAAGCTGCACCAACCATTCCCATTTCTGGAAAACCAAATTTCCCGAAAATTAATAAATAGTTTAATAATACGTTTATTAAGTTACCTATAATGGTAGCATACATTGGATACTTTGTCATAGACAAACCATCACTAAATTGTTTAAATGCTTGAAATATAATAAGCGGAATTAAAGAGAATGCTACTAAATTTAAATATGGAATAGCCAATTCTACAACCTCAATAGGTTGTTTCATTAAATACATTAATGGTTTTGCTAGAAGTACTAATAAGAATAATAAAACACCTAAAACCGAACATAAAAAAATACCGTGCTTTAATGCCGATTTTCCGCTTGCGAAATCTTTAGCGGTATCAGATTCTGCTACTATTGGTGTAATTGCCGTACTAAAACCGATACCTATGGACATGGCAATAAACATAAAACTATTACCTAATGATACTGCGGCCAATTCTGCTGTACCCAATTGCCCAACCATAATGTTGTCTATAAAACTAACAAAAGTGTGCCCAAGCATACCTAACATTACAGGTGCTGCTAGTTGCCAGTTGTATTTAAACTCTTTAGTGTAATTACTCAATATCATTTGGCAAAAGTAATGCTTAGTTTTGGTTTGCATATTTTATTTTTTAGAATTTTATATCTAAAAATTATAGCAACACAAAAGAATATTTATATTTAAAGAAACAACCAAATTAGACCTAAAGACAGTACTTTAAAAGGTTATAGAACAATAATGGTGATAAGCTACCTTTCAGTAAAATACCACCACTAAATGTATCTAAATATTTATAAGATTAAATGCTTTCTACAAATTTTAAGAAGACTTTTTTATGAAGCTCTAAATCTAAATTTGAAGACAAAGATGCACGAACAATATAATCCTTATCACCTTCCTTAGTTGTACCTTGAGTAGAAGTTGCTGGGATAGTCCAATAGCATCCTTTTAGTTGACCATAACTTACACAAAACTTACTTTCGTTAGGGATTTCTGTAATCATTAAATTGATTAACTTTAAATTCAATGCTCTTTTATAAGTTTCTCTTTCTTCATCTGTATTTCCTTTTGTAGGAAGATCTAATGAAAAAACTGAAGGTGTAAAGCCTTGCTCGGCTAATGTTTCAGATACAAAATTAATTTTTGCACCTGGCAAAGCATCATGAATAAAGTTTACAAACTCACGTGTATTCTTATAAGCATCTACAATTCTTTGATTCATTGAAGGCAATTGCTTTGCTAATATTTCATATTGCAAATCTGTAGCTTCATTATCGCAAAGTTCTAAATGTAATTCTATTTTTTCCATTAATGCAATCGTCCTTTTGTTACCAACACAGTAACCAGCAGTACATTTCCCACCACTTGGAAACTTAGAGCCACTTGCAAATGAAATGGTTCTTACTGAAGAAAGGATATCGTCTTCACCTAAAAAGTGAACATTTGGACAAAATGTTTGATCTAAAATAAACACAGGATCAATAGCAATCTCACCAGAAGGTGTTTTACGCTCTTCACTTAAAACTGCTTTTAGTTTTATAAGATCTGGAACCTCAACTCTTGGGTTTGTTGGTATCTCTGCAATAATATAAGGTATCGCATCTTCTTGAGCTATTTTAGCTAAAACAGTATCGATACTTTGTACCATATCGTTATCTCCATCCACTAATAAATCTACTATCTCAACATTATCAACACAAGCAGCAACACGTCTTGCTTGGTCATTTGTACCACCATAACAGTTAGGTGGCACTACAATTTTTATAGCTTTCCCTTTATGGTTTTCTAATGCATCGTGTATTAAACCCATTAAAATAGCATACTGTATAGACAATCCGCTTGATGCTACAAGTGGTTTTGTAACCGTACCTGTAACTTGTTTTATAGCATCTAAAACTAACGTTTTGTTTGCCACTTTATCATTATTTTTATTCTCGACAGAAGATTTCGCAACTAATGCTTTTAAAGCTATAAGTGCATTAGCAGGCGTTATTGCAATAGTTTCTCTTCTTCTTACATGTTGAATATCCGAAATGTAATTTTCGTTCTGTGCTCCATTGACTACTAATACACTTCCAAGTTTTGGATAAAGGCTGATGAAAAAATCAACATTTGGATTAAGAGTAATAGTACCAATTTGGTTTTCTTCAGAAATATAAATTGTGCTACCATTAAACTTGGTAACTTCATCTATGCTTTCAACTTTTTTAAGTTCGAATTTATAACCGTAAACAGACTTTAAAATTTCAGCATTAAAATACGTTGGCAAATCTCCAGTGTAAATAATTTGCGTGTTTTTATGCTCTAAAAGGTTTTTTCTTAAAATAGATAAAACAGGAACTGTTTGAGATGAAAAACTGATTACACTATTAGACTCTAAACCGTTTAAATTAGCAATAGCCCATTCTAATACACAAGATAATGGATGCCCTAATCTAATATAATCGTAAGCTGTTGGTAAATTACTTAAAGCTGATGTTTCAGCATTATTATCGTTAAACAAACCTTCGAACTGCTCTAAAAACTCAGTTTTTGCCAAAGACTCATCGTAGATATCTAATCTGTGTGTTGTTAAGCGCAACCAATCGGTTGGCATATTCGTTAATACATTTTCAATATAACTTAGCATTTTATTCTCTTTCATAATTTTCGTCCTTTAATTAGGAAGTTTTATAGTAATGTGATTACTCAGTAAAATAGTCTCTACAAAATTAAGAGCTTACAAATTAACAGCATTAACCTTTGCTTCTTCAAACTCTAAAATCATTTCTTCTACTATTTCTGCTACCGGTTTAATAGTATGTATTAATCCTGCAATTTGTCCGATTTCTAATTCGCCATCTTCCAAATCACCTTCAAACATACCACGCTTTGCTCTCGCTCTACCTAACAACTCTTTTAGTTGCTCTGGTGTTGGCGCTGTTTTATAAAGTTCTTGCAACTCGTTAAAAAACTTATTTTTAACTAAACGTACAGGTGCTAATTCTTTTAATGTTAATTGTGTATCACCTTCTTTAGCATCTACAACAACTTGCTTAAAGGCTTGGTGAGCGCTTGACTCTTCGCTAGCAACAAAACGGCTTCCAACCTGTACGCCATCTGCTCCTAAAACCATACAAGCTAACATTGCTTTTCCTGTAGCAATACCACCTGCTGCAATTAACGGAATTTGCAATTGCTCTTTTACCATTGGTATTAAGGTAAGCGTTGTTGTTTCGTCTCGACCATTGTGTCCACCGGCTTCAAAACCTTCGGCAACAATAGCATCTACTCCTGCGTCTTGTGCTTTTAAAGCAAACTTTACACTACTTACAACATGTACAACAGTAATACCTCTATCTTGTAACCACTTGGTCCATGTTTTAGGGTTTCCTGCGGAAGTAAATACCACCTTCACACCTTCTTCTACAATAATGTCCATAATCTCAGGAACATTAGGATATAGCATTGGTACATTAACACCAAAAGGTTTATTGGTTGCTTTTTTACATTTCTGAATGTGTTCTCTTAACACATCTGGATACATACTTCCTGCGCCAATAAGACCAAGAATTCCAGAATTACTTGCTGCAGATGCTAGTTTCCAACCACTATTCCAAATCATTCCTGCTTGAATAATTGGGTGTTTTATATTGAAGAGTTTTGTTATTTTATTTTGCATGATTTTATATTAAGAAATTACTCCAGAACCAACCAATTCATCTTTTAAATACCAAGCTACAAATTGACCTTCGGTAATTGCAGATTGAAAGTTTTCGAACTCTACATATAAACCAGATTCCACTTTATGTAATGTTGCATTATCTAAAGGTTGTCTGTATCTAATTCTTGCTAAAACACTTAAAGTTTCTCCTGTTTTTAAAGTTAAATCTGGTCTCACCCAATGTAACTCGTCATTAGAAACAAATAATGCTTTTTTGTATAATCCCGGATGTCCTTTACCTTGTCCTGTGTAAATTACATTCTCTTTTACATCGGTATCGATTACAAACAAAGGTTCTACTTTACCACCAACAGATAAGCCTTTTCGCTGACCTTTAGTAAAATAATGAGCACCTTGATGCTTACCGACTATTTCTCCATCTGCAACAGTATACTTTGCTTTTCTAGACAGGTATTCTAGTTCTTCTATTTTAGAACTGAAAGACTTTGGAGCCTCATTATAATGCTCGTTATTCTTAGGGATTTCTACTATAACACCTTCTTTAGGTTTTAGCTGCTGCTGAAGGAAATCTGGCAAACGTACTTTACCAATAAAACATAAACCTTGAGAATCTTTTTTATCTGCTGTAATTAAATCTGCTTTTGCAGCAATTTCACGTACTTCAGGTTTTTGAAGCTCTCCAATAGGAAATAATGCTTTTGCTAATTGCTCTTGAGATAACTGACATAAGAAATAAGACTGATCCTTATTATTATCTTGTCCTGCTAATAACTGGAAGATTTCTTCTCCATCCTTCTCTACAACACCTTTTCTGCAATAATGTCCTGTTGCTACATAATCTGCTCCGAGATCTAAAGCAATTTTCATGAAGACATCAAACTTTATTTCCCTATTACAAAGTACATCTGGATTTGGTGTACGTCCTTTTTCATATTCATTAAACATATAATCAACAATACGTTCTTTGTATTGCTCGCTTAAATCTACTGTTTGAAAAGGGATTCCTAATTTTTCGGCAACCAACATAGCGTCGTTACTATCGTCTAACCATGGACATTCATCTGAAATGGTTACAGAATCGTCATGCCAGTTTTTCATAAAAAGACCAATAACTTCATAGCCTTGTTCTTTTAATAAATAAGCTGCAACGCTAGAGTCTACTCCTCCAGAAAGTCCTACGATTACTCTTTTTTTCATCTTTAATTTCGCCTTTCGACTGCGCTCAAGATAAACTTCAGCGGTAATCTTATTAATGTATTACAATATCATTTTTACAGATGATAAAGATAAATGTTTTTAAATTATTCTACAGACATTCTCTAAGGTTCGCAGAGATTCTCAGCGGAAATTTTGATAGCAACAAAAGTACTTACTTAAGATTGCCTATCGAAAACTAACTTTTCTTCTTGTAAGGGTTCTTACTACGTCTTGTAAAATCTTTTTCTTTATCAAGTTTACCATCTTTGTAAAACTTCCAAATACCGTGTCGTCTGTCTTTTTGATAAACACCTTCCATTTCTATAAGACCTTTAGAATTATATATCTTAGCAGGGCCGTGTAATTCTCCGTTTTGATAATTAAAGATTTTTAATATTTTTCCAGATTCTGAAAACCAACGCGATTCTCCTTCTACAATTCCCGATACAAAATTTTCTTGCTGTGCTAATTGTCCACTTAAATAAAAGGTTTTCTTTAAACCTTCAAGCTTACCTTTATTATCGTACAACTCCTCCGTCATTACAACTTTAGATTTGTTATGGTAATAAAGCCATTTACCAACATAGGTTTTACCACGCATTTTACCTTCGCTAATTAAGTTTTTAGTTGAAGAGAAAAACTTTACATCAGCTAAATCACTATTTTCATTAAAGGCTCTTGTTGCTGTTAGCACAGATTGTCCGTTTATGTTTTTATAAAACTTAAAAGTACCAACTTCTTGTCCGTGGTTAAACTCACCTTCGTAACGCAACACTTTTGTACCTTCAAAGTTTTTACTCCATTTACCATGACGGTTACCATCGGCATCCTTTTTATTGATGTCTTGAGCAAAAGAGATACTCGAGACTAAGACTAGAATTACAATTATTAGTTTGTTCATATTTTTTTTAATTTTATTGTGAATTTCTACCTGCGCAGGAATGACAAAATCAATGTATTATTAACGGTAAAACTATTACCGAATTGTATTAAACAAAAAAGCTGCCAAACTTTATTAATGAATGGCAGCTTTATAAAAAATTAATCTTTTTTATTTTTTATTACGCTTTTGCGTTTGCTTTTGTTGCTCTGCCTGCTCCATCATATCTTTCATTTTCTTCTGAAATTTACTTTCCTTTTTAGGCTTCGCTTTCTGTACTTGTATTTTAGCATGAATTTTATCTTCATCTAAAATATAATTTTTGATTACTAATAAAATACCAATACTAATTAAGTTAGAAATAAAGTAATATAAACTCAATCCAGAAGCATATTTATTAAAGAACACCATCATCATAATTGGTGCAAAATAAATCATGTATTTCATCATTTTAGCCATATCAGGCATACCTTCTTGTTGTGGTGCTGACATTTGTTGTTGTCCAGTTGTCATCTTCATATAAAAGAAAATTGCAATTGCTGCTAAAATTGGAAACAAACTAATATGATCTCCATAGATAGGAATATCTATTGGTAATTTTGCTATAATGTCGTAAGACGATAAATCGTCTGCCCAAAGAAATTTTTTCTGTCTTAAAGCGAAAGCTGTTGGAAAAAACATAAATAAAGCATAGAATACAGGCATTTGAATTAGTGCTGGTAAACAACCAGCTAAGGGACTCGCGCCTGCTTTATTCTGCAAGGCCATAGTTTCCTGCTGAGCTTTCATTTTATTGTCTTTGTGCTTCTCTTTAATGGCTTCCAATTCTGGTTTCAGAATCTTCATTTTCATTTGAGACAAATACTGCTTGTATTGTACAAAAGACATCGCTAATTTAATAAGCACTGTCATTACTATAATTGCAATACCAAATGGTAAATATGAACTTAAGAAACCAAATAACGGTATAAATAAAAATTCGTTTATCCAACCAAAAAGTCCCCAACCAAGAGGAATACTCTCTTCTAAATTCTTATCATAACTACTTAAAATTGTACTCTCTGTAGGACCGTAAAACAATCCGTAGTTTTCATTCAACTCATTTCCACTTAAAGCTAAAACAGTTTTAGCACCGTACTTTTTAGTGAATAAAGTATCTATTTTTTCATCTTCTACTAAATCTTTAGATGTTAGTGCTACCGATTTTATAGGTTTATCATTAGCCACTAATATAGAACTAAAGAAATGCTGTCTAAAAGAGAACCAATCTACATCTTCAACAGTTTCGTCATCCTCACCAGCTTGAGAAAGCTTATCTATATTCCCACCATCATGTTGGTAAGTTAAACGTGTGTAACGGTTTTCGTAACTTATACTTTGATCGTGACGTTTACTTGTTTGAGTCCAATCTAGTTTTACCTCTTGAGAACCATTAATTACATTATTTAAACCTTGAGATTTAATAGTAAAATCTATCATGTAATCGTTTGGTTTGATTACATATAAATATTCTAAAAACTTAGTTTCAGAAACTTTAAGCTTCATAGAAACCAAAGTATTTTCTCCGTTTTTAGTTACTTTAGATTGGAATGGTAAATCTCTAGTATTAAAAATACGACTATCTGAAGTTCCTAAATTAATATTGAAACTTGCGTTATTATCTTTTACTAAATAAATTGGAATAGAATCGAAATCTACAAATTTACTAAGCTTTACTTCTGATAAGTGACCACCTCTTTTAGAAAATGTTAATTCAAGTACACCATTATCTACTTTTGCATCTTGCGAAGGTAAACTTGCAGCATAAGCAAATACTCCTAATTTATTATTAAGCGCAACTTGTTGTAAAGAATCGTTTGGGTTAATATTAGTAAAATCGTCTGCCGTTGTTACTAATGTATCGTCTTGAGTAATAACAGCTTCTTTTGCTTTTTTATCTGCATCAATTTGCTCTTGCTTGGCTTTATCTGCAGCGATTTCTTCTGGTGTTGGCTGATTTTGCCACATCATAAATAATAAAATCCCAAATATAAGTACGAAACCTATTATCGATTTTACGTCTAATTTTTTTTCTTCCATATTATTTCTGCTATCTCGAAGTTTCGAGTGGTAATCTAGTTAGTATTCTCATATAAAAACCTGAATGTTAAAAAACAAACAGGTTTTATGTTTTCATAAAATTACTCTTCAAAAAGTAATCCGTTATTTTATTTATGCCAAACTGACATCTTATTTACTTTTCTTATGCTTTAAAGCTGCTGCTACAAATGCTACAAAAAGTGGATGTGGGTTAGACACTGTACTCTTATATTCTGGGTGGTATTGTACACCAACAAACCAAGGATGCGTAGGTATCTCCACTATCTCTACAAGACTTGTATCAGGATTTAAACCTGTAGCAATCATACCTTTTGCTTCAATTTGCGCTTTGTAATCGCTATTAAACTCATAACGGTGTCTGTGACGTTCCTTTATTGTTTCTGCATTATAAACTTTTCTAACAATACTATCGTCTGTTAATTTACAATCCCAAGCACCTAAACGCATAGTACCACCTTTATCTATAATGGTCTTTTGCTCTTCCATTAAATTAATAACAGGATTAGCTGTATTCTCGTCCATTTCTGTAGAGTTCGCATCCTTTAAACCTAGAACATTACGAGCAAACTCGATAACTGCCATTTGCATACCTAAACAAATTCCTAAAAACGGAATATTATGCTCTCGCACATACTTTACAGCATCAATTTTACCCTCTATACCACGTTCTCCAAATCCTGGCGCTACTAAAACACCATCTAAATGAGACAACATTGCCTTTGCATTGTCTCCGTTTAAATATTCGGAATGTATAGATTCTACATTTACTTTCACCTCATTCTCTGCTCCTGCATGAATAAAGGCTTCTAATATAGATTTATAACAATCTTGAAGTTCTACGTATTTACCAATTAAACCAATAGTAACTTCAGATTTTGGGTTTTTATGACGCTCTATAAAAGCGTTCCAATCTGTTAAATCTGGCGTATTACTTTCTAAACCTAATTTTCTTAGAACTACGGTATTTAAACCTTCTTCTAACATTAAATTAGGTACATCGTAAATAGTAGATGCATCTATAGATTGTATTACAGAATCTGGTGTTACATTACAGAAACGTGCTAGCTTATGACGAATATCTTGCGATAATTCGTGTTCTGTTCTACACACTAAAATATCTGCTTGCACACCACTTTCCATTAGTGTTTTTACACTATGTTGTGTTGGCTTTGTTTTTAATTCTCCAGCTGCAGCTAAATATGGAATTAAAGTTAGGTGTATTGCTAATGCATTATTCTCACCTAATTCCCATTTTAATTGTCTTACACTCTCTATGTATGGTAACGACTCGATATCACCAACAGTTCCTCCTATTTCTGTAATTACAATATCGTAATCTCCAGAACGTCCAAGAATTTGAATTCTTCGTTTTATCTCGTCTGTAATATGCGGAATTACCTGTACTGTTTTACCCAAAAATTCGCCACGTCGTTCTTTTTGAATAACACTTTGATAGATACGACCTGTAGTTACATTATTAGCCTGGCTTGTAGGTACGTTTAAAAAACGTTCGTAGTGACCAAGATCTAAATCTGTTTCTGCTCCATCGTCTGTAACGTAGCATTCACCATGCTCGTACGGATTTAGAGTTCCAGGATCCACATTTATATAAGGATCTAATTTTTGAATTGTAGTTCTGTAACCTTGTGCTTGAAGAAGCTTCGCTAAAGATGCTGCGATGATACCTTTTCCAAGTGAAGAAGTCACTCCTCCTGTTACAAATATGTATTTAGTTGTTGTTGCCATAGTGCGTTGTTAAACGCGAGCAAATTTACGATATTTTATGGAAAGTTATTAGTCTTTAAAGTTTTATTTTTAGATGAATTTATTCGTGTATAACTAACTTGTTTTATGAGTGTTTTTACACTTGAATTTTTATTGAAATGTTTTAACTTCGTAAGACATCAAGCATAGAACATTTGAGTGGTTTAGTATTGATATCATCAGTAAAAAATAAGTCATTATGAAGATGAAGGTATTTTTTAAAGAATAAAAAAAGCTAAACACGTTGCAAAATTCCTCTATCAATAGGAATTAAAAATCTTTACGTTTAAATACCTACTAAATCTTATCAAAGTTCTTTTGTATATTCTTAATAAGTCCTTCCAAACCGTTTAACTTCAACATATAAACAGTTTCTAGCATTTCGCCCAATTTTCCTTTTGGAAAACCTTTGTTGTGATACCAAACCACATAGTGTTCTGGTAAATCTATTAAGTATCTGCCTTCATATTTTCCAAAAGGCATTTTAGTGTGTGCTAATTTAATTAGAAACTGTTTATCTGGTTGAAGTTGCATTATTTAGATTTATATTTTTCTAATCGTTTTAATTCTTTATTTACAAAATCTACCCATTTTTGCTGTTCTGCTTTATTAATGGAGTAGTTACTTTCTGCATCGTAAAGTCTTTGCATTTTTTCTAAATCAATATTCGCTTGCTTTAATAAAGCATCCAGTTGCTTAGCAATTTTAGAAGACGCTTTTAATTTAGAAATTTGCTCTCTAAAACATCTAACATTTAGCTCAGTTATATTAAAGTGAAACTGCTCGTGCTTTAAAATGTGATTATTGACTACATCTTTTTTACGCCAAGAATGTTCGGGATAAAAATGTGTTAAAGCTTTAGTTTTAAATCCTATTACACCATGAACACTACTTTTCTCTATAGAGTAGCTAAAGGTAATCCCAGATGCTGTTACTGCTGCTGCATTAGAATTTCCGTCTGGTTCTCCTTTAAAGTCTTCCCATTTAAGTTGACGGTTTTCATCCCATATAAATTCTTGTGCATTACTTTTAACGCACAATAAAAAAGTAACGATTATAAAAAGCTTTGTCATAAATATAATTATAATCTACTAAAACGAAAGAACAGCTTAGCTTATTGCTTTACTTCTTCAATAACCAAATCGTTATAATTTACGATATAAACACTTTCGTTATAATGACCTCCAAACAACTTCTTTTTATAGGCGAATTTATTTTCGATGTAAGACGTCATTGGAGTATCTTCTACAGATTGATATAAATCTGGAGACGTTACTAAACGTAACGCTACATCCATTGTTAAATCGAAACCACGAATAGCATATTTATTTGGTGAAATATTATATTCTTTCTCGTATTTTTTCACAAACGAATTACTAGATTCCGAATTTAATATTTTTGAAATTGAAGGATATGTAAAATGAAGATTAGACAAATGGTAGTTTGAAACTTCTTCGTCTTCGAAAGCTTTATTTTGATTTGTTGTTGTTAAAGTAATTGTAGTTCCTTTAACTTGTAAGCCATTAAGAATACTTGCTACATTAGATACAAAACCTGCATTATTTGTTTCTAAGAACACAACGTTATTTCCTGGTTTAATAACATTTATTAAATCTTGCTCTATAATAAAATAAGCATCTTTTTTAGTTTTCTTATCTAAACGAGAACTTACTAATTTTGCATTAGCAAATTTTCCTTTTAGCATGTTGCTTGTCGCTTGGCTTTTTCTATCTGAAATCACTACAATTTTAGCTAACGAATCTCTTTTAAAATAATCTACAATTTTTGTTTTTAGATCGTTAGTATCTGGCCTTGATTGAAACACGTTACGTCCAACATTTACATTACTCATAATAGGAGAAACTACTGGTACACTATGGCGTTCTAAACCGTTTGCTGCTGCATTAAAATTATTAGCCAATAACGGGCCAATAACTGCATGAGTTTCAGAAAAATCGTTACGACTTATAATAGCATTAACTTCGCTTAATCTGTTTTGTGTATCGTAAACATCTATTTTAAGGTTAACACCTAATTTTTTAAGAGAATCGAATGCTACTAAAACACCGGTGTAAAAATCTAAAGTGATTCCTAAAGTTCTATCGTTTTTAATTTTACGTTTTGTATCGTAAATAGAATCTGCATTTATTTTATTAAGTGTAAATGGTAACATAACTGCTATGTTTTTTACATTTAAATCTGATACGTTGTTAGATAGTTTTATTATTTCATCGGTATTATCTATAACACCGCCTTTTGCAAAACTACTTTCTATTTTATCTACAGACTTATCGAATGGGACTTTTAATATCATTCCTTCTTTTAGACCTGTAGTCGCTAATTCTGGATTTAAGCCTTCTAATTCTGCCTGCTCTAGACCTAATTTCACTTTTAATCTGTAAAACCCTTCTTTTGGTAAAACCTTATAATAGCTATATTTTTCGTCTACAACTTTAACCGCTTCAGTTTCTAAGTTAGGTACATTTATAATTTGTCCAGACTTTAACATCCCAGACATATTAGGGTTTAATGCCTCTAACTCTTCTACAGTAATACCATATTTGTAAGCTATTCGCCATTTACCATCCTTTGGTTGTACTGTGTATTTTGTATTTAAATTTGAACTAACATCTACATAATTAATAACCTTTTTATATACTGGAATCTGTAATCTATCTCCTTTTTTAAGGTTATTAGCATACAAAAAATTGTTATGCTTTTTTAGATCCTCAATTTCTATATCATACTTTTGAGAGATACTAAATAAGGTTTCTTTTCGTCTTGTTTTGTGCTTAGTATATTTATCGAAAGTCTTCTCAACTACTTTCTCCTTTTCTGGTATTGTTGTAGTTGTTGCAGTAGATGTTGAAACTGTGCCAGTTTTAGGAATGATTAAAATTGAATTTAGACTTAGTTTCTCTCTCGAATCTGGATTAAGTTTATAAATATCTGATGTAGACACCTTATATTCTTTTGCTATTGATTCTACTGTTTCTCCCGATTTAACTCTATGCGTATTATATTTTTGTGCATTTGCTGTAGCACAACTAAATATTACTAATAGACTAAGTATGTAAATTATTTTCTTCATATGTTTATTATACGTTCAAAGCTGCGTTAGCGGTTGTAATGGCATCCTTTTTTTTCTCTTAAATTAATATTCTTTCTTAAAATGAAAAAAATATTAGTTTAAAAGACACTAAAATAAGTTCAGCTAAAAAAAAAGATACAATGGAAAACGCGACCCTTGTGGTAACGCCCAACTTCTTAATACTAATTTTATGTCTTAAAAAATGCTGTAATTATTAACTACAGCATTTTAATATACTTTATTTCTTACTATTTAAAGTGGCTCCTTTTTACAAGGTGTTTTATTCCCACTCAATAGTTGCTGGCGGCTTACTACTAATGTCGTAAACTACTCTATTAACGCCTTTTACCTTATTTATTATATCGTTACTTGTTTTTTGTAAAAACTCGTATGGTAAATTTACCCAGTCTGCCGTCATACCATCGGTACTTTCTACGGCTCTAAGTGCTACACATTTTTCGTATGTACGCTCATCTCCCATTACACCAACACTGTTTACTGGCAATAAAATTGCGCCTGCTTGCCATACTTTATCGTATAAACCAGCGTCTCTTAATCCGTTAATAAAAACAGCATCAACTTCTTGTAAAATACGCACTTTTTCTGGAGTAACATCTCCTAAAATTCTAATTGCCAAACCTGGTCCAGGAAAAGGATGACGCCCTAAAAGCGTTGGATCCATATCCATTGAAGCCCCTACTCTACGTACCTCATCTTTAAATAAGGCTTTAAGTGGCTCTACAATTTTAAGTTTCATAAAATCTGGTAATCCTCCTACATTATGATGACTTTTAATTGTTGCGCTTGGTCCTCCTGTTGCACTTACACTTTCTATAATATCTGGATAGATTGTGCCTTGTGCAAGATAGGTTACGTCTTCAATTAAATTTGCTTCTTGATCGAAAACCTCAATAAAAGCATTTCCTATTGCTTTACGTTTTTCTTCTGGATCGCTCTTTCCTGCTAGTGCATCCAAAAAGCGTGCCGAAGCATCTACACCTTTAACGTTTAAGCCCATACCTTTGTATTGCTCTAATACGTCTGTAAATTCGTTTTTACGTAATAAACCGTTGTTTACGAAGATACAATATAGATTTTCGCCAATGGCTTTATGCAATAACATGGCTGCTACCGAAGAATCTACTCCTCCAGATAAACCTAGTACCACTTTATCGGTTCCTATTTTTTCTTGTAATGCTTCTACCGTTTCACCTACAAATGCATTTGGTGTCCAATCTGGATTTACATTTGCAATGTCTACTAAAAAGTTTTCTAGTAATTGTTTTCCATCTGTTGAGTGGTAAACTTCTGGATGAAACTGAATAGCGTATGTAATTTCGCCTTCTATTTTGTACGCTGCATTTTTAACATCGTGCGTACTTGCTAATAATTTACCGTTGGTTGGCAAACTTTTAATTGTATCACTATGGCTCATCCACACTTGACTTCCTGCAGATATGTTTTTTAAAAACGCATCTTCTTCTACAAAACTTAAGTTTGCACGGCCGTATTCTCTAGTATTAGATTCGGCAACTTCTCCACCAGAAAAGTGTGCTAAATACTGAGCACCATAACAAACTGCAAGCATTGGTTTTACACCACGAATACCTTTTAGCTCTGGATGAAAAGCATCATCAGACCTAACAGACATTGGGCTTCCCGAAAGAATAACCGCCTTATAGTCGTCTAAATTGTTTGGAATTTTATTGAATGGAAATATCTCTGAATAGATATTTAATTCTCTAACTCTACGCGCAATAAGTTGTGTGTATTGCGATCCGAAATCTAAAATAAGTACTTTGTCGTGTTGCATACGCAAAAATAGTAATAGATTTCTAAATTACGAATGCAGAATTGTGAATTTTGAATTAAATTGTTAACACTGTAAACTCTCCTTTTAATGGCTCTAAGTTTTTTACTAATTCTGGAATTAATTCTGTCCCAAACTCAAGGTAAAGCTCACTAAAATTGGTATTTCGCTCTTGTAAACTGTTATTAGGAAATAGTTGATTTTGAAGATCTGTCATGCGCTCGACCTGATCTTTTAGTTTTCTTTTTTGAGCTGTTAACAATCTTTTTTCAAGATTTACTAAACCATTAACTTGTTTTTTCTCTTGTGCAGAAACTGCTCCAACAAAAGAATCGTCGGTTTGCTTAGCCAATTCGTATAAATCTTTAAACTGATTTTTTAAATGATTTATTTGTTCTGAAAAATCGATATCGATATTAGAAATCGTTCTTACTTTTTTATTTATGAAAGACTCTCTTTTTAAGAAAATGTCTTTGTTCGAGATGTTTAACTTTACTAATTTATCGGCTTGCTGCTTGGTTTTTATTAACACCGAATTACGCAGCAGCAACATAGGAAACACCACGTTATGAGCCTCGAAATTAGATTTTAATTGAAACCAATAGGCTAATTCTCCTCCTCCTCCAATATAACATAGGTTTGGTAAGATTACTTCTTGATATAATGGTCTTAAAATTACATTTGGCGAAAAATGTTCTGGGAAGTCATGGACTTCTTTTAGTATCTCACTCTTACTCCAACTTATATTTGTGTTTAAAACTTTATATATACCGTTTTCTAAAACTATACGTTCTCTTATATTTTTGGTTATATAAAAAAGATTTATTGCTCTTGGATTTACTTGTATTCCAAAATCTAAAGCTTCTATTTTAGCATTTGTTTCTAGAACTTTTTGTTCTGAAATTTGCTCTATTAATTCCTTTTCTACATGCGGAATAAATAATTGCTTTAATTCTTTATTATTAGCTTCAACAATTACTAAACCATAGTCTGCAAATAAATTGTTTGCTATATATTTAGTTGCTTTTGCTAGATTATCGTGTTTTAAATAAGCGTTTTTAAAAAGTTTTCGAAGTGTATCGGCATTTCTTCCAACACCTAATTCTTTAGAAAAAGTATTGAAAACTTCTTCTAATCCTTGGGTATTAAGCTCTCCAACTGCTCCAGATGCGTCTCTATTCCATTGTATTTTTTTTCCTTTAAAATTGAAATAGTTTATTTCATCGAAATCATGATCTTCGGAAGCCATCCAATAGATAGGGACAAAATTATTTTCGGGATATTCAGCTTTTAATTGCTTTGCTAAATTTATAGTGGATACAATTTTATGTAAAAAATATAATGGTCCAGTAAATAAATTTAACTGGTGACCTGTAGTTACTGTAAATGTTTTACTGTCTTTAAGCGCTGTAATATTATCTAAAGTGGCTTGAGAAGCTTCAGTGTTTTTATATTGTTTTTTTAAAACATCAACTAAAATAGTTCTTGTTTCTTGCTTAAAAGAAGTACTTTTTTCTTCTATTTGAGCTTTAAAATTTTCTAGCTTAGGAAAACGATTATAGAATGGCTTTAGCGTTTCAGCTTCAGCTAAATAATCACAAATAAGTTGAGAAAAATATCCAGTGTCTTTAAACGAAATACAGTCTGATGGCATATATAATTGATAAGTATGTGTAAATATAAGATTCTTTATACTAAGTAGACTCTTAAAATTAACATAAAAAGCGAGTGGAAATATGTTAAAAACAACTAACTTTAAATGGTATTTTTATACACTAAAAATTATGAAAAACTTAAATATTAGTCCGTTAAATCAAAGAATTACTACTGTTGTCTTTTTACTAATATCCTGTCTTTGCTTCTCGCAAAACAGTTTAGAATACAAAGGAAAAGTTATTGATACAGATTCTAATAAAGCATTAGGGTTGGCAGATTTAATTATTATTGGCACCAATATTAGTACCGTAACTAATAACGAAGGAGAGTTTTTACTTAAAGTCCCAATTGCACATAAAGACAAAGCTGTTTTAGTCTCTTATTTAGGGTATAAAAAATTACAAATACCACTTTCTGAATTAAAGAAAAAAAACTCTAAAATAGAACTAATTGTAGCAGCAACTGTATTAGCGCAAATAGATGTTAATGCTCCTAAAGATGCAGAAACATTAGTAAAAAAGACGTTAAGCTTAAAAGCTGAAAATTATTTAAATGCAGAAACTGTTATGACTAGTTTCTATAGAGAAACGATTAAGAAAAGAAACAAGAACGCATCACTTTCTGAAGCTGTTTTAGAAATACACAAACAACCTTACACTACAAATAAAAAAGATGCTATTAAGCTAATTAAAGCACGAAAAAATACTGACTACACTAGATTAGATACTTTAGCCTTAAAATTACAAGGCGGCCCTTTTAGTGCATTACATACAGACATTATTAAATACCCTGAGTACATTTTTAATAACGAAGATTTTAAAGATTATAATTTTAGTTTTAGTAAGTCTACGCAAATAAATAACAAATTAGTTTTTGTTGTGAGTTTTGTGCAAAAGGAGAATATTACAAGACCAATGTATTATGGTAAGCTCTATATTGATGCCGAAGATTACGCTTTAACAAGTGCTGTATATAATCTTAATGTAAGTAATAGAGAGCAAGCAAGCGCACTATTTGTAAAAAAGAAACCTAGTAAAGCTACCGTATATCCTAGCGAAGCTTCCTTTCGTGTAAACTACAGAGTTAAAGATGGTAAATGGTATTTTGGCTACAGCAACATCTTTTTAACCTTTAAAGTTAAATGGGATAATAGATTGTTTAATAGCCGTTATACCTTACATAGTGAGATGGCAATTACAGATTGGAATAACAACACTACGGAGTTTGTTAACAGACCAAAAAACAGATTAAAACACCATACTATTTTAGCCGATGAAGCCTCAGGTTTCTCCGATCCTGAGTTTTGGGGAGAATACAATATTATTGAACCCGAAAAATCTATTGAATCTGCTATTAAGAAAATTAATAAACACCTGAAAAAATCTTAATTTAAAGGTATTCGCTATACTGAAGCACTCTAAAATCGAACGTATTAAATTTAGGATTAGTAGCTTTAAGTTGTTTATATAATGGATTACTGCCTATAGAAATATTTGCTGCTCCAGAAGACGAAGTTAACGAGACTGTTTTAATAATTCTATTCTTGCTTTGTAGAGATTCTATACTGCATTCTGAATGACATACTAACTCAAACTGATGAACTCTTGGTGTTTCGTTTGAAACCAATTCTAGCTTTATATTGTAGTCTTTTATATGTTTTCTAAAGAAATACTCTGGACCATTTTTAGATTTTCCGCCAATAAATATAATTGTTTCTATACTTGGATATTGTTTTATATAACCAATTACATCGCGAAGTATAATGTTTTGCATTCCAATATCTGATGCATCAATTTTCTCACGTTCACAACTTTCTACAATATCGCAAACACCAATTTTGTGTTTAATTAAAAAATCTTGTCTTTGTTTAATTGCTTCGCTAGATTGATCGTAACGCAAATTAAGATTATGAATCTTCTCTATAAACAACCACAAACTATTATAATAACTACCATAACAGAAATTTACATCTTTCTCTAAAAGATTTCCTGTAGTAAATCTTGGCGGTGGCAACGTACCAACAATAAGCTTTTTTGTGTCGTTTTTTATGAATGGTTTATATGGATGTTTGTGTTGAAACATATATTTCCTGCGAAGGCAGAAATCTTTTTAAATTATTCTCTTGCTAAGCATTTGCTTTTTTTTAGTGGATTCCTGACTTCGCAGGAAGGACTACAAATCATTTAACACACTTACTAGAAATATTATAGTGTTTTTAACAGCTTCTCAACTTCGTTGATTGTTGCTCTGTATTTGCTTTTGTTAGGCTTTGTCATGTGTTGAGATTCTATTGTTATTTCGCTAAGAATCTCTTTTGCTGCTTCAATTTTATCACTTTCAATATAAAATTTAGCCAATACTAAACGTTCGCTATAGTTTGAATAGCGTTGATCTATCGCTTTTAAATATTTTTCGGCAGCTTCAGACTGTCCTGTTTTATCTAATGCTAGTCCGTAGATAAATTCTGATTTCGATTTACTAAATTCCGGGTGCTTCTTTAGTTCTTCCGCGTAAGCGATTGTTTTGTTATAATCTTTTAAACTATAGTAAGCAGCTATTAATTTTTCTAATATGAAATACTTATTCTGAGTTTCGTCTTTTAAAGCGACTTCGTAATGCGTGATTGCATTTTTAAAATCTTTCATTTCGAACAAAGCATCTGCCAGCTCTAATCTGTTTTGAAAGGTTTCGGAAAACTGAAGTTTCTTCTCTAGGTCCTTAACGCGTTTTGTTGGTATTAAAACCGATGTTAAGTTTTCTTTTATAATTGCAGCATCACGCTTATTATAAACCTGAGTAATTAGGTATATAATTGAACCAATTGCTGGCACAAATAAGATAAGAAATATCCAATAATATTGGTTTCTATTCTTAATTACATGATAAATACAAAATACTTGTAGTGCAACAATTAGGTAATAATACATTAGTTAAAATTAGTTTAAAGCTCTAAATATAGTAAAGAAAGCCTCAAAATATTAGTATCTTCAAGGAAACCAATAACAAAATTAAATGGGAAGAGGAGATAAAAAGACAAAACGCGGAAAAATTAATAGAGGAACTCACGGTGTGAGAAGACCTAAAATTAAAAAACGTGTTAGACCAGAAACCAAAATTGAAATTACTAAAAAAATTAAGCCTTAATTATCTAGTAAAAATAAGATGATTTTCGGTTGAAAGCTCATCGCTTAAACCATAACCTTCGGTTGTAAATCCTTTTAAATCGTCTATTGTTTGTGCATTAGTGTCTACAATATATCTAGCCATTAATCCTCTTGCTAGTTTAGCATAGAAGGCAACAATTTTATATTTACCATCTTTAAATTCTTTAAAATCTACAGTTATAACTGGCACTTTTAACGCCTTTACATCTATAGCTTTAAAATATTCTTTACTTGCTAAATTTACAAAAACCTCATCGTCTTCTAATTCTTTATTTAAAGCGGTTACCACATCTTTTTTCCAGAATTCGTAAAGGTTCTTTTTTGTTGCAATTGGTAATTTTGTACCCATTTCCAATCTATACGCTTGCATTAAATCTAATGGTTTTAAAACACCATATAAACCGGAAAGGATCCTTACTTTATCTTGTAGTACTTCTATTTTATCTGCCGGTATTGTATAAGCATCTAAACCTCTATAAACATCACCACTAAAAGCATAAACTGCTTGCCTTGCATTGTCTTTAGTAAATGGTAATTGCCAATCTTGATTACGCTCGTAGTTAAGTTGCCCTAAAGCATCACTAACATGCATTAATTCTGAAATTGCCTTAGCGGACTTCTTTTTAAGCACTTTGCTAATACGCTCTGACTGATTTAAAAATTGAGCTTCGGTTGTTTTTTCTGTTGGTAATTTACTTTCAAAATCTAAAGATTTTGCTGGTGACAATACTAGTTTCATAAATTCTTTTTTCTACTACGAATTTACAATAATATGAGTGCTTTTAAAATACCATTAACAAAGATTTATTCTATTCTAAAATAGGCTATTCTAATTTTCGCTCAGGATATGCTACTGCCTCTCCTTTAGAAATAAAGACTAAAGCATCAAAGTGTTTAAACCAATTGGTTTTATGCTTATTTAAATTAAACATTCCCACATACTCTTTGTCTTTGTATTCAGGATTATCGCTAATAAGCTGCTTAGAATCTATAAAATAATTTTTATCAATTGAAGGTAAAAAATGAAGTAAATTATTCTCGTCCTTACTCATTTTCTCTAACCATTTAGGTTTTCTCCATTGCGCAAAAACAGATGAAACAGCAATATGATAAGAAATATCAGGATTTAAATTTACAAATTGACTGCCCATGGTTTGACCTTTCATAAACTTATATTCATGCTTTGCCATATGTGCATTTGCTAACCAAACAATAAACTTTTTCTCAGGATTTGTTTTAATAAGAAAGTCTAGATTTCTAGCCATTTGGCGATCTCTAATTGGTATTCCCTTGTTATTACTTTTGTGTGTTGAATTTATTAAAATATCACTTTTGTAACTTTCTAAGAATTGAAACCAAAGCTTATCTTCAATAACTTTATTGTCTTTTAATAGCCTTTCTACTTCACGGAGCAAATAGGCTAAATTATCTTTACCAACTACTTTATTAGCCTTTTTTCTGTTTTTGATATAGATTTCTGTTGTTTTTATAAAGTTTTCATCAAAATCAATAACATTAGTCTTTAAAAACTCTTCTAATTTAATTGCGAAATTATTTTGAGTATAAATAGAATACAGTTGATTATCGAAGCCCCAAATAGTAACGTTATGCTCTTTTAAAAATTCAAAAAGTGCTTTGCACTGTATTGAACCTGACCAAAAATAGAATAAATCACTTTTATTGTGATTGAAATAAAGTGCAAAAAAATCACTCTCGAAAGCAATATTTTTATATCCTTTTTCTAACACTAAATACTTTACAAATTCTGTTTTAGCTAAAAAATCTGATCCAAAGCTATGTTGTGCTTCTCCTAAAAACACAACTTTTTTATCAGTTAAATTATTATCGATTACATCTTTAACATCTCTAGTTAAAAGATTTTGCATGGAATCTAACTCGTAAATATTCTTATCTAATTGAGCTAAAACAGAATTTAAACCCAAAACTATAAAAAATATTGCTACAACCTTCCTCATAATATAAACCTACTAACTACATCAATTTAAGCCTCTAAATGCGTACTATAACCTCTCCACTTCTCTATACATTCATGCATGTCTTGAGGTATTGGAGCTTCAAAACTCATAAACTCATTTGTTACTGGATGTACAAAACCTAATGTTTTAGCATGTAGTGCTTGACGTGGTAATATTTTAAAACAGTTATCTACAAATTGCTTGTATTTGGTAAATGTTGTTCCTTTTAAAATACGCTCACCACCATAACGCTCATCGTTAAATAAAGTGTGCCCAATGTGTTTCATGTGCACACGAATTTGGTGTGTTCTACCAGTTTCTAGCTTACAAGCCACTAAAGTTACATAAGTTAAACGCTCTAAAACTTTATAATGTGTTACTGCGTGTCTACCTTTATCTGCATCATCATCAAAAAACACTGTGTTTTGTAATCGGTTTTTAGGATGACGCCCAATGTTACCTTCTATAGTACCTTCGTCTTCTTGCATATTTCCCCAAACAATAGCAACATACTCGCGTTCGCTAGTTTTGTCTTTAAATTGCTTAGATAAATGTGCCATTGCTTTTTCGGTTTTAGCAACAACTAATAGTCCACTAGTGTCTTTATCTATTCTATGTACTAATCCAGGTCTATCACTAGAATTTTTAGGCAAGTTTTCAAAGTGATAAATTAATCCGTTAATTAAAGTTCCAGAATAGTTTCCATGTCCTGGATGCACTACAATTCCTGCAGGTTTATTAACTACCAAAAGTGTTTCGTCTTCGTAAACGATGTCTAAAGGCATATCTTCTCCAACCAATAAGTTTTCGAAAGGAGGATGCGATAGTAGTACTCTTATTTTATCTTCTGGCTTAACCTTATAGTTAGATTTTACTGCGATGTCGTTTACGTAAATATGTCCGTCTTTAGCTGCTGCTTGAATTTTACTTCTAGTTGCATTTTCGACTTTATTCATAAGCCATTTATCTATACGTAAAGGTGACTGCCCTTTATCTGCTATAAATGCGTGGTGCTCGTAAACTGTTTCTCCAGCTTCGTTTTGCTCTGGTAATTGTGGTGTATATTTATCCATTTAAAATTTAGTTAGGACGGTTACCATTTCCTAAAACAACATCTATTTTAGAGTGTTTTGGTAGTAAAGTCCCAGGTTTTAAAACCTTGCCTTCAAAACGTAAGTTTAACACTTCGTCTTTACCTATATTGTCTACATATGTTTTCTTACCTATTTCAAAATTTAAAGCCTCTAAAGTAGGCCTAGCTTGACGAAACGTACGGTTAACAATATTTGGTACTGGTATTTTTCTATATCCTGAAGGATTAAGTGTTAGGTATATTTTTCTATTTTCTTTTACATTTTCTCCTGCCGGAGGTTCTTGTTCTATAACAGAATATTTAGGATAATCTGGATTAAAATTAGCAGAATCCTGAATTTCCATAACTAGATTGTTTTCATCTAATTCTATTTTAGCAACATCTATAGACTTTCCTGTTAAATTTGGAACAACTTCAAAGTTACCGTGATTAGTGGTAATATTTAACCACTTAATAATAATAAAGCATAAAACTAATAGTGCAATTAAAGCTAAGGCAAGCTGCTTAAAAAACGTTTTACTTGTTAGAAATTTAATAATACTCATTGGTTAATTTTAATTAAAAGAGGTTAAAAGCTTTATCGTTATTTTCACAACTAAAAAGGTATGCAAATATATAAAAACAAAAAGGTTTTCGTTTGCTATAAAATAAATGATATTTTAGCTCTGTAAATAAATTTGAAGCTTATGGTTTGCTTCTTATAATTTATACGAAATTTAACGGTTTTAAGACTACCGCTTTCGCGGAAATTAAAGATGAAAAAAAATATTGCCATAATAATGGGTGGTTATTCTAGCGAATACCAAATTTCTATAAAAAGCGGTAACGTTGTCTATAATAATTTAGACAAAAATAAGTATAACGCATACCGCATACACATATTTGAAAACAAATGGGTATATGTAGACACTTTTGATACTGAATTTCCAGTTGACAAAAACGATTTTTCCGTTTTGGTTAATGATATTAAAATTACTTTCGACTGTGTTTTTAATGCTATTCATGGCTCTCCCGGAGAAGATGGCTTTATGCAATCTTACTTCGAACTTATTAAAATGCCGCAAACAAGTTGTAATGCTTACCAAGCAGCTTTAACATTTAATAAGCGAGATTGCTTAAGCGTACTAAAACCTTACGGTATTTTAACTGCCGAAAGTTACTATCTAAATTTAGGTGATACTGTAAATGAAGATGAGATTATTACAAAAGTAGGATTGCCTTGTTTTGTAAAAGCGAATAAAGCTGGTAGTAGTTTTGGGATTTCTAAAGTCCATAAAAAAGAGGCACTACAAGCAGCAATAGACAACTCTTTTAAAGAAGATGATGAAATTATAATAGAATCTTTTCTTGATGGCATTGAAGTTTCGGTTGGTGTAATTACCTATAAAGGTGAAACTAAAGTATTACCAATAACAGAAATTGTAAGTGAGAATGATTTTTTTGACTACGAAGCAAAATACCTTGGTAAATCTCAAGAAATTACGCCTGCAAGATTATCTAAAACACAAGAAGACAAAGTAAATATCCTTGCTAAAAAAGTATATAATGTTTTAAAAATGAAAGGCTTCTCGAGAAGTGAATTTATTTTTAAAGACGGAGAACCACATTTACTAGAAATGAATACTATACCTGGTTTAACCAACGAAAGCATTTTACCACAACAAGCAGCTAAGGCAGGAATTACAATGTCTGAACTATTTGAGAGCGCAATTAACGAGGCTTTAAAATAAAAATTGTAATTTTATAGTATGAGAAAAGCACTATTCCCAGGATCTTTCGACCCTATAACTTCTGGACATTACGATATTATTAAACGAGGCGTTACTTTGTTTGATGAAGTTATAGTTGCTATAGGTGTAAATTCTGCAAAAAAATACATGTTCTCCTTAGAAGAAAGAATGGATTTTATAAAAGAAGCCTTTAAAGATGAACCAAAAATTAAGGTTGTAAGCTACAAAGGCTTAACTGTACATTTTTGTCAAGAATTAGGAATAGATTTTATTCTTCGAGGACTTAGAAATCCTGCAGATTTTGAGTTTGAAAAAGCCATTGCGCATACCAATAGAGATTTAGCTCCTATAGAAACAGTATTTCTATTAACCGCTGCAAGTACAAGCTACATTTCATCTTCTATTGTTAGAGAAGTAATAAGAAATAATGGAGATTATACTAAACTAGTTCCAAATAGTGTAAGGGTTAAAAAGTAAATTTACTGCCTTCTATGCATTGCTTTTGTAATGGTTTCTACAAAATCTTTAGTTATAAAAGGCTTCAATATATAGTCGTCCATACCGTGCATACTAGCTTTTACTTCTACTTCATTTTTTGTTGCAGCGGTTAAAGCAACAATTGCCACATCTTTATTAAACTCTCTAATTAGTTCTGTTGTTTCATAACCATCTAACTCAGGCATATGTATATCCATTAAAATACAATCAAACTCTTCCTCTTTAACTAACGCTATTGCTTTAGCACCTGAATCCACTGCTTTTGATTTGATATCTAAATGGTCGAGTACTTTACGAGTTACTAATTGATTTATTTTATTATCGTCTACAATTAAAAAACTCTTGTTTTTAATATATTCTAACTGACTTTTATATATAATAATAGGTAAACTATCAATTTCAGTAACTCTAAAATTAAGTTCGAAAAAGAAAGTAGAACCTTCATTTTTTTTACTTGTTACACTTATATCACTTCCCATTACTACTAATAGACGCTTAACAATGGATAAACCTAAACCTGTTCCTTTATACGATCTTCCATTTTTAGAATGTTCTTGATAAAAATCTTCAAATACTTGACTTTGCATTTCTTCAGAAATACCAGACCCATTATCTACAATCTTAAATGCTAATCTAACCTCATCCTCCTCAACATCTTTTAACCTATCTATTTCAATTTCTATATGTCCATTATTGGTGAATTTAATAGCATTTGAGATTAAATTTATGAGTATTTGAGACACTTTTAAAGAATCTCCGGTTAATGATTGAGGAATATTTTCGTCGTATTTAAAGCTTATAGTGTTATTACTATCTCTTAATGCATATTCTAAACTCTCAATAATATTAGATACAAGATTTTTTAATTCAAAATCTATTTGCTGTATTTTCATTTTACCAGATTCCACCTTATTAAGCTCTAATACGTTATTTATTAAAGACATTAAATGGTTTCCAGAAAACCGAAGAGACTCTATATATTCTTTGTGCTTTACGCTTACATTTTCTTTTAATAACAATCCAGAAAGCTCAATAACAGCATACAAAGGAGTACGAAGTTCATGGCTAATTTCTGAATAAAAATCACTTTTCACCTTAGATAGATTTTCAGCCTTATCCTTGGCTAACTTTAATTGTTTATTTTTTTTATAAATCCAATAACCACTAAAAAGCAATACTAAACTAAAAAGAACTAAAAGAATATTATAAATCTTAGATTTTTTAATAATCTCTTTTTGTATGGCTTGTTCTTTTTTTACAAAATTAAGTTTCTCTTCATTTTCTTTAATTTTATAAGCAGCCTCAATTTCTTTAACTTTTCCAAATTCTTTTATTGAAACGATAGAGTCGTTTGCTATAATGAATTTACTCTGCAATTCATATGCTTTTTCAAAATCTCCTTTTTCGGCATTTAAATTTGCACTACCTCTGTAAAGTTCCGCAATAGCTACTTGAAAATTATGTTTCTCACAATAAGCAATACTTCTATTATAATACATTGTAGATTTTTTCTCATCTTCCAATTTAAAATAGATATAACTTAACGTTTCATAAATATGTGCCAGAATTACATCTCCTTTTAATTCTTTAGTAGAATTATAAACATCTAGAGCTTCCATAATATATGGCAACGCCTCTTTGTATTTCTTTTGTTTATCTACTAAATTATAACCTACATTATATAAAGGATAAATTAAAGCTGAATTATTATCTAATTTTCTAGCAAGTTTTAATGCTCGTTCAAAGTTTTCGTTAGACTTTTCTATTTGCTCAGAATCTCTATAATTAACACCTAAATTATTGTAAACAAGTATAACACCAGAAGTATCTTTTAATTTAGTGTAAAGATCTAAAGATTTATATAAGTAATGATAGCTTAAAGAATCGTTTTTGGCATAGAAATAAGCATTTCCAAGAACATTATAAGTTTTAGCAATTAATCCTTCCTCATTGTTTTCTATAGCAAATTCTAGAACAGAATTACTCATCACTATGGCTTCTCCATATTTATTATTCTCCATTAAATCGAAAGCATCCCTTATGTAAATAGACATAGAGTCAAGCTTTGCATCAATCTTATCTTGAGCGAATAAAGAAGAGGATATGCTTAATAAGAGAATGAAACACAAGAAGTAGCGTTTCATTATAAAAAAATTAGTCATAATAAAGGGCAAAACAACATTTAAACGTAAAAATACGTATTTTAATCGATGTATGTATTTATATTAAACTTAAAAAAATGTTAAAAACATTTCACCCTAAACAATAACTATCAAACACTTAGCACAAAAAATAAGAAAAAAAATAGCCTATACAGTATTAATATATAAAAATAGGCTCCTAAATTAGGAGCCTATTTTTCTAAAATTTATATTCAGAAAGTGGTTTTGGGAACTCTTCTGGATTTGCAGCTAAGTGATATCTTGGATCATCTATATCTTCAACTATAACTTCTCTAAACTTAGGATTTGCCTTATACATTAAAACTTTACAATCTTCACTTAAATGCTTAAGCTTAATTGTTTTTCCTTCAGCTCTATATTTTTCAACTAAATTAAAAATAGCTTCTAAAGCAGAATGATCACTAACACGAGATTCAACAAAATCAATCTCTACATTTTCCGGATCGGTTTTAACATCAAACTTATCGTTAAAGGCTTGAATACTTCCAAAAAATAGTGGTCCCCAAATTTCGTAAACCTTAGTCCCATCTTGTTTTATGCGTTTTCTAGCTCTAATTTTCTTAGCATTCTCCCAAGCAAATACTAAAGCTGAAATTATTACACCTACAAAAACTGCAACTGCTAAATCTACAAATACTGTAACTAAAGATACTGTAATAAGCACGATAGCATCAGACATTGGTATTTTCTTTAAAATTCTAAAACTAGACCATGCAAAAGTTTCAATAACCATCATAAACATTACACCTACTAAAGCTGCAATTGGCACCATTTCTATTAACTTATCTGCAAATAAAATAAAGGACAATAAAGTAACAGCCATCATTATTCCAGATAAACGCCCACGTCCACCAGCATTTACATTAATTACAGTTTGACCAATCATACCACAACCACCTGTTCCTCCAAATAAACCAGAAACAATGTTTCCTGCTCCTTGCGCTACGCATTCTCTGTTTCCATTTCCTCTTGTATCGGTTAACTCATCGACTAAATTCATAGTCATTAAAGATTCTATTAAACCTACCGAAGCAGCTAAAAAGGCTGGTAATGCAATAAATTTAAGTGTATCTAAATTAAACGGTAACTTTTCCCAAAGTTCCATGTTTGGTGTTGGAAATTCTCCTTTTAAACCTGTTCCTCCACCTTCAACAATATAAGACCCAACAGTAGAAACATCCATATTAAAACCAACCACAATAAGACTGGTTATTAAAATAGCTGTTAATGCAGCAGGTATTTTTTTAGTAATTTTAGGTAATCCCCAAATTATTCCCATAGTAAATAGAACTAAACCAATCATGATATATAATTCTGAACCTTGCATATAAGTACCTACATATTCTTTTACTCCTGCATCTGAAACTTGTAAAGATTTATGTGAAAACATTTTTACCTGTGCCATAAAGATGACGATAGATAAACCGTTTACAAAACCCATCATTACTGGGTGCGGAATTAAACGCACAAAACGACCTAATTTAAAAACTCCTGCAAAAATTTGAATAATCCCCATTAACACCACACAGGCCATAAGGTAGAAAAAGCCCATGTTTTCAATAGGCACATCCATTAACATTCCTTTAGTATGTCCATCTGCAATCATTGTAACAAAAATTACAGCAACAGCTCCTGCAGCACCAGAAATTAAACCTGGTCTACCTCCAAAAATAGCTGTAATTAATCCTATAATAAATGCTCCAGACAAAGCCATTAATGGATCTATTTGCGCAACAAAGGCAAAAGCAACAACCTCAGGAATCATTGCTAAAGACACGGTTATTCCGGCTAAAACATCATCTTTTGCATTTGGCACTATCTTTCTTATAAACTCAGTCATTATCTATTTTTTGAAGCTGCAAAAGTACGTTTAATTAATAGATACACAAACTTGCAATTCCTATATTTGTTTCATTCTCTATTATTAAATATTTTAAAATGAAGAAAATACTTATACTCATACTTGTTATTATTAGTTTTAGTTGCGAGACTAAAACTAATTTCGATTTCACAACTGTTTTCGAAAAATCGAACGGCTTAGAAACTGCAACTTATGCAGAAACTATTGCATATTATAGAGCTCTATCTAAAGAATACACTTCTATAGCTATTGATTCTATAGGAGAAACAGATTCTGGGAAACCGCTTCATATTATTACACTTAATAAAGACAAAAACTTTGATTTTTCGGAGATAAGAAAAAACAAACGTATTCTTCTAATAAACAACGGCATACATCCTGGAGAAAGCGATGGAATAGACGCAACTATGATGCTCTATCGCGATCTTGCTAAAGGCAAAATAACAATACCAGATAGCACAGTAATTGTAACTATTCCTATTTACAATATTGGAGGTAGTTTAAATAGAAACTCTACTTCTAGAACAAACCAAAACGGACCTAAAGAATATGGTTTTAGAGGTAATGCTAGAAATTACGATTTAAACAGAGATTTCATTAAATGTGATACTAAAAACGCTAAATCTTTTGCAGAAATATTTCATTTAGTCCAACCCGATGTGTTTATAGACAACCATGTTAGTAATGGTGCTGATTATCAATATACTTTAACACACTTATTTACACAACACAATAAACTTGGTGGAAAATTAGGTAACTATATACATACTGAAATGATGCCAAATTTAGAACAAAAACTAACAGATAAAGAATGGGACATTACTCCTTATGTTAATGTTTACAACAGAACTCCAGATAATGGCTTCTCTCAATTTAAAGATTCTCCTCGTTACTCTACAGGTTACACTACACTCTTTAATACTTTAGGAATGATGGTAGAAACACACATGTTAAAACCATATAAACAACGTGTTGAAGGGACTTATGAGTTAATGAAAAGCATGATTGAGATAACCGAAAATGATGGCAAAAAAATAAAGCAATTACGTAAAGAAGCTAACACCAATTTTATTACACAAAAAAATTACACCTTAAGTTGGAAAATAGACACATTAAAGCAGTCTATCCTAAACTTTAAAGGTTTTGAAGGAGAGGTTATAACTAGTGAAGTTACTGGAAAAAATCGCCTAAAATATAATAGACAGATGCCCTTTGAAAAAGAAGTAAATTATCTGAATTACTTTAAACCAAATATTGAAGTAACAATCCCGAAGGCTTATATTATTCCTAAAGGTTGGTATACTGTTATCGACTTATTAAAGTTGAATAACACTGACATGTTTCAGCTAAAAAAAGATTCTACATTAACTGTAGAAAGCTATAGGATTGAAGATTACAAAAGTAAGAAAACACCATACGAAGGACACTATCTCCATTTTGACACTTCTATTTCTTCTAGCCCAAAAACAACAACTTTTAAGGAAGGAGATTATATCATTAAAACCAATCAACCAAGTTTTAGATACATTGTAGAGACTTTAGAGCCTCAGGCTCCGGACTCCTTTTTTAATTGGAATTTTTTCGATACTATTTTACAGCAAAAAGAAGGCTTCTCTGCTTATGTTTGGGAAGACAAGGCTTTAGAAATATTAAATAAAGACTATATATTAAAAGCTAAATTTGAAGCTAAAAAAAATGCCGAATTAGACTTTGCTAAAAGTTGGTACGCACAATTAGATTGGCTCCATAAACACAGTGAAAACTACGAAAAAGCTCATTTACAATATCCTGTTTATAGAGTATTGTATTAATAAAAAAGGCCACTACAATTGTAGTGGCCTTTTAAAATTTAACTCGTTAATTATATTAGTGATTAACTTGAACCTTTTTACTAAATGTTCTAAAGTTAGATCTAAAAGTTATTATATATAACCCATTAGATAGCCCATTAACATTTACGCTTGTTTTACCAAAAGTAGAATTATCGAAAGAACCTTGAAGAACTTGTCTTCCATTTAAATCTACCATATTATATTTCACTACTTCTGCATCTAATAATAACAACTCAACACTTAAGTTATCTACAACTGGATTAGGATATAATTTAATATCTAAGCTATTTTTTGTACCTGGTAGTGCTTCTGTTTTAACCACAGTATCTGTATCAAAGACTTCAACCACTGTTTCATTAATAAGAGTTTCTCCTTTAATTGGCTTAACATCTGTTGATGTTTCTTCTATAGTTCTAGGTGGTGGTGCAATAATAGAAAATGGCATTCCAACTTCATCAAACGATGCACAAACATCATTATTAGTTATTGTATTTGCTACATCTGCAATAGTAGTGTTACCTAAAGAAATAGAACTTAAATCTAAAGATGTTGGATTATAAACTAATGAATGTATCTTATAACTACCTATAGAATTATATCCATTAGCAAAAAAGAAAAAGTTACTAGCCACTTTATATTCTTCTATTACAATATTATTACTTGAATTGGTTCTAGATAAAAGAATTGCAGTATCATATCCTTGTGGTACAACCGCATCTCCATTTGAAGTTATGTTAACCGTTACAGGCGAACTTAAATTAAGAATCGAAATAATACTATTAGCTAATGTTATAGTACCAGTATTTACTTCACATAAAGTATTTGCATCTGAAATTGTAAATGTAAGCGTCTTCTCATCGCAAAGTGTACTATTACAATAATTACCGCTATACATTGATGCTTTAATCTCAAAAGTACCTAACCCTAAGTTCCAGGCACCATTTCCTGCTGGAAATGTATATGGAATATAGTTTTCTATTATAGAATACTCTTCATTTGTCTCTAGATTTTCAACCTCAAGCTTAACACTTTCCGATACTCCGTTCACAATTGCATCTATATAAAAATTAGATGGTAAGCTGTTAATATTGTATGTCTCTCCATCTTCAATGGTAAGCATATCTGCACCATTAGAGAATTGCAATTCTGCTATATCTCCACAATTTTGCTCGTATATAGTAAAAGTATAACAAATGTGGTCGCATCGTGTTCCCGCGCAATTGTCGTACTTAAATATCTCTGAATAAAATTGAAAAGTTCCTGTTCCTAAGTTCCATGCTTGGTTTCCACTTGGGTAAGTATAAGGTAAAGAATTAGTTCCATTATTAAATACTTCTCCTGTATCTAAGTTTCTTATTTTATAAGAAGCACTTTCTGTAATTCCAGATACTACTACATCTACATAAAAATTATATGGTAATGAAGCAACATCGTAGCTCCCTCCATTAGTAATAGCAACTGTATCTGTTCCATTAGAGAATGTTAAACCATCAATCTCTCCACAAGACGGTGAATTAGTTAATGTAAAACTAATTGTTTCTCTATCACAATACGAACCAGCACAATTACCATATTTAAATATTTTAGCTTGAATTTCATATTCTGCAGCAGGCAAATTCCAAGCTCCATTTCCTCCCGGGAATGTATATGGCAAATAGTTTTCACCTATTGTATATTGTTGCCCTGTATTTTTGTTTTTAACCTTAATACTTGCACTTTCTGAAAAACCATCAACAATAACATCTGTATAGAAATTATTTGGTAATTGATCTAAAGAATATTCTCCATTGTCTTCTATTGTTACTGAAGAGTTTCCATTTGTGAATTCGAATCCAGAAATAGTTCCACATGAAGGATTGTTTGTTATTGTAAATTTAGTTACTTCCTTATCACAATACCATCCATAACAATTATTATATTTATATACTTTAGCTACAACCTTAAATCTTCCTGTTCCATAACACCATGCTCCATTTCCTCCTGGAAACGTATAAGGCAACAAACTTTCGTTAATATTATAATATTGACCAGTATCTAAGTTTACTAATCTAAATTTTGCACTTCTTAAGTAACCATTAACTTTTAAGTTTACATAAAAGTTACTTGGTAATTGAGACAATATATACTCTCCACCATATTGAATTGGTGTAGATGAATTTCCATTAGAAAACTCAAAACCAGAAATAGACCCACAATAAGTGTCTTCGCTAGATTCAAATGTTTCAATAGTTGTTGCGTAAGATTGTATTGAAAAACACAATACAAATAGCATTAAAAAGTTCTGCAGCCTTTTAACCTGAGGGAGGTAAATAGGTAATTTTTTTTCCATGATTAATTAATTATAATTAGTAAAATCGCGGGAAAATAAAAAAACAAAATTTAACTGTATAATATTTTAGTCATAATACAATTAATCCCTTTAAAGGGTGTAAAAGAGCATATTTAACTATTATTTAAGATGTTTTATGGGATTTCTAAAACGTTGCTTCTAAAAAAAATAACTTAAACCAATCTCCTTATATTCGCATAAGAGTTTGTTAATGCTTGAGTAGATTCTTCTCTATTAAGCCACTGCACCTTTGTAATACCTTCTTCTTCTTGAGGAAATAATTCTCCATCAAAGTTGGTTGTCATTTTAAACCAATATGTGATTTTTATTTTCAACTTATCATTTCTTTTAAAAATATGATAGGTTGTCTCTAAGGGCTTATCTATTTTTAATCCAGAAACACCTGTCTCTTCTTCTACCTCACGGATTGCAGTATCTTCAATAGTCTCTTTTTTTTCGGCTTTACCTTTTGGCAGATCCCATTTATTGTTTCGATAAATAAATAAGATTTCATTATTCTTATTATATACTTTACCTCCACCTGCAATAACATTGGGTAATTTTTTTAGAAACTTTTTTAGAATTGTGTCTTCATTATGATGAATAAATCTAATAGATTTTATTCTTTTCTTCTTTAACACCTTTAAAGCCTGCTCAATATCAACATCCTTTAAAAGAAAATTTTTAAAGTCTGTTTCCTTCTCAACTAAAGTTGTTAGAATGATTGGTTTATCGTTTACAAAAATGTAATGCATAATTTAAGATCTAGCTAATAGTTAACTTCTGTAAAAATATTATTTTTATTTTAGTTAAGCACCTCTTAAAAAAATATTTTTTAGCTTTATATCTAAGCCAATAAATTTAAATTATTGTTTATTTTTGCTCTTATGATTTTCGACAAACACATTGCAAGGCAAGCCGCTAAGGTATTATTACAAATTAACGCTATAAAATTAAGTCCTAAAGAGCCATTTACATGGGCTTCTGGATGGAAATCTCCTATTTATTGCGACAACCGTATTATTTTATCATTCCCACCCGTAAGAAATTATGTTCGAGAGGAAATGGCAAAATTTATAGAACAGCACTATGGTAAACCAGATGCTATTGCTGGTGTTGCAACCGGAGCAATAGGTATTGGGATACTAGTCGCTGAATATTTGGGGCTACCTTTTATATATGTAAGACCTGAAGCAAAAGGACATGGTCGCCAAAACCAAATTGAAGGTTTTATTGAAAGCGGACAAAATGTTGTTGTTGTTGAAGATCTTATTAGTACAGGAAAAAGCAGTCTTAATGCGGTAAGAGCTTTAAAAGAAGCAAATGTAAATGTAAAAGGCATGGTTGCTATTTTTACTTATGGTTTTGATATTGCTAAAACCAACTTTGAAGCAGAAAACATAGACTTACAAACTTTAAGTAACTATGATAATTTACTTATTGAAGCTGCCGAAACCAATTACATAAAAGAAGAACAATTAGAAACTTTGTCTGCTTGGAACAGTAATCCAAGCGAATGGAATGCTTCTTGATATCTAAATACAAAAAAAGGCTATTTCAGCTATTATAAAGAATTAATAATTACACTCCCTAATATGAATTTAGAATCACAAAAAGTAACAATAGAAAAATCTGCTGAAGAGACGTTCAATTTTTTAAGCGATGTTAAAAACTTTGAAACACTTATGCCAGATACTATAAGTAAGTTTGAACTTCTTGGTGAAGATAAATTTCTATTCGCATTAAAAGGAATGCCAGAGATTGTACTTAAAAAGAAAGAAACGATACCTAATAACAAAATAGTACTTGGTGCTGCTGGTGGTAAATTAGATTTTTCTTTAATAGCAACTATTACAGAAATTGACAGTAACAAAAGTGAAGTAAAACTTAACTTTGATGGCGAATTTAATGCTATGATGGCCATGATGATTAAAAGACCAATAAGCAACTTTATAGATACATTGGCAACAAATATGGTAGCTGCTGTTTAAGATAACAGTTTATATTAATACAATAAAGTAATTTCATTTAAAGTAAATTCTTTAATAATTTCGTCCTCTAATAAGACGACTAAATTACCATTAGAAGAAATACCTTTTATGAAACCTGAAAATAAATCGCCTTCAATATTTTTAAATGTTGAAGGTTTGTTTTTTCTAAAGAGTTTAGATTCATAATCTGCCTTTAGTGACTCAAAAGATCCAAAGTCTAATCTCTTATAAGCACTTTTAAACTCGATTAAAAATTTATAAAGTATTTCATCTAAATCAAAATGCTTACCGCAGCATTCTTTTAAAGAAGTAGCACTCGTTAAATTATTAAACTCAATTTGATTAACATTTAATCCAATACCAATAACAGAATACTCTAATCTATTTTGTTTTACAACATTCTCTATTAAAACACCTGCTATTTTCTTATTCGCTGACAAAATGTCGTTAGGCCATTTTACAAATAAATTAGGCACATTATACACTTTTAACGTATTATACAATGCAAGAGAAGTAACAATACTAAGATAAAACTGATTAGAAAAAGTTAAACCTCTAATACCTTTAAACATACTAAACGTAAGGTTTTCACCTGTTTTTGCTTCCCATAGTTTACCCATTTGTCCACGCCCATTGGTCTGTTGTTTTGCAACAACAACTGTATAATCTTCAAGTGTTTCTGTACTACTAATCCCTTTAAGAAAAGTATTTGTAGAATCGATGGCATCAAGTTTGATTATACGCATATAAATTGGTTATCTTCGTGATTAAATTTTTATAACAAATGTTTATAATAATTTTAAAGTATAAAGAACCAAAAAATAATAACTTTGCACAAATTAAATTTCATTAATGACTAAAAAACAAGCAAATGTAGATACACTAATAGCAACAATTATTAGTGGCATTGAAGATGTAAAAGGAAAAGAAACAATTATTCTAGACCTAAGAGAGATTGATAATACTGTTTGCGATTATTTTATAATTTGCGAAGGAACTTCTAATACTCAAGTTAACGCAATCGTTAGTTCAATACAAAAAAAGGTAAGCAAAGAACTTAAAGATAAGCCTTGGCATATTGAAGGTGAAGATAATGCTGAATGGATTTTAATGGATTACGTAAATGTTGTAGTACATGTTTTCCAAAAACATATTCGCGAATATTATGATATTGAAAGTCTTTGGGGAGATGCCAAGACTACAGTTATCGAATCTAAATTTTAAACCCATACATGGCAGAAAATAAAAAACCACAAGCTCCTAAAAAACCTAAGTTTAATCCGTATTGGATCTCTGGAGCGCTTTTAATTGCATTAATTGCATTTCAAGTTTTTGGCACAAGCGATACTAATGATAATAAAAAAATAACACCAATAGAGTTTTTTCAAACTCTAAAAGCTGGTGAAATAGATCATTTTGATATTATTAAAAATACAGGATATGTAAAAGTATACCTTACAGATGATGCTGCTAAATTAAAAAAGCACGCAAAAACTGTATCTACAGGTTTTAAACTTGGCTCTACAGAATTACCTAACTATGTTTTTCAATATGGTGATTTAAGTAATTTTGAAGATAAGTATACTCAAATTATAGACGAAAACAATCTTACTACAAAGTACGATAATGACAGAGAAGAAAATGTTCTAGCAGATTTATTATTTAGTCTGTTACCATTTATTCTATTAATTGGTGTTTGGATCTTTATTATGCGTCGTATGTCTGGTGGAGCTGGCGGAGGTGCTGGTGGACAGATTTTTAATATAGGAAAATCTAAAGCCAAGTTATTCGATGAGAATACTAAAGTTAAAACAACTTTTAAAGATGTTGCAGGTTTAGAAGGAGCTAAAGAAGAAGTACAAGAGATTGTAGATTTCCTTAAAAACCCAGAGAAGTATACTTCTTTAGGTGGTAAAATTCCAAAAGGAGCTTTACTAGTAGGCCCTCCAGGAACAGGTAAAACCTTATTAGCAAAAGCTGTTGCAGGTGAAGCAAAAGTGCCATTTTTCTCATTATCTGGATCAGATTTTGTTGAAATGTTTGTTGGTGTTGGAGCCTCTCGTGTAAGAGACTTATTTAAACAAGCTAAAGAAAAATCTCCTGCTATTATTTTTATAGATGAAATTGATGCTATCGGTAGAGCAAGAGGGAAAAATGCGATGTCTGGAAGTAACGACGAACGTGAGAACACGCTAAATCAACTACTTACAGAAATGGATGGTTTTGGTACTAATACAAATGTTATTGTATTAGCAGCAACCAACAGAGCAGATATTTTAGATAAAGCCTTAATGCGTGCTGGACGTTTTGATAGACAGATACATGTAGATTTACCTAACTTAACTGAAAGACGTGCTATTTTTGATGTACATTTAAGACCTTTAAAAAAGGTTGAAGGTTTAGATTTAGATTTCTTAGCAAAGCAAACTCCTGGTTTTTCTGGTGCAGATATTGCTAACCTATGTAATGAAGCCGCTTTAATTGCAGCAAGAAACAATAAAAAAGCAGTTGATAAACAAGACTTTTTAGATGCTGTAGACCGTATTATTGGTGGATTAGAAAAAAGAAGTCACCTTTTCTCTGTTGAAGAGAAGAAAACAATAGCATACCACGAAGCAGGACATGCAACTGTAAGTTGGTTCTTAGAGCATGCAGATCCATTAGTTAAAGTAACGATTGTTCCTCGTGGACGTTCTTTAGGTGCTGCATGGTATTTACCACAAGAAGCATACATTACAAGAACAAGCAAGTTTTTAGACGAAATTTGTGTAACTATGGGTGGACGTGCTGCCGAAAAAATAATCTTTAACGAGATTTCTACAGGTGCACTTAGCGATTTAGAAAATGTAACCAAAAAGGCAAAAGCTATGGTTATGATATATGGCTTAAATGAAAAGGTTGGAAACATAACATATTACGATCCTGCTGGAGAAAGCGGCTTTGTAAAACCTTATAGTGAAAGTACTGCTGAGCTTATTGACAATGAAATAAAAAACATTGTTGAAACACAATACGATCGTGCTTTAGAGTTATTAACTTCTAAACGTGATGTGTTAGAAAAATTAGCGCAAAGACTTATGGAAAGAGAAGTTATCTTTAAAGATGATTTAGAAGAAATTTTAGGGAAACGTCCTTTTGATTCTGCTGCAGAAAAACCTTCTGAAAAACTCCTTACAGAGAATAAAGAAACGAAAGCAGACGAATAATAAGTACTACTTAATAATAAAATAGTCTTAAAATCTCAAATTAACCCTTATGTTAGTTTGAGATTTTTTATATTTGATAATTACGTTAATGGCTTAGGTTAATAGCAATAGATAAATGAGCATTTTTAAAAACTTTTTCCGTTCTAAATCTAACAATAAGAAAGAGGAGATTAGTACTGATAATAGAGGTAAATACATGCCTCAAGTTAAACTACCAATAGACGAAAGTTTTACAATAAACTTTAAAGCTAATGGTGGTAAATTCTTGTATTGCGAGAATTTGAACGAAGTATTTGAAAATACGAACCTTATTTTTCAAGAAAATAATTGGGTAGATAAATCAGGCTATTTTTACGATAAAAATCTAAAAGAACGTTTTGAAAGTTTAAACCTAAAGATAGACTCGCTTAAAGATGCTACCTATTTTTTTACAACTTGCGAAAACTTAATTGCAGACGATGGTTCTATACTTATATCTTCTCATCAAATAGCAGAATCTAAACTAATAGAGTTTCCAAACAATTTTATAGTATTTGCTACTACAAGCCAGATTGTTACAAATATTGGCGAAGGATTACGCCAAATAAAAAACAAAAACGCGCAAAAAATACCAACAAATATTACTACTATTAAACACTTTAAAGATCTTGATGAAAAAGACTTTTTAACCTATGGTAGTGCTTCAAAAAACCTATATTTGTTGCTTCTTGAAGATTTATAATTAATGAAAGAAACCATTACAAGAGCACTTTCAGGTATCCTATTTATTTCGTTGCTTGTAGCATCGTTATTAAATCAGCATGCGCTAATAATTTTATTTTTTATTTTTGGAATTATAGCTATTGCAGAGTTTAAAAAACTAATTGGATTAAAGAGCTTTGTGCCATACATTGTATTTACAATACTATATTTTATATTTGGTTATTGGCAGCTACTTATGAATTCTTCGGAAGGATTAGACGAAGCTACGCAGATATTACAAGTCATAACTATATTTGTTCAGTTACTACTAATTAAAGATTTATTTTCAGAAAAAGTAATACCATTATTTATAACAAAACGCTTTATACTAACTACATTTTATGTTTCCAGCGCATTTGTATTTTTAATATTAATTGCAAACTTTAATCACACTTTTACTCCTAAGCTTTTATTAGGCTCATTTATTATTGTTTGGGTTAATGATTCTTTTGCTTACATAGTTGGTAAAAACTTTGGTAAACAGAAACTGTTTCCAAGTATTTCGCCTAAAAAAACAGTGGAAGGCTTTCTTGGAGGCTTATTATTTTCATGCATTGCAAGTTATTTTATTGCTACTTATACCGAAACTTTAAACTTTAATAACTGGTTAATTTTAGCTGTTATTATTAGTGTTATTGGTACTATAGGAGATTTAATCGAATCAAAATTTAAACGTCAAGCAAACGTAAAAGATAGTGGTGTAATTATGCCAGGTCATGGTGGTTTGTTAGACCGTTTTGATAGTATTATATTTGCCGCACCATTCATATATTTATTTTTAAGAATTCTACACTATGTTTCATAAAGAAGGCCATAAAATTATTGTCATTACTTTTATTATTGTCATTGCATCGTATTTGGCTGCAGATTTCATAAATATTGCATGGCTTAAATATTTAGTATTTGCAACACTTGCAGTATTTCTATATTTGATACTTCAGTTTTTTAGAAACCCGAAAAGGAACACTGTAAATAATAACAATCATGTATTATCTCCTGTTGATGGTAAAGTTGTTGTAATTGAAGAAGTCTTTGAAAAAGAATATTTTAAAGAAAAGAGATTACAAGTTAGTGTTTTTATGTCTCCTTTAAATGTACATGTAACTCGCTACCCTATTAATGGTAAAGTATTGTTTAGCAAATATCATCCAGGAAAATACTTAGTCGCTTGGCACCCAAAAGCAAGTGAAGAAAACGAACGTACGACAGTAGTTGTAGAGAATGAAACCTACGGCAAAGTATTATACAGACAAATTGCAGGAGCACTTGCAAAACGTATTGTAAACTACGCTAAAGTAGATGATACAGCTGTTCAAGGTAGTGATTCTGGTTTTATTAAATTTGGTTCTAGAGTAGATTTATATCTACCTTTAGACACTAAAATTAAAGTAAAACTAAACGAAAAAGTAAAAGGAGGAGAAAGTGTAATTGCCGAATTGTAAGAAAATGACATCCGAAGAAATAGATATCGCATTTAATGAAGCTGTAGAACGTATTAACGCTCATACAGAACCTTTCCCTGCAGATTTCCTTCTACGTTTGTATGCATATTATAAAAAGGCTACTAACAACTACGAAAGACCAAGTAGTCGTACTCCTATTATTAATGCTTTTAAAACCAATGCGCTTTTTCAAATTCAGGGTATTACCAATGATGAAGCCAAACAAACCTATATAGAATTGGTTAACAATTACTTTATCTACAGAAAGTAAGCCTAGACATAAGCACATTTTGGAAAACCTAGAACATTTAATCAATCCATTATCTTTAAGCGGTATTGTTTTTATTATTGTTGGTTTTATTATGTATAAATTTCCTCCAAAGAAAATAAATTCTCTTTACGGTTACAGAACTGCAGCATCCATGAAAAACCAACAAAATTGGGATTTTGCTCAAGTTTATTCTGCTAAAAAAATGATAGTAATTGGGATTATAATGCTTCTTATAAGCATCAATTTTATAGTAATAAACTTCAGTAACAATCAAATAATAATTATTGGTCTTATTCTACTTCTATTTAGTGTTCTATACTTATTCTTAAAAACAGAAAATGCTATTAGAACAAATTCTAAGAAACATTAAGCTGTTTTAAATTATTAATATATTAAGACTTTCTTGTCAAAATATTTACTTCATCTAATATAAAAAAAAATGAGTTTCTGCCTTAGCAGAAACCCACAGTAATAAAGTAGTCTCTCTTAATCTATAACAAAATCTAACACACTACCCGTAGTCCCTGTAGGATAGCTTATTCCTAATAGTGCAGAGATTGTTGGAGCGATATCGATAATTTCAGTTTTAGCCAATGTGCTTCCCTTTTTAATACCATTTCCGTAAAATAATAATGGTACATGAGTATCAAAAGTAGAACCAGAACCATGTGTAGAACCTGTTTCGCTATAACTAATTACGGCAGGATTTTTAATAATAATGATATCTCCAGATCGCTTTTGATGGTAACCATTTTGTATTAAAGCTTCAATTCCATTAGAGAATGTAGTATTCTGCATCGTTTCAGATGAATATACTTTATCAATATTTTTATAATTTATTACTTCGTTTACAATAGCATATTGCACTTCCCTTAAATCTAAGTTCAATGCTTTTAAGCGTGATTTGTTTAAAAATATTTGATCGTTACTAAAGCTCTCTATTAAATCTGAAGTAGCATATTTTTCAACTAAAAATCCGTTTAGTTTTTTTCTAAATTCTTTTTTATTAAAATACCCAGCAGGTATTTTTACACTTTGTAAATATGCAGGCACTTCTACTGCACCATGATCTGAAGTTAAAAATAAAGTATACTCACCTGCACCAACTTGGGCATCTAATGCTTTAAATAAACGCTCTAAATCCTTATCTAAACGAATGTATGTATCTTCTATCTCTTTAGAGTTAACACCAAAATTATGACCAACATAATCTGTACTCGAAAAACTAACCGTTAAAACATCTGTAATATCATCTTTACCTAATTGCTCTCCTGCAAGTGCTTGAATTGCAAAATCTGCTACTATACTATTTCCGAATGGTGTTGCTTTAATAATATCGAATCCTTTATTATCGTCTTTTAAAACTGCTAAATCATAAGGAAAAGTCGCATTTTCTTTACCTTTAAAACCGCCTTCAAACGAATTTAAATCACTTCCACTTTCTGTATATGTATTAATATCATACAGTGTATTCCATTCGCGTAAATAGTTTTCAGCAGTATTACTTGCATTAAAAGTTTTTACCCATTCTGGAAGGCTATCCATATAATAACTAGAAGTAATAAAATTACCTTCATCTTTACCTCTAAACCAATAAGCAGCATTTGCAGAGTGACCAGCTGGTAAAATTGCACCACGATCTTTAACAGATATTCCAATAGTTTTTCCTCGCATTTGAGTAAATAATCTATTCTCATCTGCAAAAGTTGTTGTTTTCATATTACGAGGAGACATACGATCTGTATCAGTTTTACTACCTATAGCAATAACAGTAGAATCGTCTGCACAATACATCGTTTTCTTACTAAATTTATTGTACCAATAATTAGCAATTATTCCATGATTTTTTGGAGAAGTTCCAGTAAATATTGAAGCATGACCTGGTCCTGTATAAGTAGGCACATAATTATAATGGTTGTTTTTGCAATTAAAACCATCGTTAATTAAGCGTTTAAAACCATCGTCTCCAAACTTATTATAAAAACGTGTTAAATAATCGTATCTCATTTGGTCCACCACTATACCAATCACTAATTTAGGTTTAGCATGCAGTGATACTTCTTTTTCTAAATTAGTTTGTATTACTTTATTCTGTGCTGTACAGTTAAAAAAAAATAATACTATAAAAATACTTGATAAAAATCTCATGTTATAAGCTTTAGTTTACAAGACAAAAATAAACTATTTAAAATATTCTAATTTAAAAACAGCGTTAAATACCTGTTATAATTATCTGAATATATTATACCATTTTATAGAACATTGGTTTTAGATTTTTATACTTTAGCAATTAATACAATTCGGTTTTTAAATTAATAATGAAACAAAAATCGTTTCAATACTTATATGCAGTATCTACATAATATTGGCGCTTACTTTTTAATGATTATAGAGCTATTTCGTAAACCAACGAAATGGTCTGTAATGAAAGAACTTATACTTAAAGATATAGACGATTTAATAATTGGTTCTATAGGTATTGTTGCATTTATTGCTTTTTTTGTTGGTGGCGTAGTAACCATTCAAACAGCATTAAATATTGATAATCCTTTGATTCCAAAAGAATTAATTGGTTTTGCAACAAGACAATCTATTCTATTGGAGTTTGCTCCTACCTTTATGTCTATTATTATGGCAGGTAAAGTAGGTTCTTTTATTACTTCTAGTATAGGAACCATGCGTGTTACAGAACAAATTGATGCCTTAGAGGTTATGGGTATAAACTCATTAAACTATCTTGTTTTTCCTAAATTAATTGCAATGGCATTTTATCCTTTTGTAATATCTATTGCTATGTTTCTAGGTGTTATTGGTGGATTAATGGCATGTATATATGGAGGTTATGCATCTGTAGATGATTTTATTACAGGTATACAACAAGAGTTTGAACCTTTTCATATTGTTTATGCTTTTATTAAAACATTCTTATTTGCCTTTGTATTGGCTACAATACCTTCTTTTCATGGCTATTATATGAAAGGTGGTGCTCTTGAAGTAGGAAAAGCAAGTACAACCTCTTTTGTTTGGACTAGTGTTGCAATTATTATTATAAACTATTTAGCAACTCAATTATTACTAAGCTAATGATAGAAGTAAAAAATTTACATAAATCGTTTGGAGAAGCTCATATTTTAAAAGGTATTAGCGCAACATTTCATCAAGGGCAAACCAATTTAATTATTGGACAAAGTGGTTCTGGAAAATCTGTATTTTTGAAATGCTTATTAGGTTTATATTCTTACGAGCAAGGCAGCATAGAATATAATGGTGAAATTTTTGCAGATTTAAGTGAAGACAAAAAAAGAGATATGCGTGCGAAAATTGGCATGGTATTTCAAGGTAGTGCTTTGTTTGATTCTTTAACAATTGAAGAAAACGTAATGTTTCCTTTGCGTATGTTTACTAAACTTAAAAAGGACGAAATGCGAGATCGTGCAAACGTTGTTTTAAAGCGTGTAAACCTGGAAGGTGCCCACAAAAAAATGCCAAGTGAAGCTTCTGGTGGTATGCAAAAACGTGTTGCCATTGCTAGAGCAATTGTAAACAATCCTAAATACTTATTTTGCGATGAGCCTAACTCTGGATTAGATCCTAAAACAGCAATTGTAATAGATAATTTAATTCATGAAATTACAGAAGAGTATCAAATAACAACTGTTATTAATACTCACGATATGAACTCTGTTATGGAAATTGGAGATCATATTATGTTTCTAAAAGATGGATTGAAAGCCTGGGAAGGCACTAAAGACACAATATTTAGAACAGATAATGAAGTTGTTACAGACTTTGTTTATTCTTCGAACTTATTTAAAAAAGTACGTGAAGCTATAATTAAAGAAAATAAATAAGTCATTTACAACTTCTTAAATACATTAAAAACATAATCTAAAACGTATTGATTATTGTCTTTTTAAAACAATTGTATCTGTTTTAATTTTTGTTTTAAGCCATTCAACCAACTCTTTATCTTTAACTCCTGCAATACTATCGTTTATACCAACTTTCCATTTTGCAGTTGCAACATCTATTGTATCTACCGATGTAAAATTATTAGACACTAACATTTTAGAATAACCAAAATACTGTAAATCATTAAATTTTATTTTAGCATCTTTTGATAAAATAGAGAATGAAATAGTATTATTATCATTATTAACTCTTTGTAGTTCACTTCTTAAATTATTGACTTCAGTTTGCAAGCCTAAAATAATATTATCTTTTTCGTCTAAGATTCTTATTGCTCTATCGTAGGCATCAGAAATTTTATCGAAACTTCTATTTTTGTTTCCATTTATTTTTAATTCAAACTCTCCTATTTTATCATAACCTTTTAATTCGTTACGTAAATCTACTTCTGTGGCTTCAGTAATTTCACCATTAAAATAAAGCGTTATTAATTTTTCTTCATAATTAGGAATTCCTTTTTGAAACCAAAGTTCACTATTTGGAGCAATTTCATTTTTAATAAAATTATCGTAATTAATTTCTAATTGACTCTCTCTTAACACTTTTACAAAAGTAATAGTTGGATAAATCATGACAATAATTGCTACAAGTGCTGCAAATTGTGCAATTCTTTTTCGTTTAGCAGAATTAGCATATTTAAGCATTGGAAAACGTAATACTTTTAAAACTATAAAAGTTGCCAATGCAATAAAAATGGTATTAATAGTAAACAAGTTCATTGCTCCTCCAAAATAAACCCAATTACCTTTAGCTAATCCATAACCTGCTGTACAAAGTGGAGGCATTAATGCAGTTGCAATAGCTACACCAAAAATAACAGAAGCTATAGTTCCTTTTTTAGTACGTGCGATTATTAATGCTAAACCACCAAAAAAGGCAATTAACACATCTCTAATATCTGGACTTACACGACCTAAAAGTTCTGAGGTATCTTCACTTAATGGAAAGAAATAAAAGAATAAAAAAGCGGTTAATAAACTCAACACAATCATAGTTGCTAAATTTATTAACGATCGTTTTAGAGTATCGATATCGTTAATTGCAATAGCTAAACCAATACCTAATATTGGTCCCATTAATGGAGAAATTAACATGGCTCCAATTACAACTGCGGTTGAATTAGCATTTAGACCTATGGAGGCCACAAAAATAGAACAAATTAAAATCCACGCAGTTGCTCCTTTAAAAGGAATATCTGCCTTAATCGCTTCTATTGTTGCATCTCTATCTGTATCTTCTCTAAAATCAAGAAGCTCAATAAAGAATTTTTTTATGCTTTCAAAAAAACTTTTTGCGTCTTTCTTTACAGTTTCTTTAGACTGCTGTACAGCTTCGTCTTTTTTATCTGCTACTTCTTTTAATATTTCTGCTTCATCTTTTTTAGAATCTTCAGCAAAATTAAATTTGTTTTCGTCACTCATATATTATCCTAAATGGTCTCCAAATTGAGTTTTCACTTTTTGAAGTACTTTTTTTATATCTTGTTCTTTTGCCTTTGGATAAATAAGTAAAACTTCATCTTTATCCACAATTATATAATCTTTTAAACCATCTACAACCACTACTTTATTCGTCTTGGTACGTATCATGTTTCCAGAGGCATCCTCTGCTAGTGTTCTTGCATTTACTACAGCATTATTATCTTCGTCTTTTTCTAACTTATCGTATAAGCTTCCCCAAGTTCCAAGATCATTCCAATCGAAAGTAGCAGGTAAAACAAATACATTTTTAGACTTTTCCATAATAGCATAGTCTACCGATATATTTTCGGCTTTGCCATAATTTTCTTTTATAAAATCGTTTTCTAAATCTGAATTATAAGTATTGATTCCATTTTCAAAAAGTTGAAATAATTCTGGTTGGTTATTTTTAAAGGCTTCCACTACACTTTTTGCGCTCCATATAAAAATACCTGCATTCCATAAAAAATTACCTTGAGAGATAAAGCTTTTAGCCGTTTCATAATCTGGTTTTTCTCTAAACTGATTTACATTTTTTATAGGACTATTTGAGTCCTTATCGTATTCTATATAACCATAACCCGTATTTGGGAACGTTGGCTTAATACCTAAAGTCATTAAGGCATCATTATTCTCGCAGTATTTAAAAGCTTGTTCTACGTTATCTGTAAACGCTTTTTCATCTTCAATCCAATGATCGCTTGGTGCAACTATCATTACTGCATCTTTATTTTCTTTTTGAATTTTTAAAGAAGCATATAAAATACAAGGTGCTGTGTTTCTCATTGCCGGTTCTAAAACAACTTGCCTTTTAGTTACTTCTGGTAGTTGTTCTAAAACTAAATCATTATAAATCTCATTAGTTAGAATAAAAATATTTTCCTTCGGAATTAAAGTCGCTAAACGATTAAACGTTTTTTGAATTAGCGTATCTCCAGTTCCCAACATATCGTGAAATTGCTTTGGAAAATCTGTTGTGCTTACTGGCCAAAACCTAGAACCTACTCCTCCAGCCATTAATATGGCATAATAATTTTTATTCATTTTATCTCTCATTCTTCAATAATATCTATTTCTGCATTAGGACTGAAAAGATACACTTTTCCTGTACTAATTTCAACACATTCAAAACGTTTTACACGTTTGCTTACTTTTTTAAAAGTTTTTTTGTCTCTAAATCTAAAAACAGTTCCAAAAGGCACCTCAAAAACATATGTTTTGTCACTATTAGCATCAAATTGTTTTAATGCGTAAGCTAAATCAGAATCTGTATCACTACTTGCTTTAGGATTCTTAAAATGTCTTGCTAATAAAGGTAATAAATTTAAAGGAAATACTTCTGGATTTATAAAAGGTAACATTAAATGTTGAAACGTACGTTTCCACTCTAATCCATGTGGTTTAATAAGTCTTCCGTAGTTTTTATAAGCTTCAAAATGAGCAACTTCATGAACAAGTGTAATTAAAAAACGATATTTATTTAAATTATTATTTATTGTTATTTGATGTTTTCCGTTTGATAATTTCCTGTAATCTCCATGCCTAGTTTTCCTTTCCTTTTTTACTAAAACCGTTAAATTATCATGCTCTAAAAGTTCTAAAACCTTAGAAATAGCTTGCTCTGGAATGTGGTTTATTATAGTATTCTGCATTGAAACAAAAATAATAAAAGGGAATTAATTTTATATAATTTTTATGCTATAACTCATAATTAGTTAAGTGGCATAAAAAATCCCAAAACTATTAAATTTTGGGATTTTTATATTTTAATATATGTTTGTTCTACATTCTCTCTGGCACACTAATACCTAGCAATCCGAAAGCATTTTTAATTGCATTTCCTACCGCTTTAGACAATTGAACTCTAAACGCTATAGAATCTTTATTGTCGTTACCCATTACAATTGGTAAGTTTTGAAAAAATGAATTATACTCTTTAACCAATTCGTAAATATAGTTTGCTATTAAAGCTGGACTATAATTTTGGGCAGCATTTTGTATTACTTCTGGAAAAAGCTGTAAATGTTTTAATACTGCTTTTTCCTTATCTTCTAACGTATAATCAGCATTAATACTACTTAATGTAATATTATCGTTTTTTAAAGTTGCCTCTGCTTTACGTAAAATAGATTGTATTCTAGCGTAAGTATATTGTATAAAAGGTCCTGTATTACCTTGAAAATCGATAGATTCTTTTGGATCAAACAAAATTCTCTTTTTCGGATCTACTTTAAGTATATAATATTTTAAAGCTCCTAGGCCTATTGTGCTATATAAATCTAATTTTTCTTGATCTGTATACCCGTCTAGTTTCCCTAAATCTTCAGAGATTTCTTGCGCTGTAGTAGCCATATCTGAAATTAAATCGTCGGCATCTACAACAGTACCTTCTCTACTTTTCATTTTTCCGCTAGGTAAATCTACCATTCCATAACTTAAATGAAATAAGTTTTTAGCCCAATCGAATCCTAATTTTTTCAGAATTAAAAATAAGACTTGAAAGTGATAATCTTGTTCGTTACCAACAGTATAAACCATACCGCCAACATCTGGAAAATCTTTTAAACGTTGTATTGCCGTACCAATATCTTGTGTCATATAGACAGCTGTACCATCGCTACGCAGTACTATTTTTTCGTCTAGGCCGTCTTCGGTTAAATCGCACCAAACAGAACCATCTTCTTTTTTAAAGAATACTCCCGTTTTTAAACCTTCATCAACAAATTCTTTTCCTAATAGATAAGTTTGACTTTCATAATACAAAGTATCGAAATCTACTCCTAAATTTTTATAAGTAACATCGAAACCATTATAAACCCATTGGTTCATGGTTTCCCATAATGCAACGACTTCTTTATCTCCGGCTTCCCATTTTTGAAGCATTTGTTGTGCTTCAATTAAAATTGGTGCTTCTTTTTTTGCTTCGTCTTCGGTTTTACCTTCGGCTATTAAAGCTGCTATTTCTTTTTTATATTCTTGATCGAATTTTACATAGTAATTTCCAACCAGCTTATCTCCTTTTAATCCTGTAGACTCAGGTGTTTCTGTATTACCAAAACGCTGCCAAGCTAACATACTCTTACAAATATGAATACCACGATCGTTAATTATCTGCGTTTTATAAACTTTCTTTCCAGAGGCTTTAATAATTTCGGCTACACTATAACCTAATAAATTATTACGTATATGTCCTAAGTGTAAAGGTTTGTTTGTATTTGGTGAAGAATATTCTACCATTATAGCTTTGTCGTCTGCTTTAGGTGCTGTAAACCCAAAAGTAGAGTCGTCTTTAATTGTATTAAAAAATGAAACATAGTGTGCATCTACAATTTCAATATTTAAAAAGCCTTTTACTACGTTAAATGCTTTTACTTCATCAACGTTATCTACTAAAAATGTACCAATTGCTTCTCCTATTTGTACAGGATTGCCTTTAACTACGCGCAACATTGGAAACACAACTACTGTAATATCTCCTGCAAACTCTTTACGAGTAGCTTGAAATTCTACGTTTTCTAATTCTGCTTTATAAATTGTACTAACAGCTTGTTTTACTGCTTGTGTTAATGTTACTTGAAGGTTCATTTTATTTGTAATTTTAGACTGACAAATATAGTATATATTGCCTAAACATAATTTATTATCTATTGATTTCTATATTTGATTTAAATGCAATACTAATCTTATGTATTATATTAAAAATTACTGTTCTAATATCTTAGTATTACTTATGTAATTACCAAAAAGACAACATAATGCCTTTCAACGAAAAACCGAGCATATTTGTATTATTTTTCCTATTCATCGATAAATTACCGAAGTGTTTTATTAATAGACTCACTTAAACTAATATATTGGCTTTAAAACCTATAAATTAGTATAATAGATGTCTTTTTTTAATTTTTGGTAAGCTATTAAACCCTTAACCAACTAATGTTTATGTTTTTATAAAACATTAAAAACCTTTAGTTAATTTTCGTTGCATTGTTGCAAGTACCTATGATAAGACTAATTGTTCTTTTTTGCTTTTTATTTTCTCTAACTGCTTTTTCGCAAGATGAAGAATTAGAAAGTTTACGCATAGAATTAACTTTTCAGAATCCCGATACTACCAAAATTGAAACTTCTCTTAAAATAATAAAATTACTATATAACACTAAGGATTACGATAGTGCTTTAAAGTATATTAATGGAGCCGAAAAATTATCTGAGAATTTAAAATACAGAAAAGGTATTGCTGAGATAACTTTTTATAAGGCACTTATTTACAATAGAAGAAACGATTATATTAATGCTTCTAATCAATTTACAAAAGCAGAACAGTTATTTATTGCATTAAAAGATACATTATCTATAGTTAGAACAAAAAACCAATTAGGAATTTTAGAAATAGAACGTGGTAATTACAAAAAAGGTTTAAAATATGCTCTCGAAGGCATTAATGAGCTAGAAAAAAGAGATTTATTTGAAGATTTAGCAATTGCATATCAAAGTTTAGGAAAGGCTTACCAAAAAACTGGATCTACAGAAAAAGCAATCGATTACAATTTAAAAAGCTTAGAAGTACAAGAACGCATTAATAGCATTGAAGGTATTGTTAAAAGCAATATAAGTTTAGCTCAATTATATCTTGAGCAAAACGACTTAAAAAAAACAATACAATATTACGAGAATGCTCTTAAACATGTAAAGGATAATAACCTGGAGTTAAAAGCAAGCATTCTTCCAGACTTAGGAGCTGCTTATATAAAAAATGAGGACTTAAAAATAGCTTCGGATTATTTAACAGAAAGCATAAAACTAAATAGAACCGTAAAAAACGAACAAGGCATTTTAAAATCGCTTAATAATTTAGGGGAATTAAACATCCTCAAAAAACATTACAAAACTGCAGAGTTACAGCTTTTAGAGGCAGGTAATATGGGCAGACAAAATAACAATAAACTTGAGTTATTAAAAAACTACAAGCTTATGAAAACCTTAGATTCTACAAAAGGTGATTTTGAAAGAGCCTTTGCATGGCAAAGAGAATACTTTAAAATAAAAACAAGTATTGATGCTAAAAAACAAAAAGATATTGCTCCTATTTTTAAAGAAGACTCTATAATTGAAGTGCAGAAAGAACCTTTAGTTACTTTAAGCACCATTGCTCCTGTTAAAATGGATAATAATGATAGTAAAAAGAAGCTAGACCGCTTAAATATTGCGTTTTATATTGTACTAGCAGCATTTGCTATTCTATTAATATTCTTTATTTTATTTTATATAAAACGTGGCAATAGCACCAAATACACTAGAGATTTAGAAGATAAAAATCAAAAAATAGAATTACAAAACGAAGCTATTTTAGAACAAAGTAAACATCTAGAAAACATTAATAAAGTTAAAGATAGATTGTTCTCTATTGTTTCTCATGATTTAAAAGATTCGCTCACCTCTACAAAAGGATTTATCGATTTATTAAAAGATGGACAATTATCTAATGAAGAGTTTCATAGTTTATTGCCAGAATTGAGTGAAAATGCAAATAACGCTTCACTCTTGCTCTTTAACTTACTAAATTGGTCTAAGTCGCAAATGCAGTCTTTAAGTCCAAAACCTTCTTTGTTTGATGTACAAGAAGTTTTTAACGAAAAAGTAAAATTAGTTGAACAAAAGATGCACAAAAAAGGTATTCTTTTAATAGATACTACGGTACGTGATTTTGTTTATGCAGATAGAAGTATGGTCGAAATTATTATTCAAAACCTATTAGCAAATGCCGTTAAGTTTTGTAAAAAAGACGATAAAATTACCATAGCTAATAGTGTAAATAATGGCTATAGTATAATTAGTGTTACGGATTCTGGCGTTGGTATCTCTTTAGAAAATCAACATAAAATATTTGATAATAATACGTTTTCAACTATTGGAACCGAAAATGAAAAAGGTACAGGTCTAGGTTTAACTATTTGTAAAGAATTAGTAGAACTAAACCAAGGACGTATTTGGGTAGATAGCGAATTAAATGTAGGCAGCACCTTTTTTATAGAGCTGCCTAAAGTTGAAGAACTTGTAATTACTTAAACTACGCTTTTGGTAAAAACACCTCTGCCATCATACATCGTGCACTTCCGCCACCACAAGTCTCTATAGTTTCTAAAGAACTAGACAGTATATTACAGTGCTTTTCTATTGTTTTTATTTGCTCTACTGATAAAGAATCGAAAGCTGCTTGACTCATTATTAAATATAACTTATCATCTTTTCCTTTTACTTGTAACATATTACCAGCAAAATTAGCAACTTGATCTTCGGTAATAATAATTATCTCTTTACCATCTTCTTTAAGACTTTTAATTACGCTTTTGCGTTCTTTTTTATCATCTATAGTGTCTAAACAAATAACTGCAAATGTTTCTGCTAAACACATCATTACATTTGTATGATAAATTGGCATACGTTTACCATCTACAGTTTGAAAAGCTGTAAAAACAACTGGTGTGTATTCAAAATCTTCACAAAATTCTATAAACAAACCTTCATCTGCTCTAGGAGATAATGCGCAATATGCTTTATCATTTACACGATCTAAAAGCAAACTACCAGTTCCTTCTAAAAAGACACCTTCTGCTTCTGCTTCTGTATAATCTACTATATTATTAATTTTAAAACCTTCTTTTTCTAAGCGCGTAAATATTTCTTCACGACGTTCTTTTCTTCTGTTTTCGGCAAACATAGGATACAAACCTACATTTCCATTCTCATGAAAACTCACCCAATTATTAGGGAAAATTGAATCTGGAGTATCTAATAATTTATCATCTTCTTCAACAATTACATTAATCCCTACAGCTCTTAATTTTTCTACATAAGCATCAAATTCTTCTTGTGCTTTTGCATTAATATCAGCATTTTTAATATCTAAGTCTTCTTGAAAGTAATTATTAATTGCAGTTTGTTCGTTCATTCTAAAGTGAACCGGACGAATCATTAATATAGTATTTGTTGTTTGTTGCATTATCTGTAATTTTTAGAGTGTAAAAATAGAGAATATGTAAATGATATATTCTATTTTTCATAAAATTATGTATTACATATTTTTAAAAATGTTTACTTGCAAAAAATAAAATAATTATTCCAATAATTAACAAAGGACTAAGCTAGTAGCAATAAAATACAATCAAAAAAATAAACTTCAATAAAATTAATAACTATGGAATTTGTATCTCATTATTTGCAAAGCGAACGCTTGCTAGGATTAAGCACTGGACTTTTTGGTCTATTTTCTATTTCTCTAGGAATATTCTTTTTAATATCTAAACCTCAATTTAAGGTGTTTGCTATTACCATGCTTATACTGGGTGCCATAGAAGCTGGCGTATTTATCACAGGATACTTTCTAGTAAACAACACAAACAAGGTGCATAGTAAAATAGAAACGTATCAAGAGTCGCCTAAAGGCTACCTTGAAAAAGATAAAATAATGATAGAAAGAAACTTAAAACTTTTCTTTATTCTAAAATGTACTTACGCTACACTTTTCTTGGTTTTAGCAATCGTTTTATCTAAAACAGATATAAAATCTATAACCTTTGGGATTTTAACAGCTTTAATGATTCATCTTGCAATGGCCACCATTATAGATACTTTTGGAGAACGTTACACTAAAATTTATAAAAAGGAAATAATAAAAGCGCTATAAATTAATTTTACTTCCACTTAATATTACAACCTATACTTGGCTTTTGATTTTCTAAAGGTGGTACATTATTTAATACAGCATCTATAGCTTTTCTTAATTCTTCTCCAGTTACAGCAGCACCATTTCCAGGTCTAGAATTATCTAATTGCCCATGATATGTTGCTTTTAAGTTAGCATCAAACACATAAAAATCTGGAGTACAAGCAGCAGCATATGCTTTTGCAACCTCTTGAGTTTCGTCGTATAAATAAGGGAAAGGATATTTTAAATTTGTCGCCACCTGTTTCATTAACTCTGGTCTGTCTTGAGGGTAACTATTAGCATCGTTACTACTTATTGCAACAAATCCAATACCTTTAGACAAGTAATGATTAGCTAATTTTACTAATTGTGTGTTTACATGTACTACAAATGGACAATGATTACATATAAACATTATTACAGTTCCTTTACCTCCTTTAAGCTCTTGAAGGTTAACCAACTTACCTGTGACAACATCTTGTAATGAAAATTGAGGTGCAAGTGTTCCGTTTTCGAAACTATTAGATTCTGTTAATGCCATATTTTTTATTTTGAATTTAAAATTACTCGAAAATTTAGAGATTTGCAACAATTAAGTATATCACGCAAACACCAATAATCAATTTGATAAGTGTTTTTAATATTTTTTACCATTTTGTTAGAGTATTTCAAAAATTATTGTTTTCTTGACAAAGATTAATAGCAACCCTTAACATTATCCCTTAAATGAAGTATTCCCTTATACTCGCATTTCTTTTTGTGTCCTTTTTTATTTCAGCTCAAAACAATAGTAACAACTTATTACAAGTTACACGTTACAAGCTGCATCCGACAGAATTAAATATTCAAAATGATGTTGAAGCAGAAAAAATAAATCTTAAAATTTATTATTTAAAAGATGGAGACATTACTTCAGACTATCGTTATTTTAAACCAAAAAAAAATGAAATTTTATTTTTCTTCGGAAACGATATAGCAAAAAATACTACACAAATGTATTTTAAAGCAGATGATAGCTTAATGCGTATTTACAAAAAGAAAAACTTTAATAAGCTTATGAAAGTTGTTGAGATATTAGAGTACAACGTATTCTCTCAAGAAGCTAATTTCTCTAGTATAGATGCTTACACTGCTTTAGCGCAATTATAAAATTATTATTAGAAACTAATTTCTATTTAATAATTGGTTCTGCGTATAAATCAAAATCTGCTGCTTCTGTAACTTTTACTGTTGTATATTCTCCTGTTTTTAAATAGGTAGTAGTAGCATTAATAAGGACTTCATTATCAACATCTGGAGAATCGAACTCTGTTCTTCCAATAAAGTATTCACCTTCTTTTCTATCGATAATTACTTTAAATTCTTGACCAATTTTTTCTTGATTTAACTCCCAAGAAATTTGAGATTGAATTTCCATAATTTCATTAGCACGATCCTGTTTAACCTCTTGAGGTACATCATCGACTAAATTAAAGGCATGTGTATTTTCTTCATGAGAATAAGTAAAACAACCTAAACGCTCAAAACGCATCTCGCGAACCCATTCTCTAAGCTCTTCAAAATCCTCTTGAGTCTCTCCTGGATAACCAACAATTAATGTTGTTCTAATGGTCATGTTTGGAACAGCAGCTCTAAACTCTTTAAGCAACTTAGTAGTTTTTTCTTTTGTAGTACCACGACGCATACTTTTTAATATAGAATCACTAATATGTTGTAATGGTATATCTAAATAGTTACAAATCTTAGGTTCACGGTTCATTATATCAAGCACATCCATAGGAAAACCTGTTGGGAATGCATAATGTAAACGAATCCACTCAACACCTTCTACTTTTACTAAGTTTTCAAGTAGCTCGGCTAAGTTTCTTTTTTTGTAGATATCTAATCCGTAATATGTTAAATCTTGAGCAATAAGTATTAATTCCTTTACACCGTTTGCAGCAAGTTTTTCTGCCTCGATAACTAAATTTTCTATAGGCGTACTTTTATGCTTTCCACGCATTAATGGTATAGCACAAAAACTACAAGGTCTATCGCAACCTTCAGCAATTTTTAAATACGCATAATTTTTAGGTGTTGTTGTTAAACGTTCACCTATTAATTCATGTTTATAATCTGCTCCTAAAGCTTTTAATAAGCCTGGCAATTCTGTAGTTCCAAAATATTGATCAACATTAGGAATCTGCTCTTGTAAGTCTGGCTTATATCTTTCAGAAAGACAACCAGTAACAAATACTTTATCTACATCTCCATCTTCTTTTTTCTGCATGTACTCTAAGATTGTGTTAACACTTTCTTCTTTGGCATTATTAATAAAACCACAAGTATTAATCACAACAATATTACCTTCTTCCTCATGCACAACATCTTTGCCGCTGGCTTTAAGTTGTCCCATTAACACTTCGCTGTCGTAAACATTTTTACTACAACCTAGTGTTATTACATTGATTTTGTTCTTCTTAAGTGACTTAGTACGCATATCTTAATTTTGGACTGCAAATATACGCAATGATTTAAGATATATGATTAATAGTGAACTATTAAACTTTTTGTTTTCTTTATGGTCTAATTATAAAAATCACTGTCCATGAAAGTTTTAATACCGTCATTTTATTTATTATTCTTTCTTTTAATTAGTAACTGTAGTACAAATGAAACAGTAATTCAAGGTGTTACAGAAATAGAATCAATTTATTTTCCTCCAATTGATAGCACTAATTGGGAAACAAAATCTACAAATAACTTGAATTGGAATGAAAGCCAATTACAACCACTTTTAGATTATTTAGAAGAAAAAAATACCAAAGGTTTTATTGTGCTTCACAATGGTAAAATTGTTATCGAAAACTATTTTAATAATCATGATGTTGAATCTAACTGGTATTGGGCAAGTGCAGGAAAAACACTAACAACAGCCCTATCGGGAATTGCTCAAGACGAAAACCTAATAAATATTAACAATAAAGTATCTGATTATTTAGGTATTGGATGGACAAGCGCTTCAATAGAAAAAGAACAATTAATAACTTGTAAAAACTTATTATCTATGACAACAGGTATTGATGATAGTTTGGGTGATTCGGTTTTACCAGAAAACTTACAATATGTTGCAAATGCAGGAGAAAGATGGGCATACCATAATGTTTATGTAAAAATGCAAGATATAATTGCACAAGCAAGTAACCAAAATTGGCCTAACTATTTCAATACAAAACTTAGAGATAAAATTGGCATGACAGGGACTTGGATTCCTTTTAATGACTTAAGTGTATATTGGAGTAACACAAGAAGCATGGCTCGTTTTGGTTTATTAATGTCTGCAAATGGTAAATGGGAAACATCTCAAATTATTCCAGAAAACTTTATAAATGAAGCAACTTCCACATCTCAAGATATTAATAAAGCTTATGGTTATTTATGGTGGCTAAACGGAAAAAACTGTTACTATTTACCACAAAGTCAGCTTGAATTTAATGGAGAACTAATTCCTAACGCTCCTGGCGATATGTTTGCTGCTCTAGGAAAGAACGATCAAAAAATATACGTTGTGCCTAGTAAAAATTTAGTTATTGTAAGAATGGGAGCAGCAGCAGATAATTCTAATTTTACGCTCTCTACTTTTGATAATGATTTATGGGAGAAAATTAATTTTTTAATAGATTAATCATCCATACTAAAAAAACGACACATTTTTCTATGTAAGTTTTAATCAAAAAAACCTGCTTTCGCAGGAATTTATTATTTAAAGAAAGAATCTACAAACTCATGTTTATTAAAAACTTGTAAGTCTTCAATGCCTTCTCCTACACCTATATATTTTACAGGAATTTGAAATTGATCACTAATACCAATAACAACTCCTCCTTTTGCTGTTCCGTCTAGTTTTGTTACTGCCAATGATGTAACCTCGGTCGCAGCTGTAAATTGTTTAGCTTGTTCGAATGCATTTTGACCTGTAGAACCATCTAAAACAAGTAAAACATCGTGTGGCGCATCTCCAATTACTTTTTGCATAACGCGTTTCACTTTTGTTAACTCATTCATTAAGTTTATCTTATTATGTAAACGTCCTGCGGTATCAATAATAATAACATCTGCATTTTGTGTAACTCCAGATTCTAAAGCATCGAAAGCCACACTTGCTGGATCACTTCCCATGTCCTGTCTTACCATTGGCACATCTACTCTATCTGCCCAAACTTGTAATTGATCTATTGCTGCTGCTCTAAATGTATCTGCCGCACCTAATACTACATTTAATCCTTGCTTTTTAAATTGATAAGCTAGTTTTCCAATTGTAGTTGTTTTACCTACACCATTAACACCAACTACCATTAATACATAAGGTGTTTTTGTGCCGTTGGCTTGAGGTGGTAATTTAGGGATTGTATATTCTGTGTCTTCTCCAGAGTTTGTTTTACTTAATAATCCTGCAATTTCTTCTCTTAAAATTTTATTTAGCTCGTCTGTTCCTAAATATTTATCTTTTGCTACACGTTCTTCTATACGAGTTATTACTTTTAATGTTGTGTTTACACCAACATCACTAGACACTAATACCTCTTCTAAATTATCTAATACATCTGCATCTACTTTAGATTTTCCTGCAACTGCTTTACTTAGTTTACCTAAAAAACTTGTGCTTGTTTTTTCTAAACCTTTATCTAAGGTTTCTTTTTTTTCTGAAGAGAATATTTTTTTAAAAAAACTCATTACTGTTTGTTGTTTGTTGTTGGGTGGTAAAGTTGATACTCTACGTTATTTCTGCGTTAGGGATTGCAACGGCATCCTTTTTGTTTTTCTACAAAAAGATACAGTGGAAAGCCCGACCTTTAGGTAACGCCAAAATTATAATAACAATTGTTAAGCCTTTTTTATTAAAACTGCTACTTTGTCATTAATATTTGTAAAGTAACGCAATATTTTGGAATTATTGAAGATATTTATTCGAGCATACTAAAAGCACCAGTTATAAAACTAGATTTATTGTATACTGTTTTTAAGGAAGGAGAAAAAACGATATAAAAAGTAAAAGCCGCTTTCTTTTAGAGAGCAGCTAATATTGTAATCTATCCCACTATAGCGTGGGATGTATATTATTATGTATTTTGATAAACAAAATACTAAATAGTAAAAATTATTTCTTGTTTAAGAAATCATTTACTAAATCTGGTGCCATGATTTTTTCAACAAACATGTAAGCTCCTGTTTTTGGAGACTTTTCCATTCTTATTGCTTTTGATAATCTTTTTGACGATGTCTGTAAAGACGCTACGGTTTTCTTTGCCATGGTTCCTTATTATTTAATTTCTTTATGAACAGTCATTTTCTTCAAGATTGGATTAAATTTCTTAATCTCCATTCTATCTGGTGTGTTCTTTTTATTCTTAGTTGTAATATAACGAGAAGTTCCTGGTTGTCCAGACTCTTTGTGCTCTGTGCACTCTAATATTACTTGTACTCTGTTTCCTCTTTTTGCCATTTTCTTATTCGTTATATAGCTTGGCTATTATTTTATAAATCCTTTAGCTTTTGCATCTTTTAACATTGCTACGATCCCAATCTTGTTGATTGTTTTTAAAGCAGACGTAGAAACTTTTAAAGTTACCCACTTATCTTCTCCAGGTATGAAGAAACGTTTTTTGATTAAATTAGCATCAAACGTACGTTTAGTTCTATTCTTTGCATGCGACACGTTGTTTCCAACCATTGCTTTCTTTCCTGTAAGTTCACAAACTCTTGACATTACTTATAACTTTAAATTGTTATTAAAATTCGAGGTGCAAATATAGGAAATGTTTTAGTATTGACAATCTGTTTTTTATCAATTTTTAAAAATTTCTTTTTGAAGTTGCTCTAAAGCCTTATTAACCGCCTTGTTTATTACTCTTGTGCGATTATTGCCCAGTTCGTATTTTTCACAAAAAACACCTTCTTTTGTCGCTAATGCGATAAAGACTGTTCCAACTTCTGCTTCTGCATCGCCTTTTGTTGGTCCTGCAGTACCTGTTGTTGAAATAGCGTAGTCACTTTTATATAATAGTCTACATTGCACTGCCATCTCCTTTGCAACCTCCTCACTTACAACCGAATACTTTTTAATTGTTTGCTCGGAAACACCTAAAACATCAATTTTTGTTTGAGTTGCGTACGTAATCATTCCGCCTTTAAAAAAAGACGATGCTCCTGGATGTTCTGTAAACGTTTCTGCTAGTTTTCCTCCTGTGCAGCTTTCTACAACTGCTAACGTTTTATTCTTTTTAGTAAGCTGTTTTGCTATTAAAACCTCAATATCACCGTCTTCTTCGAAACCTACAAATACGTCTTCTATTAATGGTAAAACAGCTTTAATTAGCTTTTCTAGATCATCTTTTAAAACTTGTTCGTCAAATCCTTTTCCAGAAAGTCTTAGTCTTACTTTTCCTAAATTTGGCAAATAGGCTAGCTTAATATGCTTTGGTAAATTATCTTCCCAAGCTTCTATCTTGGTCGCTAATCTACTTTCTCCCATGCCATAGGTTAGTAATGTTCTATGAATAATAAATGGACGTTTGTATTTTATGGTTAGCCTTGGAAGCACTTCTTCTTCCATTAATGCTTTCATTTCGAATGGTACGCCTGGCATTGATATAAATACCTTATCTCCTTTTTCTATCCACATCCCAGGTGCACTACCAACTAAATTCATAAGCACTTTTGCTTTTGAAGGCACAAATGCTTGATCTAAATTTACTTGCTGCATGGGTTGCTTTACATAATCACGCCACAGTCTTTCAATGTTTTCTGTAACTGATGCGTTTCTAACTAAAGTGTCGTTAAAATATTCGCAAATGGTATGTTTTGTTATGTCGTCTTTGGTTGGGCCTAATCCTCCTGTAACAATAATAATATCAGCATTTTCTTCGGCTTCAGCCAATGCTTTTAAAATATGTTGTTTATCGTCTTGAACGGATGTTATTTGGTAAACAGAAACACCTATATTATTAAGTGCTTTACCAATAAACGCCGAATTAGTGTCTACTACTTGCCCAATGAGGATCTCGTCTCCAATGGTAATTATTTCGGCTTGCATGTATTGTATATTATAAATTAAAATCTGATCTGATTTCGTTTGCAGCATTTTCTACTGCTTCTAAAACGTCTTTTAATTGAGAAGAAACATCTTCGTTTGCTTTTTCAAATTTCCCCCAATCTTGGACGATAATTAATTTATCTAGAACGCCTAATTCGAAAACATCGACTGTAGGCTTCATTTTATGTGCTGTCTGGTAAGTTTGAAGAAAGTTAGCATTTTCGACAGCTTCTTTTAAGATTTTAGCATCTGCAGGAACTTCTTCTAAAAAAGTTTCTGCTAATGCCAAGATAAACTCTTCATCGTTATCCGCTAGCTCTCTTAACCTGTGTAGTTTGTAGTTTTCTTCCATTTATTTTACTGTTATAGAAAACAATTGCTTATCTTCTATGTATCCTTTTAATTTATCATTGGCAATTACCTTGCCAACTCCTGCTGGAGTTCCCGTAAATATAACATCTCCAATCTTTAAAGTAAAATATTTTGAGACATATTCTATGATTTCATCAATTTTCCATAGCATGAGACTTGTATTCCCTTGCTGCACAACCTCATCGTTCTTTTTTAGACTAAAATCTAAATTATTTAAATCTTTAAAGTCTTCTTTTGGCAACCAATTACCTATTACTGCTGCACCATCAAAAGCCTTTGCTTTTTCCCAAGGCAATCCTTTAGCTTTTAATTGTGCTTGTAAATCGCGGGCTGTAAAATCGATTCCTAGTCCGATTTCATTATAATACTTATGTGCAAATTTTTTATCTATATATTTTCCTACACGATTAATTTTTACCAAAACCTCTACTTCGTGATGCACATCGTTAGAGAATTCTGGTATAAAAAACGGCTGTTTTTTTAATAAAATTGCGGTGTCTGGCTTTAAAAACACAACAGGATCTGTTGGTTTTTCGTTTTCCAACTCTTTAATATGATCTGTGTAATTTCTACCTATGCAGATTAGTTTCATTTTTCTTTAAGACTAAAGAGAATAGACTGCTTCGCTATTAGAGCAAAGACTCCCACTCGTCTGTATTATAATTATAAATAGAATAAAGTCTTACTCCTTGACTCTATTCTCACTTTTCTTTTTTTAAATCTTATTATTAAAAGCTCTTAATTTAATCGCTGTTAATACTTTTTTAGTGTAAAGAGGGAAATCGGCATTTAAAAGCCAACCAAAGTAGCCTGGTTCTTTATCTAAAACGTCTAATACTTTTTTGTTTTTATGCTTCCCAAAAGAAAAACACTCTTCTCCATCTTCATTAAAATTAATAAAACCTGCAAAATCTGCAAACTTTTTATGCACACTAAACTCTGCTAAAAACTTAGTGTCGTTTTCTAAATCTTCGTAACGGTCTAATTGCGCTTTTAACACTTCGTATGTTGCCAATGTGTCTGCTTCTGCAGTGTGTGCATTTTCTAAACTTTTATCGCAGTAAAATTTATAAGCAGCACCAAGTGTTCGCTTTTCCATTTTATGAAAAATAGTTTGGACATCTACGGCTACTCTTCCTTTCATATCGAAATCCATATCTGCACGAAGCATTTCTTCGGCTAATAAAGGAATATCGAAACGGTTAGAATTAAATCCTGCTAAATCGCAGTCTTTGGTCATTATACTAATCTCTTTTGCTAACTCCTTAAATGTTGGCTCGTTAGCCACACGCTCATCTGTTACACCATGAATGAGTGATACTTCTGCTGGAATTGGCATTTCTGGATTTACTAACCAGGTTTTACTTTCTTTATTTCCGTTTGGAAATACCTTTAAAATAGAGATTTCAACAATTCTATCTTTAGAAATATTAATTCCTGTTGTTTCTAAATCGAAAAAGCAAATTGGTTTTGTGAGATTTAATTGCATGTAATTGTTAGTTTTGCACCAAAAACTGGTACGATTTATGCAAATATAAATGTATTATGTTATTTTTACTTTGATATCAATTATAAATATGAAGACATACTTTACAGCAATAGCTTTCTTATTACTTACATTAAACAGTTTTGCTCAAAACGACCATAAATACGTTAAGCTTTCCAAAGAAAAAAAAGGCAAACGCACAACACTTTACGTTACCAATACAGATTCTATTTCTTACGATGTTTTTTTAAAAGTAGACACTAAAGATTTTAGACGTAGTAGTAACCGACCTATTATTAGAAATATTGCCGCTAATAGTAAAGTAAAAATAATGACACTTATTCAACTGGCTGAAAAAGAAGGCAACTACGACACCGTTTTTATTGTTAACGAGGTTGCTTATGCTTTAGACATTAAAAAGGACTTTGAAGGTTTCGATTTTAAACTAGATCGCGCTATTAAAGATAAAAAAGTAACTCTTTTTACTAAAGACGACTGCGCCATTTGCCCAGACACAAAACGCATTTTAGATAATAATAAAATTACTTTTACCGAATATAATATTGATACAGATAGCACAACTTATCTTAAAATAATTAAAGAATTTCAAGCGGACAAAGAGAACCGTTTCGAAAATAGTATTCCGCTTTTAAAAGTGGAAAAAGAAGTCTACAATAACATTGAAAGTGTTGAAGATTTTATTTCAGCTTTACGAAAGGCTTTTAATTAAACTTTATTTAAAAACCAATTAATAAGAAAATACATTTTAAAATAAAAAACATAATATAATGAAAGATTTAAAAAACAAAAAAGCAATAATTACTGGAGGCGGAAGAGGTTTAGGAAAAGCTACTGCCATTGCTTTTGCAAAAGAAGGCATTGATGTAGCCATAACAGGAAGAAATGAAAGTGTTTTAAAAGAAACAGTTTTAGAACTAGAAGCATTAGGAGTTAATGCAATCTATTCTGTTTTTGATGTTGGCAATTATGACGAAGTTAAAACCGCTATAAAAAGCATTATAGACACATTTGGCACTATAGATATTTTAGTAAATAATGCCGGAATTGCTGCCTTTGGGACATTTAATGATATGGATGTTAAGCAATGGAGCCAAATAATACAAACCAACCTTATGGGAATGTATTATGTAACTAAAGAGGTTTTACCTTATTTAATAGAGAAAAATGAAGGCGATATTATTAATGTATCTTCTACTGCAGGATTAAATGGAAACGCCACAACTTCTGCCTATTCTGCTTCTAAATTTGCGGTAATTGGTATGTCGGAATCTTTAATGAAAGAAGTACGTAAAAACAATATTAGAGTTTGCACATTAACGCCAAGCACAATAGCATCGGATATGTCTGTAGAATTAGGTATTGCAGATAAAGACTCTCAAGACAGCGTTTTACAACCAGAAGATTTTGCAGAGCTTGTAGTTGCAGGTTTAAAATTACCAAGAAGAGCTATGCTTAAAAGTGTAGCGTTATGGTCTACAAATCCATAATTTTATATTTATTAAATAATAGTGAAACGTTTCTTTTAGATATTTAAACAAGACTCACTTTACCGAAAAAAAATAGCCGACCTTCGTTTAATCTCGAAATTTCGGGAATAAAAACACTGACAATAGTTTTAAGACATGAAAATAAAAATTCTAAAATCAAATATTCAACTTGAAAACGACAGAGTCTTACTTCTTCCTTTTACCGATGAAAGAAACGAAGAACTTAAAGATATCATTTTCGATAGAGAAATTTGGGAGTTTATGGGATCGAACATAAATAACGAACAAGGTTTAAAAAACTATATCGCAAAAACGATTAAAGACAAAAATAACCGTCTTTGTTATCCCTTTCTAATTATCGATAAAGAAACTAATAAAGTTGCTGGTTGCACAAGATACGGAAACGTAGATGCTGCAAATAAAAAATGTGAAATTGGCTGGACCTGGTTTGGAACAGACTTTCAAGGCACAGGACTAAACAAAGCTGCAAAGCATGAATTGTTACAATTTGGGTTCGAAACTATTGGTTTTAAAAGAATACAATTTTGCGTCGATAGTAAAAACATAAAAGCACAAAGAGCTGTAGAAAAATTAGGAGCGCAAAAAGAAGGTGTTTTTAGAAACAACAACGTCGCACCAAGTGGAGACAGCAGAACCGATATTTATTACAGTATAATAAAAGACGAATGGCAGGCTTTAAAAGATGAAATTTTCCCAGAGTTTTTAGTTTATTAAGAATACGTATATCATAAAACATATAAAAAAGCACAGTTTTAAAACTGTGCTTTTTGTGTTTTATAAAGGCTTGACTTTCTAAAAAAAATAGTCGAACTTCGTTTAACGTATGATATAAAACATTGAAACGATTTTATATCAACGAAACATTAGCAGCAAGCGAAAAACAGAATGACAACAAAGGAAAAATCTAATATTCAAGAAAGCTTATCTACTCTTTATCTTAGACTAAATGGATATTTAACAACTAGTTTTATAATTCATCATAGTGAGAAAAAAATTTCGGGTGAATTAGATATTTTAGGACTTAGGTTTCCAAATCATTCTCAAGATGATACTGAACATAATTCATCTGAATTCTTAGAAATACCAAAAACGATTGACTTAGTTGTTGCGGAAATAAAAAGTAATGGAAAATCAGTCCAATTTAATAAACCTTTAAGACAAGAACAAAATGCAGTCGAAGTATGGACGAAAATTCTGAAATGGATTGGAATTTTAGATAATCAAGAAATAGAAAACATTGTTCCTGAATTAATTGATTTAGTGCAAACAAAGGAAAACTCTAAACTAGCTAATTTAAAATCAAGTAGAGTATTACATACGAAATTTGGTCTTTTATCTATTAGACCTATTCTATTTAGTCCAGAACGAATTGATTTGAATAACGCTGACAAACTTATTGGTTGGACAGAAATTAATGATTTCATTTGGAAATGCCTTTGTCCAAATAAACAAAGAGATGAATGTGGAACTCGTTATGACTTTACAGCTTGGGGAACTTCTTTATTTGAGATTGTTAAAGTATATAAAGACAGACAGAAAAGTCAAAAAAAGTTAGAAACTATAAACGAATTATACGTTGAAATTGAAAAGCTGAGAAATTGAAAAAGCCGGCTGCTAACACCGTATATAATTTATTGCTGGCTTCTCGTCTACTTACGAAAGTCCTCGCGGACTTTCTTGGTCGGTAATTATTTACTAAATTAGTTGCTTGAAACACGCAACAAACCATATACAACAACGTTAAACGAACTCTTACTAAAACATAAACAAAAAAAAGCACAGTTTTAAAACTGTGCTTTTTGCTTTTTAAAAAATTTTATAATTTGAAGAAGCTTATATGAAATTCCTTTTTTCAAAAGGAATTGATTGTTAAATCTCGCGATTAGAATCCCAAGCTTCTAAATAATCTTTTACTGCTTTAACAAATTGTCCACCAAGTGCACCATTTACAACACGATGGTCGTAAGAATGCGATAAGAACATTTTGTAACGGATACCAATAAAATCACCATCTGGAGTTTCTATAACAGCAGGTACTTTACGTATTGCTCCTAAAGCTAAAATTCCAACTTGTGGTTGATTAATAATTGGTGTTCCCATAATACTACCAAAAGTACCAACGTTAGTTACCGTATAAGTACCACCTTGTATATCGTCTGGCTTTAATTTATTTTCTCTAGCTCGTTTTGCTAAATCGTTTACCGCTTTTGTCATGCCAACTAAATTAAGTTGATCTGCATTTTTAATAACAGGTACAATTAAATCACCGTTACCTAATGCGGCAGCCATACCAAGATTAATATTTTTCTTTTTAATAATTGTATCACCTTGAAGAGAGATATTCATCATTGGGAAATCGCGTAATGCTTTCGCTATAGCTTCCATAAAGATTGGTGTAAACGTAAGGTTTTCGCCTTCACGCTTCATAAAATCGTTCTTTACTTTCTTTCTCCAATTCCAGATATTTGTAACATCTGCTTCTATAAAACTCTGTACGTGTGCACTTTTTTGTACACTTTCAACCATATGATGTGCAATTAACTTGCCCATTCTAGTCATTTCTATAATCTCATCACCTTCTGCAGATACCACTGGAGCTGCTACTTGTTTAGCAGCAGGTTTTGCAGGTGTTTTAGTTACTGGAGCCGCAACTGCTTTCGCTGGTTGAGAACCTCTAGTTTTTAAATACTCTTGCATATCTGCTTTAGTAACACGGCTGTCTTTTCCAGAACCTGGAATAGCATCTAGTTCTGCTTGCGCTATACCTTCGGCTTTAGCCATATTTTTTACTAACGGTGAGTAAAAACGCTCTCCATTAGAACTAATTGGTGCTGCAGATTCTTGAGCTGCAACAACTGTTTGTGAAACCTCAGCAACTGCAGGAGCTGCTTTTTCATCTACAACTTCTTGTGTTTTTGGAGCTTGAGCAGAAGCATTACCTTCTCCTTCTGTTTCGATAATAGCTATCGTTTGTCCAACTTGCACAACATCGTCCACATTAAATAGCACTTCAACTAAAACGCCATCTACTTCACTGGGTACTTCACTATCCACTTTATCTGTTGCAATTTCTAAGATTGCTTCATCTTGTTCTATAGTGTCACCAACCTCTTTTAACCATGAAGTAATCGTTGCCTCTGCAACGCTTTCTCCCATTTTCGGTAATTTTAGTTCAAATCTTGCCATATTAATAAAAAATGTGTCTTTTTGTAATTTCAGAGTGCAAAATTACTAAAAAATAGTCGATTTATCTGATTATTCAATATAATTTTAAACTCTACCTCTGTAATGCTTTGATACTTAAAAGTGTACCACTTCTCCTCTACTTTTCGAGGAATTACTTCCGAGTATAAAATTAGTACTTTTTGGAAGTATTTTGAATGATAAATTTTTATTTTTTTCTGAAGTTTCCATTTGGTGGATAATCTCCTGAAAACTAATATAATTAGCATCGAAAATAATTTGAGTATTATTTTTCACTTCGGAAACATTAGAAGCCTGTACTAAAGCTTTTTCTAATTTAATTGCTAATCTTTTATTGCTAGTACCAGAAATCAAAGTATAATCTTGAAACGTTTGTCTCTTATCTGAAGCTTTACTTTCAAATAATCTTGCAGATTGTATTCCGAAGAATACCAAAGCATCGAAAACAAGATTACTTTTAAAATGCTTTTTGTAAAAAATTTGCATCGCACCATAAAAACGCTTCGCATAAGTTTTATCTTTTAATGTACTTTCTCCTTTATAATGGATAACTGAAGTTTCTCCAAAATAGAAACTTTGATAACCGGCTGTTTTAATTTTGTAACTTAAATCTATGTCTTCCCCATACATAAAGTAATCTTCATCGAAACCTTTAACCTCATTATAAACACTACGTTTTAATAACATAAAAGCACCAACAAACACATCTACTTTACCAATTTCGTTTTCTTTTAAATGATTTGCATAATAGTGTTTAGAATTTCCTAATGCTTTATTAATTGCAATTTTAGTAACTGGAACATTGCGTTTACTTTCCGGCAAATAGTTTCCGTTGCCATCTATTAATTTACATCCAACGATTCCGAGATTGTTTTGTTTTTCGGCGAAAGCCAAAAGTGTTTTAAAAGTATTTTCTGCTACAACAGTGTCCGGGTTTAGAATGCAAAGGTATTCGCCTTTCGCTTGTTTAACTCCAATATTATTTCCTTTAGAAAAACCTGAGTTCTCTTTATTTTCTATAAGTTTTACATTTGGAAATTGCTCTTTAACCATTACACAACTACTATCTTGAGAGTTGTTGTCTACTACTATAATTTCAGCATCTAAACCTTGAATAGCAGCTTCTACGCTTTGCAAACACAACTGTAAAAAGTAGTGTACGTTGTAGTTTAATATGATTACAGAAAGTTGCAAATGCAATTAGTATTTTAATGTTTTAATGAAGCTTCAAACGGAATACGATTTAATATACTACGGCCGAGTGTAATCTCATCGGCATATTCTAATTCATCACCAACCGAAATTCCTCTCGCAATTGTAGACGTTTCAACTTCTAAACCGTTTAATTGTTTAAAGATATAGAAATTAGTTGTATCGCCTTCCATAGTTGGACTCAATGCAAAAATGAGTTCTTTTACATTTCCAGACCGTACTTTCTCTACTAAACTTACAATGTTTAAATCGTGAGGACCGATACCTTCTATAGGATTAATTTTTCCGCCTAAAACGTGGTATAATCCTTTATGCGATGCTGTGTTTTCTATTGCCATAACATCGCGAATATCTTCTACAACACAAATAATATCGTCTTTTCTTAATGGGTTTGAGCAAATTTCGCATAACTCGACGTCGCTTATATTATGACACGATTTACAAAATTTTAAATCTTCTCGCATATGCGATAATGCATTAGATAGATTTTGTGTTTGTTCCTTAGGTTGTTTTAGTAAATGTAATGCCAAACGTAAAGCTGTACGCTTACCAATACCGGGTAATTGTGCGATTTCGTTGACTGCATTTTCTAAAAGTTTTGAAGAGAATTCCATAGCCTGCTAAATTAATCTTTTTGTTACGAATTGACGCATTTATTTATTTGATTTTTATGCGATTATTCTTGTAGGTTTTAGACATGAATTTTATTGATTATCATGAATTACTGCTAACTTGGTTTGGATTACTCTTGTGTTTCTAGACACGGATTTCTCAGATTTTCTCGGATTATTACTCTTCGCTGATTACTCCTATGTTTTATTATACACACTATTCTCTTTCTTCTTTTCTCTATTCTCTTTATTCTCTTCCTTCATTCTGCAGTCTTCCTTTCTATAACTAGAACACAACTTTAAATACTTATAACTTATAACTCTTAACTTTTTACTTTTCCGTATTTTGGCTCTCAGAAAATAATCTACATGTCAGCAACTTTAATATTACTACTAATTGCAGCCTATTTTGGCGTGCTTATATTAATCTCATATTTTACTGGAAGAAGGTCAGGAAATGATGCTTTTTTTAAAGGTAACAAACAATCTCCTTGGTATGTTGTTGCTTTTGGTATGATAGGCGCATCACTTTCTGGTGTTACTTTTATTTCGGTTCCTGGTTGGATTGAAGCCTCTCAGTTTAGCTATATGCAAGTTGTTTTAGGATATATTGTGGGTTATTTAGTAATTGGAACCGTTTTACTGCCTTTATACTATAAACTTAATTTAACTTCAATCTATACCTATTTAGAAGAACGTTTTGGTAATTACTCCTACAAAACGGGAGCTTCATTTTTCTTAATTTCTAGAGTAATTGGAGCGAGTTTTAGATTATTTTTAGTTGCTAATGTTTTACAAATTGTTTTGTTTGACGAACTAGGTATTGAATTCTGGCAAACCGTTACTATTACCGTACTTCTAATTTGGCTTTACACGTTTAAATCTGGAATAAAAACCATTGTCTGGACCGATACTTTACAAACCTTATTTATGCTTATTGCAGTTGGTGTAGCCATTTATTTTGTGAGTGCTGAATTAGGATTAAACGGTAGTAACGTTTTAACTTTTGTATTAGATAGTGATTTAAGTAAGACTTTCTTTTTTGATGATTTTAAATCTGGAAACTACTTCTGGAAACAGTTTATTTCTGGTGCATTTATAGCAATAGTTATGACTGGTTTAGATCAAGATATGATGCAAAAAAACTTAACCTGTAAAACATTAAAAGATGCACAAAAAAACATGTTCTGGTTTACTTTGGTACTAACAATTGTAAACTTTGTTTTTTTAAGTCTTGGTTTATTACTAACTGTTTATGCTCAAAAAAATGGAATTGATGCCCATAAGGATGATCTTTTTCCTATTCTAGCAAAAAACCATTTAGGTGTTGGTGTATTTGCATTTTTCTTATTAGGTTTAATTGCTGCCGCATACAGTAGTGCAGATTCTGCTTTAACTTCTTTAACGACTTCTTTTAGTATTGATATTTTAGATATAGAAAAAAAACATACGCCGCAAGAACAAGTAAAAATTAGAAAACGTATACATGTTGCAATTTCTTTTATTTTAATACTTGTTATTGTTGCTTTTAAATATATTATTAAAGACGCAAGCGTTATAGCTAAACTCTTTGTTTTTGCTGGTTACACCTATGGACCTCTTTTAGGATTATATGCTTTTGGCCTATTTACAAAATGGCAAATTAAAGATAAAATTGTACCAATTATTGCTATACTTTCTCCTATCCTATCTTACATAATAAGTGTGAATAGTTTAAAATGGTTTGGTTTTGAATTTGGTTTCTTTATTCTAATTTTAAACGGCCTAATTACATTTTTAGGATTGCTAATTATTAGAACAAAAGAAACTTCTAATATTGATTTGTAGATAATAAAACCAAAGTACAAGCAACTTCAAATTTAATATCGTTTTCCTTTAAAATAGTATAAAATTCAGGATTCTCTGTTCCCGGATTAAAAATAACGCGCTTTGGTTTTAAAGACACAATGTAATCGTAATACTGTACTTGTCTTGTTGGGTTTAAATATAAAGTAACTGTATCTATATCTTTATAAGGCTTCAACTCTGTATCTATTGTAACACCATATTCTACGCCTTCTCGCAAACCAAAAGCTACAGTTTCGTGATTGTAGTTTGTTAATTTTCGCATAGCCATGTTAGAATAACGCTGCGGTTTTGTTGATGCTCCTATTACTAATGTTTTTTTATTCATATAAATTTTATTTAATACTGGGTTAATTCCGCGAAAGCGAAAACTTCTTTTTTGTTAAAACAATGTTAACGTTTATTAAAAACAGTAACACAATATAAAACTAGTCGTCTTAATAATAACACCAAAACAAAATCAATCAATCAATCAATCAATCAATCAATCAATCAAATGAAAAAAATCACCTTCCTTTGTTTGTTACTAGTAACCACATTAGTACAAGCGCAAACTTCAGTAAAACAATTACCCACATTTAAAACTGGTATTATTACAGGTACTATTTTAGACGGAATATTTAACGAACCCTTACTATATGTAAATATAGTTATTCGCGAATTGAGCGGAAAAATTATTACTGGCAGCATTACTAAAGACGATGGTACTTTTTACATGGAAAATATTCCAGAAGGCACCACTAATGTAAGTATCGAGTATTTAGGATACAAAACGGTAAGTAGAGAAATAACAATAGACAAAAAAATAGTAAAATAGATTTTGGCGAAATCAAAATTTACGAAGCGGCTACTAGCTTAGACGAAGTGGAGCTTACTGGCGAAGTCTCAACAATACAACAAAAAGTAGATAGAAAAGTAATTACGGTTGGTAAAGACTTAACCACTTCCGGGCCTACTGCGAGCGATATAATGAACAACTTACCAAGCGTAAGTGTAGATTCTCAATCTGGCGCTATTAGTTTAAGAGGAAATGCTAATGTACGTGTTATGGTAGATGGTAAACTGTCTAATATTCCTGCGGCACAATTACTAAAACAAATACCGTCTACTTCTATAAAAAGTATTGAATTAATTACCAATCCGTCTGCTAAATACAATCCGGAAGGCATGAGCGGACTTATAAATATAATCTTGAAAAAGAATATAAAAATTGGTTTTAACGGTAATATTAATTTGGGCTTAAATTACCAAGATAATGCTAAATTTAATAGCTCGATAGATATGAATTACCGTAATGGTAAATTAAATTTCTACGGTAATTATGGTAATAATATTTCTAAAAACGACAATAGTGGTTTAATAAGTAGACCTGCAAACAACTCGGAACAAGCTTTTGCTTTTAAAGACAATAATAAAAACCACTTATTTAAAGCAGGAGTTGATTTTTATTTAAATGATAAGAATACCATTTCGTTTTTTACGAATCAGAATATAACAGATGCTAAAAACGGAGGTACAACTGATGCTTTGTTTTATGATATGCCTAGCTTAAACCAATATCAAGTTTTCGATAGTAAAAACGACAATAATTCGTCGCAATACAATTTTGATTACAAACTAGAATTAGCAAAAGAAGGTTCTAACATAGAATTAGAAGTAGATTATAATGTATTTGACCAGCAAGAAGATGCAGATTTTAGATTTTCTGGAAATACAGATTTAAATAACTACTTAGATTTTGTAACTACAGATAGAGACAGAACTACTATTAATTTAGACTATGTGAATCCGTTAAGTGATTCTGCAAAATTAGAATTAGGAGTACAAGCTCGTTTATTTAACACCAATATAGATTACAATTCTACAGGAATTTCTTTAAATAATATGGGTGTTTTTAGACCAACACCAAGTACGGTTTTCGATTATTCTAGAGATATCTATTCTGCTTATGCTACATACGGTAAAACTTTTGAAAAATGGACCTATCAAATAGGTTTACGTGCAGAAAATGTAAAAGTTAATGCAGATGCATTATCTACTGAAGCTACAAATGAAACAGACTTAATAGCTTTTGATAATGATTATTTTGAAGTATATCCTTCAGCTTTCTTTACCTATTCACCATCAGAAAAAAATGCATATCAATTAAGTTTTAGTCGTCGTGTAGATAGACCTGGAATAGGACAAATAAATCCTATTAGAGAATGGAGCACACCTTTAATATCTTCTTTTGGAAATCAAAATTTAGAACCACAATTCACAAACTCTATAGAGTTAAATTATACCAGACAATTAAAAGCAGGAAGTGTTACAGCAGGTGTTTTCTATCGTGCAATACAAGATGAAATTAACCAAGGTATTACTATAGACAGGACCGATGTTACTTCTGGTCGCCAAATTTTAACTCATAATAATTATGATGATACCTCAGCTTACGGATTAGAATTATCTAGTAATTACAGACCAACAAAATGGTGGAGTTTAAATGCTAGTTTTGATGCTTATATGCAAACTCAAAAAGGAATTACAGAAATACTTGATGCACCTTTAGAAACCGCAACTTTAAACGATATCCAAACAAATGTAGTTGAAGTCGATAATTTTGCATACAATTTTAGAGTATTCAATAATTTTAAAGTTACCAAAAAAATAAGCTTATCTGCTTTTGCTTTTTATCGTGGTTCTGCCGAAGACTTACAATTTAAAAGTGAACCAATGTATTTTGTTAACCTTGGTGCAAGACATGATTTTGCAGATGGCAAAGGTTCTTTTAGCTTAAACTTTAATGATGTGTTTGGAACACAAGAATTTGGTTTTACAGGAAACAGACCTTACAAACAAGTAGGAACCTTTAACTGGGAAAGCCAAACTATTTTTGCTGGATTGTCTTATAGATTTGGAGGCGGAAAATACCAAGCAAAATCAAGAAAGAATAGAGATAATAACGAAAAATCTGGTGGTGGATTTTTATAGAAGTTAGATTTAAAATACTAATTAGTGTTTTAATAGCCTTATTAATAGTTAACGGTTAGTGTTATACAAGGTTATTAAATAAGAAAACCCAAAGCTTGATCAGTTTTGGGTTTTTGATTTTTAGCTCTAAATAGCCTTCAACGGTAGTTAAATATATACTAATTTTTTTAAACGTACTATTTACGTTAATTATGCATTGTACATTTGCCACGATTAATTCTTTAATCCGATTTTCGGGTCGATATAGAGATTGGTTAATAGCGATTAAATCCTGAGACGTCTGTCTCAGGATTTTTTATTTATCAAAAAAACAGCAAACAATGTTAAAAAGCTGTTAAATACTGATTTTCAGTGTAATAAAAACACATTTTAATCGTCTATAAAGAAACACAACACAGTTAACGAAATATTTATTTGAATTAGTCTTCCATAAAAACGTTCGTAAACACGTTAAGTTTATATGATTAATAGCAAGAAATCCCAATGTTGACGCATTGGGATTTTTATTTTAAAGATCTACAACTGTTAAACTATGTTAAAGTCTAACTTTTAGCGCAATGAAAATAAAAAACTCACATCTAAAGTAATATACAACTTAGAAAAACGAATAATTAAATTTGAATTAGTCTTCCACTTTAAAATTCGTAAGCATGTTAAGTTTACATTATTAATAATACGAAATTCCAATGTTGATGCGTTGGGATTTTTTTATTTAAAAAACCTCTTACGGACTAATTATAAAGACATAACACCTCTTTATCACTTATAAGTCTCAATACCAAACATAGATCTTAACGCCCTCTACGAACTGTTCAAAACAGATGCTTTCTATAATAATTCTTAAAAAGAATTATATTTGTAGCAGACAAATTATACCTATCTTTTTGAAAAAAAATTACTACTTCAGTTTACTGTTACTTCTCTTGTGCACTTTCGCTAAAGCACAATCTGTTAACACTTCTTATTTATGTTTAGCCAACGGTGATATTGTATTGGCAGATTTCTCAACTTGCTCCACAACAGTCGTAGCGACCCATTATAATGGTTTTTTTGATATTTCTCAAGGCGACACAAACGATACTTTATACGGAATAAGAGATGACGCTCTTTTTAGAATAAATACAGCAACAGGAGTAATTACAGATTTAGGTACAATAACACCTATAGGTTTTAACGGAGCAATTACAATAACTTCATTAGTTAAAGAAAGTACAGGAGTACTTTTAGGTGTTAATACAGATGCTCCAGGTGAATTATTTAGAATTAACGTCGCAAACATGACTGCTAATTATTTAGGAGATATAGGCTATGGTAGTGCTGGAGATTTAACCTATTTTGAAGGAATTCTATACCTTAGTGCAAACGGTAATAAACTTGTAGATGTAGATGTTAACACACCTTCTAACTCTACTCTAGTTGGTGATATTACTACATCAAGCGGACTTTCTAATATATTTGGAGTTGTAACAATAATAACACAAAATCCTTGTAGTATAGATCCTGATTACCAACTTATTGCTACAGGAGGAAATGATTCAGCAATATTAGATGTAAACGCTGTTCAAGCCAATGTAAACTGTAACAATATTACATCTTCTACTATATATGGTGCATCAGAAGTAGCATCGGATACTATTTGTTCAACAAGTTTGATTTTAGAGGAAGATGTTACAATGAGTACCTCTCCAGAATATTGTATAGTCGCTTCAACTCAACTTAATGCTACTCCAGATCCAATTACACCACTTGGCACTTATTCTTACGAATGGGTAATAGATGGCACAACTACAGTTATTGGTACAAATTCAACTTTATCAATTAACATTAATTCTACAACTACTTACAACTGTACAGTTACAGATTCTGGTAAAATTGCTCCAGATAATATCGCTTCGGATAGTATTACTGTAACAATAAATCAAGCACCTACTCAATCAACAATTGAGTGTTGGGAAACTGCTACTTTTAATAACACTACTTGTACTTGGGATGTTAGTGGTACACAGCCAGCTCAACCTACTAATTTAGAATGTTGGGAAACCGCTACTTTTAACAACACAACATGTCTTTGGGAAATTTCTGGAACACAACCTGCGCAACCAACAACAGAATGCTGGGAAACGGTTACTTTTAATAACACTACTTGTACTTGGAATATTAGTGGCACACAACCTACTCAACCTGCTAATTTAGAATGCTGGGAAAATGCTACTTTTAATAACACTACTTGTACTTGGGATATTAGTGGTACACAACCAGCACAACCTACAAATTTAGAATGCTGGGAAAATGTTACTTTTAATAATACATCTTGTACTTGGGAAACTACAGGAACACAACCTACTCAACCTACAACAGCATGTTGGGAAACTGCGACTTTTAATACAATCTCTTGTTCTTGGGATGTTACAGGTACACAGCCTGCTCAACCTACTAATTTAGAGTGTTGGGAAATAGCTACTTTAAACCAAACTACTTGTCTATGGGAAGTTTCTGGCACACAAGCTACGCAACCTACAACAGCATGTTGGGAAACCTCCACTTTTAACACAACCTCTTGTTCTTGGGATGTTACAGGTACACCACCTGTACAACCTATAACAGAATGTTGGGAAACAGCAACACTAAACTCAACAACATGTGTTTGGGAAGTATCTGGTACACAACCTATGCAACCTACAACAGCGTGTTGGGAAACTGCTACCTTTAATACAACTTCTTGTACATGGGAAATTTCTGGTTCGCAAGCCACTCAACCAACAACAACATGTTGGGAAACTGCTACCTTTAATACAACTTCTTGTAGCTGGACTGTAAGTGGAACTCAGCCGCCAGCTCCAACAAACTTAGAGTGCTGGGAAACGGCTACATTTAATAATACAACTTGTACATGGGATCTATCTGGTACACAAACCATAACAACAAACGATATTTATTTAACTTTTTGTGAAGGAGAAACACTAACTCTTGATGCTTCTACTACTATTACAAATGCTCAATACTTATGGAGTACTAGCGAGCAGACGGCATCTATAGAAGTAAGTAGTCCTGGTATTTACAACCTTGAAGCTACAGATGGTTGCAGCACAGAGGTTACAAACTTTACCGTTACAACACTTGACAGTCCAATAATTGCAAACGTAGTAGCAGATAATTTTGATATTATTGTAACTACAAGTTCTGATGATAATTACCACTATTCTTTAGATGGTTTTAATTACCAAACTAGTAATGTATTTACAAACATGCCTAATGGATTATATACTGTTTACGTAAAATCGCTTGAATGTAATTTTGTAGTAACCTTACAATATTTACACTTTTACGTTCCGCAGTTCTTCACTCCGAATGGTGATAATTTTCACGACTACTTTGAACTTAACGATTTAGAATATTTTGGAAACACAAGTGTTACTATTTTTAATCGCTTTGGCAAATTATTATTCTCGGCAAGAAATAGAAGTGTAAAATGGGACGGAACCTTAAACGGAGCTTTACTTCCATCTTCAGATTATTGGTATTTAATAACCATAAATGATCAAGAGTTTAAAGGACACTTTACTTTAAAAAGATAATCGTTTTATTTATAGAATATTAAACTAGTAAGTTGTTCGTTAAATGTTAATAATAACAAAAA
>NZ_LIQH01000028.1 GCF_001418085.1 Lacinutrix algicola
TTTTTGTTGTATTTCTGTCATTCCTGCAGAGGCAGGAATCTACTTTTAAGTATTGTTTGTAATGGATTCCTGCCTTCGCAGGAATGACAAACCGTTTATTGTAGTTTCAACATTAAGTACCAAATGACAATAATTTTATTATGTATTCAGTAACAAGAATGAAATGACAATAATTTTTAAATTACTCTTTAATGAGTTTCCTTTTTTCTAAGGAATTTGTTACCATTTAATAATAACACTTCCCCAAGTAAATCCACTACCAAAGGCAGCTAAAACGACATTATCTCCTTCTTTAATTTTTCCTTGTTCCCAAGCTTCGGTTAAAGCTATTGGAATAGAAGCAGCGGTTGTGTTTCCGTATTTTTGTATGTTATTAAAAACCTGGTCATCACTTAGTCCAAATTTCTTCTGTATAAACTGTGCAATACGTAAATTCGCTTGATGCGGAATCAACATATCTATAGCCTCTTTATCTAAATTGTTTTTAGCTAAACCTTCCATTATAACTTCACTAAAACGAACCACTGCATTTTTAAATACAAATTGCCCATTCATGTGCGGAAAATAACTCTCGTCATTAGGATCATTTTCTGCTAAAATATCACTAACCCAACGTTTTCCCATTCCTGGTGCAACAAGTACCAATTCTTCGGCATGTTCTCCTTGAGAATGTAAGTGCGTAGATAAAATTCCTTTTGTAGTATCTTCTTCTCTAGTTAAAATAGCTGCTCCTGCTCCATCTCCAAAAATAACAGTTACACCTCTTCCTCTTGTTGTTTTATCCAATCCGCGAGAATGCAATTCACTACCAATAACTAAAATGTTTTTATACATTCCAGTTTTAATAAAATTATCTGCTACAGAAATTGCATATACAAACCCAGAGCACTGGTTACGCACATCTAAAGCACCAACTGTTTTAATACCTAAAGCATGCTGTACTTGTACTCCTGGACCAGGAAAATACATATCTGGACTTAAGGTTGCAAAAATTATAAAATCGATATCATCTTTATCAATTCCAGAACGTTCAATAGCTTGTTTGGCAGCCTTTACTCCCATTGTTGCTGTGGTATCTCCAGAACCTTCTTTTACCCAACGACGTTCTTTAATACCGGTGCGTTCGGTAATCCACTCGTCATTAGTATCCATCAATTTAGATAGATCGTTGTTGGTTACTACATTATCTGGGACATATTTACCAAGTCCTATTATTTTTGAATTGTACATAGAATGCTATTTTATTTCTTCCGCGAAGACGGAAATCTCAAGACTGTATTATTACAAGTAATCTGAAGCGCAATTTAAGTTTTTCAACTATAATGTATCTCAAATTTGTTTTAATTAATTATGCATGCATAATAACTTGCTTTAATTATGAAATCCTCAAAATATATTTATAACAGTGTCATCTTGTCACTTTTTGTCAATTGGCATTTTTGTTGTCTATTCTATCAAAGTATATTAAAACAATAATTAATAAGAAATTTTCGCTCAAGCGGAAATAAAAATAAATATTATAATTATGGCAAAAGGAAATATTAATGTTTCGGTAGAAAACATTTTCCCATTAATTAAAAAATTCTTGTACAGTGATCACGAAATATTTTTACGTGAGCTTATAAGTAATGGTACAGATGCAACTTTAAAGTTAAAGCATTTAACGAGTATTGGAGAATCTAAATCTGAATACGGAAATCCTGTAATCGAGATTAAAATTGATAAAGAAGGTAAAAAACTTCACATTATCGATCAAGGTTTAGGGATGACGGAAGACGAAGTTGAAAAATACATTAACCAAATTGCATTTTCTGGTGCCGAAGAGTTTTTAGATCAGTATAAAGATTCTGCTAAAGATTCAGGAATTATTGGTCATTTTGGTCTTGGTTTTTATTCTGCATTTATGGTAGCAGAAAAAGTAGAGATTATTACTAAATCTCATAAAGAAGGAACAACTGGTGCACATTGGACTTGCGATGGTTCTCCAGAATTCACATTAGAAGCTTCAGATAAAACAGATAGAGGAACAGAAATTATTCTTCATATTGCAGAAGACTCTACAGAGTTTTTAGAAGAATCTCGTATTAACACTTTACTATATAAGTATAACAAGTTTATGCCTATTCCAATTAAATTTGGAACTAAAGAAATTAACGATCCAGAGCACACGCCTGCAACTACAAAAGATGCTGAAGGTAAAGAAACAACTGAGCCACAGAAAAAAATTACTGTAGATAACATTATCAACAATCCTAATCCAGCTTGGACAAAACAACCAACAGAATTAGAAGATACAGACTACAAGAGTTTTTACAGAGAATTATATCCTGCACAGTTAGAAGAGCCATTATTCCACATTCATTTAAATGTAGATTATCCTTTTAACCTAACAGGAATTTTATATTTCCCAAAGATGTCTCAAGATATGAGCATGCAAAAGGATAAAATTCAGTTATACCAAAACCAGGTTTATGTAACGGATAATGTAGAAGGTATTGTACCAGAATTTTTAACCATGTTACGTGGTGTAATCGATTCTCCAGATATTCCTTTAAACGTATCGCGTTCTTACTTACAAGCAGATGGTGCTGTAAAAAAGATTTCATCTTACATTACACGTAAGGTTGCAGATAAATTAAAATCTTTATTTAAAGAAAATCGTGAAGATTTTGAAGCAAAATGGAACGATATTAAAGTGGTAATAGAATATGGTATGCTATCTGAAGATAAATTCTTCGAAAAAGCAGACTCATTTACTTTATACCCAACTGTAGATAATAAATATTACATATACGAAGAATTAGAAAACACTATTAAAGCCAACCAAACAGATAAGGATGGTAAAATGGTAATTCTTTATACAAGCGATCAAGATGCACAGCACACGTATATTGAAGCTGCAAAAACTAAAGGTTACGAAGTATTGTTATTAGACTCGCCTATTATTTCGCATTTAATGCAGAAATTAGAGAGCACTAAAGAGAACATAACATTTGCTCGTGTAGATGCAGATTCTATAGACAAGCTAATTAAGAAAGACGAAACAACGATTTCTAAATTAGACGAAGATCAAACTAAAGTATTAGACGAATTATTGAAAAGTGTAATACCTTCAGAAAAATTCATGGTACAATTAGAGCCTCAAGATAGCGATGCTTCTCCATTTATGATTACGCAGCCTGAGTTTATGCGTAGAATGAAAGAAATGCAAGCTTCTGGTGGTGGCGGTGGAATGCAAATGTTTGGTGCTATGCCAGAAATGTATAACCTTACCGTAAACACAAACTCTGATCTTGTTAGCGAGATTTTAAATACAGACAACAAAGAGATTCAAGAACGTTTAATAAACCAAAGTTTAGACTTAGCAAGACTATCTCAAGGTTTATTAAAAGGAAAAGAGCTTAGTGATTTTATAAAGCGTTCTTACGCGATGATTAAGTAAGTTATTCTGTTTAGCCAGAAACTACTTAAATAAAACTATTTTTTCGCTTTCGCGGAAAGACTAAAACCACCTTTCGAGGTGGTTTTTTTATGATTGACTTTGTCATTTTTTTAGGCTAACTTCGTTTAACGTCTGATATAAAACATTGAAACGATTTTGTGTCAACGAAACATTAAGCAACAATTAAATAAACAAATCATGTCAAATAAATTTATAGCTTATACAATCTTATTTTTAACATATCTAAATTCGTTTTCTCAAAGTATACCAAATGATACTATTGTTAAAAAAGACGGGACTAAAATCATTGAAAATTTCAAAACAATAATTGTCCATAATGAATATTTAATAACTAGTAAATATGAGTTAAGTATGGAAAAAATAAAGAGTATAAATGATAATCACTTAAAAAAGATAGCAATACCCTTAAAAGATATAGATAAAGTAATTAATAATAGTATATATATTAAAAAGCGTAAATTTTTGAATGAAAATGATGTGATTTGGGAATCAGAAACAAATAATCATAAAAGAAAGGTATGGGTTCATTCTCGTTCAGAGCGAAAAACTGTAGTATTACCAAATGGAAAACTAAGACTTTTGGAATCATTAGTTGAAGGAAAATGTGATTTATATATAGATTTTATTGTTATTACCTCTGCTATCGACTTTAATCTTTATAATGTGAATAATTATTACTATGTCCATCGAAAAAACGAATGGAAGAGCACACTTTTCAAAGGTTTAGGCGAATTTATCAAAACTAAAAGAATTGATTATTTTGACGATTGCGCGAAAGCAAAAGAATTCATTAAAACAAGAAAAAAACTATCTCAGCAGGAAATTATTGAACTTGTTAAATTATACAACGAATATTGTGATAGTAAAAAATAACAGTTGCCAACACCGTATAAAAATAATTGCGGTTAGTGCTTAATCAAAGGTCGTTGCGTGTTTGTAACGTCTGATTTTCCTTCGGAAAATCCTCGCATACAAACCCGCAACTATTCTTATACATAAACGTTAAACGAAATTTCAAAAACCACCTTTCAAGGTGGTTTTTTTATGCTTGACTTTGTCATTTTTTTAGGCTAACTTCGTTTAACGTCTGATATAAAACATTGAAACGATTTTATATCAACGAAACATTACCAACAAGCTGAAAAAAATTATGTGCCAATTCAACTTTTTAGTTACAAAAGAAAAATCTAACAATTCAGAAATCAAGGAAATTGCTTCTGAATTCGGATTGAATTACGCAGAATATACTTTGGACACACCAAATTCTAATGAAATTCGGACTTTCTTAACGACAACTAAAGATTGCGATTGTGGTTCTGTTTTAGGAAAAAAATATTCGGACGATTCATCTGAACCTGACTGGAAAAAAGAACAGAAAAAACTTGAAAGAAAACGATTCTCAAAACGCCGAATTGAATTACTTCTGGAACAAAAACGAAAAGAATTTACCGAAAAAAACTCAAGCGAATTAAAAGCGGAAAACAAAGAGGCGAAAAAATGGATTGAATTTCTGACCGACAAACGACTGAAAAGCAAACTAAACGAAATCGGATTTTTTTACCACCAATTTTCTGGCGAATTACAAAACGAACGAATAAAAATAGAAAACGAAAAAACGAATTCAGCGGAAAATATTGACGCTGATTTTTTAAAGAACATTAAGGAAAACGAATTAAATTGGATTAAACTCTGATAAAAGCCAGTTGGTAACACCGTGTATAATTTATGGCTTGGTTATCGCCTACTTACGAAAATCCTCGCGGATTTTCTATTCAATTTTTATTTACTAAATTAGGTGCTTAAACACGCCACTAATCATACACAACAACGTTAAACGAAATTTCAAAAAACCACCTTTCAAGGTGGTTTTTTCATACTTGACTTTATTATCTTTTTTTAAGCTAATTTCGTTTAAAATTATTTTACATTTATTCTTTAGCAGCTAAGCCTAAAACGAGCTTAAATAATATCAAAACAACTTAATACAAATGGAGATTACAGAGTGGATACAACATTGGTTTAAAAACAATTGTGATGGAGATTGGGAACATGGTGACGGAATACATATTTCAACACTTGACAATCCAGGTTGGGATGTAGAAATTGATTTATCAAATACTTCATTAAAAAATATAGAAATACCAAGGATTCTTAATGAAAATAGTAAACAAGATTGGTATAGTGTAAAAATTGAAAACCAAATATTTAATGCCTCTGGCGATTCTGGAAAACTTACTTTTTTACTAGGCTTATTCAAAGAAATGATAGAAAAGTTCGAAAACTCATAACGCTCCTTTTTCTACGCTTTCGCGGAAACACAAAAAACCACCTTTCAAGGTGGTTTTTTTTATTTTAAACACTTTAAATAGATTCTGTATTAGATTCTAATGCACTAATATTAGCATTGGCATCAACACTATAAACAACGCTTTTAATAGCTTCTAACTGTTTAGCGTTTCTGGTTATTAATATTAACTTTCCTTGAGAATCATGATGAATCAGCTTTAAAATAGTATTGGTATATTCTTGATAGTTTAAAAAAGCTTCTTGAATAAGTAAGTTCTTTTTAGAGAACACAAAAACAGTCATATGTGTTGTCGATTTTTTAATATAATATCCTATTGTTTTACTAATCGCAATTATAGCAACAATACTATAGGCTGCCATTGTAAAATCTTTAAACACAAAAATCCCTAGAAAAATAATTACACCATCAACTATTAAAATAAGCTGACTAAAAGGAAGTTTTATTTTAGTTGCCAGAATACGAACTAAAATATCGTTTCCTCCCGTTGTTGCTCCTGCCTTCATTACCATAAAAACAGAAAAACCAACAATAACTCCGCCAAACAAACAAGAGACCAAAACGTCTTCAACAAAAATTTTATCTCCTAAAATTTTTGAAAAAATATCGATATAAAAAGAAACCAATACCATAGAAAAAGCAGTTTTAACACCTGTTTTTCCGCCTAATACTTTTGTTCCCCAAAGTAATAAAGGAATATTTATAAGTAAAGCAACTACACCTATAGACATACCTGTAAGCTTATTAATAACAATACTTAATCCCAAAATACCGCCCGGCACTATATTGTGCGGTATAATAAATATTACATAGGCTATAGATAATATAAACGAGCCTATTAAAACGTTTGTATAACTTTTAAGCTCTGTAAGCACTTCTTCTCTTTGTAATAATAATGTGATTCTTTTTTTCATAATACTAGGTATAAAAAAATCCCTTTGATTTAAAATAAAATCAAAGGGATTAAAAATTTAAGTTTTAACTCGATCTAAACACTTTGATATCGGGACATATAAGACTTCTTACACATATAAACACGTGTAATCTTACTGGTATTATTCGAAATTAGGTTTAAAATATTCATTCAGTTTTATGTAAAAAAAAAAGCGTTCTATAAAAAAATAGAACGCTTATTAAATATGTAATAATAGTATGCGCTCTAGCCTCCGGAATTTGACATCCAGGCCTGTTTACAAATACTATTTAAATTGTTGTTTTTCATAATTATGAAGCAAAGGTATAATTATTTTTAATAAACAAATCATTCTTACTCAGAAAATTAGCATTTGTAAAAAATCCACTTCTATTTCAATTTCGTATTTACTATAAATCTATTATTCAAAATATATTATGCATGCATTGTATTTTACATAATTTTTAGCTAACTTATAGACTTTCCAATATAACTATGAACGAAAAATTAATTTCTAAAAAAAAGCCTGCCTATCCAATTACTGCTCAACTATCTAACTACTTAACTGCACAAGGCAGGAATATAAAAATCCCAATTTTCTACGACGATTTACTGCGTTTTCAAGGTGCAGTAGAAATTTTTGATGATAAAGATGAGGACACCCTTTGGGTAAGCTGCTATTATGCAGAGCACGAACGCGAGGAAATACAAAATAGCTTAAAGCAAATGTATTCCATCTTACATTCCGATGGTAGCGATAGTATTCTACCCTATTTAAATATCGATAGTATCGATTTTTGCACCTTTGGTAACACCAAACCTTTTCGTGTTAAGGTGAGAAACGTATTAAACGATAACTACATCTTTCTTTACATTAAAAAAGCCGATGCTTCACGTATTTATGGTTTAGAATTAGAGGATATTCTATCACCTAACCACATTAATTTTTTAGTTCATAAAGACACATTAATTGAAGAACACATCTCTGGAATTCCTGGAGATATTTATATAAAAGAACATTTACACACCATTACAGAACAAGACAGAAGAGCTTTAGCAAAAGAGTTTGTTAAGTTTAACGAACGTTGTTTTGTAAGGCTATTAGCCGATATGCGTTCCTACAACTACGTTATTGTAATTACACACGATTTCGACCGTAAACAATACCGTATTCGTGCTGTCGATTTCGATCAACAAAGTTACGAAGGCAACCCTAAAGTATATAAACCTCAGTTTTTAAAAGAAAACAATCCATTGGTAGAAATGAGTGCAGAGGTATTAACTAGAGGCTCTATAAAACAATACGAAAAAGAGGAACGCTCACTACTTGCAAAACGTGCTAAAAGTGAACAAAAGCGTTTACGCCATTTAATATTATGCATGAAGAGAGACGAAATTTCTTCACCCGAAAAAATTAAACAATTAAAACTTGGCTTATTCGATTTAACTGGAGATGTTAAATTTAAACGTGCCAGAAATATGGGAGAACTACTTAAAGCTGCCCTAGATTTTGTTATCAGGAATTACCAAAACGAAAATCCATATATCATTAAATAACACACAACTACTAATGAAAATTAAAAAGGTTCTTGTTGCCAACAGAGGAGAAATTGCTATTCGTGTTTTGCGCGCGTGTACAGAGTTAAACATAACTACTGTCGCCATTTACACTTACGAAGATCGTTATTCTCAACACAGAAATAAAGCTGATGAATCTTACCAAATTGGAGAAGACAATCAGCCTTTAAAACCCTATTTAGACATTGCTCAAATTATAGATTTGGCAAAAGCTAAAAACGTAGATGCCATACATCCTGGTTATGGTTTTCTATCCGAAAACTCTGAGTTTGCAAGACAATGTGCTGCAAACGGTATTATTTTTATAGGTCCAGAACCCGAAGTTATGGATGCTTTAGGTGATAAAATTACAGCTAAAAAAGTAGCCGTAAAATGTAACGTTCCTATTATAGAAAGTAACAAGAAAAAACTAACCTCTCTTAAAGTCGCTTTATCTCAAGCGGCAACTATTGGCTATCCTTTAATGCTAAAAGCAGCCTCTGGTGGTGGTGGTCGTGGTATGCGAATTATTAGAAAAGATGAGGATTTAGAATTCAATTTCGATTCTGCTAGAAACGAAGCCTTAAATGCCTTTGGAGACGACACCATGTTTTTAGAAAAATATGTAGAAAATCCAAAACATATAGAAGTACAAATTGTAGCAGATAATCATGGTAATATTCGTCATTTACACGAGCGCGATTGCTCTGTACAACGTCGTCACCAAAAAGTAGTAGAAATTGCACCATCGCATAATGTAAGCGATTCTGTAAAACAAGATTTATACAAATACGCCGTTGTCATTGCAAAAGAGGTAAACTACAATAATATTGGTACCGTAGAATTTTTAGTAGATGGAGACGATAATATTTACTTTATAGAAGTTAATCCAAGAATACAAGTAGAACATACCGTTACCGAAATGGTAACCGGAATAGATTTAGTAAAAACACAAATTTTTGTTGCTGGCAATTACGCATTAGACAGTCAGCAAATAAAAATATACGGTCAAGATACTATTGCAACCTATGGGTTTGCACTACAGTGTCGCTTAACAACCGAAGATCCTTCAAATAACTTCACGCCAGATTATGGTAACGTAACCACCTATAGAAGCGCCTCCGGAATGGGCATTCGTTTAGATGCTGGAAGCATTTATCAAGGGTATCAAGTGAGCCCGTTTTTCGATTCTATGTTAGTAAAAGTATCTTCTCATGGTAGAACTTTAGATGGCGCAACACGTAAAATGGTACGTGCTTTAAAGGAATTTAGAATTAGAGGTGTAAAAACCAACATTCATTTTTTACAAAACGTCATTCAGCATCCAACATTTAAAGACGGTAAAGTCACTGTTAATTTTATTCAGAATACTCCTGCCCTATTTAAAATAAAACTACCACAAGATAGAACCTCTAAAGTGGTTAATTTTTTAGCTGAAGTCACCGTTAACGGAAATTCGGACGTAAAAAACATTGAAGAAAATAAAGTCTTTAGAAATCCTAAAGTTCCAAAGTTCAGTTTATCTGAAGCCTATCCAAAAGGCACAAAAGATATGCTAACAGAATTAGGTCCAGAAAAATTCTGTGCTTGGTTAAAAGACGAGAAAAAAATTCATTTTACAGATACTACAATGCGCGATGCGCACCAATCGTTATTAGCAACCAGAATGCGTTCTTTCGATATGCTTAAGGTAGCCGAAAGCTTCGCAAAAAACCATCCCAATACTTTTAGTATGGAAGTTTGGGGAGGTGCAACGTTCGATGTTTGCTTACGTTTCCTGCACGAAAGTCCGTGGACACGATTAAGAGAATTGCGTAAAGCAGTACCAAATATATTATTCCAAATGTTATTGCGTGGCTCTAACGGTGTTGGTTATAAAGCATATCCAGATAATTTAATCGAGAAATTTGTAGAAAAATCTTGGGAGAATGGTGTCGATATTTTCAGAATTTTCGATTCCCTAAACTGGGTAAAAGCCATGGAACCAAGCATTAGTTATGTCCGTAATAAAACTGGCGGAATTGCAGAAGCAGCCTTAAGTTATACTGGCGATATTTTAGATGTAAACGAAACAAAATACAACCTAAAATATTACACACAACTGGCTAAAGATTTAGAAAATGCAGGTGCACATATGATTGCTATTAAAGACATGGCAGGATTATTAAAACCGTATGCCGCAACAGAATTAGTTGCAGCATTAAAAGATACCGTAAACGTACCAATACACTTACACACACACGACACCTCTTCATTACAAACAGCAACGTATTTAAAAGCTATTGAAGCCGGTGTAGATGTTGTAGACGTAGCATTAAGTGGTTTATCTGGTTTAACCTCGCAACCCAACTTTAATGCGGTTGTAGAAATGATGAAAGGCCAACCAAGAGCAAACGATTTCGATATGCCTAAACTAAATCAGTTTTCTAATTTTTGGGAAGATACACGCGAATTATATTATCCGTTCGAGTCTGGTTTAAAAGCAGGAACTGCTGAGGTTTTCGAGCACGAAATTCCTGGTGGACAATATAGTAATTTGCGTCCGCAAGCTACTGCTTTAGGTTTAGCAGATAGATTTGATGAGGTTAAAAAAATGTATGCCGCAGTTAATAAACTCTTTGGTAATTTGGTAAAAGTAACACCAAGCTCGAAAGTGGTTGGAGACATGGCCATTTTTATGGTTACCAATAACCTAACCACAGAAGATGTTATGGAGCGTGGCGAAGAAATTTCGTTTCCAGATTCTGTAATTAGTTTCTTTATTGGAGATTTAGGTCAACCATCTGGTGGTTTCCCAAAAAAGCTTCAGAAAATAATTCTAAAAAACAGAAAACCATACACAAACAGACCAAACGCACATTTAGAACCTATAGATTTTGACGAAGAGTTTAAAGCTTTCAAAAAGAAATTCCAAAAAGGCTTTACTCGTGCTATCGAAATGGAAGATTTCTTATCGTACACCTTATACCCAAAAGTATTTGAGCAAGCGCACGAAAACTATAAAACCTATGGTAATTTAGCTTTAGTTCCAACAAAAAACTTTTTCTATGGTATGAAACTTCGTGAGGAGATTTTAATAGAATTAGAACCTGGAAAAACAGTTATTATTAAATTACTGTCTATTGGTATTCCTAATGAAGAAGGTATGAGAACCGTCTTTTTTAAAGTTAATGGCGAAAATCGTTTTGTTGAAATTTTAGACAAATCACTTAACATTAAAATTGAAACCAATACAAAAATAGATCCAGCAGACACTAACCAAATTGGAGCACCTTTACAAGGCTCGCTTTACAAAGTGTTGGTAAAAAAGGGACAGGAAGTAAAAGAAAACGATCCGCTTTTTATTATCGAAGCCATGAAAATGGAAACAACGGTAACTGCCTTTAAATCTGGAACAGTAAAATCGGTCAGTCTAAAAGAAGGCAATATGGTTAAACAGGACGATTTAATTGTGACTATAGAGTAGTATTTCTTTAATTAATAATAGATACTACAAAACAAAACTGTCTTTCAGAGCGAAGCAAAGAATCTCTAAATAACAAACACTAAAAACCACCTAAATCAGGTGGTTTTTTTATACCTCAAAACAAATCATAATACATTTTATTAAAATGTATTGATAAAAAATGTATATTTGACATATGTATAGCAAAGAACTCACAAAAGGAACATTAAAACCTATCATTTTAAAGCTGTTAAGTCAGCATGATAAAATGTACGGTTACGAGATTACCCAAAAGGTAAAAGAACTTACCAAAGGAAAAATAGACATCTCAGAAGGTGCCTTATATCCTATTTTGCATAAACTAGAACACAATAAAGTTTTAGAAACCGAAAAGGTATACATTGGTAAACGCGTTCGAAAATACTACTCGGTAACAAAAACTGGAGAGCAAGTTATAAAAGACCAAACCGAACAGATTAACGATTTTATAAAAACACTATCCTTAATATTTAACTCTAAATCTATAGCAAAATGATATTAACAGACCAACAAATAGACTACATACAAACCAATTTAGAGTTATACGGTTTAAAAAACAAAGCACTAAAAGAAGATCTTTTAGATCATATTTGCACCTATATAGAACAAACCGAACACAGTAATTTCGACCACGCTTATAAAAAGGCAATTCAGCAATTTGGTGGTTATTTAAACATCAATCAAATAGAAAGAGAAACCAACGCACAACTCTATTTTAAATCGGCTAAAAACCGAAAAAGACTGTTATCTATTTCAGAGCTTTTAACGACAATACTAATTACTACCGGTTGTCTATTCAAAATTATGCATTGGCCTTATGCTTCCACAATAATATTTGCCGGTTTTGCTTTTTTAATAGCCTTACCACTACCACTTTATTTTTACAATAAACATAAAGAGCAATCACTTAAACATCAATCTTAATACGAACATTAAAATCAATCAAAATGAAAAAATCAATTTATGTTTTATGCTTTCTAGCATTATTTACACTTAGCACAGGAGTTTTATTCGAAACTTTACATTGGCCTTATGCAGCTTGGATACTATTTATTGGCTTTCTACTCTTTAATTTTGCCTTTTTGCCAACCTTGTTTTACAAACTATACAAACAAGATGTAGCTGAAATTTAAATAACGCTTTCGCGGAAATACTAAAAACCATCTAAATCAGGTGGTGTTTTTATATAAAAAAAACAGTATTACGATTTTATACAATAAACATTAAACTCAAAGTTTTACATTCGCACTTTATTAAAAAATAATTTTTAAACCTTTAAAAGGAACAAACTAAATCAACCATTAAAATGAAAAAACTTATCCTATCGTTTGCATTAATTGCAACTCTTACTTCTTGTAGAACAAGCTTACACCGTGGAGGCTACAACCAAATAAACCAAACACAAACCGTATTAACAAGCAATAATTTTAACGTACTTGGTAGTTTTAAAGGTACAGCTACGGTAAAAATAACAACAGGTAATATTACTAATAAAGAAGGTATTATTTCTCAAGCAAAAACTAAATTACTTGAAAACGCAAAAGCTGCCGGTGTAGAATTAATAGGTAGCAGAAGTTTAGTTAACGTATCTATAGATATTATTGAAACTAAAAAAAGAATAAACGCTACAATGTCTGCCGAAATTATTGAGTTTAAATAAAAAACGACTTTGTCTTATTATAAGATAAATATCGCTTTCGCGGAAATACAAAACCACCTAAAAGGGTGGTTTTTTGTTTTTATAAACAATACTAAAAACCTAATAACAAGTATAATATAAATTTACTACATTTATAAAAACTAACCAAAAATGAAAAAACTAGCCATCCTCCTATTCTTTATAACAGCAAGTGTTGTGGCACAGAAAAAAGAAAAAATAGACAGAGACCAAATCTATAACTATTCTGAAAACTTAGAATTTACTATCTACAAAATTGGTAGAACACGCATGACCGATAGAGGAAACGTGAGTTATATTGCTGAAAAAGGAAAACGGTTTATCTCAATGATGTTTCAGTTTAAAAATAACAGTAGCGAAAAACAAATTATAGATTTCGCAAACATACAATTAGTCGATAAAAACCAAAATCTAATTAAAATAGATATGGTTGTAAAAGCTTTAAAACTAACCTCAAAATTAAATCGTTACGAGCAAAGTTTAAAAGGAAACAAAAAGCGAATTTTTGCCGTAGAGTTTGAAATCCCCATAGATAAAAAAGAAAAAATAAGTGCTCTAAAAGTAAAAGATAAAATTATTGAACTCGTTTATAAATAAGAGTTTATCGCTTTCGCGGAAATAAAAAACAATGACAAAACTTAACTTTAAATTTATTTTTCAGAACGCATTCGATTCCTTCAAGGTTTTCGAAACGATTCCGATTGAAATAAGCGGAATTTTAATAGAAGGACACTCTAAAACTATTTGGCAGACTTTAAATCATTTAATAAAATGGAGAGAATTTCAAATATTAAAAATTGCAGATATTGAGAAAAAAAATGATTTTATAGAATCTGAATCTTGGATTACCGAATTAGAACCAAAGAATCCCAATGATTGGAAAAAAAAGATAAGCATATTTAAAAGTCAGTCAGAACAAATTGAAAATCAAATTAAAAATCTTGATTTATCAGATTTGAGATTAGAGGAAAAACTCAAGTTGATTCAAGATTCAAGCACGCATTTATCATTTCATTTAGGAGAAATAATACTAATTGCAAGACAGAAGAACAAATATCCTCAACCGAACGAAATGAACGAATTTCTGGCTGAATAAAAACCACTTACAACACTGCATATAAAAAATAGCACAAGTTATTGCTAAGACTAAAATTTGCGCTTTTTTAGAAAATCCACAAAACCTTTCAACCCAATAAAACAATTAACAAAACATAAACATACCAACTAGTATTTTTTATTAAATTTGTAGCATGCAACAGGAACTAAAATCGGAAATTACTAAACAGTTAATTATTGATAAGGCCTTTAATTTATTTTATCAGAATGGTTTTAAAACAACCAGTATCGATAAAATAATGAAAGAAACCACATTAAGTAAAGGTGCATTCTATCACCATTACAAAAGCAAAAAAGAGTTAGGTTTAGAGGTTATTAGTTTAAAGGTTGAAAAAAGAGTTGTTAAAGGCATGATTGCACCTTTAAAGCAACCTGGTAATGCCTATCAGATTATTAAAGATGTTTTTACAAATAGATTAAAAGAATTTTCTAATAACGAAAAACAACAAGGTTGCCCAATGAACAACCTAATTAACGAAATTGGAAATAACGAACTCGCTTATCAAAATGCTCTAAAAAACATTATAGAGCTCTGGAAAACTGCTTTAGTACAAATAATAGAAAGAGGCAAACAAGAACATACAATAAAAGAAGACGTCTCAAGTCAAGCAGTTGCTACCTATTTAATAAGTGCTTTCGAAGGCATTAGAGGCATCAGAAAATTATATACTAACGATACTGTTTTAAACGAGTACATCTCTGGCCTTACTTTTTACTTAAATCAAATAAAGAAATAATTTTTTTTTAATCTAAAAACATACCTATTAGTATGTTTATTTAAATACACACTATAATGAAAAATAACAGAAGAGATTTTATTAAAAAATCGACCTTATTAGGATTAGGACTTGCAACAACATCTCAACTTGCCAGTGCGGCAACGGCAGTAAATACTTCAGATGAAACTACCGGAATTACAGAAACAAGACCTAAAGTGTTATTTTTCGATGTAAACGAAACACTTTTAGACCTAACAGCCATGAAAGATAGCGTTGGGAAAGTACTTGGTAATAGAAGCGATTTACTACCACTTTGGTTTACAACCATGCTACAATACTCTTTAGTATCTACAGTTGGTAGGCAGTATAACGATTTTGGAATTATTGGCGCAGCCGCTTTACAAATGGTAGCAGCAAACCATAACATTAAATTAACCGAAACCGAAGCTAGAGAAGCTATCCTTACGCCTATTCGCTCTTTACCGGCACATCCAGAAGTAAAAGCATCGCTACAGCGATTAAAAGATGCTGGTTACAAATTGGTTTCATTTACAAACTCGTCTAATAAAGGTGTGGAAACTCAGTTTAAAAATGCTGGATTATTAGAGTATTTTGACGAGAGATTAAGTATTGAAGATATGGGAAAATTTAAACCAGATCAAGATGCATACGCATGGGCTTCTAGAAAAATGGGAATTCAACCTAACGAATGCCTATTAGTAGCAGCACACGGTTGGGATATTGCAGGTGCCATTTGGGCAAACTGGAGAACGGCATTTATTAGCAGACCTGGAGCACAATTATATCCGCTTGCGCCTGATCCAGAAATTAATGCGTCCGATTTAAAATTAGTAACAGATATTTTAGTGTCCTATAAATAAAAGTCAATTTTTTTATAAATTAAAACAAACGCAGAATCATGAAAAAAGTAGACAACAAAGTTATTATTGTTACAGGTTCATCTAAAGGCATTGGAAAAGAAGTAGCCATACTATTAGCTAAAAACGGAGCTAAAGTTATAGTAAACCACTCTAACAGCCAGAAAGAAGCAGATGCGACTGTAAATACAATTATAGAAAATGGTGGCAAAGCAATTGCTGTAAAAGCAGATGTTAGCGATAGAGAGCAAGTCACCCAATTATTTGATAAAGCCATACAAGAATTTGGTAAAATTGATGTTTTAGTTAATAATGCTGGAACAATGATTTCAAAAAAATTAAAAGACAATACACAAGACGATTTCACTAAACAATTTAATGTTAATGTAAGAGGTGTTTTTAATACGTTACAAGAAGCAGATAGTAAGCTAGCAGATAATGGTATTATTATAAACTTCTCCTCTAGTACTACTAAATTAATGTTGCCAACTTATGCGCTTTATTCTGCAACAAAGGCAGCTGTAGAGCAAATAACAAGAGTGTTTTCTAAAGAAATAGGACGCGGAATATCGGTTAATGCCATTGCGCCTGGAGCTACAGAAACTGAGTTGTTTTTAAACGGAAAATCTCAAGAACAAATAGATAAGTTAAGCAGCATGAATGCTTTTAATAGATTAGCAAAACCTATAGACATTGCAAAAGTAGTACTGTTTTTAGCTAGTGACGACTCTAAATGGATTTCGGGCCAAATTATAGGTGCCAATGGCGCTTTGGTTTAAATAACGCTTTCGCGGAAATACTAAACCATCTTTTTAGGTGGTTTTTTTATGCTTTTATTTTACGATTACGGAAAACCATAAAATAGATTCTTTGGGTTGTTTTAAATTGGTTTTTGTTAGGAAAAAATACGTAGTTCTACGTATATATTTTCTAACTTAAAACAGCTAACTTCGTTGAACGATTGATAAAAAACATTAAAACGATTTTTTATCAGAGAAACATTGTAGCACATTTGAGAAAACTCACGAATTGAAAAGAAAAACAGGAATAATAATATTAATAATCGGAATTTTAATAGTCTCGAAATTCTGGATTGGAATCTTTACTCACGATGAGTTTGGAGGAAAAGTTGTTTTTATTAAGCATAGACCGATTTGGAAAACGTTTTTCTATTCACCAAGAGGAATGAGTGATTTAAAATTATCTGAAATGTCGACTGAAAAACAAAATGAACAGATATTGTTCGATGAATTTGTTTTAGAAAATCAAACAATCGAATAAAATGGAAATTAAATATTGCTGGAGATGTAAAATAGATATTCCAATGTTGGACAAAGAAGAGTTTGCAATCGCTTCCGAATTATACTCTAACGGATTTAAAATAGCAAAAGCGGATAGAAAAGAGAGATTTAAAGAGTTATTAGAATACTATAATAATTTGACTGGATTTGGAGAAACTGAACCGAATGCAATTATGCATCACTCACTTGAACAAATTGGACCTGATTGTGAAAATTGTGGAAAACCATACAGAACACCAAAAGCAAAACTCTGTGCAAATTGCGGAAACAAAAGGAAAGTTGTGGAATAAAAACGTGCTACAACACCGTGTATAATTAATGGCTGGTTATCGCCTACTTACGAAAATCCTCGCGGATTTTCTATTCAGTTTTTATTTGCTAAATTAGGTGCTTAAACACGCCACTAATCATACACAACAACGTTCAACGAACGAACCAATATTACGTTCCATAATTTTCACAACTTTCCAAAAGTTCTTCGCTTTTCTAATTTCTAAAAAAAAGAATATCTAATTAATAAAATATTTTAAAAAAGTGGTTTTTGTTACTATACTATTTTATTTAAATTTTACAATTCCCTTAACATTTAACTGCTCCGCTATTCAAAATAAAACAACTAAATTGTAGCCTACAAACTATACAAGCAGATATCATGACAAAAAAGTACAATGTATTAGGCTTATTTTCAATCTTATTTTTAACAGTAACTATTGGTTTTGCACAAGACAAAACGGTTCCTGTTTTTAAAGATGGAGAAGCACAACCTGTTCAAGGTTTTACAGACACTAACGATTGGATTAGGCACGACCTTTGGGTTGAAACTACTTTCGATACAGACAAAGATGGAAAACTAGACCGTATGCATGTTGCCGTTACAAGACCAAAACAAACAGATACCGAAGGTTTAAAATTACCAATAATTTATGTTACAAGTCCTTATTTTGCTGGAGTAGCAGGAGATGTACCTGGTGTTATGTGGGATGTAGAACACGAACTTGGAGACATAGGAAAAGAACGCGTACACCCAGAAGTAATACGTAGAGGAGAACGCCCAATTATATCTAATTCTCACCTTAGAAAATGGGTGCCACGTGGTTATATTGTGGTACACTCGTCTTCTCCTGGAACAGGATTAAGTGATGGTGCTCCAACTATAGGTGGACCAAACGAAGCTTTAGCTCCTAAAGCAGTAATCGATTGGTTATGTGGTAGAGCAAAAGGTTTTACAGAAAGAGATGGAAACGAACCTGTTGAAGCTTTTTGGTCTACAGGAAAAGTAGGAATGACAGGTACATCGTACAACGGTACTTTACCTCTAGCGGCTGCAACTACTGGTGTTGCAGGTTTAGAAGCTATTATTCCAATTGCTCCAAATACCTCATCTTACCATTACTACAGATCTAATGGTTTAGTACGTTCTCCAGGTGGTTATTTAGGTGAAGATATAGATGTACTTTACGATTTTGTACACAGTGGTGCAGAAGATAAACGTGCTGGAAATAACAAGCGTGTAAGAGATACCGAAATGAAAAATGGTATGGACAGACAAACAGGAGATTTAAACGACTTTTGGAATAATAGAGATTATTTAAACCAAATGGCACCTATGAAAGCGGCTTTATTAATGTCTCATGGTTTTAACGATTGGAATGTTATGCCAGAACATAGTAACCGTATTTACCAAAAAGCTAAAGAGATGGGATTACCAACGCAATTATATTATCACCAAAACGGACATGGTGGACCACCACCAATGACAATGATGAACCGTTGGTTTACACATTATTTACACGGTGTAGATAATGGTGTTGAAAACGATAAACAAGTTTGGATTGTTAGAGAAAACGATAAACATGAGAATCCTACAGCTTACGATGCATATCCAAATCCTAATGCAAAAGATGTTACACTTTTTCCAAACAAAGGCGGAAACAGTATTGGAACATTAACAACTAAAAAGAATAAAAGACAGAAAACAGAAACTCTGGTTGATGACTTTAGAATTTCGGCTAAAGAACATGCACAAATTGTGGGTTCTAAAAACCGATTATTATATGCAACACCAAATCTTACAAGAGATCTTCATATTTCTGGTGAAGCAGAAGTTACTATTAGCTTATCGAGTAGTAAATCTGCCGCAAACTTATCTATAATGTTAGTGTCTTTACCTTACGAGAACGATGCAAAAGTAATTACAGATAATATTATTACACGTGGTTGGGCAGATCCACAAAACTATAAATCGATAAGAGATAGTGAGCCATTAGAAAAAGGTAAATTTTACGATGTTACTTTTAAATTACAACCAGACGATCAAATTATAAGAGCAGGACAACAAATAGGAATCATTATATTTTCTAGTGATAAAGAATTTACATTACACCCTAAACCTGGAACTGAACTTACTATCGATTTAGACAAAACAAGTTTAACAATACCAGTAGTTGGTGGTTTAGAAGCTTTTACAAGAGCAACAAAATAATCACGTGAGTATTAGAATTAATAATACCATTTTAGATTTACAAGTTGCAAATGCTTTAATTGCTAAAGGCAAAACACTAAACGCTATTAAATACATTAGAGAAGAAGCACAAATAGGTTTAAAAGAAGCTAAGGATATTGCAGATAATTTAATTAATGATCCTGGTTTTTATAGTGGTCAAACGGATATTGAAATACAACATCCACGTTTTGATATTGAAGCTGAAAAAGTAAAACTATCAAAACCTAAAAGAAAAAGAGCTGGTCACATAATACAGGAAGGACAAAGCAAAACTAAAAAGAGTATTTTACTAGTTTTAATAACCTGCCTTATTATAGTCCTCTATCTTTATTTTAAATAAGTAATACAATCTATATATTTTAAAACCACTTCTGCTAGAAGTGGTTTTTCTTTTTAAACTATATTTGCGCAACTAATATTTTTAGATGTCAATTACTTTACTTTCTTCTCCTTTACAAGGCTTTACAGACTTTAGGTTTCGTAACGCATTTCATCATTATTTTGGTGGTATTGATACTTTTTATGCACCTTATATTCGGCTAAATGGGAAATTGAAGATTAAACAATCGTATCAATTAGATTTACAACCAGAAAATAACACTACATTAAATGTTATTCCGCAAGTAATGACAAATGATGTCGATGAGTTTTTGTTTGTTGTAAAATATGTGCAAAGTTTAGGTTATAAAGAACTGAACTGGAATTTAGGTTGCCCATATCCTATGGTTACAAAATCTGGAATGGGCTCTGGTTTAATTTGTAATCCTACAAAAATTGACGAGATTCTAAAAAAAGCACACAACGAAAGCGATATTACAGTATCCATGAAAATGAGAATGGGATACGAACACGCTGGAGAAATTTTAGACACCTTCCCTATTCTTGATAGCTATCCGCTTAAAAACATTGCTATTCATGCTCGAATTGGAAAACAATTATACAAAGGTCCTGTAGATTTAGATGCATTCGAGCGTTGTATAACAAGTACAAAACACAAGTTATATTACAATGGCGATATTACTAGCGTGGATGCTTTTAAAAAGATGGAAGCGCGCTTTCCAAGTATCGATCATTTTATGATTGGTCGTGGCTTAATTGCAGATCCGTTTTTACCAAACATGATTAAAAACGATACAACAGAATACCCTAAAAACCGTTGGGAGATTTTTAGAGAATTCCACGATACTATCTATCAGCAATACGATGAATACTTATCTGGGCCAACACCTATAAAAATGAAAATGTTAGGCTTTTGGGAGTTCTTTTCTCAGTCATTTTCTAATCCGCAAAAAACATACAAAGCTATTAAAAAAGCTGGTAATCCTGTAAAATACAAACAAGCAGTTGCTACTATTTTAAATAATGAGAAGTAATTTCTAATTATTGCACGATCAATAATCTATAGAAAATCAGTCGCTTTCTCACCCTTAAACACAGTCGAGTACTAATCAATTTTCAATTACCTTTGTTCTCGAATTAAAATTTTTCAATTGAAAGACCTTTTACTAATAACGCCACCTTTTACACAATTAAACACACCTTATCCTGCAACCGCATATTTAAAAGGGTTTTTAAATACTAAAAACATTTCTGCTTTTCAGATGGATTTAGGTATTGAGGTTATTCTGGAGTTATTCAGTAAAAAAACATTCGAAAAGTTATTTGATTTAGCAATTGAGAACGATACCATTTCAAGCGAAAATTGTCAACGTATTTACATCTTAAAAGACGATTACTTACAACCTCTAGATGCTATTATTCTATTTTTACAAGGCAAAAACCAAACCTTATCCAGACAAATTTGTACTACAAATTTTCTACCACAAGCGTCTCGTTTCGAGCAATTAGAAGATATGGATTGGGCTTTTGGTGAAATGGGAATGCAAGACAAAGCCAAACATTTAGCAACCTTGTATCTTGAAGATTTATCCGATTTTATTATTGAATGTATCGATCCTAATTTTGGTTTTAGCAGGTATGCCGAACGTTTAGGGCAAAGTGCCAATGCGTTTGATGAGCTTTACGACAGTTTACAAAACGAACCTACTTTTATAGACGAGATAACGCTTGCACTTTTAGAAGATAAACTAAAAACGGTACAGCCAAAACTAATCTGTTTTTCGGTACCTTTTCCGGGGAATCTATACAGTGCCTTTAGATGTGCACAATTTATAAAAGCTAATTATCCTGAAATTAAAATCGCCATTGGTGGTGGTTTTCCTAATACCGAATTACGACAAGTAACAGACAAACGTGTTTTTGATTTTTTCGACTTTATTACACTCGATGATGGCGAATTACCAATAGAGTTACTTTTTGAAAACGTATGTCATTCAGAGCAAAGCGAAGAAATCTTAGAAAAACAATTCAAACGCACTTTTATACTCGAAAACGACAAAGTTGTTTATAAAAACAACACCACAAAACCAGAATACAAACAGCTGGAAGTTGGTACTCCTGATTATTCAGATTTGTTATTAGAAGATTATATTTCTGTTATAGAAATTGCAAATCCAATGCATAGTTTATGGAGCGATGGCCGATGGAATAAACTCACCATGGCGCATGGTTGTTATTGGGGAAAATGCACATTTTGCGACATATCTTTAGATTATATTAAAATTTACGAACCTATTGCCGCTGCCCTTTTAGTAGATAGAATGGAGCAATTAATTGCACAAACTAGCGAAAATGGTTTTCATTTTGTAGATGAAGCTGCGCCTCCTGCGCTAATGAAAGCGTTGGCATTAGAGATTATAAAACGAAAACTTACTGTTACTTGGTGGACTAACATTAGATTTGAAAAAAACTTTACTCAAGATTTATGTTACTTACTAAAAGCGTCTGGCTGCATTGCCGTTTCTGGTGGTTTAGAAGTCGCTTCAGACAGATTGCTTAAACTTATAGACAAAGGTGTAACCGTAGAACAAGTGGCACAAGTAACGCGTAATTTTACGCAGGCCAATATTATGGTGCACTCCTATTTAATGTATGGCTATCCTACACAAACGGTACAAGAAACTATTGATAGTTTAGAAATGGTGAGGCAGTTGTTTGAGTTGGGAATTATTCAATCTGGTTTTTGGCATCAGTTTGCATTAACAGCACATAGTCCTATTGGTTTAAATCCTTCAGAATATGGTATTACACCAAATTACAAGTCTATTTCGTTTGCCAATAATGACATTGATTTTACAGACAAAACAGGCATAGACCATAATATGTTCAGCTTCGGCTTAAAAAAATCATTATTTAATTTCATGCATGGTATTGGCTTTGACATGGGCTTGCAAGAATGGTTCGATTTCGATATTCCTGAAAGTACAATTACACCATATTATATTGAAGATTGCCTAAATACTGAAACTACATTAAGCACAAAACCGACAGCTAAAATTGTTTATTTAGGGCATTTACCTTTAGTTGCAGAACGCACAAAAACTAAAAAAGGTTTTACTAATGAATTGTTAGAAATGACGTTTCACGATAAAACCGAAAGTCTTCAAATTACAGTAAACAAACCAGAAGGCGAATGGCTATTAGACACACTAGAAACATTGAAACCTTCGCATGGTAAAGCCTTATCTTTTTCTACATTAAAAAAAGATTTTGAAACTCAGTTTGAAGATTTTGAATTATTTTGGTTTTCTAAACAAATGCAAAAACTTAAAGATTTTGGTTTGTTACAATTATAAATAACACAAGAATAATCTCAATAAAAGGCATTAAAAACTATCTTTGAGTTACTATGCAAAACAAGTTAAAGGCGTACATAAAAACTACCGAATTATTTCTTAAAGGCTCTAGCTTTTATAGAGGTGTTGTACTTACAGTTGCAGTAATTTTACCCTTAATTGTTTTTAATGCTATAGATTTATTTGTTTTTGCTCCGGCAATTGCTTTAGGTACTTTTTTAAATGCTCCCAGCGATGTACCCGGAAGTTTAAGGCGCAAAATTAACGGTATCTTTATTAGTATTGCATTAACCATGTTGGTTACGTTTATAATATTGTTAACCAAACCTATTTTTGCTTTACTAGTAATCGCTATTACTATTTTAAGTTTTGGTATTAGTTTAATATCTGTGTATGGTTTTAGAGCTTCTTTAATCTCTTTTTCTGGTCTACTGGCAATTGTTCTAGCTTTAGCAATAGACAAACCAGATATAAAATCGATTGCTATACATGTTAGTCTTTTAGGTTTAGGAGGTTTATGGTATTTAAGCTTCTCACTACTTGCAAATTGGATTTTTCCTAAAAAAGACGACGACCAATTACTGTCTGACACCTTACAACTTACCGGACAGTTTTTAAAAGTGAGAGCTAAGCTTTTAGTAAAGCCTAATAAGCGTGAAAAGTTTTCTAAAAAAGCATTAATTCTACAAACGCAAATAAGCGAGAAACACGAAACATTAAGAGAGTTACTTTTAGAAGGTAGAAAACGTTCTGGAAGGTCCCACTCTAACGAAAGACGTTTATTAATATTTATATCTTTAGTCGATATTTTCGAATTGGCTTTAGCGAATTCTTTAGACTATTCTAAAATAGATTCTTTATTTGGTTTACGAAAAAAGCATTTGAATAGCTTTAAGAAAATGAATAAAGAAATGGGAAAACACCTTATTGCTTTATCCGAATTATTAATAAAAAAAGGCAAATTACCAGATATAGAATTATTTAACGACATCTATAAAGAGACTGATAAAGCCATATTAGATTATGTAGATGAAATTTCTTTACCAAAGGCTCGCGAAGGTGCAATTTCGTTAAGAAATCTTCAAGATTACCAAAAGCAATTACTCCAAGAAGTAAAAGCGATTAGGCGCGTTTTAAGAAAAGTAAAAAACAACTCTAAAGCCTTTTTAAAAACAAAAGAGTCTGTACCTTTTTTAACCTCTCAAGATTATAGATTTAATATATTATTACAACATTTTAGTTTAAAATCGCCAATGTTAAGGCATGCCTTAAGATTAACTATTGCTATTATTTTTGGCTTTTTACTAGGTAGTTTATTAGATCTTAAAAACGCTTATTGGATTATTTTAACCATTATAGTTATTATGCGTCCTAACTATGGACTAACCAAAGAACGTTCAAAAAACCGAATTATAGGTACCATAATTGGAGCTGTAATAGCAACAGCAATTGTTTTAATTACACAAAACACAATTATTTATATGGTGTTGGCTGTTATCTCACTAACCTTCGCCTTTTCTTTAATACAACAAAGCTATAAAGCAGGTGCTGCTTTTATAACCTTAAACATTGTTTTTGTTTACGCACTTATAGATCCTAATGCCTTTACCGTTATTCAATATCGTGTTATCGATACCGTTTTAGGTGCCGGAATTGCGGTTTTAGCAAACTATTTATTATTCCCAAGTTGGGAGTATAAAAATTTAGACTCGGTAATATTAAATGTAATTACCACTAACAGCGATTACTTAGAAGCCACAAAACATCTATACCATAATAAAGAAGAAAATAGCTTAGAGTACAAAGTCTCAAGAAAAAAGGCTTTTCTAGCAATGAGTAATTTAAATGCAGCTTTTCAACGTTTAACACAAGATCCAAAATCTAAACAGAAAGAATCTGCTTTAATTTATGATATGGTAACCTTAAACCATACTATACTATCGGCGATAGCGTCTATTGGGAGTTATGTATTAAATCATAATACAACTCCAGCTTCTGCAGAATTCGATACTATTATTAAAGATATTACATCGTCCTTAAAACATGCTGCTTCAAAATTAGAACATAATGAAACCGTTCACTTTTCCGAAGAAAAAGAAATACACCAAGCGCATGAAAAACTTCAAAAACGTTACAATAATTTATCTCTAAAACGTGATAGCGATATTGAAGCCGGACAAACCGAGATAGACAATAAAACGCTTTTAAACTTGCAAGAAGCACATTTAATTAGCAATCAATTATTATGGTTAAAGTCTCTATCTGTTAATTTAAACAATGTAACATTAAAGTACAAATCTGTTTTTAATTAACCTATTAGGTAGTTAAAACGGTCTCAAATTTAATTTTCCAATTCTCCAAACTCATTAAAAGGAACGTTTCACTCATTGAAACGCATGGTTTACTCGTTCTTCATTTTATACTACTAATGTTAAACATATGTTTGATGTATATTAACACATAAAACGTACACCATGAAAAATCAACTTAGCTTAAACATTAAAACACCTTGCCAAGAAAACTTTAATACATTTGCTCCAGCACCAAAAGGTGGTTTTTGTGGCTCTTGTGAAAAGGAAGTCATCGATTTTACAAAATTTGAAAACTCAGAAATTGCAAAATATTTCAAAACAGAAAACAAACAAGATACTTGTGGTAGATTTAAAGCGAGTCAACTTAACATTCCTAGCCCAATAACACAACAAAGAAAAAGATACAGACTATTAACTGGCATTGGATTGGCTTGTTTATCATTGTTTTCATTTAACATGGCTCAAGCTCAAGATGCTAAAACAATCTCGAAAACTTCTGAGAGCGATTTAGCAATTAATACTTCAAAGTTTAAAAATAATATTCTTGTAAAAGGAAATATATTTGAAGATTCTCTACCATTACCTGGTGTAAATATTTTACTTGAAGGAACAGCTATTGGTGCGACATCAGACTTTGATGGCAACTTTACATTTCCTCAAAAATTAAAAAAAAGGAGACGTATTAGTTTTTAGCTCCGTAGGAATGGATTCTCAAAAAATAGTAATTGATAATAAAGATGCTTCTGAAACCATAGATTTGAAAATAAACATGAAAATGGATTCTGTTATTTTAATGGGAAAGATTGCTGTAAAAGAAGTTTACAAGAACTAAATAAATCCTTTTTTAAATATGAAAAACACACTTCTTTTATTCTCGCTTTTAATTTTCAATAATGCGATTGCTCAGGTTTCCGATTTTAAATCTACCGATTTCACTATTGCTAACAATGTAGCGAAACTATATAAAGGAAGTGATTTAAGTAATTTGCCATTGCTTGCACATAATCTCACCTATAAACTTCCAACTGATGTTGAAAAATTTAGAGCTATTTACACTTGGGTTTGTAATAATATTAAAGGAGATATTTACCAAAATGATAAAGTAAGTAAGCAACGTAAAAAATTAAACAACGACAGTTTAGCTTACATAAAATGGAATAACAAGTACAAGAAAACAGTTTACAAAAGGTTAATTAATAATAAAAAAACCATGTGTACTGGCTATGCTTACTTAATTAAAGAGTTATGCTTTTTTGCTAATATAGAATGTGAAATTGTAGATGGTTACGGACGTTCCACAATCGCAAACGTTAATAGTCTTGAAATGGCAAACCACTCATGGAATGCCGTAAAATTAAATAACAAATGGTATTTATGCGATGCCACTTGGTCTAGCGGATATATAGTTGCAAACGCTCTTTTTATAAACGATTATAATGATGGTTACTTTTTAACAGATCCTATTTTATTTGCTAAAAACCATTATCCTTTAAATAAAAAGTGGCTACTAAATAATGAATTAATGCAATCTAATTTTATAGCTTCTCCTCTAGTTTATGGTGAAACTTTTAAGCAGAAAATAATTCCTGTAAGCCCAAAATTAATGGATTTTAAAATTGAAAAAGATGAAGAAATAATATTCAGTTTTAAAGCTCTAAAAAAAGAAAATTCTAATACTATATCCCTAGTTTACTTTTCAGGAAATAAAGAGCGTACTTTAAAATTACACGACCTTAAGCACGAAAATAAAGTAACAACATTTAAACATCAGTTTAAAAGAAAAGGCTTTTTCGATGTGCATTTAAAAATAGACAATAACATTGTTGCTACTTACACAATTGAGGTGACGAAAAGTTAAATTATAGAACTACCTTTGCATCAAATATTTATTACATGTCATTTAAAGATCTAAAATTAAACAGACCATTACTTCGTGCCATTGCCGAGAAAGGCTACGACAACCCAACACTTATTCAAGAGCGTACGATTCCGTTGGTTTTAGATAAAAAAGATGTAATCGCTTCTGCCCAAACAGGAACAGGAAAAACTGCTGCTTTTGCCTTACCTATTTTACAATTATTGTACGATAAGCAAGATGCTGGAAAAAGTCAAAAGAAAATTCGCGCGTTAATTATTAGTCCAACACGTGAACTAGCAATACAAATTCAGGAGAATTTTCAAGAATACGCTACACATACCAACTTAAAATCGACTGTCGTTTTTGGAGGTGCATCTATAGAACCACAAAAAGAAACACTTAAAAAAGGTGTAGATATTTTAATTGCAACACCAGGAAGGTTACTAGATTTACACAAGCAAGATATTATAAACTTGGATTATGTAGAAACTTTGGTTTTAGATGAAGCAGATTTAATGCTTGACATGGGTTTTATAGACGATGTTAATAAAATTGAAAGACTATGTCCTAAAGAAAAACAAACACTTTTATTTTCGGCAACTATGCCTTACAAGGTGGAACAATTAGCTGAAACTATTTTAAATAATCCAAGACGTGTTGAAGTATCACAAAATTCTTCAACCTCTAAAAATGTAAATCAGGCTTTGTATTATGTTCCTAAAAAAGACAAAATAGAATTATGCTTGCATTTACTTCGCAGTACTATAAATGGTAGAGTTATTATTTTTCGTCGTACTAAATATGGTGTCGATAAATTAGAACAAACACTACTTAAAAATAATTATAAAGCCGATAGTATACATGGCGATAAAAGCCAAACTCTAAGACAAGAAGCTTTAAATAATTTCAAGAAAAATAAGGTCGATATTTTAATTGCAACAGATGTTGCTGCACGTGGTATTGATGTAGACGATGTAGATGCTGTTGTTAATTTCGATATGCCAAACGTACCAGAAACTTACGTACATAGAATTGGTAGAACGGCAAGAGCAGGAAATACAGGAACTGCTTACTCTTTATGTTCGGCAGACGAAAAAGAATATGTTAAGGCTATACAACAACTTATTAGTTTACAATTGGATGTTGTAGAAGATCATCCTCACCCATTAGATCCAAAGGAAAAACCTGTTGTACATAAAAAACAAGGTTCTAAACACAGAAAAGGACGTAAAAGCGAAGCTTCTAAAAAGAAGAAAAAACGCTGGTATTAAATATGTAATAACAATAATATGAATAGATTCTTATCTTTTATTTCACTAACTCTTTTGTGCTTTAATACACAAGCACAAAACACAACTATAGTTTCTGAGACTGAAGAACCTGTTTCTTACGCAACGATATCTTTTGGTAATGGTAATGGATTATTTGCAGATGATGCAGGTCAGTTTTATTTCACGAAAAAATTATATAAGGATATAGATTCTTTATTTATTTCTGCTATTGGCTTTAACGATCTTAAACTTGCAACTCAAGATTTATCTGCTACAATTATAATGAAATCAAGTGTAAATACACTTGACGAAGTCTTTTTAACCAAACCAAAAGGCAAATTTAAAATAGATAAAATAAAACCAACTGTACACGAAGATTATTACAAATGTTGGCTACCAACGATAGAAAGTGAAATTGCTGTGTATTTCCCAAATAATTCAACTAAAACAAAACGATTATCTAGCTTACAAATTCCAATAAAAGTAGAAGCTAAAGATTGGGATAAACGCAAAAAGAAATCGTCTAAAAAAAGACCATTCTCTACTTTATTTAAAGTCAATTTTTACAAAAACAACAACGGTTTACCTGGCGATGTTTTAACATATGAGAATATTGTTTTTATAGCAAATGAAAAGAATGATAAGATTTTAGAATTCGATATTACTGAAAACGATATCTATATGCCTAAAAACGGTTTATTTATTTCGCTTCAAGTATTGGGCTATACAGATGCAAAAGGAAAATTATTACCGAATAAAAAATATCAAGAAATTAAAACAAAACGAGGTATTGTTAAAGTATCGACTACGTTTAGACCACTCTTACCTTTTACAGACGAAATTTCAGAAAAAAGAACCTTTGTAAGACGTATTTTCTTAAATGGTGGAGAATGGACGCTTTTCGATAAACAAAATGTTGAAAAATCGAACTTACTTAAAGCAGGTTTAAACAATTACGGATTAGGCTTAAACTTAGAAGTCTACAAGGAAGATTAATTAAAATCAGAACTTTTCTGCCCATCTTTATTTCTTCATTTAAAAAATAAAAAAAAGGGCTTGCACATTCATATTTAATTCTTATTTTTATTAATATGACGGAAGCAGAAATAGAAAAAGAAAACGCAACAATTGCAAAAGCCTATAAAGACTTATTAAAGGTTAGTTATACCTCGTTAACAGATGACGATAAAAAACTAATTCGTAAAGCTTTTGATGTTGCTGTAGATGCACATAAAACGCAACGTAGAAAAAGTGGTGAAGCTTATATATTTCATCCTATTGCTGTAGCACGTATTGTGGCTTCAGAAATAGGAATGGATGCCACCTCTATTGCTGCTGCTCTGCTTCATGATGTTGTAGAAGATAGCGACGATTATACTGTAAAAGATATTGAAAAACTATTTGGTGAAACCGTTGCAAGAATTGTTGATGGTTTAACTAAAATTTCATCTTTAAGTAAGGAGAAAGACATGGACGTGTCTCTTCAAGCAGAGAATTTTAGAAAAATGCTGCTAACGCTTAATGATGATGTACGTGTGATTATTATTAAAATTGCCGACAGACTCCACAACATGCAAACCATGGATTCCATGCGTCCTGATAAGCAAGAGAAAATTGCAAGCGAAACGCTATATATTTATGCGCCTTTAGCACATAGAATTGGACTTTATAACATTAAAACGGAACTTGAAGATTTAAGTTTAAAGTATACAGAGCCAGAAATCTATAACGATATTCTACATAAAACAAAAGAAAGTAAGCAAGAACAAGATGCGTATATTCAAGAGTTTAATAGTGTTATAAAAACATCTTTAGATAAAGAAAGTTTAAATTATGAAATAAAAGGACGTCCAAAATCTATTTTTTCTATTAAAAGAAAAATGGAAAAACAAGGCGTTTCCTATGATGAAGTATACGATAAATTTGCTGTTAGAATTATTTATAAATCCGATAAGGAAAACGAAAAATTTCTAGCTTGGAAAATATACTCAGTCGTTACAGACCACTTTAGACCAAATCCAACACGATTACGAGATTGGATTTCTTCTCCAAAATCTACAGGTTACGAAGCTTTACACATTACTGTAATGGGACCAAAAGGACGTTGGGTAGAAGTACAAATTAGAAGTGAGCGCATGAACGAAATTGCCGAAAAAGGTTATGCTGCACACTACAAATACAAAAATAACGACGATAAAGAAGATAATTTAGATATGTGGATTAATAGGCTTCAAGAAGCACTAGAAAACCACTCTACAAATGCTGTTGATTTTGTAGAACAATTTAAACTTAACCTCTACTCTAAAGAAATATTTGTTTTTACACCTAAAGGAGATTTAAAATCGTTACCAAAAGGTGCAACGCCTTTAGATTTTGCATTTAGTATTCATACAGAAATAGGTATGAAAACACGTGGTGCGAAAGTTAACGGTAAACTAGTACCATTAAGTCATGAACTTAATAGCGGAGATCAAGTCGATATTTTAACAAGTGAAAATATTAAACCAAACTCTAACTGGTTAGATTACGCTACAACCTCTCGTGCAAGAGGTAAAATAAAATCGCTACTACGTGAAGACGAAAAACTAATTGCCGAAGATGGTAAAGAGATTTTACGCAGAAAATTAAAGCAGCTTAAAATAACACTTGATGAGAAATCGGTTAACGAAATGGTTAGCCACTTTAAACTTAAAACTAGTTTAGATTTATTTTACCGTGTTGGAATTGGTACCATAAGTAATCCAATGCTTAAAGACTACGCGGCATCGAGAAGTAATGCTTTGGTAAGTTTTATTAAGAATAAAATAAATCGGAAAAATTCGATTTCAAAAGAAGAACTCGAAAAAGACGAAATTACAAGCAGTTACGATATGCTTGTTTTTGGTAAAGAAGAAGAAACCTTGGATTATAAATTAGCAACCTGTTGCAATCCTATTCCTGGTGATCCTGTTTTTGGATTCCTTACTATTAACGATGGTATAAAAGTGCATAAAAAAAACTGTCCAAATGCACTAAGCATGCAGTCTAATTACGCCTACAGAATAATGCTTGCTAAGTGGATTGACTCTTCTAAACAAGAATACTATGCAAATATTAACCTTTCTGGTATCGATAATTTAGGTTTGGTAAACGATATTACTAAGATTATATCAGAAAACATGCATGTAAACATGACGAGTATTAGCTTTCAAAGTAATCATGGTGTCTTTTCTGGTAAAATTAATGTGAGTGTTAAAAACAAAGCCTTGCTTAAAAAATTAATGGATAATCTTAAAAAAATTAACGGTATCGAGAAGGTTTCGAGAGCATAAAATCATTCTTGTTAATAACTGCTTGATAACACGTTATTCTATCTCTTAAAATTGTAGAATTACCCCAAAAAAATACGTAAATTTGTCGTTTAAATTATGAGCGCAAATACAGACACAAAAAATCAAGAGATTGTAAAAAATGTTTTTACAGCTTTTTTAGAAGGTAATGGTCACAGGAAAACGCCTGAACGTTACGCTATACTTCAAGAAATTTATAATAACAAAGAACATTTTGATATTGAATCTTTGTATTTAAAAATGAAAAACAAAAAATATCGTGTAAGTCGCGCTACACTTTATAATACCATAGAATTACTTTTAGACTGTGGTTTGGTGCGTAAACACCAATTTGGAAAAAATCAAGCACATTACGAAAAATCGTATTTCGATAAACAACACGATCATGTTATTTTAACAGATACAGGTGAAGTTATCGAATTTTGCGATCCTAGAATACAATCCATAAAAAAAACAATCGAAGAGGTTTTTGATATCACAATCACAAACCACTCGCTCTATTTTTATGGTACAAAAAATAAAACAGAAGACAACTAAAAAAAACTTACTACAATGGCAGTAGATTTACTACTAGGTTTACAATGGGGAGACGAAGGCAAAGGAAAAATTGTTGATGTATTAACCAAGAATTACAACATTATCGCACGATTTCAAGGTGGTCCAAATGCAGGACATACACTTAAATTTGATGGTATAAAACATGTACTTAGAACAATTCCTTCTGGAATTTTTCATAAAGATTCAATGAATATTATCGGAAATGGCGTTGTTGTCGATCCTGTAGTATTTATTAAAGAATTAGAAGGCTTAGATCAATTTAATATTGATTATAAAGCAAAGCTAATTTTGTCTCGCAAAGCCCATTTAATCTTACCAACACATCGTTTATTAGATGCTGCAAGTGAAGCTTCTAAAGGAAAAGCAAAAATTGGTTCTACTTTAAAAGGTATTGGACCAACTTATATGGATAAAACCGGCAGAAACGGTATTCGTGTTGGTGATTTAGAGATGCCAGACTGGAAAGAAAAATACAGAGAATTAGCAAACAAGCACGAAGCTATGATTGCTTTTCACAATGTAGAAATTCAGTACGATTTAGAAGAAATGGAAGTTGAATTCTTTGAGTCTATAGAACGCTTAAAAGAATTACAATTTATAGATAGTGAAGCCTACTTACACCAATCTTTAAAAGATGGAAAAACCATTTTAGCAGAAGGTGCTCAAGGTTCACTTTTAGATATTGACTTTGGAACATATCCATTTGTTACATCTTCAAACACAACAGCAGCCGGAGCTTGTACAGGTTTAGGTATTGCACCAAACCAAATAAAAGAAGTCTTTGGTATTTTTAAAGCTTACACTACTCGTGTTGGTTCTGGACCTTTTCCAACAGAATTATTTGATGCAGATGGTGAAGAAATGGCTAGAGTTGGCCAAGAATTTGGAGCGGTAACAGGTAGAGCAAGACGTTGTGGATGGTTAGATTTAGTAGCCTTAAAATACACATGTCGTGTTAATGGTGTTACACAATTAATGATGATGAAAAGTGATGTGCTTTCTGGTTTTAAAACCTTAAAAGTAGCCACTGCTTATAAATATAAAGGTGAAACTATTGAGCATTTACCGTTTAATATCGAACCAGAAAATGTAGAGCCAGTTTATACTGAATTTAATGGTTGGAGTGAAGACTTAACAGGAATGACTGAGTACTCTCAACTACCAAAAGCATTAAACGAATATATAGAGTTTCTTGAAAAAGAATTAGAAATTCCTATTACAATTGTTTCTGTTGGACCAGATAGAAAACAGACCATTTTTAGAGATTAATTTCAATCTATAAAAGCATTTTAAAACCTGTTTAAGTTAATACTTAAACAGGTTTTTTCATATTAAAATTTTCCTAATAGATAATGCTAACTCATATTAATCGTTATTTTTGCTGAAACACTAATTACAAGATGTTTAAAAACTTAATAATAGTATTTCTACTTAGCCTATTCTCTTTCAATGGTTTTGCACAACAACGCAAAAACATAGAAATTAAAGATTCTGGAGCTTTTGGAGAAATAGACGAAAAAAATTATCCTGGTGCAAGAATTCTAACACGTAGTGATGCTGGACAAGTGCATGTATATCATGACGGTATAGATATGTATTGCGATCAAGCTGTACTATATGGTAAGGAGAATTTTGTAGAAGCTTACGGAAACGTAAAAATGATACAAGGAGATACCATTACTATGGTTGCTAGATATGCTGAATATAGTGGTAAAACACAACTAGCTTATGCTAAGGGAGATGTAGTTTTAACAGAACCAAGCTCTGTGTTAACTACAGACAAGCTCTTTTTCGATCGTGCTAAACAAGAAGCCTTTTATAACGAAGAAGGAATGGTGGTTAGAGATTCTTCAGGAACAATTACAAGTACTGTTGGTCGTTACTATATGTCTCAAAAAAAATACCGCTTTTTAAATACTGTAAAACTGGTAAATCCGGAATACGTATTAACTACAAACCAATTAGATTTCTTTTCAGAAACTGGGCATGCCTACATGTATGGGCCATCAAAAATTGTAGGAGAAACAAGTACTGTTTATTGCGAGCGTGGCTTTTACAACACTAATAACGACACCGGTTATTTTACAAAAAACTCAAGAATAGACTACGATAATCGTGTAGTGGTTGGAGATAGTATGTTTTTTGATAGGAATAAAGATTTTGCATCAGCAACAAACAACATTACAATTACAGATACCATAAATAATAGTATTATTAAAGGTCATTATGCCGAGGTTTACAAATCTAAAGATTCGGCTTTTGTAACAAAACGTGCATTAGCGATTTCTGTTCAAGACAACGATTCTATTTATATTCATTCTGATACTTTAATGATTACCGGAAAAGAAGACAATAGAATAACTAGAGCTTTTAGAAATGCAAAATTGTTTAAGTCTGATATTAGTGGAAAATCAGATTCAATTCATCTTAACCATCAAACTGGTTTAACACAACTAATTAATCTATCGCGTTTAGATTCTAAAGATGTATTTGCTGTAAAAAGAAGACCTATTCTTTGGAATTTAACAAACCAAATTACAGGTGATACCATTCATTTAAAATCTAATACCGAAACCGAAAAAATCGATTCATTAATTGTTTTCGAAAATGCATTTGTTATTAGTAAAGATACATTAAGCACAGACTATTATAGCCAGATAAAAGGAAAACGATTGGTTAGCTTGTTTGATGACAATAACCAAATGAAGCAAGTTAACATCTACAAAAATGCAGAATCTGTTTTTATTCTTAGAAATGAAGAAGATGAATTTATTGGCTTAGACAAAGCACGTTCTGCAAATATTGAAATCTATTTTGAAGCTGGAGATATTTATTATTACAAACGACTAATTGCTCCAGAAGCGAACACTTACCCTGAAAAAGATATATTAAAAGGTGCATTAAGATTAAAAGATTTCGATTGGCGTGAAGATGAAAGACCATTAAGCGTTGATGATTTATTTAAAGACGATCCGCCTTTAGAATTACCAATAATAAAAGGCTTGGCTCCTGCTGTTCCTGATGAAGAATTTTTTGATAAAAATTTATTAAATCGTATTGATTTAGCCGATCAAGAAAGCAAACCAAAAGTCCGTTATGGAGATGATCGTGATGATAAACCTTTAAAAGCATCAAGGCAACTTCCTAGCAAACAACTAAAAAAAGAGGAGATTAAAAAGAACCTTCCAAAGCAAAGCAAGCCAAAAAACATAAAACCTTCGCTTGGAAAAGTATTAGAAAAGGAATAATGAAAGACGATTTCTTTAAATACCAAGCACAAACGACACCACATCCTTTAGCCATGGAGATTTCTCATGCTAAAGGATCGTATATATATGATACCAACAACAAAGTCTATTTAGATTTTGTTGCAGGTGTTTCTGCTTGTCCCTTAGGACATTCGCATCCAAGAGTAGTTTCAGCTATAAAAACTCAAATAGACAAATATTTACATGTCATGGTTTATGGAGAATACATCCAAAAGCCGGCAGTAGACCTTTGCGAGTTATTAGCTAAAAACTTACCTTTTCCTCTAGAAAAAACATATTTAGTAAACTCTGGAACAGAAGCAATCGAAGGCGCATTAAAACTAGCGAGACGTGCAACTGGCAGAAGTGAAATTATTGCTGCACATAGTGCTTACCATGGTAACACAATGGGTTCTTTAAGTTTAATGGATTTTGAAGAACGCAAGGCACCTTTTAGACCATTACTTCCAGAAATTAGTCATATTACTTTTAATAACGAAGCGCATTTAAAACATATTACAACAAAAACAGCTTGTGTAATTTTAGAAACAATACAAGGTGGTGCTGGATTTATTGAACCTAAAAATGACTATCTACAAAAAGTTAGAGAGCGCTGTAATGACGTTGGTGCGTTGTTAATATTAGATGAGATTCAGCCAGGAATAGGTAGAACAGGAAAATTATTTGGCTTTGAAAATTACAATTGCATTCCGGATATTTTAGTTACAGGAAAAGGCTTAGGAGGTGGTTTACCCATTGGAGCATTCACGGCTTCTACCAAATTAATGGAAACTTTACAAGACAATCCTAAACTAGGACATATTACTACTTTTGGAGGGAATCCTGTTATAGCTTCGGCTGCTTTAGCAACATTACAAGAAATTACAGAAAGTGACTTAATGTCGCAAACTCTAGAAAAAGAAAAGTTAATAAGATCCCATTTAAAACATCCTTTAATAAACGAGATTAGAGGAAAAGGATTAATGCTAGCTGCTATATTACCTTCTGCAGAAATCGTTAACCAATTGATATTAAAATCTCAAGATAACGGCTTAATACTTTTTTGGTTATTATTCGAACCAAAAGCCATTAGAATTACACCACCACTTACCATTAGCAACGAAGAGATTATAAAAGGCTGTGGCATTATTGTTGAAGTATTAAATAACATACAAATTAGATAGGCAATAGCAACTTATTAATTATCAATGATAAAGCAATAAAAATCACGTTACATCAAATGGTTGTTCATTACTTTGTTAAAAACATTTGTTTGCAACCTATTAAAAATAGCGCTTTGAGCGTTACTTTTATTGTATTAAATGCGTTAAATTAATGCCTATGGATTTTAGCCAAGAAGAAGAAAATAATAACGTATCGCTTACCAAATTTGAGTCTATGCTTAAAACAAACAATGTGTTGTTTTTTGACTCTAGCGAATTCGAGAATATCATTCATCACTACCTTAATCAAGGTAAAGTAGCGCTTGCAAAAAAAGCAATAAAACTAGGTTTACAACAGCATCCTAGCTCTGTAAGTTTAAAGCTTTTTAAAGTTGAAATTTTTGTTTTTGAAAATGAGTTAGGTAAAGCTAATTCACTTTTAAACGAGCTCTATATTCTTGAGCCTTCAAACGAAGAAATTTATATTCAAAAAGCCAATATTTTCTCTAAAGAAAATAAACACGAAGAAGCTATTGATGTTTTAAAACGCGCGTTAAGCCTTGCTGAAGATACTGCAGATTTATATTCACTTATAGGAATGGAATATTTATTTTTAGACCAATTCGATAAGGCTAGAGATAGTTTTATGGAGTGTTTAGATTCTAATCCAGAAGATTATGCATCACTTTATAATATTATATATTGCTTCGATTTTTTAGACAAAAACAGCGAAGCTATAGAATATCTAAACACTTATTTAGACAAAAATCCATATTGTGAAGTCGCTTGGCATCAACTTGGGCGTCAATATTATGAGCTTAAAGACTACGAAAAAGCATTAAACGCTTATGATTTTGCTATTATTTCGGATGATACTTTTGTTGGAGCATATATAGAAAAAGGTAAAGTTTTAGAAAAACTTAACCTATACAATGAAGCTATAGAAAACTATAGCATTACACTCTCTTTAGAAGACCCAACATCTTTTGCTTTACTTAGAATTGCAAGTTGTCATGAAAAATTAGGCAACGATGATTTAGCACTGCATTACTACTACAAAACAGTACATGAAGACCCACTTTTAGATAAAGGCTGGATTGCAATAACTAAGTTTTGTTGTAAACAAGAAAACTACGAAAAAGCATTACATTACATAAATAAAGCTATAAATATTGATGGTGAAAATGTAATTTACTGGAATTATTATGCAAAAATAAATCATAAATTAAATTTTCTAGAAGAAGCAGAACGTGGTTATAAACAAGTATTAGAATTAGAGCATTATGAATTAGAATCTTGGCTAATTCGTAGTGATTTATTATCAGAGTTAGGTGAAGTGGAATCAGCTGCATTAAATTTAATTCAAGCTCAGGACTTTTTCCCAGAGAATGCTGAAATAGAATTTAGATTAGCAGGTTTGTATTTTCAATTATTGGAAACAGAAAAAGCAACATATCATTTTAGAAATGCTATGCGTTTTGATGCCGAACATATTATTATTCTAGAAGAATTATTTCCAGAAATTTACAAGTCTACAGCTGTAAAAAACTTATTAAAAAAGAAACAATAGCATTTACAAAAGCCTAAATATTTGCATACCTTTGATTTGACACAAAATTTAAAGCATGCAAAGAAAACTTCAAGACTATTTTATAATCGCCTTTAAAGGTATTGCAATGGGAGCAGCAGATGTTGTTCCTGGTGTTTCTGGAGGAACAATCGCTTTTATTTCAGGAATTTACGAAGAGCTATTAGAAAGTATAGATAATTTAAATTTAAGTTTTTTTAAAGTATGGAAAACTCAAGGTTTTAAAATAGCATGGAATAAAATTAACGGTAATTTTTTACTCTCTTTGTTTTCAGGAATTGCAATTAGTATTTTCTCTCTAGCAAAAGCAATAAAATGGTTATTATTTAACGAACCTATTTTATTATGGTCTTTTTTCTTTGGGTTAGTGTTGTCAAGTATATTATTTATTGGAAAACAAATTAAATCATGGAATCTTCCAGTAATCTTATTATTAAGTTTAGCAGCAGTTGGATCTTATTTTATTACAATTGCAGAACCTTTTGCTTCACCAGATAGTAACCTTTATTTGTTGTTTTGTGGAGCTATCGCTATAATAGCTATGATATTACCAGGCATTTCAGGTGCTTTTATATTACTTATCTTAGGAGCCTACCAAACAGCTATTAATACAGTAGACGATTTACTTCAAAGTGTAATTACTTTAAATTTTGAGCTATTCAAAGATGCTTTTATTAAATTTCTAATGCTTTCAGTTGGAGCAGTTATTGGTATTAAAGCGTTTTCGAAAATATTAAATTGGATGTTTAAAAACCATAAAAATTTAACTCTGGCTATTTTAACTGGATTTATGATTGGTTCTTTAAATAAAATTTGGCCTTGGAAAAAAGTGCTAGAATTTCGCACAAACTCACATGGAGAAAAAGTACCTTTTATAGAGCAAAGTATATCACCTTTTAATTTTGAAGGAAACCATCAATTAGGATTATCTATTGTATTAATAATATTAGGTTTTTTAACTATTTTTATTTTAGAAAAAATAGGTTCTAAAAAAGGATAATGCAAAGCACGCGAACATTTAAAGACAAACTTTTCTTAATCTTAAAAGGATTAGGAATGGGAGCTGCCAATAAAGTTCCTGGTGTGTCTGGAGGTGTTGTTGCTTTTGTTGCAGGATTTTACGAAGAGTTTATTCACTCACTAAAACGTGTAAACTTCACTGCTTTTAAACTATTGTTTAACGGTAGATTTAAAGCGTTCTTTAACTATATAAATGGGCGATTTTTAAGCTTATTATTCTTAGGAATGTTGGTTAGTTATTTTAGTATTTCTAAAATATTAGATTACTTTATAAAACATTATGAACTCTATGTTTGGAGCGTTTTCTTTGGTATGATTATCGGTTCCATTTATTACATAAGCAAAGATTTTAAAGACTGGAAAATCACTACATATTTAGCACTAATTATTGGAGCAATTATAGGTATTAGCATCAGTTTTCTAGATCCAGCAATGGAAAATGATAATCTTTGGTTTGTATTTATTTGTGGAATTATTAGTGTTTCCGGGATGACGTTACCTGGTTTTTCGGGTTCCTTCATCTTAATTCTTTTAGGTAATTATGTGTTACTTTTAGTAGACTCTGTAAATGCGCTTTTTGATACTTTTTCCGAAGTTATTATAGGAGATTTTAGCTTTACTGCAAATATAGAACGCATAAGAATGCTACAAGTACTTGGTGTTTTTACTTTAGGTTCTGTTGTTGGACTCGTTACATTCTCGCATGTACTAAGTTATATTTTAAAACATTACAAAAGCGTTACAACAGCATCAATTATTGGGTTTATTATAGGATCGCTAGGTGTTGTTTGGCCATGGAAAGAAACTATTTTTAAAACTAATAGCTTTGGCAGCGAAATTTTAGATACTCGCGGAAAACATATTATAGAAAATTATTACCGTTATATTCCAGAACATAATATCGAAACTTTTATTGCTATATTTTATATTATTATAGGCATTATTATCGTTTTAGGTTTAGAATGGTACGGCAGAAAAACAAAAAAAATATATGCGTAGATTTGGATTAATAGGTAAAGATATCTCTTATTCATTTTCAAAAAACTATTTTAAAAATAAATTTGAAACTGAAAACATAAAAAAGACAACATATGAGAATTTTGATCTAGACAACATTACTTTATTTCAATCAAAATTAAAACAAGAAAACAATATAAAAGGCTTTAACGTTACTATACCTTATAAGGAAAGTATCATGCCTTTTTTAGATAAATTAAATAAAAAAGCAAAAGCTATTGGTGCAGTAAACACTATTAAAATAAGTAAAAAAGGAAAACTAACTGGCTACAATACAGATTTTTACGGATTTAAAAACACAATAAAACCTCATTTAAAATCACATCACAAAAAAGCACTTATCCTTGGTACTGGCGGTGCAAGCAAAGCCATTGCCTATGCTTTAAAGACGTTAAACATTAAATATTTATTTGTTTCAAGAAACCCATCAAAGGAAGATGAAATTTCTTATGCAGAGCTTTCAGAAAAAATTATTACAAAACATCAAATAATAATAAACTGCACGCCATTAGGAACATATCCAAACATTAACATCTGTCCAGATATTCCTTACGATTTTATCTCAAAGAAACACATTCTATTCGATTTAATTTACAATCCTAGCGAGACAAAATTTTTAACTATTGGAAAAATAAGAAACGCAACAATTATCAATGGTCAAAGAATGTTAGAATTCCAAGCTGAGAAATCTTGGGAAATTTGGAACAAGTAAAAAATAGCATTTTAACCAAAAAACAATTTGAAAGCCATATTAAAACTCAAGTTTTAGTATCTTTAAAGTCTAAATTATATTTAACAAATAACATTTTATAAAATGTCAGAGCAAGATAACCTGCATAACGCAGACGGAAACGAAGAAAAAAAAGCACAAGAAAACACATCTAATGAGAACGTTGAAACAACAACTGAAGAAGTAGTTGAACAAACAACAAACTCACAAGAGGCTCAAAAAAAGAGTACTGAAGATGATGTAATTAACGAGATTGACGACTCTAATGCAGAAGATGCAGAAGACGAAGGTGTAAGTGAGCGTCACAATATCGAAGATAAAGACTACAGTGAAATGTCTTTAGATGCTTTAGTTATCGAGCTAGAAAAACTGGTTGAAAACCAAAAAGTACAAGCCATAAAAAAGCATGTAGAAGCTATAAAGAATGAATTTAACGAAAAATTCAATGTCCTTGTAGAAGAGAAAAAACAAGAGTTTTTAGACCAAGGTGGTAACGAAATAGATTTTCATTACACAACACCATTAAAACGTAGCTTTAATGATGCTTACAAAGAATATCGTCAAAAAATAAAAGCACACTTTAAAAGTCTAGAAAAAGGCTTAAAAGATAATTTATCTACGAGACTTCAAATTATAGAAGACATTAAGGCCCTTACGGACCTTGACGAAACTATGAACACAAAGTATAAGCAATTTAAAGAACTACAAGACCAATGGAAAGCTGCAGGTTCTATACCTAGAGACAAGTATAATAATGCTTGGAATAGCTACCATTTTAATGTAGAACGTTTTTACGATTTATTACACTTAGATAGAGATTTACGCGATAAAGATTTTGAACACAATCTTGAAAAGAAGACCAAAATTATTGAGCGTGCCGAAGAATTAGCAAAAGAAGAAAATAACAATCGTGCATTTAGAGAACTACAAGCTTTACACAAAATGTGGAAAGAAGAGTTAGGTCCAGTTGCAAGAGAACATAGAGAACCTATTTGGGATCGCTTTAAAGAAGCTACAAAGATTATTAATGATAAACGTCAAGAATATTACAACCACTTAGATAGCCTTTACGAGAAGAATTTAGAGTTTAAACATGGTATTATTGCAATTATTGAAGAAAAAACCAATGATCCAGGAAACTCGCATAAAGATTGGCAAAAAAAGATAAAAGAAGTAGAAATGCTTCGTGAAGAATTTTTTAAAGCTGGTAAAGTACCACTTAAAGTTAACGAGGCAACTTGGACTAAATTTAAAGTTGCTGTGCGCGAATTTAACCACAAAAAGAACTCGTATTACAAGAGTCTAAAGAAAGACCAATACGATAACCTTGATAAAAAACTAGATTTAATTAAAATTGCCGAAGCCAATAAAGACAGTGACGATTTTGAAGCTACAACGCAGTTAATGAAAAAAATACAAGGCGATTGGAAAAAAATTGGTCATGTACCAAGAAAGGATAGCGATAAAATTTGGAAGAAATTTAGAGCTGCATGTAACCATTATTTCGATCGTATTCATGCCAAAAGAAATGAAGCTAGTGCTGAAGAGGAAAAAGCATACACTGAAAAAGAAACTTTTTTAAAGACTGTTACAGACACAAAACTATCTGGAGAGCAAAAAGCAGATTTAGCTATCATTAAAGATTACATTGCAAAATGGAAAACTATTGGTCGTGTTCCTGGAAATAAAAGAAAAATTGAAAGTGATTTTAATAAAGCATTAGACACTTTATTTGGCGCTTTAGATATGAATAAAAATGAAGTTGAAATGATGAAGTTTGAAAACAAACTTCAAGATTTATCTTCTGCTAAAGACCAAAGAGCTTTAGAAAATGAATACAACTTTATTCGTCAGAAAATTAGCGAAATCAATGGTGAAATCAATCAGTTGGAAAACAACTTATTATTTTTTAAACATGCCGATGAAAAAAATCCGCTTGTAAAATCGGTTTACGATAACATCAAAAAGCACACAGAATCTTTAAAAATTTGGAAAGCTAAGCTGAAAAAAATCAAGGTTATGGAAAATGCTAAAGCGAAAGCTGAAGCTGAAGAAAAAGCCGCTGCTGAGGCTGAAGCTAAAGAAAATACTGACGCTACAGAATAAGGTTTTATTTACATTATATAATATACAAATGCTTGTCCTTAGTGATGAGCATTTTTTTGACATTATAATTTCAAAAAAAAATGAATATAATAAAAGCTTTTTTCTACACAGTTTTAATATTTGTTTTCTGGGTAGCAATTCAACTAATAATATTATTGCCTTTTAAAGGTTTTTTTTATAAAATTGAATACAACTCGACCGCTTTTGGAATAATAGATATTACATCTAAAGTTGGCGCATTTTTATTAATATATGTTTTCTTTTGGAAGCCAAATTTTGATTTTAAAAAAACTCAAATTTTAAAAAATTATAATCCTAACATTTATTTATACATACTGTTAATTGTACTTGGATTAAATTTAGCACTAAGACCATTTTGGAATTTTGAATTAATAATATCAGATTACTTTCAAAACGCAGTGTTTAGAGGAAACTCTAAAACAATAAACCTTTCTATTTTTAATATAATTTCATTAATTATAATTGCTCCAATAATAGAAGAATTATTTTATAGAAAATTCCTATTAGAAAAATTAGCACAAAAAAACGGGAAATTAGTATCATTATTAATTTCAAGTTTATGCTTTTCAATTATACATATTGAAACTCCTAATAATTTAATACCTTCTTTTATAGTTGGAATGATTCTAGGATTGATTTATCTAAAAACTCAAAAAATAGGTTATTCAATAGTATTACATTTTATTTTTAATCTTGTTTTCATAATAAGTGTAAGCATGGAATACTCAAATAACCATTGGTTATTTGGTACTAATTTTGATGTAATCTACTGGTTTCTATTTGTAAATGGGATACTATTAACCTACTTAGGTGTTAAACAAATACTATCTTCAAATACTAAATAAAATCCCAATATTCGTTAAGATTAGTTTCACTAACTGTATTTAATCAGATTTTGTTTTTGTAAATGCAAAATATAATAAAAACCAAATCCTGCTCGATTATACATCAAACAGGATTTTGGCTCCTAACTAAACTAACCAATTATTTCTATTTCGCTTACTAGAAATAATTTTTTTTTTATAAAATGATCTATTAAAAAGTTTACGCTATTAACCAATTTTCCTATGAAAGGTATAGACCATTTGTATTATATACGCAGACATTCCTCTTTTGGATCACGAAGAGTAAAAAAAGTTTTGTTTTATTAGTTAGAATGATATATTAAAAGTCCAAAAAGCCTATGACAGAAGAGAAAAGACATAAATTTTAGCTTAATAAAAAAATATTTAATTACAGTTTTTTGGCTTCCTCCCAAAAAACATCCATTTCAGCAAGTGTCATGTCTTTTAAATCTTTGTTTAGAATTTTTGCCTTAGATTCTAAGTATTGAAATCGTTTTGTGAATTTTTTGTTGGTTCTTTCTAAAGCGTTTTCAGGGTTTATATTTTTATAACGCGCATAATTAACTAATGAGAATAAAACATCTCCAAATTCGCTTTCCATAGCATCTGCATCGTTTTTAGCAACCTCTACTTTAAACTCCTCAAGCTCCTCCTCTACTTTTTCCCAAACTTGTTCTGGTTCATCCCAATCGAAACCAACTCCTGCTACTTTATCCTGAATTCTACTTGCTTTTACTAATGCGGGTAAACTTTTAGGCACACCTTCTAAAACACTTGTTCTACCTTCTTTTAGCTTTAGCTTTTCCCAATTACGCTTCACCTCTTCTTCGTCTTTTACTTTTACATCTCCATAAATGTGTGGATGTCTATGTATTAGTTTTTCGCAAATAGAGTTACAAACGTCTGCAATATCAAAGGTGTTGGTTTCGCTTCCTATTTTCGCATAGAATACGAGGTGTAATAGTAAGTCTCCAACTTCGTTTTTTACTTCTTCTAAATCATTATCTAAAATAGCATCTCCCAGTTCGTAGGTTTCTTCTATGGTTAAGTGACGTAAGGTTTCCATGGTTTGTTTCTTATCCCAAGGACATTGCTCACGAAGCTCGTCCATAATGGTTAATAAACGATCGAATGCTTTTAATTGATTGGCTCTAGAATTCATATAAAAAGTGTTTTTGTAAAGATATTTAAAACAAAAAAAATCCAGCTAAAAAGCTGGATTTTAATTTATAGTAATGAAGTAGAATTTCTATTCTTCTTCGTCAGATTTTTTAGGAGCTTCTAAATCTAATAAATCATTTTTTTGAAGCATGTTATACCATTGTATTACTTTCTTGATATCGCTTGCATAAACTCTATCTTCATCGTAATCTGGTAACACCTCGAAAAAATACTCTTCTAATTTATCTTTAGATTCTTTATGACTTACAGAAGTTTGCTCACCATTTTCTTTAGTTTTAATTTTAACTAAAACCTCGCGTAATGGCACTTCTTCAGTTAAAGTATAAATAGCTATTTCGCTTAGTATACTAACGTTTTGTTGAATTCCAACAGAAATTTTACGATTATCTAATAAAGACTTTGCAATAAATCCACCTCTGGTTTGCGTGATTAATTCGTATAAACCTGGTTTTCCTGAAATTGCTAATATTTTATCTAATGCCATATTTGTTTTTTATTAAGGAGCGCAAATATCTTGTACTCGATTATGTTTTGCAAGTTTTTAACGCTTCTTTTTCATGTTAGGGAATTTCATTCTGTAATCTACAGCAATTTTCCCTTTAGAAATGTTTAGTAACTTTCCTTTTATTAAACGTTTTTTTAGGCTAGATAATTTATCTGTAAACAGCACACCTTCTATATGATCGTACTCATGTTGAAACACTCTTGCTGCTAAACCATCTAATTCCATAGTGTGCTTTTTAAAGTCTTCGTCTAAAAACTGTACTTTAATGTTTGGTTTTCTAAACACATCTTCGCGAACGTCTGGAATACTTAAACAACCTTCGTTAAAAGCCCACTCGTCTCCAGATTCTTCAAGAATAACAGGATTTATAAAGGTGTGCTTGAAAGTCTCTAAGAAAGCACGCTCTTGATCATCAAGAATATCATCGTCTGCAAAAGGAGATGCATCTACCAAAAACATACGTATTGGTAAACCTATTTGTGGCGCTGCTAAACCAACACCAAAAGCACCGTGCATAGTTTCATGCATGTTTACTATTAACTCCTTTAAATTAGGATAATCTTTTGCGATTTCTTTCGCTTTTACTTTTAAAACTGGATCGCCATAAGCGACTATTGGTAATACCATATTATTATATATTGTAAAGGTAACTTTGTAATATTATTGTTGCACTAATCTCATCGACCAATGCCTTGTTTTGTCTTTGCTTTTTCTTTAACCCACTATCAATCATGGTTTGTACTGCCATTTTAGATGTAAAACGCTCGTCTACACGTTTAACTGGGATATCTGGAAAAAAAGTTCTTAGCTTACTTATAAAAGGTGCTATTAAAACTTCGCTTTCGCTAGCTTCGTTGTTCATTTGTTTGGGTTCGCCCACTAAAAACAACTCTACGTTTTCTTTTTTAGTATATTTTTTTATAAAATCTAACAACTCTCCTGTTGGCACTGTAGTTAATCCTGAGGCGATAATTTGCATATCGTCTGTAACAGCTAATCCTGTTCTTACTTTACCATAATCTATTGCTAGAATTTGAGCCATTGTTAATTTTTATGCAAATTTAGTTATTCTATACTACATACATAAATATTATGCCAAATTATAAATAGAGGTTATATTTGCGTGAAGGATGGAACGGTTTGTTTGAAATCCTTTTTTATTTTTTGATTACGCATAGCGGAATTAACAAATAAAAAAGATTGAGTAGTGACAGCCTGACCTTTAGGGCACGCCAAAAAAAAATATTAAAAATAGATTTAAGATTAGATTTCTGTCTTTATTGAAATAAATTCTGCTTAAACACAGAAATGAAAAACACACAATTAATGAAAGCATTACAACAAACCATTGAAAACGCTTGGGATAACCGAGATTTATTAAAAGAAGATGCAACACAAACTGCTATTAGAAAAGTGGTAGATTTACTTGATGAAGGTACTTTACGCGTTGCAGAACCTGTTGCCGATGGTTGGCAAGTAAACGAATGGGTTAAGAAGGCTGTTGTGTTGTATTTCCCTATTCAGAAAATGGAAACATTGGAGGTTGGTATTTTTGAATATCATGATAAAATTCCATTAAAAACAGGTTACAAAGAAAAAGGAATCCGTGTGGTACCAAATGCGGTTGCAAGACATGGTGCTTATATTTCTGCAGGTACTATTTTAATGCCTAGTTATGTAAATATTGGTGCTTATGTAGATGAGGGTACTATGGTAGATACTTGGGCTACTGTTGGTAGTTGTGCACAGATTGGTAAAAATGTACATTTATCTGGTGGTGTTGGTATTGGTGGTGTTTTAGAGCCTTTACAAGCTGCTCCAGTTATTATTGAAGATGGTGCTTTTATTGGTTCGCGTTGTATAGTTGTTGAAGGTGTACATGTAGAAAAAGAGGCGGTTTTAGGTGCTAATGTTGTTTTAACAATGAGTACTAAAATTATAGATGTTACTGGTGATGCGCCTGTAGAAATGAAAGGCCGCGTGCCTGCACGCTCTGTAGTTATCCCTGGTAGTTATACTAAAAAGTTTCCTGCTGGAGAGTTTCAAGTACCTTGTGCTTTAATTATTGGAAAGCGTAAAGAGAGTACTAACAAAAAAACTTCTTTAAATGATGCGTTACGTGAGTATAACGTGGCTGTTTAATTAAAGTAAAATGACAAATTATTATAAAAGTCTAACGCTATTTGCTAAGCGTATTTTATTAGTTGTAATAATTTACCAAATATGTAGATTACTATTTTTAGGGTTTAATTTTAATGCTTTTAATTCGCCTTTTCTAGGTTCATTTATTGGAGGCTTAAGGTTTGACCTTTCTGCTATTGCTTATACTAATTTACTTTTTGCGTTATTACATTGTATTCCTGGCAAGTTTAAATACAGTGTAATTTATCAAAAAGTACTTAAAATATTATTTTACGGTGTAAACCTTTTCTTTATACTTACCAATTTTGTAGACTTTGTTTACTATCAATTTACTGGGAGACGTAGTACTTACGGCATGTTAACTGCCCAAGGTATGGAAAAGGAAGTTAAAGGACTTATGTGTTCTTTTTTATTAGAATTTTGGTATTTGCCTTTACTTGGTGTTATACTTTCTTTTGCTTTTTATAAAGCTATTCCTAACTTAAAACGACCTGGTTTATATATAAACCAGTCTAAAATAGATTACGCAAAACAATCGCTTATCTTTATTCTGGTAATGGGTTTTTTATTACTTTTAGGAAGAGGAGGTTTACAAAAAAAACCACTTCGTATTATAGATTCTAGCAGTTATGGAGCATTAAACAACGCTTCGTTAGTATTGAATACTCCTTTTTGCGCTTTAAAAACGTTTAATAAAAAGGAAACTTTAAGTAGTCCTAAATATTTTTCGAAGACGGAATTAGATGCCGTTTTTAGCCCAGTAGTAAATGTTAGTCCTGAAAAAGAGACGAATAAAAAGAATGTAGTTTTAATAATACTTGAAAGTTTTGGAAAAGAAAACCTGAAGATTGGAGCGACTCCTTTTTTAGATTCTTTAATAACAAAATCTTATTATTTTGAAAATGGTTTTGCTAACGGAAAACTATCTATAGATGCTGTACCGTCTACTTTAACAAGTATACCTAGTTTATTAAAACATTCTATTATTACATCTAGTTATGCCGTAAACAAAGTAAATGGTTTACCTAGAATTTTAAAAGAAGAAGGCTATAACACGTCCTTTTTTCATGGTGCTTTTAATGGCAGTCAAAACTTCGACCAATATTGTAAAGTCGCAGGTTTCGATGCTTATTATGGAAAAGATGAATATGACGGTCCAGAAGCTTTTGATGGTAGATGGGGAATATTTGACGAAGAGTTTCTACAGTTTTTTAATACAAAACTAACAACTTTTGAAGAGCCATTTTTTAGTACTGCTTTTACAATTTCGTCTCACAATCCTTATATTATACCAGAGAAATATCTTGGGAAATTCCCGAAAGGAAATTCTAAAATATACGAGACCGTTGCTTATTCAGACTTTGCTTTAAAGCGCTTTTTTGAAGCAGCAAAAAAAGAAGATTGGTACAAGAATACCTTTTTTGTTATTACCGCCGATCACAGTTCACCAATAATTAAAAACGAATTACATAATACCAACGTTGGTAAGTTTAGAATTCCTGTTTTATTTTTCGATCCTTCTAACCAAGAATTAGTTGGTACGCACGAAAAGAACTTTCAGCAAATTGATATTTTACCTTCGGTTTTAGATTATTTAGGAATTGAAAAACAAATAATTAGCTATGGTAAATCTTACACCTCTAATAAAGATTTTGTAGTTTATTACCTTGCTAATATTTATCACCTTATTGATGGTGATTACTATTTAGCCTTTAACGGCACTAAAACTTTAGGATTGTATAATTTTAAAAACGATCCGTTATTAAAAAAGAATTTACTCTCAATAGAACCTGAGAAAGCTAAGTCTTTAGAAAAATTTATTAAGGCTTATGTGCAATCGTTTAATGAACGTATGATAAATAATAATTTAACTTTATAGTCTGTATTTTACAACAATAGACTTATAACTAATTGGCATGAAGATTCTCGTAATTCAACAAAAAATGATTGGTGATGTGCTTACAACAAGCATATTATTTGAAGCTTTACGTACAAAATATCCAGAAGCTCAGTTAGATTACCTTATCAATTCTCATACATTAGCTGTTGTTGAAAATAATAAAAACATCGATAATTTTGTTCTGTTCACCAAAGCTGAAGAAAATAGCAAACTTGGGCTTTTAAAATTTGCTAAAGCTTTAAAGCAGAAAAAATATGATGTTATAATAGATGTTTATTCTAAAATTTCTAGCAATATTATCACTCTTTTTTCTGGTGCAAAAACAAAAATTTCTTACTACAAGCATTATACTACGTTTGTATACAATCACAATATTAAAAGGCTTAATAAAACAGAATCTAAGTCTGGTTTAGCCATTGTAAACCGTTTACAATTATTAAATCCGCTAGGTATTGAAACTACCGAAGCGAAACCAAAAATATATTTAACTCCCGAAGAGGTTGCCAATAGCAAGCAGTTTTTAAAAGACCATGCTATAGATTTTAGTAAGCCGCTTTACATGATTAGTGTTTTAGGAAGTGGCACTAACAAAACCTATCCTTTTGCTTTTATGGCAAAGGTTATAGACCGTGTTGCAGAACAAACTGGTGGTCAGTTATTATTCAATTATATACCTAACCAGAAAGAACAAGCACGGGCTATTTATGATTTGTGTAAACCTGAAACGCAAAAACTTATTTTCTTTAATGTCTTCGGAAAAAATCTTCGTGAATTTCTAGCGATTACCAAACATTGCGATGCTTTAATTGGTAATGAAGGTGGTGCTGTAAATATGGCAAAAGCTTTAGATATAAAGACCTTCGCCATTTTTTCACCTTGGATTAGTAAAGACGATTGGAGTCTTTTTGAAGATGATAAACAAAACGTTTCTGTACATTTAAAAGATTACAAGCCAGAAATTTATAGTAATACTACAGAAAAGGAAATGAAAAAAGAAGCTTTGGAGCTTTACCAACAATTTTCTCCTGCCTTTTTTGATGAAAAATTAAATGTATTTTTACAACAAACTATAAACCTTTAAATGCAGAAGCTAACAGCTATAATACCAACTAAAAACGAAATTGATAATATTGAAGCAGTTATAGCATCGGTAGATTTTGCAGACGAGATTTTGGTTATTGATAGTTTTAGTGATGATGGTACGTTTGAAAAAGCAACTACTCTAGCAACAAAAGTTATACAGCGTAAGTTTGATTTTTATGGTACTCAAAAGAACCATGCTATTGCTCAAGCCAAACACGAGTGGATTTTATTGGTTGATGCAGATGAGCGCGTTACTCCAAAATTAAAAACCGAGGTACTTTCTATTTTAAATCAAGATAAAATTGAACACGATGCTTTTAATATAAAACGCATAAACCATTTTATGGGAGAGCGCGTTAATTATAGCGGTTGGAGAAACGATAGTGTGATTAGACTTTTTAAAAGAGATGTTTGTAAATACGATAATCGCCACGTACATGAAGCACTTATTGTTAATGGAAGTGTTGGACACTTAAAACAAAAATTCTTACATTACTCTTACCGTAGCTTTAACCATTACATGCAAAAAATGGATCGTTACGCCACATTGCAAGCTAAAGATTACGACAAAAAAACAGGCCGTTTAACTCCTTATCATTTTTTTATTAAACCTTTTTGGGGCTTTGTAAAACATTATATTATACAAAGTGGTTTTCGCGATGGCGTTGTAGGCTTAACCATTGGCTACGTGCAAGGCTATGTAGTATTTATGCGTTATATAAAATTGTGGTTACTTAGAAAAAATAGAACTTAATCGTATTTTTTCCAGAACTTAATTTTTTGCTTTATTCTTCTACGTCTGTGAAAAGACTCTTGAAACTCTTGTGTTTCATGCCACATTAAATTAAATACTTTTTCGTAATCCTCATTAATTAATTTAGCATACTCATCACTCATTATTTCAATCATACTTTTATGAATGGTAAGCTTTGCGAAGTTTTTAATACGCTTTTCGAAAGTCATGGTTTCAAAATTCATTCGATTTAAATCCACCAAGTAAAATTTATAATCTCCGTTATTGTATTTAATTAATGTATTTCCAGGAGAATGATCTAAAAAATTAATTCCTTTTTCGTGTAAATCGAATGTAAACCTTGTAAAGGCTCTTAATATCGTTTCATAATTAGGAATATTAAAATCTGATGTTAATTCTCGATACGTAATATCGTCGTTTAACTGCTCGCTTATATAATAGCTTTTTCCGAATAATATCCCTGAATTAATTTCGTAAAACGCTACTGGTTCTGGCGTGCCTACAGATAATTCTTTTAGCCTATTAGCATATTCAAAAGAACGCTGCGCTTTACTTTTTCTAAAGAATTTATAGACTACTTTATTTACAATGTTTGGTTTTTTAAAAGACTTTACATTTAGTGTTTTGTCTTCTAATTTAAAAAGACGCAGACTATTTCGGTCTTGATTACCAAAGGCCTCTCCTCTAGTCTCATAATTTAATATAAAATCGTCTAGAGTTTTGGTATGTTTTGTATATGTTGAATTTATTACTTTACGCATGTGCTAAACAAATATAGAAGTCTTTAATTTTTGGAAGTTAAACAAATATATTGCAAATTTCTAACCTACATAATTTGAAGCTAAGATATCTTTCCAAAAGGCTTCAACCTTTGACTTATCGAAACCATGACATCCAAACGGTAATTTATTATTATTTAATTTTAATGCTAAATCTGGTTTTCTATCCATAGCAAAACCTAAGGCTTCTTTATATTCAGGAATTTTAAAATCTGGATAATGTTTTGGTACGGTTATAGACCAAAAAACATCTTCCATTATGTAAAAATCGTTTTGTTCGCGTTTTAAATTAACTTCAATTTCTGCTTTTAAAGCTTTAGCTATTTCATAGCTTTTAGAAACGTTTCTTAATGAAAACCCACCATTACCAACTTTAAAAAATATTTTAGAGCGTTCTTTTTTCTTTTTAGAATCGAATAGGCTTAAAAATTTATTTAATAGTGTATTTGGCGATGCTATCCAAGGTGCTCCAATATAATCGTATCCTTTTTCGCACCATTCTAATAATTCATTTTTAAAAACAAAAGCGTCTAATTGATAGACTAACATGTATTTAAAATCTAAAAAACGTTGGTAAAACTCTTGAGATAACATTAAACTATTATAACCAAAAACAGTTTTAAAATAATGATCTGGAAAAGCTTCTGTTCTCGCTTTGTTATCAACATTTAATGAGGATACATCTAAATTTTCTGGATGTGCAAAAACAATATCAAATGCTCCTAAAACCTTAAAACACTGGTTTAAAGACATTTGCTCCCAATCCTTTAAATTCGTTTTATAAATAGGAATGACTACGGTTACTAATTTAGTTTGCATAAAAAGTATTAATTGACTTTTTGCAACTTACAAATTCTAAAATTATTTATATTCGTACTTTAATAAAAATTATGAAAATAAACGTTGGTTTCTTAGTAGCATACGATTATGAGCTTTTAAAAATCTCTATCCCCTTAGTTTACAAGCATACAAATGCTATTACTTTGGCACTAGATATTAATAGACAAACTTGGTCTGGAAACACGTTTACGGTAGATCCAAGCTTTTTTGAATGGGTTAAAGAATTTGATACCGATAATAAGATTACCATTTACGAAGACGATTTTTATGATGCTTCTCTTAATGCTATGGAGAATGACACCAGAGAGCGAAATATGCTTGCTGATAAAATGGGAGATGGTATTTGTATTCAAATAGATGCCGATGAATATTTTGTAGATTTTGAAGGATTTACAGCCTATTTAAGAAAAAACGAAAAAAAATTAACAGGAAGAAAACCTGTTCAAATTTGTTCTTTCATGGTAGATGTTTACAAGGTTCTTGAGGATGGTATTCTATACTGCCCAACGTACACTAACTATTATTTAGGTACAACAAAAGCTAACTTTACTAGAGCTAGAAAAAACAAGAATCAAGAAAAATGGTATGTTCCATTTATCTCAATTCACCAATCGTGGAGTAGAGATGAAAAAGAACTAAAATTTAAATTAGATAATTGGGGACATAACATCGATTTTGATGTCGATTCCTTTTTTGAATTCTGGAAGTCTATAAATAAAGATAATTATATGGACCATAAAGATTTTCATCCTTTTGATAAAAAAGAATGGCCAACTCTTGAATACATTGAAGGTAAAAACTTTAATGAAATAATAAAAAACTTTAAAGATAAAGAAGTCTCTAAATCTTTTATTTTTGGAAAAAATAGTGCTCAGCAATTAAAATTTTTATTTAAATAATTATGACTGAACTTACGGTAATTATGCCAGTTTACAATGGCGAAAAATTTATAGCAGAGTCAATTGATAGTGTCTTAAATCAGACTTTTTCTAATTTTAGATTATTAATTTTAAATGATAACTCTCAAGATGAAACCGCTTCAATTCTTGAAGATTATAAACAAAGAGATTCTAGAATAACAGTAATTACAAAGTCTAAAAATGCTGGTCCGGCAAATTTAAGAAACGAAGGCATAGCGCTTGCTGAAACAGAATATATTGCATTGCTTGATGCAGATGATATTGCATTACCAACACGTTTTGAAAAACAATTAAACTTTTTAAAAAGTAATCCAGATTATGGTGTTTGTGGCACATGGTTTACCTTTTTTGGAGACAAAGAAAACAGAACCGTTAGGCATGAAGAAACTCATGATAAAATGAAAATACAAATGTTAAACAACTGCTGTATTGGTAATCCTACTGTAATGTTTAAAAAATCTCATTTAGGCGAATTACGTTTCGAAAACGAGTATGTCCCTGCAGAAGATTACGGGCTTTGGAGTCAGTTAATTGCTAAAACTAAGTTTTATAATATTCCAGAATCATTATTAAAGTACAGATGGCACCCTAATAACATTAGCCAAACAAAGGCTGAGAATTTAAAAAAATCTGAGGTTATTATTAAGAAAAAACAACTCCTTAATTTGGGGATTTCTTATAACGATGCAAATATTGATTCTTATTTAAAAGCTGTTAATTTAACTAGAGGATTAACTAAGGATGAAATAATTAAAACTGTTGAAGCCTCTAAAAAAATTATAGCTTTAAACGCTGATAAAAAAGTTTACAATCAAGAGTTATTTATTGCCCATATAGATAAGGTAATGATAAGAACTATTAGAAACTGTAAAGAAAACAGTAGGGCTTACTATAAGTTTATTAAAAACGATTCGGGTTATTATTCTAAAATCCCAACTCTTGATGCTATTGTTCTCTTTTTTAAATGTTTATTTTAAAAACTTATATTTAAAAATTCTTTTGTAGTATTTAAACTTTGTTTTTAATGGTACATTTTTAAAATGATTTTCCATAAACTGCTCCTGAACTTCGGTTAGTTTTTCTCCAGTATATTTAGCTTTTAAAGCTGAAAATGCAGCGCCATTAGCTAACGATTTAAGAACTTTTTCAATGTTTTTAGTTTGAGATTCTGGAATTACTTTGGTAATCTCATTTATATTTAAATACGAAGAATAGTGTTTAAAAAAATCTGATTTTAAAGAATATACACCACCATCATGTATTCTATATACTGCTCCATAAAAATTAAGAAAAATCCCTTTTCCTTTTTGCAAAAACATAATATATAACGAGTTGTCTTTAGAATGCTTTAATGTTTTATACAACTCTATATCTAATGCTTCTTTTTTAAATACCGTTGTTAAAGTATAGGTAGAATATGGCGTAAATAAATTGTTGTAATCTATGGTTACCTCTGCTTCATCATAACTAAAATCATTTTCAATAATTTCGTTATTTTTTAGAATTTTATAATTAGTCCAAGACACTACATAGTCTGGGTTAGCTTCCAGAAAATGCACTTGTTTTTGTAGTTTTAAATCGTCTATCCAATAATCATCACCTTCGCACAAAGCAATATATTGACCTTCAGCTTTTGGGAAACAAAAATTAGGTAAAGGCTTTATATTTTGAGAATACTGATTTTCCTTTTGGAGAATTAATTTTATTCTTGCATCCTTTTCAGCGTAAGCTTTAATAATTTTTTGAGTGCCATCTGTAGAAGCATCGTCATGAATTATTATTTCTATAGGGAAATCGGTTTTTTGATTTAGAAATCCATCTATAGTTTGTGCAATATATTTTTCCTGATTATATGTTGTGCAACAAATACTTAGTAATGGCGTCATTTAATTTAAATCTTTTATTTTTGTTGCTGGATTTCCTACAAGCAAACAATTAGCTGGAAACGTTTTTGTAACATTTGCTTTAGCTCCAACAATACAATCGTCGCCAATGGATAATACTTTAGGCAAAACGATAGAATTAACTCCAAAAAGTACACGCTTTCCTATTGTACAGTAAGCTCCCACTACAGAGAATGAAGCTACAGAGCAAGCATCACTCATTGTTGCATGATGCGCAACCATAGTATTTGGACTTATTAAACAATCGTTACCCAAACTTGCTTTTGTCCAAACTACTGCATTAAAATGAATAAAACAGCCTAGACTTAAGGTTGCCGATTTACTAATAACGGCAGAGGGATGGATTAAGTTTGGAGTATCACCTTTTAAGTTTCTTATTTTTGTGGCAACTTTATTTCGTTGTTGATTTTCACCTATTGTAACAGCAAATTGCTTACCTTTTAAATTCGATTTATATAAATCGTAAATACTACCAATAATAGTTATGCCCATAACCAGTTCTCCTGTTCTATCATTATTATAATGATACAAACCTTTTATAGTGTAACCACAATCTATAGCTAACTCTATAATAACTTCGGTATAGTTCCCTACTCCTATTAAATAAATCTCTTTATTATCCATTAGAAACGTATTTTGCTTAATAAAGATTAAAAAAGAAAATGTTTAATTTAATGCCATTATTAGTATATTTTAAGACTATACTTTTCTGTAAAATTTAGCAGGACTTCCGTACCATATTTCATCATCTGGTACATCATGCCTAACCTGAGAACAAGCTCCAATTTCTACATTAGCACCGATAGTAACAGCTGGCATAATAACTACATTTGCTCCAAATTTACTATTGCGTTTTAATACACCAGTTTTCTTAGTCTCGTTTTGGTTAAGGTTTGGAGTATCTGTTACTACAAAACCGTATTTCATAATAACATCATCTTCTACAATTGTATTTGCAGATAATGTACAACGGCTTCCCATAGAAACATTGTTTCCTAATTTACAATTATCTCTAATTTCGCAATAAGATGTAAAACTACAATTATCACCAACTACAGCATTCTTACCTACTTTTGTATAGGTACCTATTTTAGTATTAGATCCTATTTTAGAATTATTTAAAACCATTGCATAGTTTTCGATAATTGTATTATCTCCAATTTCTACGTTGTCTTCAATAACACAAAAGAATCCTATTTGAACATTCTTTCCTATTTTACTACTTTTAGATATATAACTTGTATTCATATTATTTAATTAAAAGGCTTTGGAGCTCCTTTAGGTTTATTTTTATAATTTTCTCTTTTAAGAACTTTTGCTGGTATGCCCGCTAAAGTACAAAATTCTTCATCAAAATTTTTGTTTACCATGGCTCCTGCGCCAACGATAGTATTATGAGGGATTTTAATGTTTGATGATATTATAGACGCACTTCCTAAAAAAGTTCTGTCACCAATTTCTGCATTACCTGCCAAACTAACATTATTCGCCATATGAACATTTGTACCAACTTGTGCTCCATGTCCTATTTTAGTGCCGTGGGCAATAACAGTGCCTTTACCTATGCATGTGTTTTCAGACAAAGAACCTTTTACAATAGTAACATCTGTTGCAATATGGCAATCTGCTTCCACAATTACGCCTCCTAATTGTGGTTGCATAATTCTATTTCCATCTTCATCCCAAATCCAGGCCAAACCACTTGCACCAATACAACTATTACTATCTATAAACACTTTATCGTTTATTTCTGTATTGTTATAAATTACAACATGACTATTTAAAACCACATTATCTCCAATAACACATTTTTCTAGAACACAATAAGGACCTATATATACATTATTTCCTATTACAGCATCTTTATCAATAATTGCTGTTTCATGAATATTAGCTTTTCTCTTTTCTGCAAATACTCCACACAATTTATAATGTGTTAATTGCGGATTAGTTACCGAAATACAAATGTTGGTAGCGTTTATGGATTCGTTTTTTGCTTCCGAAGTAAAGATTATACTGTTATTAATATTAGAAATATTAATATCACCCATTATAAAATAAATTCCGTTTTCTATTACATTTTTTAAGCTTGCTGGCTTGTAAGATGTAATAGTATTTTTAGAATTTACTTGAAATGGAATACTATTCGTTTCTAAAAAACTTATAATTTGATCTAATTTCATTTTATAGTACGTTTAGCATTTTTAAAACAATAGACTTTACCTGAGATTCTTTTAAATCATAATACAATGGCAAGCACATTATTCTATTAGAAATATCTTCGGAAATTGGCATAACATCTCCATTAACGTAATCGATTGTATTTAATGAAGGATTAAAGTAACGTCTTGGAAATATATTGTTATTATTCAGCTCTTTTATAACCTTAAGTAATTGTTCTTCAGATTTTAAAACTACTGGTATATAAGAATAGTTGTAATCGCAATTACTTTCTATTTTTTGGAACTTAACTTTTCCTTTTAATTCTTTTTTGTATAATTTATAAAGCGCCTCTCTTCTTTCGAAAATAGAATCTATATAAGGAAAGACCGCTAATCCCATTGCTGCTTGTAACTCACTAATTTTAGCATTTACACCCAATCCATGAAAATCTGTAGCTCCTTTATGTCCAAAATTATGATGATAGTATAACTTATCGAACAAGGCTTTATCTTTTGCAAATAAAGCACCGCCTTCTCCAGTATGAAAAATTTTAGTAGCATGAAAACTACATGTACTTACATCGCCATACTCGAAAATAGATTGGCCTTTATAGCTTACGCCAAAGCAATGTGCAGCATCGTAAATAACTTTTAAATTATGCTTTTCTGCTATTTTTTCTATGGCCTCAATATCGCAAGGATTTCCAAAAACATGGGTTGCCAATATCGCAGAAGTATTTGGAGTTATTGCACTTTCTATTTTTAAGGGATCTATGTTAAACGTATCAACATTTATATCCACAAATACAGGATTACAACCTTCCCAAATAATACTAGAAGTAGTTGCAACATAACTAAAAGGAGTTGTAATAATATCTCCTTTTAAACCTAAACATTTAATAGCTATTTGTAATGGTAACGTTCCATTTGTGGTAGCAAGAATATTAGTGATGTTATATTGGCTTTTAATTTTATTTTCTAATTCTAAAACCAATTCGCCTCTATTGGTTATCCAACTTTTATCCCAAGATCTACTAAGTATTTTTTGATACTCGCTTTGCTCTGGCAAAAAAGTTTTGGTAACATTAATTCTTTCGTTCTCCATTTATATATATCGATCCATAAAATAGTATAAACAAAACTACATAATTTTTTTATTATATGGCGAAATCATTAGTATTCAAAACATAAACGCTCATATATTTATTATCTTTGCACACTCTAAAATTAAGGCCAATATGTCTCAAGAAATAATGAAAGAAGAAATAGAAAAAGCTTTAGAAGTTTTAAAACGCGGTGGAATAATTTTATATCCAACAGATACTGTTTGGGGAATTGGTTGCGATGCTACAAACGCAGAAGCGGTACAGAAAATATATAAACTAAAACAAAGAGCAGATAATAAGGCACTAATTTGTTTAGTAAACAACTACAGCATGCTAGAAAGACATGTTGATAATGTACCTAAAATGGCATATACTATTTTAGATATTGCAGATAAACCTACTACTGTTATTTACGATGCTCCAGCTGGAATTGCTGAAAATTTAGTAGCAGATGATAACACTTTAGCGATAAGAATTGTAGATCACGATTTTTGCAAAAGAATGATTAGATATCTAGGAAGACCAATAGTTTCTACATCGGCAAACTTTGCAGGAAAACCAACACCTAAATCCTTTAAAGAAATAGACGAAGCGATTTTAAAAGGTGTAGATTATGTGGTAAATTTGCATAGACAAAAGAATGGAGGAAACCCTTCAACTATTATAAAATTAAGTAATAGTGGCGGTGTAAAAATTATACGCGAATAGATAGTTAGTTAAGAGAATGAATCACAGAGAAGCACTAAAACACACTATTTTTAAAACAATTTCCAAATCTGCTGCCGAATTAAATTTGGACAGTTATGTAATTGGAGGTTTTGTTCGCGATTATTTATTAAAACGCGGTGATGCAAAAGATATAGATGTAGTTGCCATTGGAAGCGGAATTGCTTTAGCAAAACAAGTTGCTAAAAACCTTCCTAACAAACCAAAAGTTCAAGTTTTTAAAACGTACGGAACTGCAATGCTAAAACTTGACGATATAGAAGTCGAATTTGTTGGAGCACGAAAAGAATCGTACAACGAAAATAGTAGAAATCCAGTAGTAGAAAATGGCACATTGCAAGACGACCAAAACCGTCGCGACTTTAGCATTAATGCATTAGCTCTCGATTTATCTCAAGCAAATTTTGGTGATTTATTAGATCCGTTTGATGGTGTTCAAGATTTAGAATACAAAATAATTCGTACGCCTTTGGATCCAGATATTACGTATAGCGACGATCCGCTTCGTATGATGAGAGCTATAAGGTTTGCAACACAATTAGGATTCACAATTGAAAAAGAATCTCTTGATGCTATTACAAGAAATAACGAACGAATTAAGATAATTACTAACGAACGTATTGTTGTAGAGCTTAATAAAATTTTAGAAAGCAAAACACCTTCTATTGGCTTTTTGCTTTTAGAAGAAACAGGTTTGCTAAAATATATTCTTCCAGAATTAACAGCCCTAAAAGGCATTGATGAAGTTGAAGGACAAAAACATAAAGACAACTTTTACCATACTTTAGAAGTTGTAGATAATATTGCAAAACACACAAACGATGTGTGGTTGCGTTGGGCTGCACTACTCCATGATATTGGAAAAGCACCAACAAAAAGGTTTAGCAAAAAAGTAGGTTGGACCTTTCATGCTCATGAATTTGAAGGTTCGAAAATGGTGTATCATTTATTTAAGCGTTTAAAAATGCCGCTTAATGAAAAAATGAAATTTGTACAAAAATTAGTCTTTATGAGCTCGCGACCAATTGTCTTAGCTCAAGATATTGTAACAGATTCTGCCGTGAGACGTTTAGTATTCGATGCTGGTGATTATGTTGAAGATTTAATGACGCTTTGTGAAGCAGATATTACGACTAAGAACCCAAAGAAATTTAACAAGTATCACAACAATTTTAAAATTGTAAGAGAGAAAATAGTTGAAGTTGAAGAGAAAGATAGCGTTCGTAACTTTCAGCCTCCAGTTTCTGGTGAAGAAATTATGGAAACTTTTAATATAAAACCTTCAAGAGAAATAGGTCTTATTAAAGAAGCTATAAAAGAAGCTATTTTAGAAGGAGACATACCAAACGAACACGAAGCTGCTTTTAATTTAATGTTAGAAAAAGGAAAAGCTTTAGGTTTAAAAATTTCAGATTAATTATGCTGAATATTATAAAAACAGATTCTAAAAATCCAGATTTTATTACTCTAATAAAAGCACTAGACAGTTACTTAAAAATTACTGATGGTGATGAGCATGATTTTTATAATCAGTTTAATAATATAGATGTTTTAAAACATGTTGTTATTGCTTACAACGATAATATTCCTGTTGGTTGTGGTGCTATAAAACCTTTTAATAGTGATAACACGGCCGAAATTAAACGCATGTTTACAGTTCATAATTATAGAGGTCAAGGTATTGCTCGCAATATTCTAAAAACATTAGAACTTTGGGCTAAAGAAAGTGGTTTTTCATCTTTAGTTTTAGAAACAGGAACTCGACAACTTGAAGCTGTTTCATTTTATAAAAATTGTGATTATAGTATTATTCCAAATTACGGACAATACAAAGACATGGAAAATAGTTTGTGCTTTAAAAAAATAATAGACTAAATGAAAAAGGATAACAAAAAAGTAATTTATTGGCTTTTTACTGGCTGTATTTTAATCTTCATTATGGTAATTGTTGGAGGTATTACTAGACTAACAGATTCTGGTTTATCTATTTCTAATTACAAATTAATAACAGGTACTATTCCTCCTATTGGAGAAGCTGCATGGCAAGAAGCTTTTGCATTGTATCAACAATATCCGGAGTTTCAAAAGCTACACGCCCATTTTACTTTAGAAGATTTTAAAAGTATCTATTTCTGGGAATGGCTACACAGAGTAATTGGTAGATTAATTGGTATGGTTTTTATTATTCCATTTTTATACTTTTTAGCGACTAAACAACTCACAAAAAAAACAATAAAAAAATGTGTCGTCCTTCTTCTTCTTGGAGGTTTTCAAGGTTTTTTAGGTTGGTATATGGTAAAAAGTGGGCTGGTGGACAAACCAGATGTAAGTCACTTTAGATTAGCTGCACACCTAACAACGGCATTCTTAACGTTTGCTGCCACACTATGGGTTGCACTAGATTTAATATTCCCAGAAAGAAAGACTATCGATAAAAAGTTTAGAAACCTTATCGTTGTTGGTTACATTATATTAGTTTTTCAAATTATTTATGGTGCTTTTGTTGCAGGCTTAAAAGCTGGATTGTTACATAACCATTGGCCTTTAATGAATGAAGGGAAGTTTATGCATGAAACCGTTTATGTACTTAGTCCTTTTTACAAAAATCTTATAGAAAACCCAAGCGGTATTCAGTTTGTACACAGAACATTTGCCTACCTTGTAGCTGTTATAATATTAATTATTTGGGTTCAATCTAAAAAATTAACACGCACAAATTATCAAATACAAGGAGTTAACTCATTACTAATACTAGTTGGTTTTCAATTTTTATTAGGTGTTTTAACTATTATATACCAAGTACCTTTATGGCTAGGTGTAGCTCACCAAATTGGTGCTTTTTTCTTATTAAGCGCCATGACATTTACTTTACACAGATTTAGCAAGTAAGTATAAAAACGCATACCTTTGCAAACCTATTTTATATAAGCATGATTTACAGATTTAGAGTCATTTTAGACAACGATACAGAAGAAGATATCTTTCGCGATTTAGAGATTAAAGAGACAGATACAATGGAAGATTTGCATAATACTATTACGCAGTCTTTTGGTTTTGATGGTACAGAAATGGCATCCTTTTATTTAAGTGACGACCAATGGAATCAAGGTGAAGAAATTTCTCTTTTCGACATGAGCGAAGGTATGAACGAAGTACGCTTAATGAACGAAACGTCTTTATCTGACACTGTTCACGAAGCACAAACTAAACTTATTTATGTTTACGACTTTTTAAGCATGTGGACATTTTACGTAGAACTTGCAGATATTGCCGAAGAAGATGAAGGTGTCGATTACCCTAATTTAATGTTTGTTCAAGGTCAAGTGCCTGACGATGCTCCAGATAAAATATTTGAAGCAGAAAAGGATGAATTTGATGACGAATATGACGACGATTTTGATGTTAACGATTACGATAACTTAGATTTCAACGAAAACTGGAACTAAAAATCCTTTGGGTTTAGATCTTCATAATTGCGCTTTACAAACTCTAAAGCGCTTTTTAAAATATCTCCCATATTATCGCTGTATTTAAATTTCAAATCGAATGTATGATCGTAGATTTTAGATTTTAATAAGCTTATATTCTCTGGTGTAGAAATTGTATCATTTATCATACAGTCTAAAAGCGCATCTATTCTATCATTAAAACCAATCATTCGTCTTGCAACTATAGAGCGCTCTTCAATTTTATATTGATCTATCGATTCCTTTTGAAATCTTGATGCTACCAATTCTACCATAGTTCTATTCTCTTTAAAAAACTGAGGTCTATAAACATTAAATTTCCCTTCAAAGGATTGTTGATCAAAATCTGTTGCTCTAATACTGTAGATCACTTGGTCAAAATCATGAGTTGGTACAATAACATAATTATAAGATCTCATATCTCCAAGTAGCCTTATCATACAACGCTCATTAAATTTCACAAACTCTTTAGCTATTTGAGATTGTTCTGGCAATGTACATTTAGGAAGCATTTTTTTTATAAACTCATCTCCAGGAATCCCAGCAATATGCTCTTCTATAAGCGTATCTTTACATACCACAAAATTTAAATTATATGGAGATAACATATGCTCCAACTCTAAACCATAAAGGCGTGAAGCATCTGCTTTTTTTACATAAAAATAAGTAATATTATCATTTAAAATATTTCTAATTTTAATTCTAAATGGCTTAGAGTTACCAAAAGTACAGTAATCTACAGCATCTACATTTAAAAACGGGATGGTGTTTTCGTTTCCATCACTATGCAGTTTTGTATACACTTTTTTAAGACTTAAATCTATTTCGGCTCTATCACTATCGCTATAATAAACACGTATCCAAAGTGTATCATTATCATCCTTATCGTAGACAGTTATCGAGCCTTGAAACCTAAGCAAATCACTATAATCTATAGATATACGTATGTTTCTATTATACTCTCCTAAATACTCATGCAGTTGCTTAGTAATAGGAAAAGAAGGTTTCTTTTTAGAAATTTTTAAATCTTTCATAGTCGTTTTCAGTTTTCAAATTTATAACAATTAATAGTATTCTTGTAACAAAAGTTTGATCGGTTCGTCTTACCTTTAAACCAACACATGTTACTTCTTAATTTAAGCTGTAGCATACTAAAAATCAATCATATTGGAAACCATCCTTCAAATTAGCAATCTTACTAAAAAATATGGCAATTTAACTGCTGTAAAAAATCTTTCCTTCACTATTAAAAAAGGTAATGTTTACGGCATTTTAGGACCAAATGGAAGTGGAAAATCTACAACGTTAGGCATAACTTTAAATGTGGTAAATAAAACTAGTGGAGATTTTAAATGGTTTGATGGTACAATTTCTACGCACGAAGCCTTAAAAAAAGTTGGAGCTATTATCGAGCGTCCAAATTTTTACCCATATATGTCTGCTTACAAAAACCTTCAATTGGTTTGTAAAATTAAAGGGATTGATTATTCTAAAATAGACGAAAAACTAGAAGTGGTTGGTCTTACGGAAAGAAAACACAGTAAGTTTAGCACGTACTCGCTAGGTATGAAACAACGTTTAGCAATTGCTTCTGCCCTTCTTAACGATCCAGAAATATTAATTTTAGATGAACCAACAAACGGATTAGATCCACAAGGTATTCATCAAATTAGAGCCATAATACAACAAATTGCAAGTCAAGGTACTACTATACTTTTAGCTTCGCATTTATTAGATGAAGTTGAAAAGGTTTGTACTCATGTTGTAGTACTTCGAAAAGGAGAAAAATTATACTCTGGTCGTGTAGACGAAATGATTTCTAGTGAAGGTTTCTTTGAATTAAAATGTGAAGATGAAGCTAGATTGCTTCAGTTTTTAGAACAACATCCAGCAATTGAAAAAACCATTGAAAAAGATGGTTTAATTACTGCTTTTTTAAATGCGCCTTTATCTGCTTCAGAGTTTAACAAACAATTAGTAGAAAGTGGCATATATATTTCTCATTTAGTGATGCGAAAAGAAAGTTTAGAAGAGCAATTTCTTCAGCTTACAGACAACAACTAATCATCGTAAATCATCATTGAATTTATTTCAAAATAAAACAAAAAATCATGTTTAGACTTTTAAATATAGAACTAATAAAACTGTTGAATAATAGAGCAAGTGTAATTTTAATTATTGTTTATTTTGCACTATTATCATTAATATCTTTAATCGCAGTAATAAATTTTAACATTGGTCCAATTGACTTTCATTTAGCAGAACAAGGTATTTTTAACTTCCCATACATTTGGCATTTTAACACATTTGTTGCTGGACTATTAAAGTTTTTCTTACTTATTGTAATTGTCTCTATGGTTGCTAACGAATATAGTAACAAAACAATTAAACAAAATCTAATTGATGGTTTAAGTAAAAAAGAATGGATTTTATCTAAGGTTTATACTGTACTTGTTTTCGCTTTGATTTCTACATTATTTGTCTTTATTATTTCCTTAGTTTTAGGTCTTGTTTTTTCAAGCTATACTGAACCAAATATCATTTTTTCTGATTTAGAATATTTAATAGCATTCTTTGTTAAGCTTTTTGGTTTCTTTTGTTTAGGCCTTTTTTCAGGTATGCTTATTAAACGTTCTGCATTTGCATTAGGTGCAGTATTGGTTTATTTCTTTTTTGAAATTATAAGTTATGGTATTTTAATGGCTTATTATAAAGGAGACGATATAATAGATAGAGTATATCAATTTCTTCCATTTAAATCACTTTGGAATTTAATAGACGAACCATTCTCTAGACTTGGTGCAGCTAAAGCGTTTGCAAGCCAAGTTGGAGAAGATCTTAGTTACGATTATGCTGTACATTGGTACGAAATTGCAATTGTATTAGGCTGGTCTGCTATTTTCATCTACTTTTCATACAAACTTTTATTAAAAAGAGATTTATAATCTATTATATTTTAACATATAAGCTATAGATATGTTAAGCTATAAGCAATATCTTTGATAGCTATTGCTTATATGTTGAAATGAAAAAGATTGTATTAATATTAACCACATTTTTATGTTGTGCATTCTCTAATGCGCAAAAAGAAGCAGCTAATTGGTATTTTGGCGATAATGCTGGTGTAAATTTTAATTTAGACGCAAATACTGTTTCTGCTGTTAATGATGGTCAATTATCGACTGAAGAAGGCTGTACTAGCATCTCAGATTCTAACGGTAATTTACTTTTATATACAGATGGTAGGACTGTTTATAATGCTAACCACAATATCATGCCAAATGGTAATGGACTAAAAGGTGATGCCTCAAGTACACAATCTGCTATAATAATACCAAAACCAAACAATCCTAATATATACTATATTTTTACGGTAGATTCTCCTTCATTAGATAATGTAGATTATGGTTTTAATTTCTACGAAGTAGACCTAACATTAGACGGAGGTCTGGGAGATGTTGTAAATAACAACGGTACACAACTACTTGCTAATACATCCGAAAAATTAAGCGCTGTTTTAAAAGATTGCCAAACACAAGCTGTTTGGGTAATTACTTTTGCTGATTCAAATGGAATATCTAACACTAATACTACCTTTCATGCATACGAAGTAACAAGTACTGGTGTAAATACAACACCTATATCAACTACAATAGGACCTAATATTAGCGAAGCAAGAGGCTACTTAAAATTCTCTCCTAATGGAGAAAAATTGGTAAGTGCAAATGTTGGACAAGGTTTATTTCTTTATGATTTTGATACAGATACTGGAATTGTTAGTAACGCACAAGTTATTAGTACTAACATAAGTTCGCCAAGTGGAACACAACTACGCTCGTACGGTGTAGAATTCTCTCCAAATAATAATTTACTATATGTTTCTGCTTTTAATAGCAATACAGATGCAAACAATCTTGCAAACCAATATGGAGCACTTTTACAATACGATTTAAACGCAACAAATATTAGCTCTTCTCAAGTTGTAATAGATGATAGACAAACCTATAGAGGAGGCTTGCAATTAGGTCCGGACGGTAGATTATATCGTTCTATGAGCGACACTTACAGCAATGGAAACCCATTTTTATCTGTAGTAAATAACCCTAATCAACCTGGTTTAGGCTGTAATTATCAACATAACGCAATTACTTTAACAAACGATTCTAGACAAGGACTCCCTCCTTTTATTACTTCTTTTTTTAGTGAAGATATAGATATTATCCAGAATGGTAGTAGCTCTATTATGTTACCTCTATGTACCGGTGATACATATACTTTAATCGCAGATAATATTCCTGGAGCGACTTATACTTGGACCCGAAACGACTTACCTTTAACAGAAAACGATTTTGACTTAGTAGTCTCAAGCAATGGCATTTACAAAGTAGAAATTCAAGTTAATGGAGATACTTGTGGTCTACTTGAAGGAGAAGCTTTTGTTACATATTTTGATGTTCCTGTTGCTACTCAACCTGGAGATATTAATATTTGCGATGATAATAATGATGCCGTTTCAGATTTTGATTTCTCAACACAAACAGCTAGTATTATAGACGCTCAAGACTCTAGTGTTTTTAATGTAAAGTATTTTACTTCAATGGCAGATGCAACAAACAATACTAATATTATTAATGGTATTTATCAAAACACTAGTAACCCGCAAACTATTTATGCTAGAATAGATAATAATGGTAACAGTGATTGTTTTGATGTTACCAATTTTGAAATTAGAGTTTTCAACACTCCAATAATTTCAGTAGTTAATGCTATAGATATATGTGATGATGATGCTAACTCTATGGATGGACAAACAGCATTAACATTATCAGATTATGATGCAAGTATCCTTGGCTCGCAAGACCCAACTCAATTCACAGTTACATATTACGAAACTCAAACAGATGCTGATACAGCTATCAATAATCATCCTAATAATTACACTAATCAAACACCTATAAATGAAACGCTTTTTATTAGAATTGAAAACAATAACAATGTAAACTGTTTTATTACCGGAAACATAGACTTAATTATTAATCCTATTCCTGAAGCCAATAACACTAGTATTTACCAATGTGATGAAGATGGAACAGTTGATGGATTTACTGTTTTTAACCTTACACAAGCAAATGATGATTTAACAGGAAATACGCCAGACAAGTCTACACAATTCTACACGACACTCAACAACGCTCAGAATGACAATAATTCCCTAAACGGAAATTCTTATATTAATATTACTAACCCACAAACCGTATATGTTAGGGTTACAGATAACATAACAGGTTGCTATAACTTTAGTGAACTTATATTAGAAACTAGCGATACGCAAATTAATAATTACACAGCACAACCTGTCTGTGACGAATTAGGAAGCGAAGACGGACTAAACTCTTTTAATTTAGATGCCTTTTCAGCAGACATACTAGCCGGTTTACCAACTGGATTAGCTATTGCATATTACGAAAATGCTAATGATGCACTTTTAGAAAATAATCCTCTAAATTCAATATACGAGAATACTACTCCATATGCACAAACTATTTATGTTCGTGTTGAAAACGATAACGCATGTTATGGAATAAACGAAGTGCACTTAACTGTTACTCCAAGACCAGAATTAGCAAATAATGAAACGGTTCTTTACTGCTTAAACAACTTCCCGAATACCATAACTCTAGATGCTGGGTTAAACGCCAATTCTGCAAATTATAGTTTTAATTGGTCTAATTCTGAAAGTACCGAAACAATAGCTATAAACACGGCAGGAACATATACAGTAACTGTTTCTAGTAATACTACTCTTTGTAGCAGCACAAGAACTATAATTGTCGAACCATCTAATATAGCAACAATAGAGAATATTGAAATTATTGATGGCAGTCTAAATAATAACAGTGTTACCGTTTTAACTAGCGGAGAAGGAGAATATCAATATGCCCTAACAAATCAAGAAGGTATAACATCACCTTATCAAACCAGTAATACTTTTATTAATTTAAAACCAGGAAACTACAACGCTAGTATTAGAGATATAAAAAACTATTGTGGTGAAATTAATCAGGATATTTCTGTAATCGGTTTTCCATTGTTTTTCACACCAAACGGAGATACCGTTAACGATACTTGGCAGGTTTATGGAGTATCAAATTTATTTCAGCCAAATTCAGAAATATTAATTTTTGATCGTTTTGGTAAACTAATTTCTCAAATAAAACCAAATAGTAAAGGTTGGGACGGCACTTTTAAAGGCACTCCTTTACCACAAAATGACTATTGGTTTTCTGTAACTTTACAAGATGGCCGACAGTACAAAAACCATTTTACCTTAAAACGATAATTGATGCCTAAATTCTATAAAATAGTCACACTTTTAAGCGCTTTACTTTTTTTTACTTTCACTTTTGCTCAACAACAAGCCGCTAATTGGTATTTTGGTAACAATGCAGGTATTAATTTCGACTTAACAAATAACATTGTTTCTTCAATAAATGATGGACAGCTAACAACTACCGAAGGTTGCACAAGCATATCAGACGATAATGGAAATCTAGTTTTATATACAGATGGAACTACAATTTATAACGCTGCACATTCTGTAATGGAAAATGGCAATAATTTATTGGGAGATGAATCTAGTACACAATCTGCTATTGCTATTCCTAAGCCTAACAATCCTAACATCTATTATGTTTTTACAGTAGGCTCAAACTCAAACCCAACCGGTTTAAATTATTACACAGTAGATTTAACTTTTAATGCTGGTTTAGGTAAAGTTGTAGGCACACACACAAATTTATTAAATAATTGTTCAGAAAAAATATCAGCAGTTTTAAAAGACTGTTTAACAGGAAACATATGGGTTATTGCTTTTTCTAACGAGTCTGGAACAAGTTCTATAAATATGGATACTTTTCATGCATTCGAAGTTAGCTCAACTAGCGTAAATTCAAATGCTGTTAAATCTACTTTACCAATATCTATTTCAGACTTTACTGGAAATTTAAAATTCTCACCAGACAGTTCTAAACTTGCAAGCGCAAATGGTGTTGATGGATTATTTATAGCCGATTTTAACGCAAGTACAGGAGTGGTTTTTAACCCTGTTTTTTTAGACACACAATCTTCAACAGATTCATCTTATGGTGTAGAATTCTCTCCAAATAGTCAATTATTATATGCCTCAACCCATACCACTACAGGAAATCCAGACGATATTAACGGACCACCTATCGATCTCTCCTATGTATTACAATACAATGCTTTTGCTACAGATATCTCTGCCAGTAAAACACTTATAGATCAACGTGAGCTTTATAGAAGTAGCCTTCAATTAGGCCCTGACGGAAAGATATACCGTTCACTTAGTATTAATTACAATCTAGGCATTCCTTTTCTAAGTACAATTAATAGCCCTAATAATATAGGTGATGCATGCGATTACCAACACCGAAGTATAAGTTTAGGAGGCAATATTGGGCGACAAGGCTTACCTCCTTTCATTCAATCCTTTTTTACACAACAAATAGACATTATCCAAAATGGAAGTGATACTTTAGAACTTACACTATGTGTTGGTGACTCTTACACTCTAACCGCAGAACTTATTCCTGGTGCAAATTATTCTTGGTATAAAGACAATACTCCATTAGTTGAGGCTAGTAACGAACTAACTATAAGTGAAGCTGGAGATTATCAAGTAGAAATAGAAACAAACACCAATTGTGGTGATCAAAATGGACAAGCAATTATTACTTATACAACAGGTCCCGATGCTTTTGATACTAATTTAATTCAATGTGGAACTTCAGATTTTTCTACATTTAATTTAAATCAAGCTAATGAAGAGTTAACAGGAAATGTTTCTGATTTATCAACACAATTTTACTTAACACAAACGGATGCAATTAATGGTACTAATGCATTAAATGCAACTTCATACAATAACACCTCCAACCCACAAGACATATCTGTCCGCGTTATAGATAATAATACAAGTTGCTTTAATATTTCTACATTGTCTATTGGGATTAGCACTTCGCAAGTGGCAAACTATAGTGCACCAACAGTTTGTGACGAAACAGATGCTCCAAATGGTATTAATAGTTTCAATTTAGACAATTATTCCCCACTAATATTAAATGGTTTATCTGGATTTAGTATTAGTTATTTTGCATCATACAATGATGCTTTATTAGAACAAAACGAATTGCCTACAACCTACAACAACGCAACACCTTACTTAGACACCATTTATTCTAGAGTTGAAAACGGTAATATTTGTTATGGTATAAATGAAGTAATTTTAACCGTAAGTCCACTCCCTGAAATAGATGCTGACGAAACAATCCTTTACTGTATAAATAATAGTTCGTTATCACTAACTTTAGATTCCGGATTACAAAACGCCAACTCTTCTAATTATACTTTTAATTGGAACACAGGAGAAACTAGCCAAACCATTGCTATTAATACTATAGGAACATATACAGTAACCGTTACCAATAATATAACTAGTTGCTCGAGCTCTAAAAATTTTTATATTGAAGCTTCAAGCATAGCAACTATAGAAGAACTTATTATTAACGATGGGCAAACACAAAACAATAGTATTACTATTTTAACTTCAGGAGAAGGTGAGTATGAGTATGCGATAGAAAATGAAGATGGTATTACAACTTCTTTTCAAACCTTTAACTCATTTACAAATTTAAAGGCAGGTGCTTATAAAATTATTATTAGAGATATTAAAAACAATTGCGGAAGTGTTGAAAAAGAATTTTCTTTAATAGGCTTTCCTCAATATTTTACACCTAATGGAGATGGAGAACACGATACCTGGCATTTCTACGGCTCAAGTAAAAAACTTCAATCTAACGCAACAGTATTTATTTACAACCGCTATGGTAAACTAATTATAGCACTCAAACCAAATGAACAAGGTTGGGATGGCACATTTAACGGTATTCCTTTACCGCAAAGCGACTACTGGTTTTCTGTAACCTTAGAAGACGGTCGTGAATTTAAAAGCCATTTTACTTTAAAACGTTAGTTTATTACCTTAATCTTAATTAATAACAAAGTCCTATATGCTATATGTATAAGACTTTGTTAGTTTCAATTGTTATAATAATAGTAAATTTGCTTTCAGAAGTATATTATTTTCTGATAAACTATCACTCAAAATTTAAAAAAAACTAAATGTTAAAGAACACCTTTAAAGTACTGCTTACGCTTGTTTTATTATTTCAATATACTTCTGCATTTGCACAACAACCAAACGATTGCGTCAATGCTCTTGTTGTTTGTGGTGATTCTGATGTTGTATTAGATGTTAATGGAGCAGGAACTCTAGGTGAGTTTCCACAATCTTGTAGTAGTAACGAAACCAATAGTCTTTGGTTAGAAGTAACCGTTGTAACCAATGGAACATTAGCATTCACGTTAACACCAAATAGCACAAACATTCAAGAAGATTATGACTTTTTTATTTTTGGACCAAATCCCGTTTGTGGAAGTTTGGGAGCTGCAATTAGATGCTCTACCACGAATCCACAAGCTTCTGGACAAGGAAATAACTTAACAGGTTTAAGCACTGCTGAAACTGATGTAACAGAAGGTCCTGGAGCAACTGGAAATAGTTTTGTAAGTGCTATTAATGCAGCTGCAGGAGATTCCTATTTTATAGTTATAGATCGACCTGTAGGTAATAGTCCTTTTAGCTTAGATTGGACAGGAACTGCTCAATTTAGTGAAGCTCCAACTAGTGAAACAAATCCAGTAGGAGACGCTTTAGATATTACTATTTGTAATACGGGTAATTCTTCTTCATTTAATTTAGAACAAAACACACCTCTTATTATTGGTACACAAACAGATGTAGAAGTATTTTATTACGAAAGCGAAAGTGATGCCAACATTGGTATAAATGCTATAATAAGTCCATATTCAAACTTAACTAATGGACAAACCATATATGCAACTATTACAAACACGACTACTGGATGTTTTACAATTCAAGAATTCAATCTATTTCTAGATCCAACTCCAATAATAAATATGCCTCCTGATATAGAAACATGTGATGATGGCTTAAACGATCAAATTGAACTTTTTAACTTAGACTCTCAAACTAGTACTATTTTAGGCATACAAGATCCTGCAAATTTTTCAGTTTCTTATCACGAAACTGCAGCAGATGCAGACTCTGGAAATAATGCCTTAGTAAGTCCATTTTCTAATGTTTCAAATCCTGACGAAATATTTATTCGTGTAACACCAACTGCTGTTAACAACAGCTGTTATGTATTTTCTTCAACACCTTTTAACTTAATAGTTAATTCTCAACCACAAGCAACTGCTATTCCTAATTATGGAATTTGCGATGCCGATGGAGATGGTTTTGCTGAATTTAATTTAACATCACAAGATGCCAACTTAATAAATGGGCAAACTAATGTTATAGCTTCTTATTTCTTGAATCAAACAGATGCTATAGCAAATAACAATGCTATTCCAAACCCAGGAACATACACAAATACAGATGTTAGTATACAGGAAATTTTTGTGAGATTAGAAAACACAACAAGTACTTGCTTTACAACAACATCTTTTAATATTATAGCACAAGCACAGCCCATAGCAACACCAATTCAAGATTACAACATTTGCGATAACAATACAGATGGTGATGATACAAATAGATTTACAGTATTCGATTTAACAACACAAGACGCAGCTTTAATTAATGGACAAGCAAATACAACTGCCACCTATTTTGAAAACTTAATAGATGCGCAAAACAACACAAACCCAATAACAGCACCTACTACTTTCACAAATACAACTGTTAATGGACAACCTATTTTTGTTCGCTTAGAAGGTTCAGTAGCAGACTGTTTTACTGTAACACAATTTAATATTGTTGTAGACAATTTACCAGAAGTGCAAAATGCAACTCTTGTACAATGTGACGAAGATGGTATTCCTGATGGTTTTACAGAATATAATTTAAATGAAGCAAATGAAAATGTAACGATTAATGGTAATACTTCAGGTTTTACCTATACACATCATTTAACTTTTGCAGATGCACAAGCAGCAATAAATTCTGTAAATCCTAGTCCATTTACAAATACATCAAATCCTCAAACCATTTATGTTCGTGTAGAAAATACTACTACCGGGTGTTTTCGTACTGCAGAATACGTTTTAGAAGTTACTGCTACAGATATTAATAATGCGGGATTAAACGTATGTGATGACGATTACGATGGTTTTGCACAATTCACATTGTCTAATGCTGATGCAACAATATTAGCTACTTTACCTCCTGGTTTAACAGTGGCTTATTACGAAACAGCAAATGATGCGCAATTAGAAATCAATCAATTACCAGACTTATACACTAATACTGTTCCTTTTACACAAACTATTTTTATTCGTGTTGAAAACGCTAATGATTGCTTTGGTATTGCAAACATGAATATCACTGTAGATCCTTTACCTCAAAATAATATTGTAAATAATCTTGAAGTTTGTAGCGATACTCCAACGCTTACAAATATAGATTTAACACAATTTAATGCTGAAGTATTAGGAACTCAGAATACAGCAAATTTCACAATTAATTATTTTGAAACACAACCCAATGCAGACAATAACACGAATGCATTAACAAGCCCATATACAAACTCAAATAACCCACAATCTATTTTTGTTAGAGTTGAAAACAATACAACTGGATGTACAATTACTACTATTAACTTTGAAATAATAATAAACATCAATCCCATACTTGTTATTCCTACTCCATTAGAAATTTGCGATGACACTACACCAGATGGTATTAATGAGTTTGATTTAACCCTAAAAAACAACGAAATTTCAGGTGGTAATCCAGCATACGCTGTAACGTATTATTTCACACAAGCTGATGCCGATGCACAAGCAAACCCATTATTAAATCCATATACTAACGTTGTACCAAACATGCAAACTATTTATGTAGGCGTGCAAAATACAGACACAGGTTGTTACGATACCACTTCGCTAGATTTAGTAGTAGAACAAGCACCAGTGGCTTTCACACCATCAAATTTAGAATATTGCGATCCAGACAGTGATGGCTTTGGAGAGTTTATGCTATCGGATACCGAATCAGAAATCACAGGAGGTGCACCAGGACTTACAGTAACTTACCACGAAACGATGTCTGATGCCGATAACAATGTCAATGCATTAGCAAGTCCGTACAACAATATTGTAGTCAATACACAAACTATTTATATTCGTGTAGAAAGTTCTACAATAGCAACCGACTGTGCCACATTTGTAGACTTGGTACTTATTGTAAACCCAACACCACAAATCACAACCGCAGCAGTATTAACACCGCTAGAAGTTTGTGATGATAATGCCGATGGTTTTGCAACGTTCGATTTACCAACCAAAGAGCCAGAAATTCTAAACCTATTAGATGCAGATGCCACTAACGATTTAGATCCTACATTATATACTATTACATATTATACATCAGAGGCTAATGCAGAAGTACCAACTAATGCTATTGCAACACCAAATGCTTATGTTAATACAACTGTAGATGCACAAACCATTTG
>NZ_LIQH01000029.1 GCF_001418085.1 Lacinutrix algicola
TAGATCCTGCATTATATACTTTTGAATGGAACTTAAACGGAACCGTTTTACCAGGAGAAACAGCAGAGTTTATAGAGCCAGCTGAAGGTGGTACTTATGGCGTTGTAGCAACAGATATTGCAACAGGATGCTCAAGTATTGAAGTGAATACTTTAGTAACAGTTAGCGAGCCACCAGTAGTAACATCGGAAATAACAACATTAGCTTTTGCCGATCAGCATGATGTAGTAATCACTGCCACAGGAACAACAGCTACTTCAATAGCAGTATACGAGTTTAGTATTGATGGCGGAAGCTGGGAACTAGGAACGTTAAATGCAGCAGGAGAGTATACATATACTTTTACAAATATTGAAGCAGGAGAGCATATTGTAACGGTAAGAGATACGGTAGGTTGTGGAGAAACAACACATCCAGTAATGATTATGGACTACCCATTATACTTTACACCAAATGGAGATGGTTACCACGACACATGGAATGTTTACAATATTGGAACACAGCCAGACGCAGTAATTTACATCTTCGATCGTTACGGTAAACTGTTAAAACAATTAAGTCCAACAGGAGCTGGATGGGATGGTAGTTACAACGGTAACCCAATGCCAACAAGTGACTATTGGTTTACTTTAGAATACAGAGAGCCAAGTACAGACGAAAAGAAATCGATACGTAAGCACTTTACTTTGAAAAGATAAAAAGAATACTATTTATTAAATAGAAAAAGCCTGAACGAAAGTTCAGGCTTTTTGTTTAGAATATAAGGTGTGACATAATTAGGAACAACTTAAATAAAGAAGTGTTATTAAAACAGAACGCCTGAACATGTGTTCAGGCGTTTTTTTGTAATTATATTTTGAATGTAATTAATTTATTTCAAACGTAATCTTTAAGTTAACTCTAAAGTCTGATACTTCTCCATCTTTAACGCTTGCGCTTTGATCTTGAACGTATACTGAACGAATATTTTTTACACTTTTAGAAGCATGTTTTACTGCTTTTTTAGTTGCATCTTCCCAACTTTTTTCAGAATTTGATAATACTTCAATAACTTTTAATACAGCCATAATTTTGAGTTTTAAATTAATATTGACTCTAAATTAAAGGATTTTATAAAAATCTACAAATGGAGTTATTAAAAAAAAGGCTAAACCGATGAAAGGTTTATTTGTGGGATTAACCGTTTATAGCTTCAACCGTATTCACTTTGCCTTTTAGCATTTCTTTTAACATGTTTTCAATACCATTTTTTAGTGTAAATGTAGAAGAAGGACACCCACTACAAGCACCTTGTAATATTACTTTTACAGTTTTGGTAGCTTCATCGTAAGAATCGAACTGAATGTTTCCACCATCACTAGCAACTGCAGGTTTAACATATTCTTCAAGGATATTAATGATTTCTTTAGAGATATCATCTAAGCTTTCAAAATGTGCTTCAACTTTTTCTGTAGACCTTTCTATAACTTCAGGAGCATTCGCTAAAATTATTTCTTTTCCATTTTCAATATATCCTCTAATAAATTCACGTAGTTCATTTGTGATATCATTCCATTCGGCAATATCATATTTTGTTACAGAAACATAGTTTTCATCTATAAAAACGCCTTTAACAAAAGGGAAATGAAACAGCTCTGTAGCTAAAGGTGAAGATTTTGCAGTATCTATTGAAGTAAACTCAAAAGCAGCATTTGCTATTTTTTTATTAGCAACAAATTTAATAACACCTGGATTTGGCGTACTTTCAGCATAAACTGTAACTGGTGTCTTTTTAGGAGCAATGTCTTGATTAATAACTGCGTTCCCTTCATTTAAATAGTTTTCTATTTGTTCTGAAACTTCATTTTGTACATCCTGCCATTCAACAATATTAAAACGCTCGATAGCAACAAAATTACTAGTTATATAGACCTTTTTTACAAAAGGAAGATAGAATAATTGTTGTGCTAGAGGAGAAGCTTTAGCTTCATCTATGTTGTTAAATTCGAAGCTTTGGTGTTGTGTAATAAACTGATTTACTTCAAATTTTAATATAGTAGGATTCGATGTTTCTTGTGTAGTAACTTTAAAAGTATTCATTATGCAATATTTTTCTACAAAAATACTAAAAGAAAGAACAGATATCGATATATTTGATACTTAAAGATGGCTCTTATAATTGTAAAAACTTAGTTTTTTTAATAAAACCTTTTTATATTGGTAGCTTTAACTTTTGAGAGCCTAAATATTACAAAGTAAATTTATATATTTGACAACAGTATAGTTTATTATACGAAAAGAGTTATAATAGCGTAAGCTATACATTATTTAACCAACACCTACCTTGAAAAAAGAGATTATGAGATTACAAAGGTTATTAATACTGGCAGTTTTAGTGTTTTTTAGTACCCAAATTGCTAAAGCACAAGAAGGGCTTCCTGTATATTCAGATTACTTAACAGATAACTACTATTTAATTCATCCATCTATGGCTGGAGTTGCTAACTGTTCTAAGGTTAGAATTACCGGTCGTCAACAATGGTTTGGAGACGATGATGCTCCTGCATTATTAACAGCAAGTGTAAATGGTAGAATTGGAGATTCTCAATCTGGAATTGGTGCAATAGTATATTCTGATAAAAATGGATTCCATTCGCAAACAGGTGCATATTTTACATATGCGCATCATATTATGTTTTCTAGAAATGAAATAGATTTAAACATGTTATCTTTTGGTTTAAGTATGGGAGCAATTCAATACAAATTAGATGAGACATCGTTTTTGTTTGATGGTCCTGACCCAATTATTGCTGGAATCGAACAATCTGCAACAAATTTTAATGTAGACTTTGGTTTTTCTTATCACTTATATGATTTTTATGCACATGCAACTGTAAAGAATCTTTTAAATAATGAAGGTGTTAATTTTAACGAACAAGGCTTAAGTTATAATAACCTAAGAACATATTTAGTTTCTGTAGGTAATACATTTAGTAGCTATAACAACGATTGGAGTTTTGAGCCTTCAGTTATGTTTATGTATAGAGATGCTACAGAAGAAGCTTCTTTTGATGTAAACCTTAAAGCTTATAAAACAATGGACTTTGGTAAAGTTTGGGGAGGAATCTCTTACAGAAGAAGTTTAGATGGAGCAGATTTTGTTGATGGTTCTGGTGTTAGTAGTCAAAAATTACAATATATAACACCACTTTTAGGTGTTAATGTAAACGATTTTATGTTTGCTTATACATATAGTTACCAAGCTAATTCTGTAGTGTTTAATAATGGTGGTTTTCATCAATTAACTTTAGGATATAACTTTGGTTGTTCTAGAGAGCGTTACAGCTGTAATTGTCCTGCAATAAACTAAGTACATAATAAATACATATAAAAAAAGCCTCGATTATTCGGCTTTTTTTATGTTTTTAAGTGTAAAGGTATAGTTTACTTCCAAGAATAGTTTTTGGCTTTAGCTTGAGATTTTATTGCTTTTATCATAGCATTTTCTAGCCCATTACTATTGTTTTTATTTGCTTTCAAGATATAATCTTTTCTTTTGATATTTAATTCTTGAATTTTTTCTTGTATAGCTTCTCGCTCTTTCTTTTTGCTGGTAACATAGGTTTCAATTTCTGAAGCATTTTTACCTTTAAGTTCCTGAGGTAATTCATTATCATCTAAACGATCATATTTAAAAGCTTTATCTTTTGAAGCATCTACCAAATCCCAAGAGGAGTTTTTATATAAGTGAGAACTTTTACTAATTGTTCTACTTACTGCATTTGCGCTACTATAACTTTCAGCATTATCATCTTGTTCTGCTTGTAGCTGCATTTTTTTTATGCCTTGAGAACCATAAGCTATATATGTTTGGTTTAGCTTGTTGTTTTGTTTTAAAATAGTATCGTCGTAAGGTGTAGCTACATGAATAGTTTCCTTGTTATGGTTAATAGCCATGTAATCTCCATGTGCTAAATCTGCTCCTTCTTTCCAATAGCCAGAAATACCCTGGTTATAATCTCCGCAAAAAATAGTGTTTACCGTTATATCTTTATTATGTGCACGTTTTGATGCGTCTTTGTAGTTTACCTTACCTTGTGTAAAAGGTTCGTTTCCAGCAATAAAAATAAACTTTAAATCATCTGGATTATCTTTCCAATCTAATTGAGCTAAAGCTGTGTTTATTACGTAACCACAATATTCGTTACCACCTTTTGTGGTTAAAGAGAAGAGTTGTTTTGAGATTTCGTCTAGGTCATTACTAAATGGTAATATTTGCCTAATGTAACCTTCTTCTGCATTTAAATTATCGTTGCCATACTCGTAAATAGCAATTTCTAGATTAGGCTTATTGTCTTTAGACTTTGCATAAGAAAGCTCGTTTACAATTTCCCAAAGTTGCGCTTTTGCTTGATCTATTAAACCATCCATACTATTACTTGTGTCAAGTAACAATGCAACCTTTATGAATTGTTTTTCTGGTTTAGGATTTGCTAGTGTTTTTGGCTCAACTGTTTCTGTTGGTTCGTTTAAAACATAGTTTTTTGTTTGCTTTTTATTGTTAGCATTACAGGCTAAAAATACAAAGCTCGTTAAAGCTAGTAGGCTAAATTTAATTGTTGTTTTCATAAGTTTATTTTTTATTTATGCATAGTCTATAGCATATAATATGCTAGTAGTATTAATTTTCTAATTTTAATTCTTTAGCTATAAGCTTTCCATCTTTAGACAGGACGAAATATTACTTCTTTTACTTTTTCTATTGGTTTTGGAGTTTCAGGCTTTTCTCTGTACTGTAGTTTTATTTCCATTCCTATTTGAATAACAGGTTCTACAATAGATGAGTTTATAACAATATCATACGCCTTAAAAGACAACGGGTCATAATAATACGAAGTTTGTTTTTTTGCCTTAACAACACCTTTGTTTTGTTTGAGAGCTTCTAAAGAAATACTATTAAAAGCTTGGTAGTTTTTGTAGAATTCTCTTGGGAAATGACAATATTTAATATCTGCCATTGTTGGTTTGTAATTTGTTAAATCGAAACCTAAATCATTATAAAATTGTTTTTTTCTTTTAGTGTTTTTAAAATTTCGGCTCTCAATTTAGTGTAAACAACTTCTATGTTTTTTATAAAATAATCGACTTTTACCAAATTGTAAATTTCATTTTTAGCACATATGGCCAGTATCTTTTCAAACTGATTCACCTTTGTGAATTTAATATGCAGGTTTTGTTGTAGTTCGAAACCTTTAGGAACTTCAGTGTAAGTTTTGCTAAACAATTTCTTTTCAACAACAGTTTCATAAACAGGAACAAAAGAAATAACATCTATAACAATATCATTACTAACTATACCTTGCATGGCTAGACTGTTCTTTACACTATTAACACGTTTGTTCATTAACTTGTTGGTAGCTTCTGCTGTTTCTCCAATCTGTACCAAATTAAAGACTGCGGTGTAAGAATCTGCCACAATATTATTAAGGGCTTTCACATCTATAGTAATTACCGGATTAGGCATTAAGTTTCGTTGCCTAAAAGTATTTAGGTTATTGCCATAGGCATTAGCATTGCCTAGAGATTCTGCATGTATAACATTCTGTCTAGAAATAGTAGTTGCATTACCTTTTATTTGTGCAGATGAAAAAGAAAAGCATAATAGCAGGACTAAGTAAATTGAGTGTTTCATTTGTTTATATTATTTAGAGTGTAAACTTATGTTCAACTTTTTCTAAATAAAAAGAGCAATGAGTAAATGATACCTTATAATGAGTGAGTAACACTTTTAATTGAGTAAACAAGGTGGTTTTTTCTCTGTATTGTTTCAATTTCGAGAACACTCATTTTATTATGCCAATTAAAGTGTGTAAGTTTATCTTTTAGTAAAAATAAAATGAAACATATTAAATTATATATAAGTAGTATTCTACTCTTTATTTGCTCGTATACATTATACGCGCAACAAAGTGATAGTGTAAATAAAGAAACTAAGAATGTTAACGAAGCTTATTTTTATGTACGAGGTCTTGTTAAAGAAGAAGATACAAACGAAGCTATAGAAGATGTTAATATACAAATAAATGGAGGTGCCTACACAGCATCTAATGGAGCAGGTGAGTTTAGGGTAAGAACAAAAATAGGAGACGAACTTGTTATTAGTCATAAAGATTTTGAAACCGTTTATTATGTAGTAAAAAGTGACGAGCGAATTACATTAAATGTAAGGTCTTTAGCATCCGGATCTTATGATAAAACATTAAAGAAAACGCAAAACAATTCCTTTAACAATTTAATAGATTCTGCATTAGTATATAAAAAGAAATCTGCCGAAAAAAGTATTCAGTTTGTAACAGAAAGTTTAAAGAATAGTACATCTGTAAAACAAAATGCAGAGGCTTTCGAGGTGCTCTCGGATATATACATGCATTGGAAACAATACGATTTAGCAGTTTCTAATTATAGAATAAGTCTTAACAGTTTTCAATCTAACGAAGTTAAGATTAGGCTAGCAATAGCTTATATGATGAATAATAATTATCAAGAAAGTGTTTCTGTTTTTAAAGACTTAAACACAAAAGAATTATCCAATTATCAATTGGTTGAGTTATACGAAGGTCTTGGTGATGTATATTATAGAATGAAAGACTATAAAAAGTCTATTAGTTCTTATAATGAAGGATTAAGTGTTGCTCAAAAATATTTAATTACACCAAAAGTAACCGATTTAAATTCTAAAATAGCACAATCTTTTGATGCTAGCGGAAGCACAGATAAAGCAGAAGAATATTATAATAACTCACTTAGTCTTGCTTCAAAAGAAAACAAGAAAAGAGCTGTTGAGGAGAAAATTAAATTTGCAGATTTTAATAATTCTAATCGCAATTTTGCTGATGAAATTCGTATGAGAGAAGAGGCGATTTTAGATATTGAAGATATTGAAACCGATTCTGTAATAGACATTGAAAGCGATTTTACCACTCAAAAACAAAATTATAAAATTGGTAATGCATTGTATATGCAAAGAAACTATGCTGAAGCTATACCTTACTTAGAAAAAAGTAGAGCTGAAGCAACAGAACGAAAGGATTTAGTAGTAGAAAAAGATGCAACCCGAAAACTTTCAGAGGTTTTTAAAGAATCTGGAGATTACGAAAGTGCTTTAAAAACGTATGAAGAATATACCAAATCGGTAGAGGCACTTTATGTTAAAAAAGAACAGCAAATTACACAAGCTGCACGTTTTAATAAAAATATTGCAGAGCAGCAAAACCGTATTACATCGTTAGAAAGCGATCGCGAACTGTCCGAAAGTAGGTATCAATTAAATCAGGAGCAAAATAAGAATCAGAAAATAATTATTTATTCACTTATTGGCGGATTATTATTATTGCTTTTTGCAGCTTATTTAATGTATAAATATATTAAGCAACAACGTTTAGCAAATAATCTTTTAGCCTTAAAATCTTTAAGAAGCCAAATGAATCCTCACTTTATTTTTAATGCTTTAAACTCTGTAAATAGTTTTATTGCGACTAACGATGAGCGAACGGCAAATAAGTATTTAAGCGATTTTTCTAAACTTATGCGAGCAGTTTTAGAGAATAGTGAACAAGATTTTATTCCGTTAGAAAAAGAAGTAGAGTTATTGCAATTATATACTAAACTCGAACACTTTAGATTTCAAGATAAGTTTGAATATAATATAACTGTAGATAAAGCTATAAATGTATCCGATTTTCAAATTCCTCCAATGTTATTGCAGCCCTACATAGAAAATGCAGTTTGGCATGGGTTACGCTATAAAGAAGAAAAAGGGCAGCTTGATATTTCTATAATTAAAAAGAGTAAAGATGAAATTACAATTACCATTGCAGATAATGGTATAGGTCGCGAAAAATCTAAAGCACTTAAAACCGAAAACCAGCAGAAGCAGAATTCTAAAGGCATGGGTAATATTAAAAAACGTGTCGCTATTTTAAACGAAATGTATAAAGATAAAGTTGATGTTTTTATAGACGAATTATATCAAGGTCAAGCCGAAGAAGATAAAGGTACTAAGGTTGTTGTGACTTTAAAACGTGATTAATATGAAAATTAGAGTTTTGTTTTTATTGATTCTTGTTTCAGTTCTTAATTGTAAAGCAGCCAAAGAAAGAAAGCAATGTCTTGAATTAGTTAACGGGAAAACTCCGTTAGAAATTAATTCTTTTGAAGAATTTAAAAATTATATTGATGGATATGTTGATTATGAAAAAGTTGTTTGGGTTGTAGATAATGCCTTGTCATCAAAAGAAGGTGTTTTGAAATTAATTGATAACAAAAATTTAATTAATATAAACAGTATTCGAGGTGCAAATGGGAGTCAATTGGATGGAGAAGATAATGGAGTCCTAATTATCACAACCAATAAATGTTTGGAAAAAATTAAATAAAAAGTATTAATTAATAAGATTCCTGCTTTCGCAGTAAATAGATATGAAACTAAACTCAATAATAGTAGAAGACGAACAAGCAAGCAGAGAGATACTTAAAAATTATCTTAAAAAATACTGCCCAAATGTAAATGTTGTTGGAGAAGCTTCAAATATAAATGAAGGTTTAGAACTTATTAGAAGCAAAGATTTAGATTTAGTATTTTTAGATGTAGAAATGCCTTATGGTAATGCTTTCGATTTGCTAGATAAAGTAGGAGACAGAGACTTTGAAACTGTTTTTGTAACTGCTTATAATAATTATGCAATAGATGCTTTAAACGCACATGCAAGCTACTATTTAATGAAACCTATTGACATAGATGAATTAATAAAAGCAGTAGATTATGTTGTAGAAATTAAGACAAAAGAAAACGCACTTCAAGATCAGGTTTTAGTTCCAAAAACAATTAATAATATAAATGGCAAAATTACCATTCCACAGCAAAATGGTTTTGAAGTAGTAAGTACAGCAGATATTTTATTTTGTAAAGCAGATGATAATTATACTGAGATTTACCTAAATAACAACAAAAAGAAAGTAGTAAGTAAAACACTTAAATATTTTGAAGAAGCTCTACAAGATTCAAATTTTGCAAGAGTTCATAAAAGTTATTTGGTTAATGTAAACGAAGTAGTTAAATATGTAAAAGGTAAAGGAGGCAGCGTAATTTTAAGTAATGGAAAAGAAGTAATGGTATCTCCTTCTAGAAAATCTGAATTACTTTCTTATTTTAAGTAATAAGTTCCTTTAAAAAAAAGGTGCTTATAAAAGGTATTTCAAAATATTAATTTGCCAAAAATTAAAAGATTTGAAGTGAAGCTAGAAAAAAAATAAAAAATAACACAATAAAGAAATAAAGCTATGCCAATAATAAAACCAGTAAACGGAAAATTGCCACAATTACCAGAAGATTGCTACATAGCAGATAACGCTACAATAGTAGGAGATGTAAAAGTAGGAAAACAATGCAGTATTTGGTTTAATGCAGTATTACGAGGCGATGTAAATTATATAAAACTAGGCAATAAGGTTAATATTCAAGACGGTGCAGTAGTACATTGTACTTACCAAAAATATCCAACAATTATTGGTAACAACGTGTCTATTGGACATAATGCAATAGTACATGGTTGTACTATAAAAGATAATGTGCTTATAGGTATGGGAAGTATTGTTATGGATAATTGTGTAGTAGAAAGTAATAGTATTGTTGCAGCCGGTGCAGTAGTTACTCAAAATACAATTATAGAATCTGGTAGTATTTATGCTGGAATTCCTGCAAAAAAAGTGAAGGACATAAGTAAAGAATTAGTTAGTGGTGAAATAAACCGTATTGCAGATAATTATGTTAAGTATTCTTCATGGTATAAAGAATAGCCCTATATAAATGTGAAGATAATTTTAAGTTGTTAGTTTCTTAATTTTACTAATTAAAGCTTCAGTTGAAGCGATGTTTTTAATTTTTTTATCCGAAATCAAAACCGATAATTCATCTTCTGTTTTGGATAAAACTATTGGATATTCATATTTAGTACCGGGATACGCTTTTGTAAACTCGTTAATATGAAAGAATTCCATTTCTATATTAGAGTCTGTTCTAAAAACTTTCCAAGCTTTGTTTTCAGAAAAGGTGTTAAAAGTAATAGCACATAAATTACAGTTATATGTTTTGGGACTAAATACTTTGTGTGCAATATCTAAAGCAGTATTTCTTATACCGGAATTTGCATTGTAAACAAAAAGAAGTGTTTTCATTTTAAAAATCTAAATAATCTACTTTAAAAGGAGGGCTTAAAAGCGATTGCATTACTTTAGTATTCTCTAAATTAATATAGAACTCGTTTTTAGGTTTTATCAATTCAGTATTTAATAAATTGTGTTGGTCTAAAATGGACTGAGTTTGTTTAGCAACAGCTAATCCTGAATCTATAATCTTTACATGCTTTGGAAGTAATTTAATAAGCATAGGAATAAGATATGGGTAATGTGTGCAACCTAATACTAGATAATCTATGTTAGCGCCTAACATAGGCTCTAAATAGCTTTTTAGTAATGCTTCCATTTCAACAGAAGTTAATTTGCCACTTTCAATTAACTGTACAATACCTTCTCCTATTTGCTCTACAATTGTAACACCGTTAGAATATAAATTTGAAGTATTATGAAACAGTGAACTGGATAATGTGCCTTTAGTAGCTAAAATACCAATGGCTTTCGTTTTTGTATTTAAAGCAGCAGGTTTAATGGCTGGTTCAATACCAATAATAGGCACATTGTATTTTTCTCTTAATATACTAATAGCATTTGTTGTTGCTGTATTACAAGCAATAACAATAAGTTTGCAGTTCTTTTTTACAAGAAACTCTGTGTTTTTTATACTAAGCTCTAGAATTTTGTCTTTCCCTTTTGGGCCATAAGGAGCATTAATACTATCGGCTAAGTAAATAGAGTTCTCGTACGGTAATAGTGCGTGAATCTCCTTCCAAATGGAAGTGCCACCAACACCAGAATCGAATATGCCAATAGGTTGTTTACTCATAAGTTTTATTCACTTTATAAAAATACAAAAGCCGACTTAATAAGTCGGCTTTTGTATTATTTGTTTTAGGTTTTCTTAGAATCCTAATTCTTTTTTTACATCTGCAAGTAAGTCTTTACCTTCAGCCATAATTACTCCTGTTTGAGGAGAAGAATCTAATACATAGTCAAAACCTTGAGCTTTAGCTACTTTTAATATAGCTGCTTTAGCTTTATCCGTAATAGGCTTTAAAAGCTCTAATTCCTTTTTTTGTAATTGTTGCTGTGCATTTGCAGCATATTGCTGAATAGACTGGTTATCTGTCTGAACTTCAAGGTAACGCTTCTCATTTTCTTCTTGAGTTTTTGTTGTAGCTTGAGCTTCAAAAAGATCTGTTTTAGTTTTTAAATCTTTTTTCATTGCTTCAATATCTGCTTGGTAAGTTTTACCAACACGTTCCATATCTGCTTGAGCAGTTTTCATAGCAGGCATTGCCTTAATTAACTCAGTTGTATTAATGTGTGCAACTTTAGATTGAGCGTTTGTAAAACTTGTTGCTCCAATAAATAATGATGCTGCAATTAGTAATGTTTTAATTTTTTTCATTTTTAAAATAGTATTTGTGTGTGTTATAATTATTAAATTTAATCGTCTTGATTCTCGTTTTCTGGAGCACTGTCCTTCTCTTCTTTTGCTTTCTTACGATCCTCTAAGGTTTTCTTCTTTTTTTCATCAAGCATTTTTTTTCTAGCTGCTCTATCTGCTAGTTTCTTTTGTCTTCGTGCTTCTAAAATTTGTTCTTTAGTTTTGGGAGTTTCTTCTGTATCTGCACTATTATCTTCTATGCTCTTCTCTTCGCTAGTTTTTTCTTCTGTATCTTCTTTAGTATTATTTCTAGCGTCTAATTTGTCTTGTTTAGCTTTTTCTCTTGCTGCAATTGCTGCGGCTCTTTTATCGGCTATTTCTTTTTTTCTGGCCTCTACTAAAGCTGCTCTCTCTTCTTTTTTCTTATCTAAAGCTAATTGTCTAGCGTCTTTACTTTCGTCTATTTCAACGGTAACATCTTCGTCTTTAGCTTCTCTTTTTTCTTTGTTAGATTTTAATTGCTTTCTTTTCGAAGATCGAGTTATAGTTCTTAAAACCTGCTCGCTCATATCAAAACGTTCTGCCGAGTATAACATTACTACGTCTGCAGACTTATCGAAAACAAAATCGTATTTCTTTGCTTTTGCTATATCTTGAACAGCTTGAAAAATTTGATCTTGAACAGGTTGCATTAATTGTTTCTTTTGGATCATTAAATCTCCATTAGGTCCAAATCGCTTTTGCTGATAATCTAATATTTCCTTTTCTTCAAATGTAATATCCTCTTCGCGCTCTTCAATTAATTCTTTAGTTAAAAGCGCTTTTTCGTTATTTAAATCGGTACGCTTTTGTTCTATAGTTTTTAATTTTTGCTCAATTTCAACTTTCCACTTCTGAACTTTAGAATCCAACTGTGAAGTTGCTTCAGAATATTCAGGTACGTTTTGTAAAATATATTCGGTGTCAATATATCCAATTCTTACGCCTTTTTGCGCGTTAGCTTGAAAAGATAGTATTGATATTATGGTCAATACAAAAAGAACTTTAATTTTCATCTGGTTAAATTTTAATATTTAATAACATAAATTCAAAAAAACAGACAGTTTAGATTTTGATTCTGTCTTCTTATGAATCAATCAGTTTTCAAAATAACGAATTTTAATTGTAAAAATTTTAATTCTTGTATCAAATCCTCAAAGTCATTATTGAAAATATCGTGCCAAAAATAAGAAAGTGTTAAAGTTTAAACATGAATAAAGGTCTTTTTTGCATAAAAAAAGACCTTTATGTTATTAAAATTGTTGTCCGATAATAAAATGTGTTTCCCAACCATTCTTTACTGTATTTCCTGGTAATGGATCGAAACCATGACCAAAATCAATACCTAATAAACCAAAGGCAGGCATGAATATTCTAATACCTAAACCAGCAGAACGTTGTACGTTAAATGGGTTGTAGTCTTTAAAATTATTATATGATGCTCCTGCATCTAAGAAACCTAATGCATATATTTTTGCTGATTGTTTTAATGTAATTGGGTAGCGTAACTCTAAAGAGAATTTGTTAAAAATAGTTCCACCATCAGTATCTGATAATGCTTGGTTAGGGTATCCTCTTAAAGCAACAGCTTCTCTACCATCTAAACTATAACTTCCTAAACCATCACCTCCCAGAAAGAAACGTTCAAAAGGAATAATACCTCTATCTTGATTATAAGCACCTAAGAAACCAAATTCTAAACTAGATTTAAATATAAATTTATCTACTAGTTTAGTATACCAATCTCCTTTAAATTTCACTTTGTAAAATTCTAACCATTTAAAACGTTCTTGATCTATTTCTGAAATTCTTTCCGATGCTGTTGTTCTATCTTCAATATCCAAAGTGGTATCGTCTACTATTTCTAGATTTGCATCTCTTTCATTTTTTAAATCTTCGTAATCTGTACCGTTAAATAATGAGTATGGTAAAGAGAATTTAGCTGTAGCAGAGAAACTTGATCCTCCTGTAGGGAATACAGGATCGTTAAAGGTGTTGTTTCTACTTAACCCAATGGTGTAAGAAAGGTTGTTAGAAAAACCATCTCCAAAAGTAAATAAACCTGTATTGTAGTTTTTTAAGTTATAGTGTTGGAAACTTAAAGCTTGAGATAAAGTAAAGTAATCATCAGGAACAGATAATCTCTTAGCTAAACCAAATGTAAGACCTGTAATATTAAATCTACTGTCTTTATCTGCTTCTCCAGTAGCTGCATCATATAAAAATTGTTGTGTGTGAGATACAGATGTTGAAAACTGTACAGGCTTTTTTCCTCCCATCCAAGGTTCAGAAAATTGAAAACTGTAAGTTCTATAAAATTGACTAGCTTGTAAACGTAAAGCTAGTTTTTGTCCATCTCCAGTTGGGATTGGTCTGTATGCATCTTTTTTAAATATATCTCTTAGTGAGAAATTGTTAAAGGATAAACCTAAAGTACCAATAAAACCACCACCACCATAACCACCTTGTAGTTCAATTTGGCTAGATCCTGATTCTACAACTCCATATTCTATATCTACTGTTCCATCATCTGGATTTGCATTTTTAAATTGAGGATCAATTTGTTCTGCATCGAAGAATCCTAATTGACTTAATTCACGAACTGTACGCACAACTTTTGATTTACTATATAATTCGCCTGGACGAGTTCTGATTTCTCTATAGATAACATGGTCGTTTGTTTTTTCGTTACCAACTACAGTAATCTTATTAAAGTATGTTGGTTTTCCTTCAGAAATTCTAATTTCCATGTCTATTACATTACCATCAGCACTTACTTCTACAGGATTAATAGTAGAAAACAAATAACCATGATCTTGATAAAGATTTGTAATATCATCTGCATCTGGACTAGTATTATCTGCAATACGTTTTTCTAACAAAACACCATTGTAAGTGTCTCCTTTTTCAATTCTTAACTGGCGTCTTAAAAAATCGTCAGTATATACAGTGTTACCAATAAATGTAATATCTCCAAAGGTATACTTTTCTCCTTCTTCAACTTTAATATCTAAAGTTACTGTTTTTGCATTATTGACTAATAACGTATCTGAGATTATACGAGCATCTCTATATCCACTTTCTTTATACTTGTCTACAACACTATTTAAATCGTCTTTAAAGTCTGCTTCAATATATTTTGAACGCTTTAATAAGCGCAACATTTTTTTCTGCTTAGTGTTTTTCATAGCTTTTCTAAGCTTCTTATCGCTTAGAACAGTATTGCCATCAAAATTAATTTTGTCAATTTTAACTTTTTCACCTCTGTCTACAGTTAGTACCATATTTACTCTAGCATTATCTAAAGAGTCCACAACTGGAATGGTATTAATATTTACTTTGGTATTTAAAAAACCTGCTTTTTTATTCTTATTCTGAATATAATTTTTTGTAGTTGTTATAAGGTTTTCAGTTACTTTAACACCTTGCTGAAGCTTAGCTTCTTTAATTAAAGTTTCTTTTTTACTCTTTTTTACACCATTAATTTTAAGTTCATTAAGTGCGGGTAAATCAGATAATCTAATTTCTAGATATGCTGCATTTCCTTCAACTTTAGCGAGGTATACTTCAATATCGCTAAATAAATTAGATGTCCATAATTTTTTAATAGCATTACTTATTTCTTCGCCAGGAACTTGTATTTCATCTCCCTTTTTTAGTTTAGAATAAGTAATAATGGTTTGCTCACTAAAGGTTGTGTTACCAACTACTTTAATTTCTGCGATTGTGTATTTTTCACTATTCTCGTAAGAAAGCTGTTGCGCTTGAGTAAAAAAACTAGATAGTGCAAATAGTATTGCTAATGTGTATTGTAAAAATGTTTTCAATTGTATGATTTTAACTAATTTGTTCACTTGTTTTCCCAAAGCGTCTTTCTCTATTTTGATATTCTATAACAGCATCACAAAGGTGTTGCTGTGTAAAATCTGGCCATAATACTTTTGTAAAATATAGCTCTGCATAAGCTATCTGCCAAAGTAAAAAATTACTGATGCGTTGTTCTCCACTTGTTCTAATAAGTAGGTCTACATCTGGTAAATTTTGCGTGTAAAGATGCTCATTAATAATCGATTCGTCAATATTTTCTGAAGAAATTATATTATTTTTAACTTTATTGCTTATTTCCTTAACTGCATTTAACAATTCATCACGAGAGCCATAGCTTAATGCTAAGGTTAATGTCATGTGGTTATTGTTCTTTGTGCTTTCTATTACTTCGGTAAGTTCTTTGAATACTTTTTTTGGTAAACTATTAAGATTACCAATAGCATTAAGTTTTATGTTGTTTTCTTGAAGTGTTTTAATTTCTTTCTTTAAAGCAGAGACTAAAAGCTTCATTAAGGTATCAACTTCTAGTTTAGGTCTATTCCAATTTTCTGTAGAGAAAGCATATAAGGTTAGGTTTTTTATGCCTAACTGGGCACTAGCCTCAACAGTTTCACGGACAGATTTTGTGCCATTTTCATGACCAATGGCGCGAAGAAATCCTTTTTGTTTAGCCCAACGACCATTGCCATCCATAATTATGGCAACATGTTTAGGTAGTTTACGTGTATTTATTTTGCTTGTATCCAAATTATCCTCCAGGGCAAAAACATGGGTTTCTGCCAAATGTGTAAGTTAGTGTAATACCAGTAAAAGTATACCAGTCATTATTATTTAAATTCCCAAAGCTTCTACTTTCTATAGCTTCTTTTGCGTCTGGAACGCTTCCGTCTAATTCATCAGAAAAGGTGTAACGCGCTCCAATTTCGAAAGCTAAAATAAAATCTGAAGAAACCGCTACTTTATATCCTAAAACCATAGGAATACCAAAAGCATAGCTTGTAGTGCCTTCGTCTACTGTTGTTCCGTCTGAATTAAAAAAGAAATTATCGTGTTTAGCAATACTAATCCCTGAGTATAAGTAAGGAGTTGAAGCTGCTCCACCATTATGTAGGTCGAAATCGAAAAAGGTGAATTCCATTCCTGCAGAAAGCTCTAAAATACTTGAGTTAAACTCAAAATCTCTTATTTGTCTGCTTGGATCATCCGATTTGTTATCAATACCTTCTAAATCTGTAAATATTAAAGAAAATCTGTATGAATGCCTTTTGCTTCTATTCCACTTATATAATGCTCCAAAAGCTAATTGCTTAGGTGCGATATAGTCTGTTGCACCAACATCTCCAATAAAGTTACTCCCACCAACGAATATACCAAATTCGTTAATTTGAGCGCTACTTATTTGTATGCTAAAGAATGCTATTATTAAAAGCGTTAAATACCTCATAAATCTTCAAAGTTTGCAAATATAATAAATAAGATTAGCCTATTGTAATTTCAGCTAAATAGTTACTGTTTAAAACAGTATTTACTTAAATTTATTGTAAAAAGGAATGATTTGTATGCTATAATAGTAAAAAAGAGAAGATTAATTTCTCTTATCTTCTCCCCAAAGTAGTTTTTTTCGCAAAGTTGCTAGAAAACTTTCAGAGTTTAGCTCTATCATATTAATAGTAAAAGGTGCTTTTTTTATGGTAATTATAGTGTCGTTAGATAAGGTTGCAATTCTAGAATCTAAAGAAACAAGATAATTATCTTCTCTACCACTTACTTTTAGTTCTATTGTAAAGGAGTCTTCAATAACTAAAGGTCTTGCGCTTAAATTATGAGGCGCTATTGGTGTTAGTACAAAACTGGTGGTGTCTGGAGTAATTACTGGTCCTGCACAACTTAAAGAGTAGCCTGTTGATCCTGTTGGTGTTGCGATTATTAATCCATCGCTCCAGTACGATGTTAAAAACTCTCCGTTTAGTTTGGTTTCAACTGTAATCATAGAAGTTGTGTTTTTTCTACTTACAGCAATTTCATTTAAAGCGAAGTTTAAATCTTTTATGTCGCTATTTTCAGGAGAAGTTTCAATAGATAATAAGGTGCGTTTACTTAAAGAGTATTTTTTATTATAAATATCTTGAATAGCTTCTTTTATATCTTCGGGTTGTATGGTTGCTAAAAAACCAAGTCTTCCTGTGTTTATACCAATTATTGGAATATTTAAATCTTTTACAAAAGTAATAGCTCTTAAAATAGTACCATCTCCACCAATACTTACAAGTAAATCGAAGCTTTTGTCTAAAGCTTTAAAAGTTTTAAAAACTGAAGGTTTAGAAAGTTCGTCTTTAATATCGTTGTAGAACTCGTGCTCTAAAAATAGAGAGGCATTTAAATTTAAAAGTTCTTTTGTTAGTGTTTTTAGAGAGTCTTTAGACTGCTTTTTTGGATACTGGCTATATATGGCAACCTTCATAATTATATATTTAGGTATCTGTTTAAGTAGTCTGAACGTTCTTTAAGGCCTATTAAATAGCTGTCGTCTTCATGTCCAGAAATTATATTATAACTGTAGCGTCTAAACGTTTGCATGATTTCATTTAAATTAGCATTGCTAATTTTTAAAGTAATCTGAGCGATATCATTTTCAAATTTAGATATAAAAGAACCTAATAGTTTGCCATTGTTAGATTCTACAATCTGGCTAACTTCACTAAAAGAATAATCTGCAACACCTTTTTCTATAATTAATACTGCTCCAGCTTCAGAAAAGAAAGGTGTTTCGTTAAAAAGGGTAATGATGTCGTTTAATTCATAATAACCTAAATACACACTTTTGTTACTTAAAACAGGCATAATGTTAGACGAGTTTTGTGCAAATGCCTCAAGTACGTCTAGCCAGTTAGTACCTTCTCTTACAAAAAAACCTTCACCCGAATAACGATAATCTTCAATAGGTTTTTCGCTATCAAAACAATGAGCATCATTTTCAGAAATACAACCTAAGTAAACGCCATCAGCATTTACAATAGGAATATGTGAATAAGTCAACTGGTTAAAAAGTAGCTGAATCTCTTTAACTTTATCAGTATTTATTAATGGTTTAATATCGTTTATTATGTAATCTAGAAGATTCATAGTGCGTGTTTCAATTTTATGCAAATTAATTAAAAATAAGAACAATCTCGTGTATCTACTTTGTATTTTTGTACTAATTAATTCATATTTAAAATGACAAAATTAAGCGTAAACATAAATAAAATAGCAACATTAAGAAACTCTAGAGGTGGAGATACGCCTAATGTGGTACAGTTTGCAAAAGATGTTCAACGTTTTGGGGCAGAAGGTGTAACTATACATCCAAGACCAGACGAAAGACATATTCGTTACCAAGATGCTTACGATTTAAAACCAATTGTGCACACAGAGTATAATATCGAAGGAAATCCTATCTCTAAATTTGTAGATATGGTTCTAGAAATTAAGCCAACGCAAGTAACATTGGTGCCAGATAGTATAGATGCACTAACAAGTAATGCAGGTTGGGATACTATTAAGCATAAAGATTTTTTAGTTGAAGTTATTGCTGAATTTAAAAGGAACAACATTCGTACATCTATTTTTGTAGATCCAGATAAAAAGCAAATTGAAGGCGCAAAAGAAACTGGAGCCGATAGAATAGAATTATATACTGAAGGTTTTGCAGATCAATACCATTTAGGAAATAAAGAAGCAATTAAGCCATATGCAGAATGTGCTGAGTTAGCAAATAAAATAGGTTTAGGTGTAAATGCTGGGCATGATTTATCTTTGGATAATATCCAGTTTTTTAAGCAAAACATTCCAGGATTATTAGAGGTGTCTATTGGCCATGCTTTAATTTCTGAAAGCTTATATTTAGGTATTGAAAATGTAGTTAATATGTATTTGAATAAATTAAAATAATGCAATTACACTCAAACATAACAGGAGAAGGCAAGCCCTTTATTATCCTTCATGGCTTTTTAGGCATGAGCGATAATTGGAAAACATTAGGAAAGGAATTTGCCAAAGCAGGATTTCAGGTTCATTTAATAGACCAACGAAATCATGGAAGAAGTTTTCATAGCGAAGCTTTTAATTACGACCTTTTATCTCAAGATCTAAAAGACTATTGTGATACGCATAATTTAAAAGATATTGTTTTGCTTGGTCATTCTATGGGAGGAAAAACAGCAATGTTATTTGCATCACAATTTCCCGATTATGTGTCTAAATTATTGATTGCAGATATTTCGCCGCGCTTTTATCCTATTCACCACGATGCTATTTTAGAAGGTTTAGCGAGTTTAGATTTTAATACTTTAAAAACTAGAGGAGCGGCAGAAGAGCAATTATCGAATTATGTTAGCGATTATGGTACAAGACTATTTCTTTTAAAAAATCTGTATTGGGTAGAAAAAGGAGTTTTAGGTTTAAGAATAAATTTAGATGTTTTAACCGATAACGTTAGTGAGGTTGGTGAAGCTTTGCCAATGCATTCTAAGTTTGAAGGTGATACCTTATTTTTAAAAGGAGATAAAAGTGAATACATAGCAGCGCAAGACGAATCAATTATAAAAGCACATTTTTCAAATGCAAAAATAGAAACCATTTCAAATGCTGGACATTGGTTGCATGCAGAAAACCCTAAAGATTTTTACAACGCAGTAATTAATTTTGTAAATTAAGAAACATTTTAAAATAAAAAAAATATGAACTTGTTAATAAGACTTCTTTTAAATGCTATCGCTGTATTTGTGTTAGCTAACGTATTAGGTGGTGTGGAGGTAGATGGTTATGTATCTGCAATAATTGTTGCAATTGTACTGTCAGTTTTAAACCTGTTGGTAAAGCCATTATTGGTAATATTAACGTTACCAATAACCATAATTACATTAGGATTGTTTCTAATTGTAATAAATGCGCTAATTATTCTCCTAGCCGATAAATTAATCGATGGTTTCGCTGTTGTTAATTTCTGGTGGGCTCTTTTATTTAGTGTACTATTATCAATATTACAATCATTACTGCAATCGTTTATGAAAACCGATAAGAAAAAAAATTAGACAACAATCAGTTATAGACAACGAGTTTTGAAACTTAATGTCCTTGATATAACATTCTTTACGATTATATTTCGTCTGAAATTCAACATATTAAAAACTTTGATGGAGTGTAAAAAATCAGTACTTTTGCACTCCATTTTTGGTTACATTACACTTGTTTAAGCTTTTGGTAAAGGTAAAAGTGAGTGATTTTAAAATCAATTTAGAACTTCTTTTTAAATTTTATAGATAAGTGTAAAAAGATGTAGAATTGTTTTTAGAAGGAGATGTTTAACCAATTTTAGAAGTTTAAACTAGTTTATAAAATAGATTATTCAAAATGAATATTACAAGAGAAAATAAAGACGCATTAAATGCTGTAGTAACAGTGGTAATCGAGAAAGAGGATTACACAGCTAAAGTTGAAAAAATCTTAGTAGATTACAGAAAAACAGCAAATATTCCTGGATTTAGAAAAGGTCAAGTACCAATGGGAATGGTTAAAAAACAATACGGTAAAGCTGTATTAGCTGATGAGGTTAATAAATTAATTCAAGAAGGATTAAATAAATATTTAGCTGAAGAAAAGTTAGATGTTTTAGGTCAGCCATTACCAAAAGCTCAAGATGAAATCAATTGGGATTCTGATAGTTTTTCTTTTGATTTTGAATTAGGTCTTGCACCAGAATTTGAAGTAGATTTAGAAGGAAAAAAAGATATAATACATTATAATATTGTTGCAGACGATAAATTGATCGATGGTCAAGTAGAAAATATCCAAAAGCAATATGGAACATTAGCACCTTTAGAAGAAGTTGCTAAAGAAAGTGAAATTACTGGAGTTTATAAAAATGAAGCTGAAGAAATAGAAAACTCTGTAACTCTAACTTTAGATAAATTTAAAGGTAAAGCAACAGAAAAGAAGTTTGTAGGAGCTAAAGTTGGAGATGTTATTACATTAAAAACAAAAGGACTTTACGAAGACGATCACGAACTAATGAATGCTTTAAAATTAGAGCACGATAAGGCACATGGTTTAGATATTGAAGTTGCTTTTGAAGTAACTGAAATAAATAAACGTGAGCCAGCAGAATTAAACCAAGAGTTATTTGATAAATTATTTGGTAAAGATGGTGTGAAATCTGTTTCAGAATTAAAAGAGAAGATTAAAGAAGATGCTGAAAAGCAATTCATACAACAATCAGATCAAAAATTCTTAAACGATGTTACTGAAGATTTAGTCGCAAATACTAAATTCGATTTGCCAGCAGAATTTTTAACTAAATGGATGCAATCTGCAGGAGAGAAGCCTATGGATGCAGCTACTGCTAAAGAAGAATACCAGAAGTCTGAGAAAAGCTTACGTTACCAACTTATCGAAGGTAAGTTAATGCAAGCTAACAATATTAAAGTAGATTTCGAAGATGTAAAGGAAAGTGCTAAGTCAATGATTAAAGTGCAAATGGCACAGTTTGGTCAAATGAATCCTAGTGATAAAGAACTTGACGATATCGCTGCAAGAGTATTGTCTAACCAAGAAGAAGTAAAGCGTTTAAGCGAGCAAGTTGTGAGCCAAAAACTATTAAATCTTTACAAAGAAAAAGCTAACGTAAAAACAAAAGAATTAACTTACGATAAGTTTGTTAAGGAAGTTTATGGCGATAAATAAGTCAAGCTTATTTTTTAAAGAATAATCATTATATTTAGGCGTTGAATTATTATAGATTCAACGCCTATTTTCTTAGCGTTAAATTCGACTTAAAAAGTTTGTTAACTGCTGATTTAACTATACATTTATAACTTCTTGAAGAGATTTGAGAACTTAAATATAATATCAAATTCAAAAAATAAATATGGATTACGGAAAAGAATTCGAGAAATTTGCCATAAAAGATCAAGGAATTAGCAGCACATATTACAATAAAATTGTTAGTAGTATGATGCCTCAAAACATGACGCCTTACATTATAGAAGAGCGTCAATTAAATATATCTCAACTAGATGTATTTTCAAGATTAATGATGGATCGTATCCTTTTCTTAGGAACAGGGATTAACGATAATATTGCAAACATTATACAAGCACAACTTTTGTTTTTAGAAAGTGTAGACGCAAATAAAGATATTCAAATGTATATTAACTCTCCTGGAGGAAGTGTATATGCTGGATTAGGTATTTACGATACTATGCAGTTTATTAAGCCAGATGTAGCAACTATTTGTACAGGAATGGCAGCTTCTATGGGAGCCGTTTTATTATGTGCAGGAGAAAAAGGAAAACGTAGTGGTTTAACGCATTCTCGTGTTATGATTCACCAACCTTTAGGAGGAGCACAAGGTCAAGCTAGTGATATAGAAATTACAGCTCGCGAAATTTTAATTTTAAAAGAAGAACTTTATAAAATTATTAGTAAACATTCAGGCCAAGATTACGACAAAGTTTACGAAGACAGTGATCGTGATTATTGGATGAAATCTGATAAAGCTAAAGAATACGGAATGATTGACGAGATTTTAGCTCGTAACTAAATAGTGGATAAGAATTAGGTTAAGTTAGAACGATAAAAGTGAAAACTTTTTAGACTTTAGCTTTCAACTTTCAACTTAAAAAAAATGGCAAAGGAAGAATTAGAATGTTCGTTTTGTGGTAGGAAAAAGCCAGAAACAAGTTTATTAATAGCAGGTTTAGATGCACATATTTGTGATCGCTGTATAGAGCAAGCACATGGTATTGTTATAGAAGAATCTAAAGAAAGTGATAGCTCAGACTTGTCGGCAGAACTTATGTTGCGTAAGCCGCAGCAAATTAAAACGTTCTTAGACGAGTATATTATAGGTCAAGAGACTACTAAAAAGGTGATGTCTGTAGCTGTTTATAATCATTATAAACGTCTGTTACAGCCGCCAACAAATGATGATATCGAGATTCAAAAATCCAACATTATTATGGTTGGAGAAACTGGAACAGGTAAAACATTAATGGCTAAAACAATTGCTAAAATGCTTAACGTGCCTTTAGCTATTGTAGATGCAACGGTATTAACCGAGGCTGGTTATGTAGGTGAAGATGTAGAAAGTATACTAACACGTTTATTACAAGCGGCAGATTATAGCTTAGAGAAAGCAGAAAAGGGTATCGTTTTTATAGACGAGATCGATAAAATTGCTCGTAAAAGTGATAATCCGTCTATAACTAGAGATGTCTCTGGAGAGGGCGTGCAACAGGCGTTACTTAAGTTGTTAGAAGGTACAGTTGTTAATGTACCGCCAAAAGGAGGTCGTAAACATCCTGATCAAAAATTTATTGAAGTAAATACAGAAAACATCTTGTTTATTGCTGGTGGAGCTTTCGATGGTATAAATCGTGTGATCTCTAAAAGATTAAACATGCAAGCCGTTGGTTACAGTGCTTCAATTAGTGATGACGTTGTGGATAACGATAATTTACTGCAATACATTATTCCTAAAGATTTAAAAGACTTTGGATTAATACCAGAAATTATTGGACGATTACCTGTATTAACATACATGGATCCTTTAGATGCTGCAACATTAAGAGCTATTTTAACAGAACCTAAAAATGCTATTATTAAGCAATACAAAAAACTGTTCTCTATGGATGAGATTGAGTTTAGTATTACAGATGGTGCTTTAGATTTTATAGTTGGTAAAGCTATAGAATACAAATTAGGAGCTAGAGGATTACGTTCTTTATGCGAAGAGATTTTAACAGATGCAATGTTCGAATTACCAGGAAGTGATGTTAAGAAAATAAATGTTACTAAGGCTTATGCCGAACAAAAAATATCTAAGAATACTATTAAGAAACTAAAGGCGGTTTCTTAAATTAAATAGGATACTATAAATTGAAGCCTACCTTATTTTAAGGTAGGCTTTTTTATTTCTTATAAAATGAAATTAATAAGCTTAAAAAAACCAGAAACAGAAAGACTTTTGTTTGTTACTACAAGTATGGATGATGTTGCTCTTGTTTTTGAATCAAGATCTAACCCAATTGTTAGAAAATACATTATGCAGCCTTTGTATACAAAGGAGGAAGAAGCAATAAGTCATATAAAAAAACTAATAGGTTATTTAGAAGAAGATAAATCCATTAGTTGGACTTTAATAGATAAAACTTTAAATAAAAAAATAGGAGGTATTTGTTTATGGAATTTCTCTGAAGATAGAAAAACAGCTGAGGTTGGTTACGATTTGTTGCCCGACTATTTTAGAAAAGGCTATATGTCTGAGGCTTTAAAAGCTGTTATTGAATTAGGTTTTATAGACCTTAATTTAAATACTATTGAAGCTTTTACACATGTAGAAAACGAAAGCTCTAAGAGGTTGTTAGTTGCATGTGGATTTGTGCATCAGCCAGAAAGAAAAGATCCAGGATTTCCAAAAAACAGTATATATGCTTTACAGAAATAAAAAACCACTCGTAAAAAAGTTAGGAGTGGTTTTTTTTGAATCTGAATTAACTAATTAATATAGATTCAACTAGGATAGAATTGATTAATAGCATTGTGAATTTAACGATAATTATTTGAATATCATAATATTAAATAATTTATTTTAACAATTATGCTTTAGTAACTCGTCTATGTAGTCTCTAGTATTAGATAGTCGAGGTACTTTATGTTGTCCTCCAAGTTTATTGTTGTCTTTTAGCCAATCGTAAAATAGTTTAGTTCTAGCTATAGTGATCTTTGGCTTATTTAAGGTCATGTTGCTATAGCGTTTGGCTTCGTAATCTGAATTTAAAGATTTTAGAGCATTGTCAAACAATTCATTAAAATAGTCAATGTCTTTTGGTGGTGTTTTAAATTCTATTAGCCATTGGTGTGCACCTTTTTCTTTGCCTTCCATAAATATTGGTGCAGCAGTATAATCTACAATTTCACTTTTTGTTTTCTTGCAGGCTTTCTTTAGGGCATCTTCTGCATTTTCAATAATAAGTTCTTCTCCAAAAACATTAATGTGGTGTTTTGTTCTACCGGAAACCTTTATTCTGTAGGGTGAGATAGATGTAAAACGAATAGTATCACCTATTTTGTAACGCCATAACCCTGCATTTGTAGTAATTATTACTGCGTAGTTTTTACCTTTCTCCACTTCGCTTAGCGGAATAACATGTTCTTTTGGTGTATCATGAGTATCCATAGGAATAAACTCATAAAAAATGCCGTAATCTAGCATTAGTAGTAATTCGCTAGAGTGGTTTAAATCTTGAATAGCAAAAAAGCCTTCAGAGGCATTATAAATTTCATAATACTTAAAATCCTTCTTTGGTAAAATGTTTTTATACTGTTGTACATATGGATTAAAGCTAACACCTCCATGAAAGTAAACTTCCAGGTTTGGCCAGATATCAAATAAAGAATTCTTTTCAGTTTTATCTAAAACATTATTAAGTAAAACAAGCATCCAAGATGGTACGCCGGCTAAACTTGTAACGTTTTCATTTATCGTTTCATTTACTATGGCAGCCATTTTGGTTTCCCAATCACTCATTAAAGAGACTTTGTTGCTAGGTGTGCTACTAAACTCTGCCCAAAAAGGCATATTGTCTATTAAAATAGCGCTTAAATCTCCAAAAGCAGTTCCGTTTTCTTTATATAATTCTTTACTACCGCCTAGTCTTAAACTTTTTCCTGTAAAGAGTTGAGAGTCTACATTGTTATTTAAATACATACACAGTAAGTCTTTACTCGCAGCATAATGGCAGTTTTCTAAAGAATCTTGACTTACAGGTATAAACTTACTTTTTGCGCTAGTAGTACCGCTAGATTTTGCAAACCATTTTATTGGAGAAGGCCAAAAAATATTGTGTTCTCCTAAACGAGAACGTTCAAATAAATCTTGATACCCTTCGTAGTTTTTTACAGGAACTCTATTTGCGAATTCTGCATAGGTTTTAATAGAAGAATAGTCGTACTGCTTACCAATCTCTGTGTCTTTAGCTGTTTCAATTAAGTTAAATAGCAGTTCTTCTTGTACTTCATTTGGGTATTTTAAGAACAAATCGATTTGGTGAAACCGTTTCTTTAAAAACCATGAAGCGATAGAATTTACTAAAGGAATTGGCATATATTTATAGTATATTTAGACACTAAAAATAACACTTTTTTTTATGACTTACCAAGGCGTGCTAACAAAAATGGCAACAGAATTTTCTAGCCCAATTCAATATTATTTAGTTTTCGAAAACGATTTCATTAATATGAATCAATTGCTAAATAAAACTTTGAAATTTCAATTTGTTAAACACCAATGTTTAAACTGTAGTTTAGATAAACCAATTTTTAGACAAGGATTTTGTAAAAGTTGTTTTTTCGATATGCCTCAAGCTGGAGATTGGATTATGCGACCAGAGTTAAGTACGGCACATTTAGATCAAGAAGATCGCGATTTGGAATACGAAAAGAAAGTGCAATTAAAGCCACATATTGTTTATTTGGCAAATTCAAGTAATGTAAAGGTTGGTGTTACCAGAAAAACACAAGTGCCAACACGTTGGATAGATCAAGGTGCACATGAGGCTATAGAGGTTGTTGAGGTACCAAATCGTTATCTAGCAGGTATTACAGAAGTTGCTTTAAAAGATTATGTAGCAGATAAAACAAATTGGAGAACCATGCTTAAAAACGATGTGGTAGATGAGAGTTTAGTAGAGTGGAAAAACAAGTTAAAACAATACATTCCAGCTGAAGCTCAAGAATATTACATTGAAAATAACGATGAAACACATATGGATTTTCCTGTGCTATCATATCCTGTAAAACCAAAAAGTTTGAATATTGAAAAAGCGGGTAGTTATGAAGGTGTGTTAAAAGGAATAAAAGGGCAGTATCTTATTTTTGAAGATGATACCGTTTGTAATATTCGAGGAAATGAAGGTAAAGTAGTTACTATAGAAATAGTATAAGCTCTATTTGTTATAGCCAAGACTCTGTTTTTGTTTAAGCATATTGAAATTGAATGTGTTTAAACAAGGCTGTAGCTCACTTTGTAGCTTAAATTGTAATTTATTTTAACTTTGAGTTGTAACTAACCAAAAAAACCTCGCATTCATAGAATGCAAGGTTTGTATATTATAAAAGAAAAAGTATTTACTATACGTTTTCTGCGTCTCTTAATCCTTGGATATAAGATGCTTTTTGAATTTGACGACGACGTGTTACAGAAGGCTTAGTGAAGTGTTGTCCTTCTCTTAAGTTCTGCATTACTTTAATGTTACGGTGCTTTCTTTTGTAACGTTTTAAAGCTCTTTCTATATTTTCTCCGTCTTTAATTTCTATTCTTAACATATCTTTATATTATGTGTATTCTTAAATTTCAGGTTGCAAATATAAGTTTATCTTTTAATTTAAACAATAGACTTATAAAGTTTTTGCAATTTATTTTGATTATTATTTATTCTTAATTAACTGTGTCCTTTTTCTTGTTCTTTTTCCCGAACAATCCACCTAAAACATCCTTTACTACATTTGTTGGGTTTTTTGTTGAATCTGTTGGTGTGCTTGAGTTGTTTCCATTAGGAAAAATATCTTTAATCACATTTATAACAGGAGAGCTTGTTTGTGTTTGAGTACTATCGCTTGCTGTTTGGTTGCTACTGTTAATGCCTAATAAATCTTTAATTTTATCTTTTCCGTTATTAAGTAGCTTTTGTTTTTCAATTTCTATTAACTGTGTCGTTAAATTTTTAACTCCGCTAGTTAAATCGGTTTGTACTTTTGGACTCGTAAACGATCCTGTTAAATTAGCAGTTACTGGGATGCTAATTTTATTAACGTCGTTATCGTTTATTTTTCCAACAAGTCTATTTACTTCGCTTCCTAAATATTTTGCAGGTACATTAAAAACTACATTGTAATCCATAGATTTATCAAACCCATGGTTTCCGCCAACCGTAATACCAATATCTTTATAGTTTAAATTAAAAGGAGAAATACTTACACGACTATTTTCAAATTTTATAGCTGTTTTCAAATCTTTTAAATCTAGCTTGTCAAAATCTATAAAACTTAATTTACTAGTTAGTGCATCAAATAATGCAGCGTTTTTTGGCTCTACTTTAGTTGTTAATAATTCCGCTAAAGCGCCACCAGAAATAGAACTCATTAGAGGAGTGAAATCATCTCCTAAAGTTCCGTTTAGTGTAATAGCACTATTCAATTTTCCTTGTAATACATTTGCAATTGGAGCTAAATTTTGAAGCATATCTAAATCTCTAAATGATTGTGATATATCAAAATTACTCATACCTAAATCCATCTCAAAAGTTGGTGTTTTAGTTTTAGTATTAATTAAACCGGTCATATTAAGGTTTCCGCCTAATAAATTAGATGTAACGTTTTGTAAATTAGCCGTTTCGTCTTTAATTAATAGTTTTCCTTTTACGTTTGTAAGCGTTAAATTATCGTAAACTACAGTTTTTGCATCAGCAGTAATAGTACAATCTAAAAAAGCAGGAATTTTAAGAGCATCGTTAGGCTCTGCACTTTGGTTTACGGGTTTATCGCTTCCGCCTTCAACCATAAAATCACTAATTAAAAAATTATTGGATACCACATTAAAATCACCTTTTAGTTTTTTGTCACTTAATAAAAAGCCTAATAAGTTGTTTATGGTTCCTGTTGCATTTAAATCTGTTTTTCCAGTAGTGGCTTTAAAGTTTTCTAAAGTTATAATGCTTGGCTTAAAGCTAACATTAGCTTCGGTAATATTTAACGGATTAACAATATCTGCAGACGAAAACACGAAATTATTAACACTAATATTTCCATTATTTTTAATGCGATCGTAAGCATTGCTTTCAATAGCATTCATATCGAAACTAGTGTTTAGTTTTGCTTTAATAATACCGCTTAATTCGTTTTCTAAAGTTATTGGGTAAGCCTTAGTGATATTTGCTAAATTTAAAACACCATCAATATTAGCGCTTACAAGCATGTTCTTTGTAAGGTTTTTAATAACAGCTGAAGATTTAAATTCGTCTTCGTCAATTTTAAAGTTCAGTGTTTTTAAGTCTACAAAAGTATCATCAACATTTCCGGTTGTATTTTTTATTGCAGCATTAATGCTAATATTTTCTACACGTTTTGGTAATTCAGGATATTTAAATGAAGCATTGTTAGAAGCTATGTTAATGTCTAGTGTTGGTATTGTTTTTTCTGTTACTAAGCCTTTAATCTTACCGTTTACTTTAAAATTCCCACTAGTTTCAACATCACTAATATTGTTAGAGTATGTTTTAGGGATAACAGCTAAAAAGTCTTTAAAGGTTGAGCCCGGGTTTTCAAAAGTAATATCAATGTCTTGTCCGTCTTCTATTAATTGTACGTAACCTGAAAACTCCAAAGGAAGGTCGTTTATTAAACCTTTGTTTTCTTTAAAAGTGTATTTGCTGTTTTCTAAATCAAGATCTATTAAAGCATCTAATTTAATACGGTTATTGCTAAGATACTCGGTACTGTCTAAACTTAGAGTAACGTTAGCTTCACTTTTAGTGTTTAATTCTGAAACACTTTCCGAGAATATACCGCTTCCAGAATGGTCTAATTCTGTTACATGTAGTCTAGTATTCGATCCTTCGTCTAAATAAGTTAATGCGCTTTTAGTAATGGCATAATCCTCTATGCTTAAAGTAAAACCTTCACTTTTGTCTGTACTAGTATTTGTGTTTTCTGTTTCTTTTGCAATGTCGAAATTAGCATCTCCAAATTTGTTTACTTTAAGATTAACAAGTGCTTCATTTATATAAATTGAATTAATAACAATTGGTCCTTCGTCTGCATTTTTAAAAAGTTCTTTTACAGACATGTCAAAAGAAAGCGATTTCACACTTCCTAGTGTTTCGTCTTTAAAAGGTTCTAAGTTGGTGATTTTAAGATCGTCTACAGTAACATTGGCTTGTGGAAAGCTGCTTATAAAACTTAAGCTAACATCTGCGAACTCAACATTTGCATTTACGCTGTTGTTAATAAAATTACGAACCATATCTTTTATCTGATTTTGAAAGATAAAAGGAGCAACTAATAAAAGTATGACTATAATTAATAGTGAGATACCTGTAATTTTTAATATTTTTTTCATGTTTTTTCCCGGGTTTTGGGATAGATTTAGTTTTGTTAAGTATAGTATTTACGTATAATCTAATGATTTAGATTTATTATCAAAGATTTTAATAAAAGTTTAGCATTAATTATAATAGGTCTATTTCTTCATTAACTTTTAAATTGAAGGTCTTTCTAAAAATAAAAACGCCCAAATATAAAAAAGGAGTATCTATAAAAGCGACTAAAACTTTAAATAGAAAGCCACTTATTAATAAGCCGTTAAAACTGCTCCAATCAATAATGTCAAAAGAGCACAGCAAAAACAGAACAGAAAAAGTGTCTATAAATTGGGAAAACCATGTCGAAAAATTATTTCGCAACCACAAATGTTTGCCTTTTGTTAAGCGTTTCCAGAAATGATAAACTTGAATATCTATAAACTGTGCAATTAAATAAGCGGTCATGCTTGCGAAAACAGCAATAGAAGATGCTCCAAATACTTTGTGAAATATTTTATTATTAATAGGAGAGTTGTTGATTGCAGGAACTGCATCTGCTGTTAAAACTATTAATAATGAAAAAAATGAAGCAAAGATACCAGCGATAACCACATCGTTTGCGCGTTTCTTTCCATAAATTTCACTTATTAAATCGGTAATTAAAAAAGTGATGGGATAAGGTAGAATGCCAACGGATATTTCAAATAGCCTAAAACCTAATATTTTAAGACCTAAAGGATACCAATAAAAAAACTTCTGAAATATTAAATTAGAAACCACTAAAGAAGTAATAAACAAAGCGCCCAGGAATAGGTAAATACGTTGGGCTTTAAGTTTGTTTTTTAATGTCATATTCCTTTTAAATTTTTCACACAGAGCCTTTTGCTTAGTATTGTGGAAACTTAAACTAAATTCGTTAATAAATAGTTTAAGTAAATATAAAGGAAACCATTTACTTTTAGTTATTTTGCTTTCTCGATTAAAAATGGATTCACAGAAAATTTACATATCTATAGGAAGTAATAAAGGCGACAAATTTAAAAATTTGCAAGCAGCTGTGGATGCAATTCATTTAAAAATTGGGACAGTAAAAATTATCTCAAAAATTTTTAAAACTCCAGCTCTAGGTTTCGAAGGAGACGATTTTTTAAATGCATGTTTGCTGGTTGATAGTTCTTTAAAACCTAGTAAAATACTTAAAGAACTATTGCTAATAGAAACAGCTTTAGGTAGAGTTAGAACTAAAAAAGAAGGTTACGAGTCTAGAATTATAGATTTAGATATATTATTTATAGACGAATTAATAATCGACACAAAGTCTCTTAAAGTACCACATCCAGAATTACACAACCGTAGGTTTGTTTTAGAGCCACTATATAACATAGCTTCTAAGTTTAAGCATCCAGTTTTAGAGAAAGAAATTTCTGTTTTACTAACTGAATGTAAAGATGAAAGTGCTTTAGAGTCAATTAATATTTGGTTAAAGAACCCAAGTAAGCTGTACGATTTTTCGAAGTATAATTACATTGCTATTGAAGGAAACATTGGTGCGGGAAAAACAAGTTTGGTAACAAAAATTGCTCAAGATTACAATGCAAAATTAATTTTAGAGCGTTTTGCAGATAATCCGTTTTTGCCAAAGTTTTACGAAGATGCACAACGTTATGCCTTTAGCTTAGAAATGTCTTTTTTAGCGGATCGTTATCAGCAAATAAGTGATGACTTATCTCAATTAGATTTGTTTAAAGATTTTATAGTGAGTGATTACGATATTTTTAAATCATTAATTTTTTCTAAAATAACATTAAATCAAGACGAATTTAAGTTGTATAGAAAGTTGTTTTATCTAATGTATAAAGATATTGCGAAACCAGAACTATACGTTTACCTCTATCAAAATACCGAAAGACTTAAAGCTAATATTAAGAAACGTGGTAGAAAATACGAGCAAAATATAGAAAGCGAATATCTTGATAAAATTAATTCTGGTTATTTAGATTTTTTAAAAAATCAAACAGAACTTAATGTGAAAATTATAGATATCTCAGATCGCGATTTCGTAAAAAATCGTGAGGATTATTTATATGTTTTAGATGCTATATGTAAGTAGGTTTTAAAAATTTGTTTGTTTTTACTTAACTTTAATGTAAATCAATCAAATCATGAAACATTTTCTCGCTATTATAATCCTTTCTTTCTTTTTCTTGTATTCCTCATTTGGGCAAAGTAAACCTATAGACTCTATTGTGTCTGCCTTGCAAAAAGATCAATTGCTTTTCGAAAAAGTATTTATTCATACCAATAAAACAAATTATGATAATGAAGATGTTATCTGGTTTAAAGTTTACGTTGCAAATCAAGACAACAAACCTTCATTAAAAACGGCAAGAGTGTATGTTAGTCTGTTTTCCGAATACGGAAAACTAATAAATACAAAGACCGTTTATATTAAAAACGGTGTTGGGACTAATCAACTTAACATCTCTCAAGATTTAGTCGCGGGCAAATACTTTATCCAGGCGTATACTAATAACATGTTAAATTTTGGAGATCATAATAAGTTTGTATCAGCTATTGTAGTGGGAGAAAAAAGAATAGAGAAAACGGTTTCAGGTGCTAAGTATGATATTCAATTTTTTCCAGAAGGCGGTCACTTTTTAGAAGGTGTTAAAAATGTTGTATCTATAAAAGCTTTAATAAATGGTAGAGCTTGTAATTATAAGGGTAAAATTGTTAACTCAAAGAACAAAGAGGTTGCAATGTTCTCAAGCTTACATTTAGGAATGTCTAAATCTCAATTCGAATATAGAAAAGGCGAAAAATATAAAGCTATAATAGAAGTTAACGATACTATTATAAAAACAGAGATGCCTAAGGCTTTAGAGGTGGGTGTGTCTATTAGTAAAATAAGTGATAATAAAGATGTAGTTAAATTTGAATTAGTAGCTAATAAAGGTGCTTCATTAGATGATTATATATTACTTTTTCATCAAAAAAATACAATTATAGATTATGTTAATGTAGATTTTAATAATTTAAAAAAGAGAACTTTTGTTTTTAATAAAAAAGACTTTTTAAAAGGAGTAAACTCTTTAATTGTTTTAAAAAATAACAAGCCAATATTGGAACGTAAGTTTTTTGTAGCTGGGATAATTAAGAACGAATTTTCAATTGAGAAATTAAACAGATTAGAAGACTCAATTGTATATAAATTTAAAGTCAAAGATGTGAAGTCTAAAAGTAATATTAGTCTTTCGGTTTTGACATTAAGTTCTAATTATACAAGTACTACAGATATTGCAAGCGCAATGTATTTAACGCCATATGTTAAGGGTTATGTAGAGAATCCTAGTTTTTATTTTAATGAAGAAAATATAAATCGAGAGGCATATTTAGATTTATTGTTACTAACGCAAGGATGGATACAGTATGATTGTGAAGATTTTATAAAAGAGATTAACCCAGAATTAAAGCACAATTTTGAAAAAGGATTTGCTTTAAAAGGAAAGCTGAATCCTGTGTTTAATAATAATCTAGGCATGTTTACAATGGATAATCAAATGATAACTAAGCAGTTTTTAAATAATCAAACGCTTTTTTCTTTTAAGAACTTAGTTGCTTTTAAAGGAGATTCCATAAAGTTAGCATTTATTGATAGGGAGGTACTAAGAATAAAACCTAAAAGAATACAATTCGATTCTATCGAGACTAATCAAGATAGTTTTGTGTTTAATTTTGAAAAAGAATATTTAAAGTCAGCTAAAAACGATACAACTAAGCAATTAGAGATTAATAAGACTAGGTATTTGTCAAATAAAAAAGATGTTCTTAGTTTAGAAACTGTGAACTTAAAAACGAAGAAGAAAAGTAAGGCTTTTTTGGATAGAAAAGCTTTTGACGAAAAACACAGAAAGGAAGTTTTTCATATTGGTGCTTATTATGAGTTAGGAGTGCTTGAGGATTATGTTATCGAAGATTCGTCTTTACGAGAGTATTTAGAAAACAGACTTTTTAAAATTAAAAGATCTTCTATGGGTGACCTTTTTCTTCTAAAGGTTGATAGAGTTGTGCTTGTAACTATAGATGGAAAACCTGTTTTTCCTAAAAGAGGAGGAATACCGCTTGAAGTAGTGTTAGGTATGGGAATGGCATCTGTAGATAATATTCTTTTTCAGCCAAAAGTAACGCCTGGTACTGATGCTTTAGCAATATTTACAACAGATGATTATAAAAACGGAACAACAAATAATTTTACAACATATGTTTTTAAAAAAGGTTATAGTAGGTCGAAAAAATACTATAAGCCTTTGTTTTTAGAATCGAACGATGTTGTTGGTCAGGAAATAGATTGGAAACCAAGTTTGGTGTCTAATGTTAAAGGAGAGGTTGTGTTTAAGCTTAAAGAAGATTTGAATAATAAAAACTTATTATTCTCTATTCAGGGTTTTTCGGATAATGGAGAGCTTATCAGTGGATTTTATAAATTAGATAATACTAAGATTAAGTAGTTTCTAATTTATGGATTCAATAGTAATTAGATATTGATGTTTTTATTATTAAAAGAGTTGGTAAACTGTTGTTACAATATGTCCTTTCTTATTATCTGTAATATAATCATCTAATTCAGTCACGTTTTTAATTTTTAAATTAAAGGGAGATTCAAGTAAGTTAACACCGCTATTTTGTTTTAATCTTATGCCTTGACCAGATATAATGTCTTTGTTTGGTATAAAGTCTTCCGTAGGTAAGTGCTCTGTTAGTATTACATATTTATAAGCCTCTATTTTTTTTGTAATCTTAAGTATTTCGGCGTTAGATAAGTGTTGTAGCACCTGTCTAATTATAAGGCAATCTGCATGAGGAAGGTTGTCTTTAGAAATGTCTAAACAATCAAATTCCAAGTTGCTTTCTTGAAAAGTTTTTTTATTTCTATCAATTAGTTTTTCAACAATATCTATAGCAATGTACTTTTGAACTGATGTTACAAGGTGTTTTCCAATATTAAAATCACCGCAACCTAAGTCGCAAACCGTTAAAGGGTCTTTAGTTTTAAAAAAAGCTTTTAAAGCCTCAATGTATGGATCTGTAATTTTCGAATCGTGAGAACCTGTTCCAGAAAAAAAATCATATTCTTTTCCTCCCCAAAGTTTCATATCATAAATCTGATCCATCACACGTTTTGTTTTCCAAGGCTTTTTTTGTTTTTTAGTCACCTGTATTTATGTTGTTTTTAATTTAGAAAACAAATCCCAAACCACAACGCCACAACTAACAGATATATTAAGAGAGTGTTTGGTCCCAAATTGAGGAATTTCAATTACCGTATCACTAGTAGAAACTATATCTTGAGCAACACCTTTAACTTCATTACCAAAAACTAATGCGTAAGTTGTGTTGTCTTCAACTTTAAAGTCGTTTAACATAGTAGCATTTTCGGCTTGTTCTATGGCGCAAATTTTTACTTTATCAGTCTTTAGTTTTTCAATAACTGAAGCTGTGTTTTCTGCATATTCCCAATCTACGGTGTCTGTACTGCCTAATGCTGTTTTGTGTATGTCTTTATGCGGTGGTGTTGCAGTTATGCCACAGAGGTAGATTTTTTTAATTAAAAAAGCATCACTTGTTCTAAAAACAGAACCAATATTATTTAAACTTCTAATATTATCTAAAACGATAATAATAGGTGTTTTGTTCGCTTCTTTAAAGTCGTTAATACTTAATCTATCAAGTTCACTATTTTTTAATTTGCGCATAAAATCAATCTTTCATTTCGAGGAGGATACTTTACAGGTAATCTCTTCAATTCAATTGTGAATAATTATAAATAACTAAAGTAAAATTGATTTCAAAAAAAATCAATATTTAGTTACATTGCAAACTTACTTAAAAACTAAATTCCTTTGGCAGCAAAAACAAAAAAAGTAACACCTTTAATGAAGCAGTATAATGCTATAAAAGCAAAATACCCAGATGCTTTATTGTTATTTCGAGTAGGAGATTTTTATGAAACTTTTGGAACCGATGCTATAAAGGCAGCTGGTATTTTGGGTATTACTTTAACAAAAAGAGGTGCGGGAAGCGAAAGCGAAATAGAGCTTGCTGGTTTTCCTCATCATTCTATAAATACATATCTACCAAAGCTTGTAAAAGCTGGAGAGCGTGTTGCTATTTGCGATCAATTAGAAGACCCAAAACAAACAAAAAATATTGTAAAGCGTGGCGTTACAGAGTTAGTTACTCCGGGAGTTGCTTTTAACGATGAGGTATTGCAGTCTAAAACAAATAACTTTTTATGTTCTGTTTACTTCGGAAAAACCACAATTGGAGTAGCATTTTTAGATATTTCTACGGGCGAATTCCTAACAAGTCAAGGTAATCAAGAATATATAGACAAATTGCTTCAAAATTTTAATCCAAGTGAAGTGCTTGTGTCTAAACAAAAGCGATTGCATTTTAATGATAGTTTTGGTAGCGACTTTCATACTTTTAATTTAGAAGATTGGGTATACCAAACAGATTATGCTAATGAAACTTTACTAAAACACTTTAATACAAAATCACTAAAAGGTTTTGGAATAGAAGATTTAAGCGAAGGTATTATTGCTTCGGGTTCTATACTTCATTATTTAGCCGAAACACAACATAATAAATTGCAGCATATAACTTCTGTATCTAGAATAGCGGAAGATGAATATGTTTGGATGGATCGTTTTACTATTAGAAATTTAGAACTTTATAATTCAACAAATAATAATGCAGTAACCTTACTTAATGTTATCGACAAAACAAGTTCTGCAATGGGAGGGCGTTTGTTAAAACGTTGGTTGGCATTACCATTAAAAAATGTCGAAAAAATAAAACAACGTCACGAAGTGGTTTCGTTTTTAAAGGGAAACCAAAATGTGCATCAAAAAATTCAAGATCATATCAAAAGCATTGGCGATATTGAAAGATTAATTTCCAAAGTCGCAACAGGTAAAGTGAGTCCTAGAGAAGTTGTGCAGCTTAAAAACTCTTTAGAAGCCATCACTCCAATAAAGGAGTTGTCGTCTAAAAGTGAAAATGAATCTTTAAAAATTATTGGAGACACGCTACAAAGTTGCGATGTTCTTCGCTCTAAAATTAAGCTAACACTTAATGAAGAGGCGCCTGTAAATGTTTTAAAAGGAAATACTATAGCAGAAGGATTTTCTGCCGAATTAGATGAGCTTAGAGGTTTATCAACTTCAGGTAAGAATTATTTAGATCAAATGCTTAAAAGAGAAAGTGAACGTACAGGTATTACATCTCTTAAAATAGCATCTAACAATGTGTTTGGTTATTATATAGAGGTAAGAAATACGCATAAGGATAAAGTTCCAGAGGAGTGGATTAGGAAACAAACTTTAGTAAATGCCGAGCGTTATATTACCGAAGAGTTAAAAGAATACGAAGGTAAGATCCTTGGAGCAGAAGAACGAATACTAGCAATCGAACAGCAATTGTTTTCAGAGTTAGTAACTTGGATGCATCAATATATAAAACCTGTACAGCAAAATGCACATTTAATTGGGCAGTTAGATTGTTTGTGTGGTTTTGCGCAATTAGCAAAAGATAATAAGTATGTATATCCAACAATAGACGATTCTCACGATTTAGAAATAAAAGACGGTCGCCATCCAGTAATAGAAAAACAATTACCTATTGGTGATGTATATATTGCTAACGATGTGTTTTTAGACAGAACAGCGCAGCAAATAATAATGATTACTGGACCAAACATGTCGGGTAAATCGGCAATATTACGTCAAACAGCACTTATAGTTCTATTGGCTCAAATAGGAAGCTTTGTGCCAGCTAAAAGCGCTAGAATAGGTTTAGTCGATAAAATTTTCACAAGAGTAGGAGCAAGCGATAATATATCTATGGGAGAATCTACTTTTATGGTAGAGATGAACGAAACAGCTTCTATTCTTAATAATATATCAGAAAGAAGTTTAGTTTTATTAGATGAGATAGGAAGAGGAACAAGTACCTACGATGGTATTTCGATAGCTTGGGCAATTAGTGAATATTTACACGAGCATCCAACAAAAGCCAAAACCTTATTTGCAACGCATTATCATGAGCTTAATGAAATGACTGAAACATTTACACGTATCAAGAATTTTAATGTCTCTGTGAAAGAATTAAAAGACAATGTTCTTTTCTTAAGAAAATTAGTAGAAGGAGGAAGTGAACATAGTTTTGGAATTCATGTAGCTAAATTAGCAGGAATGCCTCAGCAAGTTTTACATCGTGCTAATGCTATTTTAAAGAAATTAGAACGATCACATTCTAGCGAAGAACTAACAGATAATGTGAAATCGATAAAAGATGAGATGCAATTAAGTTTTTTTAATTTAGATGACCCATTATTGCTTCAAATTAAAGATGAGATATTATTAACTGATATTGATACACTTACGCCTGTTGAAGCCTTGATGAAATTAAATGAGATTAAAAGAATGTTGGTTAAAACTCAAAAAAAATAAAAATAATTGCAAAAAGGCTTTGGAGTTTCCAAAAAAGTCTTAAATTTGCAACCGCAATAGCAATATTGTTTGTTCATATAAAGACTGCGAAAGTAGCTCAGGGGTAGAGCATCACCTTGCCAAGGTGGGGGTCGCGAGTTCAAATCTCGTCTTTCGCTCTGAGATATTTTTATTAAAATAATTCCAATGCTGAAGTGGTGGAATTGGTAGACACGTTGGACTTAAAATCCAATGTCCATTAGGACGTACGGGTTCAAGTCCCGTCTTCAGTACTAAGCCTTTACAAGATTCTTGTAAAGGCTTTTTTTATGCTCTTTTTTTGAATTTTTTAAAAGAGTTAATTAAAAATTAAATACATATTAGTGTGATGATTTTGTCACAGATCTTGATATAGAGAAAGGCTTCGCATTTTTGTGAAGCCTTTCTTTATTTACATTAAATAGCATTAGTGGTTTAGTTAGATTATTAAATATTGGAGTTTTATAGCATTTATCTAATAGCTTAAAAGAAATAATAATTCATTAAAAAATTTTACCGAGTATTGTTTTGAGGAGTTGCCAAGAAATTAGTAGAATCTCGCAACTCTTAAATTTATTACCTTTATCTCATTAATCATGTATTTAATATTTGAACATTAAAACATGGTAAATTGGTATTTCTGAATTACAATTGTTCCTAGCTTACTCTTTTTGCTTAAGCTTAATGCAACATTAAGTAATAAAATATTTGTAGAAAAAACAAAAAAGAATGTTCGAATCTTTCAGTATTATATTTACAATAGCAGCATTTTTTACTACATAAATTATAAGTGGTTGAAATTACCTACAACTATTGGGTTAATCATTTTGAGTCTAATTTTAATTATCCCAATAGCGCTTAGTGAAACTATTTTTCCAGAATTTTATAGATTCTTTTGCGACATAATTGTTAATGCAGATTTTAAAACATTGTTATTTAATGGTATTTTAAGTTTCCTATTATTTGCTGGAGCATTATATGTTATTTTAACTTGGGGAGGATTACGAGGAGGTATTTCTATTGCACTAGCCTTAAGCTTAAGTAAAGAGCTTTCTGGTGATTTAATACTGCATAGAACTTATGTTATCGTGTTGTTTTCAATCATTGTACAAGGATTAAGTATCGGTAGCTTTGTAAAGAGGCTATATAAGTAAAGGTATATGTAAAAAAGGTAAGCATAAAAGAATTCTATTTTTAGTAAGGAAAAACATACTGGTTTTCAATTTCTAGGGTTAAATATTGTATGTAAAGCATCTTAAAAAAAATCAGTTAGCTTTAGGGGTAAAATCATTACTTGTATCTAGTAAGAGGTTAGCGGCAAATAATTTAAATTTTATTGATGTTATAATATTTGAAGATTTTTTTTACGTTTCTTATTATTCAAATCGCAAGTTTTAGGACACTTGTTCCTTGGCATGTTTGTCAGGAGGATTAATATAAAGCATTATAAAAGTGCTGTTTTTACAAAAGAATTTTTAACAGAATTAAAGAATAATCTTTGCTTTCGGTTATTTATAAAACAAAAAAATCCTACCGAAATTATTGACTAGGCGATTTTTTATGATAAAAGTTTTAGATAAAAACTATAGTTTATCAGCTTATTTTTTAAGAGCGTCAGCAGCGTTTTTAACACCGTCTTTAGTTGCATCAACAGCTTTTTTAGCGCCATCTTCTACTTTATTAGCAGCATCTTTAGCACCATCTTTTATAGCTGCACCAGTTGCATCAACAGCATTTCCAGCAGCATCTACGGCATCACTAGCAGCATCTCCAACAGCTTCACCAGCGTTTTCAAGTGCATCTCCAGTTGCATCAACAGCATTTCCAGCAGCATCTACGGCGTCACTAGCAACATCGCCAGCAGCGTCAGCAGCATCTCCAACAGCTTCACCAGCGTTTTCAAGTGCATCTCCTGTTGATTCAGCAGCATTTTCTACAGCATCTCCTACAGAATCAGCTCCTTCTTTAACTTCTCTACAAGAAGTAAACGTTGCGCTTAATGCTAATAATAAAGCTGCGCTTAATAGTAATTTTTTCATTTGTTTTAGTGTTTAAATTAAATTAGGGTGTGAAATTACTATTTTGAAAGTTAATTTTAACATTTTGTTGGCATGTTTTTTAACATTTTCTTGATAAAAAGCAGTAATCTTAGTTTAAATACGTAAAAAGTTAAGTATTTGGATCACCGAACCTTTATTTTTTTTAATAAAGTTAAAATTATTCAGCCCAAATTGGTTTCTTATTTCTTCATCATTAACAAACAAATTTAAAGTTTTTCTAAGTTCACTTTTGTTAGATATAGAAATCATACCATTGTTATCAATCATGTTTTGTGCTTCGGGAAACTTTTCGTGGTTTTTACCTATTATTATTGGTACACCAAAAACAGCAGCTTCAAGTGTGTTGTGTAAACCCGTTGCACCCATTGCTCCGCCTACGTATGCAATATCAGCATAGTTATAGACTTTGGTTAATAAGCCAATAGTATCTAGTATTAGAACTTGATAGTTGTTAAGTGTTTTTCCTTCTTTTTTAGTAAACAATACGCAGTCCTTAGAAATACTGTTTTTTAAACCTTCAATTTGAGTTGCTTTTATATTGTGTGGTGCAATTATAAATTTAGTATCCTTATTGGCTTCTGTATTAATATAACTTACTATTAGTTTCTCGTCGTCAGGCCAAGAACTTCCTATTACAACACATAGGCTATCACCTTTAAATTCTGATATGAAATTTAAAGTGTTGTCTTGTGCTAATTGATTAAAAACTCTATCAAATCGTGTATCTCCAGAAACGGTAGCATTTGTATAACCTATTTTTTCTAATAGTTTTTTCGAAGCTTCATTTTGCGTAAAAATATGATTAAAAGCAAATAAAGCGTTCTTTGTATGCTTGCCATACCATTTAAAAAAAGATTGGTTTTCTCTAAAGCTAGCCGATATTAATACAGCTTTCAATCGTCTTTTCTTTAATTCATTTAAAATATTAGGCCATATTTCGTATTTAACAAAAATGGTTAACTCTGGATTTACTATATCTAAAAAGCGTTTTGCTTGCGCTTTGCTGTCTAATGGTAGGTAAATTACAACATCAGCAAAAGGCGCATTTTTTCTTATTTCAAAACCAGAAGGAGAGAAAAAAGACAGAACAATTTTATGATTTGGGTAGTCTTTTCGTAACTCTGTAAACACTGGTAAGCCTTGCTCATACTCACCTAAAGATGCGCAATGAAACCATAGCGTTTTGTCATTAGGCTTAATATTAGACTTTAACTTAGTAAAAGTTTCTGCCCGACCTTGAACACCAAGTTTTATTTTAGTGTTAAAATTTGCAATAATTTTTAATGCAAAACTGGCTAAGTAAATTCCGAAAGAGTACAATAAATTCAACTTTAAAAATGCTTTGTGCTAAAATACATAATTCATTGTTTAGCATTTGCGAATTTTGTAAATTCGTTTTATGAAAAAAATACAAATGGTTGACCTAAAAGGTCAATATGCCGAAATAAAAAAAGAGGTTAACGACTCTATACAAGAAGTATTAGAGACTACAGCCTTTGTAAATGGACCACAGGTTCACGCATTTCAAAAAAACTTAGAAAATTATTTAGGTGTTAAACACGTTATACCATGTGCTAACGGTACAGATGCTTTGCAAATTGCAATGATGGGATTAGGTTTAAAACCAGGAGACGAGGTTATTACTGCCGATTTTACTTTCGCTGCAACAGTTGAGGTTATCGCACTTTTAAACTTAACACCGGTTTTAGTAGATGTTAATCCAGACGATTTTAACATAGATATAGAAGCTGTTAAAAAAGCAATTACGCCAAAAACTAAAGCAATTGTACCAGTACATTTATTTGGACAATGTGCAAATATGGAAGCGTTAATGGCACTGGCCAAAGAGCATAACTTATATGTAATAGAAGATAATGCTCAAGCTATTGGTGCAAAATACACAAATAGTAAAGGAGAAAAAGCCATGTCTGGAACTATAGGGCATGTGGCTTCAACGTCATTCTTTCCATCTAAAAATTTAGGTTGTTATGGAGATGGAGGTGCTATTTTTACTAATGACGATGATTTAGCGCATACACTTCGTGGTATCGTAAATCACGGAATGTACAAACGTTATCACCACGATGTTGTTGGTGTAAACTCGCGTTTAGATTCTATTCAAGCAGCAGTTTTAAATGCTAAATTACCACATTTAGACAAGTATAATAACGCACGTAGAGATGCAGCAAGAGCTTATACTAAGGCATTTGCAAATCATCCAAATATTATAACACCTAAAATGGTAAGTGAGTGTGATAGTATGTGCGATACATGCGACTGTCATGTATTCCATCAATACACACTTAAAATTGTAAATGCAGATAGAGATGCGTTGGTTCAACACTTAAACGATAATCAAATACCATGTGGTGTGTATTATCCAATTCCATTGCACAAGCAAAAAGCATACGTAGACGAGCGTTATAACGAAGCAGATTTTACTGTAACAAACCAACTGGTTAAAGAAGTTATTTCGTTACCAATGCATACAGAATTAGACAGTGAGCAAATTAGTTTTATAACGAAAACTGTAATCGATTTTATAGATAATAATTAAATTATTTTGGGCGAGACTTTTGGCTTTTAAGAGCCAAAAGTCAGGCTGTCCACTATATCTTTTTTGCTGAAAAAGCAAAAAAGGATGCCGTTTCCATCCTTCTTGCAAGACTAAAATTAGTAATAAAAATAATAGTTTAAGTTTTTAAAAATGTTAAAGATATTAGTAACAGGAGGACTAGGCTATATTGGTTCGCATACAGTAGTTGCTTTACAAGAGGCAGGTTTTAAGGTTGTAGTTGTAGATAATTTATCGAACTCTTCAATAAAAGTGTTAGATGGTATTTTAGCAATAACTAGTCAAGTACCAGAATTTGAAAATTTAGACTTAAGAGATAAGCTTAAAACTCAACAGTTTTTAAAAAAGCACTACGATATTTTTGGGGTTATCCATTTTGCTGCAAGCAAAGCAGTAGGAGAGAGTGTTGGTAATCCATTGTTGTATTACGAGAATAACGTAAACACCTTAATATATTTACTTCAAGAGCTAAATAAAAAGAAGAACGCTAATTTTATTTTTAGTTCTTCTTGTACGGTTTATGGTCAAGCAGATGTAATGCCAATTACAGAAGAGTCACCAATAAAACTAGCCGAATCTCCTTATGGTAATACTAAACAAATAGGTGAGGCTATAATTAAAGACACTTGTAAGTCTAATTTAAACTTTAACGCTATTGCTTTACGTTATTTTAATCCTATTGGTGCACATACATCATCAAAAATAGGAGAGTTGCCCATTGGAGTGCCGCAAAATTTAGTGCCCTATATAACGCAAACAGGATCAGGTGTACGAGAACAGCTATCTGTTTTTGGTGATACTTACTCAACTTTAGATGGTACATGTATTAGGGACTACATACATGTTGTAGATGTTGCAAATGCTCATGTAATAGCACTTCAAAGATTATTAAACAATGAGCATCAATATAATTTTGAAGCATTTAATTTAGGTACAGGTACAGGAAGCTCCGTATTGGAAGTTATTCAATCTTTTGAACGTGTTTCAAATAAAAAACTAAACTATAAAATAGTCGACAAGCGAAAAGGTGATGTTGTAACTGCTTATGCAGATACTAATAAAGCGAATTCAGTTTTAGGTTGGAAGGCAAAATATTCTTTAGACGATGCAATGGATTCTGCATGGAAATGGCAGCAAACGTTATAATTTACATTATCATATTCCAAAGATTCTATAAAATTTTCTAAGGGTCTACTAATACATGCAGAGCTCTGTTATTAATTTGATATTAATATATTGATTAACAAATACTTAATACTCTCAGTTTGCTTTTGGGTTAAAATCTTGGTTTCTTTGTATTTAATGAAATAGATATTATGAAACTGATACAAGTTGAAAGAGTAACAAAACAAGAAAACAGATTCGCCCCAAAAATGGGACGATTAAACGCTAAGGTAACTTACATTAAAAAGAAGTTTCTAGGAATTTCGGTTAAGACTTTACACAAATACAGAGAAACGTACTACGGTGAAGTTAAAGATTGTGAAGATTGTGTTTTAGCTAAATAAAATTAAAAACCTCGATAATTATATCGAGGTTTTTTTATGGTTTTTATTTGTGAAGTTTCCTAAAATAAGTAATCCCATTCCAACCATTACAGAGATATCTGCTAGGTTAAAAATACCTGTTCTAAACACACCTCCTAAATCTATATGCCAGAAATCTGTTACTTGTCCGTAAAGTACACGGTCGTATAAATTAGCCATTCCGCCACCTATAATACAACAGAATCCTATAAGAGAAAATTTATCTAATGTTTTGTCTCTAAAAATATGAAATAGAACTAATGTTAAAACAACTATTGGTAAAACGTTTAGTAATATTATTTTTAATATTGGACTAAAATCGCTTCCTAAACCTAGAAAAGCACCTTTGTTTTCTACATTATGTAGAGTAAAGTAATCTCCAATAATTTCAGCCTTGCTACCAGCTATAACATTTGCTCTTACCCAAAATTTAGAAACCTGATCTAAAGCGATATTAAATATAATAATTAAAACAATAAATAAAGTTCTGTTTTTTTTCATAATTAAGAAGCGCTTACTATTGTTGCAGAAGCAGTTTGTGCTTCTCTATTTATTTTTTTTACTAAACCTTGCAATACTTTTCCTGGACCAACTTCTGTAAATAAGGTTGCGCCATCTGCAATCATATGTTCTACAGATTGTGTCCAACGTACTGGAGCTGTTAATTGGGATATTAAATTAGCTTTAATTTCAGCTTCATTAATTACTGCGTTTGCAGTTACGTTTTGGTAAATAGGGCAGTTAGGTTTTCTAAATGTTGTGTTTTCTATTGCTGCTGCAAGTTCTTCGCGTGCAGGCTCCATCATTGGAGAGTGAAATGCACCACCAACTGGAAGTACTAAAGCTCGTCTTGCTCCTGCTTCTTTCATATTCTCACAAGCTCTATTTATAGCTTCAGTTTCTCCAGAAATAACTAATTGTCCAGGGCAGTTATAATTAGCAGCAACAACAATACCTTCGGTGTCATTACATATTTTTTCTACAATACTATCTTCTAAACCTAAAACAGCAGCCATTGTACTTGGTTGTATTTCACAAGCTTTTTGCATCGCTAAAGCACGTTGTGATACTAGACGTAAACCATCTTCAAAAGTTAAAGTTCCATTGGCTACTAATGCAGAGAATTCTCCAAGAGAATGTCCCGCAACCATGTCTGGCTTGAAACTTTCTCCTAAAGTTTTTGCTAAAATTACCGAGTGTAAAAATATAGCAGGTTGTGTAACTTTAGTTTCTTTTAAGGCTTCAGCAGTACCTTCGAACATAATGTCTGTAATATGAAATCCTAAAATTTCATTAGCATCTTCAAATAAGTGCTGTGCTTCTGGTGAGTTTTCGTATAAATCTAAGCCCATTCCTGAGAATTGAGCGCCTTGACCTGGAAATATATATGCTTTCATTTGTTTAATTTTGAATAGCAAAAATAGGAATAAATTCTGATAAAGTCCTCAGTCTTCAGTTTTCAGTCAACAGTATTAAATATGAAGTTTACAATCCTACAATTGCAGCTTCAGCACAACGCTCTCCATCCATTGCTGCGCTAATAATTCCGCCAGCATAACCACCACCTTCTCCACATGGGAATAAGTTTGAAATTTCTGGATGCTCTAACGTTTCATTTCTTGGAATATTTACAGGAGATGAGGTTCTAGACTCTACACCAATAACATTTGCTTCTTCGGTATAGTAACCATTCATTTTTTTACCAAAAGCTTCAAAACCTTTTCTTAATCTACTCCCTATTAATTTGGGTAATAAAGAGTGCATTGGCGCACTATTTAAACCTGGCTGATAAGAAGTGTCGTTTAAAGAGCTAGATAAATTTCCTTGTACAAAGTCTGTTAAACGTTGTGCAGGAGCAGCTTGTGTTCTGCCTCCTGAAGTAAAAGCAATACGCTCTAAACTCTTTTGGTATTCTAGTCCTTTTAAAGCTCCAAACTTCTCGAATTTAGCAATGTCTTTATCAACATTAATTTCTACAACAATACCCGAGTTTGCATACTTGTTGTTACGTCGTGATGGCGACATACCATTAACCACTACTTCTCCGTTTGCAGTTGCCGCTGGTACAATAAACCCACCAGGACACATGCAAAATGAATAAACACCACGATCTTTTACTTGTTGTACTAAACTATAAGCTGCTGGTGGAAGTAATTCGCTACGTTCTCCTGAGCAATGGTATTGAATAGAGTCTATAATATGTTGAGGATGTTCTACACGAACTCCCATAGCAAAAGATTTAGCTTTTAGGCTGATTTTCTTTTCATCTAATAAATAGAAAATATCTCTAGCAGAATGTCCTGTAGCAAGAATAACACGGTCGGTAGACATCTCACTTTCATTATTAAGGACTATAGATTCTATCTTGTTGTTTTTAATATTGAAATCTGTAACACGTGTTTCAAAATGAACTTCTCCACCGTAATTAATAATATTCTCACGAATGTTTTGAATGATTTTTGGTAGTTTATTAGTTCCAATATGTGGATGGGCATCTACAAGAATTTCGTCTGCAGCACCATGAAAGACTAAATTTTCGAAAATTTTTCTAACGTCACCACGTTTTAAACTTCTTGTGTATAATTTGCCATCACTATAAGTTCCGGCTCCACCTTCACCAAAGCAATAATTGGAATCTTCGTTTACAAAATGATCTTGATTTATAGCTTTTAAATCACGCCTACGGTCTTGTACATTTTTACCGCGTTCTAAAACAATAGGTTTAAAACCTAGTTCTATACAACGTAAAGCAGCGTACATTCCTGCAGGACCAAAACCAATAATATGTACTGGTTTTGCTTTAGAAACATCTTTGTAGTGAAATTGATAATCAGACTTTTCTGGCAGCGCTTCCTTAATATAAACAGATAATTTATAATTAAGGATGATTTTAGGCTTTCTAGCGTCTATAGATTTACGTAATACTTTTATTCCAGTAATATCTTTTCTTGGAATACTTAAATATTGAGCCGATTTAATTAGCAATATATCGCTACGTTCTTCGTCTTTTAAAGTTAAGCGAAGCTGAATGTCTTTTACCATATTGCAAAATTAGGAAAAAAATGATGGATTATTATTTTATGATTGCTATTGTTGAAAGAAATACTTACCAAAGCAATTAAAAAAGAAGTCTTTTATATAGAATCGAAAATCTTTTTAAATTTTTCTGGTAACTCATCTTTTATAATTAATTTTTCTTGAGTAAAAGGATGGGTAAACTTCAAAGAATAAGCATGTAAATATAAGCCTTTGCCATTTAGTACTAAATGCTCAATGTTATACTCTTTGTCTCCTAAAATAGGGTTGCCTATACTTGTTAAGTGTTTTCTTAATTGATGCTTTCTTCCTGTTTTTGGCTTTAATTTTACTAAATTAAGGATATCAAATCGCTCTGAAGCTAAACTTGCTTTTACTTTATATAAGGATCTAGAAGTCTTGTTGTCAATATCTGTAGTTATTTCGCCTTTAGGTTTCATTTTGCCAATAGCTACAGCGTAGTAAGATTTTTTGATTTTTTTGTCTTGAAACATTTTGTTTAAAGTACGAATGCTGCTGTTTGTCTTTCCTATTAATAGTAAGCCTGTTGTTGGGTAGTCCAATCTGTGTATAGGTTGAGGTGTCGTTCTATCGAGAAGGCTGCTAGGCTTTAAGTTTTGAATTAGAGCATTTGCTACTGTTTTAAAGCTATTACCACTTACTAATATTCCTCCAGGTTTGTGAATGACTGCCAAATAATCGTCTTCATATAAAACGTTTAATTTTAAAATAAGTTTAGTTCTAGGCTTGCTAATTTCTGGAATTGTTAAACAAATAGTTTCTCCGCCAGATATAAAAGTAGCAGAGGTTGCAATAATACCATTAACAGTAATGTATTGTTTTTTTAAAGCTTTTTTTAAAGCAGATTTTGTAAAAACTAAATTAAAAAGACCAACACCATACTCTTGAAGTCTAATAGGTTTTGAGAGTTCTGGAACAATATGAGTTTTAGTTTGCATTTAGCTTTCGCATATTTGGAGTGTTCTTTTTTTGTACAGTATTATTTTAAAAAAGATATTAAGAAAAATACTAATAGATAATAGTTGTCAGCTCACTATTTGGTATTAAGGAATGTTACAGTAAAATAAAAGAACAATTAAACCTCCTCAGTCATTCCATCATTCAACTCACCAATGTACCCAAGAACTTCTTCTTTACCAATGTCTTTAGAACTAGATGTTATAAAATGTCTTGGCATTTCTTCCCAAGTTTCAAGCATAACGTTTCTGTAGTCTTCAACGTGTCTTTCGATAGCTTTAGGTTTTAATTTATCGGCTTTAGTAAAAATGATACAAAAAGGAATACCAGCTTCACCTAAATACTGCATAAAATCCAAATCGATAGGCTGTGGTTTGTGTCTAATATCGACTAAAGTAAAAGCGCAAACTAGCTGTTCGCGTTCCTGAAAATATTTAGTAATAAATTTCTGAAATACTTTTTTAGTACTCTTAGAAACTTTAGCATAACCGTAACCAGGTAAATCTACCAAGTACCAATCTTTATTTATAAGAAAATGGTTTATAAGTTGAGTTTTTCCAGGTCTTCCAGAAGTTTTTGCAAGACTCTTTCTGCTGGTAAGCATATTAATAAGTGACGATTTCCCAACGTTACTTCTGCCAATAAAGGCATATTCTGGTAGCATATCTTTTGGGCATTTTGCCACATCAGAATTACTTAATACAAATTCAGCAGACTTAATTTTCATTGTGATATTGTCTTCGTGAAAACGAAAACCTGTTTAAAGTTAATATTAAATGCAAAAGTAAGCACAATACATTAAGTAGCCAAAAGCTATACGCTAATAACTAAAGCTATTAAAAAGAGCGTTTTTTAAGCCAATCTCCTAAAATTTTATTAAATTCTGTTGGGTGCTCCATCATAGCGGCATGACCACATTTGTCAATCCAAAATAAATCAGAATCTGGAAGTAATTTGTTAAACTCGTCTGCAACATCTGGAGGTGTAACGGCATCATTTCTTCCCCAAATGATACAGGTAGGTGTATTCATTTTTGGTAAATCTTTAGCCATATTGTGTCTAATAGCACTTTTTGCAATAGTAAGTGTTTTAATTAGTTTAATTCTGTCATTTACAGTTTCATAAACTTCATCAACAATCTCTTTTGTTGCAATAGCCGGATCATAAAAAACATCTTGCGCTTTTTTCTTAATCACTTCGTAGTCACTACGTTTTGGGTAGCTTCCTCCCATTGCACTTTCGTACAAGCCAGAACTTCCTGTAATAACTAATGCTTTTACTTTTTCAGGATTCATTTTTGTAAAATAAAGTCCTATGTGACCACCAAGAGAATTTCCTAAAAGAATAACTTCGTCAAATTTTTTAAAATCTATAAACTCACCTAAGTATTTAGAAAATGCTTTAACATTGGTTTTTAAAAGTGGCATAGTATACACGGGTAATTGTGGGATAATTACCTTGTAACCTTCTTTACTAAAGCGGTTTATAACTGCGTCAAAATTACTTAATCCACCCATAAGTCCATGTAGAACAATTATTGGTGTGCCTTCTCCAGCTTCAATATAATTAAATTTTCCTTCAGTAATAAGTGTATGCGACATTCGTTTTTTTAGTCAATCTGTTAAAGCAAATATAGTTATTTCAAATAAATAATTGAGGTATTATTTAGATACTTCAAAAAACTAGACTGGTGTATATGTAAACCGTTGTTGATTACTTATTTTATTGTTTTTTAAATCGCTGAAAGCTATGTGTTTAAAGGTTGTGTAGCTATTTTTTATAGTGTTAAAGGTGTGGTTGTGTCAAATATTTATTAACAATGTGGTAAAATGTGGTAAAATGTGGTAAAATTTTCAATATATTTGACTCTTATACGTTTACATATAAAAAAAACACATTGAACTCATTAATAGGAACATACGAATGTAAAGCGGATGCCAAAGGAAGGCTAATGCTTCCTGCTGCGCTTAAAAAGCAGTTGTCTCCTGTGTTGCAAAATGGTTTTGTGTTAAAAAGAGCGGTTTTTCAACCTTGCCTGGAATTGTATCCAATGGAGGAGTGGGAGGTGTTAATGCAGAAAGTAAATAAACTTAATCGCTTTAAGAAAAAGAATAACGATTTCATCCGTAGGTTTACTGCTGGTGTGAAAATGATAGAAGTAGATGCGAGTGGAAGATTGTTGATTCCGAAGGATTTAACAGTTTTTGCGAGCATTTCTAAAAATGTTGTAGTGTCTTCGGCAATTAATATTGTGGAGATCTGGGATAAAGATAAGTACGAACAAGCCATTGACGATGCAGCTGATGATTTTGCAGATTTAGCTGAGGAAGTAATGGGACAAGATGAAGAAGATAATGGAATATCATAATCCTGTATTATTAAAAGAAACGGTAGATGGTTTAAATATTAAACCAGACGGCGTTTATGTAGATGTCACTTTTGGTGGTGGCGGGCATAGTCGCGAAATATTAAGTCGTCTAGGAGAAAACGGAAAGTTGTTTGCTTTCGATCAAGATGCAGATGCTTTAGAGAATAAAATTGATGATCCAAGATTTACGCTTATTCATGAAAATTTTAGATTCATAAAACGTTTTTTAAGGTTTCATGGTGTAAAAGAAGTGGATGGTGTTTTGGCAGATTTTGGAGTATCGTCTCATCAGTTTGATGTTGCAGAACGTGGGTTTTCGACACGATTTGAAGCTGAGTTGGATATGAGAATGAATCAAAAAAGTCAACTCTCAGCTTACCATGTTATTAATGAGTACGACGAAGATCAAATTAAGCAAGTGTTATTACAGTATGGTGAGTTGCGTGCAGCTCCAGCAATGGCAAAGTTGATTGTGGAATTTCGTAAAGATGAAGTGATAAAAACAAGCGATCAGCTTAAAAGTGTGATGAAGAAATTTTTATCTCCAAAACATGAGAATAAAATTTTAGCACAAATATATCAAGCTATTAGAATTGAAGTAAATCAAGAGATTGAAGCTTTAAAAGAGTTTTTGGCGCAAACACCAGAAATTTTAAAATCTAATGGCAGGTTGAGTTTAATAAGTTATCACTCTTTAGAGGATAGGTTGGTTAAGCGTTTCATAAGAAACGGATTGTTTGAAGGTGAGCCGGAAAGAGATGTCTTCGGTAATTTTGAAGTGCCTCTTAAAAAAGTTGGAAAACTAATTATTCCATCGGCTGCTGAAATTAAAATTAACAGTAGATCGAGAAGTGCAAAGCTTCGTATTGCTGAAAAAGTATAAATAAGAGACTGTTTTTTTAAAATAGTTTTTAGCAACAAGAGAGTCTCTTGAATTGAAGCACGATTTTATTCAGAATTAATAAAGGAGAAATAAGTAGGCCATCAGGTTAGTAAATACGAAAAATTAAAAATTTAGTTTGAAAAAAAATATCTATAGCATATTAAGAGGTACGTTTCTAGTAAGTGACGACTCTTTTAAGAATTGGAGAATGATTCTCTTTATATCTGTGTTGGCTATAGTAATGATTGCAAGCTCGCATAGTGCAGATAAAAAAGTTTATGAAATTGCACGGCTAGGTAATGAAGCAAAAGAGTTGCGATCTGCTTTTATAGAAGGCAGAGGGCGATTGATGGAGTTGAAAAAAGAATCTGTTGTATCGGTGAAAATGAAAGAAAAAGGCTTGAAAACTTCAGAAGTTCCGCCTCAAAAAATAAAAGTTAAATCTCAAAATAAAGAATAGTTCAGTCTTGGCAGTAAACGAAGCGAACATATTAAATCGATTGTATTTTGTAGCTGGATGTATGTTCATCTTCGGGCTTGCTGTGGTTATTAAATTGTTAACGATACAGTATATCCATGGTGATAAATATCGTGAGTTGGCAGATAGCAGAACTATTGAGGATAAGCCAATTCCTGCTAATAGAGGTAATGTGTATTCTGTAAACGGAAACTTGTTGGCAACTTCTATTCCTAAATACGATATTAGAATAGATACAAAAACGCCGAAGAAAAAAATATGGCAGGAGCAAATTGGTCCATTATGCGATTCGTTGTCAAAATACTCAGGAAGATCGTCAAGTTATTATAGAGAGAATTTAAGAAAGGCACGAGCTAAAAAAAACAGATATTATTTGTTAGCGCGTGATATTGGGTATTCAGACTATATCAGGTTGCGCGATTTTCCATTACTAAAATTAGGTGCTTTTAAAGGAGGATTGATTGTTGAGCAAACAACAAAGCGAGAGCATCCAATGGGAGGGATTTCTATGAGAACCATAGGTTATGAGAGAACAGACGAAGAAGGGAATATAACTCGAGCAGGATTAGATGGTGCTTTTGGTGAGAAATACCTAAAAGGTGTAGATGGGCATCGTATGAAGCAAAAAATTGGTAAAGGACAATGGAAGCCTATTAAAGATTCTAACGAAGTTGAACCACAAGACGGTTATGATATTTACACTACTATTAATGTTAATATTCAAGATATCGCACATCATTCTTTGTTGGAGCAGTTGGAGAAGTACGATGCAGAACATGGTTGTGTTGTAGTGATGGAGGTGAAGACTGGTGAGATTAGGGCGATTTCGAATTTAGGGAAATCTAAGTCTGGTAAGTATTACGAAAAAAGAAATTATGCAGTTTGGGAATCTCACGAGCCTGGTTCTACTTTTAAATTAATGGCTGTAATGGCTGCTTTAGAGGACAAGGTGATTGATACTTCTACAATTATTGATACAAGAAGTGGGTATAAAACATTTTATGGAAGAGGGATAACAGATACGCGTGGTTATGGAAAGATTTCTGTAGGTACAGCGTTCGAGAAATCATCTAACATTGGTATGGCTACTATAATAGACGATAACTATTCTAAGAATCCAAGTAAGTTTATTAATAGACTAAAGCAGTGGAAGCTTCATGAGAATTTAAACTTACCTATTGTTGGTGAAGGAGAGCCGGTAATACCTAAGCCGGGAGATAAAATATGGAGTAGAAACGCATTGCCATCTATGGCTTATGGTTATAATATGCAATTAACACCATTGCAAACCTTAACATTTTATAATGCGGTTGCTAATGATGGTGAGATGTTAAAACCTCGTTTTTTACGTCAGGTAAAAGAATTAGATAGAGAGATTGAAAGTTTTGATAAGGAAATTCGAGTAAAGAAAATTGCCTCTGATGAAACGATAAAGAAAGCGCAAAAACTTTTAGAGAATGTTGTAGAGCACGGAACAGGAAGAGGAATGTATTCAAAATATTTTTCTATGGCAGGAAAAACGGGAACTGCTAGAACAGATTATGGTGATTTTGAAAAATGGAAAAAGGATAGGAAATATGTATCGTCTTTTGCAGGATATTTTCCGGTAGAAAATCCAAAATATTCTTGTATTGTGGTAATTCATAAGCCGAGTATAAAAATTGGTTTATATGGAGCAGATGTTGCAGGACCGGTTTTTAAACGTATCGCTCAAAAGATTTTTACAGACACACCAATAATTGATGAGATTGAGTCTCTTGAAGTGGAAAATGCGGCTATAGATAAAGAGTTTCAAAACTTTTACGATATAGCAAATACATATTTAACAATAATGCCAAGTGTAATTGGTCTTCCTGTAATGGATGCAATGGCTTTGTGTGAGAATTTAGGTTTAAAGGTGAAAATGAGTGGTAATGGAGTTGTGAAATCACAATCTATTCCAAAAGGACAAAAAGTAAAGAAAAATCAAACTATAGTTTTAGAATTATCGTGAATTTATTAATAGACATATTATATAAGGTTACTATCAATAGTGTTGTTGGGTCAACAAGCGTATCTATAGGTAATATCCATTTTAACTCAAAAAGTGTTGCAGTAAACGATTTGTTTGTTGCAATAAAAGGTAGTGTTGTAGATGGGCATAATTATATAGAAAATGCGGTAGAACAAGGTGCTGTTGCTGTAGTTTGCGAGCAGTTGCCTCAGGCTTTGAAAGAAGGTGTAGCTTATGTTGTTGTGGAGAATTCTAGTTCGGCATTGGCTATTATGGCTTCTAATTATTATGGTAATCCATCATCAAATTTAAGATTGGTTGGTGTTACTGGAACTAATGGAAAAACTACAATTGCAACTTTGTTGTTTCAGCTATTTAAAAAGGCAGGTTATAAAGTCGGTTTGTTGTCTACTGTTGTTATTAAGGTGGGTGATAAAGATTATAAAGCTACACATACAACGCCAGATTCTCTAACGATTAACCGTTATTTAAAAGAGATGAATAACGAAGGTGTAGAGTTCTGTTTTATGGAAGTGAGTTCTCATGGTATTCATCAAAAACGAACAGAAGGATTAGAGTTTGCGGGTGGAATTTTTACAAATCTTACTCATGATCATTTAGATTATCACGACACGTTTGCTGAGTATCGCGACGTTAAAAAAACGTTTTTCGATAACCTTGGAAAAAATGCTTTTGCACTTACAAATGCAGATGATAAAAATGGAGCAGTAATGCTTCAAAATACTAAGGCGAAACAATATAAATACGGATTAAAAAATTACGCAGATTATAAAGCGCAAATTCTTGAAAATTCCTTTAGCGGAATGTTGTTAAAAATTAACAATAGTGAGGTTTGGACAAAGTTAATTGGTGGTTTTAATGCTTCGAATGTTTTAGCTATTTACGCTACCGCGGAATTATTAGGACTTGAAAAAACAGAGATTCTTCGATTAATAAGCTTGTTAGAAAGTGTAAGTGGAAGATTTCAATATTTAATTTCTGAAGGTAAAATAACTGCGATAGTAGATTATGCGCATACACCTGATGCTTTAAAAAATGTATTGGAAACTATAAATAGTATTCGTACTAAAAACGAAGAATTAATTACTGTTGTTGGTTGCGGTGGTGATAGAGATAAAACAAAGCGACCAAAAATGGGAAACATTGCTTCAGCTTTAAGTACTAAAGCTGTTTTTACAAGCGATAATCCTAGAACTGAAGTGCCAGAAACTATAATAGAAGATGTCGAAAAAGGTGTAGAGCCTCAAAACTTCAAGAAAACATTATCAATTGTAGATAGAAAACAGGCTATTAAAACAGCATGTCAATTGGCTAATGAAGGAGATATTATATTAATAGCTGGAAAAGGTCATGAAACTTATCAAGAGGTTAATGGTGAGCGTAGCGATTTTGATGATTTTAAAATTGTAAAAGAATTATTAAAGCAAATGCAGAAGTAGTTTGTTGTTTGGCTTAGGCCTTAAATTAAAAAGAAATAAAAAATAAACAATGTTATATTACCTATTCGAATATTTAGAAAAACAATTTCAATTAACAGGAGCGAGTGTGTTTCAGTTTATCACGTTTCGTGCTGCCTTGGCAATTATTATGTCGTTGTTGTTTTCTACAATTTTTGGAAAAAGAATCATTCGTTTATTACAAAAAATGCAAGTTGGTGAATCGGTTAGAGATTTAGGTTTAGAAGGTCAGGTTGAAAAAGCAGGTACGCCAACAATGGGTGGGTTAATTATTATTTTTTCAACGTTAATCCCTGTATTGTTATTAGCGAAACTAGAAAATATCTATGTGATAATGCTTATTGTAACTACTATTTGGATGGGATTAGTTGGTTTTACAGACGATTATATAAAAGTATTTAAAAAGGATAAAGCGGGATTAAGTGGTAAGTTTAAGGTGTTAGGTCAAGTAGGTTTAGGCATTTTTGTTGGATCAATAATGTATTTTCATCCAGGTGTAACCATTAAGACTGAAAAAATAAACCCAGTTAATAGTACCGAGTTAATTACTCAAAATTCAGTTAAAGAATTTAATCCAGAAGAACAGTCTCTTAAAACAACAATACCTTTTGTAAAAGATAATGAATTCGACTACACAAGTATTGTAACATTGTTTGGAGATGATTATGCAAAGTATGCATGGTTGGTGTTTATTCCTATTGTGATTTTTATTGTAACAGCAGTTTCTAATGGTGCAAATTTAACCGATGGTATCGATGGTTTGGCAGCAGGAAGTTCGGCTATAATAGTATTTACACTAGCCATTTTTGCCTTCATTTCTGGAAATATTGTGTTTTCAGATTATCTCAATGTCATGTTTATTCCTAGGCTTGGAGAGCTTGTGGTGTTTATCGCGGCTTTTGTAGGAGCGTTAATTGGGTTTCTTTGGTATAATACATATCCAGCTCAAGTGTTTATGGGTGATACGGGTAGTTTAACTATTGGTGGGATTATTGCGGTAATAGCAATTGCGGTTAGAAAAGAGTTGTTAATTCCATTGTTATGTGGAATCTTTTTTGCTGAATCATTATCGGTAATTCTACAGGTAAGTTGGTTTAAGTATACAAAGAAAAAATATGGTGAGGGTCGACGTATTTTTAAAATGTCGCCTTTGCATCATCATTATCAAAAAGGAGGATATCACGAAAGTAAAATAGTAACACGTTTTTGGATTGTTGGAATATTTCTGGCTATTTTAACGATAGTTACGCTTAAGCTGAGGTAAAAGATTACTATTTCTGTTAAGTTAGGAATCTGTAATAAACGAATAAAGTAAATAAATTTCTGCTTTTGCAGGAGTGAGAAGAAAGAAAAATTGAAAAAACAAAGATTAGCAATATTAGGAGCAGGAGAAAGTGGAGTTGGTACTGCACTTTTAGCAAAAGCGAAAGGTTATGCTGTTTTTGTTTCAGATAAAGGAATAATAAAAGAAAAGTACAAAGAAGTTCTTATACATAATGAGATTGAATGGGAAGAGCAACAGCATACAGAGTCTAAGGTTTTAAATGCAGATGTTGTAATGAAAAGTCCTGGGATTCCTGATAAAGTAACGTTAATTCAAAAACTTATTAGTAATAAAATTCCAGTTGTTTCAGAAATTGAGTTTGCTTCTAAATATACAAATGCAACCATTGTTGGAATAACCGGAAGTAACGGTAAAACAACAACGGCATCGCTAGCGCATCATATTCTAAAACAGGAATTAAATGTAGGTTTAGCTGGTAATATCGGGGATAGTTTTGCAAAACAAGTTTTAGAAGACGATTTTAAAAATTACGTGCTAGAAATTAGCAGTTTTCAATTAGACGGAATAGTAGATTTTAGACCAAACATTGCTGTGCTTACCAATATTACACCAGATCACTTAGATCGATACGATTATAAATTTGAAAATTATATCGATTCAAAATTCAGAATAGCACTAAATCAAACTAAAGAGGATTATTTGATTTATGATGCAGATGACGAAGTGATAAATAAATGGTTAAACGAGAATACTATTCAATCGACATTACTACCTTTTTCATTGGTTAAAGCAATTGAAAATGGTGCGTATTTGGACAATGAAAATATAATAATAACAATAGGTAACAATCAAATAATTATGCCAACAAAAAATATAGCTTTAGAAGGGAAACACAATGTTAAAAATGCAATGGCTGCATCTACTGTGGCTCATTTGTTAAAAATAAGAAAACAAACTATTCGTGAGAGTCTGGAGAATTTTCATGGCGTTGAACATCGTTTAGAGCAGGTGCTTAAAATTAACAAAGTGCAGTACATAAACGATTCTAAGGCTACAAATGTAAATGCTACTTATTATGCATTAGAAAGCATGGGTGCGCCAACAGTTTGGATTGTAGGTGGTGTAGATAAAGGAAATGATTATTCAGGATTATTTCCATTTATAAATGAAAAAGTAAAAGCTATTATTTGTTTAGGCATAGACAATGAAAAGCTAATTGAGAGTTTCGGGAATATGGTTGATGTTGTTGTTGAGACGCAATTTATGAATGAGGCAGTTAAAATTGCATATAAATTAGCAGAGGCAGGTGATAATGTGTTGTTGTCTCCGGCTTGTGCAAGTTTCGATTTGTTTGAAAACTATGAAGACAGAGGAAGACAATTTAAAGATGCAGTAAGAAACCTGTAGTTATAAATTGTATTTAGAGAGTTTTTTTGTATACAATCTATTGATTTTAAACAAGGTATAAATAAGAGTGAAAAATAAATTATTTATAACGCCTAAAAGGGTTATGATAACGTATAATTAAAAGTAGAAGTGCAACAAGTATTTAAAAACATAAAAGGAGATCGATTAATCTGGGCAATAGCTGCTTTGTTAGCTATATTCTCATTCCTTCCTGTGTACAGTGCTGCTAGTAATTTGGTGAATATTGGAGGTAACTCTAATACGTTTTCATACTTTATAAAGCATTTTATGCATTTGTTTTTAGGTTTCTCAATAATGTACGGAGTGCATAAGGTGCCCTATCGTTATTTTCGAGGGTTGTCTATGGTAATGATTCCAATTGTTTTGGTGTTGTTAGTTGTAACAATACTTCAGGGTACTACAATTGAAGGCGCAAATGCTAGTAGATGGATTCATATTCCATTTGTAAATATGTCTTTTCAAACGTCGACATTAGCATCTGTGGTGTTAATGGTTTATGTGGCAAGGTATATGTCTAAGGTTAAAGATGAAGATGTTCCTTTTAAGGATTCTATTTTACCACTTTGGGTGCCTGTGTTTTTAGTTTTAATATTAATTTTGCCTTCAAATTTTTCTACTACAGCATTAATGTTTTTAATGGTTGTAGTGTTAGTTTTTCTAGGTGGTTATCCAGTAAGGTATTTAGCAGTTATATTGGGTACTGGACTTTTGTCTCTGGTGTTGTTTGTTTTAATAGCTAAGGCGTTTCCAGATGCTATGCCTAATCGTATTGATACCTGGATGAGTAGGATTGAGAGCTTCTCAGATGATGGAGATACGGAAGCAGATTATCAAATTGAAAAAGCAAAAATAGCAATAGCTTCAGGAGAATTAACAGGTGTAGGACCAGGAAAAAGTACGCAGAAAAACTTTTTACCTCAATCTTCATCAGATTTTATTTTCGCAATTATTATTGAAGAATATGGATTAATTGGAGGTCTGTTTTTAATGGTATTGTATATGTGGTTGTTATTTAGAATTGTAATAGTAGCACAAAAATCAGATACTATTTTTGGTAAATTGTTAGTGCTTGGTGTTGGAATTCCAATAGTGTTTCAGGCCATGATAAATATGGCGGTTGCGGTAGAGTTATTTCCTGTTACAGGTCAAACCTTGCCATTAATTAGTAGTGGAGGTACATCTATTTGGATGACCTGTTTGGCTATAGGTATAATATTGAGTGTAAGTGCTAAGAGAGAAGAAATAAAAGGGAAAGAGAGCGAAGAAGAAGTTGAACAAAATCCATTAGAAATCCTTTCGGAGGCAATATAAATGAGTAATTATAAAATCATATTATCAGGTGGTGGAACAGGTGGGCATATCTATCCTGCTATTGCTATTGCAAATGAGTTAAAGTTGCGTTTTCCTAATGCAGAGTTTCTTTTTGTCGGAGCAAAAGACCGTATGGAAATGGAAAAAGTACCTCAAGCTGGTTATAAAATTAAAGGCTTGTGGATTACTGGAATCGAAAGAAAACTAACGCTTAAAAATTTAATGTTTCCATTTAAACTTATTAATAGTTTGTGGAATGCAAAAAAAATTATTAAACAATTTAAACCAGATGTTGTGATTGGAACTGGTGGCTTTGCGAGCGGACCATTATTGCAGATGGCAGTTTCTAAAGGTGTTCCGAGTTTAATACAGGAGCAGAATTCTTATCCAGGAATTACAAATAAATTACTGTCAAAAAAAGTGCAAAAAATATGTGTTGCTTATGATGGTTTAGAACGATTTTTTCCTGAAAATAAAATATTAAAAACAGGAAATCCTGTACGTCAAGATTTATTGGCTATTAATTCGAAAAGAAGTGAGGCAATAAAGTATTTTGGTTTAATTGAAGGAAAAAAAACACTTTTAGTTTTAGGAGGAAGTTTGGGAGCGAAAGCTATAAACGAATTGTTAAAAAGAGAGTTGGACTTTTTGCAAACGCAACAAGTGCAAATTATCTGGCAAACAGGTAAGTTGTATTATAATGATTATAAAATTAATGGTGACATTAAAGATGTTCACGTGTATGAATATATTAATAATATGGATTTTGCTTATGCGGCTGCGGATATTATTATTTCAAGAGCCGGTGCAGGTTCCGTTTCAGAGCTGTGTATAGTTGGGAAACCGGTTATTTTTGTACCTTCTCCTTATGTGGCAGAAGATCATCAGACCAAAAATGCAAAAGCGATTGTAGATGAAAATGCTGCTCTAATGATTGCACAAGAGGATTTAGAAGTTGATTTTAAAAATAAATTTTCTCAATTAGTAGCTTCCGTTGAAAAACAAAAACAGCTAAGCGATAATATTAAAAAATTAGCATTGGTAAATGCAACAAAAGAAATAGTTGATGAAGTTGAAAAACTTCTAAAAAAATAAAACAAATATTGTGTCATTCAGAAGAAGGAACGACTGAAGAATCTCAAATTATAGATGCTTCGCTTTGCTCTGAATAACAAAAATAAAAACATGAATTTAAACAACATAAATAACATCTACTTTGTAGGTATTGGAGGTATTGGGATGAGTGCTATTGCTCGTTATTTCAAAGCCGCTAATAAGCAAGTCGCGGGCTACGATAAAACGAAAACAGACATTACAAATGCCTTAGAAGACATAGGTATTGGTGTGACTGTTAACGATACTGTTGATGTTATTGAAAGTTTATTTTTAGATTCAGAAAAAACACTAGTTGTTTATACGCCTGCAATCCCAAAGGATAATAAGCAACTTAATTATTTTAAAAATAATGGGTTTAAGGTTTTTAAGCGATCGGAGATTTTAGGTCTCATTACAGAAAACACTTTTTGTTTAGCGGTAGCTGGAACTCATGGAAAGACTACAACTACAAGTATTCTTGGTCATATTATGATGGAGTGTGATGTTCCGTTAACTGCTTTTTTAGGTGGTATTAGTGAGAATTATAATTCTAATTTAATATTAAATGGTAATGAGGTAAGTGTTGTAGAAGCAGACGAATTTGATCGTTCTTTTTTAACTTTGTCACCAAATTTGGCTTGCATAACATCTATGGATGCAGATCATTTGGATATTTATGGAGATGCTTCAGAGCTAATTAAAACTTTCGAAGATTTCTCAAAAAAATTAAAGCCAAATGGAAAGCTATTTGTTAAAAATGGTTTGCCTTTAAAAGGAATTACTTATGGTATTGAGGATGATGCGGATTATTCGGCTCAAAATATAAAAATAGAAAATGGTGTTTATGTGTTTGATGTTAAAACACCAAGTGCATTACTTAAGGGAGTTCAATTTAATCTGCCGGGTAGGCACAATTTGTCTAATGCATTAATTGCTTTAGCAATGGCTTTAGAGTATGGTGTGCCAGCAAGTGAGCTTATTAAAGCATTGATATCTTATAAAGGTGTAAAGCGACGTTTTACGTATCAAATAAAAACGGATGATCTTGTTTTTATAGATGATTATGCGCATCATCCCGAAGAAATAAATGCAGTGCATCAAGCGGTGCGAGAAATGTATCCTAATGATGAAGTGTTGGCTATTTTTCAACCACACTTATTCTCGAGGACTAAAGATTTTGCAGCAGAGTTTGCTAGTAGTCTTTCGCAATTTAATGAAGTACTTTTGTTGGACATTTATCCAGCAAGAGAATTGCCAATTAAAGGCGTGACGTCTAGTTGGTTATTAGATAAAATAGAGAATCCTAATAAAGAATTGATAGAGAAGTCTGAGATTATTCAGAAAATAAAAGAAAGTAAGGCTAGAATTATTCTTACAATAGGTGCTGGAGATATAGGTGTAGAAGTGCATAAAATAAAAAAAGCTTTGGTTCATGAAAGTTAATTGGAACTACATAAAAGGTGTTGTGCTGCTTAGTGTGGTCGTGTTTTTGTTTGCTTTTTCTTCAGCTAGAAATGGCAACAGAAAAGTTGCTAAAACAACTATTGAGTTTGTAGAAGAGCAGAAGCCTTTTATTACGCATGCTACTGTTAGTAAATTGTTAATACAAAATCAGCAACCACTTGCGAGTGTGCCTAAAGAAACTTTAGATTTACATGCTTTAGAATCTGCCCTGAATGCTAACGCAATGATTGAAAAAGCCCAGATTTATTTAAACGTAAACGGCGACTTTTCAGCGAAAATCAAACAAAAAGAACCTATTGCAAGAGTTTTAAAATCAGACTCTTACTATTTGGATAGTAAAGGTGGTTACATGCCTTTGTCATCTAATTTCACTGCGCGAGTGCCGATGGTTACTGGCGAAGTGTCGAAGAAAAACTTAAGCAATGTTTTTGCTATTGCAAGCAGAATAGAGCGTGATGAATTTATGAAGAAAAATGTTGTCGAGATAATTCAAAATAAAGACATGTCTATCAATTTAAAATTAAGGCGATGTAATTTTATTGTACAATTTGGAAAACTTGAGCATTTAGATAAAAAAGTAAACAATCTTAAAGCTTTTTTTAAAAAAGCAATTAAAGATAAAAGTTTAGATAAATATAGTAAAGTGAATTTGCAATTTGAAAATCAGGTTGTTTGCACTAAAGTATAAACTATGGAACAGAATTTAGCAGTTGGATTAGACCTAGGAACCACAAAAATTGTGGCTATGATTGGTCGTAAAAATGAATATGGTAAGGTTGAAATTTTAGGCATTGGTAAGTCTAAAAGTTTAGGTATACATCGTGGTGTTGTAAATAATATTACGCAAACAATTCAATCTATTCAATTAGCTGTTCAAGAAGCGGAAGCAGCAGCAGCTACAAAAATAGAAGGTGTTACAGTGGGTATTGCAGGACAGCATATTCGTAGTTTACAGCATAGTGATTATATTACAAGAGCAGATTCTGAAACGGTAATTGATGAAGATGATATCGAGCGTTTAATTAATCAAGTGCATAAACTTGTTATGTTACCTGGAGAAGAGATTATTCATGTATTGCCGCAAGAGTATAAAGTAGATGGGCAAGCTGAGATAAAAGAGCCTATTGGAATGTATGGTGGGAGATTAGAAGCTAATTTTCACGTTGTTGTTGGTCAAGTGTCTTCAATTAGAAATATCGGACGTTGTGTAAAAAGCGCAGGTTTAGAATTAGAAGGTATTACACTTGAGCCATTGGCATCTGCAAATGCAGTGTTAAGTCAAGAAGAAAAAGAAGCAGGTGTTGCTTTAATCGATATAGGAGGAGGAACAACAGATTTAGCCATTTTTAGAGATGGAATTATTAGGCATACAGCTGTAATTCCTTTTGGAGGTAACGTAATAACCGAAGATATAAAAGAAGGTTGTTCTATAATCGAGAAGCAAGCAGAGTTATTAAAAATTAAGTTTGGTTCTGCTTGGCCAGGTGAGAATAAAGATAATGAAATTGTTTCTATTCCTGGATTAAGAGGTAGAGAGCCAAAAGAAATAACACTTAAAAATCTATCTAAAATTATTCACGCAAGAGTAGTTGAGATAGTTGAACAGGTATACGTAGAAATAAAAAATTACGGTCACGAAGAACAGAAAAAGAAGCTAATAGCTGGTATTGTTTTAACTGGTGGAGGTGCACAATTAAAACACCTAAAACAATTAGTTGAATATATAACAGGAATGGATACAAGAGTAGGTTATCCAAACGAGCATTTAGCAGGAGATAGTGATGATGCTATTACGAGTCCATTGTTTGCAACAGCTGTTGGTTTAGTAATGGATGGTTTAAAACGTCAAGATCGTGTAAAAGCAGAAGAAGTAATAGAAAATGAAATAGAAGAAGAGGAAGAAGAAGAAATAATAGAACCAGTAGTAAAACCAAAGCGCTCTTTTTTAGATGCGTTAACAGAGCGTGTTAAAGATTTTTTAGACAACGCTGAATAATAAAAATATTAAAGAGACGCTGTATACAGCGTCTAAAAATTGATCCAAATAAATAGAATTTTATGAGCAACAAAGAATTCGAAAGTATCGCCTTTGATTTACCTAAAAATCAATCTAACGTCATCAAGGTTATTGGTGTTGGTGGAGGTGGTAGCAACGCTATTAACCACATGTTTCAACAAGGTATTAAAGGAGTAGATTTTGTTATCTGTAATACAGATGCGCAAGCACTTCAAAATAGTGGTGTACCAAACAAAATCCAATTAGGAGTTAATTTAACTGAAGGATTAGGAGCAGGTGCAAACCCAGATGTTGGGATGCAATCTGCTGTAGAAAGTTTTTCAGACATCCAGCAAATGCTAGGAACAAATACTAAAATGGTATTTATTACAGCAGGAATGGGAGGTGGAACTGGAACAGGAGCAGCACCAATTATTGCTAAAATGGCCAAAGAAATGGACATTTTAACTGTAGGTATTGTAACTATGCCTTTCCAGTTTGAAGGAAAAATGCGTAACGAACAAGCACAAATAGGAATTGAAAAACTTCGTAATGAGGTAGATTCTTTAATTGTGATTAATAATAATAAATTAAGAGAGGTTTATGGTAATCTTGGTTTTAAAGCCGGATTCTCAAAGGCAGACGAAGTCTTAGCGACAGCTTCTCGTGGTATTGCAGAGGTGATTACACATCACTATATGCAAAACATTGATTTACGTGATGCCAAAACTGTATTAAGTAATAGTGGTACCGCAATTATGGGTTCTTCTACTTCTTCAGGGCAAAACCGTGCATTCGAAGCAATTTCTAAAGCATTAGATTCACCATTATTAAACGATAATAAAATTACTGGAGCTAAAAACGTATTGTTGCTAATCGTTTCTGGTTCTCAGGAGATTACTATTGATGAGATTGGTGAAATTAACGACCATATTCAAGTAGAAGCAGGACATGGCGCTAACATTATTATGGGTGTTGGTGAAGATGAGTCTTTAGAGGAGTCTATTGCTGTAACAATTATAGCAACTGGTTTTAATATAGAACAGCAAGATGAGATTTCTAATACAGAAACGAAAAAAGTTATTCATGCTTTAGAGGAAGATCAAAGTATAGAAAAGAATTTAACATCAAATGATGCAGCTCCAGCGGTAGTTGCGCCAGAGGTTATAATACCAAAACCAGAACCACCAAAAGTTGTAAAACATACTTTAAATTTAGATGATGATACCGAAGATCCTTTAAGTGTAATGGAGATGAATTTGGTAAATAAACAAAGAAGTGTTTCTTTAGAAGCTTTAGGATTGATTCCTACTTCGGAAGTTATCAAAAATATCGATGTTGTTTATGATGAAGTTGTAGCAACCTTTAATACTGAAGAAGAATTTGTTATTACTTCAACTAATAATAATGCAAACAATTTTATTGCAAGTGAATCTGAAGAGGAAGAAGATGAAAAGCAAATAACGTTAAGTTTCGACATGCCTATCAAGGAGGAAAGTGTAGAGGTTGAGTTAGAAACAGAGCAGAATATAATTTTCGATTTAAATGAAATTGAAGTAACAGATCACGTAGAATTAATTCCAGCTACCGAAGTTAGTAATAACGAAGAAGTGAGACACGCTCTTGAGGATTATGCAGAGCCTGTTATGTCTTTCAATACAAAAAAGCAAGAAGTTAAAGTTGAAGAAGTTGTAGATGAAGAGATTGTTTTCGAAAAGAAAGTAATTACTCAAGAGGAAGTAGAAACTTCTGAAGAGGATCTAGATCCAATGAACAGTTCTATTTCCGATATTTTAAAAGAAAGAGCAGATGATAGAAGATCAAAAATGAAGTCTTTTAATCATAAATTTAATGCTGCTAAAATAGATGATATTGAGAAAATTCCAGCTTATAAACGTCAAGGTTTAAGTTTGGATGAAGCGAGACATTCGTCATCAGAAAGCACCGTGTCTAAAACAACATTAAGTATAGATGATAATGATGATATTCAATTAAGAAATAATAATTCATTTTTACATGATAATGTAGATTAAACACTATTTAATAATAGTATAAATACTATATTTTATTCTTTTAAACCCAAAACGACCTTCACGTTTTGGGTTTTATTTTTTAAATGCAGAGGCTTTATTAAGCTTCATACTTTTTCCTATCTTCGTAACCTAAAAACATATATAACATGAGTTTATCAGCAAATATAATGACAGCCTTAAAAGAGGCAATGAAAAGCAAAAACACTGTTGCCTTAACAGCTTTAAGAGCGGTTAAATCTGCAATATTGTTAGCTCAAACCGAAAGTGGTGCTAAAGAAGAATTAACAGAAGAACAAGAACTTAAAATATTACAAAAACAAGTAAAGCAACGTAAGGATAGTGCAGCTATTTTTTTAGAGCAAGGAAGAGAAGATTTAGCTACTCCAGAATTAGAAGAAGCAGAAGTAATCTCTCAGTTTTTACCAGAGGCTATGAGTGAAGAAGCTGTTGGGAAACTTGTAGAAGATGCAATTGCAAAAACTGGAGCAGAAGGCATGAAGGATATGGGAAAAGTAATGGGCATAGTTAATCAAGCTGTTGCAGGAAGAGCAGATGGTAAAACAATTTCTACAATTGTAAAAAGTAAATTGTCTTAAGTAATACTAAAAGGCTGTGTAGCTCAATTGGATAGAGCACTGGATTTCGGCTCCAACGGTTGTAGGTTCGACTCCTATCACGGTCACAAATAGAAAATAAAGAGGTTATTTAATTAAATTGGTTAGAACTTTGTTCAATTAATTTCATTTTGTAATTTGTTTTGGTAATTTATAATCTAATAGAATGAAAAGGCTTTTAAAGAAAACTAGTAATGCAAATTATGCTATTATTTTTTTATACTTAATAACAATGTTTGTACCTTCTTTAGGTGCCTTCGATTTCGCAGCAACACAATGGTTTTACATAGGGATACTAAATGTCGTAGTCTTTTCGTATTACTTATTTGTGCCGGGATACTTGTCCTTTTCTTTTACTAAGTATGTGAAGTTATTTTTTGGTATTCAATTTTTAACATTTATAGTGTCTTGTTTATCCATGACGCAGTCAATAATTATTGATGAAAGCCTAGTTTATATATCAAGAATAGTCACTTTTATATTTAGTGTTTTTAATTTGTATATAGTTTTTAGAGATAAAAAACTGTTTAGCTTTTTAGGAATAAGCATCTTGATAAGTGTCTTTTTATTTATAGAATCTTTTGAAGTTGTCTATTATTTTTTATCTAATTCTAGTGAATTAAGAACGGCTGAGTTATTACAGAATATTCCGCATCGTTATGGTAATAGAAATATCCTTGCCAGTGCATTAGTAATTAAGTTGCCATTTGTATTGTATGTTTTTCAGCAGTTAAAAGGTTTAAAAAAAGCACTTACCTTAATAGTTATCTTTTTTGTAATAACAGGTCTGTTTTTAATTGGAGCTAGGACAGCAGCATTAATTATGGCTATAATGTTGACAATCTTTTCGGTAGCTTATTTTCTAATTTCAGAATATTCTATCAACAAAAGCGTTTCTATTGTCTTGCCATTAGTAATTGCGGCATTTGTTGCTTTTGGGTTTTCTTTGTCTATAAATAAGATACATGAAGGAAAGTTTAACTCATACGAAAACTTGTTTGCTACTAAAGCAGAGAAAGATTTGTATAACCCAAAAGGTAAAGCAAACTTAGTTGATGGTAACGGAAGATTGGGAATCTGGAATTCTGCTATTAAAGATTTTAAAAAATCACCTGTTATAGGTGTTGGAGTAGGTAATTATAGACATAATTCAAAAAGTGATCTTGCTATAAAACGAAGTAATAAACAAATTATATTTTCTACTCATGTACATAATGATTTCCTGCAAGCTTTAGCTGAAACAGGTATAGTAGGATTTATTTTGTATTTAAGTGTTTATGTATTAGGCTTTATACTACTAATTATTTACTTTAAGAATTTGAAAACCAATTCTGAAAAGTTCTTCGTTGTAGTCATTTCTTTAGCCCTAATAGGGTATGCTATAGATGCCTTTTTTAACTTTCCTCACGATAGAGCTCCAATTCAAGTTGTATTTGCATTAGTTCTTGCAATTATTTTAGGTCTTTCACATACAGAAGATCAAGTTACTGGTAAGACTGAAATTTCAAAAAGAAATAAATTAATAGGATTCTCTATAGTTTTTCTAATGTTATTAAATAGCTTTAATCTTTTTAGGGATTATAGGGCATCAAAAGTGCAATTCACATTAATGAAGGAGTTAAAAACTAAAGATGCCTTTACTCAAAAATTTAAATACTCCTACAAACAAGTAATTAGTATGTTGCCGGACTATCCTTATGTAAACCAAATAGGAACTACAAACGACGATATTAAAGCAATGTTTGCTATTAATGATAAAGAGTACGATATCGCATTAAAATATTTAGATACATCTATTGCTAGAATAGAGAACGATATGTGGCCACGAACTCTAAAAGCTATGACTTATAATGTTCTTAAGAAAGAAGATAGTGCATTTGCTTATTCTAAAGAAGTTTTTGATGCAGTACCAAGTGTAGAATCTAATTTCTTTATTCTTAAAGATATTTATAAGAAACGTAAAGATACAGTGGCATTGTTTAACTTGTACGATAGACATTTTAATGTAAGACCTAAAAATATTACTGGTTGGTTGCACATGTGTAATGATATAAGAATATATTATAGAGATGATTCTTTAGCTTTAAGTAAAGTTAATTACGCGTTAGAAAGTTATCCCTACGACAAAGAGCTTTTAAACTTTAAAAGTGAACTTGATAAAATCATGTCTAAGAAATCTAAATCTGACGCTATCGCAAGTAAATTGGGTAAAGATGTTATAGACGAAATGACTAAGTATTTTAAAGAAGGTAATAGTTATTTTGATAAGAAAGAGTATGCTAATGCTAGAATTGAATTCTTGAAAGTTTTAGAATTAGAGCCAAATAACTTGCCAACACATTTTAAATTAGGTTTACTTGAGAATCTAACAAAAAATTATAAAGAAGCTATTCCTTATTTTACAAAGGTAATTGACGATAAGTATTTAGGTAACGGAAGACCAGAATATAGTAGAGGAGTATCTTATTTAAAGTTAAATGACAATTCTAATGCTATAAAAGATTTTAAAGTAAGTAGGAATAAGAAATGGCCAGCTGCTTTAAAACTCAGTGATGCTTTCTTTAAATAACGTAATTGCACTAGATTAATTATTGTTCTTTTTTGTAGAATAATAGTAGTGTTTTTTATTCGTTTTAATATTTTTATTAAATGAATTTATTATTTTTCTATGTGTTACAAGAGTCTGCAGAAATACAATCAGAAGTATTTTTATTAATATTTTATATTGGTATTGCAACTGTAACTGGTTATCATTTCTTTAAATTTTTAGAGCAAGTCTACGCAAGGAAAAAATTAAAGCCATTTTATGTTTTTAATCATTTATTTAAAAGAAAATTAAATAAAGATCAAATTAATATTTTAGAAGATCAGTTCGATTTTTATAATAAATTAACCAAAAAGGAAAAAAGTAATTTCCATCATCGCATGGTTTGTTTTATTCGCGACAAGAAATTTGTCGGGAGAGAAGGTGTAGAAATAACAGACGAGATAAAAGTGTTGGTTTCTGCAACTGCAGTAATGTTAACTTTTGGTTTTAGAAAGTATTTAATTAATACACTCGATTTTATAATAATATATCCATCTCAGTACTACTCTAAGCAAAGTCAACAAAATCATAAAGGCGAGTATAATCCCAAGTTAAGAAGCTTAGTCTTGTCTTGGGAAGATTTTACAGAAGGTTATAATATTGGAAACGATAATTTAAATCTTGGTATTCATGAGGTCGCTCATGCTTTGCATTTTAATAGTTTAAAAGAGAATGATATTAGTGCGTATTTATTTAAAAATAGATTTTTAGATTTAACAGATTTTCTTCAGCAAAATCCAGATGTTAGAGCTAAGCTTATAAGTACTAAATATTTTAGAGCATATGCTTTTACTAATCATTTCGAATTTATTTCAGTATTAGTAGAGTGTTTTTTTGAAACTCCTGAAGAATTTAAAGCACATTTTCCAAAAGTATATAAATATGTTCAACAAATGCTTAACTATAATTTTGCAAACTATTAACTGCGGTTAAATTTTAGGAATACTCTAAAAATTTTCATAAAACTTATACTTGATATAACTCTTAAATAAAACTATGAATAAAGAAACACTTTCCAAAACAAGTAAGCTTATAAAACCATACATTCATAAAACAGCAGTTTTAAGCTCGCAATTATTAAATAATATAGTAGGAGGAGAGTTGTTTTTTAAATGCGAGAATTTTCAAAAAATGGGAGCCTTTAAAATGAGAGGAGCAACAAATGCCATTATGCAACTTACCGAAGCTCAACTAGAAAAAGGTGTGGTAACACATTCTTCAGGTAATTTTGCTCAGGCGGTTTCTTTAGCGGCAAAAAGCTTAGGTGTAAAAGCATACATTGTTATGCCAGAAAATGCGCCACAAGTAAAAAAAAATGCTGTTTTGGGTTATGGTGGTAGTATTACGGAATGTGAATCTACAATAGAAGCTAGGGGGAATACAGCTAATGATATTGTAGAAAAAAAGGTGCAACTTTTATTCATCCATCTAATAATTTAAACGTTATTATAGGAAACAGTACTGCAGCAATAGAATTGTTAGAAGATTATAATAATTTAGATTATATAATTGCACCAGTTGGTGGTGGTGGATTAATTGCAGGTACAGCATTAGCAGCTCAATACTTTGGAGGTAAATGTGAGGTTGTTGGAGCAGAGCCAATGGAGGCAGACGATGCTTACAGATCTTTACTCAGTGGTAAAATAGAAAGTAATAGTACTACAAATACCATTGCAGATGGATTAAGAACAGAATTAGGAGATATAAATTTTCCGATAATTCAACAACAAGTAAAACAAATTATTAGAGTAGAGGACGCTGAAATAATTTCAGCAATGCAATTAATTTATCAACGATTAAAAATTGTTGTAGAGCCATCAAGTGCAGCAGCATTAGCAGCTGTTATAAAACAAAAACACCAATTTTTAAATAAAAAAATTGGTGTAATATTATCAGGAGGTAATGTAGATTTAGCTCAGTTACCGTTTGGTAAATAATGGCTATTATTTATTAGCTAAGTCTTTTAAATTCTTTATTGTTTCTGGCTGATTACTGCTTTTAAAAACATGGCTTCCTGCAACAAAAACATCAGCGCCAGCTTCCACTAATTTCTCAATGTTTTTATCTGTAACACCACCATCAATTTCAATTTTTGTATCAAGACCTTGCTCATCTATCATTTTACGCAATTTCTTCACGCGCTGGTAAGTGATTTCTTCAAATTTTTGACCGCCAAAACCAGGATTAATAGACATTAATAATACCATATAGCATTCTGGAAGAATATCTTCTAAAACCGAAATAGGTGTAGTTAGATTTAAAACAATACCAGCTTTACAACCTGCATCCTTTATTTGTCTTAGTGTTCTGTGTAAATGTACAGTAGATTCGTGGTGAACAGTAATAATGTCTGCACCAACCTTAGCAAATTCTTCAATGTAACGCTCAGGTTTTTCAATCATTAAATGAACATCTAGAGGTTTTGTAGCGTGTTTTTTAATAGCTGCAATTACTGGCATTCCGTAAGATATATTTGGAACAAAGTGACCATCCATTACGTCAATATGAAACCAATCGGCATCACTATTATTAACCATTTCTGTATCACGTTGTAAGTTGCCAAAATCGGCAGCAAGCATTGAAGGTGCAATTAATTTAGTAGACATTTTATTTAGTTTTGTGTTGTTCGCACAAAGCTAATGCTTTTTATTATTTGTCGCTAAGTAGGTCTTCAATTATTTGTAAAAACAGAGCACTGTTTTTATTGTTATTTTTCTCTAATTCTAAAACATAACTTTGTAAACTATAAAGAGCATCTATGTCTTTAACAACAGAATATCCAATTTTAAAAGATTTAAAACTAAGCTTAGTAATAGGTTTGTTTAAAAACTCAATAATGTTAGAATGCCTGGAGTCTTTTTTTATTTGCTCATATAAAGTGTCAATTATAATAGGATTACCTTCTATTACTTGAAAAAACAAATTGTTTCTTTTAACCAAAACACCATTAATGTTATGGATATTATTTTTAGATTGAGTTTGGTTAAATAAAGCCTCCAACTCCATGAGTTTTAAAGAAGAATTCACTTCACTTGTGTAGCAAATAGTTTTAAGCATGTTTAAATATAGTAATTTAAAATAATCAAATAAGATGTAAAATGAGTGAACCCAGAGTAATCAGCTCTGGGTTCTTCATCAATCAAAAAACGAACAGTTATGAATAACTGTTTGTTAACGTAACTTAGGTTTATCCTAAGTAAGTTTTTAATATTTTACTTCTAGAAGTATGTTTCAATCTTCTAATAGCTTTTTCTTTAATTTGTCTTACACGTTCACGTGTTAAGTCAAAAGTTTCACCAATTTCTTCTAATGTCATTGGGTGTTGGTTTCCTAAACCAAAGTATAATCTAATTACATCAGCCTCACGAGGCGTTAGTGTTTCAAGAGCACGTTCAATCTCAGTACGTAAAGACTCATGTAAAAGCTCACGATCAGGATTTGGAGACTCACCAGAATTTAATACATCATAAAGGTTAGAATCTTCACCTTCAACTAAAGGAGCATCCATACTTACGTGACGTCCAGAATTCTTCATAGATTCCTTAACGTCATTAATAGTCATGTCTAATTCCTTAGCAATCTCTTCAGCACTTGGTGGGCGCTCATGTGCTTGCTCTAAGAAAGCAAAAGTTTTGTTTATTTTATTAATAGAACCAATCTTGTTTAATGGTAAACGTACAATACGAGACTGTTCAGCTAAAGCTTGTAAGATAGATTGTCTAATCCACCATACAGCATAAGAGATAAATTTAAAACCACGTGTTTCATCAAAACGTTGTGCCGCCTTAATTAAACCCAAGTTACCCTCATTAATTAAATCTGGTAATGTTAAACCTTGGTTTTGGTATTGCTTAGCTACCGATACAACGAAACGTAAGTTAGCCTTAGTCAATTTCTCAAGTGCGATTTGATCGCCAGCCTTAATACGTTGTGCTAATTCAACTTCTTCATCTGCGGTAATTAAGTCAACTTTTCCAATTTCTTGTAGATATTTATCTAACGATGCGGTCTCACGGTTGGTAACCTGCTTGGTAATTTTAAGTTGTCTCATCTAAATAAGTTATAATTTGTGCCCGAAAATGGACGTGAATATTTTGCTATCAGTGTTTATACGTATAAAGAGTATATTTTGTTACAAAAAAAATTATTTATTTTGTAAGTATGTTTTTTTACGGTCCAAAATTATATATGGTTTAAGTAAAACCTTCCATATTCCTAGGCGTATGGTTTAATATTTATTTCAATAAAACAACACATATAATATTTATTAAATATTTTGGGCGTTACCTAAAGGTCGGGCTTTTCACTATATCTTTTTACTGAAAAAGCAAAAAGGATGACGTTTCAATCCCTAACGCGTGATCTATGTAAACTATTCTTAACACAATAATAAAGTAATTATAATACAGCAGTTTCACAAAACCAATAAAGTGAGTAAAAGAACCAGAAATCAGGGTATATATAATAAGGACAAAGTGAGTAATAAAATCACAAATAAAACAGCACTTCAACTCCTTGATTAGTAGTTGTTAAAACCGAGTCTAAAAAAGAATAATAATAAACATTAAAATAAAGCTTGTGTAAGTAAAAAACAGTTGTACATTTGCAGCCGCTTAGCGCCGCAGTCACAACGACAAGGTATAAAGCGAAGTTCATTACAAAGACGAAATAAAATAATATAAAAAAGATTCAAAAAAGTCTTTTTATATTAAATAAAGGTTGTAAGTTTGCAGCCGCTTAAAACGTCAACGTTAAGAGCAAAAAAGTTCAGTGAAATATCGGTGTTTAAAAAGAGAAAAAAGTTTTTAATTTTTAATCAAAAAACATTGCACAGAATTAAAAAGGGTTTTACATTTGCAGCCCGCTAAGTAAATTAAATTTTAGTTAGCAAATACAAGATAAGAAACAAGTTCATACACATATTGAATTGACAGCGTAAGTTTATAACTGGAAACGGTTATAGACAAACAAGAGAATAAACCATTCGAGTACTAATTTAATTTCTTTGGTTGTTAAGCATATTAGTGGAAACACTTAAAAATTTAACGATGAAGAGTTTGATCCTGGCTCAGGATGAACGCTAGCGGCAGGCTTAACACATGCAAGTCGAGGGGTAACAGAGTAGCTTGCTATTGCTGACGACCGGCGCACGGGTGCGTAACGCGTATAGAATCTACCTTATACTAAGGAATAGCCTTTGGAAACGAAGATTAATGCCTTATAGTATGATGACTTGGCATCAAGATATCATTAAAGATTACGGTATAAGATGACTATGCGTTCTATTAGC